>NZ_SCMK01000019.1 GCF_005503355.1 Sphingomonas sp. 1F27F7B
GCCGGCCAACGTGCCTGGGGGCATGCCCCCAGGCACGTTGCCATCCCATCAACCAACCATCATGAAGGAGCCGGACTCTACCTCTGAGTGGTAACAATCAGGGGCGCACGTCAGAGGCAATGGAGCGCTACGGGCCGGGCGCGCCTTCTTCCCATGCCTGCTTGGCCGTTCGCTGACCGGGGAGCGCCAGCGGCGCGTCAGCGAAGCGGGTCTTGATCCCGCCAGGGAGCCCGGGCCGGGCGCGGGATCGGCTACGCCTTGCGCGATTTACGGCTCTTGGGCGCGGGCCGCGCTGCCTGATCGCGCATTTGAGACGCCTTCGAGGCTTTTGCCTTACCCTCGGCGGCATTTTTCTTCTCCTCGGGCTCAACCGGGTTCCAGCCTCCAGCACCCTGCAACACGCGGTCGGCATGTTTGATGGTGTTCACATGCCCATAGTGATCCTCGATCATCTTGACCGAAGTGCCCATCTGCTCGGCGAGCAGATACACGTCCACGCCTTCGGAGAGACGATACGTCGCATAGGTATGACGGAAGCTGTAGGTGGAGCGGATCGTCCCGCACGGGCCGACACGTAACCCGGCATCGGTCAGCATATCCTCGACCAGTGTACCGTAGAGCGTCTTGGCGGGCGTACCATCGATGGTGGTGAAGACGGTATCGGTCGGCTTTGGATCATAGACAGGATCGGATTGCTTGCCGTTCTTCCCAGCACGTTTCCAATTGGCTTCCCTGGCCTGCTCGCGGATGCGGGCTAGATATTTGCCGACGCTCGACACCGCCACCAGCTTGCGCGACTTGCCCTTGCCCTGCACGAACAGCACCACGATCTCGTTGCCGTCGCGGTCTTTGGCGGGCGTGATGTCGCACCAACGCAAGTTCTTGGCCTCGCTCGGGCGCATGCCAGTGTTGCACATAATGAGCATGAAATTGTAGGCGACCGTGCGATACCATATCTGCCGGTCGGACGCGGTGGCGTCGGGGTTCGGCTTGCTATCCTCACCCTTCGGCTTCGCACTGATCCACTTCGTGCGGGCATGGGTATGAAGCGCGACATACTCCTCGTGGTTGAGTTCATCGCGACGCATTTTCTTGAGCTGCGGGCGATCATCGAAGCGTTGGCTGGCAGGTACATACCGCTTCTTGATCGCGTATTGCATGATCGAGCCGAAGATCGACATTTCAAAGCGGATCGTCGCATCGCTGACGAAAGGCACCAGCTTATCGAGCTTGGCCTGAACCGCTTCTTCAAACTGCTTGGGCGTCAGGGGCTTTGCGCGAAGCTTGCGTGCCGCACGTGCCTTCTGGATCATCGCCTGATCCTGCTGCACGAGCTTGGCCGCCAGCTCCGGCGATACCTTCCGGCCGCCATTGCGCTCGGCCCGGCCTTCGCCGTTCTCACGTCGCCACGCCGGATAACTGCCCCATAGCTCATCGCCGATGCGGTGTACCTGCGTTGAGCCGACATACTCATTGAGCGGCCCTTCGATGATGGCTTTCATCTTCTCGGGCCGCCCCTTGCTGATCTCGCCGCGCTTCGCCCGTGCAACCTGGGTAGCCAGAAATTCCTTCGCGATGTCGCGGAAAGGGCGATTGAACACCGGATCGCCGCGCTTTGTGGCATACCGGACTTCGCCATCCTGATCCCACGCCAACGAGCGCGCCGTATTGATATCGTCAGTCTTGAGCGAGACCGTTTTATACCGGTCAACCTTCGGCACCTTCACCCGGCAATACCAGTTGCGATGCTGCACGTCTGCTCGGCGAAAGATCACCAAACCGGGCTTCAGCTCCTCTTTGTCTGTGACAAACGCCATGCGCGACCTCACTCTCTGTGTAGGTTCTGTGCAGAACAGCGGCGTAAGTCATTGATCCACCGTAGCTGTGCAGCCCTTGTGCAGAAAGCTATACCAAAATTTATCATTTTTTCCTAGTGATTTAGATTATATTGGTCATCCCCGCGAAGGCGGGGATCCAGGGCCAGGCGCGGAACGGGTGTGGCCGGTCCCCTCCTCTCCGGATGACGTTCGCGCGGTGGCGCCGATATCCTGTACTACCCTGGATCCCCGCCTGCGCGGGGATGACGGGGAGTCATCAACCTAAGGGGCCGCATGTGTCCCGTTCTCCCGCAATTTACGATTGCGAAACGCCGGCGGGCGCAGGACAATGCGCCATGGCAGACGACGATCCGCTTCCGAAGGCCAGCCGCCGTGCGCTGATGCTGGGCGCCGCGAGCGCGTCGGCGATCGTTTCGATTCGCCCGGCGCTGGCGCAGACCAATGCTTCGGTGATGAACTGCGAGATCCCGGTGCCCGATCCGGGCCGCGCGGGCCAATATGTCGCGGCCGACGGCAAGCTCGTCCCGGCCGGCACACCCGGAGCCTTCCCGCCGGCCGGTGCGCCGTTCAAGGCGGAGGACGTCAAGCGCGCGCTGAACGGCGGCACGCTGCCGGGCACCGATTACGAACGCAGCCGCGCCTATACCAACTATATCCGCCGCCTCCAGTCGGGCACCAGCGGCTTCACCTGCTTCGCCTCGCTGCAGATGCCGCGCGGCTGAAGGCCGTGGCCGATCCGACCGCGCGACGACGCGACGATGTGAAGAAGGGAAGACGGAAGCGGGTTCACGCGGAGGCGCGGCGCCGCGGAGGGAGTCCCTTCGGCGAGCCCGGGCGTTGCGTCGGCGGCAGGATCTCGGCTCCGGCGACGATTGCGGGCATCGCGCACGCGATGCGGGACGGCCTCCGCGGCGCCGCGTCTCTGCGTGAACATCTTCTTCTTCGTCTCGCCGCAGCGTCGTTGCGCGAAGATCGGCGATGACCAGCTATCGCGCCGCGCCGCCGGAAACGCTGCGCATCGTCCCGCTCGACGCGCTCACGCTGATCTATCACCGCGCCTCGGGCATCACCCATGTCGTCGACGCGCCCGTGCCCGAGATGCTCGAAGCGCTCGCCGGCGACACGCTGTCCGCCGCCCAGCTGCTCGCGCGCCTCGGCGAGCGTTTTGATCTGCTCGACGCCGATCCAGCCGCGCTCGCCATCCGCCTGGACGAGCTGGTCGCCGCCGGGTTGGTGGAGCGGTTGTGAGGCACGTCGCCCACCTGGCCATCGGCCCCGCGGCCTTCCGCATCGGCAGCGACTGGCGCGCGCCGGTCGCTGCCCTGGAAGCCCTGTATTGCGATTATCCCAAGCCGGACGTTCCGGACTTCAATGTCCACCTCTTCGCCGCGCGGCCCTGGCGGCGCTGGCTTCGTCCGGCGGTTCATATCGGCGGGGACTTCACCATCCCCGATGCCGCGCCCCTGCCGCTTGCCCAGGGGCTGCTCGCCGCCGAGATGGGGATGAACCTGCAGATGGCGCTCGCCCAGCGCCGTTTCCTGCTGCTGCACGCATCGGCGGTGGAACGGAATGGCCGGGCAGTGCTGATGACCGGCATCTCGGGTGCGGGCAAGTCCACGCTCGCGGCGCTGCTGATGGCGCGCGGCTGGCGGCTGATGGGCGACGAGTTCGTGCTGATCGATCCCGCCACCGGCCTGGCCCATGCCTTTCCGCGGCTGATCAGCCTCAAGAACCAGGCGATCGCGGTCGTCCGGGCCGCGCTGCCCGATGCCCGGTTCGGGCCGCTGCTTCCCGGCACGCCCAAGGGCGACATCCGCCATCTGGTCCCCGATCTTCGCGCCATCGCGAACATGGCCGAGCCCGCCGAGCCGGCGCTGCTGCTCTTCCCCCGCTTCGGCTTCGAGGCCGCCGAGCGCCCGGTGCCGCAGAGCGAGGCGTTCGTCCGGCTGACTCAGGCATCGACCAACTATGTCCATCTCGCCGAGCGCGGCTTCGATGCGCTCACCCGGCTCGTGCAGGCCGTCCCCGCGCGGGCAATAGACTATCCGGACGCCGAAGCTGGCATAGCCCTGGTCGAGGCGCTGGCATGAGCCCCGGCTGGCGCCTGGCCCATGTGCTGCGCGATCCCGGCACGGCGCTCGGCTTTGCCGCGCGGGAATGGACCGAGCTGTTCGCCGTCGCCCGGGCCGAGCAGATGGCGGGCACGCTCGCGCACCGGCTGAACGGCCTGGCGCTGCCCGCCGCGGTGCAGCGCCTGGTCGACGATGCGATCGCCTCGGCCGGGCAGGTCCGCCTGGCGGCGCTCTGGGAGGCCGAGATGGCGCGGCGGGCGCTGGCGCCGCTCGACGTGCCGGTCGTCCTGCTCAAGGGCACTGCCTTTGCCGCTGCCGGCCTGTCGCCGGCGAGAGGGCGCAACATCGGCGATCTCGACATCCTCGTCCCCCGCGACCGCCTGGACGAAGTGGAGGCGGCCCTGCTTGCGGCGGGCTGGGAATGGGTGAAGCCCGATCCCTATGACGACGCCTATTATCGCCGCTGGATGCACGAGCTGCCGCCGCTCATCCACCGCGAGCGCGACCGGATGATCGACGTCCACCACACGATCCTCCCCCTGACGGCGCGCATCACCCCCGATGCCGGGGCGCTGCTCGCCGCCGCCGTGCCGCTCGACAACGGACTGTGCACATTTTCGCGTCCGGACATGCTGGTTCATGCTGCCGCCCACCTCCTGGCGGACGGCGACCTGGCCGGCGGAATGCGCAACCTTTGGGACATTCACTGCCTGCTTGGAGATGGGGAGGTCGAGGGCCTGGCCGAACGCGCCCGCCGCCACGGCCTCTCCGCCGCGATGGCCCGCGCCGCCCGGCTCAGCCATGCGCTCTACGGCACCGAGGTCCCGCCCGAATGGCGGCGGCGCACCCCGCTCGACCGCCTCTATCTCCACCGCCTCACCGCCCGCGATGGCTGGGGCCGCCAGACCGCCCGGCTCACGCGGCTGGGCTTCTATGTCCGCAGCCACTGGCTGCGCATGCCGCCGCTGATGCTCGCCCGGCATCTCTGGACCAAATACCGCAAGGGCTATCGCCCGGTCGGCTGAACCGAATGAAACATAACAGGAACAAATCCTTGCCTTGTTGGGGCGCCTCCGCTATTCTGCATGGGCATTCCACGGGAGAGACGATGATGTTCCGCAAGGTCGCCTTCACCATGTATCCGGCCGTCGATCTCGCCCGCGCGCGCGATTTCTACGAGCGGACGCTCGGCCTTCCGGCCAGCCATGCGCCGGAGGGGATTCCATGGATCGAATTCGACCTGCCCGGCGGCGGCTGCCTGGCGCTGACCGACGTGACCGGCGACCGGCCCGCCTCGGATGCCGGCGGCACGATCGCCTTCGAAGTCGAGGATCTCGACGCGCTCTGCACGGCGCTGGAGGGGAAGGGCGTGACCTTCAAGAGCGACCTCATCCACTCGCCGGTCTGCCGGATGCGTGTGATCGAGGACAGCGAAGGCAATGCCGTGCTGCTGCACCAGCTCAAGGATCCGGGCTGACCGCATCGACATCGCCGGGGCAGGGTGGCAGCATATCGACCCTGACTTGAGGGAGGGGGAATGATGCGGACTCTGGGAATCGTCGCGGCGGCGCTGGCGCTTTCGGCCTGTTCGATCGGCAAGGACGTGCCGCTGGCGGAGGCCGGAGCTGCGCGTTTCCACCAGTCGCTCGATGCGGGCAAGTTCGCCGAGACCTGGCAGAGCGCGGCGCCCGAACTGCGCGCCGCCACGCCGCAGGACAAATGGCTCGCGCTGCTCGACGCGGTGCATCGGAAGCTGGGCAAGTTCCGCACGTCGAAGACGATCGGCTGGAACGACAATTTCAACAACGGCGTGCACTTCATCGTGCTCAACCAGGAAGCGCAATATGAGCGCGGCACCGCGCAGGAGCAGTTCGTCTATCGGATCGACGCCGGCAAGGCGGCGCTCGCCGGCTATCACGTCAACTCGGACGCGCTGATCCTCAACTAGTCCCCAGCCGCTCCAGCACCGGGACCAGCTCGGCATAGGAATCGATCACGGCATCGGCGCCCAGCTCCTCCACCGGCTGGGAGAGGAAGCCGAAGCGTACCGCCACGCTCGGCACTTCGGCATTCCGCGCCGCCATGGTGTCGTAGATCGAATCGCCCACGAACGCCGTGCGGCCGCCACCGCAGCGCCGGATCATCTCGCGGATCGGCAGGGCCGACGGCTTGGCGTTGCCCTTGCCCATCGTGTCGCCGCCGATGATCGCGGCGAAGCGGTGGTCCAGGCCCAGCTCGGCGATCAGCTTCACTGCCAGATACTCGAACTTGTTGGTCACGATCCCCAGCGTCGCGCCCCTGGCCGCCAGCGCGTCGAGCGCGTCCAGCATGCCGGGAAAGGGGCGCGAATGGTCGGAGACATGATCGCGATAATGGTCGAGCAGCGGCGGATAGACCCGCGCCATCAATGCGTCGTCATAGCCGCCCGACGCTTCCAGCGCCTGTTCCAGCATGTGCTTCGCGCCGCGCCCCACGGTGGTCATCACCGTCGCCATGTCGAGCGGCGGGCGGCCGGCCAGGTCGAGCGCATGGTTCACGGCGCCGGCCAGGTCGGCGCTGGTGTCGAGCAGGGTGCCGTCCAGGTCGAACCCGACGATCGCGAAGGGGAATGCAGCCATCGCGGTGCTGCCTGCCAGCCGGGCTATGGAATTGGCAAGCATATCGTGGCAGGGGGCCGGTCCAGCACCCCGGAACAGAGAGGCCAATGACCGCACCGATCGCAGCCATCATCCTCGCGGCCGGCAAGGGCACGCGGATGAAGTCCGACACCCACAAGGTGCTCCACCCCATCGCCGGGCGGCCGATGCTGCTCCATTTGATCGACAGCGTGAAGGCGCTGGGCGCGGAGCGCGAGGTCGTGGTTGTCGGCGCGGGGCGCGAGCAAGTCGAGGCGGCGGTCCATCCGCTGGGCGTGGAGACCGTGGAGCAGGCCGAGCAGCTCGGCACCGGCCATGCCGTGCGCATGGCGGAGAGCGCGCTCGCCGGCTTCCAGGGCGATGTGCTGATCCTCTATGGCGACGTGCCGCTGGTCACCGCCGAGACGATGCGCCGGATGCTCGACGCGCTCCACGGCGATGGCGGCCCCAGCGTGGTGGTGCTCGGCTTCCGTCCGGCTGATCCGGGCGCCTATGGCCGGGTGATCGTCGGCTCCGATGGCCGGCTCGACAAGATCGTCGAGTACAAGGACGCGACGCCGGAGGAGCGGGCGGTGACGCTCTGCAATTCGGGCCTGATGGCGGTGCGCGGGCCGGACCTGTTCCGCCTGCTCGGCCAGCTTACCAGCGACAATGCGGCGGGTGAATATTATCTCACCGACCTGGTCGAGCTGGCGCGCCGCGAGGGCCGCTTCTCGGTGGGTATCGAGACCGACGCGATCGAAGTGGCCGGAGTCAACAGCCGCGGCGAGCTGGCCGGGCTCGAGCGCGAGTGGCAGCAGCGCCGCCGGGCCCGCGCGATGGCCGAGGGGGCCACGCTGGTCGCGCCGGAGACGGTGTGGTTCGCCCATGACACCGTGATCGGCCGCGACGTGACGATCGAGCCGAACGTGGTGTTCGGCCCCGGCGTGTCGGTGGCGGATCTAGTCACCATCCATGGCTTCAGCCATATCGAGGGGGCCGAGATCCTCTCGGGCGCCGATATCGGCCCCTATGCCCGGCTGCGTCCCGGCGCCCGGATCGAGCAGGGCGCCAAGGTCGGCAATTTCGTCGAGATCAAGAAGGCGGTGATCGGGCCGGGGGCCAAGGCCAACCATCTCAGCTATATCGGCGATGCGGTGGTGGGGGCGGGGGCCAATATCGGCGCGGGCACCATCACCTGCAATTATGACGGATTTTTAAAGTACCGGACAGTGATCGGAAACGGCGCCTTTGTAGGTAGCAACAGCGCCCTGGTCGCGCCCGTCACCATCGGCGACGGCGCGATCGTGGGGGCCGGCTCGGTGGTCACCCGCGATGTCGAGGCGGACGCGCTGGGGATCGTGCGGGCCGAGCAACAGGTGAAGCCGGGCTGGGCGCGGAAGTTCCGCGCAGTGATGAAGGCGAAGAAGGAGGCGGCGAAGAAGTGATGCGCACCCGAACCCTGATATCGATGCTGTCCCTCGTGGTCGCCACGCCGGCCTTCGCGCAGACGGCGGCGCCGATGAACCCCGCCCAGGCGATCGAGGCGGTGGCCGGATCGCGGACGGGCGAAGTGACGGGGGTGTTCGAGTTCGTCGTCGCTTCGGGCGGCGCGGGCGGGTTCAACGTCTATCTGAACTCCGCCGCCAATTATCGCGACCCCGGCAATCTGACCATCGAACTGCATTCGGCAGCCATCGGTGCGTTGAAGCAGAAGCTCGGCGGCTATCCGGAGGACAGGCTGGTCGGCAAGCGGGTGCGCGTGAAGGGCGTTGCCCGCCGCGTGCCGATCGGCTCGCATTTCCAGACGCGCATCGCCGTCGACTCCATCGACCAGATCGAAATCCTCGGCTGATCGCCGGGCAAGAGCAGGAACACCCAGAACATGTGCGGAATCGTCGGTATCGTCGGCAAGGAGGAAGTCGCGGAGCGGCTGTTCGACGGTCTCAAGCGCCTCGAATATCGCGGCTATGATTCGGCCGGCATCGCCACCGATGTCGATGGCCGGATCGAGCGCCGCCGCGCCTCGGGCAAGCTGGTCAATCTCGGCAAGGAGCTGGCGGCCAATCCGCTCCCCGGCACCACCGGCATTGCCCACACCCGCTGGGCGACCCATGGCGGCCCGACCACGAACAACGCACACCCGCACGCCACTGGCGAAGTCGCGCTGGTCCACAACGGCATCATCGAGAACTTCAAGACGCTGCGCGACGAGTTGATCGCGCGCGGCCGGACCTTCGAGAGCGAGACCGACAGCGAAGTCGTCGCGCATCTCGTCAGCGAGAAGATCGAGGCAGGCCTGGCCCCGGCCGAGGCCGTTGCCGAGGTGCTGCCGCGGCTCCATGGCGCCTTCGCGCTCGCCATCCTGTTCCGCCAGCATCCGGACCTTCTCGTCGGCGCGCGCCTCGGCTCGCCGCTGGTCGTCGGCTATGGCGAGGGCGAGACCTATCTCGGCTCGGATGCGCTGGCGCTGGCGCCGCTCACCCAGCGCATCGCCTATCTCGAGGAGGGCGACTGGGTCGTCATCACTCATGGCGGCGCCCAGATCTTCGACCGGGACAACAATCCCGTCGAGCGCCCGATCACCATTTCGGGCGTCACCGGCGATCTCGTCTCCAAGGGCAATCACCGGCACTATATGCTCAAGGAGATCTACGAGCAGCCGATCGTCGTCGCCCAGACGCTGCGCGCCTATCTCCAGCGCATGGAAGAGCAGGTCACGCTGCCGATCCCGGAGTTCGACCTCTCCGCGATCAAGCGCGTCACCATCGTCGCCTGCGGCACCAGCTTCTATGCCGGCATGGTCGCCAAATACTGGTTCGAGCAGTTCGCCCGCGTGCCCGTCGACCTCGATGTCGCCTCGGAGTTCCGCTATCGCGCGCCGGTGATGGAAGAGGGCGGGCTGATGATCGTCATCAGCCAGTCAGGCGAGACCGCCGACACGCTCGCGGCGCTCCGCCATGCCCGCAGCGAGGGCCAGAAGATCGCCGCGGTGGTCAACGTGCCGACCAGCTCGATGGCGCGCGAGGCGGACCTGTTGCTGCCGACGCATGCCGGCCCCGAGATCGGCGTCGCCTCGACCAAGGCCTTCACGTGCCAGCTCGCGGTGCTTGCTGCGCTCGCCGCCAATCTCGCCAAGGCCAAGGGCCGGCTGTCCGAGGCCGACGAGAAGGCGCTGGTCAAGCACCTCGCCGAGGCGCCGGCCGCGCTCAACGGCGCGCTGGCCTATGACGAGGCGATCCAGGCGATGGCCGGCATCGTCGCCGCTGCGCGCGACGTGCTCTATCTGGGCCGCGGCACCGATTATCCGCTGGCGCTGGAAGGCGCGCTCAAGCTCAAGGAAATTTCGTACATCCATGCCGAGGGCTATGCCGCCGGCGAGATGAAGCACGGTCCGATCGCGCTGATCGACGATGCCGTGCCGGTGATCGTGATCGCACCGTCGGGTCCGCTGTTCGACAAGACCGTGAGCAACATGCAGGAAGTGCAGGCGCGCGGCGGCAAGGTGATCCTGATCTCGGACTATGACGGGATCGAAGCGGCGGGCGAGGGTACCGTGGCGACGATCACCATGCCGAAGGTGCATCCGCTGATCGCGCCGCTGGTCTATGCGGTGCCGGTGCAGCTGCTCGCCTATCACGTCGCGGTGGCCAAGGGCACCGATGTCGATCAGCCGCGCAACCTGGCGAAGTCGGTCACCGTCGAATAACGGGCCTCAGGGGCGCCACACCATGGCGATGTGCGTGCCGGCAACGTCGCCGGCATCGATGAAGCCCAGCCGCTGATAGAGCGCGCGCGCGCGCGGGTTCGTGCGGGCGACGCTCAGGCGCAGCCCGACAGCCCCTGCTTCGCGTGCCGCCTGCTGCAGCCAGCCGATAAGCGCGCCGCCGATCCCGCTGCCTTGCGCCCCCGGGCCGAGCAGGATGTCGATCAACACCCATTCCGGGAGACTGCAGTCGAAATAGAATCGGCCGATCCGCGTGCCCTGTCGGGCGACCAGCCGGAAATGGCCCTTGCGGTGGTGCTTGACGAAATGTGCGTGCTGGAGCGCGAACTGCTCGTCGAGAAAGCTGCGCTTTCGTTCTGGCGGCCAAGGCGCGAGGAGCAGATCGGGCATGCGCGAAACCGCGTAGAGATCGGCAAGCGGTTGCAAGTCGGCGGCGCGCGCCGGCGGCAATGTCACGTCCCGCGCGTGCAGGGCATCCGGCAGCGGTAGCGGTAGCGGGGCGGGGAAGGGGGCTAGCATTTCATCGACTTTTGCCCCGAAACGGCGCGGACCGGCTTCACGCGCCGCAATGGACCCGGCAGGATGGCTTTCTCGAAGCCGGGGCGATCATCCGTTCGGCGGGAGGGGGATATAAGCCACATGGAATTACTAGCACCGGAAGATTTCGAGCCCTGGGTCGGCCGCAAGGTTCGGGTTGCCACGATTCCCGAACAGGTGGAAATCACGCTCGCCAGCATCCAGCGGCTCGCTCCGTTGCGTGGCATCGATGTACGTCCACCCTTTTCACTCTTCTTCGAATCTCCCCTGGAAGTCTATCTGATCGACGGAACCTATGATCTCGACTGCGGCAGGGGCGGTCCGCATGCGATCATGATCACGCAATTGCAGCCTCATCCCGATCGGCGAATCTACCAGGCGGTCTTTTCCTGAGCCCGAACCTGTCGGAAACGAAGCCGGCTCCGTCGCGCGGGCGACGAAGCCGGAAACAGTTTGTTCGCCCGGCGATCAGTTGCGCGAGGGGAACACGCCCACCAACGCAATGTTGGTCTGCACCGCGACATAGGGGTTCATGATCGAGAAGGGGAGGTTGTTGCCGGTGGGGCCCACCGCGACCGATCCCTGCGGCGTGAAGTTGCCGCCGGTGATGTTGACGCCCCCGAGATTGACCATGGTGCCGGTTGTGCCCGTCGGCGCATAGATCTTCACCTGGTTCGGGCCGGCATTGGCGCAGTTGGCGAACAGCGAACCGTCGGCCGGAACGTTGGTCTGCGTCGTCGCACCGGTGACCGCCTGGATCGAGCCGCTCGCGCTTGTGCTGCCCGCCAGGCCCGCGAAAGTGGCAGTGTGGTTGTGCGCCGGCATGTTGGCGATCAACAGCGTTTCGCTTTCGGCGCCCGCAGCCTGGCCCCAGATATAGGTCTGGCCGCTGGCACTGCTCTGGCCCAGGCCGACAAAGCCGCGGCCGGCCGCGTTCGGCAGGCCGAAAGTGGTCGAGCCGTTGCCGCCAAAGGTGGTGCCGATCAGCGCGAACAGCGCCTGATTCTGCGTGACGCTCAGAATTTGGCCGTTGCACGAAGACCAGCCTCGCGGCGCGAAGTTGAAGCCGACCTGCATGATCTGGCCGACAAACGGTTCACTCATGGTGCCCTCCCGAAGATGGATGTGTTTGCTTGGGTGCGCTGTACGGGCGGTCAGTTCGCCCTCGTCATGATGCGGCCAAGATGTCGCGCTTGGCAATGTGAGAAAGTTGTCTGCGGCGGAATCTTTTTGGTTTTCGGAATAATGCAACCAAAATGGAGCTATTTTGGCTGCGATATCTCCCGTTTTTTCTAGGCGTGTCCGGATCCGGTACAGCGTTTGTTCTTATGTGGCCCGGTGTCGACCAAACTTGATTGTAGGCGCGTAAGTTGCTGTGGTAACTGGAATGCACGCGCCCATTGGGCGGGTCGGGGGAAATTCTATGGATTGGGGCGTCGGGCAAGCCATCCGTTCCGGGGTTATTCGTCTCGTGGAGGCGGCTTTCCATCGCGATTCGGTTGATTCGCGAAGGAAGGATTCCTCCGCCACACCCTCGCGTCCGAATCGAGTCGCTTCGGCGGCATTGCGCGGCGTCATGGCCGCCCTGGTGGCGCTCGCGCCGGCCAACGCATGGGCGTCCGCGGGTTGCACCGCCATCAATGCCTTGGGCGGCGTGTTCACGGTCGACGGCGGCGGCAATGGGACGGACAAATATACCGATTCCGCAACTCAACCGCTCGCGAACAATGAGGTCGTGACCTATTCCTGGAGCGGGAACACCAAGAACGCATTCATCTACATTCTGTATACGCGTGCCGGGGCGACCCAGAATGTCGTGATCGTGCAGGATGTGACGACTTCGACTGGAAGTGGTAATTTCACTTTCTCCGGTGTGCAGGCGGGCGATTATTTCCAGATCGGCCTGTCGAACAGCACGTATGACGGCAACACCACCAATAACGGCGCCAACAACAGCGCGGTAAATTTCTCGCTCAGCTGCGCGCTGCCTCCGGTGCCCACGGTCACTGGGGTTTCTCCCACCTCGGGGCCGACCAGCAGCGGCACCCCGGTGACGATCACGGGCACCGGCTTCTCGGCGGCAGCTTCGACGGGTGCGGTCAAGTTCGGCGCCGCTACCGCGACCTATACGGTCATCAGCGGCACGCAGATCAACGCGACTTCGCCGGGCGGCACGGCGGGTACGGTCCACATCACCGTCACCACGCCAGGCGGCACCAGCGTGACCAGCGCGGCGGACCAGTATACCTATGTCGCGGCGCCGACCGTCGGCGCGCCTTCGCCGGCAAGCGGGCCGACATCGGGCGGCACCGCGGTGACGCTGACCGGCACCAATCTGACCGGTGCGACCTTGACGGTCGACGGCGCCAGCGTGACGCCGACCGGCACCACCGCTACCACGGTGACCTTCACGGCGCCGGCACATGCCGCCCCGGGCGCCGTCCCGGTCGTGGTCACCACGGCGGGTGGCTCGGCTTCCACCAGCTTTACCTATATCGCTCCGCCGGTCGCCAGTTCCTTCACGGCCTCCGCGGTCGCGTACAATGCCGCGGGGGTGACCTTCAGCGTCGCCGGCCATGCGACGAACAGCCCCACCAGCTATGCGGTGGGCTCGGCGACCACGGCCAATGGCGGTACGGTCTCGATCGATTCCACCGGGCTGGTCACCTATAGCGCACCCATCGGGTTCCGCGGCAACGACAGCTTCACCTTCACGGCGACCAATCTGGGCGGCACGTCCAGCCCGGCGACGGTCACCGTGCCGGTGAGCAACCCCACGCTCTCGTCGACGCTCACCGGCAGCGGTACGCGCGGCGTCGCGCTCTCGGGCGTGCAGATCAACACCAGCGGCGGCAGGGCAACCTATAGCTGCTCGTCGACGCCGGCATCGGGCACGGTGCCCGCAGGCACGCAGATCAACCCGGATTGCTCCGTCAGCGGCACGCCGGCGGCGAGCGGCAACTTCACCTTCGCGCCCATCGTGACGGACAGCTCGCTCGGCACCGGCCCCTTCACCCAGGCGACCGGCTCGCTCACGCTCAGCATCGCCGCGCCGACGATCGGCCTGTCGCCAGCCGCCGGGCCGCTGCCGGGCGGCACCGTCGGCATCGGCTATTCGCAGAGCTTCACGGCGAGCGGCGGCACGTCGGGCTACAGCTATGCGCGCAGCAGCGGCACCCTGCCCCCGGGGCTGACCGTGGCGGGCAACACGCTTTCGGGCACGCCGACCACCGCGGGCACGTTCAATTTCGACATCACCGCGACGGACAGCTCGACCGTGGGCAGCGGCGGCCCCTACACCAAGACCCTGGCCTATAGCATCGTCGTGGGCTCGGGCACCCAGACGATCAGCTTCGGCGCCCTGTCCAACATCGCGCTGTCGTCGACGCCGCCGCCGCTCTCGGCCACCGCCACCTCGGGCCTGACGGTCAGCTTTGCCTCGACCACGCCCGCTGTCTGCAACGTATCGGGCACCACGGTGACGCTGGTCGATCGGGGCCTCTGCTCGATCACCGCCAGTCAGGCGGGCGACGGCAACTGGGCCCCGGCGAGCAACGTCGTGCAGAGCTTCACGGTGACGCCGGCCACGCTGGTGATAACCCCGGCCGCCGCGACCGGCCTTCAGGTGGGCGTCGCCTATTCCCAGGCCAATACGGCTACGGGCGGCGTCACGCCCTATACCTATTCGCTTAACGCCGGCGCCTTCGTGCCGGGCACGAGCCTCAATTCGTCGACGGGCACCGTCTCCGGCACGCCGACGGTGGCGGGCAGCTTCAGCTACATCATTCAGGTCTCTGACAGCCAGGGGCCGGCGGTGACCGCGACGACTCCGGTCACCACGGTCACGATCGCCAAGGGCAACCAGACGATCAGCTTCACCTCGACCGCGCCGGCCGGCGCGACGGTGGGTGGCGCGCCCTATGCCGTGAGCGCGAGCGCCAGCTCGCTCCTGGGCGTGAGCCTGAGCTCGGGCACGACCGGCGTCTGCACCCTGACGGGCAACACGGTGACCTTCATCGCCACCGGCACATGCATCATCAACGCCAACCAGGCCGGCGACGCCAATTGGAACGCGGCCGCCCAGGTGCAGCAGAGCATCGCGGTCGGCGCGGCGCAGACCGTCACGGCATCGCTCAGCTTCTCGCCGACTTCGCTCGGCGTCGGGGCGGACGGCACGCTGACGATCACCTTCGCCAATCCCAATGCCTCGGCCACGCCGGACGTCGCGCCGCTGCTGGCCGGTTCCTCGCTGCTGAGCCGCGTGAGCGGAGCGCCGGGCGGCAGCTGCGGGGCCACCGGATCGGATGCGGGGCCGAACTATCAGTTCGGCAACTTCACCATCCCGTCGAGCGGCTGCACGATCACCTTCACCTATGCCGGCGTCACCGCGGGCTCGTCCTCGGGCCTCGTGCTCGGCGCCTTCACGCCGAGCGGCTATCCGACCACGCCGGCAGCGTCCAGCAATGCCTTTGCGGTGGTGCCGACGATCACCGGGCTCTCGCCCAATTCGGGCCCGGTCAGCCAGGTGGTGACCGTCTCGGGCACCGGCTTCAGCACGACGCCAGGCAACAACACGGTGACCTTCGGCGCGGCGGGGACCGGCACGGTCACCGCGGCGAGCGTGACGTCGCTCACCGTCACCGCGCCGGCAGCCGGCACGGGCGCGCAGCCCGTTACGGTCGGCGTCAACGGCCAGACCAGCTCCGGTTCCTACAGCTACACCTTCATCGCGCGGCCGAGCGCGGCGGACGTCAGCACCACGGTGTCCTATAACACCGCCAAGCAGATCGACCTGTCGAGTGCAGTCTCCACCGGCGGTCCGCACACCAGCATCGCGATCGTCGCCAATGTGCAGCACGGCACGACCAGCATCGCCGGCGACACGGTGACCTATACCCCGACGGCGGGCTATATCGGGTCGGACAGCTTCACCTACACCGCAAGCGGTCCGGGCGGGACTTCGGACGTGAAGCAAGTCAGCATCACGGTGGTGGCTCCCTCGGCGCCGGTGGCGAACGCCAGGAGCGGCGTCGCGATCCCGTACAACGGCACCGGCACGCCGATCGACCTGTCGGGTTCGATCACTGGCGTGCACAGCAGCATCGCAGTCGTCACGGTGCCGCAGCACGGTTCCTTTGTCGTCGCGGGCGACGTGGTGACCTATACCCCGGCTGCGACCTATTATGGCCCAGACAGCTTCTACTACACTGCGACCGGTCCAGGCGGCACCTCCGGCCCGGCGGAGGTGAGCCTGACGGTGGCGACGCCGCCGGCGCCGACCGTGGCGGACAAGAGCGGCGTGGCGGTGCCCTATGCGGGCACCGGCACGGCGATCGACCTGTCGGGCTCGATCACCGGCGTCCATGGCAGCATCACGGTCACCAGCGGTCCCACGCACGGCTCCTTCGTCGTCGCGGGCGACGTGGTGACCTATACCCCGGCTGCGACTTATTATGGCCCAGACAGCTTCACCTTCACTGCGACTGGTCCGGGCGGGACCTCGGCTCTTGCAGCGACGGTGAGCCTGACGGTGGCCAACCCGCCGGCGCCGACCGTGGCGGACAAGAGCGGCGTGGCGGTGCCCTATGCGGGCACCGGCACGGCGATCGACCTGTCGGGCTCGATCACCGGCGTTCATTCGAGCATCACGGTCACCAGCGGTCCCACGCACGGCTCCTTCGTCGTCGCGGGCGACACGGTGACCTACACCCCGGCCGCGACTTATTACGGCGCGGACAGCTTCACCTATACGGCGACCGGCCCTGGCGGCACCTCGGCCCCGGCGACGGTGAGCCTGACGGTGGCGACGCCGGCGGCGCCGGTGGCGGCCAACAAGAGCGGCGTGGCGGTGCCCTATGCGAGCACGGGCACGGCGATCGACCTGTCGGCCTCGATCACCGGCGTCCATTCGAGCATCGCGGTCACCAGCGGTCCCGCGCACGGCTCCTTCGTCATCGCGGGCGACACGGTGACCTACACCCCGGCCGCGACTTATTACGGCGCGGACAGCTTCACCTATACGGCGACCGGCCCTGGCGGCACTTCGGCTCCGGCGACGGTGAGCCTGACGGTGGCGACGCCGGCGGCACCGGTGGCGGCCAACAAGAGCGGTGTGGCGGTGCCCTATGCGAGCACGGGCACGGCGATCGACCTGTCGGCCTCGATCACCGGCGTGCGCGGCAGCATTGCGATCGGCACGGCGCCGGCGCACGGCACGGTGACGATCGCGGGCGAGGTGGCGACCTATGTCCCGGCCGCGACTTATTACGGCGCGGACAGCTTCACCTATACGGCGACCGGCCCTGGCGGCACCTCGGCTCCGGCGACGGTGAGCCTGACGGTGGCGACACCGCCGGCGCCGACCGTGGCGGACAAGAGCGGCGTGGCGGTGCCCTATGCGAGCAGCGGCACGGCGATCGACTTGTCGGCCTCGATCACCGGCGTGCGCGGCAGCATTGCGATCGGCACGGCGCCGGCGCACGGCACGGTGACGATCGCGGGCGAGGTGGTGACCTATGTCCCGGCCGCGACCTATTACGGCGCGGACAGCTTCACCTATACGGCGACCGGCCCTGGCGGCACCTCGGCTCCGGCGACGGTGAGCCTGACGGTGGCGACACCGGCGGCACCGACCGCGGCCAACAAGACCGGTGTGACCGTGGCCTATAACAGCTCGGGCACGGCGATCGATCTCACCACATCGATCACCGGCGTCCACAGCACGCTGACGATCGTCACCGCGCCGACCCATGGCACGACGGCCGTGAACGGCGACGTGGTGACCTATACGCCCACCGCCACCTATTTCGGCGCGGACAGCTTCACCTATACCGTCACCGGCCCGGGCGGCACGTCGGCGGCGGCTACGGTGAGCCTCACCGTGGCGACGCCGCCGCCGCCGAACGCAGCGCCGGGCACTTCCACGGTGGCGGGCAGCACCACGACGGCGGGGACGAGCGTCCAGATCAATCTCTCGGCACTCGTCACCGGCGTCTATGATTCGATCCAGATCGCCAGCCAGCCGGCGCACGGGACGGTCACGCTGAGCGGCGGGGCCGGGCCGAGCCTGACGCCGGTTGCAGTGGCGCCGGCCTCGCCGACCATCGCGACCTATACGCCGGCCGCCAATTACTCGGGCACCGACAGCTTCACTTATGTTGCGGTCGGCCCCGGCGGCACCTCGGCCCCAGGCACGGTGACGATCACGGTCGTCGGCCAGGTGCCGGTCGCGGCACCCAAGACGGCGACGGCGGGCGACGGCCAGATGGTCTCGGTGATGCTCACCGACGGCGCGATCCGCGGGCCGTTCACCGGCGCGAACGTGGTGAGCGTGTCGCCGGCCAATTCGGCCACGACCGCGATCGTGGCGGCGGGCAACGGCGCCTATCGCCTCGATGTGACGCCGAACAACCGCTTTGGCGGGCAGATCGTGGTCACCTATACGTTGAGCAACGTCTTCGGCGCCTCGGCGCCGTCGACGGTGACGCTCACCGTCCAGGCACGCCCGGATCCGCGCAACGATCCGAACATCGCCGCGATCAGCGACGCACAGGCCGAGACGACCCGCCGCTTCGCCCGGGCCCAGGTCTCCAACTTCATGCGGCGCACCGAGCAGCTCCACAATGGCGGCGGCAGCACCGGCCTGGCGATGGGCGTGACGCTGGCGTCGCGCGACGGTTCGGCGCCGATGCGGCGCTATGACGACAAGGATTGGGGCCTGGGGATCACGGAGCGGATGCGCGTCTCGGGCGAGGATCCGGCGATCGGCCAGTTCGTCAACAACCCGCAATCGCCGCTCTCGCGCGCCGATCAGCTCGGCTATGGCCGGACGATCGCCGGCACCGGCGGGGGTGAGGGGACGGGCGGCAGCCCGGCAGCGCCGCGCAAGGGCGCGGTGGACGAGGACGGCAACCGCCGGGTCGGCTCGATCGCCACCTGGGCGGGCGGCGCGATCGATATCGGCACGCGGGACAAGCGGACCGATCGCAGCAAGATCACCGCCACCACCGCGGGGCTCAGCGCCGGTGCCGACATCAAGCTCTCCGAGGGCGTGCTGGTCGGCCTGGGCGGTGGCTATGGCAATGACCTGAGCCGGATCGGCACGGCGGCGCAGGTGCGCGGCACCAGCACGATCTATGCCGCCTATACGAGCGTCCAGCCCGCCAGCGGCACCTTCATCGACGGCATGATCGGCCGCGGCCAGCTCGACTTCACTACCCGGCGCATCGCCCAGGCAGTGAACGCGACGGCATATGGCAGCCGCGACGGCAGCTACACCATTGCCGCGATCTCGCTGGGGATCGACCGGATGGGCGGCCCGCTGCATTGGTCGATCTATGGCCGCGGCGAATATATGGATGCCGAGCTCGACGCCTATGCGGAGAGCGGCGCCGGGCGCTACAATCTTCGCTTCGACGCTCGCCAGGTTCGCTCGATCACCGGTACGATCGGCGGCCGCCTCGAATATCGCCAGAAGACGGGCTTCGGCTCGATCACGCCGCGCCTGCGCGCCGAATGGAACCATGAGTTCGCCAATGTCGATGCCCAGTGGCTCGACTATGCCGATATCCCGGGGGCCGCGATCTATGAGCTGGCGGCCAATGGCTGGCGGCGTGAGCAGCTCCAGCTGAGCTTCGGCACGCGCTTCGACATCCTCTCCAGCGGCTGGTCGTTCGACTTCGAGACCGGGTTGCGGGCGGCGCAGGGCGAGAAGGCCGGCACGCTGCAGCTCCGCCTGTCGAAGCGCTGGTAGGGAAAGGGGCCCCCGGGGGCCGGCAGCGCCGGTCCCGGGGCCTCGATCCGTCTAGGTTGAGGACTGATTCAGCGAACCCCGTCATCCCCGCGCGGACGGGGATCCAGGTCCAGGCGCGGAACGGGTGTGGCGAATCCTGTCCTTTCCGGACGGCGTTCGCGCGGTGGTGCCGATATCCCGCATTACCCCGGATCCCCGCCTTCGCGGGGATGACGATTGAAGGAATGTGAGTCCCCGACCTAGGATCGCAGGCGGGCGAGGGCGCCGGCTACCTGGGCCTCGCGATACGGCTTCTCGATCATCGGCACGTTTTCGCCGAACCCTTCCGGCGGCGCGCCATAGCCGCTGGCGAAGGCGAAGGGCAGGCCGCGTGCGCGAAGCGCCTCGGCGATCGGGGTGCTGCGCTCTCCGCCCAGGTTGATGTCGAGGATGGCCACGTCGAAGCCGCCGCCTTCCGCCAGCGCCAGCCCGTCGACCAGCCGGCTCGCCGGGCCGATCGTCTCGCAACCCAGCGCGTCGAGCAGATCCTCGAGATACATGGCGACCACCGGCTCGTCCTCGACGACGAGCACCCGCAAGCCCCGGAGCCCATTCATGCCGCACTCTCCGGCAGCGGCGCGTCGACGATGCAGACCAGTCCGGCGTGGCGGAACTCGATATTCACCGTGCCGCCCAGCTCGGCGGCGAGGCCGCGCTCGATCATCCGGGTGCCGAAGCCGCGCCGCGTCGGCGCCACCACCGGCGGGCCACCCATTTCCTCCCAGCGCAGCCCGAGCCTGGCGGGGCCGTCGCCATGCGCTCTCTGCCAATGAATGGTGATCCGCCCCTCGGGCCGCGACAGGGCGCCGTGCTTCACGGCATTGGTCGCCAGCTCGTGGATGGCCAGCGCCAGGCTGATCGCGGTCTTGGGCTGGATCGACAGGTCCGGCCCGTCGAGCGCGAAGCGGCCCGGCTCGCCATGCGGGCGCAAGGCGTCCTCGATGATCCGGCGCATCGAGACCAGGCCCCAATGCTCGCGCGTCAGCAGGTTGTGCGCTTCGGACAGCGCGGCCAGCCGGCCTTCGAAGGCGACGCGGGCCTGGCGCGGCGGCACATCGTCCTTGAAGCTCTGCCGGGCGATGCCCTGCACGATGGCGAGCGTGTTCTTCACCCGGTGGTTGAGTTCGTCGATCAGCAGGCGGAGATGCGCTTCGGCGCGCTTGGCCTCGGTCATGTCGCGCCCGATGGCGTGCAGCGCCACCGGGCGACCCTGCTCGTCGAGGCTGAGCCGCGAATTGACTTCCCAGATCAGCTCGCGCCCGTCGCGCGCGCGCAGCTTCAGCGTCAGCCGCGTCGAGCCGCCATGCTGAAGCTTGCGGTTGAATGCCTCCATGCCGATCGCGAACTGGTCCTCGTCCATGAAGTCGCGGATCGAGCGGCCGAGTATCTCGTCCTCGCGATAGCCGATCGCCTCCACCACTGCCGGGTTCACCGAAGTGACGCGATTGTCGAGCGTGGTCGTGATCAGGAAGTCATTGGCCTGCTCGAAGATCGTGCGGAAGCGCGCCTCGCTCGCGCGCAGCTGGTCCTCCGCGCGCTTGCGATCGGTGACGTCCAGCGAGACGCCGACGAAGCGGCTGGGCCGGCTGTCGCCATAGTCGATCCGGCTGCCATGGCTCTGCAGCCAGCGTTCGGCGCCGTCGTCGGCGCGCAGGATACGATACTCGATCGTATAGGGCGCCCCCGCGGTGAAGCAGCGCAACGCGGCGTCGCGCACCATCTCCCGGTCGTCGGGGTGCACGCGTGCGATCCATTCGTCGAAGGTGCCGCGCGCCTCGGGTCGCCGCGCGATGCCGAGCAGGTCGAAGCGATTGGGCGACCAGGCCCCTTCCATCGTCTCGAGATCGAGCTCCCAGGTGGCCATGCCGGCGGCCTCGGTGGCGAGGCGCAGCGTCTCCTCGCTCTTGCGCAGCGCCTCTTCGTCCTCGCGCCGCCGCGTCACGTCGAGCGTGACCGCGAGCACGCCGAAGGGCTCGCCATTCGCCCGGCGGATCACCGCCACCGAATTGTTCACCCAGACGATGCTGCCGTCCTTGCGGATATAGCGCTTCTCGTGGGTGTAGGGGGTGCCCTCGCGCACTGCCCGTTCGAACAGGGGCGTGTTGCGGGGAAGATCGTCCGGATGGGTGATCTCCTGCATCGTCTTGCCCATCAGCTCGTCGCGGCTCCAGCCCGCGATCTCGCAGAAGCGTTCGTTGACGAGCGTGAAACGGCCTTCGAGGTCGACCTGGCCGAAGCCGGCGGTGGTCTGGTTGATGAACGCGGAAAGCTGCGCCTCGCGCTCGCGCAGCGCGAGTTCGGCGGTCTTGGCCTCGGTCACGTCGTGCGCGACGCCGATGAAGCCGATATGGCGCCCCTGGGCATCGCGGCGCGGCTGCGAGGTGGAATGGAGCCAGCGCCATTCGCCATGGACGTTGCGATAGCGCCCCTCGAGCTCGAAGGCGTCGAGGCTCGCCTCGCCCGCGACCGATTGCGCGAGCACCTGTGCGGCATCGTCCGGATGGATGATCCGCCGCCAGTCGAAGTCGAGCGCCTCTTCATAGGACACGCCGAGGAATGCCACATAGGCGCGATTGACGAAGCTGCGCCTGCGATCCAGCCGAGTCACCCATACCGCGACGGGGGCGCTGTCCGCGATCATGCGGAACTCGTCCTCGCCCACCGGAAGCGGTTCGGCCGGTGCGTCGATCATCGGGGCCAGTTGAAAGGCATCAGCAATTTCCCAACCTCGAGCTATTGCACACCAACGCCTGTCACCGGCGCATCGCAAGTACCGCCCGTGCGCGCTTCAGGTGCGGCATGTCGAGCATCTCGCCGTCCAGCCCGATCGTGCCCGCGTCCGGCGCCGCCGCAAAGGCCGCGACGATCCGCTCGGCCCGCTCGATTTCCACGGGAGAGGGCGAGAAGGCGCGATTGATCACGGGCACCTGATCGGGATGGATCGCAAGCATGCCACGGAAACCCGCGCGGCGCGCCTTGGTTGCAACTTTCTCCAGTCCCTCGAGGTCGCGGAAGTCGCCGTGGATCGTCTCGATCGGCGTCACCGCCGCCGCCGCCGCGCCGGCAAGGGCGAGGGCGCGGAAGACCTGATAGGGAAAGTCATATTCGCCGGTCTCGTCGCGATTGTGCGTGGCGCCCAGGGCGGTCGCGCTGTCTTCGGCGCCCCAGGTGAGCGCGGCAAGGCGCGGGCAGCCGGCATAGTCGCCCAGGCCGAAAATGGCCGGCGCGGTCTCCGTCGCCACCACGATCGTGCGGATCCCGCCTTGGGGGAGGTCGTGCGCCGCTTCCAGCGCGGTGAGGTAATGGTGGAGCAGTTCGGCTTCGGCGCGGGTCGCCTTGGGCAGCATGATCCCGTCGGGCCGGCCGGGCACGATCGCCGCAAGGTCGCGCAGGGCGTGCGAGGTGTCGAGCGGGTTGATCCGCACCCATTGGGGCTGGGCGCGCGCCGCCGTCTTCAGATGCTCGGCGACCAGCGCGCGGGCGGCGGGCTTGTTGCCCTCGGCCACGGCGTCTTCCAGGTCGAGCAGCACCAGATCGGCTTCGCTGGCGCCTGCCTTGGCGAGCTTGCGCTCGGAATCGCCCGGCGCGAACAATAGGGATCGGGCGGCCAGCGGGTCGGTCATGCATCCTCCTGTCGTGGAGGCCTTGCTATCGCGCGCGGGCGGGCGGGTAAACCGCGCGTCGTTCTTAACCCTGCCCGGCGGTTTTCCCTCTGTGCGGCCGCTGGATTTTACGCCTCCTTAACGCTGTCCGCTTACCTCGTTTGGCGATGAACGAGGGGATTTCGAACGTGCGCATTCTGATCGTGGACGACGAACCGGCGATGCACGAATCCTATCGCCAGGTGTTCGGGGCCCGCAGCGGCGGCAATGTCAGCACCCTGAACGCGATGGCGGCCGAACTGTTCGGCGACGACGACGATGCCGCGTCCGAACCCGCGCCGGCCAACGACATCATCGATTTCGATTGCGCGCACTTCAACCAGGGTCTCGACGCGGTCGAGGCGATCAAGGACTCGCTCGAGACGGGCAAGCGCTTTGCCGTTGCGTTCATCGACGTGCGCATGCCGCCTGGGATCGACGGCAAGGAAACCGCGCGCCGTATCCGCGCGCTCGATCCGGACATCAACCTCGTCATCGTCACCGGCTATTCGGATTTCTCGCCGCTCGACATCAGCCGTGCCGCCGGCCCGGCCGACAAGATCTTCTACATCGCCAAGCCCTTCCAGGCCGAGGAGGTGATGCAGACCGCCACTGCGCTCGCCCGTCGCTGGGAGGCGGACGCCAGGCTGCGGAGCGCCATCACCCTGCTCGAGGAGCAGAAGCTCGAACTTGCCGCCAATGAATCGCGCGCCGTCCACATGGCGAACCATGATTCGCTCACCGATGCGCCCAACCGGCTCGCCTTTCTCCACATGCTCGGCAAGGCCGTGAAGGGCGAGCAATGCTTCGCCATGGCGATGATGGACCTCGACCGGTTCAAGATCGTCAACGACACGCTCGGTCATCTTGCCGGCGACGAGCTGATCCGCATGGTCTGCGAGATCCTGCGCGCGCAGGTGCCGGCACAGGGCTTCGTCGCGCGCCTGGGCGGCGACGAGTTCGCGATGCTCTATCCGGTCACCGGCGAGGACGAGGCGTCGATGATCGCCGAGCGGCTGCTCAAGGCAGTCTCCATCAGCTTCAAGGTGTTCGGCCACTCGGTCCAGGGTGGGGCCTCGGTCGGCCTGATGGTGGTCCAGCCCGGCACCATCCACGATCCGATCGACGTGATGCGCCGCGCCGACCTCGCGCTCAACGAAGCCAAGCATGGCGGCCGCGGCATCGTCCGCCTGTTCGACGAAGTCATGGACGAATCGATCCGCTTCCGCCGACAGATCGAAGGCGGGCTTTCCGAAGCCATCGCCAAGGGCGAGCTGAAGCTGGTCTTCCAGCCGATCGTCGGCCGCGATGCGCTCGAGATTACCGGTTTCGAGGCGCTGATCCGCTGGTGCAGTCCCGAATATGGCATGGTCTCGCCCGGCATGTTCATTCCGATCGCCGAGGAATCGAACCTGATCCACGAGCTGGGCGACTGGGTGATCGACCGCGCGGTCGAGACGCTCAAGACCTGGCCGGGCCAATATGTCTCGGTGAACTTCTCGCCGCGCCAGTTCCGTCGCCACAATTTCGTCGGCCATGTGATGGAGCGCGTCGCCAATGCCGGCGTCGAGCCCGGCCGCTTCCAGATCGAGATCACCGAGACTGCGATCTTCGACGATGTCGAGCGTGCCGCCGAGACGCTGTTCAAGCTCCGCCAGATGGGCTTCCGCATCGCGCTCGACGATTTCGGCACCGGCTATTCGAGCCTCTACAATATCCGCCGCTTCGCGCTCGACTGCCTGAAGATCGACCGCAGCTTCGTCGACGGCATGGGCCGCGAGCGCGAAAGCGCGGCGATCGTCCACTCGATCATTCATCTCGGTCGCGCGCTGGGCATGGAAGTAGTCGCCGAGGGCGTCGAGACCGAGGCCCAGCTCCAGGCGCTCCGCCTCGCCGGCTGCAGCCATCTCCAGGGCTATTATCTCGCGCGCCCGATGGATGCCGAGGACGCGCTGCTGCTTGCGCAGAGAGGATATATCGGCGACGTGGAGCCCGTCGAGGCCGAGCTGGGCAACGGGACACACGGCTGATGCCCCGCGCAAGGCGCTTCAAGGCGCCGGCCTCGCTCGGCGCGAAACTGGTCCTGATCCTCACCGGCGTCGGCATCATCGGCGCCGCCGCGCTGACCCTGATGCTCGCCACCGTCATCACGCCGAGCTTCAACCAGCTGGAGCGGGATGCGGTCGACGCACATGTCGCGCGAACCCAGGCCGTGGTCCATGACGTCGTGGCCAAGGTCGAGAATGCCGTGCGCGACTATGGCGACTGGAACGCGTCCTACGATTATATGGCCCATCCGACCAAGGCGTTCGAGGACGAGAGCTTCTCGACCTTGGCCATGGTCAATCTCGACGTCAACGGCATGGCCTATGTCCGGCCCGATCGCGGTATCGTGATCGCGCGCTGGCTCGACCTCGAGAAACATGCCGATGTGCCCGCGATGCGCACGCGCCTTGCCGATGCGATCGCCCGGCTCGATTTCGCACGGGCGCTGCACGGCGAGAGCTCGGCCGGCTTCTTCATCCGGCTTGGAGACAGGCTCGCCGCGGTCGGCATCGCGCAGGTCCGCAGGAGCGACGGCAGCGGCGAACCGCGCGGCTATGTGCTGATGGCACGCGCGGTCACCGCCGCGCAGCTCAGCACCTTGCTCCAGCTCCAGGCGAGCCTCGCGCTCGACAATCCGGTGGCCGAAGTCACCAAGACCCCGGGCGCCACGCGGACCCGTATCGCCGTGCCGATCCCGGGCCCGGACGGCCGCTCGGTCGCCACGGCGACCTACACCGTGCCGCGCGACCTCTCGACGCTCGGCACCCGGATGCTGGTCCTCGCCGTGGTCGGATCGTCGATCCTGTTGGCGATCGTGCTGCTCGTGCTGCGCCGGATGATCGCACGCCTGGTTCTCGCGCCCCTGAAACGCGTGGAGCGCCACATGGGCGTGGTCCGCGCTTCGGGTACGCTCGGCCTGCTGACCGACAAGCCGCGCGACGACGAGATCGGCAGCCTCGTCACCAGCTTCAACTCGATGCTCCGCCAGCTCAAGGACTTGCGCGAGCAGCTCGAGGTGCAGAGCTTCACCCTGGGCCGCAGCGAGAGCGCCGTCGCGGTGATGCACAATGTCCGCAATGCGCTGAATCCGATCAGCACCGTGCTCAGCCAGGGGCTGGGCAGCGGCGCGCCGATGGACCGGGCGCTGTTCGATCGCGCGCTGGGCGAGCTGGCGAGCACGGAGATTCCCGCGGCGCGTCGCCAGAAGCTGGTCGCCTTCCTCGCTGCCGCGATCGAGAATGTCGAGCAGGAGCGGGCCGACCGCCGCGAGCAGATCGCGATCGGCCGCGAGGCACTGCACCATGTGCTGGAAATCATCGGCCAGCAGCAGGAAGCCGCCCATGAGCGGCCGCCGCTCGATGCCTGCGACATCACCGACATCGTCGCCCAGAACGCCACCATCGCACGCTATTCGGGCGAGAATTCCATTGCCTTCAGCTTCCCGTCCAAGCCGCACTGGGTGATGGCCAACCGCGTGATCCTCAGCCAGGTGGTCGGCAATCTCTTCGCCAACGCGGCCGAGGCCATCGCCGCGACTGGCCGCGGCAGCGGTTCGATCGCAGTGACGATCCACGACAGGGGCGACAGCACCGAGATCTACATCCGCGATGATGGCGAGGGTTTCGACCCGTCGACCGCGCCGACTCTGTTCCAGCGCGGCTTCTCGACCCGGGCGCACAAATCCGGCGGGCTGGGGCTGCACTGGTGCGCCAATTCGATGCTGGCGATGGAAGGCAAGCTCGAACTGGTCAGCGACGGCAAGGGGACGGGCGCGAAGGCGATCCTGACGCTGGGTACCGCGCAGCTGGCGCAGCCGAGCGGGATGGCGGCCTGAGGCAGGGAAGAAGGGAGCTTAGGCCCCTTCTTCGCCATTTCGGCTCGAACCAGCGCCACTACGGACAAGCCTATCGCCGGCCCGCAAGCCTCCGCTTGCCCGCGACTTCATCCTTGCGCCGCAGATAGGGCGCCACCAGATTCCGCGCGCGGAACCATTCCTGCCGGTCCGGATCGAGGCTGTCGAAATTGCCGATGACCCGGCGGCATTCGGGCGCGCGGCACTGGCAGATCATGTGCCAGTTCGATTCCCGGAGCGTCGTCGAATAGTCCCAGGCGATCTCCTCGCCCGGCTGAATCGCCCGCACCGCCACCAGGAACACGCCCGCATCGGTGAAGCGCAGGCCGGCATTGGGGTCGCAGCTGTGATTGACCAGATCGTCGATCCGGCCGGACGGGCCCATATAATGGTCAGGCGTCACCTGCACGAAGCGGTCGCCCCGGCCGCGCATCAGGCTGGGGATCTGGTCGGCGCGGAAACGGCGGCCGGTGAACTCGATCAGCACATCGCCCTCGGCGAAGCCGCTCGCCGCGAACACGGCCTTGCCCAGATGGTTCTCGCCCACCTTGAACAAATTGTTCGAAGGCCGGTAGCGATCGAACCAGCGCAGCCCGCCCCGGCGCGCGCCGAAGGAACGCAGCGGGTTGATCGTCGCCAGGCCGATCAGGAACCAGATGCTGGCATGGCAGAGGAACTCGACGATCACATAAGCGAGTTCGGCGACGCCTGGCTCGGTCGCGCGCACCGCGACCAGCAGCGTGGCGAGATCGCCGAAGGTCCACAGGCCCCAGGCCGGCGAGCGTTCGCGGTTGCGGTCGGTCCATACGCTTGCCCAGGTCGGCCAGAAGCTCACCGGCACGGCGAGCACCACCAGCATGTGCGCCCAAAAGGCTTCGCGGAAGACGAGCCACAGCATCAGCGCGCTGAGGCTGGCCGCGATGCAGATGGTCTCGGTGAGCGAGGGCGGGGCCCAGGACGAACGCCGCCAGATGCCGATCGTCACCGTGATGCATGCGACCGAGGAGAGGGCGAACACCCAGCCCTGCGGTGCGCCGGGGTTCACCGCGGCATAGGTCAGCGCCTCGAGCGAAGTCGCCGCGCTCCAGATCAGCCATGACGCACGGTTCGGCTCCACCAGCTCGCGGCGCAACCCGATCAAATAGGCCGCATAGCCCGCAAGGCTGAATCCGATCGCCAGCAGGAACCAGATATCGGCGGTCAAAATACGCTCCCTCCCAAACGGAGCATTTACCATGTCCGGGATTCGCCGTCTATGCGCGACTCGTGGTGACTCCGCGAGTCGCGGGGAATCGGATAGAGATACTTAGGAGGCGAATCTCATGAACCGGGCTTCCTCCCGCGGAAGGGAATTACGCCCCGCAGTCCCGCACTGCCTCAAGCACGATCGGTGCCCATTCCTTGCGGCAGATCAGCAGGTCGGGGATGCTCGTGCTGGCGGCATTATAGACGATCGGCGCCCCGTCGATCCGCGAGGCATGGAGCCCCGCGGCGAGCGCCACCGCCACCGGCGCGCAATTGTCCCACTGATGCTGGCCGCCGGAATGGAGATAGATCTCGGCCTCGCCGCGCACCACCGCCATTGCCTTGGCGCCGGCCGAGCCCATGCCGATATGCACCGCGCCGATCCGTTCGCCCACGCCCGCGCAGAGCCGGCTCGGCCGGGTGCGGCTTACCAGCATGCGGGGCGGCAATTCGCCTTCGGGCAAGGCGGGCGGGCAATCGCTGGAAAGGGTGCAGCCGAGCCGGGGCAGGGCGACCGCGCCCACTGCCGCCTGGCCGTCAATGGCGAGGGCGACATGCACCGCCCAGTCCTCGCGCCGCTCGGCGAACTCGCGCGTGCCGTCCAGCGGATCGACGATCCATACCCGCCGTGCCGACAGCCGGGCCGGATCGTCGGCGGATTCCTCGGAAAGGATCGCGTCGCCGGGCCGCGCGGCGCGCAGCCGGTCGAGGATGAGGATGTTGGCCTCGCGGTCGCCGCGGTCGCCGCCTGCGCATTCGTCCTGAATGCGCAGCAGCAGCGCCCCTGCTTCCTCGGCGATCGCCCGGGCCAGTTCCGCGTCGGTCAAATCACCGGACTCCAGGTGCCCATGATCGTCTCCACGATCCGCTCGGCCGCGGCCTCGGGGCTTTCCCGGGTCGTGTCCACGCGGATTTCCGGGGTCTGCGGCGCCTCATAGGGGCTGGAGATGCCGGTGAAGTTGGCGATCTGGCCGGCCCGCGCCTTCTTGTAGAGGCCTTTCACGTCGCGCGCCTCGGCCACTTCCAGCGGCGTATCGACGAAGATCTCGAAGAACTCGCCCTCGGGCAGCATCTTGCGGACCAGTTCGCGCTCGGCGCGAAAGGGCGAGATGAAGGCAGTGAGCACGATCAGCCCTGCATCGGTCATCAGCTTCGCCACTTCGCCGACGCGGCGGATATTCTCGATCCGGTCGGCATCGGTGAAGCCCAGATCGCGATTGAGTCCATGGCGGATATTGTCGCCGTCGAGCAGGAAGCTGTGCTTGCCGAGCGCGTGGAGCCGCTTCTCGACCATGTTGGCGATGGTCGATTTGCCCGAGCCGGACAGCCCGGTGAACCAGAGCAGGCGCGGCGCCTGGTGCTTCTGCCGGGCATGCGCCTCGCGGTTGATCTCCACTGCCTGCCAATGGACGTTCTGCGCGCGGCGCAGCGCGAAGTTGAGCATGCCGGCGGCGACGGTGGCGTTGGTCGCCTTGTCGATCAGGATGAAGCCGCCCAGGTCCTTGCTCTCGGCATAGGGTTCGAAGACGACACCGCGATCGGTATAGACTTCGGCCACGCCGATATCGTTGAGCCCGAGCGTCTTCACGCTGAGCTCGGCCATGGTGTTGACGCACACGGCGTGGCGCGGCGGCTGCACGGTGGCGCTTACCGTCTGGGTGCCGAGCTTGAGCCAATAGGCGCGGCCGGGGAGCATCTCCGCCTGGTCCATCCAGACGATCGTGGCCTGGAACTGGTCGGCGACCTGGGGCGGCGCTTCGGCGGCGGCGATCACGTCGCCGCGCGAGCAATCGATTTCATCGGCCAGCGTGATGGTCACGCTCTCGCCCGCCACTGCTTCGGCCTTGTCGCCGCCGAACGCGGCGATGCGCGCCACCTCGGTGGTCTGGCCGGAGGGCAGGATGCGCACCTTGTCGCCGGGCCTGATCGTGCCGGCCGCGATCATGCCGGCGAAGCCGCGGAAATCGAGGTTGGGGCGGTTCACCCACTGGACGGAGAGGCGGAAGGGGCGGCCGGCATCGGCGTCCGTGTCGATCTCGACCGCTTCCAGATGCTCGAGCAATGCCGGCCCGGAATACCAGGGCGTATTCCCGCTCGGCCCGGCGATGTTGTCGCCCTTGAAGCCCGAGATCGGGACCGGCGTGAAGCCCGCGATGCCGATGCTCTCGGCGAAAATGCGATAGTCCGCGACGATCGCGTCATAGGCGGCCTGATCATAGCCGATCAGGTCCATCTTGTTCACTGCCAGCACGATGTGGCGGATGCCGAGCAGGTGGCAAAGATAGGAATGGCGCCGCGTCTGGGTGAGCACGCCCTTGCGCGCGTCGATCAGGATCACGGCGAGATCGGCGGTCGAGGCGCCAGTCACCATGTTGCGGGTATATTGTTCGTGTCCAGGGGTATCGGCGACGATGAATTTGCGCTTCTCGGTCGCGAAGAAGCGATAGGCGACGTCGATCGTGATGCCCTGCTCGCGCTCGGCGGCGAGGCCGTCGACCAGCAGCGCGAAGTCGATCTCCTGTCCCTGCGTGCCCAGGCGCTTGCTGTCGGCCTCCAGGCTGGCGAGCTGATCCTCGAAGATCATCTTCGAATCATAGAGCAGACGCCCGATCAGGGTCGACTTGCCGTCGTCCACGCTGCCGCAGGTGATGAAGCGCAGCAGCGACTTGTTCTGGTGCAGCGCGAGATAGGCGGAAATGTCGGACGCGATCAGCGCGTCGGGGCGATAGGAGGTCATGCGCCTGCCTCCACGGGGAAGAGGGCGAGGGCGCCGGAGCGGGAGGCTGGAATGCCGGGGACAGCGAAGCAAGCCATCAGAAATACCCCTCCTGCTTCTTCTTCTCCATGCTCGCCGTCTGGTCATGGTCGATCGCGCGGCCCTGGCGTTCGCTGGTCGTCGTCAACAGCATTTCCTGGATCACCGCCTCCAGCGTATCCGCCGCGCTCTCCACTGCACCGGTCAGCGGATAGCAGCCGAGCGTGCGGAAGCGGATCGAGCGCATGACCGGCTCCTCGCCGTCCCGCAGGCGGAAGCGCGCATCGTCGACCATCAGGATCAGCCCGTCGCGCTCCACCGTCGGGCGCGGCGCCGCGAAATAGAGCGGCACGATCTCGATCCCCTCGGCGAGGATATATTGCCAGATGTCGAGTTCGGTCCAGTTGGAGAGCGGGAAGACGCGGATGCTCTCGCCCTTGTCCTTGCGGGCATTGTAGAGGTGCCACAGCTCGGGGCGCTGGTTCTTGGGATCCCAGCGGTGCGAGGCGGTGCGGAAGCTGAACACGCGCTCCTTGGCGCGGCTCTTCTCCTCGTCGCGCCGCGCGCCGCCGAACGCCGCGTCGAACCCGTATCGGTCGAGCGCCTGCTTCAAGCCTTCCGTCTTCCACATGTCGGTGTGGCGGCCGCCATGATCGAACGGATTGATCCCCTGCGCCTCGGCCTCGGGGTTCTTGTGGACGAGCAGCTCCATTCCCGCATCGCGTGCGGCCTTGTCGCGCAGATCGTACATCGCGCGAAACTTCCAGGTCGTGTCGACGTGGAGGAGCGGGAAGGGCGGGGGTGCGGGGTAGAAGGCCTTGCGGGCGAGGTGCAGCATCACCGCGCTGTCCTTGCCGATCGAATAGAGCATCACCGGCCGTTCGGCCTCCGCGACGACTTCGCGCAGGATATGGATGCTCTCGGCTTCGAGCCGCTGGAGATGCGTCAGCCGCGCGGGTGCAATCCCCCGGGTCGCGCCGATCGCCTGTGTCTCCGTCATGTTCCCGGAATGCAGCATGGTGGGCGATTTAGGAAGCCGCCCGAAAGCGCGCGATCTAGTTTATGTTTAGCGGGGAATACCCGCCGCGCTCCAGGGTTAGCGGTTCTTGAACCAATTGCAGTCCATGAAGGGCGGGGGGCGCACTTGGCGCCACAGGGGAGGCTGCGAACCCATGGGCAAGGCTGGCGCTAAGGGGATCATCCTTGCGGGTGGGGCCGGGACGCGCCTCTATCCGGCGACGCTGTCGATCTCGAAGCAGCTGCTGCCGGTGTTCGACAAGCCGATGATCTATTATCCGCTGTCGGTGCTGATGCTTGCGGGCATCCGCGACATCCTGATCATCTCTTCCCCCCGCGACCTGCCGATGTTCCGCCTGCTGCTGGGCGACGGATCGGCATTCGGGATCAACTTCGAATATGCCGAGCAGCCGAGTCCCGACGGCCTGGCCCAAGCCTTCCTGATTGGCGAGAAGTTCCTCGATAACGGCCCCGCCGCGCTGATCCTGGGCGACAACATCTTCCATGGCGATGGTCTTGCCGCCAAGGGCCGCGCAGCCGCCGAGGCGGCCATGCGGGGCCAGTCGACGGTCTTCGCCTATCAGGTCGACGATCCCGAGCGCTACGGCGTCGCAACTTTCGATCCGGTGACGGGCAAGGCGACGAGCATCGTCGAGAAGCCGGCCGTTCCCAAGTCGAACTGGGCAGTGACCGGCCTCTATTTCTTCGACGATCAGGTGACGGACATCGCCCGCACATTGAAGCCGTCTCCGCGCGGCGAGCTGGAGATCACCGATGTGATCTCGGCCTATCTGGAGCGGGGCAATCTCAACCTGAACCGGCTGGGCCGCGGCTATGCCTGGCTCGACACCGGTACGCACGACAGCCTGCACGACGCGGCCAGCTTCGTCCGCACGATCGAGAACCGCCAGGGCATCAAGATCGCCTGCCCCGAGGAGATCGCGTTCGATCTTGGCTATCTCGACGCGGACACGGTACTCGCTCGCGCCGCGACGCTCGGCAAGACCGACTATGCCGCCTATCTGCGCCGCTGCGTGGAGGCCGCCGCCGCATGAGCTTCCTCGAGCCGATCGGCGCGCCGGCCTCGAGGATCCGCCGCGTGCTCGTAACCGGCGGCGCCGGGTTCATCGGCTCGGCGGTGTGCCGGCTGCTGGTCGCCAGGCGCTACCGCATCGTCTGCGTCGACAAGCTCACTTATGCCGGCAACATGGCATCGCTGCGCGATGTCCTGGGCAAGCCCAATTTCCGCTTCGTCGGCGCCGATATCGGCGATGCCGCGCAACTCCACCGGTTGATGCGCGAGGAGCGGATCGAGGGCGTGATGCATCTTGCCGCCGAGACGCATGTCGATCGCTCGATCGACAGCCCGGCCGCCTTTGTCGAGACCAATGTCCTCGGCACCGTCCGCCTGCTCGACGCCGCGCTCGAGCATTGGCGCGGATTGCCCGAGGAAAGGCGTGCCGCCTTTCGCTTCCACCACATCTCGACCGACGAAGTGTTCGGCGACTTGCCGTTCGACGGCGGGGTGTTCACCGAGGCGACGCCCTATGCGCCGTCCTCGCCCTATTCGGCGAGCAAGGCGGCGTCGGACCATTTCGTGCGCGCCTGGCACGAAACCTATGGCCTGCCGGTGGTACTCTCCAACTGCTCGAACAATTACGGGCCGCATCACTTTCCCGAGAAGCTCATCCCGCTCGTCATCCTCAACGCGCTCGAAGGCAGGGAACTGCCGGTCTATGGCAAGGGTGCGAACGTGCGGGACTGGCTCTATGTCGACGACCATGCCGAGGCGCTGGAACAGGTGCTGACTCGGGGCCGGGCCGGCGAGACCTATCTGATCGGCGGGCGGCAGGAGCGGACCAACCTCCAGGTAGTCGAGGCGATCTGCGATCTGCTCGATGCGCGCGTCGGGGGACGGCGTCACCGCGATCTGATCCGCTTCGTTGCCGATCGGCCCGGGCATGATCGCCGCTATGCGATCGATCCGTCGAAGATCGAGGCCGAGCTGGGCTGGGAACCGATGGAGAGCTTCGAGACCGGGCTGGCCAAGACGGTGGACTGGTATCTGGCGAACCGGGATTGGTGGGAACCGATCCGGAACGGGGCGTATCAGGGGCAGCGGCTCGGGGTTCTCTGATCCGGCCCTTCCCCGGGAAGTGAGGACCGAGAACTAGGCCCCGCCGATCCAGCTGCGCAGCACGTCCATCGCATCGTCCACCAGCACCAGGTCCGCGCGAAAGCCCGGTGCGATCCGCCCGAGTTGCCCGCCCAGCCCCAGGAAGGCCGCAGGCGTGGCGGAAGCCATGCGGACGGCGACGTCCAGCCCGACCCGGCCCTGGGCCATCATCCCCTTCACTGCCCCGGCCATGGTGAGTGTCGAGCCCGCCAGCGTGTTGTCGGCGCCGAGCAGCCGGTCGCCGTTGCGGTGGATCTCGCGGCCATGGATCAGGAACACCGTCTCGTCGCTGCCGACGCTCGGCATCGCATCGGTCACCAGCATCAACCGCTCGGGCCCCTTTGCCCGCAGCGCCACCCGGAGCGTCGCCGGGTGGAGGTGATGGCCGTCGGCGATGATCCCCGCATAGACGTCCGGATCCTCGAGCGCCGCGCCCACCATGCCCGGCGCGCGGTTGAGCAGGGGGGACATGGCGTTGAAGATATGGGTGAAGCCGGTCAGCCCATTGTCGATCGCGTCGCGTACCGTCTCGTAGCGCGCATCGGAATGCCCGGCCGAGACGATCACCCCCGCCGCGACCAGCCGCGCCACCTGTTCCGGCGTCGCTGCCTCGGGTGCCAGGGTCACCAGCGTCTTGCCGCGCTCGGCCGATTCCAGCAGCGCCAGGAATTCGTCGCGCAGCGGCTGGATCTTGCCTTCGCTGTGGATGCCGCGCCGAGCGGGGTTGAGGAACGGCCCTTCGATATGGATGCCGAGCACCCCGGGAACGCCCGCCTCGATCGCGGCGCTCACTGCGCGGATGCCGGCCTCGACGACCGGGAGATCGTCGCTGATCAGCGTGGGGAGCAGACCGGTGGTGCCGTAGCGGCGGTGCGTCTCGGCGATCACCCGGATCGTCTCCACGCTCGGATCGTCATTGAACAGCCGGCCGCCGCCGCCATTGACCTGCACGTCGATGAAGCCGGGGAGCAATGTCGCGCCGCCCAGGTCGATCGTCTCGGCGCCGGCCGGCGGTTCGGGCAGGATCGCTGCGATCCGGTCGCCCTCGATCACCACACAGGCATCGTCGCGCCAGCCCTCGGCCAGCAGCATGCGCCCGTTGACCAGCGCCTTCACGGCAGCGTGTCCAGCGCCGCGCCCAGGCTGCCCCATGCTCCCGCCAGCCGCGCCTCGGCCTCTGCCGGGCCGAGGCCGCGCGCGATCAGCACCGCGCGCTTGATGTCGCGCCCGCCCATATCGAGCGCCGCCTCGGCAGCATCCGCATCGACGCCCGCAAGCGTGCCGACCATGCGGATCGCGCGCTGGCGCAGCTTGGCGTTCGAGACCTGCATGTTGACCATCAGCCCGTCATGAACGAGCCCGAGCCGCAACATGATCCCGGTGGAGAGGAGATTGAGCGTGACTTTCTGCGCGGTGCCCGCCTTCATCCGTGTGGAGCCCGCCACCACTTCGCTGCCGGTGTCGGCGAGGATCGCATGCTCTGCTGCGGCCAGCACCGGGGTGCCGGCATTGTTGGCGAGGGCGATGGTCAGCGCGCCCGCGTGCCGCGCCGCCTCGAGCGCGGCGATCACATAGGGGGTGCGTCCGCTCGCCGCGACGCCGATCAGCACGTCGTCCGGGCCGATCGCCTCGGCCGTCACCGCTGCCAGCGCCGCCTCGCGGCTGTCCTCGGCGCCTTCCTGCGTGCGCGTCAGTGCCGCCGGGCCGCCCGCGATCAGGAAGGCCAGCCGCTCGAGCGGCCAGTTGAATGTGGGGGTGAGCTCCACACCGTCCTGCACGCCGATCCGGCCCGAAGTGCCGGCCCCGGCATAGGCGATGCGCCCGCCGCGCCGCAGCCGCTCGGCCGCGGCGTCGATCGCCGCCGCCATTGCGCCGGTCTGGCTCTTCAGCGCCGCGATCGCCGCGAGCTGGGCCTCGAGCATCGCCTCCACGGCGGCTTCGGTGGGCCAGCGGTCGATCTCGCGGTAACGGGGGTCTGCGGCTTCAGTCGGCATCGGGCTTCCGGGTCGGGAGGGCAGTGGCGGGCAGGCCGGCGAGCAGCAATGCCCCGTCGAGCGGATCGGAGACCGCGTCGGCGAGCCGCGCGACCGTGCGTGCGCGCAGCCATGGCTTCATCCGCATCGCCAGCCCGCCGGCGAGCGCGCAGCGAACTGCGCCGCGGGCGAAGATCGTCTCGATGAACCGCTCGATGTGCAGCGCCGCGTCCTCCACGATCGAGCGAGCGATCGCGTCGTTGTTTTCGGCATAGTCCATCACCAGCGGCGCGAAGGCGGCATAATCCCTGGGCGTGGCGGCATCCATCCAGGCGACCGCGCGCGCGGTGTCGTGCCCGAAGCCGGCGGTGACGGCATGGCTGAGCGGAGTCACTTCGCTCCGCCCGTCCAGCGCGCGCAGTGCGTGGCGCATCGCGCTGAGGCCCAGCGCCGCCCCGCTGCCTTCGTCGGAGATCGGGAAGCCATAGCCGCCGATCGTGAAGCTGGTGGTGCCCACCCGCACCTCGGCCACGCTGCCGGTGCCGATGATCAGCGTCGCACCTTCGACTCCTCCATGTGCGCCGAGATTGGCGATCGCCGCGTCGGTCACGAATTCCACCCCGGCGAAGGGGAAGGGGAGCGCGGCGAGCTGCTCTCGCATTCCGGGGCGCGAGATGCCCGCAATGCCCATGCCGGCGCGGATCGTCGCCACCTGGGCTTCGTCCAGCCCGGCGGCCGAGATCGCCTGGCCGGCGACGTCGTTCAGCACTACGTGGAGCCGCTCGATCCCGATCCGGGTATTGGCCGGGCCGCTCTCGCCGGTGCCGAGGATCGTTCCGCGCTCGTCTGTCAGCCGGCTGCGGCAATGGCTGCCGCCCGCATCTATGCCGAGGAAATAGACCATGGTCGCTCCCTACAGCAGCCCGGCCCCGCTTTGCCATGCCGAACCGCCCGGGGGCCATAGTCCGCGGATATGGCCCTCACCGCTCAGATCAGCCCCTTGCGCACGGCGATCACGGCTGCGTGGATCTTGTTCGATGCGGAGAGCTTGCGCGTGGCGTTGATCAGGTGGAACTCCACCGTGCGCTGGCTGCGCCCCATGATCGTCGCCGTTTCCCAGGCGGTCTTGCCCAGGCTCACCCAGCGCAGGCATTCGAGCTCCCGCTCGCTCAGCGCCGCGCCCGCGGCGCCGATCGTCACGGCGGGATCGGGAATTTCCGGGTCGCCGCGCGTCGCGGGCCGGGTAAAGGCGCGCCCGGCGGCGATCAGGGCGAAGTCGGTATTGTCGGTGATGCACCCCAGTGCCTTGTGATGGCCGGATCCGGCATCGACGAGCAGGCAGGCGACGGAACGGATCCAGCGCGTCTGCCCGTCGGGCCGGATCAGTCGGAAATCGACATGATAGCGCAGATCGCGTGCGATCAGCTCCACCACCATGGCCAGGTCTATGGTCGTGGCCAGTTCTTCGTCCTCGGGGTGAATGAAGGGCCGGAAATCGGCGAGGCTGCGCACCGTGTTGGGCCGTAGCCCGGTGATCTGATACCAGCGCGCGTCGCAGACAAGCAGGTCGGCGTCGATGTCATAGTCCCATAGCCCTACCTCAAGGGCTCTCAGGCGCAGTTCGAAGTCTTCGTCGGGGCGTGGCTCGGCGCTTTCCCCAGATGTCATAACCCTCCAACCACGATCTTAATCGTTTTTCCGTCAGAGAACGTTTCCCGGACGTCACGGTTCCTGTGTGGCCCTCGGCTGCCCCGAGGGCGAGGACGATGGGAGCCCCTCCGGGGCTCGCCGGAAACACGTAAATTTACGAGTTTTCCCTCCTGCCCCGGGGGCGCAGGCTTCGCGGGATAGCAGTGAGACGAGCCGATCATGCCAGCGAATGCGAAGCGCAGGGAACCCGATCTCGAACAGGATGCCGTACCGGCCGGGGGCGTGACGCTCCGGGACGTGGCGATGCTTTCCGGCGAGGAGCTGGTGCTGCGCTTCGGGGCATCGGTGGCGCAGGGGCTGGTCGACCTGGTCGTCGCGGCGATCCGCAAGGGTGATGACGACGAAGTGGCCGCGATCGACGGGCGGCTCCAGGAAGTGGAGCGCGTGCTGCGGGGGGAAAAGAGGGACTGAAGTCCTAGCCTTCCCGGTGGTGCTCCCCCCGGGCCGGGAAAGCCAGGTCGGCGCCTCATATCCCTCAATCGTCATCCCCGCGCAGGCGGGGATCCAGGGTGATGCGGGATATCGGCACCACAGCGCGAACGCCTTCCGGAGACGGATAGCATCCCGTCACCTCGGTTCCGCGCCTGGCTCTGGATCCCCGCCTGCGCGGGGATGACGGGGTTCGTCGAATGAGTCCCCGGCCTAGAAACGCGCTTCCTCATAGACGCGGCGGATGTCGCCCTGCCAATCGCCGTTGAAGCGGTCGAGCAGCACCTGGGCCGGTACCTTGCCGGTGCGCACCACTTCGCGCAGCGGATCGAGGAAGCCGGACTCGTTGTCGCCCGAAGCGTTGAGGCGCGCGCGCGCATTGAGGCCCGCGGCGGCGATGTCGAGCACTTCGCCGGCGATGTCCTTCAGCTTGCTGCCGCCCGGCAGCGGCGCGTCGAGCGCCAGCCGGGGCACCGAGCTGCGCAGCGTCTCGCGGGCTTCCATCGACCAGCCCTTGACCAAGTCCCAGGCGGCATCGAGCGCGCCCTGGTCGTAGAGCAGGCCCACCCACAGCGCCGGCAGGGCGCAGATCCGCCCCCAGCGCCCGCCATCGGCGCCGCGCATCTCGAGGAAGGTCTTGAGGCGCACTTCGGGGAAGGCCGTCGAGAGATGGTCCGCCCAGTCGTCCATCGTCGGCTTGTGGCCGGGATAGGCGGGCAGCTCGCCCTTCAGGAAGTCGCGGAAGCTCTGTCCCGCCGCGTCGATATATTTGCCGTCACGGTAGACGAAGTACATCGGCACATCGAGCGCATATTCGGCGTAGCGCTCATAGCCGAAGCTCTCTTCGAACACGAAGGGAAGCATGCCCGTCCGCGCCGGATCGGTGTCCGACCAGATGTGCGAGCGATAGCTGAGGAACCCGTTGGGCTTGCCCTCGGTGAACGGCGAGTTGGCGAACAGCGCGGTCGCCAGCGGTTGCAGCGCCAAGCCGACGCGGAACTTCTGCACCATGTCCGCTTCGCTGGCATAGTCCAGGTTCACCTGGATCGTGCAGGTGCGCAGCATCATGTCGAGCCCGAGATTGCCCACCCGCGGCATGTGCCGCAGCATGATCCCGTAGCGGCCCTTGGGCATGATCGGCAGCTCGGCGCGCGTCTTGTCGGGCCACATGCCCAGGCCGAGGAAGTTGATCCCCAGCTTCTCGCCCACCTGCTTCACCTGCTCCAGATGGCGGCCGGTCTCGTTGCAGGTCTCGTGCAAATTCTCCAGCGGCGCGCCCGAAAGCTCGAGCTGCCCGGCGGGTTCCAGGCTCACGGTGCCGTCCGGCCCCGACAGAGCGATGACATTGCCGCCCTCGGTCACCGGCTTCCAGCCGAACTGGGTGAGGCCATCGAGCAGATCGCGGATACCGCCCCGCTCGTCATAGCTCGGCGCGTGGAAATCCTGCGTGCAGAAGACGAACTTCTCGTGCTCGGTGCCGATCCGCCAGCGCTCCTTCGCCTTCTCGCCGCCGGCGAAATAGTCGATCAGCTGCCGGCGGTCCTCGATCGGTGCCGCCACCTTGTTGCTTTCGGTCTTGGTGCTCATGCGACGATCTCGACGGGAGGGATGGGGCGGCGGTGGCGCAGCACCGGCACGCGGGAACGGATATCCTCGAGGCGGGCGAGGTCGATCTCGGCCGAACCGAGCCCCGGCGCCTCGCCCATGTCGAGCAGCACTTCGCCCCAGGGGTCGATCGCCAGCGAATGGCCATAGGTGGCGCGGCCGTCCTCGTGCAGACCGGTCTGCGCCGCGGCGATCACATAGGCGCCGGCCTCGATCGCGCGGGCGCGCAGCAGCACGTGCCAATGCGCCTGGCCGGTGGGGCGGGTAAAGGCAGCGGGAACGGCGAGGATGGTGGCGCCGGCATCGCTCAGCGCGCGAAACAGGTCCGGGAAGCGCATGTCGTAGCAAATGGCGAGGCCGAGCTTGCCCAGGGGGGTATCGGCCACGATCGCGCGCTCGCCCCGGCAATAGGTGTTGGATTCGCGCCAGCTCTCGCCGGTGGCGAGGTCGACATCGAACAGATGAAGCTTGTCGTAGCTTGCCCGGATCGCGCCGGTATCGTCGATCACGAAGCCGCGGTTCAGGAACTTGTCGCCTTCGCCTCGCAGCGCCAGCGAGCCGAGATGCACCCAGATGCCGTGCTTCGCCGCCGCCTCGCGCGTTGCGGCGAGGACGGTGTCCTCCGCCTCGGCCACCACATGCCGGCGCGCGCGCTCGCGATTGCCGTCGAGCAGGCCGGACATCTCCGGCGTGAACAGCATCGCGCTGCCCTCCGTCGCCGCCCGCGCGATGCCGTCGACGATGGCACGGGCATTGGCGGCCGGATCGATCCCGCTCGTCATTTGCAGCAGGCTGGCCTTCATCGCTTCCTCCCCGTCAGGGCCGGGCTCAGCCGTGCTTCGGCTTGCCGACGCCGACCAGCTTGAGACCGGCGCGCTCCGCCTCGGCGGGCGGATAGATGTTGCGCAGATCGACGAGCAGGGGCGTCTTGAGCAGCGACTTGATCCGGCCCAGGTCGAGCGCGCGGAACGCATCCCACTCGGTCACGATCACCAGCGCGTCGGCGCCGTCGGCCGCTGCATAGGGGCTCTCGCTGAATTCGACGTTCGGCAGCAGCGGACGTGCCTGCTCGAAACCCTCAGGATCATAGGCCTTCACCGTGGCGCCGGCGTCTTCCAGCGCCGCGACGACCGAAAGGCTGGGGGCGTCGCGCATGTCGTCGGTATTGGGCTTGAAGGTGAGGCCGAGGAGGCCGACCGTCTTGCCGCGCACGTCGCCGCCCATCGCCTTGATCACCTTGCGGCCCATGGCGCGCTTGCGGGCGTCGTTCACCTGCACGGTCGCTTCGACGATGCGCAGCGGAGTCTCATTGTCGCCCGCCGTCTTGAGCAGCGCCAGCGTATCCTTGGGGAAGCAGGAGCCGCCATAGCCCGGGCCGGCATGGAGGAACTTGCCGCCGATGCGGTTGTCCATGCCGATGCCGCGGGCCACTTCCTGCACGTCGGCGCCCACTTCCTCGCAAAGATCGGCGATCTCGTTGATGAAGGTGATCTTCACTGCCAGGAAGGCGTTGGCGGCATATTTGATCAGCTCGCTGGTACGGCGGCCGGTGAACAGGATCGGCGCGCTCTGGTTGAGCGAGAGCGGGCGATAGATCGCGCGCATCACTTCGCGCGCTTCCTCGTCATCGGTGCCGACGACCACGCGGTCGGGCCGCTTGAAATCCTCGATCGCGGCGCCTTCGCGCAGGAATTCGGGGTTGGAGACGACCTTGGCGCCGGCGCCGGAGGCGACTTCGCGCATGATCCGCTCCACTTCGTCGCCGGTGCCGACGGGGACGGTCGACTTTGTGACGATCACCGCCGGCCCGGTCAGGTTCTCGGCGATTTCGCGTGCAGCGGCGAAGACATAGCTGAGGTCCGCATGGCCGTCGCCGCGGCGGCTCGGCGTGCCCACCGCGATGAACACTGCGTCGGCACCCTTCACGCCTTCGGCCAGGTCGGTGGTGAAGGAGAGCCGGCCGGCCTTGACGTTCGAGGCGACCAGCGCATCGAGGCCCGGCTCGTAGATCGGCATCACGCCCTGGTGGAGCAGCTCGATCTTGCGGGCGTCCTTGTCGACACAGACGACTTCATGGCCGAAGTCCGAAAAACAGGCGCCGGAAACCAGGCCGACATAGCCCGTGCCGATCATCGCGATGCGCAACGTGGATCCCCTTGGGAAGAAAGTCTGTTGCGCAGATAGCGACGCCAGCGCCGGGAGCAAGGGGGCGGAACGGCGGCTCTCTCCGCCGTGGCCGCCAAGAAAAGCGCGGGCATTAAAAAAGGCGGCTCGCGGCCGCCTTTAGCAGTTGTCGTCCGGGCCGGTCAGCACGGCCTCACCTGAGGTCGCTCCACTGCCGGCCCGGATGAACGTTCCTCAGAACGGGCGGATTTCGTTACCGCCGCCGTCACGGAACATCAGGCTGAAAAACGCGAACATTCATAGTCTCCCATCGGTGCGCACTTGTGCGCGATTCAGATGGTTAAAGGCTTCTTAACAATGAATCAATCCGGATTTCTGCGGAGTTGGCTTCGCAAAAAGCGCTGCGAACGCGTGATTTAACCGTTCCTTCAAGGGTCGGGGCCTAGGCCTAGGGGGCATGTCGGCACGCAGAGAGCCCTTGGCGACCTTGGTCGGTGCTTCCACGAGCGCCTTCGCGATCACCGCGGAACACGCGGAAATCGCGAAGGAATTCGTGCAAGTGCACGGCGCGAGAGAGGGCGGCGCAGGAGCCGGCATTCGCGGGCGCGGCGGCAAGCGCGAACTGCACCGGGCAAGTAACGATCGCCATGTCGAGGGGCGCTTCTGGAGCGTTCTGGGACTGTGCGAGATCGCGAATTTCGCCTCGCTGCGCCGCCATCTGGGTCGCGCCCGCGCCGATTCGCTGGTGCTGGACGTGGCGCGGCGAATCACCGGCCTGGTGCCCGATGTTCGCATCGCCGCGGCCGGGCGCGCGCTGATCGAGATCAGTTTCGAGCGGGCATCGCCCGAAGCCGTCGCCGACGACATCGATCGGATCCGCAAGGGTTTCCAGCGTACGCTCGACCTCGACGGCGAGCCGCATCACCTCCAGATGCACTTCGGCGTCGCCGCCGCGCCCTCGGTGGAGGATGACGAGGTGCTGCTCGCCGAGGCCGCCGAATCCGCGCTCGAACAAGCACGGGCGGACGGGCGCGTGGTGATGCTCGATCTCTCGCGCGCGGACCTGGCCTTCGACAAGCTGACTCTGATGCGTGAGCTGCCGCGGGCGATCGCCAATGGCGAGATGTTCCTGCAATATCAGCCCAAGGTCCATGTTCGCCGGCAGGAGATCGCCAGTGCCGAGGCGCTGGTCCGCTGGCAGCACCCTACGCGCGGGCTGATCCTGCCGGGCGACTTCATCTCGGTCGCGGAGCAGGCGGGCGAGATATCGACGCTCACGCTCTGGACGTTGCGCCAGGTGATCGAGGACCAGCGCAAGTTGCGTGCCGACGGTTTCGACATGCTGCTCTTCGTCAACATCTCGGGCCAGCTTCTGGCCGACCCCGGCTTCGTCGACGAAGTGTGCGAGATGCTGGCCAATACTGACGCGAAGCTCGGCTTCGAGATCACCGAGACCGCGGTGATCCGCGATCCGGAAAGCGCGATCCGCCACCTCCAGTTCTTCGCCGACAGCGGCGTGACGCTCGCGATCGACGATTATGGCGCGGGACTCTCCTCGCTCGCCTATCTGAAGAAGCTGCCTGCGCGCGAGCTCAAGATCGACAAGATGTTTGTGATGCAGCTCACCAGCAGCAATCGCGATCCGCTGATCGTGCGCTCGACGATCGATCTCGCCCATGCACTGGAGATGGAAGTCACCGCCGAGGGCGTGGAGACGCCGTCCGCGCTGGCGCTGCTCAGCGTGATGGGCTGCGACATGGTACAGGGCTTCCTGATCTCGCGCCCGCTGGGACTTGACGCGTTCCGCAAATTCCTCGCGGACGACGGCCATCTCGACAATGCGAACGGCCATCCGGCATCGTTCGTCCGGCCCGAGAGCTTCTGGAAGCGCGCCTGATGCGCGTGCTGCTGCGTTCCCTCCTGGCCGTTGCCGCGCTGCTCGCCGCGGCGCCCGTCCTTGCCCAGGTGCACCCGCGTTCCGATTTCCCGCCGGCGATCGAGGCCGAGATCCGGGCCGCCAAGGAAAGCATGATGTCCGATCAGGCGGAGGCGCTCCGCCACGCCGCCGCGATCGACGGCCTGGCGCGGGGCCTGCGGGACGAGCGGCGGCGGGTGCTGGCGCTGGGTACTGCGCGCTGGCTGGCCGCCGAGGCGCATATCCGCAACGAGGAGCCCGCCAAGGCCGCGCCGCTGCTCTCCGACGGCCTGAACCTGATCCGTTCGATTCCGGAGCCGATCAAGCTGCGCGGCGACCTCATGATGTCGCAGGGCGCCTTCTTCATGGCGCGCGACCAGGCGGCGCAGGCGCTGGACAGCTACCAGAACGCCTTTCGCATCTTCGGCGAGGTGAAGGAGCCGCGCAGCCAGGCGATCGCGTTGCAGAACATCGGCGGGCTCTACAGCGTCGCCAATGACGATGCCCGCGCCGAGGAATATTTCCACCAGGCGGCCGTGCTGTTCACCGACGATCCGGTGCTTTCGCTCTCGCTCCACAACAGCCGCGGCAATGTGCTCGCCAAGCTGGGCCGCGATGCGGAGGCGAGCAAGGAATATGATGCGGCGATCGTCGTCGCACGCGGCATGAACAAGCCGCTGCTCGAAGCGCGCCTGCTCAGCAACCTCGCGCGCAGCCAGGTGGCGCTGAAACGCTATGACGACGCCAACCGGACGATCACGCGCGGCTTCGAGCTCATCCGCGGCGCCGATGCCGACGTGCTGCGGCGGCACCTGCTCGCAACCGCCGCCGCCCTTGCTTCCGAACGAGGGAATATCGGGGAGGCGTTGCGGTTCATCCACGGCACTTTCGACGGCATGGACCTGGGAAAGACCACGGTCGAATTCCGCAGCGACCATTTCTACGCCTATCAGATATTCGAGAAGGCGGGGAATGCGCGGGAAGCGCTGACGCATCTCCAGGCGATGAAGCGCCTCGACGATGAATCCACCAAGGTGGCCGCCACCGCCGGCGCGGCGCTGATGGCGGCGCAGTTCGACTGGGCGAAGCAGCAGAACCAGATCCTGCAGCTCCAGACCCGCGAGGCCGAGGGGCGGGCCCGATATCTGCAGACGCTGTTCCTCCTGATCGGCGCCGCGACGGTGATCGTCATGGCCGCGCTCGGCTGGGGCCTGATCACGGTTCGTCGCAGCCGCAACAAGGTGCGCGCCGCCAACATCGTGCTCGGCGAGACAAATGTGGCGCTGGAAAAGGCACTCAAGGCCAAGACCGAGTTCCTCGCCACCACCAGCCACGAGATCCGCACGCCGCTGAACGGCATCCTGGGCATGACTCAGGTCATGCTTTCGGATTCGAAGCTCGAGGCGCAGACGCGCGAGCGGATCGGCATCGTCCATGGCGCGGGCGTCACCATGCGCGCGCTGGTCGACGACATCCTCGACGTCGCCAAGATGGAGACGGGCAATCTGAGCGTGGAAGCCGCACCGATGGATCTGTGCGCCACGCTCCGGGACGTCACGCGTCTGTGGGAGGAGCAGGCGCGCGCGAAGGGGCTCGCCTTCCGGCTCGAGCTCAGCCACGCCCCCCACTGGATCGTCAGCGACGCCACTCGCCTGCGCCAGGTGGCGTTCAACTTGCTCTCCAACGCGATCAAATTCACCGAGAAGGGCGGCGTCACGCTGCGTGCGGTGGCCGAGGGCGAAGGCGATGCGCGCCGGCTCAAGCTGTCCATCGAGGATACCGGGATCGGCATCCCGCGCGAGAAGTTCGAGGAGATATTCGAGAGCTTCCGCCAGGTCGACACCAGCACCACGCGCCGTTTCGGCGGCACCGGCCTGGGCCTCGCCATCTGCCGCAATCTCGCCCGGGCGCTGGGCGGCGACATCATGGTGGAGAGCGAGGACGGCAAGGGTTCGCGCTTCATCGTCGACCTGCCGCTTGTCCCGGCCGAAGCGCCCGCGGCGGCTGCGGCGAGCGAAGGTGCGGCGGGCTTCGACCTGGTCGTGCTCGACAGGAATCCCATCGCGCGCTCGATGCTGCGCACCCTGCTGGAACCGCGCGTCGCCCGGTTGCGCTTCGCCGGTTCCGCCGCGGAGGCCGTTCCGATGCTCGAGGCAGGCGGTGTCAGCCATCTCCTTGCCGACGAGGCTACGCTGAAGGCCGAGGCGGATGGCCCCGTGCGGGCGCTTGCGATGCTGCGCGCAGCGGCCGAAGACGCGGTCCATGCGATCCTCTGGCTCAGGCCCGATGCAGAGACCGCTGCTGAGCTGATTGCAGCAAGTAACGGCAAGATAATCGAAAAACCTATTACCGGCGTTGGCTTGATCGATGCTATCATTCCATCAGCGGAAGAAAATTCCGGCAAGAGGGAGGGGGACCCGCTTGTATCTCGGGCGGCTTAGGGCGATAGCACACCGGACATGAAAAAAACGGTCGCGCGCATCTCGGGGAAACCGGTCGCCACGGGCGGACGGGCATGAATATCCTCTTCATCGAGGACGATCCGATGAACCGTCGGGTCGTGAAGGACATGCTCGACGTCGCGGGGGCCACGATGGCGGAAGCGAGCTGGGCCGAGGAGGGCCTGGCGATGCTCGACGCGGAATCGTTCGACGTCGTGCTGGTCGATCTGCGCATGCCAGGCATGGACGGTTTCGAGACGATCCGCCGCATCCGCGCGCGCGGCGACGCGAAGGGCGAACTGCCGATCATCGTCGTCACCGCCGACACTGCGGTGGACCTGCGCGAGCGCTGCCTCGCGATCGGTGCCGACGACGTGCTGTTCAAGCCGGTGGCGATGGACGCGCTGTTCGATTCGATCGGCCGCGTGCTCGCGATCCGCGGCGGTGGCGGGATGATCCTCTGATTCCGGGCGGGGCGGCGGGAACGGGTTGGTCCGTTCCCGCCGTCCGCGGGTCTCAGCGCGCGATGCCGATCACTGCGACCGCGGTGTATCCGTCGGCGATATTTCCGCTCATCGCCGGCGTCTGCTGGGCGATCTGGGCGCTGCTATTGTCGCCGAACACATTGTCGCTGCTCAGACTGACGCCCGCGAAGTTGCGGATGCTGGCCGTATAGCCGCTCGCGCCGTTATAGACCGTGCCGCACGCCGCGCTCGGCATCGCGAGTTGCGAGACGAGCGTCGCATAGCGACCGCCCGTGGCGTTCGCCAGGCTCGAGAAGACCTCGAAATGGATGTGTGGCCAGCGCCCGGCATAGCAGCCGGGGAAGATGGTGGTGAATGTCGCCCGGCCATTGGAATCGGTCACGCCGACGCCGCGCAGATAGCTCTCTGCCGGCAGGTCGTAGAGCGAGTATTTCCCGTCGCGGTCGCAGTGCCAGAGGTAGATGGCATGGCCGGCCAGCGGCGCGCAGGCGGCGTTCACGTCGACCAGGGTAAGCGTCAACACCACCGGCACTCCGGCCGCCGTGGCAGTCGAGCTGCCGAGGAAGCTGGAACGAATGTCGCTGCGCACCACGTTGGCGGCGGTGAGCACGTTCGACGTGATTCCGCTCGAAATGTTGGTGCCGTCGGCCGGATAGGGGCCGTTGGTCTCGACGGGGTCGGCGACGCAGCTGCCGCCGGTTGCGGCGGGCGTTGGCGCGGCAGTGGCCGCGGGTGAAGGGGTTGGCGTGGCGCCGCTCGCTTCCGTGCCGCCGGCGCTCGCGGACATGGCCGCGGATGATCCGCCGTCGCAGGACGCGAGCATTGCGGCCCCGCTCGCCCCCGCGAACCAGCCGAGCGCCCGCCGGCGGCTGGCGAGCCGCGTCATTGTCTTCAGGTCATGGGCAAGGCCCAGGTCGTGCGCATCTCGATGATCCATTGTGCCTCCTTGGTTGGAAGGCTCTGGTCACATGCCGGACACATGCCGGAATTTCGGGCAGTCGCCGAATATTTCAATGGGTCGCGGCTCAGGCCGGCAAGCGGACGCGGACCCGCCCTCCGCCGCCGGGGCGATTCTCCAGCCTCACCTCGCCGCCATGTGCTTCGGCGATCGAGCGGACGATCGCCAGGCCCAGCCCGGTGCCGCCGGTCTCCCGGCTCCGGGAAGCCTCGCCGCGGACGAAGGGCGCGAACAGCGCTTCGGCCCGCGCCAGGTCGAAGCCGCGCCCGTCATCCTCCACGGTCACGTCCACCTTGCCGTCATGCAGCGCCCAGGCGAGCCGCGCGCGTTCGCCGTAGCGCACCGCGTTCTCGATGAGGTTGGAGAACAGCCGCCGCAGCGCCGCGGAATCGCCGCGCACCACCGCGCGGGGACCCGCCGCGACGGTCACCGGCGTGCCGGCGGTGGAGAGATCGTCAACCAGGCTCTCGATCAGGCTGCCCAGGTCCAGCCTCTGGTGCGAGGCCCCATCGCGGCCATCGCGCGTGAAGCTGAGCGCGGCCTTGATCATCGCGCGCATCTCCTCGATGTCCGCTTCGGCGCGCAGGCGGGCATCGTCGGGCAGCCGCTCCACCCAGAAGGCGATGCGCGAGAGCGGCGTGCCCAGATCGTGCGCGATCGCGCCGAGCATCGCGCTGCGGTTCTCGGCTTCGAGCAGGATGCGCTCCTGCATGCTGTCGAGCGCGCGGGCGAGCTCGTGCACCTCGCGCGGGCCCGTTTGCGGGATCGGCTGGCGCGCGCCCAGTCGCACGCGCGTCGCTGCGCGGGCCAGTTCGCGGATCGGCCGCGAGATCCGCCGCGCGACTCCCCAGGCGAGCAGCGAGAGCACCAGCAGCGTGCCGAGCATTCCCAGCAGGCGGACCAAGTGCCAGGGCGTAAAGGCGGGCTTCGGCAGGCTGGTGGCGACGACCCAGCCATTCTGCACTTCCAGCGCCACGGTGAAGCTGCCGCGCATGTCCTGCTCGGGATCGCGCGCCGGAATCTGATAGAGCCCGTGCACCCGCTCCGCGGGCACGTCCATCAGCCGGGCGATCGCAGCGTCGCGCTCGGGGGAGGGGTGTTCGTCTTCGCGGCCGAACTTGTCCTCGTTCGTGCGGGTCACGGTCATGCGCCGCTGGGCGGCGGGCGGCACGCTGCCGGTGCGCAGTGCCTCGGCCACGCGGGCGAGCGGCAGCGGCCCCGGCCCCGGCGGCGGGCCGTTGAACATGATCGTGAACTGCGTCGTCGTCGCGATCACCGCGGCGGCGATGACGAGCAGGACGATGGGAACGGTGATCGAGCGCCGAGTCACGGGATCACTTGGTCGCGACTTCGGCGACGAACATATAGCCTTCGTTGCGGATGGTGCGGATCAGGTCCTCGGAGCCCGGGCGGGCGAGCTTCTTGCGCAGGCGGCTCATCTGCACGTCGATCGCGCGGTCGAAATGTTCGGCGTTGGGGCCGCGCGAGAAGTCGAGCAGCATGTCGCGGGTCAACACCCGGCGCGGCCGCTCGACCAGGGCGAGCAGCAGGCGGAACTCGCCGTCGGACAGGTTGATGATCACCTCGTCCGGATCCCAGAGCTGGCGGGCCACCGGATCCAGCCGCCAGCCGGCGAAGCGAAGGAAGGCGCGGGTCGGCAGCGCGGTCGGCGCGGCGCGGTCGCCCTGGCTGCGGCGCAGCACCGAACGGATGCGGGCGAGCAGCTCGCGCGGATTGGCGGGTTTCGGGACGTAATCGTCCGCGCCCATTTCCAGCCCCACGATCCGGTCGATGTCCTCGCCGATCACGGAATGGAGGATCACCGCGGGGCCGGTCTCGCGGTCCATCGAGCGCAGGATGGCGAGTCCGTCCTCGCCCGGCATCATCACGTCGAGGATGATCAGCGCGTAATCGTACCGCGCGGCGAGCGCGTGCATCTCGGTCCCGCCTGCAGCGGTGTCGACGACATAGCCGTGCTGCGACAGAAAGGCCGCGGTGAGTTCGCGGATACCGGGATCGTCGTCGACGATCAGCAGGCGGGTCTCGAGGTCCAAGGCCAAGGCGTCTTGCAGCATCCGACAGGGTTAGGATGCGAGCCTAACGCCCGTATTGCAGCGCTGCAACGCGCGGAAACATCGGAAGGGAAGAGGCGCCCGCTCCGAAGGGGCAATCGCCGACCCGGCGCATTATTTGCTAATGATTAGCAGTAACCTGTCACTCCTCGAGTATCCGCGAATGTTTCGCAGTGTCCCGCATGCACAGATAGGTGATCAGCGAGACGCCGATCATCCCGGTGACGTACCAGTAGAAGCCGCGCTCCCAGCCGGCATCCTTGAACCACAGCGCGACATACTCCGCCGTCCCGCCGAACGCTGCGTTGGCGACGGCATAGGGAAAGGCGACGCCGAGGGTGCGGATGTGCGCGGGGAAGAGCTCCGCCTTCACCACGGCATTGATCGACGTATAGCCGGTCACGATCACGAGCGCGCCCAGCATGAGCAGGAAGGCGAGCAGGGGGCTGCGCACGCTCTCCAGCGTGGTGAAGATCGGCCAGGTCAGCAGCACGCCGAGCACGCCGAAGCCGATCATCAGCGGCTTGCGCCCGATCCGGTCGGAAAGCGCGCCGGCCAGCGGCTGGATCAGCATGAAGCCGAACAGCGCCGCGGCATTGATCTCCGAAGCCGTGGCGCGATCGAAGCCGGAAGTGTTGACCAGGAACTTCTGCAGGTAGATCGAATAGGCATAGAAGGCGAGCGTGCCGCCCGCGGTGAGCAGCATCACCAGCATGACTTCGCGCAGATGGTGCCGGCGCAGCGCGAAGATGCTCGAACGGCCCGCGCTCCGCTTCTCGAAGCTCTCGGTTTCGGCCAGCCGGCGCCGCAGCCAGAACACGATCACCGCCAGCGCGCCGCCGATCAGGAAGGGGATGCGCCAGCCCCAGGCGTCGAGATCCGCCTCGCTCAGCGTCGATTGCAGTACGAGCAGCACGAGCAGCGCCACCAGCTGGCCGGAGATCAAGGTGACGTACTGGAAGCTCGACCAGAAGCCGCGATGCTGCTTGCCGGCCATTTCGGAGAGATAGGTGGCGCTGGCGCCATATTCGCCGCCCACCGATATGCCCTGCATCAGCCGGGCGAGCACGAGCAGCGCGGGCGCGGCGACGCCGATTGTGGCATAGCCGGGGGTGAGCGCGATCAGCAGCGATCCGGCGCACATCAGCGTCACCGACAGCGTCAGCCCCGCCTTGCGGCCATATCGGTCGCCATAGATGCCCATCAGCCAGCCGCCCACCGGCCGCATCAGGAAGCCGACCGCGAACACCGCCGAGGCATTGAGCAACTGCGCGGTCTGGTCGCCCTTGGGGAAGAAGTGCGGCGCGAAATAGAGCGTGAAGGCCGAATAGGCGTACCAGTCGTACCATTCGACCAGATTGCCGGCCGACCCTCCCAGGATCGAGCGCAGGCGGTGTCGAGGCGGCGTGGCGGTATCGGCTGCTGTCATCGCGCCACTATGCCGTCAGGAATCGCGCTTGTCTTTGGCTGCGATATCGGCTGTGTGGCGCCACGAATTTGGAGAGGAAGTTCCGGAAGATGCGTGCCATCCTGCTCGTCGGTGCCCTTGTGCTTGCCGGTTGTCAGTCCGCCGCGGAGCGCCAGGCCGCGGCAACCGGCGAGTTCGAAGTGCATAATGCCTCGATGAAGGAGGTGTCCGGCCTCTCCAAGGCGGCGCACTCCAAGACGCTGATGCAGCCCGGTACGTGGGATTCGGGGATGGAGGTCCTGTCTGCGGAGTTCGCGGACGGCCCGGACAAGGCCGATCAGCTGGCGGCGGTGCAGAAGCAGCAGCGCCATGCGGTGAAGTGCCAGACGGCGAGCGACCTCAAGCCGCTCGACATCGAGAATCTCGAAAAGGTGGCCGGCACCTGCACTTTCCCGCGCTTCGTGCAGAAGGGCGGGAAGCTGGACGTGGAGATCCAGTGCACGCAGGCGAACGGCGCGAAGACGACGCTTCTCTATGTCGGCGCCATGGGCAAGCAAGCCTATGACGTGACGGTCGATCAGAAGAGTGGCGTGAAGGGTCAGCCGGGCTATGCCGCAATCCGGATGCGCGTCTATGGCAAGCGGCTTGGCCTCTGCCAGGGCAAGCCGGCCGCGTGAGCGGCTCGACGTGCCATCCGGGGTAGTGAGCCTGTTCGTGCTTGAAAAAATGGAATTGCGCTGTTAGGTGGCCGCCACGACGCCGCTACCCTGCGTTCCGGCGAACCCTTTTCTATTGATTTGAAGATCGGAGCACTGACGGGTTTATGCAGATCATCGTTCGCGACAACAATGTCGACCAGGCGCTGCGCGCGCTCAAGAAGAAGCTGCAGCGTGAGGGCGTCTATCGCGAGATGAAGCTTCGTCGTCACTACGAGAAGCCCAGCGAGAAGCGCGCCCGCGAGCGTGCCGCTGCGGTCCGTCGTGCCCGCAAGCTCGAGCGCAAGCGCATGGAGCGCGACAGCGCCCGTTGATTTCGCGATCTGCCACGCGCGGCATCTCGCGCGTGGCTGTCGTGACCTTCGTGACTTTCGGGTAGTCCAATACCCGCGCCTGGAGCCTATCGCATGTCCGTGACCGCAGTTCCGCTCCAGCCCATCAAGCGCAGCTACAAGATCTGGCTCTGGGTCGGCCTGGTGCTGGCGATCGCCGTTGCGGTGGCGCTGGCCTGGACGGGCACGCGTTCGGTCGTGGCCGCCAAGGGCGACGATGCGCAGTTCCTTGCCTGGAACAAGGGCCAGCTCGGCGTGCGGACTAGTGCTTCGGGCCTTCAGTATCAGGTCCTCAAGGAGGGCGCGGGCCCGAAGGCGCAGGACGGCGACGGTGTCTCGGTATGGACTGTCGGCACGCTGCGCGACGGCACCATATTCCAGCCCGCCGGCGATATCCGCCTGCCGGTCGGCGGTGCGATTCCGGGCTTCGACGAAGCGCTCAAGATGATGAGCAAGGATTCGAAGCTGCGTATCTGGATCCCGGCCAGCCTCGCCTATGAAAAGGCGGGCCCGCAGCATCCGCTCTACGGCAAGCTCCTGCAGTTCGACCTCGAGATCAAGCAGATCATCCCGGCAGCCGAGCTGCGCCAGATGATGCTGCAACAGCAGATGATGCAGCAGCAGGGCGGTGGTGGCCCGGGCGGTCCTGGCGGCCCTCCGCCGGGCGGCCCTGAGGGGCAGTAGGAACATGAAAAACGCCGGCGGATCGCTCCGCCGGCGTTTTTGCTTGCGTGGCTGCTCGGTTCAGGGCGCGGTGTCGATCACCCAGCGTTGATTTCCCTCGAAGCCCATCGCGGTGAGCTTGCCGCTGCCATAGGCGCCGGTATCGAGCCCGATCCGATATGGCTTCTCTTCCACCGCCTCGGTGATGGTGTGGCCGTGGACGACGATCTTTTCCAGCGGCCCGGAATGTTCGATGAACTCTTCGCGGATCCAGCGCAGGTCCTTGGCGCGCTGACGCTCCAGCGGCTCGGAAGGGCGGATGCCGGCATGGACGAAGGCATAGTCGCCCAGCAGGATCATGTCCTCGAAGCTGGACAGGAAGGCGATATGCTCGGCGGGCACCAGTTCGCGCAGCGCTTCGTGCAGCTTGGCATAGTCGAGCGCGTTATATTGCTCCAAGTTGATGCCATAGCTCAGGATGGTCTCCTTGCCGCCGATCCGGGCGAAGAAGCGCAGCGACTTCTCATCCTCGATCGCAGCGAGGAAGACTTCTTCGTGATTGCCCAGCAGGAAACGTGTGCGACCGGCTTCTCGGCGGGCTTCGAGTGCGCGCAGATAGTCGATCACCTGCGCGGATTGCGGGCCGCGATCGACGAGGTCGCCAAGGAAGATGAGCATGGTGTCGGCGGCGGGCCGGCTGGCGTCGTCGGCCAGGATGCGTTCGATCAACTGCTCTAGCAAGTCCAGGCGGCCATGGATGTCACCAATGGCATATCCGCGCTGCCCGGGGGGGAAGTGGCCTTCCGGACCCTTGCTCGCGGTGTCGCGTAACTTGAAGAGTTTGCGGAGCATTGCGCGCACTTGAACTACGTAAAGCGGGGCATTTTTGTTACCCCGAAAACAAAAGTGGCGGCCCTGGGGCCGCCACCTCGAAACTCTGCCTTGGCAGTCCGATACTACGGGCTGTCGGGCTTGTCGTCGCTGTTGGCCAGAACCACGGCGCCGCCGATGATGGCGACAGTGGCCAGAACGCCGATCAGGACGGCCGGGGCCAGCTCGCTCTTCTTGCTGGTCGAGGTCGCGGTGCGGACACCCGACAGCGACAGCTTGGAAGCGCTCGTCGGAGCGGCCAGAACAGGAGCAGTCGCCATCGACGCGATAGCGGCCGCAGTAAGAAGCTTAGTGAACACTCTTTTTCTCCCTCTTTCGAGCTCTGGTGCTCTCGTCACGCAGCCCTATGGCACAGGACCTGCGCAGTCGCAACACCTCAAACTTTGGCTACGGCGAGAAACTTCCCGTCGTGACCCTTTGGCAACACTCGGCCCGGTTTGTCCGGGCTCCATTAGCACCGGGCCGACCCGCACCAAGTGGTTACGGAGCCGTCCTTAACGCGCCGCACCAATATAGCCAAGGGGGTTAATGAAGTCTCTCAGCCAAAATGGGCTTGTTTCGTGATGGTTAGAGCGGATTTCTTGTGACGCTTTTGTTGCGGGAGCCGCTCTCGGCTTCAAGTTGCACTGCAAAATCAAACGGAAGGACGCCGAATCGGGGCAAGTACGAATCGGGAGCCCATGTTGCGGAAGTGCCCGATTGGCGATGTGGTCCGTCCGTCGTACTAGGGCGCCATGAAACCCCTGTTCCGCGAATTCCGCATTGGCGCGCCTGGCCGCCGGGATGGTCTGCTGGCCGGCGTTCTGATCCTCCTGATGACTTCTTCCGCTCCGGCGCGAGCGCAGGACGGGAGCCTGTTCGAAACCGTGCGCATGGCCGATATGCGCGTTGCCGGGATCGGCTGGAGGCTGGCCACCGCCAACGCCGCACTGTGCGACCGCATCGAGGCGGGCATCGGCCTCCAGCTCCATACGCTCGATCAGTTCGATCCCGGCGCGCGTGAGGCGGCGCGGAAGCATTTTCATTTCGCGACGGCGGTGGCGGTGGAAGGCGTGGTTCCGGGCAGTCCGGCGGATAGCGCCGGGCTGCGGGCCGACGATTCTCTGGTGCGCGTCGGCACGGTGGATATCGCCGCGCTGCCGGGCAAGCCGGGTAGCACCGACAAGCTGGTGGCCGCACAGCTTGCGATCGCGGCGCTTCCCGCCAACGGCCCCATCGCGATTGAGGCGATCCGGTCGGGTGCGCCCATCCAGGTGACGATCCAGCCGGTGCGCGCGTGCAGATCGCGCTTCGAGCTCGCACTCGACGGCGGCTTCGGAGCCTCGGCGGACGGGACGATGGTGCAGATCGGGTCGGGCTTTCTCGACGACTATCCCGACGACCAGCTCGCGGCGGTGATGGCGCACGAATTCTCTCACAACATCCTGCACCATGGCGATCGCCTGGAGGCCCGCGGCGTCGACTATGGGCTGCTGGCCGGCTTCGGGGCCAATGTGAAATATTTCCGCCAGACCGAAGTGCAGGCCGATCTCCTGTCGGTCTATCTGCTCGCCAACGCCAATTATCCGGTGCGTGCGACGATCGATTTCTGGAAGCGTTTCGGGCCGAGCAAGGCAGGCGGCATCCTGCGCAGCCGCTCGCATCCCGCCTGGCGCGATCGAGTGGCGACGCTGGAAGCGGAGGTGGCGAAGGTGGAGCCGCTGTCCGCCCGTCCGCTGGTGCCCGCGCTGATCGCCGAGCGCGACAAGCCGCTGGACGGCGACTGGCAGTCGATCCTGGTTCGCCGCTAGCGGCGGAGATCAGCTCGCCAGCCGCAGCGCCTCGCCCGCGGCGCCGCGGGGCTGATCCGGCCAGATGCCGCGCGTGTCATAGACCTGCTTCTCGGCGCGTTCGTCGAGGGGGACCGACTTGAACACGTCGTGATCGACCAGCACCACGAAGATGTCGCAGCCTTCGATCGCGCTGTCGACGTCGATCAGCTCGGCGGCGGTGCCGTCGAATGCGGGGGGCAGCGCGCGCGCATAGGGCTCGACGATCTGGATGCGCTCGCCGAAGCGCCGCGCCAGCGCCGCCGCCACCTTGAGCGCCGGGCTTTCGCGGAAATCGTCGATGTTCGCCTTGAAGGCCAGGCCCAGGCAAGCGACGCGCGCGCCCGGGTTCGCCTCGATCATCGCGGCGGCTTGCGCAATGACGTAGTCGGTCTTGCCGTCGTTGACTTCACGGGCAGTGCGGATAAGCGGCGTCTGCTCCGGCGCGGCACTGACCAGGAACCAGGGATCGACCGCGATGCAATGACCGCCCACGCCCGGGCCGGGCGAGAGGATGTTGACCCGCGGATGGCGGTTGGCGAGGCGGATCACTTCCCAAACGTCGACGCCCATCTTCCCGGCGATGAGGCTCAGCTCGTTGGCGAAGGCGATGTTGACGTCGCGAAAGGCATTCTCGGTGAGCTTGGTCATCTCCGCGGCCTTGGCCGTGGTGGTGACGCAGGCGCCGCGCACGAAGCGCCGATAGAATTGCAATGCCTTGCGGGCGCAGCGCGGCGTGATGCCGCCGATGACGCGGTCATTGTCGATCAGCTCGACGAGAATGCGGCCGGGCAGCACGCGTTCGGGACAATAGGCGATCGCGACATCGGCGCTGCCGGCGCAGTGGCCGGGGATCTTGAGGTCGGGGCGTAGCTGGGCGAGCAGCTCGGCCACCTTCTCAGTGGTGCCGACCGGAGAGGTGGATTCGAGGATCACCACGTCGCCGGCCTTGAGCGTGATCGCGACATTGGTCGCAGCCTTGAGCACATAGCCGATATCGGGTGCATGGCCCTCGCCGAACGGGGTGGGGACGGCGATGACGAACACCTCGGCCGGCTCGACCTGGAGCGAGGCGCGCAGATTGCCGCGGGCGACGACGCCCGAGACCAAGCCGTCCAGGTCGATCTCCTCGATATGGACCTTGCCCGAATTGACCGTGTCGACCACCGACTGGTGGACGTCGACGCCGAGCACCTTTGCGCCGGTACGGGCGATCACCGCCGCCGTGGGAAGCCCGATATAGCCCAGGCCGAGGACGCAGACCTTGAGCTCAGAATCCGAAACCATGTGCGACGATCCCCGCAATCCGCTCGGAAGCATGGCCGTCGCCGAACGGGTTGTGGGCGCGGGCCATGGCCGAATAGGCGGAAGGTACGTCGAGGAGGGTTGAGATTTCGGAAACGATACGCTCCGGGTCGGTGCCCACCAGCCTGGCAGTGCCCGCCGCGACGCCTTCGGGGCGCTCGGTAGTCTCTCGCATGACCAGCACCGGCTTGCCGAGCGCGGGGGCTTCTTCCTGCACGCCGCCGGAATCGCTGAGCACGACGTCGGACAGCTCGAGCGCACGGATGAAGTGCGGATAGTCCAGCGGCGCGATGCGGGCCACGTTGGGCCGGTCGCCCAGCAGCCTGTCCATTGCCGCCACGACATTGGGGTTGGGATGCATCGGGAAGAGGATCGCGGTGTCGTCGCGATCGGCGATCCGGCCGAGCGCGCGGGCGATATCCTCCATGCCGCCGCCGAAATTCTCGCGGCGATGCGTGGTGACGAGGATGACGCGCTTGCCGGCGAAACGATCGGCGATCGGATCGAGGCCTGCCGACAGGCCGGGCTCGGCTTCGATGCGCGCGCGCGTGGCGAGCAGGGCATCGATCACCGTGTTGCCGGTGACGTGGATCGTCGCGGGATCGATGTTCTCGCGGCGCAGCGCCTCGGCGGCCGTTTCGGTGGGCGCGAAATGCTGGTCGGCAATGGGGGCCACGATGCGGCGGTTCACTTCCTCGGGCCAGGGCTGGTAGATGTCGCCCGATCGCAGCCCGGCCTCGACATGGCTGACCGGCACCTTGCGGTAATAGGCGGCGAGCGCGCCGACCATGGCCGTGGCGGTGTCGCCCTGGACGATCACCCGGTCCGGCCTTTCCTCATCCATCACCTTGCCGAGGCCAGTGAGCAGGCGGGCGGTCAGCTGCTCGAGCGCCTGGCCTGGCTCCATCAGGTCGAGGTCGATATCGGGCGTGAGACCGGCGATCGCCAGCACCTGGTCGAGCAGCCCGCGATGCTGCGCGGTGACGCAGGTGCGCACGTCGAGCCCGGGGGCGGCGGCGAGCGCGCGCACGACGGGAAAGAGCTTGATCGCCTCGGGACGGGTGCCGAAGATGAGGAGGACGCGGCGGGACGGTGAAGACATGGTCGCCCGCATAGCAGATCGGGCTTAACGCGCCTCTAACCTTGCGCCGCGCCGCGACCACATTCTTGCGGCGGAGACCAGCGCCAGCGCGATCGTGGTGGCGATCAGATCATTTGCCCAATCCTCCCACTCGGCGACGCGGCCGACGTCCATCAGCAGCTGGGCGATCTCGATCGCGGCGCCGAAACCCGCATAGGCGAGAAATTGCCAATAGGGATTGAGCCGCGGCCAGGCCAGGCTGCTGAGCACCGGAAGCGCGCCGAAGGCGAGCAGATGCCGCGCGGGGCCGGATTCGACGATCTGGCCCAACGGTCCGGGCGTTAGCGCCAGAAAGGTGACCAGGACCACGGCCGAGGCAAAGAACAGGCGGAGCGCTATGGACTGCATGCGGGGTCATTGGCATATGTTGCAGTGCAATACGAGCGCGCTCGCCGCTTGCCCGGCACATCACATCGATTGCGCGGCGCGAATTTGACGAGTAGCAGCGCGCCAGCATTTTGGAGATCAAGTCGCGCCATGACCATCAAGCCGCTGCGCAAGGCCGTGTTTCCCGTCGGTGGTCTGGGTACGCGATTCCTGCCCGCTACCAAGGCCCTTCCCAAGGAAATGCTGCCCGTCGTTGATCGCCCGCTCATCCAGTATGCCGTCGACGAGGCACTGGAGGCCGGCATCGAGCAGATGATCTTCGTCACCGGGCGCGGCAAGAGCGCGATCGAAGACCATTTCGACATTGCCTATGAACTCGAGACGACAATGTCCGCGCGCGGCAAGTCGCTCGAGATCCTCGACGCGACCCGGCTCAAGCCGGGCGCGGTCGCCTATGTCCGCCAGCAGGAGCCGATGGGGCTCGGCCATGCGGTGTGGTGCGCCCGCGACATCGTGGGCGACGAACCCTTCGCGGTGTTGCTTGCCGACGATTTCATGCTGGGCAAACCGGGCTGCCTGAAGCAAATGGTCGATGCCTATAATCGGGTGGGCGGCAACCTGATCTGTGCCGAAATCGTTCCCGATGACCAGACGCACCGCTACGGCATCATCACGCCGGGAGCGCAGGACGGGGCGCTGACGGAAGTGCGGGGCCTGGTCGAGAAGCCGGCCCCGGGCACGGCGCCGTCGAACCTTTCGGTGATCGGCCGCTACATCCTGCAGCCCGAAGTGATGCGCGTGCTGGAGAAGCAGGGCAAGGGCGCCGGGGGCGAGATCCAACTGACCGACGCAATGGCTCAGATGATCGGGGATCAGCGCTTCCACGGCGTCACCTTCGACGGCGTGCGCTATGACTGCGGTGACAAGGCTGGCTTCATCCAGGCGAACATCGCGGTGGCGCTGGAGCGCGAGGACATCGCCCCGGCGGTGCGCGAGTTCGTCGCGAAGCGCTGCACGGGCTGAACGACAGCCGCCCGGTATGCGGGCTCGATCGGCCCCGGAGGCGGGGCCCGTCCCCTCACGGGGATGGCAGTTCGACTGCGTTCCGGGGCTGTCGCGCGCGCACCTGCGCCTCGTACTTGCTGAGTAGCGTCGGCCAGACCATTGCGCGGATCCTATCGATCCGGGTGTTCACCAGAGCGTCGTCGCCGGAAAGCGCGGCATAGCGCCCGGACATCAGCGGCGTGGCCTCGTCGAAATAGGCGGCGTTCGGATCGGGTCCCTCGAACAAGCCGTTACCCGCCGCCAGTCCAGCGATGTGGAGTGCGGTGCAATTGTCCAGCGCCGTCCAACTCGGCGTGTCCCGGACCTGGGCGACGCAATCGCGACCTTTGGCGGTGACTGCGTCACCGCCTTGCCGGGAAAGCACTACGAACCGCTCCACCGTCGCGACGATCGCCGCCTTGTCGATCGGGGGCGGTGGGGCGGCACTGGCTTCGGTAGCGGATGACGCCGCCGCGAAGACCGGCGGCGCGTCGAGCCCGAGCAGCCGACGTGCGTTGCCGCGCACCTGTGCGACGGAGGGATTGGTGAGGAGTCCGTCCATCGTGCGCTGCACCGGCGCGGGCAGGTGGATGTCGTTGACGGCCAGATATAGCGTCGGCGCGCTCACGAGCAGGATCGCCAGTCCGACCAGCGCGAGCTTGCGGCGACGCGACGCCCGTCGGCGGGCTGGCTGCGGCGGGGCGCGGTGGCGTGGACCGGCGGATTGCCACGCCTGCGTGGGTGCCGGCCGCTGCGGTGCGGTGGCGGGTTGGGTCCGGCGGCGATCATAGGCGGTACGCGCCTCGGCCGTCACCAGCAGCTTGAACGCGGCATTGATTCTCGCCGACCGTTCGGCGGCGTCGGGTGCCGTGCTGGCATCGGGGTGATATTTGCGGATCAGCGCCTTCCAGGCGGCACGGATAACGACATCGTCGGCCTTGGGGTTGAGGCCGAGTACCTCGTACGGATCGATGTCGTCGGGGGCCCGCATGCGCGAATATCTATCAGGCGCGCCGCAGGGGCGAAAGGCGGGTTTGGGCTACGCCCGCACGACGTTGTCCGAAGCCACGCCGGCCCGTCCGCACGCGTTGCGGGTATCCAGCACTAGCTTTGCCGACGCCACGAGTGCGGCATAGTCCACCGCGTCGTGATCGGTGGCGATCAGCACCGCGTCATAGTCCGCGATCGCTGCTTCATCCCATGCCATTCCGCGTCGGAAGTTGAGCGTCGGGTGCTCCCGCGTGTTGTCGATCTGGGCGACGTGGGGATCGTGGAAATCGGCGGTGGCGCCGCGCGCCTCGATCATCTCCATCAGGCGGAGCGACGGGCTCTCGCGGATATCCTCGACATTTTTCTTGTAGGCGACGCCCAGCACCAGGATGCGCGCGCCGCGCAGGCCCCGGCCGAAGCGCGCGTCCATCGTGTCGGCCAGGACGCGGACGACGTGCTGCGGCATGTCCGCGTTGATCTGGCCGGCCAGCTCGATGAACTTGGTGTGCTGGTTGTACTCCCGCGCCTTCCAGGTGAGGTAGAAGGGATCGATCGGGATGCAATGGCCGCCAAGGCCCGGGCCCGGATAGAAGGGCATGAAGCCGAACGGCTTGGACTTGGCCGCGTCGATCACTTCCCACACATCGATGTCCATCGCCGTGAAGATGAGCTTGAGCTCGTTGACCAGCGCGATGTTGACCGCACGGAACACGTTCTCGGTGATCTTCACCGCCTCCGCTGTCGCGGCGGACGAGACCTGGATCGCCTGGGGCACGATGTGGCGATAGACTGCCAGCGCCAGCTCGGCCGAGGCAGTGTCGTCCGCGCCGACCACTTTCGGGATCTTGGTGGTCGAATAGGTCGGGTTGCCGGGATCCTCGCGCTCGGGCGAATAGGCCAGGAAGAAGTCCTTGCCGGCGATCAGGCCGGTTTCCTCCAGGATCGGCTGCATCACTTCCCTGGTGGTGCCGGGATAAGTGGTCGATTCGAGGATGACGAGCTGGCCGCGGCGCAGCGTCTTCGCGATCGCGCGGGTCGTGCTCTCGACATATTTCAGGTCGGGCTCGAGATGGCGGGTGAGCGGGGTGGGGACGCAGATCAGCACTACGTCCGCCTCGCCCAGCCGGGCCAGGTCGGCCGTGGCCCGCAGTTTCTCGTTCGCGACGAGCGGTGCGATGCGGGCGGCGTCGATATGCTTGATATAGCTCTCGCCGGCTTCCAGCGCGTCGATCTTGGCCTGGTCGACGTCGAAGGCGAGGACGGGGCAGCCGGCCTCGCCAAAGGCCATGGCGAGCGGCAGGCCGACATAGCCCATGCCGATCACGCCGATGATCGCCGTGCCGTTCTCGATCCGCGCCTGAAGCTTGAGCCCGTGCGCGGGCCATTCGATGCTCATAGGAACCCTATCCCGGTGGAAATACGCTTTCGCGCGCATTCATGCCCCGGGAGGGGTTTCAGTTTCGATAATGCGCCAGATACCAATCGATGAATGCGGGAACGCCCTCGCTCGGCGGGGTGGAGGGCGCATAGCCGGTCAGGGTCTTGAGCAGTGCCGAACTGGCCTCGGTCGCGGGCACGTCGCCCTGTTGCATCGGCATGAAGTTCCTGATCGCCTGCTTGCCCAGTGCGCGCTCGATCTCGCCGATATAGTCCATCAGCTGGGTCTGCTGGCCCGCGCCGATGTTGACGGTGCGGAAGGGCGCGACGGGGGATAGGCTGTCGCCCTCGACCGGCGCCGTGCCGGGGACGGCTTCGGTGAGCTTGACGATCGCTTCCGCCAGGTCGTCGACATAGGTGAAGTCGCGGACCATCCGGCCGTTATTGTAGATGTCGATCGGCTCGCCGGCGAGAATGCCCCTGGTGAACTTGAACAGCGCCATGTCCGGCCGGCCCCATGGGCCATAGACCGTGAAGAAGCGGAAGAAGGTCGTCGGGATCTTGTAGAGATGCGCGTAGCTGTGTCCCATCAGCTCGGTCGCGCCCTTGGTGGCGGCGTAGAAGCTCAGCGGCGTGGCGGTGCGCTGCGTCTCGGTGAACGGCATGTCGGTGTTCGCGCCGTAAACCGAGCTGGTCGAAGCGGCGAGCAGGTGCCCGGTGGCGTGGCGGCGGGCGAGCTCGAGCACGTTGAACGTGCCGATCAGGTTGGCCGCGACATAGCTTTCGGGCGCGTCGATGGAGTGGCGCACGCCTGCCTGCGCGGCAAGATGAATCACCACGTCCGGCCGGAACTCGGCCCAGACGGCGCCAAAGGCCGCCATGTCGTCGATCGAGACGCGGGCTACCTTGAAATTGGGATGATTCGACAGGACGTCGTTGCGCGCTTCCTTGAGCGCCGGGTCGTAATAGTCGCTGAAATTGTCGACACCGAGCACGGTTGCACCGCGCTGGAGCAGCTTGCTGGCGGTATGGAAACCGATGAAGCCGGCCGAGCCGGTGACGAGGACGCGGGTCATGCGGTGCCCCGTGCCCCAAGGTCGTAGTCAAGTCCAGTCATCCGCACGCGGGGCAGCCGGGGTCCTTGGGCAGGGCGAGTGCGCGGAAACGGAAGGCGAGCGTGTCGACGAGGAGGAGCTTGCCGGCGGTATCCTCGCCGAAGGGGGCGATGGCGCGGACGACCTCCAGCGCGGCGAGGCTGCCCATCACCCCGGTGAGCGCGCCGAGCACGCCCTGTTCGGCACAGCTGATGCCGGGGCGGTCGGGATCCTGGCCGACGAAGCAGCGATAGCAGGGCCTGTCTGCCTCCCAGCCGCGGAACACGCCGAGCTGGCCTTCGAACTCCGATACCGCGGCCGAGACGAGCGGGATGCGGTGGCGAAGGCACGCATCGGCAACGGCGAGGCGTGTGGCGAAATTGTCGCAGCCGTCGAGGACGACGTCCGGATGGAACTCGGCGATCAGCGCGTCGGCATTGCGCGCGTCGATCCGTTGCCGGAAGCCGGTGAACGTCACTTCCGGGTTCAGCGCGGCGACCCGGGCGCGCGCGGCCTCCACCTTGGGGCGGTCCACGTCCGTGGTGGCGTAGAGCGTCTGGCGCTGGAGGTTGGAGAGCGAGACCTGGTCGTGGTCGATCGCGCCGAGCGTACCGATGCCGGCAGCCGCCAGATATTCGATCGCCGGAGAGCCGATTCCGCCCGCGCCGATCAGCAGCACCCGCGCGGCCTTCAGGCGCATCTGGCCACCGCCGCCGATCTCGCGCAGCACGATGTGGCGGGCGTAGCGTTCCAGCTCCGCGTCGGTGAAGTTCATTGCGGCAGAGTGAAGGTGAGCGTCGTGCGATACCATTGCTCGCTCGCGCCGGGACGCGGGAGGAGATTGCCGCGGGCAAAGCCCGCCGCGAGCGCCGCCGCATATTGCTCGACCGAGGGGCAGGCGATCGCGCGCGGCACGGTGGTGCGGATGGCGCCATTCTCGTCGACCAGTACCGCGATCGAGACTTCCACGGTACCGGGCTTGGCCGTGGTGCATTTGCGCAGCTTCACTTCGCGCTGGACGAAGCCCTGCATGTCCGGCGTGAGAACCGGAGGCGTGCGCCAGGGCAGGGGCGGCAGCGCGTCCCAGTCGATCGGCGCTGCCTGGAGCGCCGCTGCAAGAAGAACCGATCCGATCACGTGCCCGTCGATCCGAAGCCCCCGATCCCGCGCGCCGTTTCGTCGAGCGTCCCCACCTCCTCGAGCTCCGCGCGCTGGACCGGCGCGGGCACGAGCTGTGCGATACGGTCTCCGCGCGCGACGGTGAACGCGGCGTCACCAAGATTGGCGAGGATCACCTTAACCTCGCCGCGATAGTCGCTGTCGATGGTGCCGGGCGTGTTGAGACAGGTGACGCCGTGCTTGAGCGCCAGGCCGGAGCGCGGCCGGACCTGGACTTCATAGCCGGGCGGGATCGCCATCGCGAAGCCGGTCGCCACGGCGTGGCGCGCGCCGGGGGCCAGCACCACGTCCTCGGCCGCGACTACGTCCATGCCCGCCGCGCCCGCCGTCGCATAGGCGGGAAGCGGCAGTTCCTCTCCATGCGGCAGGCGCTGGAGAGCGATACGGATCGGAGCGAGCATCAGGACTTTCCTGGAAGGGCAGCAGCGAGGCGCTGGAGCGCGGAGATTACTTCGGGATCGCCGAGCAGCTCGTGGCCCCTGCCGGGGACAATGCGGAAATCGGTGGCGATTCCGCGCAAGGACAAAGCTTCGGCATAGAGTCGCGAAAAGCGGAGCGGCGTGGTCTTGTCGTCGGCGCCCACCAGCACCGCGGCGCGCAGGCTCGGCGGAATGCCGCCGACGAGCTTGACCGGATCGAGGCTGTCGACCGGCGCATCCCAGAGCGGCGTCGGCGCGACGGTCTTCATGTGCTTGCGCCATTCGGGCAGCGCGCAGGGGCAGGAGACCAGGACGATGCCGTCGACCAGGTGCGGCCAGGTGGCGGCCAGGTCCGCCGCGATCGCCGCGCCGCCCGAATGGCCGACCAGCACGGTGCGGGCATGGCCGTAGCGGCGCTGGAGGTGACGGATCGTCTCCGCAACTGCGGCGATGCGATCGGGGGTGTAATTGTCGCCGGTGGTCTGGCCGCGCGCGCCCGGCGAGCGATGGCCCTGGGGGTCCTCATAGCCGGGACGGAGCAGGGCGACCGCGATGCTGTGCGGCACTGCCTCGGCGGCCGCGCGGGCGAACGCATATTGATAGTCGGGCTTGGCGACGGGTGCATCGCCGTGCAGGACGACGATCAGCGTGCGGACCTGGCGCGCCGGCGTGTTGCCGAAGCTCTGGGTATAGAGGCCGTTCGCCGGCGCGGGAGGCTCGCCCGGGCTCGTCGGCGGCGCGCAGGCGGCAAGGCCCGCGCCGAGCAGCAGCAGTGCGAAGCTAGAGCGCATCGGCGATACGCTGCGCAAGCCGGCGGGCGACTTCGTCCTTGGGCAGTCTTTCCCAATGTTCGACACCGTCGGCGGTGACGAGATGGATGGCATTGGCTTCACCGCCCATCACATCGCCCGAAACATCGTTGGCGACAATCCAGTCCGCGCCCTTGCGGGCGCGTTTCGCGGTGGCATGTTCGACGACCCGCTCCGTTTCCGCGGCGAATCCCACGACCAGGCCCGGCCGGCGCGGGCTGGCGGCGAGGATGGCGAGGATGTCGGGGTTCTCGGAGAGCTGGAGGCGGGGCGGGGCGCCGCCTTCCTTCTTGATCTTCTGCGCGGCCGCCTCGGCGCGCCAGTCCCCTACGGCGGCGACCATCACTGCGGCGTCGGCGGGCAATGCCCGGGCGACGGCATTGGCCATCTCCTGCGCGGTCTCGACGTCGATGCGCGTGACGCCCGGCGGCGTAGCCAGCGCGACGGGTCCGGAAACGAGCGTGACCTGCGCGCCCAGCGCGGCGAGCGCGCCGGCAATGGCATAGCCCTGTTTCCCCGAAGAGCGATTGGCGATGTAGCGCACCGGATCGATCGGCTCGTGCGTGGGACCGGCAGTGACGAGGACATGCTTGCCGGCAAGCGGGCGGGCGGCGCCGGGGCCCGGATCCGACGCGCTCTGGATGGCGCGCAGGATGGCCTCGGGCTCGGGGAGGCGGCCGGGGCCATATTCGCCGCAAGCCATCGGCCCCTCATCGGGCTCGAGCACGGTCACGCCGTCGCCGCGCAGGGTGGCGACGTTGCGGCGCGTGGCGGCGTGCTGCCACATCCGCACGTTCATCGCCGGGGCCGCGAGCACGGGCTTGTCGGTGGCGAGCAGCAGCGTGGTGGCGAGATCGTCGGCGATGCCGGCCGCCATCTTCGCCATCAGGTCGGCAGTGGCGGGCGCGAGCACGACCAGATCCGCCTCGCGGCTGAGCTGGATATGGCCCATCTCGGCTTCGTCCTTCAGGTCCCAGAGCGTGGTGTAGACTTGGTTCTCGCTGAGCGCCGCCAGCGTCATCGGCGTGACGAAATGCTGCCCGCCGGCGGTGAGCACGCACTTCACTTCGATGCCGGCCTTGCGGCACAGCCGGATCAGCTCGCAGGCCTTGTAGGCGGCGATGCCGCCGCCGACGATCAGGAGGATGCGCTTGATCATTGGTGCCAGGCTCCACGGCGGACGCGATAGATGGCAAGGGTGCCGAGAATCCCGAAAGTATAGAAGCACATACTGGGCGCGACAGTCTGCAGGGTGTCGATCTTGTCGCAGCGATTGAAGCAATCGCCGAAGTTGGACAGGCCCCAGATGACCAAGGCGGCGGGGGCGTTCGCGAAGAGCCCGGCAAGCAGCCAGGCGGCAGGTGGCTTCGGGCTGCGAGCGTCAGCCAGGGTCATGATTGTGATGACGAGGAAACAGGTAACGCCGATTCCCGCCGCAAAATATGGCGCGGCGTAGAGAGTCATCATGAGCGTGTCGCCACCCCCGCCTGCGGGGGGATTGGAATTGGATATCGCGCTTATCCAGAGCAGTAGCGCCGTCAGGGTGAGCCCAAGCGTCACAAGCGTGCCGGCCAGCCATGCCAGCAGCCAGCTTCCCTGTCTGGGCGTGCCAAGGGTCTCGCGGCTCATCGGACCACCTTTGTCACGGTGATCCTGCGCCTGTCGAGCGCCTGGCGGAACAGGTCGCGCAGGGCATCGGGCACGAAGGCGAGGCCGATCAGCGAGAGCGGGGCGACCATCAGCGCCCAATAGAAGGTATCGGGCCGCGCGAACAGGGCGATCGCCAGTCCGAAGGCGGCGAGCGTGGCGGCGACCCGGGCCGCGGCCTGGTCCCTCCAGCCGATCCAGCCGAACAGCGCCAGCGTGAAGAGCGGTGCGCCCAGCGCCATCGGGAGGAGCCGGAGCGCCGTGGAGAGCGCCACCGACTTGGCGAAGAAGCCATAGCCGTGCAGCCCCGCCCAGCCGGGCGAGGCGGGATCGGAAGCCGTGGTGACCTGGCCGACCGCCCAGGCATGGAAGCCGAGCGCGACGGCGAAGCAGGCGAGCGCCACGCCCCAGGCCAGGGCCTCCCGCTTCTGGCCTTCGAACCAGGCGGCGGCGAGCATGACGAGCGCGAACAGCGCGGCGGTCTCGCGGATCAGCATGGCGAGCAGCGCGATCGCCACTGCCTCGATCCAGCGGCCCTGCCGGCGGATGCCCAGCGAGAGCGTGACGAGCAGCCCCGCCCAGATTTCGTGGAACGCCCAGAGATCGGGCCGGAGAAAGGCCATCAGCCCGGCAGCGAGCAGGGCGAGGCCGATCGCCACCGGCGGCCAGCGGGTCATCCCGCCGCGCAGCCGCATGCCCCAGACGGCGAAGACCGAAGCGACGAGCAGATAGAGCAGGCCCAGCGTCACCAGTCGGGGAAGGTGGGCCTCGACCATTGCCAGGCCGGGCAGGCGGAATGTGGCGAAGGGGCGCAGCGGATAATTGCCGGCCCGCAGCGCATCGGCGGCGACTTCGTAATAGCCGCCGCCATGGCGGACGCCCGCGACGATGCTCTCATAGAGCACCACATCGCTCTGGTCGTCGGCGCGGTTGGCGGGGTCGCCGCTGACCGGGGGCGGGCCGACGGTGACGAGGGCGGTCAGCGAAAGCAGCAGGAACAGGCCGAGCAGGGCGAGCGCGACACGGGCGTGCGCGCGGCCGAGCGCGGCGAAGCGCGTCGGCCCGGCCAGCCAGCGGATCGCCGGCAGTTTCACGAAAGCAGGTACATCATGATCGCGGCGCCCACCGCGCCGGAAAACACCGCCACCGCCGCATAGCGCCAGCCGCCGACCACGCGGATGCGCTCGATCTCCTTGAGCGGCGGCGCGGGCGGCGCGCCGCCCGGCGCGGGGAAGCGCCGCTCGATGTTGCGGATCAGATCGGGCAGGCGGGCGAGGGTGCGCAGATCCTCGACCAGCCGATCGGCGATCTTGGCCTCCGGCCCCAGCTCGGTGCGGATCCATTCGCGCACGAACGGCGCCGAGACGTCCCACAGATTGATGTCGGGATCGAGCGTGCGCGCCACGCCCTCGACCATCACCATCGTCTTCTGGAGCAGCAGGAGGTGCGGTTGGGTCTGCATGTCGAAATCGCGGGTGATCGAGAACAGGCCGTCGAGCATCGCGCCCATCGACATGTCCTTGACCGGCAGGCCGCGCATCGGCTCGCCAACGGCGCGGAGCGCAGTGGCGAACTCGGCGACATTGTGGTGCGGCGGAACATAGCCGGCCTCGAAATGGATCTCGGCCACGCGCGCATAGTTGCCGGTGATCAGCCCGTAGAGGATCTCGGCCAGCCAGACGCGGGCGCGGCGATCGATCCGGCCCATGATGCCGAAGTCGATCGCGGCGATGCGGCCGTCGGGGAGCGCGAAGAGGTTCCCCTGATGCATGTCGGCATGGAAGAAGCCCTCGGCGATCGCCTGGCGCAGGAAGGCGCGGATCAGCCGGCCGGCCAGGACACTGGGATCGTGCCCCGCCGCGACGATGCGGTCGCGGTGCGAGAGCTTGATGCCGTCGATCCATTCCAGCGTCAGCACCTTGCCGGTGGTGCGCTGCCAGTCGATCTGCGGGACCATGAAATCGGGCTCGGCCTGCATGCCCTCGGCCAGCTCGGAGGCAGAGGCGGCTTCACGGCGCAGGTCGAGCTCGCGCGCGGTCCAGCGCTTGAAGGTCTCGATGACCAGGCGCGGGCGCAGGCGCGAAGCCTCTCCGCCCATGGCCTCGACCTGGGCGGCGGCCCATTCATAGGTGTCGATCGCCTTGGCGAATTCGGTCTCGATACCGGGGCGCAGCACCTTCACCGCGACCTGGCGCCCGTCGGTGGTGACCGCGCGATGGACCTGCGCGATCGACGCGGCGCCGACCGGCGTCTCGTCGAATTCGGCGAAGAAGGTCTCCAGCGGCCGGCCGAAGCTGCTTTCGATTCGCTGCCGGATCACCGGGAAGGGCAGCGGGGGCAGCGCGTCCTGCAGGCGGAGCAGGTCACTCGCCGCTTCGTCGCCGACCAGGTCGGGGCGAGTGGCGAGCGTCTGGCCGAGCTTGATTGCCGCCGGACCGATCGCCTGGAAGGCATCGGCATAGTGCGGCACCCTGGGCACGCGCGCGCCGAAGCGGGCGATGCGGGCCACGCGGCGGACGGGCCGGGGCGTGTGCGGGTCCTGCTCGATGCCGCGCAGCGCGCCGTGGCGCGCCAGGATGCGGCCCCATTTGAGCAGGCGCCAGAGATGGACGACAGGCGCGGTCATAGCACCCCGCGGCGCATTGGTTTGCCCAGCCCGGCGTGCAAGGCCCCGTCATCCCCGCCCTTGCCGGGATGACGAAATCGGAGTTGGGACGTCGTCACCGAATTCAAATCTTCCAGCCCGAATGGATCGCGACCAGGCCGCCGAGCAGCGGCTCGACCTTGGTCTGGGTGAAGCCGGCCTCGCGGATCATCCGCTCGAATTCGGGCATGGGCGGGAAGCGGCGGATCGATTCGATCAGGTAGCGATAGCTGTCTGCATCGCCGGCGAGCATCTGGCCGAGCCTGGGGACGAGATGGTGCGAATAGGCGTCATAGACCTCGGCGAAGCCCGGCCATTGGGTGGTCGAGAATTCCAGCACGAACAGCCGGCCGCCGCGCTTGAGCACGCGGTGCGCCTCGCGAAGCGCCCTGGGGATGTCGGTCACGTTCCGGATGCCGAAGGCAATGGTATAGGCGTCGAAGAACTTGTCGGGCCATTGCAGCTGCTCGGCATTGGCCTCGCTCCACACCAGGCTTCCGGTTTCGGGCTCGCCCGCGCCGGCGATTCCGCGCTCCGCGGCGCGCTCGATGCCGACGGCGAGCATCTCCGGATTGATGTCCGCCACCGTGATCGAGGCGCCGGAGCGCGCCATGCGGAAGGCGATGTCGCCGGTGCCGCCGGCCATGTCGAGGATATGCTCGCCCGCGCGCGGCTTTACCCGGCGGACGAACTTGTCCTTCCACAGGCGATGGAGGCCGCCCGACATGGCGTCGTTCATCAGGTCGTATTTCGAAGCGACGCTGGAGAAGACCTCGCCGACGCGGCGGGTCTTTTCCTCGGGGGCCACGTCCTCGTAGCCGAAGGAGACGGTGTCGGTCATGTCAGGGGCTCTAGCGGGGGAAATTTCCCACGTCATCGCCTTTAAACCCTTCATCCCCGCGAAGGCCGGGATCCGGGACCGGCGAGCGCGGCAGGCATGGCTCCGGATCCCGGCCTTCGCGGGGATGGCGAACAGGGGGTCGGCACGTTAGGGAAGCGGCATGCCTGAGCTTCCCGAAGTAGAGACCACTGTCCGCGGCCTGGAACCCGTGCTCAAGGGCGACGCGATCATGCGCGTGACGTTGCACCGCGGCGATCTGCGCCGGCCGTTTCCGGAAGGGCTCGGCCAGCGCCTGACCGGGGCCACCGTCACCGGGCTCGGCCGGCGCGCGAAATATGGGCTGATCGAGACGAATCGCGGCGACACGCTGATCTTCCATCTCGGCATGTCCGGGCGCTGGCGGATCGATCCCGGGGAGATCGGCAAGCATGATCACCTGGTGCTCGAGACGCAGCATCACCGGCTCGCGCTGAACGATCCGCGGCGATTCGGCTCGGTCGACCTGATGCCGAGCGCGGCAGTGGCGGCCTGGCCGCCCTTTGCCGCGCTCGGGCCGGAGCCCCTGGGGCCGGACTTCGATGCGGCGCACCTCGCGCGCATGTTCAAGGGCCGGGTGGCGCCCGTGAAGGCGCTGCTGCTCGACCAGCGTGTGGTGGCGGGACTGGGCAACATCTATGTGTGCGAAGCGCTGTACATGGCCCGCATCGCGCCCACCCGCGAAGGCGGCTCGATCTCGAAGGCGCGGCTGGAGAAGCTGGCCGCCGCGATTCGCGAGGTGCTGGAGAGCGCGATCCGCGCCGGCGGCTCGACGATCCGCGACTATGCCCGGCCCGATGGCGAGCTCGGCTATTTCGCCAAGGAATGGCGGGTATATGGCCGGGAAGGGGAGCCGTGCGGGTGCGGAGGGCTGGTCGAGCGGCGCGTCGATTCGGGGCGTTCCACTTTCTGGTGCCCGAAATGCCAGTCGTAACGGTTGACCCGAATCGCCGGTAGCGCTAAGGGGCCCGTCTTTCCGGGCGTGGAGGCATGTTCCCCGCGCCCTAAACATTTCGAGCTAGGAACGAGACGGCATGGCGAATACGCCGCAAGCGAAGAAGCGTATCCGGCGCAATGCGCGCCGCGCGGAGATCAACGGCACCCGCGTGAGCCGTATCCGCACCTTCGTGAAGAAGGTCGAGTCGGCCCTCGAGGCCGGCGACAAGGCCGCGGCCGCTGCCGCGCTCGCCGCTGCGCAGCCGGAAATGGCGCGCGGCGTCGCCAAGGGCGTGCTCCACAAGAATACCGCCTCGCGCAAGTTCGCGCGTCTCAACAAGCGCGTCGAAGCGCTGGCGTAATCGTAATTTTTTCGTAATAAAACCCCGCGGAACTCCGGTTCCGCGGGGTTTTTGTCGTGTCTGACAAGGGTTTGCGGAACGAATCATGGCAAGCCCATGGAACCCTGAGATTCGCGCGAGTCGCAGTGTCTTTGGTTTGCAATAATCCGCAGAAGCCAAGCTTTTCAGTAGTTTGTGAGGATGCCCCCACGGTTTTCCGCGGGTTACGGCGAGTCAACAAAACTATTTCAGTATCTTTACACCCGACCCCCTTGATCGACTCAGAAAGGGGTTCCTAAAACAGACCTCCCAGGCGAGTTCTCGCCAGGGTATTTAGCGAAGCCCGTCGCACAGGGACCGGGGATGTCCGGTGTCGAAGGGCCTCATGTCGGAGCGAATTAGCGCACGGGAAGCGGCTGCTTTCCCGCGAAGGAGGGGTGCGTCACGGTGACTCAGGTTCAGGCCTTGGAACGGGACGGGATGGAAGCTGCGGTTGCGAAGGCTTGGGCGCATGTGCGTGCGAACTTGCGCCGCTCTGCGGGCCAGCGCCTGTTCGACCAGTGGCTCAAGCCGGTGGTCCTGATCGAAGGCAGCAATGCCGAGATCGTGCGCCTGGGCCTGCCCTCGGCGTTCATGACCCAGTGGGTCAAGAATCACTATGCCGAGCGGCTGCTGCTCGAATTCCGCGGCCAGATTCCGGCGGTGCGCAGTGTGTCGATCGAGACGCTGACGGAAGAACCGAAGCGTGTCCTGAGCACGGCGCCCGCTCCGGCGGCTGCCGATTCGGCACCGGTCGCGGCCGCCACGGCATCGCCCGCCGAGCGCCCGCAATTCGACTCGCGCTTCACCTTCGACCGCTTCGTGATCGATGCGACGAATCGCGTGGCCTGCAACGCGGCCAAGGCAATGGCCGAGCCTGGCGCCCCGCGCTTCAGCCCGCTCTACCTCCATGCCGGCACGGGCCAGGGCAAGACCCACCTGATGCACGCGATCGGCCATGCGTTCCTGGAAGCGAATCCGGCCGCGACCGCGATCTACGTGACCGCCGAGCGCTTCATGTTCGAATTTGTGCAGGCGCTGCGCAACAAGGACACCCACGCGTTCAAGGCGCGGCTGCGCTCGGTCGACCTGCTGATGATCGACGACCTGCAGTTCATCGGCGGCAAGGACGCCACGCAGCAGGAGTTCTTCCACACCGTCAACGAGTTCATGTCGTCGGGCAAGCGGCTGGTGATCGCGGCGGACCGCGCGCCCCAGGCGCTGGAAGGCTTCGAGCCGCGGCTTGCCGGCCGCCTGGCCTCGGGCCTGGTGGCGGACATCAAGCCGGCCGAGCTGGAGCTGCGCCGTGCGATCGTCGGCCGCAAGCTGCAGGACATGCCGGCAGTGACGATGCCGCACGAAGTGATGGACCTGCTCGCTGCACGGATCACCACCAATGTCCGCGAGCTTGAGGGCGCGCTCAATCGCCTCGTCGCCTATGCCCAGCTGAACGGCGAAGTGATCACGATCGACTTTGCCACCAACGTGCTCGGCGAGGTGCTGCGCTCGGCCCAGCGCCGCATCACGATCGACGAGATCCAGCGTGCGGTCTCGGCGCATTTCGAAGTGAAGCAGATCGATCTGATCTCCGAGCGTCGTGCCGTGGCGATCGCCCGGCCGCGCCAGATCGCGATGTATCTCGCCAAGCGGCTGACCACGCGCTCGCTGCCCGAGATCGGCCGCAAGTTCGGCAATCGCGACCATTCGACCGTGATCCACGCAGTGAAGCGCATCGAGGAGCTGCGCGGCAAGGACGTGGAGATCGACACGGCCGTGCGCACGCTGATGCGCACGCTGGAAGGCTAAGGAGCCATGTTCCCGCCTCCTTCAGGGGCGGGCGGGGTGGAGGAGCTGAGAGCGGGGCAACGCGGATCGGTCACGCCTCCACCCTGATCAACAGAGAGGCCGGGCCCTGGCGGGTCCGGCCTTTTTGTCTAGTCATAATGGCGGTGCGCTTTCGTGCGGCTATGACCGCCTCGGCTTCACCAGCAGATGGTCTGGCCGATCCGCGGATCATAGACGCAGCCGCCGTTGCCGCTTTCGAGTTGCGGGCAATAGTCGCTGTAATATGTGACGCAGTCGCCATGGCTGGCGAAGCCCCGGGCCTGATAGCTGGAGCAGGTGACCGATGGCGGATTGTCGCATTCGCCGAAGCCCGGACGTGCCTGGAGCGGCTGGGCCAGGACGGCCTGGAACCCGGCCGCGGCGGCGAGCGAGAGCGAGAAACCGATCTTCTTGCGCATATGTGCCTCCCTGTCGTGGAAAGCGCAGGCTAAGTCGCGACGTCCGCACGGCCTAGCGGATCTCGCGCGGATATGGTGGTTTCGGAGCGTTCAGGGCACCAGCCGGAAATAATAGCTGTAGTTTCGTGCGGCGCCGCTGACGGTGACATTGCTGATCGTCACGTCATAGATGGTGTTGGCGGCCAGGCCGGCGACTTTCCATTGCAGGCTGTTGGGCAGGCCATAGCCGTCATTGTCCCACGACACGTTCGATACCGTGAGCGCCGCGCCGCCGCGCGCGCGCACGACGATCGTGGCATTGGCAAAGCTGACCGTCGCGTTCGCCCCGAAATTGGCACTCTTGTTGGCGATCACGCCGAAGGAGAGCAGCGCCGCGGTGTCGAAATAGCGCGCCGGATATTCCTCGAACGGATAGGCGACATAATCCGGCAGCGGGCCGGCGGTGTTCTGGGTATTGTTGATCACCTTGATCGAGGCGCCGTCCGCGCGATTGCTGCCCTGCCAGACTCCGGCGACCCGGCCATAGGCAATAGTCGAGAGGAACGGATAGAGCAGCCAGCGGCGATGGCCGATATTGTTCGCCACCACATTGTTGGTGTCGGTGAGCCAGCCGATCAGCAGATCGGCATCCTGCGAATAGCGCAGGCCCCCCATGCCCAGATAGATGTTGCTCTGCCCGGCGGCGGTGGCGCCGGCGTTGGTATAGCAGTTCCAACTCGCCGGCGGATTGTGGCTGAGCTGCCCGTTGGCCGCCATCATCAGCGCCGATTGCTGGGAAGCGGGCTCGTCGGCGGGCGCATAAGTGACCGCGGGCAGATTGTGGTGCGCGCGAATGTCGTTGAGCGTCGCCAGCACGCGTGCGCCGACTTCGGGCTTTAGCGTTCCCGCCTGGCATGCGGCGATATTGGGTGGAGTGCTGTAGAGCAGGGCGACCGAGCTGAGGAAATCGGAGCCGGTGGCGGGCTCGGTGCTCGTCGGGCTGGGCGAGGGTGTGCTGGGCGTGGGCGTGGGCGTCGATCCCGACCCAGGCGTCGGCGTGGGCGTGACGACTGTGCCGCCACCCCCGCCGGAGCCGCCCCCGCTGCACGCGGACAGGGCGCTGCCGAGCAGCAACAGGGTAACCAGCTTACGCATCTGCACGCACTCCCGGTTGGCAGAACCCGAAGGGCGCGGCACGGTTCCAGCCCTTTCCCCGGAGCATAGCGCCGGGAGAAGGACTGTCAGCAGTTATTGGCAGACGCGCTGGCCGGTGCGCGGATTGATGTAGCAATTGTCGCCCGGATTATTGATCGCCTCGCAATATTGCATGACGTAGGCGACGCACTGGATGCGGGTCGCGAAGCCCAGGGCGGCATAATCGTCGCAAAAGGCCGAGGGCGGCTGAGTGCAGTCGGGGACCGGATCGGGCCGGGCCTGGGCGGCCTGGAACGGCGCGGTCTGTAGCCCGATGGCCGCGGCGAGGGTGAGCGCGAAGCGAAGCTTGTGATGCATCGAGTACCTCCTGAAAACGGAAGGCCTCAGACTATGCGGCCATGGCACCCGCGGCGAGCGCGGGTGCCACGGATTCGGTTTCAGATTTGCAGTCCGACCGCCTTTTGCGCGGCCTTGAGCGTCGGCTCGGCAAGGGTGCTGGCGCGCTCGGCGCCCTTGGCCAGCTGCTGGCCCACTGCGTCGCGGTCCGCCAGCAACTGGTTCAGCCGCTCGCGCACCGGGCCGAGCACGGCGATGGCGAGGTCCGCCAGCGCCGGCTTGAACGCGCCGAAGCCCTGGCCGGCGAACTCCGTCACCACCGACTGGGGGTCGCGACCCGACAGCGCAGCGTAGATCGTCACCAGGTTCTTCGCCTCGGGACGTTCGGCAAGCGCATCGAACGAATCGGGCAGCGGCTCGGGGTCGGTCTTCGCCTTGCGGAGCTTCTGGGCGATGATGTCGTCATCGTCCGACAGGTTGATTCGCGACAGGTCCGAGGGATCGGACTTGGACATCTTCGCGCTGCCGTCGCGCAGGCTCATGATGCGCGGGGCAGCCTTCGAGATGAACGGTTCGGGCAGCGGGAAGAGGTCGACCTCGAAATCGGTGTTGAACTTGGCGGCGATGTCGCGCGCCAGCTCGAGATGCTGCTTCTGGTCCTCGCCCACCGGCACGTGCGTCGCCTTGTAGACGAGCACGTCGGCGGCCTGGAGCACCGGATAGGCGAACAGGCCGACACTGGCGCCTTCGCGGTTCTTGCCCGCCTTGTCCTTCCACTGGGTCATGCGGTTGAGCCAGCCCATCCGCGCGGTGCCGTTGAGGATCCAGCACAATTCGGCATGCGCGGGAACGCGGGCCTGGTTGAACAGGATGGCGCGATCGTCGATGCCGGACGCCATCAGCGTCGCGGCCATCTCGATCGTGGAATTGGCGAGTTCCTGCGGCGAGATGTTGCCCGTCAGCGCATGGAGATCGGCGAGGAAGAAGAGGCATTCCCCCTGATCCTGCATCGCCACCCACTGCTTGATCGCCCCGAGATAGTTGCCGAGGTGGAGATTGCCGGTGGTCTGGATGCCGGAAACGACACGCATGAATTTTCCTTCCGCGCCCGGGCTGACCGTTCGGCCTTTGGACGGGCCGCGGGTCCGAGACGGCGGGGACGCAGCCGCACAAGGATGTCAGGGACGCGGAGGCCTCTAGCGCGCCGAACGGCGGCGGACCAGCGCCTTGATGTCAGAGATCAGAAAGGCGCGCGTGACGAAGCAGGCCAGGACGTAGATCGTGCAGCCTGCGCCGACGAGGACGATGAGCGCGCCGTAGCGCTCGACCATATGGCCGTTGAGCCAGGGATCGAGCAGGTGATCGAAGGCGAACAGCGCCCCGCCCATGATGGCAGCCGCGAGCGCAAGGCGAGGCAGGCGGCGCTTGAGCTGCGCGTCGGCGGTGAAATGGCCGCGCCGATTGAGCGTGCGATAGAGCATGAAGGTGTTGACGCTGGACGAGATCGCGGTGGCGAGCGGCGGGCCGCTGGCCCCGATCAGCGGGATCAACGCCAGGTTGAGCGCGATGTTCACGCCGACGGAGACGATCGCATAGCGCACCGGCGTCTTCATGTCGTGCCGCGCGTAATAGCCGGGCGTTAGCACCTTCACGAGCACATAGGCGGGCAGGCCGACCGAGAAGCCGGCGAGTGCCAGCGCGCAGGCACGCGTCGCCTCGGGGCCGAAATGGCCATATTGGAACAGGCCGCGCACGATCGGCTCGGCCGCGACGATCAGCGCGATCATCGCGGGCAAGGTGAGGAACAGCGCCAGTTCGATGCCGCGATTCTGCGTTTCCATCGCTTCCTCGTCCTTTCCGGCGCCGAGCAGGCGCGAGATGGTGGGAAGCAGGATGGTGCCGAGGCCGATGCCGATCATGCCGAGGGGCAGCTGGTTCAGCCGGTCGGCATAATAGATGTAGGAAAGCGAGCCCGCGGCGAGCAGCCCGCCGGCCAATGCGCTCGAGATCAGCAGGTTGATCTGCGCGGCGCCCGCGCCGGCGGCGGCCGGCAGGATCAGCTTCATCAGCCGCTTCACTTCGGGATCGAGCCGGGGAAGGCGGGGCTTGAGCGAGACGCCCGAGCGGCGGCAGGCCAGCGCGAGCCAGCCGAGCTGGAGCGCGCCGCCGATCGGCACCGCGATCGCCTGGGCACGGGCCGTCTCGAACGGATCGCCGTTGAACACGGCGAGAGCGACCACCATCGCGATGTTGAGCAGGATCGGCGCGGCGGCGTTGACCCAGAATTTGTCGAGCGAATTCAGGATGCCGCCCAGCAGCGAGGCCAGGCTGATCAGCATCAGATAGGGGATGGCGATCCGGCTCAGCTCCACTGCGAAGGCGAAGCGGTCGGGCGCGACGTCGTTGAAGCCGCCGGAGAGCAGCCAGGTGAGCGGCCAGGCGGCGGCCAGCATCACGCCGGTCATCGCCGCGAGCGCGAGGAACAGCACCGAGAGCGCGCGCTCGGCGAAGTCGAGCCCCTGCGAGAGCTCGCCCGTCTCGCCTACCTTCCGATTGAACATCGGGATGAAGGCCGAGTTGAACGCACCCTCGGCGAAGAGGGCGCGGAACATGTTGGGGAGGCGGAAGGCGATGGTGAACGCATCCGACGCGAAGCTCGCGCCGACATAGCGGGCCTGCAGCGAATCGCGCACCAGCGCGAGGACGCGGCTGGCGAGCGTGAGCCCGCCGACCGACCCCAGGCTGCGGGCGAGCTTCATCGCCTTCCCCCTTCAGGCGTGGATCAGGCTTCGCCCGCCACGTCGCCGGTCAGGCCCGACTCGTTCGCCGCGCGCTGCTGCAGATAGATGCCGCCGAAATCGATCGGCTCGAGCATCAGCGGCGGGAAGCCGCCGTCGCGCACCGCGTCGGCCAGCACGCGGCGGGCGAACGGGAAGAGCAGGCGGGGGGCCTCGCCGAGCAGGAAGCCGTCGAGCGCCTCGCCCTCGGGCACGTTGCGAATGCCGAACAGGCCGGCATAGGACAAGTCGACGATGAAGGCGGTCTGGCTGTCGGCCGTCGCGCGCACTTCGATCTTGAGGACGACTTCGAAGACGTCCTCGGCAACCTTGCCCGAGCCGATGTTGAACTGCACGTCGATCGCCGGCGCGGTCGGGCTCTGGAAGATGGCCGGCGCGTTCGGGTTCTCGAACGAGAAGTCCTTTACATATTGCGACAACAGGCCGACGGCCGGGGCGGTGTCCTCACCATTGGCAGCGGGCTCGCCGAATTCGGCGATCGTGTCGTTCTCGGCCATTTCTAAAGTACCTCTTTTCCGGATAGTTTCGCGCTATTGAAGCGTTGGATCGGTTGCGCGCCTAGCAGGCGGGCGCACGGGTTTCAATTGCCGCCGGATTCGGCCGGATTTGAAACCCGCGGCGCTTGCGCCTATGTTAACCGGCGAAGCGTTTGGAGGCGTAGTGTACACGATAATCCTGTTCGCAATGGTGGCCGGTTTTCTGGCGCTCCGACTCTATGCCGTGCTCGGCAAGCGCACCGGCCATGAGCAGGCGCTGCCCAAGCCGAGCGAGGAGCGCGTGGCGGTGCCGCCGGCGAACCGCACCATCGACCAGACTCCCGAAGTGCGCGAAGCGGGCGCCCGGGTGATCGAGACCGGTGCGGAATCGGGCCTGAAGGCCGTGATCGCCGCCGATTCCAGCTTCGACGTCGCCCAGTTCCTCGATGGCGCCAAGAGCGCGTACAAGATGATCCTCGAGGCCTTCTGGAAGGGCGACGAGGAGACGCTCGGCTGGCTGGTGGAGGACGATGTCCGTGCCGGCTTCGCCCAGGCGATCGCCGACCGCAAGGCCGCCGGCCATGTGCTGGAGAATCGCCTGGTCGCGATCGAGCGCGCGCTCATCTCGGATGCGGTGGTGGAGGGCAAGGCCGCCCGCATCACGGTGCGCTTCGATGCCGATATCGCCGCGGTGACGCGCGATGCCGATGGCAATGTCGTCGCCGGCTCGCTGAGCGATGCCGTGGAGACGCACGACATCTGGACCTTCGCGCGGAGCCTCCGCAGCGACGATCCCAACTGGAAGCTCGTCGAGACCGACGAAGCCTGAGGGGCCATTATGCGGATCTGGGGGGGAGTCGCGCTCGCGGCGCTGCTGGGCGCTTGTTCGGGCGGCGTGGTGCCGCATTCGGTGGAGCCGGGCTATACGCCGCCGCGCGAGGCGCCGAGGGAGCGTCGGCGCGACGTGCCGCGAGAGCCGGGGCGCATCTCGGAGCCGCATGGCAATCCCGCCGCGCGCCAGCCCATTCCCGCAACGCCGCTCGCCGCCATTCCGGCGCCGGCGGCGCCCACGGGCACCCTCCTCGCGGCCTCGGCCGGCCTGCTTGCCGGCCCTTCGTTCGATTCGCTGCCGTTGGGCGATGCCGCCGCGGTCCGGGCGCTGGTCGCCTATCGGCTGAGCTGCCCTTCGCTGGTGCGCCGCACCGATGCGAGCGGGCTCACGCAGGGACGTGACTGGCAGCCCGCGTGCGACGCCGCGAAGACCTGGCCCGAGCGCGATGCGCGCGGCTTCTTCGCGCGCTGGTTCGAGACGGTGCAGGTCGCCGACGGCAAGGCGCAGGCGACCGGCTATTACGAGCCCGAGATCGCGGGATCGCGCCATCGCCGCCCCGGCTATGGCGTGCCAGTCTACGCCAAGCCGGACGATATCATCGAAGTCGATCTCGGCCAGTTTTCCGCCGACATGAAGGGCAAGAAGATCCGCGGCCGGGTCGCCGGCAAGACCTTCATCCCCTATTTCGACCGCAAGGAGATCGATCAGGGCGCGCTCGACGGGCGCGGACTGGAGATCGCCTGGGCAGCGGATCCGATCGAGCTGTTCTTCCTCCAGATCCAGGGTTCGGGGCGTCTCCGTGGCCCTGACGGGCAGGTCATGCGCATCGGCTTCGCCGGCCAGAACGGCCGCGAATATGTCGGCATCGGTGCGTTGATGCGCGACCGCGGGCTGCTCAAGCCTGGCGGCGCTTCGATGCAGGGCATCATCGCCTATCTGCGCGAGCACCCCGAAGAGGGGCAGGACATCATGTGGGAGAACAAGAGCTATGTGTTCTTCCAGGAACTGAAGGGCGCCGGGCCCAATGGCTCGCTGGGATTGCCAGTCACCGGGCAAGTGAGCGCGGCGGTCGACCCGAAGTTCATTCCGCTGGGCGCCCCGGTATTCCTCTCGATGGACCGCGCCGAGGCCAACGGCCTGTGGATCGCGCAGGATACCGGTGGGGCGATCAAGGGCCCCAACCGGGTCGACACCTTCTGGGGCGCGGGCGACGATGCGCGCGCGATCGCGGGCGGCATGAATGCGCGCGGCTCCGCCTGGCTGCTGCTGCCGGTCGGCACGCTCAGCCGGCTGGGCGGGGGGCCGATCGCCACGGTGCCGGCGCCGCAACGCCAGCGGTGAGGCGCCTCGCGCCCGAGGAAGCGGCGCTCTGGCAACGCGTGATCGCCAGCGTGACGCCGCTCGAGGCGCGTCCAATGAAGGCAGTGGAGGTCGCCGGGCAGCCTGAGCCCGCCGTGCCGAAGTCCGCGCCGGCCAAGCCGAAGGGCCGGGTACCGCCGCTGCGCGCGGCGCCCCAGGCACCCGCGCCGTTGCGTGCTCGGGCGGTGAACACGCTAGATGCATCCTGGGACAGGCGCTTGTCGCGCGGGCTGGTCTCTCCCGATTCTTCCGTCGATCTGCACGGCCACAGCCTCGCTTCGGCCTATGACCGGCTCGATTTCGGGCTGGAGGCGGCGATCGGGCGGGGCGACCGCGTGCTGCTGCTCGTCACCGGCAAGCCGCCGCGGCCGGAATCCGAGCGTCCGCATGCCCGCGGCGCGATCCGCGCGGCAGTGGGCGACTGGCTCGCCTCGTCGCGCCATTCCGATCGTATCGCTGCCGTAAGGACCGCGCATTCCCGCCATGGTGGAGCCGGTGCGCTCTACATCGTGCTCCGCCGTTCCCGGGAAAAATCTTAACTTCTGTCTGCGATGTGTCCGGGGATCGAGGCCGGCATGAGCCGGCTCGGAACGGGTTGCTGGGGGAAGAGCGAGCGCAGTGGAAGGATTTTCGCTCAAGAGCCGTGCGATAGCCTTTGCGATGTGCTCCGGTGCCGTGGCGTTCATCCTGGCACTGGCTGCGGCGTCGACTCCGGGCATGATCACGGTCGAGACGGCGGGTCGCGCGCTGATCGCCGCGATCGTCTGCGGCGTGATGTGCTGGGCCTCGGCGGAGCGCAGCATCGCCTCCACCGCCGAAGCCATCGATGCGGCGATCGAGCGGCTTCAGGGCGCTGCCAATGGCGACTTGCAGAGCGGCATCCCGCCCCAGGTGCATGAATCGGTGCCGACGCTGGCGCGGGCGATGGACGGGCTGTTCCGCCAGCTCCACGCCAATCTGGAGAGCGTCCAGCGGCTGGCGATGTTCGATCCGGTGACTTCGCTGCCCAACCGCACCAATTTCCGCCGCACCGCCGAGCGCATGCTCGCCGAACTGTCGCCGGGCAATGTCGCGGTGCTTTATTTCATCGATCTCGACCGCTTCAAGCACGTCAACGACACGCTGGGCCACGCCACCGGCGACGCGCTGCTCGGCATGGTGGCCAACCGCCTGCGCGCCGTCGCGGACCGCTTCGCCGCCGAGGCCGAGGCGCGGCCGCCGCTGATCGGGCGGCTGGCGGGTGACGAGTTCACCATGTTCTTCCCGGCGCTGCGCCACGAGCGCGACGCCGAGCGGATCGGGCGCGGCATCCTCTATGCCCTTTCCGAGCCGTTCGACCTGGCCGACCAGGAAGTGTCGATCGGCGCCTCGATCGGCATCGCGCTGCGCCCCGAGCACGGCACCACGCTGCACGACCTGATGCGCGCCGCCGACGCCGCCATGTACCATGCCAAGGCGATGGGCCGCGGCCGGGCCGAGCATTTCACCGAGATCCTCGCCGCAGAGATCGCCGAGCGGGCCCGGCTGGAGAGCGACCTGCGCGAAGCGGTGGACAAGGACCAGTTCACGCTCGTCTACCAGCCCCAGGTCTCCGCCGCCGATGGGCGCATCGTCGCCGCCGAGGCGCTGCTGCGCTGGCGCCACCCGGACGGGCTCAAGATGCCCGGCACCTTCATCCAGCGCGCCGAGGAGACCGGCCTGATCGTCGAGATCGGCGAATGGGTGGTCGAGAGCGTCGCCGAGACGATCTCGCGCTGGGGCCGGCTGGGCATCCAGCAGCGGCTCGCGGTCAACATCAGCCCGCGCCAGCTTGACCATGCCAGCTTCTTCCGCAAGCTGCGCGAGGCGATGCTGGCGGCCCGCGCCCCGGCGAACCTGCTCGAACTCGAGATCACCGAGACGCTGGCGATGCACTGTTCGAGCGAAGTGCTCGAGGCGATCGCCACGCTGCGGACCGATGGCGCCACCATCGCCATCGACGATTTCGGCACCGGCTATTCGAACATCGCCCGCCTTCGCAAGCTGCCCATCGATCGCATCAAGCTCGACCGCAGCCTGATCGAGCAAGTCGCCGAGAGCGCCGATGCCCGCACCATCGCCCAGGCGGTCATCGGGCTGATCCACGGCCTGGGCTGCGAAGCCGTGGCCGAAGGGATCGAGAGCGAGGACCAGGCCACCGTGTTGCGGGTCATCGGGTGCGACGTGCTTCAGGGCTATGCCGTGGCGACGCCGATGGAAGAACATGCCTTCCTCGAATGGGCGCGCGGTATCGAACTGCAGCGCGCGGCGGGCTGACGTTTCCCTCCCGGTCAGTTCGCGAACGCCCGCCGCAACACCTCCTCATAGACATCCGTCAACGCGACCAGGTCGGCAAGGGCCACGGCCTCGTCGAGCTTGTGCATCGTGGCGTTGAGCAGGCCGAACTCCACTACCGGGCAGAGCTTCGACAGGAAACGCGCGTCCGACGTGCCGCCGGTGGTCGACAACTCGGGCGCCAGCCCCAGTTTCGCCTCGATCGCTTCCGCGACCAGCGCCGAGAGCGCGCCGGGCGCGGTAAGGAACGCCTCGCCATAGACGCGGCCCTTCACGATCCCGGCGGGGGCGTGGCGATGCACGATCTCCTCGATCCGGGCGATCAGGTCCGGGCCGCGCTGCTGGTCGTTGAAGCGGATGCTGAGCCGCGCGCCGGCGTGGCCGGGGATCACGTTCGTCGCCGGATTGCCGACGGCCAGGTCGATCACCTCGATGTTCGACGGCTGGAACCAGGCATTGCCCCGGTCCAGCTCGATGGCATCGATCTCCGCCAGGGCCCGGACCAGCCTGGGAACCGGATTGTCGGCGAGATGCGGATAGGCGACATGGCCCTGCCTGCCGGGGACCGAGACGTCGATCACCGTCGAGCCGCGCCGGCCGATCTTGATCATGTCGCCCAGCCGGTGCTGCGAGGTGGGTTCGCCGACCAGGCACATGTCGGGCACGAGGCCGCGCTCCGCCATCCTTTCCATCAGCTTCTGGGTGCCGAAAGTGGCTGGGCCTTCCTCGTCACCGGTGACGATCAGGCTGGTCATCCCCTCCGGCACCCGCGCCGCCGCGGCGACGAAGGCGGCGATGGCGCCCTTCATGTCGACCGCGCCGCGGCCGTAGAGCAGATCGCCGCGCACCTGGGGAACGAAGGCGTCGCCCGTCCAGCCCGCGCCCGGCGGCACCACGTCGAGATGACCGGCAAAGGCGAAGTGGCGCGGCCCGGCGCCCCGTACCGCGAGCAGGTTCTCGACCGGCCCCTCGGGCGCCTCGCCCTCGACAAAGCGCTCGACCTTGAAGCCGAGCGGCAGCAGCGCCGCTTCCAGCACGTCGAACACGGCGCCGCGCGCCGGCGTGGCGCTCTCGGCGGCGATCAGGGCCTTGGTCAGTTCGATTGCGTCGGGCAAGATAGTCTCCGGAGTTGATGGAGGTGGCATTGCCCAAGCTCGATCTCGATACAATCCCGCAGACCAATGCCACCGGCTATCCGGCCGAATATGCCGGACCGGTGCAGGGCCGCTGGTATCGCCGGCTCGCCCCGGCGAGCGGGATCGGCGACTTCGGGTTCAGCCATGTGACGCTCGAGCCCGGCGCCTGGTCGTCGCAGCGCCACTGGCATGCCGGCGAGGACGAGTTCGTGGTGATGCTGGCCGGCGAGGCGGTGCTGGTCGAGGATGGCGGCGAGACCGTCCTGCGCGCCGGCGACATCGCGGCCTTTCCCAAGGGCAGCGGCGACGGCCATGTCCTCCAGAACCGCGGCGACGCGCCTTGCATCTTCGTCGCGGTGGGGCGGCCCTCCGAGACCGATTGCCATTATCCCGACATCGACATGCATCTGTTTGCCGGACAGGGCTTTCGGCGGAAGGACGGCAGCGACTTCTAGGCGTGTCCATCCTTCCCCGAAGGGGGATGGGCATGGGATCGGTTCGCGAACGGCGCCTGGCGGCTTCAGGCCGGATCCATCTCGAACTGCTGGATCACCCAATCCTCTTCCTGGGCCGCGGCGATCCAGTCCTGCATGAAGGGGTGCTGGAGCACGGCGTTCATATAGGCAGGCGCAAAGCGCGCCACCGGCAGCGAATAGGTGACGAACCGCGTCACCACCGGCGCGAACATGATGTCAACCGCGCCGAATGCGCCGAACAGAAACTGCCCCTCGCCGCCATAACGGGCACGGGCCTGGGCCCAGAGCTCCATGATCCGGCCGATATCCTGCAGCACATCGGCATCGGGCGCCTTGGGCGGATAGACCTTGCGCACGTTCATGCTGTGCTTGCGGCGCAGGGCGGCGAAGCTGGAATGCATCTCGGCCGCCATCGAGCGGGCCATGGCGCGCGCCGCCGGATCCTTGGGCCAGAAGCTGGTGTTGCCGGTCTTGTCGTTGAGATACTCGATGATCGCCAGGCTGTCCCACACCACGGCGTCGCCATCCCACAGGATCGGCACCTTGCCCGAGGAAGGCGCGAACTCGTCGCCCTCGCGCCGCTTCTCCCATGCCTCGTCGTACAGCGGCACCACCGCTTCCTCGAAGGGGAGGCCCGATTGCCTGCAGGCGAGCCAGCCGCGCAGCGACCAGGAGGAATAGGCCTTGTTGCCGATGTAGAGCTTCATGAACCCGGGGATAGCGGTGGGAATGGGGGGCTGGCAACCGCCGGAAAATGTTGACGGCATTGACGCCCCTGGGGGGCTTCGGGCGGTGAGATATGGCCGGATTGGAACATAAAAGGAGCAAATGCCGGCTCGGCGGCTGTCGGACAACGGTAAGGAATATATACGGAACAACAGCTTGATTGGGGTCGATGCCCCGGCGTCCCAGGGAGCCTGCGACATCGGCAAAGGGGTTGCCGAACCGCATTTGATGCATATACATGATGCATATGCATCAATATGAGCTTTCGTCGGCCTGTGCCTGCACGATGCTGCGCAAGGCGTCCCGCGCGGTGGGGCGAATCTATGACGAGGCGCTGGCCGGCCATGGCATGACGACCGCGCAATTCGCGATCCTGCGCAACGTGTCGCGGACGCCGGGCCTGCCGCTCAGCCGGCTGGCCGATCGGCTGGTGATGGACCGCACTTCGCTTTACCGGGCACTGGCGCCGATCGAGAAACGCGGCTGGGTGAAGGTGGAGCCCGGCAGCGGGCGCGCCAAGCTCGCCGTGCTGACTCCGGCCGGGCGCGCCGCGATGGCCGCTGCCGAGCCGGATTGGGAAGTGGTGCAGCGCCGCGTGGAAGCGGGCATGGGCATGGAATTGCTGCAGGGACTCGACCTGGCGTTGCAGGGGCTGGTGCGCAGTGCGGAGGGGAGCCAGATATGATCGCGATACTTTCCCGGATGCCGTTCGGCGCGCGCGGCTATGCCGGCATCGTCGCGGCGATCACGTTCGTCGCCCTGCTCGTTTCCGCCGGGCTGCGCTCCGCGCCCGGTGTGATGATGTTGCCGCTCGAGCAGCATTTCGGCTGGGACAGGGCGACGATCTCTGCCGCCGCGGCGATCGGGATCATGCTCTACGGGCTGGTCGGCCCCTTCGCCGCGGCGCTGATGCTGTCGTTCGGGATCAAGCGGACGATGCTCGCCGGGCTGGTGCTGATGTCGCTTTCGACCTTTGCCAGCCTGTGGATGTCGGAGCCCTGGCAATATGTGCTGAGCTGGGGTGTTTTCTCTGGCATGGGCAGCGGGGCGGTGGCGTCGGTGCTGGGCGCGGCGGTGGTCAATCGCTGGTTCGCGACGCGGCAGGGCCTGGTGATGGGCATGCTGACCGCGAGCACCGCGACCGGCGCGCTCGTCTTCCTGCCCGTGCTTGCCTGGCTGGCCGATGGCGGGGCATGGCGGCCGGTGGCGCTGGCCGTGGCGATCGCCAGCGCCTGCGTGATCCCGCTGGTGCTGCTGTTCGTGCCCGAGCATCCGCAGGACCTGGGCGTGCGCCGCTTCGGCGAGACCGACGAGAGCGCACCGCCGCCGGCGCTCAAGCAGGCGGCGACGCCGGCGCTGGCGTTCACCGCGCTGTTCCGCGCGTCGAGAAGCCCGGTGTTCTGGCTGTTGTTCGGCACTTTCTTCGTCTGCGGGCTGACCACCAACGGGCTGGTCGGGACGCACATGATCGCGTTCTGCGGCGACCATGGCATCGCGCCGGTGCAGGCGGCCGGGCTGCTCAGCCTGATGGGGCTGTTCGACCTGATCGGGACCACGGCCTCGGGCTGGCTGACCGACCGCTATGATCCGCGCAAGCTGCTGTTCGTCTATTACGGGCTGCGCGGGCTGTCGCTGCTGGCGCTGCCGTTCCTCGATTTCAGCGCATCGAGCCTGCTGATCTTCGCGATCTTCTATGGGCTCGACTGGATCGCGACGGTGCCGCCAACGGTGAAGCTCGCCAATGTCCATTTCGGCGAGCGCGATGCACCGGTGGTGTTCGGCTGGGTGATGGTGGGGCATCAGATCGGTGCGGCCACCGCGGCATTCGGCGCGGGCGCGGTGCGCGCCTGGACGGGAAGCTATACGCCGGCCTTCCTGGTGGCAGGCGCGTTCGGGCTGGTCGCGGCAGTGGCGATCCTGGCGGCGCGGACGGAGAAGTCGGGGGAGCGGCTGGCGATGGTCTAGGGCGGGGGGCTAATATTCCTTCAACCGTCATCCCCGCGCAGCGCGGGGATGACGAAAGAAATCAAGGTCTGATCGAGGCTCGATCCTATGCCGCGCGCAGCGTTTCGAGGAACCTCTGCATCTCGCCGAGCAGGCGGCGGGCCTGGTTGACCAGTTCGTCGGTGGCGGCGTCCATCTCGGCGGTGGTGCGTGCCGCTTCGTCGGTGGCGCTCTCCGCGCCCGCCGCGCCGGCCTGGAGGTCGGCGGTGAGCGCCGCGGCGGTGCCGGCATAGGTCTGGATCGAACGGATCACTTCGCCCTGGTGGCGCATCGCCTGGCCGACCGCGCCACCGACTTCGCCGATCCGGTCGAAGCTGTCGCGCATCTCGCCGACGATCGTGCTGGTGGCATGCACCGCGCCGGTCATCCGGGCGAGCTGGGCGCGAATGTCGTCGGTGGCATGGGCAGTCTGGGCGGCGAGGCTCTTCACTTCCTGCGCGACGATCGCGAAGCCGCGGCCGGCCTCGCCGGCACGGGCGGCCTCGATGCTGGCGTTGAGCGCGAGCAGATTGGTGCGGGCGGCGATCTCGGCGATCATGTCGGCGATGCTGCCGACGCTGGCGCTGTGCTCCACGAGCGTGGCGAAGCGGGCATCGGCCGAGCGGGAGAGGCCGTAGAGGTGCGCGGTGGTCTCGCTTTGGGCATCGAGACTGGCTTCGACCGCAGTGAGCGAGCGACCTAGATTGGCCGATTCCTCGAGCAGCGTGGCGGCGCCGGTGTCCGCGCGGGCGGCGCGATCGGCGACGCCGCGGATCTCGTCGCGGGTGGCGGCGGTGGTGCTGGTCAGGCCGCCGGCGGAGGTGCGGGTCTGCTCGGCCGCGGCGGCGAGCTCGCTGATCGCGGCGACGAACTGGCGCTCGAACCGGTCGGCGATGCGGGCGATCTCGGCGCGGCGATCGCGCTCGGCGTCGAGCTGGGCGCGGTGGCGGGTCTCGGCGGCATGGGCGACCTGTTGCAGCTCCTCGCGCTGGGCGGCGGCGCGCAGCAGATCGCGCTCACCGGCGGCGCGGGCGAGCGCTTCGCCCTGTGCGAACTGCTCGCTGACCAGCGCGGCCTGGCCCATCACGGTGCGGGCGAGCAGGGCGACGAAGACGGCGAGAAAGAGGAACACGCCTGCCGGGATGTTGGCGAAGATGGCGTAGAGCGCGCAGATCGCCACGGCGACACCGAGCCACGCCAGGCTGGCGGGCGGCAGCGGGGCATAGCGCAGCGCGCCGATCGCGACCACGCCGGCAATGGCGGTGGTGGTGACGATCAGCTCCTGATCGGTGGAGCCCAGGCCGATGGTGGCGAGGAACAGGAACCAGCCGAACCCGGTGGCGGCGGCCTCGATCACGGTGGCGCGCAGAGTTGCGGTGGGATCGTCGACTCGCCAGTCGCGGCGCTTGCCGTCGCGCCAGCGGACGAGGGCGGCCGTGCCGATCGCCAGGTGCAGCGCCAGCGCGGCAATGTGCCAGGACCAGAAGCTGTTGGCGTGGATCGTCAGCGCCAGCGCGATGCTGACGAAGACGCCAGCGGCATAGGAGATGGGATAGCCACGCTGGATGGCGATGGCATGCGCGCGCATCAGCGGCGGCGGGAGCGCCGCCCATTTGTCCCAGATCGCCCGCCTCAGGGCGTGTGCGCTCGCCTCTCCCATTTGGCCAGCGACTAGCCGAACATGGTTACCATGGCGTTTACAGTCGCAAGTGGATGCCCCGGCGATGGAGCGGGATCAGCAGCGCCAGCACGAGCAGAAGCGCCGCCAGCGCGAACAGGAACGAGGCGAGGAGAAGGTGGCCGGGCAGGAGCGCGGCGAGCGCCTTCCACGCCCAGGGCTGGAACCCCGAGCGCATCGCGGCGAGCGACAGCAGCAGCGAGAGGAGATAACCGAGGATCGCGTTCATCCCCAGAACGTCGAGCGGCCACAGCATCTTGCGCGCCGCTGCGCTGCGCGCGGCGAGGATGCAGCCGACGAACAGGATCGCCGACAGGCCCGAGGTGAGGAGCGCGAAGCTGCTGGTCCACAGCTTCTTGTTGAGCGGAAACCAGGGCGCGAGCAGCAGGCCCAGCGCGGCAAGGGCGATGCCGGCGAGCAGGATGCGCAGCGTCGCGCGCTCGGGCGCCGCCTTCCAGAGCAGGGCGGCGAGGGCGCCGAGCAGCACGTTGACCAGCGCAGGGAGGGTGGAGAGCAGGCCCTCGGGATCATAGACGATATTGCCCGCCGTGTCGGTGCCGAGGCGGTACATGTGGTGCGTGGTGACTGCGATCCGGTCGATATAGCCGGCAAGATTGCCCGCCGGGCTGAGATCCCCCGCGCCGTGCCCGGGGACGGGTACGAAGCTGAGCAGCGCCCAATAGCCGAGCAGCAGGACGACGCTGGCGATGCCGAGTGCCGGCGCGCTGAGATGTGCGCGCCCGTCCGCGTCCCTTCGAGCGGTGAGGATCGCCAGGGCGGCGGCGAGGCCGTAGCAGAGGCCGAGGCGGGGGAGGACGCCGAACACCCGGAAATCCGCCAGGCCGGGCCGCGCGAGCATCTGCCAGGCCCAGCCGATCAGGATCAGCATCAGCGAGCGCCGGACGATGCGGCCCCAGAAGCTGGCGTCGACCGCGCGAGGAAAGGACAGGCCCAGCGCCACGCCCATCGCGCAGAGAAAGGCAGGGAAGACGAGGTCGGTGGGCGTGAAGCCGTGCCATTCGGCATGGTCGAGCGGCCACCAGACATGCGCCCAGCTGCCCGGCGTATTGACGATGATCATCACGGCCACCGTCAGCCCGCGGAACAGGTCGAGCCCGCCGAGTCGTGCACTTGCCTGCGTCTTGCCTTCGGTCATCGCGTCCCTCCCCGGGCGCAGCATGGATCGGTTGCGCCGCCCGGTCAAAGTGCCGCGCTTGCGACCGAGTCACGGTGTGTTAGTGATCTAGTACGATATCATGGGAGTCGGGTATGGACGGAGCGAAGATCGGCCGGCGGGGCGTGCTTGCGGCGGCGGCGGCGGTGCCGGTCGCGGCAATGGCCAAGGCGGCGCCGGCAAGGCTCGCCATGGGCGACCGGCTGGCGCGCTTCGACCTGCTTCGACCCGGCGTGCACAGCTATCTCCGTTCGGTCGAGAAGGACGGCGTGCATGTCGCCCGCGACATCTGGCGGCGGGAAGTGCGGTTCGAGACGGTCGGCAGCGTGCGGAAGCTGCGCATCGTGCAGCGCTGGGATGGGACGGGCGCCAAGCCTTCGCTGGTCACGCGCGATTCGCTGTTCGAACCGGGGACCTGGCGGCCTTCCAGTCATCTGCGCGTCACCACGGTGGAAGACAAGAAGACCGTGGAGGGCTTCCTGTTCGCCCCCGACAGGATCACCGGCCTGCCGGGCGTGGCGGACAACAGCCGCGCCGATTTCGACGTCGCCTTCCCGGAGCCGATGTTCAACTTCGAGACCGACATGGAGATGCTGGGCACGCTGCCGCTGGCGCATGGCTATCAGGTGTCGATCCCCTTCTATCACCCGGCCGGCGGGCCGCCGGCGCGCTATCTGTGGGCGGTGACCGGAGACGCGCAGCTGGCCGGGCCCGACGGGCGGCCGGTGGACTGCTGGATCGTCGAATGCGATTACAACACCGGCAAGGACCCGTCGCGCTTCTGGTATGCCAAGCGCACGCAGCAATTCGTCAAGCTGGAAGCGAAGGCGCCGGACGGATCGCTGTTCCGCAAGACGCTGCTGTTCTGATGGCGGGGCCGCCGGAGGGGCAAGGGACGGATCGGCCCCGCCGTTCGCGCGATCCGCGCACCTCTCCCATTTCCGTCGCGCTGAACTTGTCCGGCACCTATCCCCTTGGGACGAGGATGGTCCGATAACCGTCATCCCCGCGCAGGCGGGGATCCAGCGTCACGAGGGGTACGGCGGAGAAACCCTGGGTCCCCGCCTGCGCGGGGATGGCGAAAGAGGGGTACTTGTCTCAAGGGGACAAGCTCCGACCAAGTCCGGGGTCAGCATGACGGTACAGGCACGGGCAATTGCCAATCTTGGACCCTGGAGTAAGCTGGAGCTTGGCAGGCCCGGCCAAGCGGGATACGCCCCTCACGCCTTCACATAGACCCAGGCGGTCGTGCCGCTGGCGAGCGGGGCGGCGACGCGGACATAGTTCTCGCTCTCATACGTATCGGCCGCGGCCAGTTCCTCGGCCGTCAGGCGGAAGACCTTGCCGGGGATGGGCGGGGCGCCTTCGTCGGGGACCAGCGCGCGGTGCACCGCGATCCCGCTCGCCTCGAGCACGTCCGGGTCGCGGATCGTGATCTCGACCAGGCGATAGCCGTGGAGCAAATCGTCGCCGCCTTCGAGCAGGCGGCCGAACTGGCTCATCTGCACGCTCGCCAGCTGGAGCGTGCCATAGGAGAAGAGCAGCGCCCCTTCGCTCATCGGGCGCCGTCGCTCACCCGATCGCCTCGATCACCGCGGCGCGCAGCTCGGGAATGCCCATGCCCTTTTCCGACGAAGTGGCGATGATGTCCGGATGCGCGGCGGGGCGCTTGCGGGCCTCCGCCTCGGTACGCTCGCGCACATCGGCGAGTTCGGTCGCCTTGATCTTGTCCGCCTTGGTGAGGACGATGCGGTAGCTGACCGCCGCACCGTCGAGCATGTCGAGGATCTCGCGATCGACTTCCTTGATGCCGTGGCGCGCGTCGATCAGCACCAGCCCGCGCTTCAGCGCCTGGCGGCCGCGCAGATAGTCGTTCACCAGATAGCGCCATTTGCGGACCATGTCCTTGGGCGCCTTGGCGAAGCCATAGCCGGGCATGTCGACCAGGCGGAAGCGCAGCGGCTCGCCGACGTCGAAGAAGTTCAGCTCCTGGGTGCGGCCCGGCGTGTTCGAAGTGCGCGCCAGAGCGTTGCGGCCGGTCAGCGCGTTGAGCAGCGACGACTTGCCCACGTTGGAGCGCCCCGCGAACGCGACCTCGGGCACTTCCTGTCCGGGCAGGAACTTGAGCTCGGGCGCGGACTTGAGGAACGTGACCGGACCGGCGAAGGTCTTTCGCGCGGCCTCGATCATATCTTCATCGAACCCGCTCACTTCGCCGGGGATTCCTTCTTCATCGGCTGCTTCAGCACCGGGTGGCGCGAATAGAGCCACTGCTGCTGCAGGATGGTGATCACGTTGGAAGTGATCCAGTAGACCTGCAGGCCCACGGCGAACGGTGCCATCAGGAACATCAGCATCCACGGCATGATCGCGAAGACCTGCTTCTGGATCTCGTCCATCGGCGCCGGGTTGAACTTCATCTGGAAGTACATCGACACGCCGAGCAGCACCGGGATCACGCCGATCGCCAGGAACGAGGGCGGCGTGAAGTGGAGATAGCCGAACAGGTTGATGATCGTCGCGGGATCGGGCGCCGAAAGGTCGCGGATCCACAGCACGAAGGGCTGGTGGCGCATCTCGATCGTGAGCAGCAGCACCTTGTACAGCGCGAACATGATGGGAATCTGGAGCAGGATCGGGAGGCAGCCCGCGAGCGGGTTCACCTTCTCTTCCTTGTAGAGCTTCATGATCTCCTGCTGCTGGCGCTGCTTGTCGTCCTTGTAGCGTTCCTGCAGCGCCTTCATCTTCGGCTGGATGACGCGCATGCGTGCCATCGATTCGAACTGCTTGTGCGCGATCGGGAAGAGCAGGCCGCGGATGGTGATCGTCAGCAGGATGATCGCCACGCCGAAATTGCCGACCAGGCGGAACAGCATGTCGAGATAGTAGAAGATCGGCTGCTCGATCACGCCGAACCAGCCCCAGTCGATCGCATAGCTGAACCGCGTGATGCCGAGCTTTTCCTGATAGGAATCGAGCAGCTTCACTTCCTTCGCGCCGGCGAAGAAGCGGCTGGAATAGCTGGTCTGCTTGCCCGGAGCGATGACGAGCGGCTGATCGAGCTGATAATCGGCCTGATAGGCCTTGCTGGGATTCTGGCGCTGGCCAAGCGTGACGCCCAGGCGCTGATCCGGGATCAGCGTGGTCAGCCAATAGTGATCGGTGAAGCCGGCCCAGCCGCCCTTGGTCCTGAATTCCTTGGGCGTGCCCTCGACATCGGTCCAGCCGAGATAATGGGCTTCGTCCGCGGTGGCCGCGATCGGCCCGACGCGGGCGGCCCATTGGCCGGCATCCTTCGAGCGCTCGGCGCGCGAGACCGAGGCATAGGGCGTGACCGAGACCGGCGCCTGGCCGAGATTGGCGACCGTCTGGCGGATCGAGAACATGTAGTCCTGATCGACCGACAGCTCGATGCGGAAGACCTGGCCGGTGGCGGACTTGCTGGTCAGCGTCACCGGGGTGGTCGGAGTCAGCCTGGTGCCGCTCGCCTGCCACAGGGTGCTGGCGTCCGGCGCCTTCACGCCGGCGCCGGCCCAGCCGAACTCCGCGAAATAGGCCCCCGGCGCGCCGCTGGGCGAGAGCAGGTGGATCGGCGGAGAGTTCTTGGCGGTCGTCTCGTCATATTTGACGAGGACGAGATCGTCGATCCGGGCCCCCTTGAGGTTGATCGAGCCCTTGAGCGACGGCGTGTCGATCACGACGCGCGGCGATTCGGCCAGCACGACGGCGCGGTCGCGCAGCGCCGCGGGCGAATCGGTGCTGCTCGGGATCGCCTTGGGCTGCTGGGTGCCATTCACCATCTGGGTGGAGGAGGCCGGCTGCTGCGGGAAGAACCAGTGCATCGCATAGGGCCATGCGAACAGCAGCAGCCCCGCGATCACTGCGAACAGGATGAAATTCTTCTGATCGTCCTTCACGTAACCGATTCCCCGGAAAAACTTATGGCACTGGGTCGTAGCCGTGCCCGCCCCATGGGTGGCAGCGGGCGATCCGCCGGATGGCGAGCCAGCTGCCTTTGACAGCCCCATAGCGGCGAAGCGCCTCGATTGCATAGGCCGAACAGCTGGGCTGGTAGCGGCAGCTGGGCGGAAGCACCGCCGACGGGCCGATCTGCCAGGCGCGGGCGAGCAGGATGAGGAGCCTGGCCATCATGCCGATTCCCCCTGACGGACAAGGGCGCAGCTCACCGCTTCACCTTCCCCAGTGCCTTGACCAGCTCGGCCCTGAGATTCTCGAACGGGCGCTCGATGCCGCCATTGCGGCCGATCAGCACGTGATCGGCGCCCGGCAGGCCGGCCTCGGGCAACACTTCGCGGACGAGCGCGCGGAACCGGCGTTTCATCCGGTTGCGGATCACCGCATTGCCGACTTTCTTGGATACGGTAATGCCGACCCGCATGACCGGATCGGCATCGTTGCGCGCATGGACGATCAGGACGAAGCCGGGCATGGGAGCCCGCTTGCCCGCGTTCGCCGCGAGATAGTCCTTGCGCTGCGTGAGCCGGGAGAGGCTCACCGCTTCACCGTCGGTGATTAGGCCGACAGCTTGTTGCGGCCGCGGGCGCGGCGGGCGCGAATCACGTTGCGGCCGCCCGGAGTCGCCATGCGGCTGCGGAAGCCGTGCCGGCGCGCACGCACCAAGTTGCTCGGCTGAAAGGTCCGCTTCATCGCTCATCCTCGAGTATCTAGAACGTAAAAGGGCCACCACAGGGGCGGCCGCGTGTCGGGTGCCCATAGTGGGGTGATCCGGCCGAGTCAACGCGTTCCGTTCCGCAAACCGGGCAGTTCGGCCTTGGTACGCGCGATTTCCGCTTCTCCTTCGCGCAGGCGGCGCCTGCGGGCGCTGCGGCGGCGGAGCGCCATGTCGGCATAATGGCCGAATCGCGGCCAGCGCCGCTTGGCGCGGCAAAAGGCCCTTTGCGTCCGGGCCGAGTTCCGCAGCACCAGCACCAGCCCCGCGGCGAAGACGAAGATCCCGCCCGGGCCGGGAAGGATGCCGACCAGCGGCGAAACGGCGATCACCAGCACCCCGGTGACGAACAGGGCGGTGCGGACGAACGGGCTGCGTGCGGCTGCCATGCGCGGGAGATGGGGAGCGTGTATTGCTCGCACAAGACACAGGAGCCGTGGTTCATCGCTGCCTAGCCTTGTTTCGTCGCCGCCGGGGCGTTCCCGGTCGCGCATGCATCGCTCCCGCCAGGGCAGGATTGGCATGGCGTGGCCATGACCCGCGCTTCCTGCCTGCTCGCCCCGATGCTGTTCCTTGCCGCCTGCAGCGGCGGCGGAGGCGAGGGCGTCGTCGTATCGCCGGCACCCACGCCCAGCCCTTCGCCGGGCATGTCCCCATCGCCGACGCCGTCGCCGACTTCCGCACTGTCGGTGGAAGTGGGGCCGACGACCTTCTCGCTGCCCGCCCAGGCGACGCGCCATTTCGACTGCGTCGTCACCGGCGCAGTCGACAAGCGCTGCACCTGGTCGGTGCGGGAAGCGAATGGCGGAACCATGTCGGCCGCCGGAATCTACGAGGCACCGGCCAACCCGGGCACATATCATGTGGTGGCGACGAGCGTCGCGGATCCGAACGCCTCGGCATCGGCGACGGTGTCAGTCACCGTGCCGGTGACCGACAGGCCCTGGGTGACGGGCTATTATCTCGGCTATTTCTCGCACACCATGTATCCGCCGGAGAAGGTGGACATGAGCGCGCTGACCCATTTCGTCTTCGCCCGGGTCGCGCCGGGCGGGCGCGAGATGGGCGGCAATCCGGGCGATGTGCGCCTGGGCGGCGGCAACTCGCACGATCCGGGGCTGTCGCCCGACGGAGTCCGCAGCATCGAGGACTATCTGATCAAGAAGGCGCATGACGCCGGGCGCAAGGCGCTGCTCATGCTCGGCGGCGCCGGAGACGGCAATGCCTTCCTGCTCGGCACCACCGATACGGTGCGGTCGCACTTCGTCAGCAACATCGTCGATTACATGGTGGCGCACGATTATGACGGGCTCGACCTTGACTGGGAGGACAAGTTCGAGGGCAGCAACGACATCACGCCGCGCGTGAGCGCCGCCGAGGCCAAGCGGCGGCTGTTCGCGCTGATCGCCGATCTGCGCGCCGAGTTCGCGAGGCGGCCGCGCTATCAGGGCACGGGCAGGGCCGCGCTGCTGACGCTGCCGGGCTACACCGTGTCGATCAACGACCTCGAGCCCGGCGGCAAGGTGCCGCAATGGCAGGCGGACCTCGCCAATGCGGTCGACCAGTATAATCTGATGAGCTACGGCATCGGCACCACCTGGAACGGCAATGGCTGGCTGTCCTGGTTCAGCAGCCCGGTCTACGGCGCCACCGGCGTCACGCCGCGCGACCTGGACACCAGCGTCATCGCCTATGAGAAGACCGGTGTGCCGCGCCGCAAGATCGGCGTCGGGATCGGCTTCTACGGCATCTATTTCGGCCCGACCGTCACTGGGCCGCGCCAGGACACGGAGCGCAATCCGGTCTACGAGACCGACGACGTCGCGCTCAACTATGCCGACCTCGTCGCCATGGGCTATCTCGCCAACGGCAGCTATCACTGGGACGAGATCGCGCAGGTCGGCTATCGCAGCTATACCAATGCCGGGGGCTATGTCCCGGCCGGGTCCGGTCGGAATGCGGCCGGTTTCCTGTCCTATGAGGATCCGCTCTCGATCGCGGCCAAGGGGCGGTATGTCCGCCAGGCGGGGCTGGGCGGCGCGATCATCTGGGCGATCAACTATGATTATCTGCCCGACGGCACGAGCCCATTGCTGAGTGCGGTGAAGCGCAACTTCCGCACTGCCGCACCCTGATTGATCCGTTCCGGGGGCATCCCGGCGCGCATCGGGCTTCGCCGCGGCTATCGTCCGGTTCCGGTTGGGGGGAACGGGCTTGGTCGCGAGCGTATCGACGGTTGCCTATCTGGGACTTGAGGCGCGTGCGGTGGAGGTGCAGTGCAACCTCGTCGCCGGGCTGCCCAAATTCGTGGTGGTCGGCCTGCCCGACAAGGCAGTGGCGGAGAGCCGCGAGCGCGTCCGCGCCGCGATGGCGGCGATCGGGCTGGCGCTGCCCCCCAAGCATATCATCCTCAACCTCTCGCCGGCCGACCTGCCCAAGGAAGGCACACGTCTCACTTATTCCGAACCTATCAGATTGAATTAACTACACTGAAAAATACGGTATATTTCGCAGTCGAGTAGTCGATAGCCTGTCGGAAAAATTTGGGCGATCAGGGCAGTTCGAATTTTATATTCGAACTGCCCTGATCGCAACTGCCGAAGGCAGTGCTTAATTACCGTACTCGTACGTCCTAGCGCGACGATCGCGTTGGCTCGTGACCCCGCTCCCAAGCCCATACGGAGCGCGATAGGGGCCGCTCTAGGGAGCCGTTGTGTTGGGGATCAACGGCTGATTTTAGGACGCTTTCGTCAGGCGGCTTTTGGGCCGGTAGCGGACTGGCAGCTTTCAGGCGGTCACAGGTGAGAAGCGGACGATCGTTTACGCGGATAAAGCCGCAAAGACCGAGATTTCGCTATTCCGGGCAGCTTCGTCGTTCGCGACCGCCGGACGATCATTCAGGTGCAACGACGCACTTAATTTCCAACGATACGCGTGTGTCTTTCCGCTTCGTCCACTGATTCAACGCCTATAGAGATTGACGCGAAGATATTCGGTGAAGAAGATGCCGCTTTCGATGCTCCAAGATGATATGATGTTTCTCGAATCTAGCCAGCCGAGCAACGTCCTGTTCTCCGAATTGTTGTCCAATCTCGCGTAATACCCGGTCTTTATATCAGAGTACGGGGCCGGCAACCCGGCGAGGACTTGGCGGACATCGTCGTCCGTCAGGACGGCGTGGGCCTTGTTCAGGAGCGAGATCCGCGTCGAGAGCGGTGCGGAATGCGCGATCAGGCTTTTCGCGACGTCGGCCTTCAGGTCCGAAACGTCGAAGTTGGTGCGGTCGATGATCGGACCGATGAGGGCGGCCCGTTCCGGTAGTTCGATGACTGAATCGAGGTTCATGAGGCTTATCACCGACGTCTTCTTCTCATCGGTTAGGTCCGCTTCGAGAAGATTATCCAAGAAGTCGTCATCGAGAACGAGCATGTCCGGCTCGTTGATGTAGGCCTCGATGTTTGCGGTCACGAAGAGGACCTGCAGATCGACCTCGTCTGCGAGATCGTCGAAGCTCTCCTTGGTGAACGTGATCTTCCGCTGATTGATCAGGATCTCCCGTTTCGAGTCCTCGAGGTTTTCGGGAAACCGCCCGAATGGCTTCGGCAATGCGGCGACGTAGTCCGAGTAGGCGGCGTCGGAGAGACCTGCGGCGTTCAAGAGGAACGTTCGCAACGGTCGTGAATCTGGATCGGCCGGTATGGGTTTCTCGAGCAGGGCTGCCCGTTCGCTGCCATCTTCCAGATAAGAAATCAGTTGCGCCTCATCGAACCCGCTACCACTCAAGAATGCGAGGCAGTTTTCCCACGTCGGACTGATCCTACGCAGGTCGAACAGCATCGCGTGCAGGTTTTCGGGAACCTGGCTTAGTTCGGGCACGAGCGCTGACTGGCGCTCGACGAATCTGCGCAGGCTACCGGAGTCGACATCGTCGCGCCGTATGATCGCCAATATGGAAGATACGTCCTCGTCCGTATTGTCGTCGAGCTTCAAGAGGACTTCGTCGAGATAGGCCTCGAATTCGCGTTCGATCCTGCCGTCCAGCATGTCGCTGCCCATCGACCGGAGCGTCGTGTAGTTTCTGGTTGCCAGGGCATGGAGGTCCGATCCGCCCAGTACCTGCCGATAGACGTATTCCACGTTCTCGACCGTGAGCTCGAACAGCCCGGCGTCGGCCATCGCTCGTGCGATGGAAGGGTGCTCGCCGATCGCGGGCAGGCTCTCCACTTCGATCTTCAGCAACTTGAGGCGCTGGGGCGGAAGTTCCGGCACGTGTGCCAGGATCTCCGGGAGGCGCTCCGACACGAATGCGGGAAGGCCGTTGCCCTCGGCCAGGCTTCGGAGCGTTTCTTCGGACAGGTCCGCGACCAGCCGGGTTGCGTGCGAGATGCCTCGCTGCCTCATCAGCGCCGTCGAGATGAACTGCTTCCAGAAGGAGGTGAGCCTCGTGAGCAGCGCCGGCGTTCGCTTCCCGCCCACGTAGTAGGCTTCGAGAAAGGCCTCGCACCTGTCGAATTCAGTCGATACGAGCCCAAGCAGCTTCGCGATCTGATCGGCGTAGCGTCCCTGATCGCTGAGCAGGCAGTCGACCAGCTTGACGTTGAGTACATATCCTTGTCCGAAATCGGTATCGCGCATCGCGTCGACGACTTCCTTGGCATTGTCGATCTGGAAGTCGGGATCGGGGGTGATGAACGCCCTGATCTGGATGAGAAACTTGTTGTCGTTGGGCGATAGACGGCCCGAGTGAAACAATGATGTGTATTGATAGTAGGTGTCGTCGAGATAGCCTTCCATGACGAGGAAGCGGGCGAGCTCGACGTTTTCTCCGGCACCCTCGAACAGGTCTTCGACGCTCTCCGGGCTTACGCGTGACGTGCGCCCCTGATTGTTACCACTCAGAGGTAGAGTCCGGCTCCTTCATGATGGTTGGTTGATGGGATGGCAACGTGCCTGGGGGCATGCCCCCAGGCACGTTGGCCGG
>NZ_SCMK01000001.1 GCF_005503355.1 Sphingomonas sp. 1F27F7B
ACCCGGTGACCACCGCCGGCTCGGGCACCAGCTCGGGCAGCGATTATGAGCAGCTCGGCTATGACGCGGCCAGCAACGTCACCTCGCGCCGCCTGCGCGACGGGCAGGTGATCACCTATGGCTATGACAATCTCAATCGCGTGACCAGCAAGGTCACGCCGGGCAGCGCACCCAATTGGGACGTGACCTATAGCTACGACCTGCTGGGCCGGGTGATCAATGCCACCGGCGACGGCTCCGCGGTGAACGCACTGACCTATGACGCGCTCGGACGCGTGACCAACGAACAGAATTACAACGCCGGCACGCTCCATGCCTATGACCTTGCCGGTCGCCAGACCCGCATCACCTGGAGCGACGGCTTCCATGCCGACTACGACTATAACGTCACCGGCGAGGTGACTGCGATCCGCGAGAATGGCGCAACTTCGGGCGCGGGCGTGCTCGCGACCTATGCCTATGACGATCTCGGCCGGCGGACCAGCGTGACGCGCGGCAACGGGACGACGACGAGCTATGGCTATGACGCGGTGTCGCGGCTTACGTCGCTCACCCAGGATCTGGCGGGCAGTGCCTATGATTTCACCAATAGCTTCAGCTACAATCCGGCGGGGCAGATCGCATCGCTGACCCGCTCGAACGACGCCTATGCCTGGAACGGGCATTACAATGTCGATCGCGGCTATGGGATCAACGGGCTGAACCAGGCCACGAGCGCGGGCCCGACCAGCCTTGGCTATGACGGACGCGGCAACCTGACCAGCTCGGGCAGCTCGGGCTATGGTTATACGGTGGAGAACCAGCTGGTGTCCGGGCCAGGCGTCACGATGCTCTACGAGCCCGGCGGCGGGCAGTTGCTGCAATCGTACAATACCGCCACGGGCGCCGACACGCGGTTCGCCTGGTCAGGCGGGCGGATGACCGCCGAGATCAACGCCTCCGGCTGGGCCATCACCAGGCGCTATGTGCCGGGCCCCGGCGTGGATGAAACGGTCGTGTGGTACGAAGGCTCGGGCACGAGCGACCGGCGCTGGCTGCATACCGACGAGCGCGGCTCGGTGGTGGCGGTGACCGATGGCTCGGGCAACGTCATCGGCGTCAACAGCTATGACGAGTACGGCATCCCGGCTGCCGGCAATATCGGGCGGTTCCAATATACCGGCCAGGCCTGGATGCCGGAACTGGGCATGTATTACTACAAGGCCCGCATCTACTCGCCCACCCTGGGGCGGTTCATGCAGACTGACCCAACTGGTTACGCAGATGGCCTGAACTGGTATAATTATGTGGGGGGTGACCCTGTGAACTTCTCCGATCCAACTGGCTTACAGCGGTTTTGTTGGACGCAGGCAGGCTACACTACCTTCTATCAAGATTCTGATGGAAATGGTCATATAGAACACGTTCAATCGATGCAATATTGTACAGATTACGAATCTCCGGGATCGGTATATCCTGATAGACCGACTGGCGGAGGTTCTGCGAACACACCGAGAGAAAATAAAGAAAACAAACCTTGTGGCGCAACCGTAACCGTAAATCTCTTTAAGACCACGCCACCCATACTGGGGCATCTGGGAATGTCCATAAATGGCGGACCGAGCTATGGTTTCTACGGCCAAGAAAGTATTTCATGTATCGTAAGCTGCCAAGGGTCAATCAAGGTTGACACTCAGCCGGTTGCGGGCAGCGTGACCATATCCATAACCCATAGGCAGGCGGCTGCCCTCTATCGTTACCTCGCGAGTGCGGTTAGAAACCCACCTGCGTACAATCTAACAGGAAACAACTGCGCGGGCTTTTGCTCGGCAGCCCTGGCATCCGTTGGAGTCAAGAATCCCTCCACCGTATTTAACAAACCCAACACTGTGTTTGACCAGTTAAAGAAGAACGAGGGGTCGAACAATCCCAGGTGTGAGTGAATGACATGATTGACAGAATTACTATAAAGTCGGCCGTAGTGTTATCACTATGCTATTCTACATTTTATGTATTTACTATGACGTTGCTGCTACTCGACGTAAGCATGGGACCATTTCTTGAGAAGTTGGTTATATTTGTGAATCCAACTATTTATATTACTTCCTTTCTTATATCGTATGGGAGTACCTTTGGAAAGACAGTATACATTTTTCTCGGATTTTTATTTAATTTTATCGTGGGATTTTCTGTATTTTACATAGCTATATTTCTCATAAATAAATCAATTTACCTAGTAATCCCGATATCTATGGGAATAATGCTCTGGTTTGTGATCGTTTTCCTGTGATCATCGGATAGCTCACGCAATAAATTTTGCCGTTCGTAGCTATTTTGTCGAAATTAACAAAATACGTGGGAGCGTATTAGGGTCAGGACCCATTGATGTGAGAGGCGCGATCTGATTGAGGCTCCGCAAGGAGACCGGATGTGAGCGAGCTATACTGGCTGACGGACGAGCAGATGGCGCGGCTGGAGCGGTATTCCCGAAGAGCCACGGCAGGCCGGGGTAGATGATCGGCGGGTGTTGAGCGGGATCATCTTCGTCAATCGCAACGGACTACGCTGGCGGGACGCGCCGAAAGACTATGGGCCGCACAAGACGCTGTACAACCGCTGGAAGGGCTGGGGCCAGATGGGCGTCTTCACCCGAATGATGGAAGGCCTGTCCTCCGCAAGCGCCGATCGCAAGACGGTGATGATCGACACGACCTATCATCTGAAGGCGCACCGCACGGCATCATGGTCTGGGGATTGCCGTCGAACCCGGTAAACTCCTTCCGGACGTCGCCCTCAATCTCGACTGGCAGATCCTCGTCGCCCTCGCTGACCTTCGTGAATATCCAGTCTTGGTGGCGTTCGAACCCGCGGCCGATGGCGGTCTCACCCCGATGCCCGAACGGCGGATTCCCGAGGTCGTGTGCTAGACCGATGGCTGAGAGCATCGGTTGGTCTAACTGCCGATCTGACGGATCTCCTTAGAGCTCTTGAGCGGCATTGTGTTCGTCAACCGCAACGGCCTGCGCTGGCGCGACGCACCCGGCGCCTACGGGCCGCACAAGACGCTCTACAATCGCTGGAAGCGGTGGGGCGAGCGGGGCGTGTTTACGCGGATGATGGAAGAGCTGGCTGCGGCGGATGCCGAGCCGAAGACCGTGATGATCGACGCGACCTACCTCAAGACGCACCGCACGGCATCCAGCCTGCGGGTAAAAAGGGGGACCTTGGCCGCCTGATTGGCCGCACCAAAGGCGGCATGAACACCAAGCTCCATGCCGTTGCCGACGCGAGTTGAAGAACGCACTGCGGTCCGCGGATGATTTAGAACGGTAGGCGGTCACTGCGGACCATGGATGACGACTTTCGGAATTTCGCAAGTCGATCGCGAAAGACCAACGTTGGGTGGGAAGCAATTATTCCGACTTCAGCGCGGGCATGACGGGAATGCGCCCTCCATTCAGTCGTCCGCTGACGTTGCTGAACCGCCCCAAGCGGACGCTCGTCGATGCGCTGTTAAAGAGCAGCGGCCGGATGGGAAGCCGTTCTCAAATGACGTCCGTTAGATGTCCTCGGCGGCCGGGTTCACACGGTTACCGCCCCACGACCTGAAGGAAGGCCATTGAGCCGAAGCGCGGTCCCAACTCTTGATCCTGATCACAACAGCTTTATCGTTCCCATATTTGGTCGCTCGGTACTCCAAGGTGTATCGGGAAGAGCGGTTTAAGTGAGGGGGACAATGCAAGCTTCATTCGAAATGCATCAAGGCCGGAGCGCTCTACGCGGAATAATCGAGCAGTTTCCGGTGACTAGTTCGTATTGGAATGAAGCTCAAAATCGGTTCCAGTTCATCGATCGATTGTTGAGTGAATGCCTCGGCTGGGAGAAGCCACTGATCGAGGTAGAATTCTACGATGATGCCGGGGGGCGCGCGGACTATCTATTGGGTCGGCCTGTTCGCGCCGCCCTAGAAGCAAAACGGGAGGCGAAGAAATTCAACTTCTTGCCGACGTCCCGTCCGAGTTCTGCTCGAAAGCTGAGGCCTCTCATAGACGGGTGTGCGACCCTGAAATCTGCTTGTACGCAGGTTATTACCTATTGCGCCTTACATGGCGCTCGCCTGGCTGTCGTATGCAACGGGCCCCAAATGGTCATATTCCAGAGCGTAGGCCAAGGAGCCTCACCTTTGGACGGGGAATGTTTCGTCTTCGACGGATTTGAAGCCTACCTATCTGGGTTCGCCACCCTGTGGCGCTTTCTATCGCCAGAAGGGGTCTACGAGAATGTAGCCGTTAGAGCCCTCGCAGATCTACAGAATCCCAGAATTCCTGTGAAGGCTTCCACAATATTGGCCGATCCGAAGGCTTATCGTTACAGAACGCCGTTCCAAGATAATCTCCGTACGTTGGCGACTGTTCTTTTAGAAGAGGTTGAATACAATCCTGAAGTAAAGTCAGATTTCTATAAGGAGTGCTACGTTTCTGTATATGGCAATGACAAGGCATCGTTGCTAAGTAGGGAGGTGATTTCATCTCGCTACAAGCGGGTATCCGACAATGGTATAATGCCAGCCAACCTTAACACAACAGTGCGGGATGGATCTGTAAAAGTTGAGGGCGCAGAGATTGCGTCAACAACGGGGAGGCCCGTCGTCGTCATAGGCGATGTTGGGGTTGGAAAAACTTCATTCTTTGAAAATATTTTTCAAAAACTAGACGAACATGAGAAGTCAAATACTTGCTATGTTCATATCAATCTTGGAGAGGAAGCGGCACTCGCGACTGACGTGAAATCATATTTTCTTCGTAGGGTTCCTCTGGTGCTGCGCGAAGAATATGGGATCAATATTGATTCCAATGATTTTGCGTCGAAGCTCTATTCCCCTGAAATTGAGGAATTCGATGAAGGTGTCGAGGGTCAGCTGAGACACGTGGATAGAACTGCGTATTTGAAAGCCAGAATCGCGCACCTATCGAGTCTACTTCAAGATCGAGCAATGCACGTGCAAAGATCGCTTAATTTCCTCGTTAAGGGAATGGGGCGGCAGGTGATGATCGTCCTAGACAACGCAGACCAGCGTACTTTTGAAACGCAGCAAGAGGCTTTCCTTGTTGCTCAGGAGCTCGCGTCTAATCGGACTATGTTAATATTTGTAGCACTTCGACCATCAACATTTTATGCTTCTAAGCTGAGCGGCGCACTTTCGGGATATAAGAACGAGGTTCTAAGCATCTCTCCACCGCCGGCGCATGAGGTTATACGCAAGCGGATCGTATTCGCCCTACGAGTGGCGGCCGGGCGTGTCGCCCCTGCAGCTCTAGAGGGCGTAAGCCTTAATTTAGGAAATATCGAACTGTTTCTCAGGGCGATGTTAAGATCGATACGTGGAAACCCGGATATTAAGACTTTCTTAGGGAATATCACGGGCGGAAATACCAGGCTTATACTTGAGCTCATAACAAGCTTTTGCGGATCTCCCAATGTGGAGTCGGAAAGAATCGTAAAGATTGAGGCCGACAATAAAAAATATCTTGTCCCAATACACGAGTTTACGAAGCATGCGTTGTTGGGAGAGTATGCGTACTATAACGCCACGTCTTCGCTGGTGGCCTGCAATGTTTTTGATGTCAGTCTGGCTGATAAGAGGGAGCATTTTCTCTCATCACTCCTGATTGGTTATTTGACATCACCGGCGGGGCTGCAAAACAGCGACGGATTTGTGCCTGGCACTGTCGTATCCGCCGAGATGATGCGACTGGGGTTTGTTGAATCTCAAATCCGAACCGCACTGCGTCGATTGGCTGAGCATCGGTTGATTGAGACCCCCCATGCCCATTTCCGCGAAATTGCGGTGACGGATGATGAGGTAGTCGATTCATACCATTTCAGGGCAACATCGGTGGGTGTTTACCACATTAGGCATTGGATCGGTTCGTTTTCATTTATGGATGCGATTTGCTTGGATACCCCTGTGTTTGATAAAGATAGGCGCGAGATAATATTCAAACATGCTGCAAGTTTTGAAATTAAAGATCGCTTCGTAAAGGCAAAAAATTTCCTTGAATATCTGGAGTCCATTTGGTTTGACGCGAATTTTGACATTAATTATTTTGATTTCCAGTCGGCGATAAATGATCAGGGCAAATCTTTTGAATCGGTTCGGCGGTTTGTTGGAAGTAATAATAAGTCGTAGCGCCACGCGGCGTTTCTAATCGCGTTTTATCTCTTACGGGAGCATTATCGGCAATGCCGGCATATAGACCACCTACATTTCAGGAGCGGAATGCGCTCGCGGCAAGGGCCAAGCAGGCTGCTCTCGACAAACTGCTGATTAAGGCTCCGGTCGACGAGGCTGCTGCTTCCGAGCGACATGCAGCTCGAATCGCGCGTGAGGCTGCTGAAGCGAAAAAGAGAGAGAGCAAACGGCTCGCACGAGAGCAGGAGAAGGCGGAGAGAGTTGCACGCGCCCGAGAGCGACTTGAGTTGGAGCAAGCGATCGCGCCCCCTACGGACGCGGATCACAAAGCTGCGCGGGAGGCTCGTTATTCTTCTCGCAGACGTCGAGGCTGAAGGCTCTGCCGGGTGTTGCAGGAGGGAATGTATCAACCGGTGCTGGAGTGCTAACCTCGGACGTCTGTTTCGCCGGGATTTCAGTTTCAAAGCGGCCAGTCCGCCTCCGGCCCAGAAGCGGCTAGTCCGGTTCGACACGACCAGCCGGTCTGCTATACGCCCCAATAGCGGTCATTCGATCGGTTCACGGACGAGCCCGAAACCTGCCGCTCGTTTTAGCAGTGGCCTTGCATCCGCACCGGCTTGCTGGCGGCTGGCCGTGAAGGGCGCGGCCCATTACGAGGGGCTGCAAAGTGCCGGTCGTTTACATCCATAATGGATATTCCACAGACTGGATCTCTACGCCCTCTAGCATCGAGCGCCTAGTTGGTTAACTTTGATCGCAATGAGCGATGTGGGCGAAGTAATTGAGATTGCACCTGACGACTTCGCGCGGCGCTTCTCGATGCGCCCGGCGAAGTTGATGTGGCTTTTGGGTGCGGGCGTTTCGGCCGCTGCGGGGATTCAGACTGCTTGGGACATGATCTGGCGCTTCAAGCGTGAGCTCTATGTCACGCAGCGCAAAGTCTCAAAGCAGGCGCTGTCGGACCTTTCCAGTCCCGCTATCCGTGCCACCTTGGATGCCTTCGTCGCGGAGTCTGACATTCTCCCAAAACCTGGGATGCCCGAGGAGTATTCTGCGCTTTTCGAGGCGACCTATCCTCAGGAGCAGGATCGCCGATCCTACATCGATCACATGATTCGAGGCATGAAGCCGACGCAGGGGCATCTCGCTCTCGCAGCGCTTTTGAGAGCTTCGTACAGCAATATCGTCTGGACGACGAATTTCGATCATCTGCTTGCTGATGCCTGTGCGCGAACTTTTGAAACCACAGCTGCGCTCAATACCGCTGCCCTAGATGGCTCCGTGCTGGCGGGAGAATTCATCTCGGAACAGCAATGGCCGATCGAGGTGAAGCTTCACGGCGATTTCCGATCGCGCCGGCTGAAGAACACCAGTGAGGAACTCCGCCACCAGGACGCGCAATTCCGTCGTCAGCTGGTTGACGCGTGCCGTCGCTTCGGCCTGATCGTCGCGGGATACAAAAGATGGGAACCTGCTAACCCAACTGGATATATGGGAGGCGAGGCCAGGCTTCTGGGTCGCAACACCGCATGGTGACTTTCACCTTCGGCCTCCCGGGAAGCCATACAATCCCCTAGGAGCGCTCTTCGATCACGATGATTGAGGGGGACGAGCGCGCGCGTGCGCTAAGGTCCACCAGCTTGCCGGCGCCTCGTGACCGGCGGTAGTTGAAGGAGCACGGTATCTATGCGGTGGATCGATCCGCCCTCCGGGTCCTGATACGGCTTTCCTAAGCCATTCGATCCAGCGCCGGGCCAAGCCATCGACGGATGGCTGCTGGCGAATGGTTATCCCCAATCTGAGATCAACAAATGGCGGGGCAGGGGCGTACCTTGCTCAGTGTGGGGCGAAATCGAAACAGACCCGATCCACCTTCTCGAGGCGAAAATCCTCTGCGAGCTGCGCGCTATAGCCGGCGATCAAGGTCAAGCGGAAAGCTGGTATCATTCAGTTCCAATACCGGTGCTCGGCGGACGCACAGCACAGCAACTGGTGGAGGGCGGGGAAGGGGAGGCCGTCGTCGCGTACATTCGGGATTTGTGGCGCGGCGGGTTCGCGTAATTTCGGATGCGCTACCAAGTGGCGCCGAGCCTCGCGAGCATCTCGAGTAATATTTTCTTGCTCTTAGTGCGGCGCATGCCGGAGTTTCGCGGAAAATCAATTCGCCCCGCCTTTTCACGGCGACGGGCGAGATCTCGCTCAAACTCTAGAAGCGATATGCGTCGCTGGCCGTCCTTGGTCTCGGGCTTTTCCATATCTGGTACTTAGGCCACACCGTCTCCCAGCACAACTTTCGGCCCGCTTCGGCAATGTCGGCTTACCAAATTCATATCGATGCAATTTCGCTAGAACGCCGGAAGCCCGGCCCTCATTACGCAGCCGAATCTAAGGTGCTTGCGGACACTATCGTTCGGAATTCCGCAATGATGTCCGCGTGCCTAGTCTCGAGGTAAGCCGCGACGTTCCTGTTCTCGATCAGACGCTGCAGGTATCGCGAGGCGAGGACGAGCTGGAGGACATCGTCACCGAAGGTCGCCTCGCGTGCACGAAAGTCGTGATTGAGCGATTCCAGCTCGCGTTCCATCCGTGCCATCTGTTCCGGAGTCACGCCCGCGACCTTCTTGGCCCTATCTGGCTTCGCAAGGTCATCCTGCCGGGCGGCCGCCATGATCGCCCTAGCATAGCTGGCAGTGAAGTTGTTCATCTAGGCCATCATCTCGACCGCGGCGAACTGCTTGTGTGGCTTAAGTTTGCGTAGGATGTCGAATATTTGGGGATTGACGGGCTTCTCCTTTAGGATTTCGACGACCTCAGGGGCAATCCTGTCAAGCAGGTTGCGGCGCCGCAGGACCAGCTTTTCGTCGATACCCAGCGCGGCTGCAATCATCTTGGCCGGCACGCCGCGGTCTAGCGCGCGGGCGATCATGTAATGCTCCTGGACCGTCGCGAGCCGATTCACGCGCTTGTTGTAGGTGAAGGCCTCGTCGTCGTCCTCCACGATGCAGGGCGCGGTTTCCGCCGGCTGCTCTTTGAGTGCGTGTAGGCGGAGATGGCCGTCGAGCAGCATGCGCTGTCCGCGTCCGTTGGGCGTGGTCACTGCGAGCGGCTCGATGATGCCGATTTCCTTGATAGAGGTAGCGATCCTTGCGTAACGGCGCGAGCCGGTGATCCGGGTCGTCATGGGGCGAAGGGGTAGGATCATTCCGAGCGGAACCTCGAGGACCTTATTTGGGGGAGCTACGGTTGAGTGGGGAGTAGTTTGATCGGCTTCGTCCGCTACTTCCGAACAAGCTTCGCGAAGGCGCCCGGGTCCACGACCGGCGAGTGATCAGCGGCATGACCGCGAATTTCGCCGCTTATAATCGTCCCGGCATCACTGCCAAGAAAGTGCGTGCCGCCCTTGATTCGGAAGAGGATCGCGTGCGCCGCCATCGGTAGGCCAGAGTACTGGGACCAGCGGCACCCGCGCCTATTGCGTGATCAGCGATGCCGAGCGTTTCGTTTGGCTGGGCACTGCCCTCGCCAAGGCCCTGCCTGACGTGCTGTTGCGGCACCATCGGGTCGCGCTTGCCCTGTCGGGCTATTCGACGCTCTATCGCTCTGCCGAACGCGGGCGGAGGATCAGCCTGCGCTTCTTGGCTCTGAGGCTTGGGGTCGACGCCTGAGCCGATGCGCTCGCCGCATTCGTGCCCGATACGATCGTGGCGCCGCCCAAGGTAATGCGCCGGCTGGCCGAAAGCGGGCGGCTTGCCGCGCAGCACTTGTTCAGGGGCGCCGAAGTGCTAGATTCCCTGGGCCGCGTGGCCATCGAGGCGGCGACCTGTGGCGGGTTCGCGAGATCTACATGGCGACCGAAGGCCTGTTCGGCGTCAGCTGCCCGCACGGCACGCTGCACCTCGCCGAGGATGTCGTGCGAGTGGCTGGCCGCCGGTGAGAGTGGCTTGGTGACACCTCTGGTCACCGATTTCCGCATCGTGCAGATGGCGCCGGATCGCGTCGCCGCCTAGCCCGCGCCTGCGTTGCCACCGGAGAGCGACGGGCGCGTGATCGCATCGCTGGATGCCCTGTTCGAACCTGTCGGCGTCGTCCGGCCTGCCATCGCCGTTTCGCGTGAACTAGCGATCGACTTCGACCGCAAGCTGCGCCGTGTCCGCCGCGAATGGCATCAGAGGTAGAGGACAGTCTCGCGCCGCTCGATCGACTGGGGCCTGCCATTGGCCAGCCGCCACACGGTCGGTCCGATCAGGTCGGCGGGCCCGATCGCGAAATCGACCGTTCCCCAATCCTCCAGCGCATCGACTTGGTCGGCCAGCACCCGCTGGTCCTGGCGCAGCAGCGGCAAATTGACGACCTTGAGCGCCCAGCGCTTGAGCCAGGCCGGGGTGATGCCCTTGCGCGTTGTGAACAAAGCATAAGGGCGGACAAGATCCTTGTCCTCCGGCACGAAGATCGCGGTCAGCGACACGCTCAGGCCGCGCTCGGTACGAAACTCGAGCTGGCCGATCGTCGGCGGGAAATAGCGCCCGATCGAAACTGTCCGCTTGCCTTCGAGCAGCCGCGGCATGAAGCCGCCGGCCCTGGCATTCTCATGATAGACCGCCTCGGCGCCCTCGGGGCCAAGCGACACCTCCACGCGCATCGCCCGGCGCTTGCCGGTGCCGCGCAGGAACCAGGGATGGACATAATGCGGATGCGAGGCGTCGAGCATGTTCTCGATCCCGTCGAGCAATCGCATCCGGCTGGATTCCAAGACCCAGCGGAAATGATCGAGCGTCGGATCGTCGAGCAGGGCGGGCAGGCGCGGGAAAGGCGGCTGCACCTCCGCCAGGCAGCTCCAGACGAGCCCCGCGCGCACCTCGACCGGTAGCACCCGCACGGCGACCGGTGGTATCTCGTCGGCCCCAGGCACCTCGACGCAGCGTCCATCCGCACCGAAGCGCCAGCCATGGTAGGGGCAGGCAATCGCGCCGCCGCGCACGTAGCCGTCGGAAAGCCTGAGTGCGCGATGCGGGCAGCGGTCGAGCATCGCGACCGGCTTGCCCTGGCTGAGGAACAGCAGGATCGGAGTTCCCATCAGGCGCCGCGCGATCGGCTTGCTGCCCAGCACATCGAGCGCCGCCAGAGGATGCCAGCCTTGCGCGATAGCCACCGGCCATGCTCCGCTCATAGTCTTCGCCTCTTCATCATCGGAACCGCCAGCCGATCGAGCACGGTCGCCATTAGGCCCAGCACGGCACGCCGCCGCCAGGGCAGATGATCGGCCGCGACGGCCATGTATTCGATCACACCGGTCGCGCCGCGATTTCGCTTGAACTGCGCCGCCCCGGCCGAGCCGTTGAGCCGGGCCCCGCGCTCCTGCGCCATCGTTGTGAACAACAGGGTCGCGATCCGGTACAGGCCCTCGGCCCGAGGCCGGACGGTATCGTAACCGACGACCGGTGGAGTCAGCACGTTCCCGCGCACCAGCGATCCCGCCACGGCGAGCAAGGTCCCGTCGGCATTGCGGACACCGCGATAGCGCAGCGTGCCGTCACGCCAGGTCATCAGCACCCAGGCAGCGGAAAAGACAGGATTGAGCGGCGAGTATTTGCCGACATAGAGCAGATGGTAGAGTTCTGCGATCCGCTCGGCATCCGCCGCGCACATGTCCGCAAACTCATCTATCACCAAGCCGCTCCGGCGAAGCAGCCTCGCGTCGTGATGGGCGTTGCGCCGCGGTTGCCAGTCCTTTTCCAGATCGGCGGTAACCCAGATCTGGCGGCTCGCGAGCAATCGCCAGCCGTCGCACCGCGCCGCATCGAGCAATGCCGGCGAGGACCAGCTGTCGATAGAGCGGATCGCAATCGCATGGGAGGGAAAGAGCTTGGCCAGGAAGGTGCGGATTGCCGGGAGATCGTCCCCGGTCCAGTCACCATGCAGGTTGGTCGACAGCAGCCAATTGTCAACATGTACGACGCGATTGACCTTGCCCCAGCGCAGCAGGTGGTCGGCGGCGGCGATCAGCGCGCGCAACGCCGGCTGTAGCCAGCCCGTATCGACGATGTCGAGCTCCGCGCGTGCGTAGAGGACATAGGCGCTGTGAGGCAGACAGACATAGCTACCGCCATGCTCGCCGTCATTGACGGTCACCGGATAGACCCGGTCGCCGGACCGGAGCGCCAGCCAGCGCGTCTTCACATTGGTGATCAACGTGGCGGCTCCCGCGCGGGCGATGCCTTCGATATAGCTGCGGCTGTCGCACGCGGCCGGCCAGGCGCCGGGCGGCGGCGCGAGCGGGTCGAACAGCATCATGCGATCAGCTCGCCGTTCCATTCGATATCCGCGGTGGTCGCGCCGGCCGCGCTGCGCTGGGACGCCAGCGCCTGCGCCGTGAAACGTGTGGCATCGAGCAGCGCGCCAAGGACCGGGCGGCGATCGCCCGGGCGCCCGACCGCGTCGTGCCCGCGCCCGATATCGCGGGCCAGTGCGCCAAGTCGGCCGCTCCCGAGCGCCGTGGGCAAGCCCAGCAGCAACATTGCGGGGCCGAGATAACGCAGGCCCCCGGCCGGATGCGCCTCGCCTCCGCCGAGCATCGCGCGGGCGAGCTCGGGCCGAGCGTCGAACAGGTGCAGTCCGCTGACCGCGCGCGGATTGCACTCGATCGGCACGATCATGCCGTCGGGCGTGACGATCAGGTCGAATGAGAGATGCCCGGTGAGGGTGTCCGCGGCAGCGATCGAGCGAGCGATCTCGGTCGCGGCCGGGCAATCGACGGCCTCGAACGCATAGGCGGCGGCCCTGCCGTGGCGCCAAGTCGGCCGATATACGACCGAGGCGACTAGCCGGCCGGCACGCACGAACGACCACAGGCACAATTCCTCGCCCACAACGAAGCGTTGCGCCGCCCAGGCGTACTCGGGCGTGGGATCGATGGTGGCGTATTGCGCGCGCGTCGGACGGATCAGCGTCCGCGTCGCGAAACGCGAGAATTCGGGCTTGAGCACCAGATCCTGCGGCGCTACCGGCAAGGCATCGAGCGCCGCCCGCGTCTCGATCCGCCAGGTATCGGGCGCGGCAAGGCCGAGCGCGCGGGCATGGCTTGCGAAGGCCACCTTCGAATGCAGCGTGCGGAGCATGGCGAGCGGTGGCGCGAGCACTTTGTCTCCCAGGCCAGCCGCAGCAAGGTAGAATATTTCCTCGCAGGTGGGGATGATCGCTACCGGATCGAGCCGGCGCATCAGGTCCTGCAGGGCGCGGGCAAACCCTGGGAAATCGGCTCGCGGCGATGGCAGCAGATGTGTCGTGGCAACGGCGCGGGAGGATCGGGCCGCCCATCCGGTCACCGAATCCGCGATATGAACCTCGTATCCGGCAGCCGCGAAGGATCGTGCCAGATCGACCGCGACCGGCGCCCGCGCGCCGGTAATGAGGACCGTGCTCACGCCTCGGCTTCGGCGGCGCGTTCGGGGCAGTGCGCCGGAGTAAGCCGGATTTCCGGATTGCGGCGCCACAGCGCGTGCAGTCTCGCCAGTGTCTGCTCGACCCGGCCGGCATGGCCGAGTAGCCCGCTGGTCAGCCGTGGCGGTGGCATGTTGCGGCGGATCGCGTCGCTGGACCAGGCGGCATCGGCGACCAGGAAATGCTCGCCGTGCCGGTCGTCGGTGACGACCATCCCCCAATGACCGGGGCAGTGGCCGGGCAGCTCGACGGCGAGGAGGCTCCCGTCGCCGATAATGTCGGCGCCTTCCGTAAAGGGATGGAGCGCGCCGGGCAGGGGAACGCGCGGCGCTTCCTCGAAAAAGCGCGCACGCGCCGCGATGTCGGCCGGGAGCAGAGCCGGCAACACGCCGCCGAGCAGCGCCCTGATCCGGCCGCTCGAGCATGTCGCGTCGAGCCCGGCGCGTGCGCAATGGATCGCTGCCTTCGGAAAGGCGTGCGTCCCAGCGATATGGTCGGCATGGAAATGGGACAAGATAAGGTGGCGGATATCGTCGGGTGCAAAGCCATGCCGCTGCAATTGGCTGGCGACGTCGGCGCCCGGCGGAAGCGTTGCCGGGGTCAGCCAGCGATAGAAGCGTTCGGGAAAGGGCCCGGTCGCGGCGAAGAACGCCGGGTCGTAGCCGGTGTCGAACAGGATCGGGCCTTCGACGGGATGGACGAGCAGCACCGACAGGGCAGGGAAGATCGTCGGCCGCCAGCTGCCATCGCGGATCGTCGCGCGTTGAGGATGGACGCAATGCCCGGCGCGGATCAGACTGACGGCAACTTCACGCATCGATCCGCTCCGGCAGGGCATGGGCGATCATCGCTTCGACACGGTGGCGCGGTACCCAATCGAGCAGATCGCGCGCGCGGTCGAGCCGCATCGTCTGCGAGAAGGCGAAGGTCATTACGCCGTAGCGCGTAACCGGCGGCTCGGGTCGGCCGGGCAACAATGCTGCGACCTGCTCCATTGCGCCTGCCAGCGTCATGGCAAGACCCGTCGGCACCGCGACGAAGCGGGGCGTTTCCCCGATGCGGCCGAATAGCTTGCCAAGCAATTCGCGGACCGGTCGCGGATCGCCGCCGGATATGTTGATCGCCTGTCCGCCTGCCACTGCCAAATGCCGGTCGGCGGCGACGAACGCAGCCGCGGCATCGCGCACGTCGGTCGGTTCGATCAGCGCTTCTCCGCCACCGGGCAGCGGAAAGCGTCCGCGCCCCGCCGCGCGCAGGATTCGCGGCAGGAGGACAGTGTCGTTCGGACCCACAATCGCCCGCGGCCGGATCGCGACGGTACGAAATCCCGGCGTATCCGCCTCGAGGGTCAGCCGCTCGGCGGCATATTTGGTCGCGGCATAGGCATTGGCGAAGCGCGAGCCCACCGGGCTGTCCTCGGTCAATCCGATGCGCGCGCGCGGCGCGGCATAGATCGACGGCGTCGATGCATAGACCATCCCACAGCATCCCGCTGCGCGCGCCGAAGCCAACAGCCGTTCGGTCGCGGTGACGTTGATCGCCTTGAAAGCGGCGCGCGATCCCCAGGGCGAGGACAAGGCGGCGAGGTGGAACACCATATCGACGCCGGCAACCAGCGGGGCCAGCGGATCGGTGGTGAGATCAGCCGGAACGAACTCCGTCTTCAGTCGCGCGCCGATGGCCGCATCGCGTCCGGTAGCGCGCACGCGATATCCACGGGCGAGCAACTGGTCGACTAGTTCGCGTCCCAGCCCGCCGGTCGCCCCGGTCACGAGCGCGAGGCGGATCACCACCGGATCACCGCACCGCCCAGCGAGACGCCCGCCGACGTGCCGATCAGCAGGCTGTGGCTGCCGGGCGCGAGTTGCTCGCGCCCATGTGCGACGTGGAGCGCATGCGGCATGCCCGCAGCGATCTGGTTGCCATGATCGCGGAAGATATCGATCGTCTTGGCATGGCCGCCAGGCACCGCTCGCTTGAGATGCTCGATGGCGGCTGCGCTTGCCTGGTGCGGCACGATCGTGCCGAGCTCGTCCGCGGCGACGTCGCTCTCGGCAAGCAGGTCGCGCAGGAAACGCGGGAAGCGCTTAGCTGTCGCCGCGAACAGGGCAGAGCCGTCCATCCGGAACTTCGCGGCCTCCAGGAACACATCGAGATCCTCGGTGGGTCGCATCCGTGTGCCGCCCGATTCCAGCCGGCACAATTCCGCACCGTCGCCGAAGGTCGCGAGCCGGCACGCGAGTAGGCGGCTGAGGCCATCCGCTTCGATCGCCACCGCCGCCGCACCGTCCCCGAAGATCACCGATGCTTCGGGCGAGCCGAAATCTAGGGCGGCGGAGGCGATGTCCACAGACACGATCAGACCGCGGCGCCATTTGCCCACCGCCATTCCGGTCAGCAGCGTGTCGAGCGCGACAAGGAACGAGAGGCAGGTGGCGTTAATATCGAATGCAGTAATGCCGCTGGAGCCGATGCCTAGCCGCCGCTGGATCAGGGGTGCGTTTCCCGGGATCGGCTGCTCCATCACGCCGCATGCCGAGAGGATCACGTCGAGGTCGCCGGGCTCCCAATTCGCCGCTGCCAACGCGGCCGATCCCGCCGCCGCACCGAGCGAGGAACTGGTTTCGCCGTCGCGCGCCCAATAGCGGTTCGCGATCCCGAAATGGGCCTCGGTCCAGCCCGGAGCTTGGCCGATCCGCGCGTCGATTTCCGAGGATGGGACAGCGGTTCGGGGCAGGGCAGCGCCACTGCCGGCGAGGCGAAATCCGAAGCCGCGAATCGCGTTCATGCAAATATACTGAACAGTGTTTATTTACTTGTAAAGCCGGACTGCCCGATCGCTTCTAAGATGCGGGCATAGACTGTATCGATAGGCGCGGTTTCGCCGAGGAGCGCGAACGTGCCGTTCAGCGTGAAGAAGCAATGCCCATGCACCGTCGCCAACAACGAGCGGGTCAGTGCATCCACTTCGCCCCGGCGCTCGGGGGGCAACGCGGCGTCGATCTCATCGCGCACGATCTCAGTCAACGAACGGATGTGCTCGCGATAATATTCGGGCGCCGCGACATCGTCGGGCAGGCGATGGTCGTAAAGCGCCGTCCATGCGCGGCGGTGGAGGATCGCGAACTCGAAATAGGCCTCTACCAACACGTGCAGGCGACTATCGGTAGCGGCTGCCAGCCGGGCTTGGACATGTGCCTGCCACTGCGTCAGCGTCCGCGCGTTGATCGCGACGAGCAGCATGTCGTGGCTTCCAAACACATTGTAGACCGTGCCGATCGAGTAGCCGATCCGCTTCGCTACTTCACGAGCGGAGAAGCGCGCAAAGCCTACTTCGGAGATCTGGCGATGCCCCTCGTGGACGATCATCGTCCGGAGTTCGTCCCGCGTGTGATCGGATCGGCGTGCCACCCGCCGCACACTGCCTTCGTTCTTTACGGTGTTCAATAGAATTAAGCATTGCACGCCGAGGACACGCTGCATGAACCGGGTGAAGACCGGTATGGAACCGAGGCGATTTATCATGAGAATACGCGCGCGACAGGGTTCATGCCACAAATGCTCGAGGGCAAGCGAACGGTCTCGATCGCGCGCTATTCTCCGCCAGCTATTAGGCCAGCTTGAATTCCGCACTGAGCGTGGCCTGAGCGTCTCATTGACCGCTATATTTGCCCCGGAGGACAAGGATATGGTCCGCCCTTACGCCCTATTTGCCACGAGAAAAGGGGGCGTACCCGCGTGGCTCAAGCTCTGGTTGCTTAAGACGTTAAACTTCCCCCTGCTGCGCCAGGACCAGCGCATGCTGGCAGAACAAATCGAAGCGCTGGAGGATTGGGATGAAGTCAATTTCATCATCGGTCCGGCAGACCTGATAGGGCCGACGGTGTGGCGGTTAGCAAATGGCCAGCCACAGCGAGTCGAGCTGCGCGATACGACGCTCTACCTCTAACACCATTCCTTGCGGACGCGACGCAACTTATGCTCGAAATCAACCGCGAACCCTCGAGAGACGGTGATGCCAGGCGGCAACACACCAGCACGACCGAACAACGCACTCAAAGACGCAACTACACGCGCATCCGTATCTTGCGGAAGCGCCGGATCGAGCGACACGGTCACTCGGTCGGGGGCCGACTGCACGATTCGGAAATCGGTTATGGCGCGATCTACGTCCACGACTGCGTTACGCAGCACGTCGGGCGTAATCATACGCCACGCGCCTTTGGCGTCCTGAAGTTCGAAGGCGTCATCCCATCGGCCTTCGATCCGAGCGACCGACTGCAGCGGAGATCCACACGGACAACGTAAGTCTGAAAGCATAATTAGGTCGTTCATCTTGTAGCGGGCCATGATTTGCGTTCGGCGGGTAAAGTCCGTGATAAGCGGCGTCATTAGGCCGCCACTTCCCGCCGGCAACCACTCGAACTTAACGACATCCTCCGCCAAATGCAGAGTCCCATGCGGGCAGGCCACGCCGAAGAGCCCCTCAGTCGCCATGTAGATTTCGCGCACCGTGACGCCGGTGGCAGCTTCGATAGCCGCACGATCCAGCGGATCTAACACTTCGGCACCACTAAACAGGTGAGGTGCTGTTAGTCGTCCACTTTCGGCCAGCCGCCGTAGTACCTTGGGCGGCGCTACAATCGTATCCGGCGCGAACGCGGTCAGATCATCTGCCCAAGCGTCGACCCCGAGGCCAAGATCGAAGAAGCGCAAACGGATGCGCCCTCCGCGCTCTGCCGAGCGATAGAGTGTCGAGAAGCCTGGCAGGGCGAGTGCAACCCGGTGGCGTCGCCACAATACATCCGGCAGCGCCTTGGCAAGGATCGTACCCAACCAGACGAAGCGCTCGGCATCACTGATAACGTAGTAGCCGCGATTGCCGCTGGTGCCCGTGCTCTGGCCCACCAGATAGCCACGTACATGGTCCTCTCCCGCATCGATCGCCGCGCGTACCTCTGCCGCGGTGACGGCAGCACGATTGTACGTTGAGAAACTCGCCATCAGGATCGCTTTATCGGTCGGTTGCACATCCCGAAGACGTACAATCTTTTGCCCGGCGAACGCTCCGACCCGCGGCACGGAATCTCTCAGCCAGATCGCCAGCCGTCTGGACTGCCACTTATGAAGTCCATCGGCTGTTCTCAACTGGCAGGCAAGCCAACGTGTGCGCAGAAAAGCCAGCGCGGCATTCATCGCGACGGACATGCCCCCCCCAGCTGCCATTGAGACAGATCCTCAACTACCCCAGCACACACCGCCCCTAAGCCCCAAACTCCGCTGACAAAGCACACCATGACCGCAGCACGCTCGACTCGACCTAGCTTTTCTGGCTTGGGCCGAGACGTCGCTAGAAGCAGGGTCATTGCACGCCTTAGGTCTCGAAGGGATACAGAACCAACGATCAATTTGACGCAGGGCCCAACCCCAAGGACTTTATCTTTTCAGCAATTGAATTGCCACCGAAACCGGATGATTTGTTAAGAGGCTAATAGAATCCGGAGTAAGATTCCGGAAAACTGATCCGATATAACGATAGCTTCCAGGATTCGAATTGAGAGCCATACTTTGCCAACGGGTAATCGGGTCACCCCTGACCACCACATTGCTGACGACCTTATCAGCTGCGGCCCTGGATGTTCCAGCATCTTTAAAGGCCCCGTTGCCTGGCGACGCAGAGTTGAACACGGTGGCGTAGCGACCAGTCGCCGCCGCACTCAACGTTGCGATACCCCCACCCAAAGAATGGCCGGTGAAGCTGAGCTCTCCGTTCCCCACCGCCTTCACTGCCTCCCGAGCATAGGCCACGCCCTGGGCATATTGTTTCGTCGGAATACCAGCTGCATTCATAGCATCCGTGATATAATCAGCCCCCGATTTTGGGTCGGTCCCCGCGAATGCTACGATTGTCTCCTTTCCATTGGAGAATGTCCCCGCAGCAAATCCTGTTTGATCGTCAGATTTATAGTCTGTACGTGTAAAGTCTCCAACTGACGTACACTTTGGATCGTAGACGCAATTGGATATCCGGGCGTTATCTTTGTCGGAGGAGAGGCCGCTCGGATCGGTTCCCGAAATCGGATCGTTGCCCACGTACGCGTACAGGTTGATCTGGTCTTCATAGCCGATGGGATCGGTCTGGAGGAAGCGTCCGAGGGTCGGCGAGTATATGCGCGCCTTATAGTGGTACATGCCAAGCTCAGGGATCCAAGCCTGACCGGTGTAAGCAAAGCGCCCATAAGGCTCTCGGTTGGCAGTCACACTGTTTTGCGGGATGCCGTACTCATCGTAACTGTTGACCGCAATGCGATTGCCGTTCGCATCTGACATCGCAATGATCGATCCCTGATGATCGGTGAACAGGTAGCGCGGCGACAGGCTGGTGCCGGCGAATTCGACCAGCGGATCGTCCACACCATCTGCCGCGCCGTGCACATAGCGCTTCAGCATATTGCCCGCACCATCATATTCGATCGTCAGCGCATCGCCGTCATATAGGAAGCGGGTGTCGCTCACGCCTAATCGGTACACCTGATACAGGCGACCTAGCGGATCGTAGACCAGATTGACGCCCGCCGAACTCGCCACCAGTCGGTTCTCGGCGTCATAGACGTAGCTGGTAGCACCGTCGGAAATCAGATTGCCGTTCGTATCATAGCCGAAGGCCATACCCGCGACGCTCGAATATTGATTGAGTCCGTTCACCGCATAGTTTCGATCCGCGTTGACGTGTCCGGTGAAGCGATAATCGTCATTGTCTCGCGTGCGGCTAACGATCTGGCTCACGGGATTATAAGCCAACCCAGTGGAGACATTGCCACCACTTGAGAAGCTGTGCACATAGTTGGTCAGGCGCGAGATGCCGTCGTAACCGTAGTTAGTTCCGAATGACCACGCCCCCGAGGCTTGGCTCCATCGATAGAGCGTGGATACACGACCGCCCCCATCATAGGGCGGGTAAAAAAGCCCTATCGAACCGTCAAGGTCGGCATAATAGAGCCGATCCAGCCCGTCGCGGTAATAGTTCACGGAATGGCCGTCAGGATGCGTCACCCGAGTCCGGTTGCCATTGGCGTCATATCCATAGGTGAACTGGCGCGATGTACCGGCCATACTCGTGGTGCTTGAAGTCTGCCGACCAAACCCATCATAAGCGCTGGTCACTGCATCCGCACCGCTTGTGCTATCGAACCGCGCCGCCGTCTGCAGTCCACGCAGATCATAGCTGTAATAGACGTCGCGCGTCGCACTCGAACTCACATTCGTACAGACATAGCCTGACACACAGGCGTCCGGCACGATCTTCGACGTCATCCGGTTGAGCGCATCATAGCCATAGGTGAAAGTGCGCCCGTCACGCTTCCTAAGGCTCGTACGATTGCCATTGGGATCATAACCATAAGCTTCGTAATCGCTGGTGTTCACCGCGCCGGCAGTTGCCAGTGCTGTTGCTGCGGTCGAGCCATTGAAGCCACTTGGAGCACTCGTCGACGGGAATTGCCACTGAGCTTGGCGATCGAGGCCGTCATACGTCAGCCGAGCCTTGTTGCCATTGGCGTCGACGACATATTCCTGTTTGCCATTTGGCGTGTAGCTGTAGGTCGCATAAGCCTGCTCAAGGCTGGTTCCCACTGCCCGGCGCACCTGAACCAGTTGGCCCGCCGCATCGTAGATATTCTTCGTGATCCGATCAGCGCCCTGACTACCTTGCACCCCAAGCGTGCAGGCACTGGCAGGCAGCGATCCGAAGGCCGCTAAATTCATACGAACTGCGGTGCATTCGATCTTGCCATTGGTGGCATAGCTATACTGCGTGACCTGACGGACCGGGCCGGCAGCCCCTTCGCGCAGCCGCTCGACGGCCTTACGGCCCATCGCGTCATAATCCGTCTCTGCAGTCTGGTAGATGGTGAAGCCGGTCCAGTCCTGAGGCGCGATACCTTCTGGTTGCCAGCCTGACAGCTCCCCCTTCTCAACACGGATCAGTTGACCAGCGACGTCATAGCTGTTGCGCACGGCGAGATGGTGCAGCGGCCCAGATCCATCTGGATCGGGCGCGATCGTGCCGGTAACTCGCCCCAGAGCATCATAGCGGATGCCGCTGGTGAAATCCGAAGGCGACGCCTGGGCAAAGGCGACGGCCGGAACAAAGACAGAGGAGGCGAGCAACCCCAACATCAATCGGTTCATGCCATCCCCCTCAGTTGCAGGCTGCCAAGCCCGCGCGGGGGCTGGTGGTCCAGATCTTGTTGCCGTCTGGGTTATAGCCATAGCAGGTGCGCAGGCTCTCCCCGCCCGAGCTTACCAGCGCGCCCCGCACTCTCAGGTTGCCGGCAGTACCGTTCGGACCATATTCGAAGGTGGTGGTGGTAATTTGCGCAGTGGAATCACACGCCGGCGTAGATGACGGGCGGCCCGTTCCAGTTCCCGCAACCGTCTGGCATACCGTCTCGGATGCCCGCACCCATACCGGCGTGGCAGCCGGAACCAGCGCGCCCCCGTTCGAGACATAGGCGTACTTCTGCACATAGGTGTAGAGCTTAAGCGCCCTTGCCGCACCGCTAGTCGGCGGCGGGCTTATCTCCCATTCGGGCTCGCCGAAGCTGGTATAGCCGAAGTGCGTCACATTGCCGTTGGCATCCAGCGTGCTTTCGGGCTTGGTGCAGCTATTGGGATACCAAAGGCAGGGAGCATAGCTCACAACCAGCGTGAGATTGCCCAACAGGCTGCCGGGTTTGGGATGACGCACCGCGCTGCCGATCAGGCCATTCGCGCCGAAGGTCACGTCAGTCCGCATGCCCTCAGGATCGGTATAGTAGCGTAGCGGTAGAACGACGCACCGATCATATTCGGTGGAAGGCAGAGCAGCTGCCACAACTGGGTCGCAATATTCGTAGGTAGTCGTGCGACCCAGTTCATCTGTGACGCTGACCGGGCCAGGCGTGATTTGGTAGATGCGGACGAAGCCGCCACCACCAGGATCGCCCGGATCACCAGGATTCGGAAGCGTTTCTTCCTGTCCTGAATTATAGCCAGGCGTTAGCGTCCGCGGCAGCATTGGCAATCCATACTGGACCGAGATGGTATGACCTTGCGCATCGGTCACCACACCGCCCGCGATCTGATTGATGGTGCCGTTGGTCTGACCAGGAATGTCGGTGTAGTCGTATTGATAGCTCTGGCCGTCGGCGAAATTCTGTGAATAAACTACATCGTGGACGTCATCCGCCGAGATTGAACTGCCGTAGGTGTTCGTCAGGTAAGGCGAAGACGCTCCCGGCTTCACGAAACCGATGGTCTGCGTAACACCTGACGTCCCGTAGGTATATGACCACGTCGCATTTCCCGGATCGGTAACGCTGGTGAGCACTACCCCCGAGGCGTAGCCGTATACATAGGTGGATGCCTTGACCCCACTGGGGCAGTTGTTTCCTGAAGGCTTCGGCGTAATCGCCAGGTTCAGGACACAGGCTTTGCTAACGCTCGTGCCCGAATATTCGAACAGCAGCGCATAACCGCGATTGCTCGACACGCTGCGCAACCGGGTCGTATTGACGCCACCGCCGGGCAGCTGATCATACTCGAATTTCAGGACCGTCCCATCCGGCTCCACGATCTGCGACGCATAGGCGCAACGCTGATAGGTCATGCAGTCGCCGCTGTTGATCGGCCGGAAGGTAATGAGGGTCCCGTCTGTCTTCTGCAGCGTGTATACGGCAGTGCCCGTGGAGCGGTCACCCGTATATGTCAGCCAGCTGACCGGCCCCTTCGAAATGCCCCCGAAAACCGTCAGGCTCGCCCGCCCGTCGAACGCTTCCGCACCCCCGCCCGTATAAGCCGTCAACCGATAGTCCGGACCAGATCCTTCGTAATGGCCCGCGGTAATGTCGATCCGCTTCTCGACGATGAACATGTCCCAGTTATGCGTGAAGTTCCCAAAGGGAAGCGCGTGCGTCATCGGGCCCTGACGTGATGCACGAACAAGTGCCAGTGCACTCCCTTCCTCACCGATCGACAAGTCCGTCTGCGAGAAATTGTACTTGCCGCTGCGCATATCCACGCCCCCCTTGGTGACGAGGAGATGGTCGGCAGGCGCGCTGGCATAGGCCTGGGCGTTGGTGCTTGCCTGGGCAAATGCAGCGGTCGAACTCGCGAACTGACACACTGCTAGGGCGATCACAGTTGCGCTGGCCGCGTGGCGACAGAACTTCCGCAGATTTCGGTCTTGGCGCACATGTCCTCCATATGAGTTTGGGCAAGAATCCCGGACGGCGCGCAAATACGCTGCACTTCCGAGCGAAATTCGCCTCGAGCGAGCTTTTGAAAATCAGAGAAGGCGCAAGGCCCCAACGCGATCAGGGCGTGCGGGTGACGCTCACGTTGGTGCGGTTCCCAGCCTTGTCATAGGCATAATTGGAGAGAGCGTTGCTGTTTGCATCGCCCTTCTGCTCAACCTTCACCAACCGGCCTAGCTCATCATAATTGTAGTTGACCGTCTCGTTCATCAGCGGCGGCGAGGCTGAAGCCGACAGCGCCGCAATGCCCAGCGCGATGAACGAAATTGGTAGAGCCAGTTGCTTCAAATACCGCACGCGCACCCCCCCCTTTCGCATGCTCAAACCGCACCGACGGCGTCACTTCCGTAACGGATGATTCGAGTGTTGCTCGCCCGAATATTGTCGGCACGCAGCTCATCGCAAAGCGAGAAATGGACCATAATGATTTGATCCATTTCGGATTTTGTTACTTTTCCAACTTGGCAACATGCCGCACCAGCCAGCAATGTGCCCGTGAAGAATCAGGGGGATTCAGTGCAGGCTTTGAAGCGCTTTGGCGCAGTGAAACGGGCGCTTACGTGCTTGGCTTTGACAGGAATTTCCGGATCCGCGTCCGCACAGGACATTGCAGGCAACCCCGCGGGCTCCGGCGTGATCGTGTCCGCCGTGAACTGGCTCCAGGGCACCCTGCTCGGAACGGTCGCAACGGTTGTCGCGGTGATAGCGGTTGCAGCGGTCGGTCTGATGATGCTCACTGGCCGGATCAACTTGATCAGCCCCCAGAGCAATAAACTGCCCACGCAGCCATCAGGTCGCGTCGTTTATCCACAGCGCGGCCACGGCGATAAGCCCGCTCCACAGCGGACTCGATCGTGTGCGCCAGCGCCATCTCAATTTCCTCGCGACCGAACTGGGTCAACTCCCCAGCCCAATCTCGAAAGGCCGATCGAAAGCCATGCACGGTGATATCGCTTCGCCCCATGCGCTTCAGCAATTGCGACAAAGCCATATCGGACATGACTCCCCCGCGAGGCGCCGGAAACACAATCTTGCCAGGTGAAGTCTTGGCGGGCTTCATCTTTGCCAAAATGGCCACAGCTTTATCGCTCAGCGGCACCTGATGCAGGTTGCCGGCCTTCAGGGTATTGCGCCACTGCTGCCGGTGCTTGGCATTGCTAAAACCGCTCTCCACAGCATCGAGAATGCCTGGCCAGAAGGTTGATCGATCCGTCGGCTTCGGAACAAAATGGGAACTTAGTACTTGATGGGGCTACGGCCACGCCGTAGATGACGCCGATCGGAAACTGACATGGGCAGGCGGCCAAGTCATGGGGAAGCGCAAGATAGGTGATGCCAGAATTGCGATCGGGCCCGCCGACGTGATCGCGTTTGCCGAGGGAGACGGGTTGCGGGGCCGAGCGCACAGCACTGGTTCTGCTGCGCGTGATCGCCGAGGCGCCCGACGCCGTGGCACGTGCGGTATCCGGATCGTGACGCAATCGAGGCCCTCGATGCTTTCGCCGCCAAGCGCCTGTCCATGGATGTAGTCTCGCCCGCTCGCCGATCGGCGATGATGGCCGGAATCCGTGGCCGGAATACCAAGCCCGAGATGATTGTGCGGAGGGCGGCGCATCGCCTGGGTTACCGGTTCCGGCTACATCGCCGCGACCTGCCGGGCTCGCCGGACCTAGTGTTCCCGGGGCGAAAGAAGATAGTATTCGTCCATGGTTGTTTCTGGCACTGTCACGATGGCTGCAGGTTTGCATATAAGCCGAAGTCGAATGTCGAGTTCTGGGAAAGCAAGCTCAGGAAAAACAAGGAACGCGACATTCGTGTGAAGGGGGAGCTGGAATGTATGGCATGGGACATTCTTGTCATTTGGGAATGCGAAACGGCTGATAGCGATCTTGTCGATGCCAAGCTGCGGGGACATCTCGGCCATGGCCACCGCTGAACAGCAGCTTCGCCGGGGCAAGCTCGAGCGCCTGCGGACGGGCGCCAAGCTGCGCACCCTCGAAATCTGCTCGGGCGCGGGCGGGCTTTCGCTCGGGCTGGCAACCGCCGGCTTCGAACTCACCGCGCATGTCGAGATGGATCGCGAGGCCGCCGAGAGCTATGCGCTCAATTTCGGCGGCGACCGGGCGGCCGACGATCCCTGGGCACTGCCCCGGAACATGGAGCATTGCTCGGCTGACGACCTCGTCAGCGAGCTCGGTCTCAAGACGCCCACGTCGTCGGCATTCGACATTCTCGCAGCGGGGCTGCCCTGTCAGGCGTTCGCCCGGATCGGCCGCTCGAAGCTTCGCGCTGAAGCCGGAGGCGAGGAGGACGCCTTCCAGAAGGACCCCCGTGCCGCGCTCTATCGCCGCTTCCTGGACTATGTGACCGCCACCCAACCCCTCGTCATCATCATCGAGAATGTCCCGGACATTCTGAATTTCGGTGGCCACAATGTCCCGGAGGAAATCTGCGACACGCTGGAGGAGTGGGGTTACCGCACGGCCTATACGATCCTCAACGCGGCCTATTATGGCGTTCCGCAGGTCCGCGAGCGGCTGTTCGTTGTCGCCTTTGCCGATGTGCTCGACATCGCGCCCACCTTTCCCGCGCCGACCAACTTCCTTGAGCTGCCGCGCGGCTATGAGGGATCGCGGCGCGTGGCGCTGAAGCATGTCGACAAGGAAAGCGGCAGGTTTCACGAAATCCACAAGCCCTCGCGCCGCCTTCCGAAAGCGGTCGGCGTGCGCGCGGCGCTAGGCGATCTTCCCAAGATCAAGGAGCATGCGACGGACCCGAAGATCATCCGCCGCCGCAAGCTTGACGACGGTCTCCCGTATCGGACGCCGAAGGGCGGGCTGTCCGCCTATGCGCAGCTGATGCGCAATTGGGCCGGCTTCGAGACGCAGGGCGAAGCCGGCGGCCATCTTGTCCGGCTGACGCCGCGCGACTTTCCGATCTTCCGTCACCTCGAGCATGGCGCGGATTATCCGCAGGCGCTCAAGCTGGCGGAGGCGCTGTTCGCGGAAGCCGCGCAGGACCGGGGCCTGACCGACGTCGAATCTGACGCCTGGAAGGACCTCCGCCAGAGCATGGTTCCGCCCTATGATCCCGCCAAGTTCCCGAACAAATGGTGGAAGCTGGATCCGCTCAAGCCGTCGCGCACGCTGACCGCGCATATGGGCAAGGATACCTATTCGCACATCCATTATGACAGCTATCAGGCACGCACCGTGTCGGTGCGCGAGGCCGCGCGGCTGCAATCCTTCCCCGACGGCTTCCGCTTTGCCGGGGCGATGAACGCGGCGTTCAAGCAGATCGGCAATGCTGTGCCGCCACTGCTCGGGCTGGCGGTGGCAACATCGCTGAAGCGGCAGATCGAGGAGGTGCTGGTTCCTGCCGAAGAGACAGACGGCCGGCAGGCGGCGTGAACCGCATGGCCGCGGTGGAGGGTCAGGAGGATCTCTTCGATCACGCGCCGCCGGCGGCGAGTGCGCTGCTCGAAGCATTGCGGGGCCTCGGCTATTCCGCCGAAGCCGCCATTGCGGACCTGATCGACAACAGCATCGCCGCGGGTGCCCGGCATGTCCGGATCGACTTCCTCTGGGACGGCCCCGCCTCGGTCGTCCGTCTCGTCGACGACGGGCGCGGCATGGATGACCACACGCTGTTCGAAGCGATGCGGCCCGGCGGACGCCACCCGTTGCTGATCCGGGATCCGCAGGATCTCGGACGGTTCGGTCTGGGTCTCAAGACCGCGTCGCTGTCGCAGGGCCGGGTGCTGGCGGTCGTGTCGCGCACCGCGGACGGCGCCGAAGCACAGCGCAGCTGGGATCTCGACTATGTCGCCCGGGCTGATGAATGGCGGCTGCTGCGCAACATTCCGGCCGATGTACGGAACTATGCGATCGTCCCGGGCGAAGGCGCCGGCACTGCGGTGGTGATCGGCCGCCTGGACCGGCTGCTCGGCGAAGACATGGAGAGCGATGCGGCACAGGCCCGCTTCCGGGCGATGGCCCGCCGCGTCGAGCGGCATCTGGCGATGACCTTCCATCGCTTTCTGGAAGGCCCGCAGCCACGTCTCGAGCTCGTCATAGCCGGCGGCGGCGAGGGCGCCCGCATCGCGCCCTGGGATCCGTTCCTGCAATGGCATCCGGCCACCACCGCGACCCCCGTGGAACGGCTCGCGCACCGGAGCGGCGCGATCGAGGTTCAGGGCTTCGTGCTGCCGCATCGCGACCGGTTGACCGCCGACCAGTTCGACGACGCGGCCGGTCCGGACGGCTGGCTCGCGCATGAAGGCTTCTTCGTCTATCGCAACCGCCGGCTGCTCGTCGCTGGCGGCTGGCTCGGCCTGGGACCCGGCCGGCGCTGGACCCGCGACGATGTCCATCGCTTGGCCCGGCTCCGGCTGGACCTGCCAAACAGCGGCGACGGTGACTGGAAGGTCGATATCCGCAAGTCGACGGCGACCCCGCCGCCTGCGCTGCGCCCCCGGCTGCAGGGCCTTGCCGATCAGGTGCGCAAGGATGCTCGCGAGGTGTTCGCTTGGCGCGGCGGCCGGAGCGCCAAGCAGCCGCGCGCGCCGGTTGTGCGCGTGTGGAACACCGTCGAGACCGCGCGCGGCACCGTGTATCGCATCGACCGTTCCCATCCCGCCGTTCAGCGCGCGCTCGACGCGGCGGGCGCAAGCCGCCGGCTCGCCGAAGAGATGCTGACGGTGATCGAGGCGGGACTGCCGGTACAGCGGATCTGGCTCGACGTCGCTGAGCAGGGCGATCTGCCACCGGCGCCGGCCGGTATGCCGCCCGATGAAGCTGCCGCGATGCAGTCGCTCTACAGCCATATGCGCGGCGGACTGGGCCTGTCGGCCGCCGATGCCCACCGCCGGCTGCTTTCGATCGAACCGTTCGCGGCCTATCCCGCCGCGGTTGCCCAGCTCGCAGATGAGACGACATAGACGCCATGCCGATCGATCCCGATGCCCAGACCCAGCTCGTCGAACTCGCCCAGCTCAGGCTGTCGCAACGCGGTGCGGCCGAACCGCTGTCCCGTGAGGAAATCACCCGGACTGTCGATCAACTGTTGGCGGCGTTCCCCGAGTGGCGCGACCGCATTTCGCTGGACGCCGCACTGGCGACGCTCAGCTCGCTGTTCAGCACCTTCGTCGGCGAGGAATCGGTCCTTCGCGCCAACGACAACCACGCGCTCTGGCTTGACGGGCGGCGCGACCAAATCGAATGGCGGTTGTGGGAACGCTATCGCACCCACCTGATCCGCAAGCACATGCCCCAGACTGCGATCAACGCACTCGGGCGCGTTACCGATCGCACACTGGAACTGCTCGGCGACCCGTCGAGCGCCGGCGCGTTCAATCGGCGCGGCATGGTCGTCGGCGACGTCCAGTCGGGCAAGACCGGCAACTATACCGGGCTGGTCTGCAAGGCGGTTGATGCCGGCTACAAGGTCATCATTGTCCTCACCGGCATGAACAACAATCTGCGCAGCCAGACCCAGATCCGTCTCGACGAGGGGTTTATCGGCAAGATCAGCGTGCCGATGGACGAAGCGACCAGCCGCTTCGTCGGGGTCGGCGAGATCGACCCGTCGGTCATTGTCGACTGGGGCACCAACCGGACCGAGAAAGGCGATTTCAATCACCGGGCGATGTCGCAGTTCGGCATCCATCCCGGCGGCCGGCCGCTGCTGTTGGTCGTCAAGAAGAACGGCAGCGTGCTCAACGGCGTACTCGAATGGATCCGGTCGACGGCGAATTCGAGCGATCAGCACGGACCGCGCTTCGCCCATATGCCGCTGCTCGTGATCGACGACGAGGCCGATCAGGCCTCGATCGACACCAAACAGCAGAGCTTCAACGGGGGTGTTGCCGATCCCGACCATCAGCCGTCGCGGATCAACGCGCGGATCCGTCAGATCCTTGGCCGGTTCGATCAGGTTTCCTATGTCGGCTACACCGCGACCCCGTTCGCCAACATCTTCATTCATCCCGATGCGGAGACCGGCAATGAGTTCCAGGACCTGTTCCCGCGCGACTTCATCATCAACATTCCGGCGCCGGAAACCTATGTCGGCCCCAGCCGGCTGTTCGGCTCCGCAGTCGACGAGGAAACCGGCGAGGCCGAGCCCGGTCTGTCGGCGCTGATCGAAGAAATCGACGACTATGCCGCGAGTACGGCGCGGCGAGAGACGCGGGGCTGGATGCCGCCGGTGCACAAGACCGATCATGTTCCACTCTACGAAGGCCGGGACAGCGTGCCGCCGTCGCTCGAACAGGCGATCGAGAGCTTCGCGCTCGTCGTCGCGGCCCGCCGCGCGCGCGGCCAGGGCCGCGAGCACAACAGCATGCTGATCCACGTCACGCGCTGGAAGGCGGTGCAACGCCGGGTCGTGCAGCAGATCCGCGAAGCGCTGGACGCACTCGCCAATGCCATCCGCTATGGCGGCGGCGAGGGCATGCGGCGGCTTCGCGAGCGCTGGGAAAGCGATTTCGCGCCGGTCACCGCCGAGCTGGCGCTGCCCGACTGCCCGCCGGTGGCCTGGGAAGATGTCGAGGCAGCGCTCCGCGCGACGATCGAATCGATCCGGATTCGCGAGATCAACGGCAGCTCCGCCGATGTGCTCGACTATGAGCAGAACCGCGAGAGCGGGCTTAACGTCATCGCCATCGGCGGCGACAAGCTGGCGCGGGGTCTCACGCTCGAAGGGCTGTCCATCAGTTATTTCCTGCGCGGCACCACCATGTACGACACGCTCATGCAGATGGGCCGCTGGTTCGGCTATCGTCAGGGCTATCTCGACCTCTGCCGCCTGTTCACCACCGCCGACCTTGTCGAATGGTACGAGCATATCGCAGTCGCGAGCGAAGAGTTGCGTCGGGAATTCGACCGGATGGAGGCGATACGCGCGCGGCCGATCGATTTCGGCCTGCGCGTGCGCAGCCATCCGACGCTCACCGTCACCTCGCGCACCAAGATGCGGCACGGCACCGAGCTCCGGGTCTCCTTTGCCGGCGATGTCTCCGAGACCACGGTCTTTGCGACGGACGACCGGACGCTGCAGGTCAATCTGGCCGCCGCCAACGATCTGATCGACCGCCTCCAGGCTTCGGAAGCCATCTATCGCGCCAATCCGGAACAGACGCGCGCGGGCGGGCGGCCGCATCGCTGGGATGGGTCGCATTTCTGGTCAGGCGCGTCGTCCGATGCAGTCCTCGGCTTTCTCGATCGGTTCAGCACGCACGAGGATGCTTCGCGCGCCAGTGCGAGCGTGTTGGCGCGCTATATCCGGCGCCAAGTCCTGCTCGGAGAGCTCACCCGCTGGAACGTGCTGCTGGTGGGCGGCGAAGGTCGCGACGCGGTCACGATCGGTTCGATCTCTATGAACTCGGTGCTGCGGCAGCCCAAGGGCGGCTATGGCGACAGTCCGCCCTGGCTGACGATCGCGGCGGGCGAGCGCTTCGTGATCCGCCGTCTGCTCAACCCGCGCGATGAGGCGGTCGATATCGACGCGACCGCCTATGCTGCGGCGATGGCCGAGACGATCGCCAATCCGCCCAAGCGGCGCCGGGCCGACGACGGCCGGGCGCCGGCGCAGCCTTCGGGCGTCTATCTGCGGCGCCAGCGCGCGCCCGAGACCGGCCTGCTGCTGCTCTATCCACTGTCGCGCAGCGCCCTGTTAGGACCCGACGACACGCGGGTCGAGCATCGGTTTCTGGAGGCGGCGGTACCGCCGATCGGCATGGGGATCAGCTTTCCCGCCAGCAGCCGCGCGCAGTCGGTGAGCTATGTCGTCAACAATATCTACGCCGCCGACGATGACGATGAGGGAGAGACATGACAGCAGTTGCCGAGGCCTGGACGGCACTGGAAGCGGAGGGGCGACGCGAACCCGGCTGGCATGTCCGCCGGGTCCATCCAGCTGCACCCTGCGAGATCCTGGCCGGGTTGCGCCGGCCCGATGACATCCCCGGGCTGTTGCTGGAAGTTCCGGTCGACCAAGTTCCGCCAGATCTGGCGCTGCCGCGATCCAATGGATTCATCGTCGAGACCGTGCTTTTGGGGAGCGGCCATGCCGGTACGGTCCGCTTTTCGCTGGCACTGACCGATCGCAGCTACGGCGCCGTGTTCACCGTGCTATGCGAGGATGTGGCGGACGCGGCGGCTGCGGCATCGACACCCCGGCTTGCCTTGCGGAACTGGACCGGACGGCTGCATATCTGGCAGGCGTTCATGGCCCGGCACGGCATCGGCGGTCTTTCGGATGTTGCGGTCACAGGTCTGGTCGGCGAGCTGATCTTTCTGCGGGATGAGCTGGCCCCCAGGGTCGGGCTCGGCGCAGCGGTTGCGATGTGGGCCGGCCCGTCCGGCGAGCCGAACGACTTTGCGCTGCCGGGCGGATTCGTCGAAATCAAGGCGACGACGCGCCAGGCGCCGGAGCTGATCGACATCGCCAACGCCGACCAGCTCGACGACAGCCGCGGCCGGATACTGCTCGGCCATGTCCGGCTGCGGATGGAGGGCGGCGCCACGCTGCCGCAACTTGCGGCAGACGTCCGGCGGCAGCTCGCCGGCGAAGCGCCGCAGTCGCTCGCTGATTTCGAAGGCCGGCTGCTCGCCGCGGGTTATCTGGCCGCGCATGACGATCTCTATGTACGCGCCTTTCGCCGCGACCGGATCGAGCTGTTCGACGTCACTGGCGCCTTTCCCAGGCTGACGCGCGCCGGGCTCGAGGTCGGGATACGGAACTGCAGCTATACCATCGAGCTGGCGGCCTGCGTGCCCTTCGCCGTCGAGCCGACTGTGCTCGACGCGCTGACGGCGAGAAGCGCGCTTGGCTGAGGAACGAGATCTGGTCACCTTCGCGGCTGCGCTTGCCGAAGAAGTGCGCGACCGAGCGCTGGGCGATTCGGCCGGCGCTGAATTCACCGAGAACGCGTTCGTCGAGATCGTCTCTGAGCATCTCGCCGACATCGGCATGTTCGACAATCCGGTGGTGTGCTTCCACCAGGGCCGTTTCGGCGCTGGCGGCGTCCGGCTGAACGGCTATGCCGTTCCGGATGACGGCGAACGGCTCGACCTGCTCGTGGCGATTTTCGAAGGCGGCACGGATCAGCGGACCGTACCCACAGCAGATGTCGCGCGGATCGGCAGCCAGGCGGCCCGTGCGCTGCAAGCAGCGGCCCGCGGCGACCAAGAGCAGATGGAGCGCGCCAGCGACGCCTATGCGATGATGCGGCGGATCGCCGAGCTGCTTGAAGGCGGCGTCCACGAGGCGCGGGTGTTCGTCCTGACCGACGGCCTGTCGGCTGCTCGCGGCCTCGAACCGCAGACGATCGGGAATGTCTCAGTCACCTTCGAGATCTACGACCTGCGCCGCCTCATGCGGACGATGGCGACCGGCCAGACGCGCGAGATCATCGAGATCGACTTGGCCGCGATGGGGCTGCAGCCGATTCCCTGCGTGGCGATGCCGGCGTCGGGCGGCGAATTCGAATCCTATCTCGCCATCTTCCCAGGCGAAGCGCTCTACCGGATGTACGAGGAATTCGGTCCTCGGCTCCTAGAGTACAATGTGCGCGCGTTCCTCCAGGCGACGGGCAAGGTCAACCGCGGCATCCGGGACACGCTGCGCGACGAACCCCACCACTTCATGGCCTACAACAACGGTATTTCGGTGACGGTGGACGAGATCACCACCGAAGCCGCGACGGACGGGCTGAAGATCACGGGTTTCCGCGGGCTGCAGATCGTAAATGGCGGGCAGACCACCGCGTCGATCCACCGCGCGCGCAAACGTGAACGTCTCGACATTTCGCACATCCACGTCGCCGCGAAGATCACCCGGCTGCCGTCGGATAGCGTGGAGGAGATGGTCCCGAAAATCTCGCGCTTCGCCAACACGCAGAACGTCATCCAGGAGGCCGACTTCTCCGCCAACGAGCCCTATCACATCGCGATCGAGCGACTGTCGAAGACGATCTGGGCGCCGGGCGAGCGCTCGCGCTGGTTCTACGAGCGGTCGCGCGGCCAGTATCAGACGGCGATGAACATTGAAGGCACGACGCCTGCGCGCATGCGGGCATTTCGCGACCGCACGCCGCCCGGCCAGAAATTCTCGAAGACCGACTTGGCGCGTGCGCTTAACAGCTGGGGCCGCCTGCCGCATGTCGTCAGCGGCGGCACTCAGAAGAACTTCGTCGCGTTCATGCGCAGCCTGCGCGAGCAGCGGGGCGCTTCCTGGGAACCGGATGAAGCCTATTTCCGGGAGGCGGTCGCGCAGATCATCCTGTTTGCGGCGGCACAGCGCATCGTCCGGCAGGAAGCCTTTCCAGCCTATCGCGCCAACATCGTCTGCTATCTTCTGGCGTATCTGTCGCACCGCACCGGCGGTCGGATGCTTCTCGACGAAATCTGGCGGGGGCAGGGTATCAGCGCCGGGCTCGAAGCCCTGCTGCGCAGCTGGTCGCACGGGGTCGACAGGCAAATCCAGGAGAGCGCAGCGGGCCGCAATGTCACCGAATGGTGCAAGAAGGAGGCCTGCTGGACGGGGCTGCGCAATCTCGATCTGGCGGTGAGCAATCCGCTGCCGCCCGAATGGGGCAGCGCTTCGGTCGCATCCGGCGGAGCCGGACCGGAGCTGGCCGCGCCCGATGCCCATGCCGCGGCCGCCTGCATGCGATTACCTGCGGAAACCTGGTTCGCGCTGCATCTCTGGGGCCGTCGTACGGGAACCCTTGCCGAGTGGCAGGCGGGCATTGCGCACACGCTGAGCAGCTATGCCAGCGGTGGATGGACCCGGTCACCGACACCGAAACAGGCGACGCATGGCGTGAGGATTCTGGAGATCGCCCGGGAAAAAGGCTTCGACCCTTTCCTGCCTGCGGACGTCGCGCGAATGCAGGTCGAAGACGGCTGACGGTATCAGAGGTCCGGCGGAAACTCCTCCGCGAGCCAGGAGGAAACCGCCTCGACGCTGCCACGGCCGCCCGCGCGGAGCAGCGCAACGATATCCGCCGCAGCGATCACGATCACCGGATGCTGGTCCTCCTTGATCTCGCGATAGGCCTGGAGGTCCAGCCAGGTCGTGGTGACCAGAATGCCGAACTGGCGGTGCCGCAGCCGGGAGATCAGCCGTGACATGTCGCGGACGCCGACCGAGCCCGGCGGCGAGTAGCATTTCGCCTCCAGCGCGAAATCGACCAGGATCGATGCCGGGCCTGCGCCGATGCGCAACTGGCCGACGGCGTCGCGGCCGCCGTCACGGGACGGACGCGTAACGTCGAGCGAAGCGATGTCGGGGATCATCAGGCGGGCGATCGCCGCGGCGCAATGTTCGAAGGCATGCGGCCGCCCCTGGAAGTGATTGCGAACCGCCTGGATCATTGCCTCGCCATCCGCATCGGCCGGCATCTGTTCCCGGCGGCTGCGATATTCGATCGACCGAAGCGCGATCAGCGGTTTGCGCCGTCCACTTTTCTGCCAGGTCAGCCAAGCAGACGGGGCGAGCGCATCATCGGGCGCGCCGGCGATGACGCTGTCGATCCAGGCGCGCGAAATGACGGCGGCGTCGAGCACGGTGAAGCGCGCCCGATAATTCTGAAAGCGACGATCGCCGGCGGTTCGCCAGATCGCGACAAGGTCCTCGGAGAGCGAGAGGTCCGAGGCGCCTGGCACCGCCAATCCCAGAAAGATCATGTCGCGCCAGCCACCGGCGCGGGCGAAGAGGAAGGTGGGGGGAACCCGCAGCCGGCCTTCGGCGCCACTATGCGCGTCCTCGAAAATGCGCTGCAGTAGGCGATTGCCGCGCCGGCCGGTGTCGTGCAACACGCGGCCCGGGCTCTTGTTGTCACCATAGTAGGTGAACACGCCAGTCTCGCGGTCGAGCGCATCGGGCCAATCGGGGTCGCTGAAACTGGAGGTCAGCAGCATCATCTCCAGCCGCCCGGCAATGTCACCGCGGTAGCGGAAGCCTCCTTGATTGCTCATGCCGAGCAGGCGCGGAAAGGGATCGTCGCCGGCATTCCCGCTCCGGCCGCCCTGATAGACCGCATCGACATGAAGGTCGGTGATGGAAAGCTGATCGACAGAAACAATTTTCAAGACCGGCCTCTTCCAGAACAAGAATGAGGCAAGTTGGTCGATCCGCTCGGACGACTTTCCGGCCCCTTCCGGACGGAGTAGCATTGCGGAATGTTTGAACATATCCACTTCGACATCGATATCGAGCGGAAGATATCTGTGGAACGGCTCCGCTGGCCCTCGGCGAGGCAGGTCCGGGACGGCAGCGGCCTCGGCGGCAACCGGGACTATTGCGATCTTCGCGGACAGCCCTGGTCGGACGTGACCGATGTCCTTCGCGAGGAATATGAACTAATCGAGCGGATCGAGCTAGCCGAGAACCCAGTCGAGGAGAGTGAACTCATCGAAGAGGAGTTCACTGACGATCCCGGCGGAATGATGGGCCTCGATATCGGTGTCGCATCGACCGTCGCGGCGCTTTCCGCGGCGGGGTGCGTGCCGTTTGCCAGCTGCAATGGCGGAGCATTCGGCGGGCCGCACCACGAATCTCATCCGCTCGTCGTCTTCTGCGCCCGCCGCGAGCATCTACCGCTGCTACTGGCAGCAGCGGAGCTGACCGGCGTGGGGATGGAAAGCGGCCAAATGGGCGAGGTCATGGTCTATGCCGATGACATCCGCCGCATGCCGGCCTTCGCAGCAACGCTGCTTGAAAATCGCGATCTTTTCGATGGGCTCGGTTTCTCCGACACCGAAGCGAAGTACTCAGACCGCGCGTGAAGCGGCGCGCGAAAACCGATGGTATATGATCAGCTTTCGTCCGAGTCCGTCGGCTTGGTTTCAGGATACTCCACATCCATCCAGACGCGATACGCGTCTCCGAACCCGAGCGCCGGCGGCGTCGATCATCGCTTTCGCCTGTGACGTGCTCCCCTGAAACTCCGCCAGTTTGAGCTAGAGTCCTTCATTGAGGAGGACGACGATGAAGCGCAGCAGGTTTAGCGAGGAGCAGGTCATAGCGATCCTGCGTGAGCAGGAAGCTGGTTCATCGACGGCGGACGTGTGCCGCAAGCACGGCGTGAGCAGCGCGACATTCTACAACCGTTCGAGTCTGCCGCTGTCGCCGATCGAGAGCTGTCGCGGACTGATCGCGTTGCTACGCCCCAGCGTGGCCATGCATTTCGGCTTTTGCGAGCTCGACATATTGAGGACGCCAATGCGATCGAGGCATTCATGATTTCGGCGGCGGGCAGCTTTCACCGGGCCTGGTCCAGAAGATGACGGCCCACTACCGGCCCAATTTCGGCAATTCAAATGGCTTTGCCATCTTCCGGACTAGTCTGAGGACGCGTCATCCATATGCCGCTTGATCGTCGAGATCCTGTCTTCAAGCACAACGATTGGATGCTGGCCGAGCTTGGCGCGGGGGCGGCCATTGTATTTTTTCCGAAGTGCCTCCGGCGGGCTTTGCAATCTGCTGCTAGTCGGATCCTCTGGATCTCGAAAATGATTCCTAAATCCTGCCAGGACATGATTATTCCGCTTGAAATGATGCGGCTCGACCTCGTTGATGGCCTTGGCCATGCTAAGCGCAGCACCAAGCCGTTTATGATCGACCACATCTGGAGATCGATCGCCGACGCGCTGGATCTTGTCGAACACACGGTGGGGAAGGGGGTTCTCCTCGAATAAAACCTCCAAGGTTCCCTCAAGGTCTAACGCCACTGTCACCCGTTTCCCTACCGCCTTCCGGCTCAGCGAGTTGTCCTCGAGGATAATCCTGAGCTTATTGAACGAAAGCGTGAGATCCTTAAAAACCTTTCGCTCGACCGTGTATGTAAGGAGACTGTTCAGGCTTTCATTCGGTTTTGGCAGGTGTGCATTTTCGGGATTTGCTGGCACCCGCGCAAAACGCTTGTTGTGTTCGCGGCGATATTTTTCAGCGTAGATATTCGCTGCTTCCATCGTTGAAATATTGCGCAGCCTCAATTCCTTCACGAGCCGATCTTGCAGAGTGCGGTTTGCTCGTTCGACCCGCCCCTTCGCCTGCGGTGTTTTGGCGCAGATGACTTTGATGCCCAATCGGCCGCACGCTCGCGCGAACTGTGTTGGCGTTCGCTCGCCCTCCGCAGTAGGATTCGTCGCGCGGAAAATGCTATGACGGTCTGAGAAGAGGGCGAGGGGACGGCCGAACCTGTCGATATAGGACTTAAGGCAGGACATGTAATTGTATGAGCTCTCATGCTCGACGAACCGTAAGAGTTTCAACTCGCTGGTGGCATCATCGATGAAGACGAGCAGGCAACATTCGTCGCCGCGCTTTTCGAACCAGCGATGGTAGGATCCATCGACCTGGACGAGTTCCCCGATCCGGTCGCGTGGAGGACGGGGTGAAAAGATGCGCGGTTTCCGTCCGGCTCGATCAACCCAAAGCCCATCCTCCTTCATCCATCTCCGCAGCGTTTCAGCCGTGATCAGAATCTTATGGTTCTCTTTAAGCTTCTCGGCTGCGAGTGTTGGACCGAAATCGGCGTAAAATTCCCGCACTATCTCCATGACTTTTGCACGGTCCGAGTGCGGATATGCGCCATTTCGGTTTCCGAATTTCTTGGAGTCGAGGCCAGCAGCCCCGTGCTCCCTGTATCGATCGACAAGCCGGTAAGTTTGAGTGCGTTTCAGACCAAGCGACGTTCGAAGATCCGAGATCGAAATCTCCTTTGCAAGATAGGCCTTTATCGCTTTGATTTCATATGACTCTTCATCGATCTCGATATCGACGGGAGAATTCGAACTCATGATAAGCCTCCATTGCCGGGCCGCCCGTGCAGACGGCAGGAAAAGAGGCGAGTCCCATTTCGGTTGTGGAAAACGTGCCCCTTTCGCATGAGGGCTTACAGGCAATGTTCCTGTCAGTTAGAGAAGACACGTTCTTCGCCAAGTAGACATGACACCGTCTGGTAGCAGCGGGGGCAGCGTGGAGCCATCCAAACAGCGCAGCGCTGCCCCCGCTGATGCGATGAACTTGCGGCTCCTGCCCCCGGACCCGCTGCGCCAGCAGCGGGCTCGGTCACGCCAGTTTTCGAGCGCTCGAGCTTTCCCGAAACTCCGTCTCCGACGCCGCATTTCGGGAAAAGGCAATCGGGAACATATTTCGGGAAAATCAGCCCCGGACCCGCAAGGCGTAGCCGGTTTGCGACCCAGGATCTCGATCGCCGTTCCCAAACGAGACGGTGCCGGAGACGATCCTAACTTCGGAAAGCTTTCCTGTCCCCGTCACGGACCCTAGGCGCTGATGCGGTTGGCCACGAGTTCGTCGACCACCGCAGGGTCGGCCAAGGTTGACATGTCTCCGACTTCGCCCGGTTTCCCTTCGGCAATCTTGCGCAGAATGCGGCGCATGATCTTGCCGCTGCGCGTCTTGGGTAGGCTGGGCGCAAACTGGATCGCATCGGGCGTGGCGATCGGACCGATCTCGCTGCGCACCCATTTGCACAGCGCGGCACGCAGGGCCTCGTCGCCCTCCTGATCCGCGTTGAGCGTCACGAAGGCGTAAATGCCTTGTCCCTTGATATCGTGCGGCATGCCCACCACCGCCGCTTCCGCCACACGCTCATGCGCCACCAGCGCGCTTTCGACTTCGGCGGTGCCCATGCGGTGGCCCGATACGTTGATCACATCATCCACCCGGCCGGTAATCCAGTAATCGCCATCGGCATCGCGACGTGCGCCGTCTCCGGTGAAATAGCTGCCCGGGTAGGTGCTGAAATAGGTCTGAAAGAAGCGTTCGTGATTGCCGTAAACCGTGCGCATCTGACCGGGCCAGCTACGGGTGAGGACGAGATTGCCCTCCACCGCGCCGGCCAGTGTGCGGCCTTCGGCATCGACCAGTTCCGGAAATACACCCGGCAGCGGCTTGGTCGCCGATCCTGGCTTCGCCTCCGCCGTGCCGTTCACGGGCGCGATCAGCGCCGCGCCAGTTTCGGTCTGCCACCATGTGTCGACGATGTCGCAACGCTCGCCGCCGATCACGCGGTGATACCAGTTCCAGGCCTCGGGATTGATCGGCTCGCCTACGGTGCCGAGCAGCCGCAGCCGGGACAGATCGTGTTGTTTCACCGGCTCCTCTCCTTCGCGCATCAGCGCGCGGATCGCGGTCGGCGCGGTGTAGAACACGGTGACGCCCAGACGCTGGCACGTTTCCCATAGGCGTCCGGCATCAGGATAGGTCGGCACGCCGTCAAACATTACCGTGCTGGCGCCGTTCGCGAGCGGCCCGTAAACGACATAGCTGTGGCCCGTGATCCAACCGACATCGGCCGTGCACCAGAATAGATCGTCGTCGGCTAACCCGAATAGAAGATCCGTGGTGAGCGTGACCCACAGGAGATAACCGCCGGTGCTGTGCAGCACGCCCTTGGGCTTGCCGGTCGATCCGCTGGTGTAGAGAATGAACAGCGGATCTTCCGCATTCATTGGCTCGGGCGGACAATCGGCATCGACCCCTTTGCTCAAGTCGTGCCACCACCAATCGCGGCCCTCCTTGAGATCGACCTCGGTCGTCGTCCGCTGTACGACGATAACCGTTTCGACCCCGCCCGCCTTTGCACAGGCCGCGTCGACATTGGCCTTTAGGGGAACCGACCTGCCGCCGCGCCTGCCTTCATTGGCGGTGATAACGAGCTTGGCGCCGCAATCGGAAATACGATCAGACAGACTATCGGGTGAAAAGCCACCGAACACCACCGAATGTACCGCGCCGATTCGTGTGCAGGCAAGCATGGCGATCGCGGCTTCGGGTACCATCGGCATGTACAGGACTACCCGATCTCCCTTGGCGACGCCGCGGCCCTTCAACACATTGGCGAAACGACAGACTTCCGTATGCAGTTCGCGGTAAGTGAGGGTTCGCCCCTCGCCCGGCTCGTCCCCTTCGAAAACGATGGCGGCGTTGTCGCCACGGGCATCCAGATGGCGATCGAGGCAGTTGACCGAAACATTCAGTTCGCCGTCGGCAAACCAGCGAATGCCGAAGTCGGCTTTGTCGAAGCTGCTCTCGTCCGCTTTGGTCGGGAAGACGCTCCAGTTCAGGCGGCATGCCTCGGCCAGCCAAAAGGCGTCGGGATCGCGCTCCACCGATGCTTGCATCGCGTGAAGCCTGTCGGTTGCCGCCAACATGGTGATCTCGGCCTTCTCATAGACACGGCTTCGCACGAGAAAGCGTCGGCCCGTTCCGTTGTCGAGGCTGAACATCCCGCCCCGTCCCTCCACCACGTCGAGGATCAGCTGCGTGTGCTTCCATGCCGCGAATTGCTGCGCCCCGATATAGACTGGCGTGGTGCCTATGGTGCCGAGCAGCACGTCCGATCCGCCAAGGCAAAACTCGCTGCGGGGATAAACCATCGGGCTGGAACCGTCGCAGCAACCGCCCGACTGGTGGACCAGCACCGGGCCGTGACGGTCGACGATTTCGGCCAGCAGCGCCGCTCCCGCCTCGGTGGCAATCACACGGCGAACCAAAGCGGCCCGCCCCATTTTTCCCTCGTCCTGCTCGTCACCGTTCGCCATTATACGGTCAGGTCGAGGACGACCCGCCCTTCGATCTGGCCCTGCCGCATACGGTCGAACACCGAGTTGATGTCTTCGAGACCGGCAGTCGAGATCGTCGCCTTTACCTTGCCGTCGCCAGCGAATTCGAGCGATTCCTGCAGGTCCAGCCTGGTGCCGACGATGGAGCCGCGTATGGTAATACCGTTCAGTACCATGCCGAAGATGTTGAGCGGGAAATCACCCGGCGGTAGGCCGTTAAGCGCGACGGTGCCGCCGCGCCCGATCATGCCGACCGCCTGTTCAAAGGCCTTTTCGCTCACCGCGGTCACCAGCGCGCCGCGCGCGCCTCCGCTGGTCAATCGCCTTACCGTCGTGGCGGGATCATTGTCCGTCCGTGCGTTGACCGTCTCCACCGCACCGAGCCTGCGGGCGAGGTCGAGTTTGGCGTCGTCGACGTCGACGGCGACCACCTTCATCCCCATGGCCACCGCATATTGTACCGCCATATGGCCGAGACCGCCGATGCCGGAGATGACGACCGCATCGCCGGGCCGGGTATCGGTCATCTTCAGGCCCTTGTAGACCGTCACGCCCGCGCACAACACCGGCGCGATTTCGTTGAAGCCGACATTGTCCGGCAGGTGGCCGACATAATTGGGGTCGGCCAGCACGTAGTCGGCGAACCCGCCATTGACCGAATAGCCGGTGTTCAACTGGCTTTCGCACAGCGTCTCCCATCCACCGAGGCAGTGCGTGCAGTGACCGCAAGCGGTGTAGAGCCAAGGCACGCCGACCCGGTCGCCTTCCTTCACGTGGGTCACGCCCTTGCCCACAGCGGAGACAAAGCCCACGCCTTCGTGGCCCGGGATAAAGGGCGGCTCGGGCTTTACCGGCCAGTCGCCTTCTGCGGCGTGGAGGTCGGTGTGACACACACCGGAGGCCTGAATGGCAACCTGGATCATGCCGGGCTGGACCTCGGGAACCGGAACTTCCTCGATCCGCAGTGGCTCGCCAAAGGCGCGCACGACGGCGGCTTTCATGGTCTTGCTCATGACATCTCTCCTGTAGTTTTATCGTTCGAAGGCCGGGCGGCGGGCGAAACTCCGCGTCGCCGTGCCCGGGCTGTTCGCCTCAGAAGAAGCCGAGCTTCTTCGGGCTGTAACTGACCAGCATGTTCTTGGTCTGCTGATAGTGGTCGAGCATCATGCGGTGGTTTTCGCGCCCGATGCCGGATTGCTTGTAGCCGCCGAACGCCGCGTGAGCGGGATAGGCATGGTAGCAATTGGTCCACACACGTCCCGCGCGGATCGCGCGGCCGAAGCGGTAGCAGGTGTTCGCATCCCGGCTCCACACGCCCGCGCCCAGGCCATAAAGCGTATCGTTGGCGATGTTCAGCGCCTCATCCTGGTCCTTGAAGGTGGTGACCGACAGGACCGGTCCGAAGATTTCCTCCTGAAAAATCCGCATCCGGTTATGGCCACGGAACACGGTGGGTTTTACATAGTAGCCGCCTGCAAGATCGCCTTCGAACCGGGCTGCCTCGCCGCCGGTCAGCAGTTCGGCGCCCTCCTGTTTGCCGATATCGATGTAGGATAGGATCTTCTGCTGCTGTTCGGATGATGCCTGCGCGCCGATCATTGTCTCCAGATCGAGCGGATTGCCTGCCTTGATCGCCTCAACGCGCTGGATCGCGCGTTCCATGAAGCGGTCGTAAATGTTCTCATGCACCAGTGCCCGGCTTGGACAGGTGCATACCTCGCCTTGGTTGAGCGCGAACATCACTAGGCCCTCGATCGCCTTGTCGAGATAATCGTCGTCCTCGCGACATACGTCCTCGAAAAAGATGTTCGGACTTTTCCCGCCGAGCTCCAGCGTCACCGGGATCAGGTTCTCGCTGGCATATTGCATGATGAGCCGACCCGTCGTCGTCTCGCCCGTGAAGGCAATCTTCGCGATGCGGTTGCTGCTGGCGAGCGGCTTGCCGGCTTCCAAGCCGAAGCCGTTGACCACGTTGACCACCCCGGCGGGCAGCAGGTCGCCGATGATTTCCATCAGGACCATGATCGACGCCGGCGTCTGTTCGGCCGGTTTCAATACCACGCAATTGCCTGCCGCCAGTGCCGGTGCGAGTTTCCACACCGCCATCAGGATCGGGAAGTTCCACGGAATAATCTGGCCGACCACGCCCAGTGGCTCATGGAAATGATAAGCGACCGTATCGTGATCGATCTCCGAGATACCGCCTTCCTGCGCGCGGATGCAGCCTGCGAAATAGCGGAAGTGATCGATCGCCAGCGGAATGTCCGCGGCCATTGTCTCGCGTAGCGGTTTTCCGTTGTCCCAGGTTTCCGCGATGGCGAGCTCGCGAAGATTTTCCTCCATCCGGTCCGCGATCCGATTGAGGATCAAGGCTCGCTCGCTAACGCTGGTGCGGCCCCAGGCCTCCTTCGCCGCATGCGCCGCATCCAGCGCGGCTTCGACATCGGCCGCCTGACTGCGTGCCACCTGACCAATGGATCTGCCGGTAATCGACGAGATGTTGTCGAAATAGCGCCCGTCCTTGGGCGCGGTCCACTTTCCGCCGATGAAGTTGTCGTAGCGTTCCGCGAACGGCACCGTCATCGAAGTGGCGGGGTTGGTCTGCATGTCCATCACGTCATCCTCTCGAAACCGCCGGATCCTTCCGGTCGCGAGGACGATAGTTCCGCGAGATGGCGGCGGTGCACAGGGACTGCCGGTTGATGGAATGGGTCGATTGTCTCGCTATCGAGACAATGGGGAGACCAGATATGTCAGCGACGCTGCAAACCTACCCTTTCCATTCGACGATAGAGAGTAGCTCGACCGATGCCGAGTTCCTTTGCCGCCTTGGTGGCGTTGCCGTCTGCCCGCGCCAGCGCGCGGCGCAAGAAAGCCCGTTCCGAGTCAGCGAACGAGGTGGCTTCTTCGCCACCGAGGATATTCGAAGCCGTGCGGCGGCCCCCGAGACACGCGTTGGTCAGTTTGAACCGATGCCTTGCAGCGAAGGTCGCGCCGATGACCAGATCGTCCCGATCAACGGCCAGCAAGGCTGCATCGCCGCCTGGCAGATTGGCATCGATGATCCGGTACGAGGCGAAATGCGCGCGAAAGATGCCGCTCTCGATCCGGCGAGCGGCATCCTGCACGATCTTCTGAACGAGCATTCCCATCGCGGCGCTGTGGTCGTAGCGGCAGTTCGAGATATCCAAGGCGCCGACAAGCTGGCCGGTCGCATCGCGCACCGGCGCATCCATGCAGCTTATGCCCGTATTCCGGCTGGCGAAGTGTTCATCTCGATGGATCGTGACCGGTCGACCCTCGATCAGGCAGGTGCCGATCCCGTTCGTGCCTTCCCGGCTTTCGCTCCACACTCCGCCGGGCGTCAAGCCGATCCGATCGAAAAGCTCGCGGTCACCCGCGAGGCTACGCGCTTCCAGAACGACACCGTCATTGTCCGACAGCATCACGGCGCAACCCGTGGCAGAGACGATCTGGAACAGCTGGTCGAGCAAGGGACGCGCGACCTCCAGCATCAACTCACAGCGTTGCCGCCGCTGAATCAGGTCACTTGCAGATACAAGATCTGGAACCCGATCGGCTCCTGCGTCGAGACCGTGCTTTAGGCCCGAACGACACCAGCTGGCAGCAACAAGCGAATGCGCGGCACTGGCTGAGCAATGCAGGACCTCTTCGACAACTGCTTCATGCCGATCCTTCATCGCGCCGGGATACACGAAATGTCGCCAGTTGGCGAACCAATGCCGTAGTGTTCTGCATCCCGCCAGCGGCCTTTGGTGTGAAGAAAGGTATCCTTGCGTCGATAAATTGACATCACGCTGACCGGTCACCCTGCCTGCATCGTGCCATCCGGCAATTGCTTGCAGCCGCCCATCGGTTCGTCCGTCAGTCAGGACAGGCCTGTTTTGGCTGACGGATGAGCAGATTGAGCGGCTGCGGCCGTTCTTTCCCAAGAGCCACGGCCGGCCGCGGGTGGACGACCGACGGGTTCTGAGCGGCATCGTCTTCGTCAACCGCAATGGGCTGCGCTGGCGAGATGCGCCCAGCGCCTATGGGCCACACAAGACGCTCTACAACCGGTGGAAGCGCTGGGGTGAGGCAGGCGTGTTCACGCGGATGATGGAAGGGCTGGCGGCGGCAGGCGCCGAGCCGAAGACGGTTATGATCGACGCCACCTACCTGAAGGCGCACCGCACGGCATCGAGCCTGCGGGTAAAAAGGGGGGCCTTGGCCGCCTGATAGGCCGCACCAAGGGCGGCATGAACACCAAGCTCCATGCCGTAGCCGATGCGAACGGACGCCCCTTGAGCTTCTTTATGACCGCCGGGCAGGTCAGCGACTACACCGGTGCGGCCGCGTTGCTGGACGACCTGCCGAAGGCTCAGTGGCTGCTAGTGTTCCACACCTGACGTAAGGTTCCCGCCCTTCCTGAGGTGCGCCCTTGGCTGCCGAGACGAAGGTCCGGGGTCAGCTATGCGGACCTTCCGGCTGCCAGGTTGTCGCGGAAACTTATGCTTCCACAAACTCCTTCGTCCCTTTGTTAGGCGTCGACCGCCGCGAGCGCGAGGTCGTTGATGCGTTGCACACGTTCGATATGGCGCAGCCCTTCAATGAAGCCGGCAGACAGGAAGATGACCGTGAGATCACGCTCGGGGTCGATCATCCATGCCGTGGAGGCACCACCGACCGCCGCGATACTTTGCGGTGATGCGGTGTGCCCGGTCGCGTTCAGGATGTGCCCCCTCCCGCGGACATAACCACCGAGCAAGGTGAAGTGCGCCGGGAAATCGTCGAGGCCGCGCTCTTCGACCTCGAAGACGGTCGCATCGTTAATTAAGCCCGTTGCGTGGTCTTGCCGGGCGTAGTCGAAGAGCGCGGGCGAGAGAACGCGCTGACCGTGCGCCGTCCCGCGCCCGCGGAAGACTTCTGTGAATCGAAAGACATCATTGATCGTAGAATACGCATTTCCGCTCGGCATTTCCGCTTCGCCGTCAAGGAATTCGTTAAAAAAGCGCAGAAGCATCGGTGTGGTAGGTCCCACATTCGCGTCAGTAAACGACACTGGAACTCGCCGAGGATCGTCGATCGCGCACGCGAAGCTGCTGTCCGCCATGCCCAACGGTGCAAACAAATCCTCTTGGGCTATGTGATTGAAGCCGCGCTTTTTCGGATCGGTATTGACGAGGATCTGGCCCAGCAGATCGTAGCCCAAGCCGGAGGTATAGAGGCATCTGGTGCCGGGCTTGTAGGCCGCAGGCAATGCGCTGATCGCGGCGGCTTTGACGGCGAGGTTGCCGACCTTGTCTAGGCCCAACGGAGGGGGGACGAGACCGAACGGCAGCCCCGCAGTGTGCGCCAGCAACTGTCGCAGGGTCGCCCGCTGCTTGCCCAGTGCGCCAAAGCCGGGAACGAGGTCCGCGATGCGTGTATCGAGGCCGAAACGGCCTTCATCAATTGCTTTGAGGACGAGCGTTGCGGTGTATGCCTTCGACATCGACATGAGCAGGTATCGGTCGTCACCTGATGGAGCGCGACCCGGGGCCACCTTTCCGAAGCTCGCTTGATAAGCTACATGACCGTGGCGAGCGACAAGGATCGAAGCACCAAAGTGCTTCCCGTTGTCGATGTCGGCCTGAATAGAGGCACCAAGCCGGGCGAGCGCATCCTTATTCAAACCAACCGAGGATGGAGTGGAATCGGGGTTCATTGAGGTGCTTACCTTTGATTATTGCAGGCCATAACTGTTGATTTCACCCAGAACTGAGCGACCTCTGATTGTAAACTTCCTCTCATGTTGAGGTCAATGCTGGGTTTGTCTCCTCCTTTTTCTTGGCTGCGGATGCCATCGCTGAACTTGCCTTGAAGCGGAAGCTATCGTTTCCGGCCTCTAGCGTTCTGAATCTGACGCTTCTACCTGTTTCCTCTGATTTCATCGAGTTTTTCCAGGGCGCGTCGCTCACGGGTGAGGATGTCGTCGGCCGTTTTGGTCCAGGTAAACGGCTTGGGCTTTGTGTTGTGCTGCCCGAGGTAGTCGTAGATAGCGGCTTCCAGGTCGTCGACGCTGGAGTAACTGCCTCTTCGGATGCGTCTTGTGGTGATCTCGGCAAAGAAGCGTTCGACCATGTTCAGCCATGATGCGCTGGTCGGCGTGAAATGCAGCTTGAAACGTGGATGTTTCTCCAGCCATGCTCTGACCTCGGGTGTCTTGTGGGTGGCGTAGTTGTCGAGCACCAGATGGACATCGCGCGGTTTGAGGACAGCGCGGTCGATGCGGCGCAGAAAACGCAGGAACTCCTTGGCCCTGTGGCGCGGCAGGCATTCGCCGATGACCATGCCGGACTTTACATCGAGTGCTGCAAACAGCGTGGTCGTGCCGTGGCGCTTGTAATCGTGGGTCATCGTGGCCGCACGGCCCTTTTTGAGCGGCAGTCCCGGCTGGGTTCGGTCAAGCGCCTGAATTTGCGACTTTTCGTCAACGCAAAGCACGACAGCCCGCTCCGGCGGATCGAGGTAGAGCCCAACGATCTCGGTGACTTTTTCCTCGAACATCGGGTCGTTCGAAACCTTGAACCCGCGCGTCAGGTGCGGCTTCAGACCAGCCTCAGACCAGATGCGCCCCACGCTCGACGGCGAAATCCCCATGACCTCGGCCATCGCGGCGCGGCTCCAGTGCGTGGCATTGGACGGCGTCTCCTGGACCGTCCTTGCGATGACTTTCAGGCGTATCTCCCGTGGCAAAGGTGGCACACGCGAAGGCCGGGTCTTGTCCCGCCTGAGGCCGGCCACGCCATCGACAAGATAGCGCTCTTGCCAACGCCAGACCGTGGGTTTGGACGTATCCGCGCGCCGCATGATCTCGTTGGTGCCGCAGCCATCTGCCGTCGCCAGAACGATCTCAGCACGCCAGACGACCTTGCGAGGCGTATTTCGGTCGGTGAGTAGTGCCTGAAGCTGCTCACGGTCAGTCGGGCAGAGGTATAGGCAAATGTCATCGCGTCTCATGACGCCAGAATAGAACATCACGGCAATAAAGGGAATCATCCGTCAGGTGGTGAACACTAGGTGACCGCGGCTACGACGCCGACTGGTTCAGGGATGCGCTCCAGGCCAAGGGCATCCAACCCTGCATCCCAGGGCGGCGGTCCCGCAACGAGCCGGTCAGGTACGACAAGCGCCGCTATCGGCGACGTCACCGCATCGAGATCATGTTCGGCCGCCTCAAGGACTGGCGCCGCGTCGCAACCCGCTACGACCGCTGCCCGACCGTCTTCTTCTCCGCCATCGCCCTCGCTGCCACCGTCATCTTCTGGCTGTAATCAACGAGTCCTGACCTTAAAGCATGATCGCGCGCTTGGTGGGTGCCACTGCGGTAAGCATGTAACTGTCCCAAAACACCATCGTTTTCGAGACGCTGGCGGGCACGCCATCCGGTCATCCCGTCTGCCGGCGGACATATTCGCCCAAGCCGCGGGCAACGAGCTCATCATCGGAAAGGCGAGGGCCTCGCTTCAGGCGCTGATTGCCCAGTTTGCGGCGATCCAACTTTGGCCCAGGGGGGACGGGCGAGGGGGCCTTGAACATCCCGCCGGGCTGAGCGGTACGGGCGGGCTCGTTGTTGTTGCGCTTCGCGTGGTGCGGCTGCACCTGCTGGATGGCGTGGGCGAGCGCCAAGGCAGCGTCGAGATGCTTGTTGTCGACCACCGGCGCCTGGTTCACCCGGCGCATCTTGTCGAAGACCCGATAGGGGAGCACCTCGCGCTCATGCTGGATCTCGAGCCGGCCATCAGGATACTCGCACACATCCACCTTCTTGCGGGCGAGACCCTGTGTGACCGGGGTCGGCTCCAGGATGAACATCGCCTTATTGTAGTGGAGGGTGAGGGCACCGGTGACGGTGCGCTGCTCGCGCCAGACCATCTCGGCTTCGAGGTTCTCGTGGATGGCCAGCGGTCGGTGTAGATCGCGCGGGTCGAAGGGCGCCTTGGCGAACCGTTGGTTGTGCTGCGCCATGTAGGAGGGGAGGAAGGCGTTGGCTTGGTCGATGGTGTCGATGCGTTGAAGCCGCATCGCCTTGACGAGTCGATCCTGCAACGTGGCATTGGCGCGCTCCACGCGGCCCTTCGCCTGCGGCGAGTTCGCGCAGATCAGGTCGATATTCAGCCGTTCCAGCGCGCGTCCAAGATGGGTCATGCCGTCGCCGTTCGCCGAGGCCGTGTTGTTGCGGAACGCGCTGTGCTTGTCCGTATAGAAGGCGACCGGCTTACCGTGCCGTTCGAGGTACGTCCGCGTCGCGCGCATGTAGGAGAAGGTGCTTTCGCTCTCGACCATCTCGAGGTGCATCAGTTCGCTCGTGGCGTCGTCGATGAATACCAGGAGCGTGCATTGCGGGCCGCGGTCCTCGAACCACCAATGCTTCGAGCCGTCGACCTGGACCAGCTCGCCGCGACACTCGCGCCGATAGCGGGGTTGGTACGGGCGAGGGCGCCTGGCGGCGCGGTCTTTCCAAAGGCCGGCTTCCATCATGATCTGCCGCAGCGTCTCGCACGACAGGCCGAGGCCGTGGCGTTCGGCGAGATATTCGCGCGCGAGCGTCGGCCCGAAGTCGGCATAGTTTTCTCGCACCAGCGCGACCACCTCGGCGCGAAAGGCATCGCTGTAGCGCCGATTGCTTGGCCGCCCGCGCTTGCGCGACACGAGGCCCGCAGCGCCTTCCTGTCGAAGGCGATCGAGCAGCCGGTAGATTTGCCGCCGCTGGAGGCCCAGCAGCTCCATCGCGTCCGGGATCCGGATTTCGCCACGGTCCAGCCGCATCAGCGTGTCGAACCGGGTAATCTCTGCAGCACTCATCGTCAGCACCGTCATACCATGCGCGTCCTCGTTGCCGAGGAAGGCTATGACACCAGCGACCCGCTGACAGCACCGGCAGTGCCATCTCTATCTAGCAGGATGGTGTCATTTGTATCTGGCACTTACAGGCAATCAGAACGATAATGTACATTATGTAAAGATCGGTGCTGCCGGTCCGATAGGCCCCCGGTCGAAACCGGGGGCCCTCGGGATCGCGATCATGCGGCGCGGAACAGCTCCGGGTCGAGCGCCATCACGGTTTCGCTGCCCGCCTCGATCTTGCGGCGCAGGCCGCTCGCGTCCGGGAGGAAACGCTCGGCATAGAAGCGCGCGGTGACCAGCTTGGCCTCATAGAAGCTGGCGTCGCCACCGCCGGCGGCCAGCGCATCCGCAGCGGCCCTTGCCATGCGGAGCCACATCAGGCCGAGCGCCACCGTGCCGGTGAGCTGCATGTACGGATAGGCACCGGCCCCGACGTCGTTGGGGTTCTTGAAGCCGTTCTGGGCCAGCCACATCGTCGCGCCCTGGAGATGGCCCAGCGCCTTCTCGAGACCTTCGGCCAGCGCAGCCAGCTTCTCGTCGGACCTGGCGGCAGCGGCCTCCTCGGCGACGAGCTTGAAAAAGGCCTGGACCGCGCGGCCGCCGTTCATGGCGAGCTTGCGGCCGACCAGGTCCATCGCCTGCACGCCGTTGGTGCCCTCGTAGATCATCGAGATGCGGGCATCGCGGACATACTGCTCCATCCCCCATTCAGCGATATAGCCATGGCCGCCATAGACTTGCTGGCTGTCGGTCGCCACCTTGTAGCCGATATCGGTGCCGACGCCCTTGATGACCGGCGTGAGCAGGCCGACCAGATCGGCGGCGAGCTGGCGCTCCTCCTCGGTGGCGGCGGCATGCTCGAGATCGACCTGGAGCGCCCCCCACAGGCAGAGCGCGCGCAGCGCCTCGGTCTGCGCCTTGGCTTCCATCAGCATGCGGCGCACGTCCGGGTGGACGAACAGCGTATCGGCCTTCTCGTTCGGCTCCTGCGGACCGGTGAGCGCGCGGCCCTGGCGGCGGTCATGCGCATATTGCACGGCGTTCTGGAGAGCGACCTCACCCACGCCCAGCCCCTGGAGACCGACGCCGAGCCGCGCGGCGTTCATCATGATGAACATGGCGGCCAGGCCCTTCATCTCCTCGCCGACGAGCCAGCCCTTGGCGCCGTCATAGTTCATCACGCAGGTCGAGTTGGCGTGGATGCCCATCTTGTGCTCGATCGAGCCGCACGAGACAGCGTTGCGCTCGCCGAGCGAACCGTCGTCGTTGACCAGGAACTTGGGCACCACGAACAGCGAGATGCCCTTGCTGCTCTCCGGCGCGCCCGGCGTCTTGGCGAGGACGAGATGGATGATGTTCTCGGTCAGGTCGTGCTCGCCCGACGAGATGAAGATCTTGGTGCCGGTGATGCTGAACGAGCCGTCCGCCTGGGGCTCGGCCTTGGTCTTGATCAGGCCGAGATCGGTGCCGCACTGCGGCTCGGTGAGGTTCATCGTGCCGCCCCACTCGCCCGCGACCATCCTGGGGACGTATTTCTCCTGCTGCTCGGGCGTACCCTTGACCAGCAGCGCAGCGACCGCACCGTGCGTGAGGCCCGGATACATGGCGAACGCCATGTTCGAGGAGATCATGAATTCCTGGAACGCGGTGGAGATGACGTGGGGCATCCCCTGCCCGCCAAACGCCTCGGGAAAGCTGAGCGTGCCCCAGCCGCTCTCGACGAACTGCCTATAGGCTTCCTTGTAGCCGGCCGGCGTGGTGACGCTGCCGTCGTCGTGGCGCCTGCAGCCTTCCTGGTCGCCCGAATGGTTGAGCGGGAACAGCACCTCGGCGACGAACTGGCCGCCTTGATCGAGCACTGCATCGACGGTGTCCGGCGTTGCATTCTCGAAGCCCGGAAGATTGGTATAGCGATCGAGGCCGATCACCTGCTCGAGAATGAAGCGCGTGTCGCGCACCGGCGGAGTGTACTGGGGCATTTCAGGGTTCCTCGGAGGTTAGTCGCTGCTTTTGAGCAGATCGACGAATTGCTGGAGCTCGGCGATATGTGCGTCGATGTCGCGCTTCTGGTTCTCGAGCAGGCCGATCCGCTCGAGACAGCGCTCGAGCGTTACTTGCTTCTGGGTGCTGCGATCGTCGCCGACATCGTAGAGATCGATCATCTCGCGGATCTCGGCGAGGCTGAAGCCGACGCGCTTGCCACGCAGGATCCAGGCCAGCCGAGCGCGGTCGCGATGCGAATATATGCGCGTGGTTCCGCGGCGTTCGGGCGCGATCAGCCCCTCATCCTCATAGAAGCGCAATGCACGCGGCGTGACGGAGAACTCGGCGCACAGGTCCGAGATGGTGAAGGTCTCGCGGTCCGGTCGCGATTCGATCGGCGCCAGGGCCTCGAGCGGAAAGGCTGGTGCGTTCATGGGCATGGAAATTACCTTCCCTTTACGTGAACGTCAACTACTTGCGCGTCGTAAAGTCACAAGGGTCATGGCACCTACGCGCGAGGCGCCCCGGCGTCCTGCCACACCCATGGGCGGCCATGGGCGGCGCCGCGAGGATGCCGCATTCCTTCGTGCATGATCGCGCATGAGCATGACGCGAGTGTTTCAGAGGAAGCCCTGCATTGGAGGCGGCTAGCCGTTTCCGCACAGCCTCTTGCCGTTCGTATCGCGCATCGCCGCTGCCTCGGCGGCCGACTCGCTCAGCCGGGTCACTTCGAGGCCGGCATAGGAAGCCCGTTTGGCGCAATATCGATTGCAGCCATCGGGCAACGCGCCTGGAAAGGTGATCTTGTCGCCGTCGTACCGGGCATCGAAGGAGCAGCTGCCGTCCTCGCCCAATTCGATATGGAGCGCCTCCCCTACCCGGCTCGCCCGGCCGCTGCCGCTGCACGTGATGCGGTCGCCGTAATCGACGAACGCGCCGATCCGGTAGCCGAGCTGCTCGTCGGGGACGATGCAGATGCGATCGGTGTCGCGGGCATAGAGGCCGGCGATATCGGTATCGGCCGGATTGCGGACCAGCCCGCGCTCGATGGCGGCCCTTTCCAGGTCCTGGGGCGGCTGGGCCTTGTCGGTCTGCTTGGTGCCGCCGGAACAGGCGGCGAGGAACAGCGCGAGGAGCAGCCCGGCGCGCATCATTCGCGCACGAGCTTTCCGTCCTCGACGATCCGGTAGAAGCAACTCGGCGCGCCGGTGTGGCAGGCGGGTCCCTGCGGTTCGACCTTGAGCCAGATCGCATCCTGGTCGCAATCGATGCGGGCTTCGATCAGCTTGAGAACGTGCCCGGAAGTCTCGCCCTTTTTCCAGAGCCGACCGCGGCTGCGCGACCAGAAGGTCGCCTCGCCCGTATCGAGCGTTGCCTGGAGAGCTTCCGCGTTCATGTGCGCGACCATCAGCACCGTGCCGTCGGGCGCGGTGCAGACGGCGGTAATCAGGCCGGCGGCATCATATTTCGGGTCGAGCACGGCGCCCGTTTCGCGATTGGTGTCCACGGGGGCTATCTAGCCTGCTCGCCCCTTCCCGTCATTAAGGGAGTCGCAGCGCCTAGTGATCCCGGATCGCATCGATCAGCGCTTCCTTGTCCATCCTGGAACGGCCCTCGATGCCGATCTTCCTGGCTTCGGCGTAGAGCTCTTCCCGGGAGCGGTCCTCAAGGTCGGCGCCGCGCGGATGAAGCGTGCCCGCCTCATGGGCGTTGGCGATTCGCGCCGCCTTCTCCTTCGAATTCCCTTCCTCGCGCAGTTTCTCGTAGAGTTCGTCGTTCTTGACCTGGGATCCATGGTCGTGGCCGGGCATCGGAAGTCTCCTTTCCGCCCTGAAAAACCACCGAAAAACCCTGTCAGTTCATTTATTTGTGACAGACCGGCGACAAATCGCGCCGAAGCGCCTATATGCGCGCCCGACAGTTCCAAACCCCTCGAGGGCTGATGCTTACCACGAACCCGTTCGATGACGACAAACTGCGCGAAGAGTGCGGCATTTTCGGCGTTTCCGGCATGGATGGCGCCGCCGCGGCGGTCGCGCTCGGCCTGCACGCGCTGCAGCATCGCGGCCAGGAGGCGGCGGGCATCACCAGCTTCGATGGCCGCCAGTTCCACATCCACCGCGCGATGGGACATGTGGCGGGCAATTTCGACCGCGACGAAGTGATCCGGGCGCTGCACGGCGACACGGCGTGCGGCCATGTGCGCTATTCGACCACCGGCGAGACTTCGCTGCGCAACGTCCAGCCGCTCTATGCCGAGCTGGCGAGCGGCGGCTTCGCTATCGCGCATAACGGCAACATCTCGAACGCGATGCGCCTGCGCCGCGACCTGATCCGCCGCGGCGCGATCTTCCAGTCGACCAGCGATACGGAGGTGATCATCCATCTCGTCGCCACTTCGCAGTTCCGCACGCTGATCGACCGCTTCATCGACGCGCTGAAGCAGGTCGAGGGCGCCTATTCGCTGATCGTGATGACGCCCGAGGGCATGATCGCCTGTCGCGATCCGCTGGGCATCCGCCCGCTGGTGATGGGCAAGCTCGACGACACGATCGTCTTCGCGTCGGAAACGGTGGCACTGGACGTGGTCGGTGCCGACTATGTCCGCGACGTCGAGCCGGGTGAGCTCGTGATCGTGAAGGGCGGCGAGGTCAGCTCGCACAAGCCGTTCGCGCCGGTCGCGCCCCGGCCGTGCATCTTCGAATATGTCTATTTCTCGCGCCCCGATTCGATCAGCGACAACCGCTCGGTCTATTCGGTGCGCAAGGCAATCGGCGCCCAGCTGGCGATCGAGGCGCCGGTGGAAGCCGATCTGGTCGTCCCCGTCCCCGATTCGGGCGTGCCCGCGGCAATCGGCTATGCCCAGCAGAGCGGCATTCCGTTCGAGCTCGGCATCATCCGCTCGCACTATGTCGGCCGCACCTTCATCCAGCCGGGCGACAAGGTTCGCCACCTGGGCGTGAAGCTCAAGCACAACGCCAATCGCGAGCTGATCCAGGGCAAGCGGATCGTGCTGATCGACGATTCGATCGTGCGCGGCACCACGTCGCTGAAGATCGTGCAGATGATGCGCGAGGCGGGCGCGGCGGAAGTGCACATGCGCATCGCCTCGCCGCCGACCCGGCATTCGTGCTTCTACGGCGTCGACACGCCCGAGCGCGCCAAGCTGCTCGCCGCCAAGATGGACGTCGGCGGGATGACCGACTTCATTCATGCCGACAGCCTGGCGTTCGTGAGCATCGACGGCCTCTACAAGGCGCTGGGCGAGGCACACCGCGCGGATATCCATCCGAAATATTGCGACGCCTGCTTCTCCGGCGAATATCCCACCACGCTGACCGATCAGGACGAGAACGGCCCGCCGGCCGACCAGTTCGCACTGCTCCACGAGCGGGTGGGCTGATCCAGCCATGCACGAAGGGGCACTTTCGGGGCGCACGGCGCTCGTCACCGGCGCGAGCCGCGGCATCGGCGCGGCGACCGCGCTGGAACTGGCCAGGCTGGGCGCGCACGTGATCCTTACCGCGCGTACCGCGGGCGGGCTCGAGGAAGTAGAGGAGGCGATCTTCGCCGCGGGCGGCTCCGCGACGATCGCCCCGCTGGACCTGACCGAGAATGACAGCATCGCCCGCCTTGGCGAGGCGATCTCCGGGCGCTGGACGGCGCTGGACGTGCTCGTGCTCAACGCGGCGACGCTCGGCACGCTGAGCGCCGTGCCGGTGATCGACTTCAAGGAATTCGCCAAGGTACTGACACTCAACGTCACTGCACAGGCAGCCCTGCTCGCGGCGTTCGATCCGTTGCTGAAGGCGGCGGAGCATGCGCGGGTGATCGGCATCACCTCCGCCGTAGGTCGCACCGCGCGCGCCTATTGGGGCGTCTATGGCGCATCCAAGGCGGCGTTCGAGAATCTGCTGCTTACTTATGGCGAGGAAGTCGCCAATCTCAGCGGTGTGCGCGTCGGCATCGTCGATCCCGGCGCCACGCGCACCAAGATGCGCGCGCGCGCCTTTCCCGGCGAGGATCCGGAGACGGTGAAGGCCCCCGAAGTGGTGGCCCAGCGGATCGCGGCGCTTGCGGCCTCCGGGTTCGAAGCCGGGCATTTCGAGCGGGTGACGGGCTGACCCGCCACCCGGCGCGAGCGGGGACGGCGGCTATCTGGCCGCCGCTTCGAACAGCCGGTTGAGGAACGCCGTCCGCGCCATGCCATAGGCGTCATCAGACGCCTTGGGCGCCGCCGCCGAGACGGCGATCACCACCTTCGACTTCGGATCCACCCGGATCGTCTGGCCGAAAATGCCCTGGGCGCCGAAACGGCCCTCAGGATAGGTCCACCATTGATAGCCATAGCCGCGGCCCGGCACGCCGATATCGGCATGCGAGGTGGTCGACTGGCGATACCAGTCTGCCGGGACGACTCCCTTCCCGCCTTCGAGCACGAACTGGCCCATCCGCGCATAGTCGCGCAGGCTCACCGAGAGGCAGCAGCCGCTGACTTCGTGCCCGGACGGATCGACCATCCAGAACGCGTCCTGCTCCATCCCGTACGGCTTCCAGATCTTCTCGCTGAGATAGCTGGCGAGCGGCTGCTTGGTCGCGCGCATCACCAGCACGCCGATCAGGTTGGTCTCGCCGGTCTTGTAGACCCATTTCGCCCCCGGCGCGAATTCGCGGGGAAGCTTCTTCATGTAGAAGACAGTGGGGTCCTCTCCCGCCGGCACCGGCTCGAGGAACATGCGGGCGACATCGGATTTGGGATCGGTATAGTCCTCGTTCCACTTGACGCCGGAGGTCATGGTGAGGAGCTGCGCGATCGTCACGCCGTCATAGCCGCTGCCCGCCAGCTCGGGAATGTATTTGGTCACCGGCTCGTCGACCGACTTGATGAAGCCGTCCTTGATCGCGGCGCCGACCAGCGATGACGTGAACGACTTGGCAACCGAGAAGCTGGTCCAGCGCCCCTCGCGCGAATAGCCGCGGGCATAGCGTTCGAGGACGATCTTGCCGTCCTTGAGCACAATCAGCCCGGCGACGTTCTGCTCGGCGATGAAGGCATCGAGATCGGCATCGGGAAAGGCCAGCGGCTTGCCGGCGGGCAGCGGACGCACCTTCCCGCCCGCCCGGACGATGTGGCCGGGGAAGAGCTTCTCCATGTGCGGGAAGTTCTGGTCGCGCTGGGCCTGGCTCCAGAACAGCACCTCCGCGCCGACCTTGCGAAGGCCCGAATTGTCGCCGGGCTGCATCTGCACGCCGGGCGAGGCGACCGCCTGTGCCTTCGCCCCCTGCCCCGCGAAGGTTCCGAGCGCCAGCACACCCGCCAGAAGCCAGTTCTTCATATCCTCTCCTCCTTCACCAAGGTGAGCTGGACGACATCTATCCCGCCGCCTCTGAATCCACCCTCGCAATACATGAGATAATATCGCCACAAATTCTTGAATATATTATCAAAATTCTCAGGAAGCGCATGTGCTTCCACTGCTGCGTCAAAGGCTTCGCGCCAGCGCCGCAGCGTCTCGGCATAATCCGGGCCGAAACTGACGCGATCGCGCCAGGACAGACCCCGCGCTTCGGCAAGTGTCTTCAACCGCGCTTCCGAGAGCAGCATGCCGCCTGGGAAGACATAGGCCTGGATGAAATCGACATTGGCAGCATAGTCTTCGAAGAACGCGTCATCGAAAGTGATGATTTGCAGCGCCGCGTGCCCGCCGGGCTTCAACGCCCGGGCGATTGCGTCCAGATAGGCTGGCCAATATTCCCGCCCCACCGCTTCGGCCATCTCGATGCTGGCGACCGCATCATAGCTTCCGGTGACGTCGCGATAGTCGGTGAGCGTGAAGCGCGCGCCCCGGGGCACGCGCGTTTCGGCCCAGGCCTTTTGCTCGGTCGAAAGCGTGATGCCATGGACCGTGCGCCCTTCCCGCACCGCCAGTTCGGCGAAGCTGCCCCAGCCGCTGCCGATCTCCAGAATCTCGTCGCCGGGCCGGGTGGCCGTGCGAGCCAGGATCGCGGCGAGCTTCTCTTGTTGCGCTTCCTCCAGCGACTGGTCCGGCGCGGCGAAGAGCGCGCTCGAATAAGTCATGCCGGGATCGAGCCAGAGGCGGTAGAAGTCGTTGCCCAGATCATAGTGGAAATGGATGTTCCGGCGCGAGCCGCGGCGATCGTTGCGCCGCATCGCATGGATCAGGCGCTTGATGCGCAGCGACGGGCCGGTCGCCCGGGCCTGGCGGGCGAGTTCCGCGCGATTGCTGCCGAACAATGCGAAGAGCGCTACCGGATCCGGGCTGGTCCATTCGCCGCTGGCCCAGGCCTGGTACCAGCCGATCGAGCCGCCGACCGCCAAGCGGAGCAACGCGCGCCAGCTGCGCAGGTCAACCACCGCTACAGGGCCCTCCTCCCGGCCGCCAAGCAGCCGCGCGGTGCCGTCGGGCAGGGTGAGCGTCAGGCTGCCCCTGGCGATGGCGGCATCGATCCGGTCGAGCTGACGGCGGAAGAACGGAGCGAGCGCTCGCGAGAGCCATCCCCCGCCTCGCGGAGCGGGATCGTTCGAGATGGACTGGCTCAGCGGCGCGTGCATTGCGACGCGAACAATGCACGCGCCAGCGAGTCGGGCAAGCCCAAGGTCAGCCCTGGAGCTCGGCGCGGCGCTTCACGCGCGCTCCGTTGAAGAGATAGCGCAGCGCCGGGCTCAGCCTGATCAGCTTCCAGATCCCATAGGAACCGAAAAAGGCAGCGAGGCAGAGCAGGATGAACTTGGGCCAGATCGGGATCGGCAGCAAGTCGATCCAGGGCGTCGCCAGCACGATCAGCGGTTCGTGGAACAGATAGATGACAAACGATGCCGAGACGAGCGCCTTTACCCAGCGGCGCTCGCCATCGATGAAATGGGCAAGCGCGCCGAGCGAGGCCTGGGTGAGGCAGATCGCCGATATGCCGGTGAGCACCGGACGCCAGACCAGCGGGATCGAGCGGGCGGCGAAGACCACGACCAGGCTTGCGGCGAGCCCGGCCAGGAACAACGCCCAGGAGAAGCGGGCGAAGCGCCGGTCGAGCGCGGGGATGCGCTGGAGCATCGCCCCGAGGACGAACCAGGGCAGATAGTCGAGCGCATAGCGGGCGGAGAGGAAGTTGATCGCGAAATTGTCCAGATAGCGATGGCGCTCGAGCTGGAGCGCGCCCAGGCCGCACAGGCCGAGGACGATGCCGGTGGCGAGCGTGATCGGCACGAACCAGCGGATCAGGCCGCGCTGCTCGCCCGCGAGTTCGGCCTGGGCCAGCCCGGGAAACAGCCAGACCAGGCCGGCAAGCCCGGCGGTGTAGTAGAGCAGCACCTGGACGAACCAGAGATGCTCGAACGGATTGCGCTCCGCCCAGGTCATGATTTCCCACCAGCGCGCCACGGGTTGCGGATGGCCGGTCTCGAGCAGAAGCAGGAAGTGCATCGCCGGCACCAGCAACAGGGTCCCCGCGAGGAAGGGCGGCACGAGCCGGTGAAGGCGCGACGGCAGATAGCTTGCCACCGGACGGCGCTGGAGCAGCATCGCGGCGAAATAGCCGGCGATCATGTAGAAGCCGGGCATGCGGAACAGGTGGAGATAGTCGGCGAGTTGGATGAAGTCGCGCGACCGCTCCTCCATGTTGGCGATCCACGGCCCGGGACGCACGGTGAGCGCGGCATGATAGGGAATGCCGAACAGCAGGAACACCGCCCGCAGCGCATCGAGATCATGCCGGCGCGCGCGCTCGCTAGGCGCGCGGAACAGGGTGGAGGCGCCGTTGCCGGGGGTCATCGCCGATAGACGCACCGGAGCGGCGCAAGTTCAAGCGGGATGTGGCCGGCGCTGGCACGGATCAACATGAACGGTGCGATAGGGCCGGCCGCGCCCAATGCAAGCCGATAGCGATAACAATCAGAGTTTGTGCGGCTCCTTGTCGACCATCCAGGTCTGGCCCCTGGAGACGAGCTTCTGGAGATCGGCGGTCTTGCCCACGCTCGCCGCCCTGTTCTGGGCGACGACTGCGCTCTCGAAGGTGGGCGCAGGATCGTCGTAGAGCACGCCGAGCGCCATCGGGAACGGGCCGAACGGCATCTCCACCAGCATATGGGCGATGGCGCGATTGGTGACGTTGTGGACGATCACCTCCGCCCCCGCCCAATCGCCGTCGGTCACGTCGACGACCTTGAGGGTCAGCCTTTCCCTGTCGAGCGCGATCCCCTTGGTGCCGCCGGCGAACAGCATCGGCTGGCCATGCTCGACCCAGAGCTGGCCGAGCGCGGCATTGGGCTTGGCAGTGAAGGGTTCGAAGACCTCGTCATTGTAGACGATGCAATTCTGGAAGATCTCGACGAACGCCGCGCCCTGATGGGCATGGGCGGCCTTGAGGACGCTCGGCAGGTTCTTGTGCACGTCGATCCCGCGCGCGACGAAGCGGGCTCCGGCCCCCAGCGCAAAGGCGCAGGGCTTGGCGGGATGATCTACCGAGCCGAACGGCGTGGAGGGCGAACGCGTGCCTTCGCGGCTCGTCGGCGAATATTGGCCCTTGGTAAGGCCGTAGATCTCGTTGTTGAACAGCAGGAACTGGCAGTTCAGGTTGCGCCTGAGCAGGTGCATCGTGTGGTTGCCGCCGATCGACAGCGCATCGCCGTCGCCGGTGATGATCCACACATCGAGATCCGGATTGGCGAGCTTCACTCCCGTCGCCACCGCCGGCGCGCGGCCGTGGATGGTGTGGAAGCCATAAGTCTCCATGTAATAGGGGAAACGCGACGAGCAGCCGATGCCGCTGACGAACACCGTGTTCTCCGGCGAGACGCCCAGCTCGGGCATGGTGCGCTGTACGGCCTTGAGGATCGCATAGTCGCCGCAGCCGGGGCACCAGCGGACCTCCTGGTCGGTCTCCCAGTCCTTGGGGGTGCTCGGCTTGATCGTGGTGATCTCGTTCATTGCACTCGCTTCCCAGTCGCACGCCATTGTGCGCGTGCTTCGTTCAACGACATGTGGCTGGCCCCGCCGGCACGGCCGCAAACGCCGCAGATGCCATGGTCATCCGCTTCCGTCTCGGTTTCGCCGCAAGCTGGGCAAGCAGGGGTCACGCTCAAGGGTTCACCGCCTCCGGGCTGGGAAGCTGGCTGCCGCCGGGCGGGAGCTCCTGGTCGAAGTCCGCGCCGATATGCTGCGCGATCGCCGCTTCGATCTCGGCGATGCGGAAGGGCTGGCCGGAGACCTTGGTGAGCGACCTGGCATCGACGAGATACTGGTCGCGCAGCAGCGTCTTGAGCTGGCCGGTATTCATTTCCGGTACGAGAACATGCTCGTAACTCTTTAAAAGTGCACCAAGATTCTTCGGAAGCGGCCAGATGTGGCGGATATGGACATGGCTGACGTCATGCCCCCTGCCCCGCGCTCGCCGCACCGCCTGGGCGATCGGGCCATAGGTGGAGCCCCAGCCGACCACGACGAGCTTGCCGCCCGCCCGGCCCTGCTCGACTGCCTGATCGGGCACCTCGATGCCCAGCACCTTGTCGCGGCGCGTGTCGGTCATCGCCTGATGGTTGGCGGGGGAATAGTCGATATTGCCCGACCCCTGCGCCTTCTCGATGCCGCCGATGCGATGGAGCAGGCCCGGCGTGCCCGGTTTCACCCAAGGGCGCTTGAGCTTCGCGTCCCGGCCATAGGGCTGGAACTTCTCACCCTCGGGCGGGACTTCGGTGTGGAAGGTCACCGGGAACGGCGCATAGCTGCTCATGTCCGGCACCTTCCAGGGCTCGGCGGCATTCTGGAGATAGCCATCGGTGAGCAGCATCACCGGAGTCATATATTGCGTGGCGATACGCACCGCCTCGATCGCGACGTCGAAGCAGTCGGCGGCCGAGCGCGCGGCGATCACCGGGACCGGTGCGTCACCATTTCTGCCGTAAACTGCTTGATATAGATCGGACTGCTCAGTTTTCGTGGGAAGTCCGGTCGAGGGGCCGCCGCGCTGGGCGTTGACGATCACCAGCGGCAATTCGGTCATGATCGCCAGGCCGATCGCTTCCGTCTTGAGCGCGATGCCGGGCCCCGACGAGCAAGTGACGCCAAGGCTGCCCGCATAGGCGCTGCCCAGCGCCGAGGCGACCGCGGCGATCTCGTCCTCCGCCTGGAAGGTGGTGACGTCATATTCCTTGTAGCGCGACAGCGTGTGCAGGATCGCGCTGGCCGGGGTGATCGGATAGCCGCCGAAGAACATCGGCAGGTTCGCCAGCTGCGCGCCCGCGACCAGGCCGAGCGAGATCGATTCGGCACCGGTCACGGTCCGATAAAGCCCCGGCTCGGCGGGGGCGGCGGCGACGTGACGCTGGCTGATGCCCATTGCCCCCAGCTCGGCCGTCTCGCCATAGGCATGGCCGGCGTTCAGCGCGGCGATGTTCGCCTCGGCCAGCCCGGGCGCCTTGGCGAACTTGGCCTTGAGCCAGTCGACCAGCGGCTGGCGGTCGCGATCGAACATCCAGAGCGCCAGCCCGAGCGTCCACATGTTCTTGCAGCGCAGCGCTTCCTTGTTGCCGAGGCCGAAGGGCTTCACCGCATCCAGGGTGAGCTGGGAGATGTTGAGCTTCAGCAATTGCCACTTGGCGAGGCTGCCGTCCTCGAGCGGATTGGCGGCGTATTTCGCCTTGTCGAGGTTGCGCTGGCCGAACTCGCCCTCATCGGCGATGATCAGGCCGCCGGGCTTCAGCGCTTCGACATTGGTCTTGAGCGCGGCCGGGTTCATTGCGACGAGCACGTCGGGCTGGTCGCCCGCGGTGTCGATCTGGGCCGAACCGAAATTGATCTGGAAGGCGGAGACCCCGAACAGCGTGCCCTGCGGCGCGCGGATCTCGGCGGGGAAATCCGGGAAGGTGGCGAGGTCGTTGCCGGCCAGTGCGGTCGACAGCGTGAACTGGCCGCCGGTAAGCTGCATGCCGTCGCCGGAATCGCCGGCGAAGCGAACCACGATCGCTTCGGGTGCGGGATGCGCCGACGCCTCTTCGGGCGTGAGCGTGTGCGCGGCAGTCGCCATGGCCGATATCCTGCGGTTTTCTATCGTTACAGAGATGTGTACGCCCCAATTTCCTCCAACCCAAAGTAGAAAATGCCCTCAGCCCCGCAAAGGCGCCTTCGCGGCCCTGCCACCCAGGGCCAGGATGGAGGCGACATGGCGCTGCGAGACTTCGAGCGCATCCTCGCCATAGCCGCCGCCCAGCGCACTGGCGAAGGGGATGCCGCGTGACGTCATGGCGCCAGCCAGCCAGCGGTCACGGTCGATCAACCCCCCATAGCTGAGCGACAGGCGACCGAGCCGGTCGCCGGCAAGCGGATCGACGCCGGCCTGATAGAGGACGAGATCGGGGGAGAAACCGTCGAGCAGGGGCGTCAGCGTGCGCGCCAGCGTTTCGAGATATTCCTCGTCGCCCACCCCGTCGGGCAGCGGCACGTCGAGCGTCGAGCGCGCCTTGCGGACCGGAAAGTTCTTCTCTGCGTGGATCGAATAGGTGGCGATCTCGGGCCGTCCCGCCGTGAGCGCAGCGGTGCCGTCGCCCTGATGGACGTCGCAATCGACGATCAGGACGCGGTGACCCTCCTCCGCCAGCCGGGTCGCGGCGATGGCCAGATCGTTGAACACGCAGAAGCCCGCGCCGGTATCGGCCAGGGCATGGTGGCTGCCACCCGCGGTGTTGGCCGCATAGCCGTGCTCCAGCGCGAGCCGGGCGGCCAGATAGGTGCCGCCGGGTACGGCCTGGGACCGACGCGCGACTTCGGGGGTGACGGGGAAGCCGATGCGGCGTTCCTTCTCGGGCGGGACCGCGGCGTTCAACACCTCCTCGACATAGTCGGGATCGTGCACCGCTTCGAGCCAGGCGCGCGGCATCGGCTCGGGCTCGTGCCAGGCGAAGACGGGCCCTTCTTCGCGCAGCAGATCGCGGACCAGGCCGTTCTTGTTCCATTGATATTGGCTGCGCGCCGGCGCGGGCGCGACGTAATCGGGATGGTGGACGAGATGGATCACCGCATCCATTTAGCTATTCCCCTCCCCGGAAGGGAAGGTCTAGGGACGCGTTGAGGACCGCGACACTGCGCCGCCCGCCGTATCGCCGGGACTTTGCCCACCCCCGGCCTCTCCCTTGCTGGGAGGGGAGTGAGAAGAACATGACCGACATTGCCTCCCTTCCCTATCGCCCCTGTGCCGGCGTGATGCTGCTCAACCGTGCCGGCCAGGTATTTGTCGGCCAGCGGCTCGATTCGGTGCTCGAGGCCTGGCAGATGCCGCAGGGTGGGATCGATCCGGGCGAGGCGCCGATCGACGCCGCCTGGCGCGAGCTGTGGGAAGAGACCGGGGTGCGCCGCGATCTGGCCGAGCTGATCGCCGAGGCGCCCGGCGAACTCTATTACGACCTGCCGGAGGATCTGGTGGGCAAGGTGTGGAAGGGCAAATGGCGCGGCCAGCGGCAGCGCTGGTTCCTGTTCCGCTTCCTGGGCGAGGATGCCGATGTCGACATCCAGACCGCGGAGCCCGAGTTCCGCGCCTGGCGCTGGGCCGCCCCGCAGGACCTTCCGGACATCATCGTGCCCTTCAAGCGCGCGCTCTATAAGGAACTGTTGACCGTCTTTGGACAACATCTCGTCTGATCCTGCCCTAGTTTCGCTCCCATAACGGCGATACGGACCCGTTCATGCGCGCCCTGCTCCTTGCCCTGCCGCTACTGCTCGCCAACGCGCCGGACGATGATTCCGCGACGGTCGACCCGACCGTCGTTCCGGCGACGATCAAGGCCATGCTCGAGGCGGCGATGGAATCGGGCAACGAGAACGACGTTGCCGTCATCGTCAAATATGCCCGCACCGCCTCGCCCGCGACGGCCGACCAGGTGGTGAAGATCGCGGCAGACTGGCGCAACGAGCGGACCAAGAAGGCCCAGGCCAAGATCCGCAGCGCCGATTTCTTCGCGCTGGTGAAGGGCCATGCCGAGCTGGGCGGCTATGTCACCACCGGCAATACCGAGAATGTCGGCATCACCGCAGCGCTCGAGCTCAAGCGCGAGGCGCTGCAATGGCGCCACAAGCTGCGGGTGCAGGCCGATTACCAGGAAAGCCTGGGGATCACGACGCGCGAGCGCTATCTCGCCGCCTACGAGCCCAACTGGAAGTTCGACGACCGGGCCTATCTCTATGGCGCCGCGCAATATGAGAGCGACCGCTTCTCGGGATTCACCGACCGCGTTTCGCTGTCGAGCGGCATCGGCTACAGCGCGATCAAGTCGCCGGCGGTGAAGCTCGACGTCGAAGTCGGTCCGGCCTTCCGCTACACGCGCTTCATCAACGACACGGCCGAGAAGAATGCCGCGGCGCGCGGCAGCGTCGATTTCGGCTGGAAGATCTCCAAGGGCATTTCCGTGACGCAGGTCGCCTCGGCCTATCTGCAGGACGCGAACAGCACCGTGTCGTCCAAGTCGGCACTGCTCACTCGGCTGATCGGGCCGCTGTCGGCGCAGTTCAGCTATTCGCTCCAGTATGAAAGCACGCCGCCGCTCGGCCGCAGAACCACCGACACCACCAGCCGCGCGGCGCTCGTCGTCGATTTCTGACTGGCTCCTTCCGACTGGCTTCCCCGGGGGCATGCCCTGGCTGCATGACATCCCAGCTTTCGCCGGGATGACGAAGCGGGTTTTACGCGCTAGGGGCTCGGGATGACCGAGCTTTCCAAGACAGAATGCGCGGCAGTGGAGAGGGCCGCGGCGTCGCCGATGCTGGCGCGCACCGAGGCCTGGACGGCGATCAACAGCGGCACCCGCAATCTGGCCGGGCTCGCCCGCATGGCCGATGCGCTGGCCGACGCCTTCTCCATCCTGCCCGGCGACATCGTGCTGGTCGAGCCCGAGGCTGCCAGCAGCGTGACCGCCGACGGGCAAGTGCTGCCGCTGGCGCATGGCCACCACCTTCACCTCGCGGTGCGCCCCGACGCGCCGGTGCAACTGCTGCTGACCGGGCACATGGACACGGTGTACGGCGCGGACCATCCGTTCCAGGCGAACCGCTGGCTACCGGACGGCAACCTCAACGCGCCGGGCGCCGCCGACATGAAGGGCGGGCTGGCGCTGATGCTCGCCGCGCTGGAGGCAGTGGAGGAAAGCCCGCTCGCCGCGCATATCGGCTATGAGGTGCTGATCAATTCGGACGAGGAGACCGGTTCCTTCTCCTCCGCCGGCCTGATCGCTGGGGCGGCCAAGGGCAAGGTGGCGGCACTCACCTATGAGCCGGCGCTGCCCGACGGCACCCTGGCGGGCGCGCGGGGCGGCACGGGCAATTTCTCGATCGTGGTGCACGGCAAGTCCGCCCATGCGGGGCGCAATCCGGACGAGGGCCGCAACGCGCTCGTCGCCGCCGCGGATCTCGCGATGCGGCTCAATCACGCCAAGGCTCCCGGCCTTGCGGTGAACCCGGCCAAGATCGACGGCGGCGGGCCGAACAATGTCGTACCCGATCTGGCGATCCTGCGCGTCAATTTCCGTCCCGGGGACAGCGAGGCGATCACCCGCGCCCGGATCGCAATCGACCAGGCCGTGGCGATCGTCTCGGTCAAGCATGACGTGCGCATCCATGTCCATGGCAGCTTCAACCGGCCGCCAAAGCCGCTGGATCCCGGCGCCGAGAGGCTGTTCGAGCTGGTGAAGGCATCCGGCGCCGCCCTGGGCATTCCCGTCGCATGGAAGTTTTCCGGCGGCGTATGCGACGGCAACAACATCGCCGCATGCGGCGTGCCGGTGGTCGACACGATGGGCGCGCGCGGCGGCCTCATCCACAGCGCTGACGAATTCCTGATCCCGGAGAGCCTGGCCGAGCGCGCCGCACTCTCCGCCGTCACCATGTTGCGCATCGCCGAGAAGGGGAAAATATGAGCTTCGTGATCCGTGCCGCCCGCGACGAGGATCTGCAGGCGCTCTACGAGATGGCGAAGCTGACCGGCGGCGGCTTCACCAATCTCCAGCCCGAGAAGGAAGTGCTCCGCGCCAAGCTGGCGCGCAGCCACGCCGCCTTCGATCGCGGCGAAGACGAGAGCGGCGACGACGTCTTCGTGCTGGTGCTTGAGAACCTGGATACCGGCGAGGTGCGCGGCACCTGCCAGATCTTCACCGCCGTGGGGCAGCGCTGGCCCTTCTATTCCTATCGCCTCGCCACCGAGACCAAGCATAGCGAGGAACTGGGCCGCACCTTCCGCGCCGAGACGCTCAGCCTGGTCAACGACCTGGAAGGAGCGAGCGAAGTCGGCGGACTGTTCCTGCACCCCGGCGAGCGGGCCGGCGGGCTCGGCATGCTGCTGGCGCGCAGCCGCTACCTGTTCATTGCCCGGCATCGCAACCGCTTCGCCGAGCGGATCCTCGCCGAGCTGCGCGGCGTGATCGACGAAGCGGGCGGATCGCCCTTCTGGGACGGGGTCGCCGGGCGCTTCTTCGGAATGAACTTCCAGGAGGCCGACAGCTTCAATGCCATTCACGGCAACCAGTTCATCGCCGATCTGATGCCCAAGCACCCGATCTACACGGCGATGCTGCAGGAAAGCGCACGCAGCGTGATCGGCCTGCCCCACCCTTCCGGCCGTGCCGCGATGCGGATGCTGGAGAGCGAGGGTTTCGCCTGGGAGCGCTATGTCGACATCTTCGACGGCGGCCCGACGATGACCGCCCGCACCGATCAGGTAAGGACGGTGCGCGACGCGCGGACCGCCAAGGTGGTGGCCGTCGAAGCCGGTGGCGAGGCCGCCTTGGTGGCCACGGGCAAGCTCCAGCAGTTCCGCGTGACCCAGGGCCGCGTGGCCGAGCGCGAGGGCGGTGTCGCGATCGACCCGCGGACAGCCGAGCTGCTCGGCATCGGCGGCGGCGACGAAATCATGCACGTGGCGCGCTGATGCTGATCGAGGTCAACTTCGACGGGATCATCGGCCCGAGCCACAATTATGCCGGGCTGAGCCACGGCAATCTCGCGGCGACGCGCAATCGGGGCGAGACTTCGTTCCCGCGTGCCGCGGCGCTGCAGGGAATCGCCAAGATGCGCGCCAACCTGGCGCTCGGGCTCACCCAGGGCATTCTGCTTCCCCATGCCCGGCCCGACCGTCGCTGGCTCGCCAGCCTCGGCGCGCATTACGAGGATGCGCCACCGCACACCCAGGCCCAGGCGCTCTCCGCCTCGCCGATGTGGGCCGCCAACGCCGCGACCGTCTCGCCTGCGCCCGACACGGCGGACGGCAAATGCCACCTGAGCGTCGCCAACCTGGTGACCATGCCCCATCGCAGCCATGAATGGCCCGAGACGCTGGCACAGCTCCGCCTCGCCTTCGCCGACCCTGCCTTCGCCGTGCACGGCCCGGTGCCGGCGCCATTCGGCGACGAGGGCGCGGCCAACCACATGCGGCTCGCCGCCGGCCATGACGCGCCGGGCGTCGAAGTGTTCGTCTATGGCATCTCGGGCGGCCCCTTCCCCGCGCGCCAGCATCCCGATGCGAGCGCGGCGGTGGCGCGGCGGCATCGGCTCGAGCGCGTGCTGTTCGTCCAGCAATCCGAGGAAGCGATCGCGGCAGGCGCGTTCCACAACGACGTGGTCGCAGTGGCGAACGGCCGCGTGCTGTTCGCGCATGAACAGGCCTTCGCCGCCAAGGATCGCTTCCACGCCGACCTGCGCGCGATGCTGCCCGAAGTCGAGATCGTCGAGGTGCCCGCCGCGCAGGTGAGCCTCGCGGACGCGATCAAATCCTATCTGTTCAACGCCCAGCTGGTCACCCTGCCCTCGGGCGAGATGGCGCTGGTGCTGCCCGGCGAGGCGCGCGACACGCCTTCGGTATGGCGCTGGCTGCAAGAGCATGTCGCCGGGAACGGACCGATCCGGCGGCTCGAAGTGGTCGATGTTCGCCAATCCATGGCCAATGGCGGCGGACCTGCCTGTTTGCGCCTGCGCGTGGTCTGCGATCCCACGACGGTCGATCCGCGTTTCCTGGTGGACGACGGGAAACTCGATCACATCGCCAGAGTGATCGAATCACATTGGCCGGAGGCGATTCCCTTCGATTCGATCGCCGATCCCGAGTTGATCGCCCAGGTCGAAGCCGCGCGCGAGGCGCTGCTCGACACGCTGGGGATTTCCGAGCTTCCCTAGCGATGCGTTCGACAGGAGCGGCTGGCCGGCTGTCGCCGGCCTGTCGGGATAATTGACAGTTAACTATCTAATTTAACGCGAAACTACGTATTTTGGCGCTTGGCCCGGCGCTTGCTTAACCTTTCCCATGCTCTATCGTATTCGGCGCCTGTTCACGATCAAGACCAAGTTCGAGGCCTTTCTCGTCATCTATGGCCTTGCTTGCGGGGCGACCGAGCGCGGGGTCCATTATCTGGGGAAGTTTCCGGGCTGGGGCGGCTGGATGCTGTTCGCGCTATGCCCGATTGCGGTATTCATGGCGGGGGCCAAGATACTGGACAGCTTCGATGTTCCGGATTGAGCGGGGAATTGCGTCTGTAATAGTCGGGAGCTAGGGCCGGCCAGCTGGCCCGTGGGGAGGTTCTGAGCGCGTGCGTTTGTTTCGAGGTATCTTTTCCTCTTTGGCGGCGCAGGCGCTGCTGGCGGCGATCGTGCCGGGTGGCCTCATGGTGTTCGTGATGCACGAAAGCCAGCAGGCCGAGCTGGTCCAGCGCGACCGTGAGCGGCTCGATGCCTTCGTCCAGGTCGCGGCGGAAGCCGCGCGCGCGGGGCGCCCGCTGGATCAGGTTGCGCAGCTGCCGGGGCCGCTCGCCGGCCGCGTCCTGCTCGTGGACCCGCAGGGCCACGCGATCGCCGGGCCGACCACCTCTCTGGCGCCGCGGGCCGAACGCCCCGTCCAGGTCGATGGCCGCACCGTGGCGACCGCGCGGATCGTCCGACCGCCGGAACTGTCCGACCAGGATCGGCGGGTGCTTGCCACCCAATATATCGGCGTGGCCGCGATTATCGTGGTGCTGTTCGTGCTGCTGCTGTTGATGGCCTATGTCTTCGCCCGGCGCTGGTCCAGGCCGCAGCTGCAGCTCTACCGGATGAGCCGCGACGTGGTGAACGGCGATCTTGACCTCTATTTCGACGAGGAAGGCCCGGCCGAAGTCGTGGCGACGATGCGCAATCTGCGCCGTATCGCCAGCCAGTTCAGCCGGTTGGAGACCGCGCGCCGTACCTGGCTCGTCTCGATCTCGGGCGAACTGAAGGGCCCGACCGAGAATATGGGCGAGCATTTCATCAAGCTGTGCGAAGTGCAGCCGCCGCTTCCGCCCGAGCTGATCGGCGCGATCGAGGAGGATACCCGCCGGCTGATCCACATGGCCGAAGACCTGAACGCCGTTGCGCTCGCCGATCTCGGCCGCCTGCCCGTCACCTTCGCTTCGGTCGATCCGCGCGCGCTGATCCACAACGCCATCTATGCCGATCGCAAGCGCGCCGAGGCGCAGGGCGTGCGGCTGGAGACGAGCACGCTTCCCGAATATACGGTGATCGTGAAATGGGACGGCGCACGCATCGAGCAGCTGTTCGGCGCGCTGATCGACAATTCGCTGCGCTACACGCCGCGCAACGGCCGGATCGTGCTGGGGCTGGAGAGCTCGCGCGACGCCTGGCGGCTCATCATCGACGACAATGCGCCCGGCGTGGACGTGATGCTCGCCCAGCGCCTGTTCGAGCCCTTCTACCGCAGTTCGGACCGCGCCGACGAATCGGCGGCCTCCGGCCTGGGCCTGGCGACCGCCCGGGCGATCGTGGAAGCGCATCACGGACGGATCGAAGCAAGCCGCTCGCCGATCGGCGGCCTGCGGGTGACCGTGATCCTGCCGGGCAATCCGCCAACGGCCTGAGGCCCCGCAAACCTCGACCTCGCCCTGCGCCAGCGCCGGGCGGGGTCTTCGCCCTGCAGACACCGGGGCCCGAAACATAAAAACCCCGCTAAGCCACTGGCCTAGCGGGGTTTTTAATGGCGCCCCGCACCGGATAAACATAACGAATATATCTCGCCGTTTGCCCTACTATAGCGCCGTCACTCCACGTCAGCTGATGCAGCGTGTCGCCGTGCGCCGCCGATAGTAGTGCGAAGAGCGTCAGCCGGGCTACCCGTCGGCGTCACGAGGCCGCGTGCCTGCAACCACCAGATCAGTTCATCGAACCAGTGGTCGCTTGTCGTGCCCTGAGGACGCAGATCGAACCCGTGCCCGCCGCGCTCGTACAGATGCAGCTCTGCGGCTGCTCCGGCTCGTCGCCAAGCCGAATAGAGCAATATGGGATCGTTCGGCTGATACTCATCGTCGGCAGCGCCGGCGATGAACGCCGGGGGCGCATCTGCTGGGACAGGGGTGCGCAAACCGCCATAGATCAGCCCGACGAAGTCAGGGCGCGACGGCTTCGCGCCGATCGCTAGATCGGCCGCGAGATAGGCCCCCGCCGAGAAACCGATCACGCCGACCTTGTGCGGATCGATGCCCCATTCGGCGGCGCGTTGGCGCACGATGGCTACCCCGCGCGCGCCGTCTTCGATCGCATGGGGTTCGCCTGCGAACGCCGGCATCTCGACGGGCTCGCCGCCTTTCGCCCGCGCCATGACCATGTCCATCTCGCGCATATGGGCATCGGGCATCCGCATCGGGCCGTCGCCGCTCCGGATCGTCCGGTATTTGAGAACGAACGCGGTGAAGCCGTGACGGGCCAGCGCTTGCGCTATTTCCGTTCCGCCGCGCGTATAGCCCAGCGCCACGAATCCGCCCCCTGGCGCGACGATGACGGCAGTGCCGTTCGCCTGCCCCGGCGCTGGCCGGAACAGTTCCAATGCTGGTTCGCTGACATCATAGATCAGCGTTTCGCCGTCCGGTTGCGTGTCCCGAGCTTCGGGCACGCCCAGCGCCGGAATGCTACCCTTGGGATAGAGCGGGATCACCGCTCCCCTTGCGCCCACCATCGTCCAGCCCGGCTGATAGTAGTGGTCCGCGCTCGGCTCCACGATGGCAAGGTGGATGCCGCGGCGGCGCTTAAGGATGCGGGGCCAGGACATAGCCCGCCCACGCCCCAGCCCATGCCGAACAGGATCGCTCCAAGCGCAAGCTTTCCGTTCAACTCGCGCGTCTCGGGCAGATTGAAGGCAGCGTCGGCCAAAGGGCGTTCCAGACGTCGCTGGATTATCCATGCGATCGCCATCGGAATGATCGCGCCACCCATGACGAATGCCAGCGTCGGGTCCCAGCGTCCGAACAGGTCTAGGAAGCTATGAACGCGCGCCGGATCGGCCATACCTGAGATGGCAAGCCCGGCACCGAACAGCATGCCCGAGATCAAGGCCAGGATCGCCTTCATGCGACCCAACCGGCCAAACGCATGATGGCGACCGTGGCAAAGCCGCTGGCCATGAAAAGAGCAGTCGCAAGCACAGAGCGCAGCGACAGGCGCGAGACCCCGCAGACGCCGTGACCGCTGGTGCAACCCGAACCGAGACGCGTGCCGAAGCCGACCAGAAGACCAGCGACCACGAGCAGGCTGGGTCCGGGAAAGCTGGCGTCGATAGCCCCCCGCAGCGAAACGATCAGCGCGCCGAGCGGCAGGCCGAGGATGAACGCGGTCGCGATTCCACGCGGCGCGCCGTTGTCGGCTAGTCCGATGGCACGCGCCCCTTAGCGGTCGCCGCGTAGATCGAATAGGAGACGAGGCGGCCTGCGAAAAACGCGGCAGTGAAGTGAAGAAGGCGTACCTTTGCCAGTCCCGCCGCGGCAAACAATTGCGCTGATGGCAAGGGCGACAGAGCAAACAAACCAAGCCCGAGGATCATATTGCGCGGCCGCGCTTCTAGCGCTTCGCGCGCAGCGCCGAGATTGCGCTTCTGTTTTTCCGGTAGGCGGCCGCCGAGAAACCGGAAGCTATGGGCGAGCAACAGCCGCCCCAAGGCGGCGGCAAGCGCGCTAACGATGACGATCGATGCGATCGGCAGCTCACTGTTTAGACCATAGAAGACGATGATCGACCAGGTGGGTGGTCCGAAGGCAGGCAGGAGGTTGATGCCCAAAACGATCAGGAACAAGAGGAGGAAGGAAGTCATGATCCGGCTAGAATTGGCAATCCCCGCCAATTCAAGCTCCGATGCTGACCGACAAGAAGTCGGCTTACATCCCGAATGTTGCCCACATGATTGAACGATACGGCTCGTCAGGGTTCCGTCAGGAAAGTTTGGAATCCCCATGCCGCCTTGTGAGGACATGATGAGCAAACTGCGATCCCATCATAGGTCCGTCGAAACCCGCCGATCGCGCGGCGCTGACCGCCTACCTGAAATCCCCGGCCCAATGAACGGTCGCGTCATCCCCTCCCCTAATTCCGATTTTGTATGGCGGCGCCTGCTGTCGTGCGGCACGGGCGGCACGGGCGGCACGGGCGGCCCAACCGTCCACGGGACTCCCACTTCTTCAACCACAACAGGAGGACATAATGCGTAGGACAACAATATCTTTATTGGCGATAGCCGTCATGGCGATCTCGCCGGCCGCCTTCGCCCAAAGCGCGGCACCGACGGCCAAGGAATGGTATCCCAAAAGCCTCGATCTGAGGTCGTTGCGTCAGCACGAAGCGCAATCCAATCCCTATGGTGCGGACTATGACTATGCGAAGGAATTCGCCTCGCTTGATCTCGATGCGGTCAAAGCCGACATCCGCAAGGTTTTGACCACTTCGCAGCCGTGGTGGCCTGCGGATTATGGGCATTATGGCCCCTTCTTCATCCGCATGGCCTGGCATGGTGCGGGCACCTATCGCACCGGGGACGGCCGCGGCGGCGCCGGTGGTGGCGAGCAGCGTTTCGAGCCGCTGAATAGCTGGCCCGACAATGTGAGCCTCGACAAGGCGCGCCGGCTAATCTGGCCGATCAAGCAGAAATATGGCCGCAAGCTCTCCTGGGGCGACCTGATGGTTCTGACCGGCAACGTCGCCCTAGAGGATATGGGCTTCAAGACCATCGGCTTCGCGGGCGGCCGCGTCGATGCCTGGCAGCCGGACCTCGTCTTCTGGGGACCGGAAACCAAGATGATGATGGACGAACGGCGGGACGAGAAGGGTAATCTTCGCGGACCGCTGGCAGCGACACAGATGGGTCTTATCTACGTCAATCCCGAAGGTCCGAGCGGTAATCCCGATCCGTTGGCGGCGGCGGCTGATATTCGCCGTGCCTTCGGAGCCATGGCAATGAGCGACGAGGAAACCGCCGCGCTGATCGCTGGTGGCCATACCTTCGGCAAAGCGCATGGCGCGCATAAACCCGATGATTGCGTCGGCGGCGATCCCGGCGTCGCGCCGATCGAACAGCAGGGCCTCGGCTGGGCCAACAAATGCGGTAAGGGCAATGCGGAAGATACGGTCTCCAGCGGCCTGGAAGGCGCATGGTCGGCCAATCCGATCACCTTCACCACGCAGTATCTCGACAACCTCTACGGCTTCACCTGGGTGAAGACCAAGAGCCCCGCCGGCGCGGTGCAGTGGGTGCCCAGCGACCCGGCAGCGACGGCCCTGGTGCCCGACGCCCATGTCGCGGGCAAAACGCACGCGCCGATCATGTTCACCACCGACATCGCGATGCGGGAAGATCCGGGCTTCCGGAAGATCACCTCGCGCTGGCGCGAGCATCCGGAAGAATTCGCCGTCGCCTTCGCTCGCGCCTGGTTCAAGCTGACCCACCGCGACGTCGGGCCGCAGACCCGCTATCTCGGAAAGGACGTCCCGAACCAGACCTTCGTCTGGCAAGACCCGCTGCCCAAGGCTGACTATGCGATGATCGACAACAACGACGTCGCGCAGCTCAAGGCCAAGATCGTCGCTTCCGGCCTCTCCACCGGCGAACTGGTGCGTGCGGCTTGGGCCTCGGCCTCGACCTACCGGGACACAGATGGCCGCGGTGGCGCCAATGGCGCTCGCGTCGGCCTCGACCCGCAACGCAATTGGGTGGTCAACGATCCGGCAGAGCTGAAGAAGGTGCTGGCGGCTTACACGCGCATCCAGGCGGACTTCATCAAGGGCCGCAAGGACGGTAAGCAAGTGTCGCTGGCTGATCTCATCGTGCTGGGCGGGAACACCGCTGTCGAGCAGGCGGCGGATCGGGCAGGACAGCGGGTTTCGGTCCCCTTCACGCCGGGCCGGGTCGATGCATTGCAGACACAGACCGACGTTGCCTCCTTCGCCTTCCTCGAACCGAAGGCCGATGGATTCCGCAACTACTATTCGGCTAGGGCCGATCTCGGCCCGGCTGAATCGCTGGTCGACAAGGCCGATAGCCTTGGCCTGACGGTCGCCGAAATGACGGTGCTCGTCGGTGGTATGCGCTCGCTCGGCGCCAATGCCGGAAACACTCGACATGGTGTCTTCACCGCTCGCCCCGGCAACCTGTCCAACGACTTCTTTGTCAACCTGCTGTCGATGAACACGGTCTGGGTGAAGTCGGTCGGCTCGCCGGGGCTCTACGAAGGCAAGGACCGCGCGTCCGGCGCCGCGAAGTGGACGGCCACCCCGGTGGATCTCGTGTTCGGCTCCAATTCAGAGCTGCGCGCGGTGTCCGAAGTCTATGCCTCGGACGATGCGAAGCAGAAGTTTGTGGACGACTTCGTGCGGGCCTGGACCAAGGTCATGAACGCCGACCGTAGTTAGGCGACCTTCTAGCTATTGGTTGGACGTGGAGCGGCGGCGTTGCCCCCTGGCGCCGCCGCTCCCGATCCTCCCGTGGCCAGCCGCCACCGAGTGGTCCGAGTTGATTGTCAGTGCATCGTGGCGAGGGGTTTTGAAGTGCTTGCCTCTAGCTCGGCGCGTAGGAGCACAGAACCCTGTCCATGGACGACGTCGGCCTCATTCACCACCTCCCGGTTGCGCTGGGCATCGGCCTGTTGATCGGAGCGGAGCGCGAGCGGCGCAAGGTCCACCGTCCGGCCGCAGCGGGGCTGCGCACCTTCACGATCGCTGCCTTACTGGGCTGTGGTGCAGCTCTGATGCCGCAGCAGTGGATGATCGCGATCGTGATGCTGTGCATGACCGCGCTGGCCCTGCTGAGCAGTTGGCGCAGGCGCAATACAACCGACCCCGGCATCACCACGGAAGTTAGCCTCGTCGCCACTACGCTGCTTGGGGCGCTTGCCGTAACTGCGCCGTTGCTGGCGGGGGCTCTTGCGGTGCTGATCGCGATCGTGCTGGCAGCCCGCGATCCGCTCCATCGCTTCGTCGGACAGACGATCAGCGCGGACGAGATTGCGGATATCCTGCTGATCGCCGGCGCCACCCTGATCGTGCTGCCGATGTTGCCGGACCGGCAGATGGGGCCATTCGACGCGCTCAATCCGCATTCGATCTGGATGGTCGTTGTCATGATCCTCGGGATCAACGCGCTGGGCCAGGTGGCGACGCGGCTATTGGGTGCGCGCCTGGGGGTGCCCGCACTAGGCCTCATCTCGGGGCTCGTTTCCAGCTCGGCAACTATCGGGGCCATGGGTGCCTGGGTTCGCGCCAATCCCGCCTCCGCCGCGGCGGGTGCGGCAGCGGCGGTTCTATCGACCGTCGCCAATTATGCGCAGATGGCCGTGGTGATCGAGGCAACGGACCATCGTACCTTTCTTGCTACCATCCTGCCGGTGGGCGCAGCCGGACTGGCCGCACTTTTGTCGGGCGGATGGTTGACCCTCGCGGCCTGGCGCGAGGTTACGGCTGAACCGCCGAGAATGAGCAGGTCCTTCAATCTGCTGATGGCACTGACCTTTGCCGCCACGGTGGCGATCATGCTGATGTCCGCAGCGGCCCTCAGAGCCTGGTTCGGGGATGCTGGGCTTATCGCCGTAGCCGCGATCGGCGGGGTGCTGGACGTTCATGCCGCGGTGATTTCATTAGCGGCACAGGTCGCCGACGGCACGATGGCCGCGCCGCAAGCCATCCTTCCTATCCTGACCGCCTGCACCACCAGTACCCTCGCCAAGATTTTCTTTTCCGCAACGGTGGGAACGCGCGCCTTTGCCGCCCGTGTCATTCCAGCCCAGTTACTGATCATCGGCGCGGCATGGCTGACGGTCTTTGTTGGCTGACACAATGCACCACGTCGGAGGGGTTGGTCCATGCGCGCGCACTTCCCAGCGCCAGTCAAACGAGAGCCGCGGCCCCGGTGAGATGGCGGCCAGGGCTGCCGCGCCGGCGGTCTATATCATCCATGCCAGTGCGCGATGCCGGCCGTCAGGGTTTCGTCAGAAAAGGCTGACAACCACCCTATGCTTTGCGAGGACATTATGAGCAGATTGCGAACCCATCCTGAGCGTCATGCGGTGTCACGCATCGGTTGGTTGCGTGCCGCTGTACTCGGCGCCAACGACGGGATCGTGTCGACGGCCAGCCTGATCGTCGGCGTTGCCGCTTCAGGCGCCGAAAAGTCGGGGATATTGGTGGCTGGCGCAGCAGCGCTGGTCGCAGGCGCGATGTCCATGGCCGCCGGGGAATATGTGTCGGTGAGTTCGCAGGCCGATACGGAGAAAGCCGATCTCGCCCGAGAAGGCGGCGAGTTGGCCGGTCAACCAGACCTTGAGCGCAATGAACTGGCCGAGATTTACGTGGCGCGCGGGCTCGACAAGGACTTGGCGCTTCGCGTCGCTGATCAGCTTATGGCCAGCGACGCGCTGGGCGCCCATGCGCGCGATGAACTTGGCATTTCCGAAGTCGTGACCGCCCGTCCACTCCAGGCGGCGCTCACCTCCGCGGCGACCTTCAGTACAGGCGCGCTCATGCCGCTGGCACTGGTCGCTGTCGCGCCGCGCGCCAGTCTCGTGCCGATCGAGATCGCCGCGACATTGCTGTTCCTCATACTGCTCGGTACGCTCGGCGCATGGGCCGGTGGCGCGCAGCCGGTGCGCTCGGTCTTGCGGGTGACATTCTGGGGGGCGCTCGCCATGGCGGCAACAGCAGGGATCGGGCGGCTGTTCGGGACGGTCGTATAGCCCCTCGTTCTCGTCAGGATTCGGTCAGACAATCTGCCTAGCCCTTCCTTCGGGAAGGAAGAATTGTATGACAAATCTCGCTCAGGCGGACACGTTGAAGGTCTGGGACGCGCCGCTGCGATTGTTCCATTGGCTGCTCGTTCTGGCCATTCTGGTGGCTTTTCTATCGTCCGAAGACGACAGCCCGATCGCCAGTTGGCATATGGTGGCAGGATGGTGCGCCGCTGTGCTGCTGGCGTTTCGCTTGGTCTGGGGCCTGGTCGGCGGCGAACATGCCCGCTTTGCGCGTTTCATCAAACCGACGGCGATCGGCTCGCATGTGCGCGAGCTGTTCGCCGGCCGTCCGGAACGCTCCGTCGGACACAATCCGCTCGGAGCGATCGCCGTCCTCGCCCTGCTTGGCCTGACCGGAATCGTCCTTTGGAGCGGTGTTAGCGTCGCGGCGCACAAGCTCGACAAGGATTTCCACGAAACGCTTGCCTATGGCTTGCTGGCGCTCGTCGCCCTCCATGTCGGCGCCGTTGTCCTGATGTCGTTTCTCACTCGTGAAAATCTGGTTCGCGCGATGGTCACCGGCCGCAAGAGAGCCGGTCTTCATCCTGATACTCGTGACGCGCGGGCGCCCGGAGCACTTGCGCTGCTGGTCGGCAGCGCCACCATCATCCTGGCGGTGATCCTGATCCTTCGGAGCGAGCCGACCGCGTTCACACCGCATATGCGCGATGGCGCCCATGAACATCACGAGGACAAGGATTGAAGACTTCTGACGGCCCCCTGCTAGAACGGATCATGGCCAGCGATCATCATCTCCCTCGAAGGTTCCAGTGATTCATGCGTCTTCTCGTCATCGAAGATAATGCGCGAATGGCAGCGCTGGTCGCAGACGGCCTCCAGCGCCGGAACTTCGTGTGTGATGTCGCCCATAGCCTTGCAGCGGCCGAGGATGCGATGGGCGGCGCAACCTATGACGCGATCGTGCTCGACCTTGGGCTACCCGATGGCGACGGAACCGACTGGCTTACGAGCCGCCGAAAATATCACGAGATGCCGCCCGCGATCATGCTGACCGCGCGCGGGGCATTGGAGGATCGCATCACGGGCCTCGATGCCGGAGCGGATGACTATCTCGTGAAGCCGGTCGAGATCGATGAACTTGCAGCGCGCATCCGCGCGCTGCTACGTCGCCCCGGCGTGCGGATACAGCCGGTGATCGAGGTAGGACGACTATATTTCGACGTCGCCAACCGCACCGCCCGCGCTGGCGATCAGGAGATCGATCTGTCGCGCCGCGAAGCCGATCTGCTGGAATTGTTGATGCGGCACGCGGGAACGGTCGTGCATCGCGCCGTGATTGAGAATGCCCTTTATAGTTTCAGCGATCCTGTGACGCCCAATGCTATCGAGGCCACGATCTCGCGGGTGCGGCGCAAGCTGGAGGATGCTCACGTCACCGGCGCGCTCCATACCGTTCGAGGCGTTGGCTATATGCTGAAGGACAATGGCGCGTGACCGATCGCCGATCCGTATCGCGACGCCTCAAACGCGGCCTGGGCCTGATCGGTCTGGTCGGCACCTTCCTGCTGCTGGCTGCTGTCGTCTTCTTCTACAGTTTCACCTTCGCCCATCTCGATGCGCAAGCGGCGATGGCGCGCGCCAGCCGCGAAATGCTTGAGCATGTTGCGCTGCCGGTGGCGATTCTGATGATCCCCGTTACCGTGCTTGTGCTTCGCGTGATCCGCCAGGCATTCCGACCGCTCGAAGAGGTAGCGGCGGAGATCGAGGCGGTGCAAGGCCATGAGCGCGGCTTCCGTATCGACAATTCGCAGATGCCTACCGAAGCGCTGCCTTTCACTAGCGCCGTCAACGACCTGCTCGCGCGCCTCGACGAAGCGGCGAAGCGCCAGGAAGCCTTCGCCGCCGATGTCGCGCACGAACTGCGCACACCGCTCGCCTTGCTGTCCCTCGAACTCGATCGGTTGGAGCATGACGATGCGGAGCGGCTCAAAAAGGATGTCGCGGCAATGCGTCGGCTGATCGATCAGCTCATGCTGCTGGCGCAGATCGATGCCGATGCAGTCGCCCAGATCCCGCTGGCGCAGATATCGCTGAGCGATGTGGCAAGCGATGTCGTCGGGGCGGCCGCGCCGGCCATCATTGCCGGAGGCAAGACCATTGAACTCGTGACTGGCATTCACGCGCCCGTCACGCGGGGTCGGCGCGAGGCGATTTCGGCGGCGCTGCGCAACCTCATCGAGAACGCCGTGCGGGTGACTCCGGCCGGCGGCGCCATCCAGGTGCTTGTTGGTCCGGGTGCAAGCATCAGCGTGCGTGACGAAGGGCCTGGCCTGCCGCCAGACCGGCTACGCAATCTCGTGCAACGCCATCGCCGCGCCGATCATGCCAGCAAGGACGGCGCTGGGCTTGGCCTCGCCATCGTCGAGCGGATCATGGCCGCGCACGAAGGCACGCTCGAGACCGATCCCGATCGCCATGATTTGATACTGCGCTTCCCCGAACCCTGACTGCCGATTGACCTGTCGCCTGTCTCGTCAGGGTTCCGTCAGACTCGCCGCCTAGCCGGATGGCATGTCCAGACGATATTATCCGATTGCAGGCGTGGCCGTTCCGCTCGCTTTGGCGGCCTTTTGGTGGCTTGCGCCGCATTCCGAACCCACCGCCGCGAAAGCGCCTGCCGATAAAGCGCAGACTGCCGCGGGGGTGTTGGTCGTTGATGCAAAGCGCGCGGCGCAAATGGGCATTCGTCTAACCGCCGCGACCGTTGCCGAGGAAGCCCCGCTCGTCACTATTCCAGCGGTGATCCAGCCTCCAGCCAACGCCCGCGTGGCGGTGGCCGCGACCTTCCCCGGTGTCGTCACCCGGACGTATGTGGTGGAAGGCGACAGCGTGCGGCAGGGACAGGCGCTTGCAACCGTCGCCAGTCGCGAAGTGCTGACGCTCGGCTCGGACCTCACCCGCGCCCATGCGCGTGCGGGCGTTGCGCAGTCCAATGCGGCGCGCCTGTCGCAGCTCAGCCGGGAGGGCATCATCGCTCCAGCCCGCGCGGACGAGGCGCGCGCCATCGCCGCCGAGAGCAATGCGGACGTATCGGAAAAGGCGCGTATCCTGCGCATGGTGGGCGGCCATGGCGGCAGCGGCTCCTATACGCTGACCGCGCCGATCGCGGGCCGCGTGACCAGCGCGGCCATCCAGACAGGCAATCCGGTCGACGGCACCACCGCGCCTTATGTGATCGATGCCGCAAACCGCTATGAAGTCATCGGGCAACTGCCCGAACGGCTGGTCGGTCAGGTGCGGCTTGGTATGACCGTGCATCTGCCACCTGACATTTCCGGCCGGATTATCGCCGTCGGTTCGACGATCGATCCCGCAACGCGCTCGGCCAGCCTCAAGGCGGAAATCCCGGCAGGGCCAGGCGTCGTCGCGGGCCGGGCGACCAGCATCGTGATTTCCGGTCCCGCACCGGCGGGCGCGGTCAGCGTGCCGGAGACCGCCGTCACAATGATCGACGGCAGGTCGGCCGTGTTCGTGGCAGCGCAGGGCGGTTACGCGGTTCGCCCCGTGACGAGCGGAACGGCCAGCAACGGCCGGATCGTTCTGCTCTCAGGCGTAAAGCCCGGTGAACAGGTGGTGACCTCCGGCACGAGCGCGCTCAAGGCGCTCGCCGCGGCGCGCTAGGCCCGGCCGATGCTGCGTTCGCTCGTCGCCACAGCGCTCTCCTATCGCCTGCTCGTCCTGCTGCTCGCCGCTGTGACGGCAGGGCTAGGGATATGGGCCTTCGTCAACTTGCCGGTCGACGCCTATCCAAACATCGCCCAGACACAGGTGAAGCTAATCCTGAAAGCCCCCGGCATGACGCCGGAGGAGGTAGAAAGCCGCGTTATCACGCCGATCGAACAGGAGATGCTGGGCATCCCCAATCAGGCGATCCTGCGCTCAGCGGCCAAATACGCCATCGCCGACATCACCATCGATTTCACCGATGGCACCGACATCTATTGGGCGCGCCAACAGGTCGCCGAGCGGTTGTCGGGCGTAATGGGCGATCTACCCGCATCGGTGACGGGCGGTCTGGCGCCGATCTCCACGCCGCTTTCCGACGTTTACATGTTTACGATCGAAGGGCCGCTATCGCTCCAGCAGAAGCGTGAGCTACTCGACTGGACGATCCGCCCGGCGCTGCGCACCGTGCCCGGCGTCGCGGACGTCAACGCGCTCGGCGGCTATGTCCGCACCTTCGAAGTGAGGCCCGATCCGGTGGCGTTGGCCTCCGCGAAGCTTTCGATTGCCGATCTGCGTGCGGCAATCGAAAGCGGCAATCGCAACGATGGCGCGGGACGCCTCGCCAATGGCGAGGAAGCGCTGATCGTCCGCGCGGTTGGCGCGATCCGCAATGCCGAAGACCTGCAATCGCTCGTCATCGCCAGCCGTGATGGGCGCATCGTACGGCTGGGCGATGTCGCCTCGGTCGGCAGCGGCAGCCTCACTCGCTATGGCGCGGTGACGAAGAACGGCAACGCCGAAGCGGTCGAAGGGCTGGTGATCGCGCTGCGCGGGGCGGACGCCCGGCAGGTGGTGGACGGCGTTCGCACGCGCCTCGCCGAGGTCGAGCGCGGCTTGCCCGCTGGCACGCGTATCAATGTGTTCTACGATCGCTCCGACCTGATCGAACGGGCGGTGGGCACGGTCGAAGAAGCGCTGATCGAGGCGACCGTCCTCGTCGTCGTGCTGCTGATCCTGTTCCTGGGCGACTGGCGCGCTGCTGCGATCGTCGCCGCGACCTTGCCGATGGCGGCGCTCATCACCTTCCTCTTCATGCGCGGCATGGGCCTCTCCGCCAATCTGATGAGCCTTGGCGGGCTTGCGATCGCGATCGGGATGCTGGTCGATGGCGCGGTGGTGGTGGTCGAGAATGTGGTCGAACGGCTCGGCCGCGATCACGATGGAGATACGCCCCGGCTCAACCATGTGTTTCGTGCGACCAGCGAAGTGATCGTCCCGGTCTCGGCCGGCATCCTCATCATCGCGCTGGTGTTCCTGCCGTTGCTCTCATTGCAAGGGTTGGAGGGCAAATTGTTCGCCCCTGTCGCGCTCACCATCGTCTTCGCGCTCGCAGGCTCTCTCCTGCTGGCGCTGACGCTGGTGCCGGTACTGTCCTCCTTCGGCCTCAAAAGCGGCCACCATGGCGAGCCGTGGATCATGCGCCAGCTTGGCCCGCGCTACCGCGTGCTGCTGGACGGCGCGTTCGCGCGCAAAAGGCTGGTCTATGGCCTCTCTGCTCTGGGACTGGTGCTGGCTGGCATAGCCTATGGCGCGGTTGGCAAGACCTTCATGCCGACGATGGACGAGGGCTCGGTCATCGTCCAACTCACCAAGCTGCCTTCGATCAACCTCGACCAGTCGGTTGCCGGTGATCTGGCCGTGCAACGCGCGCTCCGGGCCGTGCCCGAGGTCGAGGACGTGATCGCCCGCGTCGGTTCGGACGAAATCGGCCTCGATCCGATGGGCCTCAACGAGACCGACAGCTTCGTCCGATTGAAGCCACGCTCCGAATGGCGCGGCAACAAGGATTTTGTGATCGAGGAAATCCGCAAGGCGCTGGAGGGGCTTCCCGGCATCACTCCCAGCTACACCCAGCCGATCGAGATGCGCGTCTCAGAGATGCTGACCGGTGCGCGCGGCGATCTCGCGGTCAAGATCTTCGGCCCCGACCTCAATACGCTTGCCGATCTCGCCGGCCAGATCCAGCACACGCTGTCGGGCGTTCGCGGTGCCTCGGAAGTGCTGACGGTCGCCAACGACAGCGTGGACTATCTTCAACTCGACATCGACCGCGCAGCGGCCGGGCGGTTCGGAATGCCGGTCGACCAAATGCAGGATGCCTTGCGCGCTCAGGTCGAGGGGATGCGCGCGGGTGTCGTGGCGGAAGGGCAGAAGCGGACGCCGATCGTCATCCGAGGCGATGAGAGCCTTCGGAAAGACGCCGCGCGCTTCGCCGATCTGCAATTGCGCACGCCTGATGGCACGCTCGCGCGCGTCAGCGACATGGCGCGGGTCGCGCGCACGCAGGGGCCGGTCAAGCTCGACCATGAGAATGGTTCACGCTTCGCCTTGGTGCAGGCATTCGTCTCCGGGCGCGATCTGGTCGGCTATGTCGATGAGGCGAAGGCTGCGGTGGCGACGAAGGTACGGCTTCCGGCAGGGTACAGCATCGTCTGGGGCGGCCAGTTCGAAAATCAGCAGCGCGCCTCGGCACGGCTGATGACGGTGATCCCGATCGCGCTGGGACTGATCTTCCTCGTGCTGTTGGCGACACTGCGCTCGCTCCGCGCGTCGCTGCTGATCCTCGCCAATATCCCCTTCGCCATGGTCGGTGGTCTGGTCTCGCTCTGGGTGTCGGGCGAATATCTCTCCGTGCCTGCTTCGGTCGGATTCATCGCCCTACTCGGCATCGCGGTGCTCAACGGGCTGGTGCTCGTCGCCTATTTCCGGCAGCTCCGCACGGAAGGGCTAGGCATGGCCGAGGCGGTACGGCTCGGCGCGCAGCGGCGACTGCGGCCCGTGCTGATGACCGCCAGCATCACCGCCTTCGGCCTGGTGCCGCTCTTGTTCGCCAGCGGGCCTGGATCGGAGATCCAGCGTCCGCTCGCCATCGTCGTCATCGGCGGCCTCATCACTTCCACCCTGCTGACGCTGATCCTGCTGCCGATCCTGTTCGAGCGCTTCGGCGAAAGCGCGGGAGAACCCGAAAATGCCTGATCTCCTGTTCACCCTGCATTGCGCTGTCCCGGACGCCGAAGGGCTAATCGACTCCATCCGCGCGATCTCCCGGGCGCCGATTCATATCCGGGCGGAGAATGTGCGTGGTCGTGACTTCGACGATGCCGGGACAGCAGAGCGGGTCTCCGGCGAACTCAAGCGCACGACTATCGAACTGATCGTCGGTGAGGACATGGTGCCGGATTTGCTTCGCGCAGTGAAAGAAGCACGGCACGATCTGCCAGTGCGTTGGCGAACCGTTCCGCTCGTCGATCAGGGAAGGATCGCCTGATGCGGGTCGTCGCCTTTGCCTGTTGCCTTGCATTTGGCGCAACGCCTGCGCTCGCCCAGCGCGCCGACCTGCCGCCGGCAGAGAAGGTCAACGAGGCGCTGGACAGTCATCCCAGCGTTGCCGCCGCGCTTGCCCGTATCGAGGCTGCGCGAGCGCGCGGCGACATGCTTCGCAAAGGCCCGCATGAAGTGACGGTGAGCGGTAGCTACATCCGCCGCACGGTGGATCGCGAGGGCGGTTTCGACGAGTTCGACACGACGATCAGCCGCCCTTTCCGCCTGCCGGGCAAGGCCGCGCTGGACCGCAAGGCTGGCGCCCTGGGGATCGAGGTGGCCGAGAACCAGATGGAGGATGTCCGTCACCAGACGGCGCTGATCCTGTCGAGCCTCTGGCACGACTGGCTGACTGCCGGGACTCATTATCGAAACGATATGGACACGGTCAGGGGGCTGGAAGAATCGATCGCGGCGGTGAAACGGCGAGTCGCGCTGCGTGACGCCGCCCAGCTCGATCTTGACCAGGCGCAAGCAGCGCTCGCTCAGGCCCGCGCACAGGCGGCATCGTCCCTCTCTATCCGCGAGCAGGCGCGTGTCACCCTCGCCGCGGCCTTCCCCGACATTCCCTTGCCATCCGAGCCCCCGGAACTTGCGTCCCCGACGCTTCCCGATGTGGGGCTGGAGACGATGCGCGATCTCGTGATCGAGCGCAGCCACGAGATTCGTGCAGCGGACAAGGAAGCGCAGCGCCTCGGCGTCACGGCTCAGCGGGTTCGGGCGGATCGTATCGCTGATCCATCGTTCGGAGTCCGTTTGTTCAGCGAGCGCGGCGGAATGGAAAAGGGCGCGGGTATCGTCGCCTCGATCCCCCTCGGCGGTGGCTATCGCCGGGCGGCGGCCGATCAAGCCTCAGCCGAGGCCAACGCCGCGCGCATGGAATTGGCGGCGATACAACGCAATATCCAGGCCATCGCCAATGCGGACCTTTCCAACGCCCGCACCCGCTACGATGCCTGGCGCAACGCCGATCTATCGATGCACAGCGCCGCCGACGCGGCCGCCAAGATGGCGCGAGGATATCAACTCGGCCAGATCGATCTGACCGATCTTCTTTATGTCCGGCGGCAGGCGCAGGAGGCGCACCGCCTGGAAATTGATGCCCGGTCGGAAGCCGACCGGGCGCTCCTGAAGCTTCAGATCGATTCACACAGCATCTGGGCGCCGGACGAGGAGAAAAGATAAGATGCTGTGCTTGCTCCTTGCCTCGGTCGCGAGCGAAGTTTCTTCACCGCCGCCATTTCTCGGACCAGATCAAGTCGCGTCGGTGCCGGCGCAGCCAAATTCGGCCGTAGCGCGCCCCGCATCAGACGCGACACGGCCCGCCATCACGCCACCGGCGTTCGAACTGGCGCCATCGGCCCCACAGTCTCCCGTTGAGCAAGAAGGCCCAGCAAGCCAGGACGCATCAAGCCAGAATGGTACAGCGGACGCAAAAGACACAATTGTCGTCACAGCCTCGTCGCGCTCAGCCCACGTCGACCCGCTGGAACCAGCCAACCTCAAGTCGTTTGAAATCACGCAGTCTGTCGATCATGCCGTGGTGGCGCCAGTGGCCATGGGCTATCGGCATATCGTCCCTGGACCAATACGTGATGGCCTGCACAACGCGTTCGCCAATCTCGACGAACCTGTCGTTTTTTTGAATTTCCTGATCCAGCACAAGGTCGGCAAGGCCGCCGAGACCGTCGGCCGCTTCGCGGTCAACACGACGCTTGGCGCGGCGGGCCTATTCGATATTGCCAAGCGAAAACCGTTCCGCCTCCCGCATCGTCCCAATGGGTTCGCCGATAGCTTCGGATTCTATGGCGTGAAGCCCGGAGCATTTCTGTTTTTGCCAGTGGTTGGGCCGACGACAGTCCGGGACCTGATTGGCGGCCTGATGGATCGCATGGTGCTGCCCACCGCCATCGGCGTTCCGTTTAACCGATTGGCCTACAGCGCAGGGACCGGTGTGCCGCGGGCGCTCGACCGGCGCATCCGGTTTGACGCAGATCTTCGCGAGCAACGAGCACAGGCACAACCCTATGTCACAGCGCGCGAATATTATCTGCGACGCCGGCAGGATGAAATCGATGTGCTGCGCGGGAAACGCAAAATGGCTGCCCCCACGCCGGACACTCATAAAAGCATTGATGAGCTACGAAAGCACTGAAATGCGCGCTGATCGTCTAAACCACATCGAAACATTGACCGACCGCCTATTGCCATCTCCTCGCCCCCAGAGGAAAGCTGGACGGTCAGGGCTCGCTAGCAATAAGAACAAACCGCTGGCGAGCGGGGCGGGGAGATATCTGGAGATATGTCCTCGCCCCAATATTATCGAATCTGGCAGCAAATGAATGCCCTTCGATATCCGCCTGCTCCGCCATGCCATCGCCGCCGCCGATCATGGTAGCTTCTACAAAGCAGCGCGGGCATTGGGCGTGGAACAATCCACGCTGAGTCGAAACGTCGCCAGGTTAGAGCGAGTAATCGGAGTCCAGATTTTTGAGCGGTCTCGCTCGGGAGTTAGCGCAACCATCGCAGGAAAAGACTTTATTCGGGGCGCCAGGCCGATGGTCGCTGGTGCAGATAAACTGATCGCCGTGACGCGCGCCGCTGGTCAGGGTCGCGCTGGCGGGTTGATGATCGGACATTATTGTTCATTGTCGGCCGGTAATCTGCGGGCCACTGTGATTGGCTGGCGCGGTGCTCATCCAGACGTCGACTTGGATGGAGTAGAAGCAGAACGAGCCGTCCTGCTTGCTGGCCTTGATATTGGGGAGATAGATATCGCCATTCTGGCGGGGGAAGCGGACCACGACGGCTATCGACGTGAGCCGTTCTGGAGCGAGCGCGTACTGGTCGCATTACCTGCCAGCCATCCCTTGGCCGAACGCGAGACAGTGCATTGGACCGATCTGCGCGGTGAGCGTTTTCTTCTCCCCGCAACGGACCCCGGCCCGGAAATCCGCCACATGCTACTCGGCCGCTTGTCCGTCTTAGGAATGCAAGCAAACGTCAGAATGCACCAATGCAGCCGCGAGACAATCTTGAACCTGCTAGGCGATGGACTTGGCCTCACCATTGTCTGCGAAGGTAGCACCGGGGCGCGCTATCCCGACGTGGTTTATCGGCCCGTTCATGCCGAGCAAGGGCCGATGCTGATCGGATATTCGGGATACTGGCACGACGACAATAGTAATCCCGCACTTCGGCGCTTCCTCCATTTCATAAAGACCCGCTACGCGCTATCCTTCAACATCTCGGAGAATCCGGCGGAATAATATTCGCTTGGGAGCTAAACATCATGATGCAAGGAAAGATATTCATCGTCGCTCTCGCCATGCTCGCCATCGGATTTGGCGCGGGATTCGTGCTGCGTCCGATCATCATGCCGCCTGCCACGTCGGCGATGGCCGTCAGTCCTGCCCCCGTGATCGCCGAACCAGGGGCGGCGCGTGGGATGCAGTATTTCACCGCCAACCTCGATGAAGCGCGGCGCGTGGTCGCCGGATGCCGAGACGGCTCGGTGCGCGGCGACGAATGCGCCAACGCCCAGCAGGCGGTGACGGAAGCCGAGGGTCGGGATCGCTTCAAGAAATTCATGGGCCACTGAGGCCCGCAAGCTTCAATCGCTTTTTGCGCGCCGCCGCCGAAAACCGCGATCTGTGTCCATGAACCGCGTGACCATCGGCCCGATCAGCTTTTCGGGTGCGGCAGGCGAGCCGCCTGTCTCGGCCGCCAGCGCCGCGGCATAGGCTTGCAAGTCACGATGCACGGCAGCCGGCAACTCTATCGTGAGCTTGATCGGCCTGTCGTCGGCCAGCGGCCCCAGCTTCAACTTGGTCATCGCGTTCCTCCGATGGGTTCGAGGACAAGATCGCGGGTGATGACAATGCGAAGGGGATAGCCCGGCCGGATGGTGAGCGTCGGCGGCACGCCGAGTTGGCGGCGCACGATCTGCTGCCCTGTCTGATTGACGGTATCCTGCGTCCCGTAGCGAAGCGCCTGCACCAGCGAGTTGTTGTTGTTCGTCGTCATCTCGGCCCCGATGCCGAGCAGGGTGGAGATCGCGGCGGCCTTGAGCATGTTGCCCCAATGCTGGTCGACGCGATCCTGCAAGCCTGCATATCCGGCGGCATCAGCGCTTGGCTGGCGTTCGAGAACGATCGAGCGGCCATCCGGCAGGATCAGCCGATCCCAGGCGAGCAGCACGCGGGTCTGCCCGGCGGTGATCTGACTATCATATTCGCCGATCAGCCGTGCGCCTTGCGGGATGAGCAGGATTCGGCCGGTGATGCTGTCATAGACGTTCTGCGTCACCTGAGCGGTGATCTGGCCGGGAAGGTCCGACCGGATGCCGGTGATGAGCGCGGCCGGGATGATACTGCCAGCCTGGACGATGTTGGGTGATGCCGGAGCGGTCAGCCGCTCGACGCTGACCGTGCGCTGGTTGGACGCCTGCGCCATGAAGGCCCGCTTTGCGGCCTGGTCGCCCTGGCTGGCGGCCTGCTGTGCGGGGGCCGGCGCGTCCGATGGCACGGCGGCGATGGGCTGCGCTGCCGCTCCGGCTACGGTGGCCGTGCGGCCGCCCAGGAAGACCGAACTGGTCCGCGCTGCGTCACGCTCTTGGCTGATGCGCTGGCGCGCTGCTTCCTCGGCTCGGGCGGCGGCATCGGGCTGACCGGCTTGCGCGCCGATCGGCGGCACGGGAACAGCCTCCCCGCGCTGCTGCGCGGACACAATCGGACGACCGAGATCACCCGGGAGCGGCGGCCCGAGCTTTGGAGCCTGGCCGTAATCCTTGGGACCGGATGTGATCGCCTCGCCCGCGCGACTGTCGGTGTTGTAGAGTTCCTTCGCTTCGTGCGGACCGACTGACCGCAAGGCATAGATCAGCGAGCCGCCGATGCCGAGACCGGCGGCGATGCCCACCATAGCCAGCGCCTTTCGCGAAAGCCGCATGACGCGCGGCGGATCGCCCCGGAGCTGGAAGGCCTGGCGGTCGGCCGGAGCCGCGACCGCTTCGGCGGCGGGAATGTCGGAAGGATCGCTCATCAGCGCCGCTCCCGGCCATCGTCGCGCACGATCCGCACGCGCTGCTCGCTGCGCTTGTCGCCCAGGCGCAGCTCGGCGGCGGCGAACAGGCGATCGACAACCATGTAACGGCCCTGCACGCGGTAATTGACCAGTTCGGCGTCGCCGGCCGCACCGGTCACGAACAGCGGCGGCATCTCGCCCTGCGAGATCCCCGCCGGAAATTCGATAAACACCTGCCGACCATCATCGAACGCACGGGCCGGCCGCCACGGCGCACGATCGCCATCGATCCGATAGTGGAAATTGAGCGCTGTCAGGTCCACGCCAGCCGCGACCGGCACGGTGGCTGCGGCAGCAGCGTTGCGGCCCTGCAAGGCGATCAGCGCATCTCGCGGATAGGTCCAGCTCACCGACGCCATGTAGGTTGCTGCACCCGCGCGCAGTTCCAAATGATAGGTGCGCCGGTCGGTGTTGATGACGAGGTTGGTCGAAAGGTCGGGCCGGGTTGGTTTAACGAGGATATGCACCCGAGCTGTCGCGCCCGCGCCGCTGGTCGTATCGCCGATGATCCAGCGCACGGTATCGCCCGCCGCAACCGGCCCGGCCCCGACGAGCTGCTCGCCTTCCTGAAGCGCGATGTCCGTCACCTGGCCGGGCGCGGCATAGACCTGATAGAGCGCACCGTCCGTCCACGGATATTGCTGGATCGCATTGAGGAAGCCGTCGCGCACCGGCTGCATGCGGGCAGCCGCGTTAGCCGCGCCGACACGGTTGCGCGGATCGGCGGATTCCGGCGGACGCGGGCTTTCGCCGACTGGCTTCAACTGGCCGGGAAGCGGCAGCGGCTCGGGGATCGCCACCACCTCGACCGGCTTGGGCGGCTCGGGCGCCGGAGTGGCCGCGATCTCGGCCGGCGGCGGATTGTCATAGGCTATGGCCGGCGGCTTGGCTGACGTGGTGGCGCAAGCGGCGAGCACGGAGGTTGTGGCGAGCAGGACCGCCGAGGCGGCGCGACGAAGCATTGGGCGTCTCATTGCGACAGCTCCTTTGACCAGTTGAGGGCGTTGACGAAGACCCCGAGCGGGTTCTTGCGCAGGGCGTCGGGCGTGCGCGGGGCCACGAAAACAACGGTGAGGATGGCCGACCAGCGCTCGGTGGCGGCAAGGCTGCCGTCCTGATAGCGCCGTTCGGTCCAGGCCACCCGGAAGCTGTCGGGCGAAGCACGGATCACGCTCGACACGTCCACCGCGACCTGGACCTTGCCGATCTGAGCGAAGGGGTCGTTCGCCCGTGCATAGTCGTTGAGGAACAGCGCGCCTTTGTCGGTGGTGAAGTCGTAGGCGCGAAGCCAATTCTGGCGGACGATGATCGGATCGGCAGGGATGCTGCGCACCTGCTCGATGAAGCGCGCGAGATGAAACGCGATCTGCGGATCGGTCGGACGATAGTCGGCCTCTGCAGGCGCGACGGCTTGTGCCTCGCCGAGCTTGTCGACCTGCACGACCCACGGCACGATATGGCCTCGCGCGGATTGCCAGACGAGGCCCCCTGCAAGTCCGCCCGAGAGCGCCAACGCGCCGAAGAAGGCGAGCCGCCAGTTCTTCGCCTGCACGCGGGCCGAGCCGATCCTGTCGTCCCAGGCTTGGGCGGCGCGCTGATAGGGTGTGATCGGCTCGGGGGTCTGGCCGTAGCGGATGGTTGGGCGTCGGAACATGGGCGGTTAGTCCTTCTGGCTGAGGTCGACGGACGCACCGCTGCCGCCACCGTCGCCGGAGCGCAGCGTGTGGGCGGCGACGGTGGCGCCGTGGGTCATGGTCTGGCGGCGTTTCATGTTCGCTGCCCAGGTGGGCGGCCCATCAGCCGACGGCGCGGGCGACGACGTGCCCCCCGAGATCGTGCCGCCCGTTGCGGTCACGGCCGCGCGGCCGCCCGAGCGATAGCTATCTTTTAGGGATGCTGCGGCCTTGCGAAGCGGCGACATGGCCGCGCCTGCGGTCGCTCGGCCAACGCCCGCCGCACCGCCCGCAACCGCCGCTCCGCCGGTCTTGCCAGCTGAGCCGAGCGCATAGGCGCTGCTCGCCGCACCCGATGCGAACGCACCACCTCTGGCAGCGCCGCCGATCACGCCGGCAGCCGCCCCGACCCCAAGACGGGCGGCGGCTGCGCCACCGACGAGCGCCCCGCCGGCGGCAAGCGCGGTTCCGGCCGCGGCGCCCGCGCCAAGTGCGGGACCACCCGAGACGATGCCGTTGGCGATACCGGGGCCGAAGATGGCGAGGCCGAACAGCGACAGGGCAGCGAGCGCGATCGCCATGACCTGATTGATGTCGGGCGCCGTGCCGAGGTTTGCGCTAGTGAACTGGCTGAACAGCGTCGTGCCGATGCCGGTGATGACCGCGAGCACCAGCACCTTGATGCCCGTGGAGACGATATGGCCGAGCACACGTTCGGCCATGAAGGCGGTCTTGTTGAAGAAGGCGAAGGGCAGCAGCACGAAGCCGGCCAGCGTCACCAGCTTGAACTCGATCAGCGTGATGAAGACCTGCACCGCGATGATGAAGAAGGCGAGCACCACAATGACCCAGGCGAGCAACAGCACGAGGATCAAAGCGAGGTTCGAGAACACCGCCCACAGGTTCGAGAATTGCCCTGCCGCATCCATCAGCGGCTTGGCGGCTTGCAACCCTGTCGCCGCGATCGTGCCGGGTTTCATGAAATCGCCCAGCGACATCGCCCCGCCGCTCGCCTTGAGGCCGAGGCCGGCGAAGGACTGGAACACGATGTTGGCGAGGTTGGAGAAATTGCCGATGATGAACGCGAAGACGCCGATGTAGAGCGTCTTCTTGACGAGGCGCTGAAGCACGTCCTCGTCGGCGCCCCAGGCCCAGAACAGCCCGGCGAGCGTCACGTCGATGGCGATCAATGTGGTCGAGAGGAAGCTGACCTCGCCGCCGAGCAGGCCGAACCCGCTGTCGATGTAGCGGGTGAAGACATTGAGGAACGTGTCGATGACGCTGGTGTCGTTCATGGCGCGGGGGTCTCGGTTGCGGGAGCTGCGGGTTTGCTGGCATCCACCGCGGGCGTGGGAGCATCTTGACGGAAGAAGCGGCGGCGGTTCTCGGCCCAGGCCGCTTCGCAGCCCGAGTCTGGCATGGTGAGCGTCGCGCAGCGTTCGAGTTCGCGGGCGAGCCGGTCCTGGCGCGCCTCCCCGCGCACGGCGACGGGCGGGGCTTGTGCGGGTTCAGGCTTGTGGACGGCGGCGACGATCGCCACCGCCATCATCAAGCCCGCCAGCGCGGCGACGCCCGCGATCTTGGCCGTGCGCGAGGATGCGTGCAGCATCGGACGCGATCCTCAGTTGCCCATGAAGCGGCGGAACCGTTCGCGGCCCTCCGCCTCCTCGGCCGTATGCCGCGCGGATTCGAGCGCTTGCGCGCGGCCCTGCGCCGCGACGGCGGCGGTCAGGTCGGCGAGCTGCTGCGATTGCAGCGCGAGAAGCTGATTGCCAGCCTGCGCGGCCTGAAGCGCGCCGGTCGCCGACTGACTGGCCGAGACCAGGCCGGTCATCGTCGTGCGCGCGCCGTCGATGTTGCCGACGACACCCGCCTGTACCTTCAGCGAGTCCTCGAACGCGCCGACACTATCCTGCCAACGCGCATTCGCGTTGGCGACCATCTGCGCCTGCGTGCCGGTCAGCGCCGAGCCGGTGTAGCGGCTGGTGAACGCCTGCTGGATGTTCTGCACATCATAGGCGATGCGCTGCGCCTGGCCGAGAAACTGCTGGGTACGCTGAACCTGCTGCTGCAACTGCTGGAGCTGGCTGAACGGCAGCGAGGCAAGGTTCTTCGCCTCGTTGATGAGGCTCGTCGCCTGCTGCTGGATTTGCTGGATCTGGTTGTTGATCTGTTGGAGCGAGCGAGCCGCCGTCAGCACGTTCTGCGCATAATTGGTCGGGTCATAGACGATCCCACCAAAACCGAACTGCGCGTAAGCCGGCATCGGAGCGGCCACCGGCGCGATGGCCGTGGCAGCGAGCACGCCGGCCAGGACGGCGGGGCGAAGATTCATTCTGGTCATAGCGGTAACTCCTGCTGAGGTTGATGCCGAGGATCGGGGGGAAGAAGCTCGACGGCCCAGGCAGAGCCGCGATGGCGCAGCCATTCGGCCGCGAAAGCGGATTGCCCGTGGGTTTCGATCAATTCGGCGATGCGGAGCTGGTCGGTTTTCGAGGACGCGGCGGCGAAGGCCAGCGCGACCTCGCCCAAGCCCAGCTCGAACAGGCGATTTCCCCGCCGTGACTGGCAGTAATAGTCGCGCTTCGGCGTCGCCCGACTGAGGATTTCGATCTGGCGGACATTGAGGCCGAAGCGCTCATAGATGGCCGCGATCTGCGGCTCGGCCGCGCGTTCGTTGGGCAGGAAGATACGCGTCGGGCAGCTTTCGATGATGGCCGGGGCGATGCTCGACGTTTCGATGTCAGCGAGGCTCTGGGTGGCGAAGATGACGCTGGCGTTCTTCTTCCTGAGCGTCTTCAGCCATTCGCGGAGCTGGGCGGCGAAGTCCGGGCTGTCGAGTACCAGCCAGCCTTCGTCGATGATGATGAGCGTTGGCGAGCCGTCGAGCCGGCCTTCGATCCGGTGGAACAGGTAGGACAGGACGGCTGCGGCCGAGCCGGCGCCGACCAGGCCCTCGGTCTCGAACGCCTGCACCGAGGCTTCGCCGAGCCGTTCAGCTTCGGCGTCGAGCAGCCGGCCCCACGGCCCGCCGATGCAGTAGGAGGCGAGCGCTTGCTTGAGCTGCTGCGATTGTAGCAGGACAGCAAGACCCGTGAGCGTGCGTTCGCCGATCGGCGCCGACGCCAGCGAACCAAGCGCCGACCAGATATGCTCCTTGGCCTGCGGATCGACCGCGACGCCCTCGGACGCGAAGATCGCCGCCAGCCATTCGGCCGCCCATGCCCGCTCGGCAGGCGCGTCGATATGGGCGAGCGGCTGGAGCTGCACGCCGTCGCCGGCCTCGTCGGCGAGCGTCCCGCCCAAATCCTGCCAGTCGCCGCCCATGCCGAGCGCGGCGGCGCGGATCGAACCGCCGAAGTCGAAGGCGAAGACCTGCGCACGCCCATAGCGGCGGAACTGCATCGCCATCAGCGCAAGCAGCACGGATTTGCCCGCGCCGGTCGGACCGACGATCAGCATGTGGCCGACGTCGCCGACGTGAAGGGAAAACCGGAACGGGGTCGAGCCTTCGGTCTTGCCATAGAGCAAGGGGGGAGCACCAAAATGCTCGTCCCGTTCCGGCCCCGCCCATACTGCTGACAGGGGGATCAGGTGGGCGAGATTGATAGTGGAGATCGGGGGCTGGCGGACGTTGGCGTAAGTGTGACCGGGGAGGCTTCCCAGCCACGCCTCGATCGCGTTCATGCCCTCGGGGATGACCGTGAAGTCGCGGCCCTGGATGACCTTCTCGGCGAGCCGCAGCTTTTCGGCGGCAATGGCGGGATCGCGGTCCCACACCGTCACCGTCGCGGTGACATAAGCCATGCCGGCATAGTCGGCGCCCAGCTCCTGCAGAGCGATGTCGGCATCGGCCGCCTTGTTAGAGGCGTCGCTGTCGAGCAGCGTCGATGCCTCGTTGGTCATCACCTCTTTCAATATGGCGGCGACCGACTTGCGCTTGGCGAACCATTGCCGCCGGATCTTGGTCAGCAGCCTGGTCGCATCGGTCTTGTCGAGCATGACCGCGCGGGTGGACCAGCGATACTCGAAGGCGAGCCGGTTCAGTTCGTCGAGCAGACCGGGGAATGTGACGCTCGGGAATCCGACGATGGTGAGTGTGCGGAGGTGATGGTCGCCCAGGCGCGGCTCCAGCCCGCCCGTCAGCGGCTCGTCGGCGAGCAGCGCGTCGAGGTGCATGGGCGTTTCGGGAACACGCACACGCTGGCGTCGGGTAGAAATGGTGCTGTGCAGGTAGGTCAGCGTCTCGGCGTCATCGAGCCAGCGGACTTCGGGCACGAAGCCCTCGACCAGATTCAGCACACGGTCGCTGCGATCGGTGAAGCCCTTGAGCAGCTCCCACGGATCGACGCCGTTGGTGGACTTCCCTTCATAGAGCCAGCCTTCGGCGCGTGCCCTTTCCTCGGCCGGCGGCATCCACAGCAACGTCAGGAAATAGAGGCTCTCGAAGTGTGCGCCCTCCTCGCTGAACTGTTCGCGCCGCTCCAGATCGACCAGCGCTGAGACGGGATCGGGAAATTCCGACTCCGGGTAGTCGAGCGCGGGTGTGCGCTGGGCTTCGACGAAGATCGCCCAGCCTGATCCGAGCCGGCGCAGCGCGCTGTTCAGTCGTGCGGTCGTGGCGACCAGCTCGGCCGGCGTGGCGCTGTCGAGATCGGGGCCGCGGAAACGGGCTGTGCGCTGAAAGCTGCCGTCCTTGTTCAGAACAACGCCCGCGCCGACCAGTGCGGCCCAAGGCAGGAAGTCGGCGAGATGGGCCGCATGCCCACGGTATTCGCGAAGGCTCATCATGGCTGCATCCATGTCGGGTAACGGAGGTGGCGGCGGGCGACGTCCACGAACTGCGGGTCGCGGCGCGCAGCCCAGACCGAGAGCGCATGGCCGATCGCCCAGATGACGAGGCCCGCGATCCAGAGACGCAGGCCGAGACCGATCGCGCCCGCCAGCGTCCCGTTGACGATGGCGAGCGCCCGCGGTGCGCCGCCGAGCAATATCGGCTCGGTCAGCGCCCGGTGGACGGGAGCGGAGAAGCCCGCGATCGGCTCGCTCGCTTCCATCAGACGAGCGCCCCGCCGCCGAAGCTGAAGAACGACAGGAAGAAGCTCGACGCGGCGAAGGCGATCGACAGGCCGAACACGATCTGGATCAGCCGCCGGAAGCCGCCCGATGTGTCGCCGAACGCGAGGGTCAGGCCGGTCACGATGATGATGATGACCGCGATAATCTTTGCGACCGGCCCCTCGATCGATTGGAGGATGGATTGAAGGGGCGCTTCCCACGGCATCGATGATCCCGACGCATAAGCGGGAACAGCAGCAGTCAGCGCGATCACGCTGGCGGTGGCGGCGAGCATGGCGCGGTGTGCGCCATGCCGAAGGGCATGGATCATTTGACGTCTCCTGGCTGGGGTTGGGAAAGCGAAGCGATGCGGTAGTCGCCGGTGATGGGGTCCAGCCCCTCGACACGCGCCAGCTCGGCGAGACGGCGGCCATGCCCATCGCGGACCAGGACGGCGATCAGGTCGATGGTCTCGGCGAGCAGCGCGCGGGGGACCGTGACGACGGCTTCCTGAATGAGCTGTTCCATACGGCGCAGCGCGCCGAGCGCGGTTCCAGCGTGGATGGTGCCAATGCCGCCGGGGTGCCCGGTCCCCCAGGCTTTAAGCAGGTCGAGCGCTTCAGCGCCGCGCACCTCGCCGATCGGGATGCGATCGGGCCGCAGGCGGAGCGAGGACCGGACGAGATCGGAAAGCGAAACGACGCCATCCTTGGTCCGCATGGCGACGAGGTTGGGCGCGGCGCATTGCAGCTCGCGCGTATCTTCGATCAAGACGATACGGTCGGCGGTCTTGGCGACCTCGGCCAAGAGCGCGTTGACCAGGGTGGTCTTGCCGCTGCCGGTGCCGCCCGCGACCAGGATGTTGGCGCGGGCCGCAACACCATCGCGCAGCGCCGCCGCCTCGGCCGCCGACATGATCCCGGCCGCCCCATAATCGTCGAGCGTGAACACCGCGACGGCGGGCTTACGGATCGCGAAAGCCGGGGCTGCGACGACAGGCGGAAGCAGTCCCTCGAACCGTTCACCACCTTCGGGCAATTCGGCCGAAACGCGCGGGGACTTGGCGTGAACTTCGACGCCGACATGATGCGCAACTAGGCGGACGATGCGTTCGCCATCGGCGGCGCACAGCAGCTCGCCGGTGTCGCTGATCCCGTCGCCGAGGCGATCGACCCACAGCCGCCCGTCTGGGTTCAACATGACCTCGATCACAGCCGGATCGTCGAGCCAGGCTGCAATCGACGATCCGAGAGCCGTCCGCAGCATTCTCGCGCCGCGTGACTTCGCCTCGGATCGGATCGGGTGAACGGTCAAGGAACTGGCCCCTCATAAGGGCCGGGCGAACCGCCGCCCGGCTGTCGGGGCACATCAAGAGAGGCAGAAACGGGGCCTAAGCAACAGATAGCTGAAGGCGTAGTAGAGGCGGCGGCAGAAACTTACCGATGGCGGATCGGCCCGCTGGCCGTTCCTGCAATCGGCCCGCGTTTACTCCGAATCGGTCGCGGATTTGGGCCGCACATCTTCGGGGATCTCGTCGAGCAGGCTCTTGCCGCTCGCATAGCGCCGGCCGAGCGTTTCGACGAAGCCCTCATAGCGCTTGCGACCCTTCACTTGGGCGGCGGCTTGATCCTCGTCCGGCAGCGGCGGCGTCACCGACAGCCAGAAGCGAACAAACAGTGCCAACGCCTCTGTCGAAAGGCCCGTATTGCGTTCAAGCCGCTGGACCTGGCGCGATAGGCGGTCGAGCCGCCGGGCAAATGCCGCCTCCATCCGATCTGCGCCGTCCGGCGACAGATAGGACGTGACCGCCGCCTCCACGATCGCCGATCGCGAGATGCGTCGCCGGATCGCCAACTCGTCGATCTGCTTGGCGAGCATGGGCGGAAAATAGACGTTGAGCCGAACGCGCATGACCGCTGCCTACAACTCGATGCCGTCGCCGGGGGCGAGCGACGCTTGACGTGCGAGCCCCTGCATCCGGCGACGGACGGCCGCCTGCCGCGCCACATCGTCCTGCTCGTCATCGACGATTGCAAACTCCTGCGCGGGCGGTGGTGATGCCTCCGGCGCGATGGCGACATGCTCGGGCAGCTCGGGTTCACGGCGGAGCCCGCCATTGGCGGCGTCCTCCTGCGCCCGCACGATCCGCGCCACGTCGGCCGGATCGGCGGCGGCGGCACGGCCGGTCCAGTCGTCGGCCCGCGCCGCGCCCGCACTCGGTTTGGGCGCGTCCATGATCCGCTCGGACAGGCGGCGATCCTGAAAGTAGCGCGCCTTCTTCGCGCGGATCGGATGGACACCCGCTACCATCACGATCTCGTCGCCGGGCGGAAGTTGCATCACCTCGCCGGGCGTGAGGAGCTGGCGAGCGGTCTCGGAGCGCGACACCATCAAATGCCCCAGCCACGGCGACAGGCGATGCCCGGCGTAGTTCTTCATCGCCCGCATCTCGGTCGCGGTGCCGAGCGCGTCCGACACGCGCTTGGCGGTGCGCTCGTCGTTGGTGGCGAAGCTCACCCGGACATGACAGTTGTCGAGGATCGCGTTGTTCGGCCCGTATGCCTTCTCGATCTGGTTGAGCGACTGTGCGATCAGGAACGCTTTCAAGCCATAGCCCGCCATGAACGCCAGCGCGGACTCGAAGAAGTCGAGCCGGCCGAGAGCCGGGAACTCGTCAAGCATCAGGAGCACGCGCTGGCGGTTGCCCTTTGGTGTCAGCTCCTCGGTCAGCCGGCGTCCGATCTGGTTGAGGATCAGGCGGATTAGCGGCTTGGTCCGCGAGATGTCGCTGGGCGGCACGACCAGATAGAGCGTCGCCGGCGTCTCGCCTTCGACCAGATCCGATATGCGCCAATGGCACGCCCGCGTGACCTGCGCCACGACAGGATCGCGATAGAGCCCGAGGAACGACATGGCGGTCGAGAGCACGCCTGACCGCTCGTTGTCGGATTTGTTCAGCAGTTCGCGCGCGGCCGAGGCGACGACAGGATGCACGCCCGCTTCACCCAGGTGCGGCGTCGCCATCATCGCGGCTAGCGTCTGCTCGATTGTGCGTGACGGATCGGAGAGAATCGACGCCACGCCGGCCAGCGTCTTGTCGGCTTCGGCATAGAGGACGTGGAGGATCGCGCCGACTAGCAGCGAGTGCGAAGTTTTTTCCCAGTGGTTTCGACGCTCGAGACTGCCTTCTGGATCGACCAGCACGTCGGCGACATTCTGCACGTCGCGCACCTCCCACTGGCCGCGCCGCACTTCGAGCAACGGATTGTAGGCGGCTGATGCAGCGTTGGTCGGATCGAACAGCAGCACGCGCCCATGCCGCGACCGGAAGCCGGCGGTGAGCTGCCAGTTCTCACCCTTGATGTCATGGACGATCGCAGATCCCGGCCAGGTCAGCAGCGACGGCACGACCAGACCGACGCCTTTGCCGCTCCGCGTCGGCGCGAAGCACAGCACATGCTCGGGGCCATCGTGACGCAGATAATCGCGCGCGAGCTTGCCGAGCACGACGCCGTTCGGCCCCAGCAACCCTGCGCCGCGAATTTCCTTCTCGCTGGCCCAGCGCGCCGAGCCGTATGTCTCCGCGTTCTTCAGCTCGCGCGCGCGCCACACGGACATGCCGATTGCGACAGCGATCGACACGAACCCGCCCGACGCGGCGATGAATGCCCCGGTCTGGAATATGGCTGGCGCATAGGCATCGAACGAGAACCACCACCAGAAGAAGGCCGGCGGCGGATAGACCCGCCAGCCGAAAGCCATGAACCAGGGCGGCCCAAGCTCGGGCTGATAGGCGAGCGCGGCCGCAGTCCACTGCGTCGCGCCCCACACACCGGCGAGCACGATCAGGAACACGGTGATGACCTGGCCCCACAATATCTTGGTCGCGGACATGCTTGTCTCCTTGCGCTGGCTAGAGGCCGAGGCCGCGCTTGCGGCCCATCATCAGGTCGAGCCCGCCGCCGTCGCGGATCACGCCGGACACCTGACGGCCGAGCTGCTGTTCGAGGGCGCTTGCCCAGGGTACGAGGCGGAAGCCGAGGCCATCGTCGATCAGGGCGAAGCGGCCGGACGCGAGCGCGAGCCGCTGGCGAACGACGCCGGCGATCTTCTCGCCCGCTTGCGTCGGCCGATAGGCAAGGCCCGTCTCGCCCGCGATCTTCGCGCCAACCGAGTCCAGCTCGTGCCGCCGCAGCGTGTCGATCAGACCGCGCTCGAACACCGTTCGCTCGCCGAACCGGCGCGCCAGCCCTTCCTTGACCAGATGGTCGGTGCGCGCGTCCATCGCGCGGCGCACCTCGGCGCCGAACCCGCCGTCCGCGACGCCCACGCCGCGCTCGATCAGGCGATGGTCCAGCCAGGTCGCACCGGGCGCCTTGACCTGCGCCGACAGGTCGAGGTCCGATCGCGTTGCGAGGATCAGGCTCGGCTTCGGCTCGCCGGGCTTGCCGACCGCGCGCAGCTCGACGATGCCGCCGAGCTTGGGGCTGTGCTCCAGCCCCTCGATGCCGGGCAAGCGGACATGATGCGCGCGGCCGTCCGTGCCGTCGATCACGGCATAGGCGGCGCCGGTCAGTTCATCGTGCAGCCCCTTGCCGATCAACCGACCCACGATCGGCTTCTCGGGCGTGTCGCTCAGAACCGCATAGCTGTCGAGCGATCGGTCTTGTCCGTGATCCTTGAGCGCGTGGCCGATGGTGCGGATGATGTCGCCGCGCGCGGCTAGCTCGCGCAACTTCGCCTGCGCGCCTTCGGCGACCGCCCATTGGCCCGGCTCGCCCTCGGCGGCGAGCCCCATCGTCTCAAGGTGCTGCAAGCGCCCGACCATCAGGCGGCGGAGCCACGGATCGTCCGGGCCTGGTCGCTCCGGGCGCAGGTCGATGACGCCCAGCTCGTCGGCAACGCGGCCGATCTCGGTGTCGAGCCGGGTCCAGCGCTCCGCCGTTACCTCGCGGTCGAGCGCTTGGCTGATTTCATGCTCGGGCTTCGGCCCCAACTCGGCGAAGGCCAGCTCCTCGGCGCGCGAGCGCAGGCCGTGGCTGATATAGTCGCGGGCCATGACGAGATCGGCACCCTGGTCGGTCTGCCCGCGCACCAGCAGATGGACGTGCGGGTTGTCGGTGTTCCAGTGATCGACCGCGACCCAATCGAGCCGCGTTCCCAGGTCCGCCTCCATCTGGCGCACAAGGTCGCGGGTGTATTCGCGAAGGTCGGTCAGCTCGCTCGCATCTTCGGGCGATACGATGATGCGGAAATGATGTCGGTCGTCCCTGCACCGATCCGCAAACGCGCGATCATCGGCGCGGTCGGACTCGGCGTCGAACATGCGCGTCGGCGAGCCATCGCGGGTCACGCCTTCGCGCTTGAGATAGGCGATGTGCGCGGACAGCGGCGCCATGCGCCGGCCGCCGATGCGGTGGCGCACCGGCAGCGCCTTCACCAGCACGCGGCGGCCGGAGCCGAACAGGCGACTGCGCGCAAACGCCGTGCGTCCCTTCCCGAAGCTCGATTGGCCGCGCCGGCTGGGTCCGCCCCAGCCCCCGCGCTGGCTGCCGCCGCTCGTTGCCGCGACGCGCAGCACCTCGGCGACCAGCCCGCGGGCATTGCGGCCCTGCGCCTTGCTGCGCTTGGCCTTGCCCGGCCGAACGCGAAACTCGCGCTCGTCGCTCATGGTCGGGCCGCTTTCCGCCGAAAACCGGCCGTGGTGCCGTTCGGCGCGTTGAAATGCCTAGCTTTTTCCTTCCGAGCGGCACGCTCGCCGACCGACGCCCCCACGTTAGCCACATGAAAAGCCTCGGCTTTTCGGCGAAACGGGGTGCGGCTTGTATCTTGCCCTCGTCCCCTCCGACTTCTTCCTGCCCCTTCGCCCTTCAAACCGAGGGGGGCAAACGATCGAAGGAGGCCGCCGGTCATTGCGGTCGGCCCGCGCGGGCGCGGGGAACGAACAGCGTGTCGGCCGGAGCAGCTTCACGCTGCGGAACGGCCTGCGAGCTGTCGGTCGCGGGGCTGACAGACGGCGGCTCAGGCGCCGATGCGGACGCCGTGAACCCGCCACCGGACTGGACGCCGGACATCGCATCCTGCGCACTCGCCACGCGCACGAACAGCGCGGCGCGACGCCAGGCCAACGGATCGGGAAGCGACGCGGCGGCAAGCCGAGTATCGCCGCCCCCGCCCGTGATCGACGCCAGCCTTCCGAGATAGGCGCGGGTTTCAGCGGGCAGTGGACGGCCGCGCGACAGGTAATCGTCGGTGCGTCCGGTCCCGGCGTTATAGGCTGCGAGCATCGCGGTGGCATCGCCGTAGCGGTCGTGCATCTCGCGCAGATAAGCCGTCCCCGCCATGATGTTGTCGCGCACGTCGAAGGGGTCGGCGCCGAACCCGTAGCGTGCGCGCAGACGGCCCCAAGTCGCGGGCATGATCTGCATCAGCCCCATCGCGCCGGCCGTCGAAACCGCGCGCGCGTCGCCGTTGCTCTCGACGCGCATCACGGCCCAAATCCACGCCTCGGGAATGCCGAACCGCCGCGCGGCGTCGGCGACATATCCGGCATAGGGATGATGGGCCGGCGCGCGATCGGCGGAGACATCCTGCGCCGATGCCGCGACCGGCCCGACGCCGGGCAAAAACAGCAGGATCGTCAGCGCCAGAGCCGATCCGACTCCGCTTCTACGCCAACCTGCCAGCGTGCTCGCTGCGGTAAAGGGTGCGCGCAGAGCGCCGGCCGTTGACCGCCCTTGACCTTCGCTGCGCGCGCCGGCCGACCCGCGACCGAGCGGGACGAAGGGATGAGACGGTTTTCCCGCGAACCAGGGGATGATCGAGACGCGCACCGCTTCAATCCTCCTCGCGGCGCTTTTGCGGCCGGTTCCAGCGCAGCGCCCAGGCGCTATCCTCATCGCCGATGCGAAACAGCGCGGCGCGGATCGGCTGCGAGAAGCCGGGATCGTCGAGGCGCAGCGAGACGTAGTCGCCAGCGCGCTCGCCGGTCTCGTTCCAGCCTGCGCCCACCTCCGGGCCATTGTCGGTCTTGCCAAGATGGACACGCCAGTCGGGCGCGTTCTCGCCGTCCTGCGGCTCTGCCGGAACGATGCGGAGCGCCACGTCGAGCGTCATCGTCTCGATCCGGCCCTGAAAACCTTTGGGGGTGCGGGTGAACATGCCGATTTGCATGGGATGGTCCTTTCAGTTGGCGGCTAGGTGCGGGGTTCACGGCTCCAGCCGCGCCACGTCAGCGGCGCGCCGGGGGCATCGCGGGTGAGGATCGGGATTGCGCGGCCGATCACGGTTGAGGCCGGCAGCGAGCCGAAATACCGGCCGTCCAGGCTGTCGGGGACGGCAGGATTGAGCAGCAGCAGTTCGCCGGTCGCCAGTGTGCGACAGCCCTGCCAGACGGGCAGTGGACGGCCGAGCCGGTCGCGCTTGCGCGCAACAGCGACGGGCCGCCGATCGACGCTCACGCTGTCGCCCAGCCGGCAGATGCGCTGTCCTGCCTTGCCGGCGACATGCTTCAGCAGCGGCACGCCTTCGCCCAGGTAATGGCGCTCGGCCATCCAGCGCGCGAGACGCTGGGGCGGCGTGACGGCGACCAGCGCGCCGGGCGGCGGGTCGCGCTCGGGCTCGATCCGGTAGAGCCCGAGCGGCGCGCTGGCGCTGGCGTTCCACAGCACGCGCGGCACGGGATGAATGGCGGCGATCGCAGCGAAAGCAGCCGTGAACCCGGTTGCGGCAGCGACAGTGGCGCGGACATAGAAGCGGCGCGTCATCCCTCGATCTCCCGGCGCTTCAGCCAGGCGTGATGGCGCTCAAGCGTGTAGAGACGCGGCGCTTGTCCGGCGGCGATGCGGTTGGCGACGTGCCGCCAATGGTCGGGCGCGGCGTCGCAGGGATCGACGCGCGCGGCCTCGGTCGCGTCGATCGCCGCGAGCACTTGGCTGACCTTCGGCCAACCCTCGATCTTGAGCAGGATGTCGCCGCCCGGCCGCACGAAGGGCAGCGTCGTGAACGCCTCGCCCGCGCCGACCGCGCGCACGATATCGATGCGCGAGCTGACCGTGCCGTAGTCGTTCGCCGCCCAGCGGACGAAAGCGAAGATCGCGCCGGGGCGAAAGCGGACGATGCGGCGTCGGCGGTCGACAATCTCGTCCGCCGCGACGCGGCCGAACCTGATCCAGTGCTCGATCCGCTTTTCGATCCACGTCAGCTCGACGCAGGTCATGTCGTCATCGGACGGCTGGCGGTGGCGCATGGGTGACGGAGGGACGTTCATCGCCGGCTCCGGGCGATGGCGGAGTCCGCGCGCGGCATGAGATCGTCCTGCCCCGGATCGGAGGTCGAATGCTTGATGCCGATGTCGGCCCAGGCGCGCAGGTCATCGACCGAATAGACGACGCGGCCGCCGATCCGGCGGTAGGCCGGGCCGGTGCCGAAATAGCGGTGCTTCTCAAGGGTCCGGCCCGAGAGGCCGAGAAAGCGCGCGGCTTCGGGCGTTCGCAGGAAGCGGGGCGGCAAATTGGTGGGCGTATCGGACAAATGATGGCTCCTGCGGGCGGTGGCGGCAGGAGGCGTAATTGTCAGAAGGGAGGCGGCCAGGTGGGGTATGAAGATGTGCGGCTGCACGGATGCGACCACCCCCGCCAGGGCAGGCCCGCAAAGATCTGTCAGCGGATACGGAGCAGCTTGCGATAGTCGCCGTTCATCATTGCGATGCCGTCGCGGACCAGGCGCACGACGAACGAACGTGAGGCCGACATCTTCCAGTCGCTCGCCGATAGCCGGATCGCATCGTCGCGGCCCAGTTCGGCAGCGATCTCGCGGTAGGTCGCGCCGGAGTCGCGTAGGTCGAGCGCGCAGAGCATCAGGTCGAGCCGGACAAGCCGATAGGCGGTGAGCGGCCAACCGCGCGGCAGTGGCCCTGGCGCTCGCCCGAGCAGCCGGCGGTGGAAACGCAGCAGGCTCGCGATGCGGGTGATGAAATCCTTGTCGAGCGGGATGACGGCGGCGAGCGGCTGACCGGGCGTCGGCGCGCGGAACCAAAGCCGATGCTCGCCCGCAGCGTCGGCGACGATGACATGGCGTCCGTCGATCCCGGCGAGGTCGGCAAGCAGCGCACCCAGCGCGCGCGGATCGACCGGGGCTGCTGCCTCAAATCCCTCCGGTGCGGCGTCCAGAATGACCGTGACGGCGGTCAGTTCGGGGCGCCAGGCGACCGGCTCCGACAGGTCATCCGGCGCCGTCGCGAAAGGACAACCCCCAGCGCCGCGCGAATGCCGCCTCGGCGGTGTTCCTCGCGACGGCGCCGCTCGCGATGCTTTGCTGCATCTGCGCATGTTCGGCGCGGTAGGTGTGGTTCCTTCGCAGGAATTCGGCAGCTAGATCGGCGCGCCCGAGCGCGCCGGATAGACCATCGGCGCGCCGCTGGCGACGCCGTGGCGGCGTCGGCATGGCATCCTCCCATGTGCGTATCGCACATACTTCAGGGGTGTCATGATGGCGTCGTGATCGCCCCCAGATAGCGCAAAGGTTGCGCTCAGCCATGCCTGTCGCGCGGCGGGACTGACGACTTAATCGCACCAAATCGGACGAAATATTAACGATTTAACGGCGGTTCCGCACCTAGCAGATGTGCATATCCGACCTCTGTCATCCACCTTGCGCGCGCGAGGTGGCTCGCGTGCACCGCCTTCGCCCGTTCGGGTTCGATTGCGGCATCGATACCGAAAATCTCGGCAGCGACGGTGCGCCAGTCTGCGCCCCCATCCTCGGCATCGAGCAGGCGCAGATAGTCCTGCGCATGGCTTTCGTCATACGCCGTCACCTTTGCAGCCTCCGGCGCCTGATCCTTGAACTGGCATCTGCTCATGGCGTTGGTCCCGCCCCGTTAGCCAATCTAGCCGAAATACACCGCCGGGCTATGCGCAAGTCCTGCATCGTTGAATGCACTAATGGCAGAGATAGCGCGCACCAATCAGTGAATACACCTTATATGGGATAAACCGAATAAGTTGTATCGTCCAGTTTGCCGCGCATGGACATGCGGCGCCTCGTGGGATTGAACTTTGCCAGATTGAGGAAGGAGAAGGGCTTTACCCAGGAGCGCTTTGCCGAGACGTCCGGCTTTACCCAACAATATGTCAGCGATCTGGAACGCGGTCGACGTAATCCGACGGTCGTTACGTTGTTTCACCTGGCCTCGGCACTCGGCGTAACGCCGGCCGAACTTGTCGCTGCGACCGATCTCTCCGAGACCGACTAACCTTCATCTGAATTTGCGAGCCGGGCGTCTGCCCGGCGAGCGCGATTGCGACCGCGCGGATCTTGGGACGCGCGGTCGCCGCCGGTCCGCCATGGCGGATCGGCGCGAATTGGCGGAACCGCAGGGCCGACATTTCGGCCCTGCGGTAATGGGGGTCAGGCCGCTTTGAGGCGCTGCATTCCCTCGGCCAAGGTCCAGAGAGCGCGATTGAGCGTCACATTCTGGTCGATACCGTTGATCGCACGGGTCTGGGCGCGGCGGATGCGGCCTTCTGCGTTGCGCCTGCGGCCCTGCAACCCGCCCCGAATGACATTCTCCTGTATCACGTTGAACGTGGTCCACAGGCTGCGGTCGGTGTCCTCGCGGCGGCGCGGCTCGATGATCTGCTCAGGCCGCAACGGGCTTTCGTCCTCGCCATAGCGCGCGACAAGGCTAACCTCGCCGAGCAAGCGCCTTTCGTCCTCGGAAAGCTGAATCCCCTTCATGGTTTCGCTGGCGTCGATCAGCCGGGGGAAATCCTCGGCCACGGTATAAACGCCCTCGATAATGTCATGCTCTATATTGCCCTTGTGCGGAACGCGGACCTCCTCAAACCGCTCGCCCGCAATCATGCTGTTCGTGCAGACGAACCGCAGCATCCCGGCAAACATCTGATAGGCGCTGGTCCCGTCATGGCTGTTGACGATGATGACCTCGGCGGCCTCGGGCTTGCCGATGCCGTCAGCACGGCGCAGGCGCAGCATATGTTTGGCGTGGCCGTGGCGGCTGCCGTCGCGGGGAACGGACTGCACGGCGAAGAACGGGAACCATCCTTCCCGGCGCACCCCCTCCACGATGTCGATGGTCGGAACATAGACGTAGCGATCCGACCGGCTGTCGTGTGCCTCGCGGGCGAAGATGGACGGGACGTGCCGATACAGTGCCTCATTGTCGAGCGGCTCCCTGCCGCTGATCTGGTGGGCATTGCGGCCGAACCGGGTGGCAAGCTGATGATACATGGCTGGACTCCTTGGGCTTGGGTTTCCGCGCAGCGGAGCGCCGCGCTGAAACCCTGCCCGTCGGCGAGACCGGGGGTGCAACCGGAGTGGGCTGCTTCGCGGGGAACCGGCTGCACGGAACGCGAAGCGTGGAGGAAGCTGGGCGGAAGCCGCTCCGAAGGGCGCCAGGGGCAGCGCCCCAAGCCCCTTGTTGTTGTCAAAGCAAGCGCTTCCCGGCGCTAGCGCTTCGACATCACATATCCCGAAAATGTCAGTCGGCTCGAACCGCATCCTTCTCTGTTCCCCAACGATCTCGGCCCGATCGCTTAGCCGTGGGGAATCATAGACGCGGTCGGCAGGTCATCTGTCGCGGGCGTGCCCCTCGTAGCGGCCGTCCAGATTCCGCTCGAAGAGTACACCCCTTTGTAGTCGAAGCTCTGCCGCCAGCTCATCATTGAGCGTGATGGAAATGCTGGAAAGTTTGAGGGGCTTCCGTCGCCCGACGACGCGGGCATAGACAGTGATCGCATAATCGCCGGGCTCGAACCGATATTCGTCCTCATGGACGGAAAGAACGAAATGATGATTGGCGGCCAGCCCCGCACGGCTGATATATAGACCGCTGCCGGCGGACAGCTTCTCGGTTTCGCCATAACCCCAGAAGCTGAACGTCCGTTCGGTGCCGTTCCTGAGCGCCTTAACATACATGCCTTCGACAACCTGTCCCTGAGCAGCGGTGCTGTAGAGCAGCGTCCGAAGGAAGATCTTAGGTGTGGGTTTTGGCACGATGTCATGGCCGAAAAACACGATCGTCGGCATCGTCATTGCCAAGCGCCCTCGGCGAAGAAGGACCAACCAGAAGGTACCGACCGAAACGGCGAGCGACGCTATGGAAATCGGGACGCTGATCATCTCCATTGTTACATCATGCTCCTGCGGTCTGAGTGGCTTCCGCAATTGCCTTTTGTAATCCGGCCGCGGCTTCAAGGGTCGTCGCGTCGACTAGAGATGCATCCTTGGTTCCGGCGATGCCGATGAGGATGGAAGCGACGGCAGCCGACAAATCCCGCAGTTGCTGCGACCGAAAATCACTGGGGTCGATTTCGTCAAAGTCTATGTCGTCGATGCTTCTGGAGAGCACCGCGAACCAAGGAGCATCGGTTTCCAGGAGCCGCGTGAATTTCTCATATCCGATGATACGGAACCGCCGGACAGAATCCGGGTCTCGTTCAATCATCGCGTCGCCCAGCGCGTCCTGCCAATCGCGATAGAGCAGCGCTTCACGGTAGGACAATCCGCCGACGGCGCGCTCTACGGTTTCTCTTACAACATCGTCATCCGGCGCCTTGCCCCCCGTTTCCTTGGCGAGATACGCGGCAAGACGTCGGCAAATTTCCAACTTTTTATCGACGGGAAGACTCCGAAGGTGATCGGGGTCTGATTTCAGTTTACCCTCAGTGGCTGTGTGAGCCTCCACTTCGAAGCGCATGGCTAGGGCTGCTTGGCAGGTCTGATCGAGCCTTGTGAGATCGATACCCCAAAGGGCGCTAAGTCGCGTCAGGCGATGGAGTTCAACGTGTGGTCCGTCCGCGAGCGCCTTTTGAAAAGCTGCGATCTGCTTTGAAATCGGCGTGGCGACGTTTGTTTTTCCACGCGGCAGGGCACGCAACTCAAGGTTCATCCCCCGAATCCACCCGATCAGCGTCGCGATCCTGTAGAGTGTGCTGATCCGCTTGTAGGCGTTGAAATCTAACGGAAGCGTGGAAGTCTTCAAAAACGCATGCCGCTTGTCGATAAATATTTCTTTCGATCGCCAGACGATCTTCTCGCAGGACTCGCTTAGCGGCGCCAGATACTGACGATATACAGTAGCCTCCGATTGCTCCCTGACGCGCCGTTCTTTCAAACGCTCGAAGAGATAGTCCTTTAATATCGAGACGAGTAGCGCGCTGGTTGCGCCGATGATCGCCGCCCACACGACCATACTGGAAGCAGGCGGCGCTGCGACAGGTAACGGCGTCGACGATGCCTGGACCGCAGCATGTGTGAGTGCAGCCATCGTCTCGGACGCTAACGCGGTTACTGATAGATGAGCCACGATCCCCCCTCGACCCGCAGTAACAGAAGCTCGGCAGAACGTAATCGTCGATTGGGACGGCTTTGCATTTGTCGTCAAGACGGCGTGCTGTTTCGACGAGAATGACGCCCCGCTCCGAGGAGCGGGGCGTCATTGGCTGGTCAGCGCGACCAGATGAGGACGTATTCGCCGGCGGTGTCGCTCTCGGAGAGCGTGGCGTAGACCGGAGCCGGGAAGCTCGGGTCGTCCAGCTTGGCTGAGATGTAGTCGCGGCCTTCGCGGCTGGTCTTCTTCCAGGCCGCGCCGATGTCCATGTCAGCGGTGCTGATGCGGAAGTCGGGGGATTTCTCGCCGTCCTTGTCGACCGGGCGGAGGGTCGCCTTGGTGTTGAGGGTAAGCGTCTTGATGACGCCGGCGAACTCGCCCTTGCTGTTGGCGGTGAAGGTACCGATCGTAGCCATGTCGTATTCTCCTGCTTGCTCGGACCGCGCCCATCGCGGCCTCGATGGCGTTTCGTCGGCTGGGGACGATCGACCGCGCACCCGAAGGGCCGCAGCGCAGCGGAGGATGGCGGAGCGCCGCTTTTTTGCCTCGCGATGCAAAGCCGCAGGCGGCGGAAAAAAGTGGCGATCCGCCATTGCGGGAAGGCGAACGGCCTCGGGCAGACCAGCCATTGGGGAGGCTGTTTGGGCAGCGCCGGGCTAGGAATAGCAGAGGGACAAAGCGATCGTGGCGCACACGCGCGAAACGAGGAGGTCAGTAGCGCCCATCATTCCCGCGAAGATGCTACGCCGGTGCGATGACGAATCACGACTACCAGCGGGAAGACCAAGACCCTCGCGAGGGACTGGCGGAGGAAGGATTGCTCTCGCCCCTGATCGAGGACTGGCGGGCGATCTACATCGAGAATTATGCGCCATGATTCGACCTGGCGCGCGACGTTAATCGTTACGCCACCTGGCTCTTCCAGGAACATCAGGACGCCGGCAATGGTGGGCCGGCTGATGCGCAAGCCCCGACAGCGGTGCGCATGTATGGGCGCGCGATGAACGCGTTCGCGGCATCTGTCATGCTGGCCGAACGCGCCATGGCCATCGAAGCGGCGGGCGCCGTGCGCGCGATCTACGAAGTGGGATTCTGGCTGAGCCTGCTCGCCACCGATCCACTCAAGGCGCTCGAAGCGCTGGAGATCGACGAGCACGACAATGCGATCCAACGGGAGATATTACTTCGCGAAGAGCATCCCTCGGATGCCGCCGTTGTCGCGGCGTCGCTGAAGCGCGAGGCGCATCACGTTGCGAAGCTAGCCAAACGAAAGAGCCTCAGTGTTAAAAAGATCGCCCAGACCATGCCGAAACGGTCGGGTTATCTCGAATATCGTTTGGTCAGCGCTTTTTACGGCCATCTGTCCAGCAGCAGTCTCGATGGCTTGAAGAAGAGAAATGGCAAAGGCGGCGTGACCAATATTCTGGGTCCGTTCGAAACGGAGATCCCGAAAGCGCTGTCCTTCGCGCTCGACGCGATGCTTCGCTGTACCCGCTATTTCGAAGTCATGATGAAGGAAGGCCGGCAACCCGACCGCCTGGAGAAGGCTCACCGCACCTTGCTGGGCCTTCAGGACGCACCTTGATCGAACAGCGGCGGCGCGCGACAAGCGCGCCGCCGCGATTTTTCCGGTCGAAGGATAAGGCCGGAGCCGCTCGCGCGGCCCCGGCCCAATGCCGCTATTCGGCGGCGACGGCAAAGGACGCTTCGCCGTCCTCCCCGACGGTCCCGGCGTCCTCGGCCTCGACGGTCGCGGGCTGCTCCGCCTCCGGCTCGGGCGTCCGCAGGATCGCGGGCAGCCAGCCGGTCCCGGCCAGAAGCTGCTCGGCGGCTTGCGCCATGTCCAGCTTCTTCATGTCCGCGATACGGCGGGCGGCATCCTCCGACACGCCTTCGGCGACGGCCTCCACGATATGCGCCTTGGTGACACGGCCAAGGTAGCTGTCCACGGTAGGTGTCCAGTCCCTCGCCACGTCCAGTGCCAGCTCGGTCGCCAGCCTGTTCGCCGTTTGCAGCGAGCGGGGTTTGCGGTCCCACGGCAGACGCAGTGCGTTGACGGTGCGCGCCGCGCAATGCGCCAGCAACGCAATGCGCTTTTCGTCCGCCAGTCCGACGATGAAGTCCCACAGGTCAGCCACGTCACGCGGCATGCGCTCGGCCCATGCCTCATGCTGCGCGCTCGCCCGCGCCGCCAAGGGCGTGTCTTCGATCCCGTCCGCATGGCTTCCCAGGGGGGTCACGGTCGGACGAACCTCAAGGCAACCGGCCTCGGCATAGCTGTAGAACAGTTGCGCGGTCAGGGTATGGGTCAGCGCGATCAACGCCGTATCGGGCTGATCGGCCAGCGCCACGCGAAGCGCCAGCGTCCGATGCGCGGACAGGTCGCGGGTGAGGCTGTCGGAAATCGGCTTGCCCGGCTCCTCTTCCTCCTCAACGTCCTGCACGTCCTCATCGCCATCCTCCGGCCGCTCGTCCTTCCCGGTCTCCGGGACGGTCGCATCGCCTTCTTCCGGCTCGGGCTGTGGGTCGGCCAGCGCCTCATCCTCGAGCCGCACGAAACCACGTTCGACTCGAACGCTGCCATCATGGTGCAACACGACGAACGCCCCACCATGCGCGATCACATTGGCGTCGTAGGCCGAACGCTTGGCCGAAATCGTGTCGATCTCGTCGGACACCGCCTCCAGCTTCGCCGCAACGTCCTCGGGCATTTCGTCATAGGACGAATAGCCATCGGCAAGCGTATCATACTCGGCGGACAGCGCGTCCAGCCGCGCCTCGTCCTCGTCGGACAGGGCGATGGGCTGCGGATAGAAACGCCGCATCCCGTGGGCATGAGGATAGTCGATATGCGCCTCGGCCCATTTCCAGCCCTCGGCCTGCACCTCGCTCGCAATGTCGCGCAGCTTTTCGGCGGCGAGCATATCGAGCAAGCCCACATCCTCGAAGAACCCGCCACGGTCCTCGCTGAACAGGTCGCGGATGATATTGCCGCCGGCCTCAACATAGGCGTCGGCCCCGATGAATACCGCACGGCGATCATCGGCGGGCACGTTGGCGGCGGTCATGTCGCGCCGGATGATCCAAGGTTCGCGATTGTGATGCAGGCCCTCAAACACTTGCTCCTGCCGGGCATGGTCCTCGGTGATGGCGAAGGCCATAAGCTGATCCAAGGTCAGCCCATCCTCACGATAGACCTGCAACAGCTTGGGGCTGACAGCGCCAAGGCGAAGCCGCTGCTTCACCACGCCCGCCGACACGCCGAACCGCGCGCCGATCTCCTGCGCGCCCCAGCCTTTATCATTGGAAAGCTCCGCAAACCGCTCGAACTGGTCGGCGGGGTGCATCGGGGTCCGGGTCACGTTCTCGTCCAGACTGATCTCGGACGGATCGTTGGCGGTATCCAGCCAGCAGCGCACCGGCTCGGATTTCCTGATCTGCTTGCGCTTGGCGCGCAGCAGCATCGCCAGCCTGCGGCCCTCGCCAGCGGTAACGAGATAATAGCCGGTCGGCGTCCCGTCCTCCTTGGTTTCCGGCTCCACGACAAGGTTCTGGATCAGCCCCTTATGCTGGATCGACGCGGCCAGCGCCTCGATAGCGGCCTCCCCATGCGGCACCTTACGGGCGTTGCGCGGGGACTTCTTGAGCTTGGCGAGCGGCACGAAAATCTCGACGCCCGATACAGGCTCGGCAGCAACGGTTTCGGTAACAGCGTTCATCACACTTCTCCTAAAAACCGCACTCACCCCGGAATGGGGTGGGCGGCGAAGAAGCGACCGGCAGGCCCGCCGACGGAGCCGGGACGCACCCGAAGGGCTGGAACGAAGAGGAAGTAAGCGCGGCCACGCGCGTTGCGGCCCGGCGCGGCGGGCCTAAAGGGAAGCGACGCCCACCCCATCGCGGGAGTGAAACGACACAGCAGCGCGATCGGGCCGGCGCAGCCCTGGCCCGATCTCCGCAGCATTGAATAGCGACAATCCGCGATGCGGATTGCCAACCAGCGCGTCAGCGCCAACCCGCCATGCTAATCGTCACCCGGCAGGGACGAGACCCGTCAGGGGCTCGGTCGGAGTGCAGCGGAGATAGAGCGGCGGTCCCGCAGGGAGGCGCCCCCCCCGCCCAACTTGCCTTTCTCGTCATTTCGATTATATTTTAATCAGATTGATGGCAGGTGATAAACATGGCGACTGAGACGAAGGTATTGACCGCGCACGTCCCCTTGGGGCTCGCGGAAAAGGTTGAAGCGATGGCCTCGCGGCTCGAACGCTCGCGCGGCTGGGTGATGAAACAAGCGCTCGCCGCATGGGTCGATCAGGAGGAGGAACGTCACCGGATGACGCTCGAAGCCCTTGATGACGTCGATGCCGGACGGGTGATCGACCACCAGGCGATCACGGCATGGGCCGACAGCCTTGGGACGGACAAACCGCTGCCCTCACCGATCAAATGAAGATCCAGTGGACCAGCAAGGCGTCGTCGGACCTTGTGCGTCTGCACGAGCATCTGAGCCCGGTCGCGCCCGAAGCGGCAGCGCGCGTGGTCCAGCAGCTCGCCCACGCACCGGATCGGCTGCTCGATTATCCGAGGATCGGCGAGAAGCTGGAAGCCTATGAGCCGCGCGAGGTCCGCCGGATCATCGTGGGCAATTACGAGATGCGCTACGAGCTCGTAGCGGCGACCATCTTCATTCTGCGCCTCTGGCATTGCCGCGAAAACCGCAGCTTCGAGTCGGAGGAGTAACGGCGATGGCGCTGGCGACCACGGGCCGCGACGCGGCGTTCGGCGGCAAAGCCGCCCTGAACACTTATCTGCGCTACGCCGGGCCGGACCGTTTGCACCCAGCCCAGCCGGGCATCAGCATCGGCGCATGGCCCTGTCTCGCAAACGTCGTCGTCGCGCGCCGCGCGGCTGGTCGGACGGTCTCGACGACCTGCACGACTATATGCAGGCGCCAGCGAAGCGCGCGCCGTCCCGCGCTCGCGCCATCAAAGATTGCGGGCCATTCGCGGTCACGGACGATTGGCCCGAGCGGGTGCCGATCGGCGACGCCGAGTTGCGCGTCATCGAAGGCCATTTGCGCAAGGAGCTGGACGACCTGTTCGGCCCCCTGCCGTGAACTAAGGAGGATAAGGCCATGACCGACGCCGCCCTTCGCGTCGAGGACACCCCGCCGGTCATGGCAATAGCTCGCGCCGCGCTCTATCTGCGCGTTTCCACCGGCCGCCAGGCCGAGAGCGACCTGTCGATCCCCGACCAGCGCCGCCAGATCGAAGGCTATTGCCTGTCGCGCGGCTGGGAGGTCGCGGCCGAGTTCGTCGAACCGGGCAACACCGCGACCGATGATCGTCGGCCGGCATTTCAGGCGATGATCGACGCAGCGATGCAGAAGCCGTCGCCGTTCAACGTGATCCTGGTCCACAGCTTCTCGCGCTTCTTCCGCGACCAGTTTCAGTTCGAGTTCTACGTCCGCAAGCTGGCGAAGAATGGCGTGCGGCTGATCTCGATTACGCAAGATTTGGGCGACGATCCGATGAGCGTGATGATGCGCCAGATCATGACGCTGTTCGACGAATATCAGTCGAAAGAGAACGGCAAGCACACGCTGCGATCGATGAAGGAGAATGCGCGGCAAGGCTTCTGGAACGGCGCGCGGCCACCCATCGGCTATCGGATCGTCGAGGCTGGCCACCGCGGCGCGAAGATCAAGAAGAAGCTGGAGATCGACCCGATCCAGGCCGAGACGGTGCGGCGCATCTACCGGATGGCGCTGAACGGCGTTGATGACAACGGGCCGATGGGCCTCAAGGCAATCGCGACCTGGCTCAACGACAACAATATCCGCACCCGCGACGGCGGGCGCTGGGGGCTTGGAGCCGTGCATCAGGTGCTCACCCGCACGACCTATATCGGCCAGCACAAGTTCAACTATCGGGATTATCGCACCAAAGCCCCCAAGCCCGAGAGCGAGCACGCGATCATGGAAGTGCCCGCCATCGTCTCGGAGGCGGAGTTCGAGGCCGTGCAGCGGTCGCTCAAGGCACGCAGCCCGAAGATGATGCCGCCGATGGCCGTGGGCGGCCCAACGCTGCTCACGGGTATCTGCTTCTGCGCGTGCTGCGGCGGCGCAATGACGCTGCGCACCGGCACCAGCAGCGTCGGCCGCGAGTATCGCTATTACACTTGCTCCACGAAGGCGCGGCAGGGCGCGAAGGGCTGCCCTGGCATCACGGTCCCGATGGATCGGCTGAACGAAGCCGTAGTCGGGCATCTAGAGTGGCGACTGCTCGATCCGAAGCGGCTTGAAGAGATGATGGATCAGATTCTCGAACGCCGCGACGAATGGGTGGATCAGCGGCGGCTCCATGTCGCCGATCTGGAGCGCCGCGCGACCGAGGCCGAAGCGAAGCTCAAGCGACTCTATGACGCGATCGAGAATGGTGTGATCGACGTGAGCGATTCGTCGCTCAAGGATCGGATCGCCGAACTGACGGCAACCCGCGATCAAGCCAGGGGCGATGCCGAGCGGGCGGTGGCGCATATCGAGAAGATCGGTCCTGCGATCACGCCAGAGAGCCTGCGTGCCTTTGCGATGGCGGCGCGCAAGAAGCTGCGTCAGGGCGATGGCTCATTTGCCCGCGATCATATCCGGGCGGTCGCGCAGCGCGTCGAGGTGGTCAGCAAGACGGAGGTTCGGATTCGCGGCCTGCGCAGTGAGTTGCTCCGAACCCTAACCGCCGCCTCTGGCGTAGAGGCGGCGGTGCTAGGCGTTCGCGCCTTTGAACCGAAATGGCGCGCCCGGAACGATTCGAACGTCCGACCCTCAGATTCGTAGTCTGATGCTCTATCCAGCTGAGCTACGGGCGCGCTGTGGAGGGGTGCCTTTAGAAGCGGTTTTCGGATCGCGCAAGCCGTTGCGTGCAGTTTTCCACAAGCATAAGGCGCAGACATGCGATTTATTCTGCTGCTCAGCCTCACCGGCCTCGCCGGCTGCACCCAGACGACGGGCCGCTACCCCTCGCTGCTGCCCCGTCCGGTCGAATCGACCAGCCTGGCCGAGCCCGAGCGGCCCATGCCGGTCGCGACGCCCGATGCCGCGCTCGACAAGCGAATCGCCGAGATTCGCGCGGGGCTCGACGCGGGGGCCAAGGCCTTCGCGGCGGGCGCGCAGGAAACGGAGGCCAAGATCGCCGTGTCGCGCGGCTTGCCCCAGGGCTCCGAAGCCTGGCTGCAGGCGCAGGTGGCGATGGGCGAGCTCGCCGAGCTGCGCCGCCCGGCGGTATCCGCATTGTCCGATCTCGAGGAAATGGCGACTCAGCGCGGCGTGGACGGCCTGGCCCCCTATCCCGCGCTCGACGCCGCCATCGCCGACGCCGATCGGGCCGCATCCACCCAACAGGCGCGAATCGATTCGCTCGAGGCCGCGCTGGGCGGCACCCGCGGCTAGTCAGTTGCCCGCCAGCTCCGGGTGCAGCACCCGGAGCACCGGCACCACCGAAGCATAATCGTCGGTCCAGGGCTCGAACCCCGGCCAGGACTGGAGCCGGCGCCAGCCCCCGCCCCGCGCCACCAGCCGATCGAGCACCGCCTGGTCATGGCTGAGCGCGATCCATTCGGAAGCCGATTCGGCCTCGGGCTCGACCTGCTGCACCTTGGTGCCGCCGCCAGGCTGCGGCGAAGCGACGAAATGCGGTTCCGGCTCATAGGACAACCGCACCGCTTTCCAGCCGCCGTCGCGCGCCGCAGCCGACACTACGGGGGCCAGCGCCATGAACCGGTTGGAGATGTGGACGAGCAGCAACCCGTTCGGCGCCAGTACCCGGCCATAGGTGACGAAGGCCTGGCGAGTCAGCAGGTGCATCGGCACCGTATCCGACGAGAAGGCGTCGAGCGCGAGCAGGTCGAGGCTGGCGCTCTGCGTCTCGGTGAGGCGGACGCGCGCATCGCCGATCGAGATGCGCGTCTGCGGCGCGCATTGCTTGAGGAAGGTGAATTTGCCCGAATCGCGGGCAAGATGGACGATCGCCGGATCGATCTCGAAGAAGCGCCAGCTCTGCCCGGGCCTGGCATAGCAGGCGAGTGTGCCGGTGCCGAGGCCGACCACGCCGACCCGGGCCGCGGGACCGTAGAGATCGGGCAGCGCCTGCATCGCCTGTCCCACGCCCGATCCGGGCACATAATAGGTCGTCGGCCGGGTCGAGAGCGCTCCCTTCAGCTGGATGCCATGAAGCGTCGTGCCGTGCGCGAGCTGGCGTTCATTGTCATAGTCGGTGACCGTATAGACGCCGAAATAGCTGCGCGTGCGGGCATCGGTGAGCGAGAGCTGGATCGAGCGATAGCCGCCGAACAGGATCAGCCCGCCCGCCAGTGCGGCCAGATAGGCCGGACGGCGCCCCACCGCGAACAGGCCGAGCAGCGCGACCAGCACGAAGGCGATCTGCTCGTGCATGATGCCGAGAAGGTTGCCGGGATTCACCGCACCGAGCCAGACCAGCAGCACGACGAGCGCGACCAGCGTGATCGTCTTGCCCCGCGTCCCGTGGCGCCAGAAATCCCCGATCGCCGAGAGCAGGAACATCTGCGGGCAGAGCGCCCCCGCCGCCAGGACCAGCAGCGGATATTCATAGGTCCAGTCGAACAGGATCGGCGCGATCAGGCCGGCGAACACGCCGCCCAGCACGCCGCCCACCGACATGGCGAGGTAGAAGCCGGTGAGCCGGTCCGGCGCCGGCCGCAGGGCATACATGCGCGCGTGCAGCGTCACCGAGACGGTGAAGAGCAGCAGCAGCCCGATGATCGCGTTGAGATAGGCAAGCTGCTGATGGCCGGCGATCAACGTCGCGCCGAACATCAGGATGATCACCGGCGCGAACTTGGTCAGGATCTCCGGCAGCACTGCATTGTCGCGAAACGCCACCGAGAAGCTGAGCAGATAGAGGCCGAGCGGCAGCACCCACAGCATCGGCACCGCGACGATGTCGGTGGTGAGGAAGGTGGTGGTCGCCAGCATCAGCCCCGAGGGGACGAGCGCCAGCGCGATCCAGTGGAATACCCGGCGCCAGGGCGGCGCGGGCGTATGATGCACGACATGCGGCTCGCCTTCCACCCGGCGCGGCAGCCGCGAGGCGCAGCCGGCGACCAGCAGCAGGACCAGGGCATAGCCGCCGGTCCACAGCCAGCTCTGGCCCTTGAGCGCGAGATTGGGCTCGACGATCAGCGGATAGGCGATCAGGCCGCCGAAGCTGCCGATGTTGGAGGCGGCATAGAGCGCATAGGGATCGCGGCCATGGCTGGCGATGCTGTACCAGCGCTGGAGAAGCGGCGCCTGGGCCGAGACGGCGAAGAACAGCGGACCGATCGAGGCGACGAGCAGCCACGGCACCCACAGCGCCGGCTCGGCTTCGGCGGGCAGTTCCATGGCGATCACGCCGATCGGCAGCCAAAGTGCCGCCACCAGCAGCACCGCGAGATGAATCGTCGCCTGGGCCCGCGGCGGCACCCGGCCGAGCCAATGGGCATAGGAATAGCCGCCGAGCAACAGCGCCTGATAGACCAGCATCGCGCTGTTCCACACCGCAGGGGCACCGCCCAATTGCGGCAGCGCCATGCGCGCGACCATGGGCTGGACGAGGAACAGCAGGAAGGAGCCGGCGAGGATCGCGGCGACGAACAGCCAGCGCGTGGTGCGCGTGCCGGCCTGCGGCATCACGTCGTCGATTGCATTTTCCATCGCTTCAGGTCTCTGCGCCGCTGTGCAGCGACTCGGCTTGCCGATGGATGAACCACGAGCGGAAATTCAGGAAGTTTAGGGCACGGAGCCCCCGATTCCCCCGTCCGGAGTCTCCGCTCCATTCGGACGAGGCAAGTTGCAGGATGTGCGACACGTTCATGCAGCGGACGCAAGCAGAGGAAATGCCGCTAGTAAAGGGCCTGGGCGTGTCGGCACCGGAAGGCCGGCCCGTCCGGCGCTTCAATCCGCGGGGCGTACGATCCGATAGGTGATGTGCGGGTTCAGCCAATCGGGCGCCTGCGGATGGATGAAGTCGTCGGCGGGAACCCGCGTCATGCCCAGACGCTCCATCAGCCCCCAGCTGCGGGTGTTGCCCGGCACCGTCATCGCCGCGACCGTCGGCACGTCGAGATTGGCCCATGCCCAGTCGAGGCTCGCCTGGGCCGCTTCCCGTGCATAGCCCTTGCCCCAATGCGCGCGCGCGACGCGCCAGCCGATCTCGACCTCGCCGAACAGGGGCGTGCCTTCCGGGCCGGGCTTTAGGCCGCAAAAGCCGAGAAAGGCGCCATCCTCCTTGCGCTCGACTGCCCAGAAGCAATAGCCGTGCGCGTCGATCAGGGCATTCTGCCGCGCCATGGCCGCGTCCGCCGCCTCCGGAGACAGTGGCGGGCCGAGAAACTCCATCACCAGGGGATCCTGGCCCATGGCATGCCAGGCCGGACGGTCGCCCTCCTGCCAGCGGCGCAGGATCAGGCGTTCGGTCTCGATCATCGGGGACGCTCCAGCATGTAGACGATCATCGCGCCGACCGGGTCTTCGGGCGAATAGCCATGAAGGCGGAAATCGAGGTCCGGACGGCGCTGCATGCCGAGCCGCACCATCAGGCCCCAGCTGGCGCGGTTCTGGATCGTCGTCCATGCACCGATCGCCCGCGCGTCGAGATTGGCCCAGCCCCAGGCGATGCTCGCCTCCGCTGCTTCGCGGGCATAGCCCTTGCCCCAATGCGCCTCGGCGACTCGCCAGCCGATCTCCGGCATTCCGGCGACGGGCGCCTCGGAGCCATAGTTGCTGGCGATGCGGATGCCGCAGCTGCCGACCAGCTCGCCGGTCTCGCGGAGCAGGGTTGCCCAATAGCAGAAGCCATGGCGAGCCTGGTCATCGAGCCGGCGCGCGAACATGGCATCGATATCCGCGGGCGCCTTCAGGCCGCCGAGCCGGGCCATCATCGCCGGCGTGTTGACCAGGGCCTCGAACGCCGGACGATCAGCGGGTGCCCAGGGGCGAAGGCGCAGGCGCGCGGTCTCGATCATGCCGGGCGGTCGATCGCATAGACGATCATCGCGCCCAAGGGATCGCCGGGCGCATAGTCGGGATGGCGGAAATCCAGATCGGCGCGGCGGCGCATGCCGAGGCGCTCCATCAGCCCCCAGCTGCGGCTGTTGCCGATCACTGTCCAGGCGGCGATGCGCGGTCGCCCGGTATTGGCCCAGCCCCAGGCGATGCTTGCCTGCGCCGCCTCGCGCGCAATGCCCCGCCCCCAGAATTTCTCGCCGATGCGCCAGCCGATCTCCAGCTCCTCGGGCACCGGCGTGCCGGGATGACCGCCGATCCGCAGGCCGCAGACGCCCGCCATCTCGCCGGTCTCGCGCAGCTCGACCGCCCACATGCAATGGCCGTGGCGCGCCTGCTGGTCGATCATCCTGTCGATGATCGCGTCGTGCCGCGCCTGGGGTACGGGGCCGCCGAAATGCTCCATCATCGCCGGCGTGTTCGCGAGCGCATGGAAGACGGGCTTGTCCGCCTCGCGCCAGGGGCGGAGAAGCAGGCGCTCGGTGGCGATCACTTCGCCAGCAGCCGCGCCGCCAGCGGCGCATGATAGCTGAGCACGCCCGAGCAGCCGGCACGGCGAAAGGCCATCAGCGTCTCGAGCACCAGCGCGTCGCGCTCGCCCGCCCCGGCAGCCGCGGCGGCTTCGATCATCGCATATTCGCCGCTCACCTGATAGGCGAAGACCGGCACCTGGAACGCGTCCTTCACGCGCAGGATGATGTCGAGATAGGGCAGCCCGGGCTTGACCATCACGCTGTCCGCGCCCTCGGCCAGGTCGAGCGCGACTTCGCGCAGGGCTTCCTCGGCATTGGCCGGGTCCATCTGATAGGTCTTCTTGTCGCCCTTGAGCAGCCCGCGGCTGCCGACCGCGTCGCGGAACGGGCCGTAGAAAGCCGAGGCATATTTGGCGGCATAGGCCATGATCTGGACGTTGACATGGCCGTTCGCCTCAAGCGCGCCGCGGATCGCGCCCACGCGGCCGTCCATCATGTCCGACGGGGCGACGATATCGGCGCCCGCCTCGGCCTGGAGCAGCGCCTGGTCGACCAGCACCGCGCTGGTCTCGTCGTTCAGGACATAGCCCTGGGCATCGACGATGCCGTCATGGCCGTGCGCGGTATAGGGATCGAGCGCCACGTCGGTGAGCACGCCGATCTCGGGCACCGCATCCTTGATGGCGCGGATCGCCCGGCACATCAGATTGTCGGGGTTGAGCGCCTCGCGCCCGTCATCGGTGCGCAGTTCCCGGGGGGTATTGGGGAAGAGTGCCAGGCACGGAATGCCGAGGTCGCGCGCCTCCCTCGCCCGCTCGACGATCGCGCGGAGCCCCCAGCGCGAGACGCCGGGCAGCGACGCGATCGGCTCCTCCGCCTCGCCTTCGGTGACGAAGAGCGGCCAGATCAGGTTCGCCGGAGTGAGCAGGGTTTCCGCGTGCAGCCGGCGGCTCCATTCGGAAGCGCGGGTGCGGCGGAGGCGGAGCGCGGGATACTGACTCATGGCCGCGCTGATGCGCCCTCAGCAATTGGGTTGCAAGCGTCCCGCGGGCTCGGTGGCGGCGAGCGCCTCCTCCTCCACCGTGGCGGGCTCGGGCGGCACCTCGAGCACTTCGCTGCGCCAGCGGCCATAGCGATAATAGAGCGCAGCGAGCGTCAGCGAGCAGGCCGATCCGATCGGGAAGGCCAGCCACAGCGCGTCGCTGCCGAACCAGCGCTGGCCGAGCACCGCGAAGCCGAAGCGGATCGGGAAGAGCGTGATCGCCAGGATGACCAGGGGCGGCACGGTGGCGCCATTGGCCCGCACGGTGGAGAACAGCACCATGGTCGCCCCGAACATCACGAAGGTCCAGCTGGCGAGCAGCTGGATGTGGCGGGCGATCGGGATCGCCGGGCTGTCGCCGCCGACGAACAGCGCCATCACCGGGCGATCGAACAGCAGGATCGCGACGATCACGACCAGGGTGATCGCCGTGTTGTAGACGAGGCCCGCGCGGGTGATGGCGTTCACCCGGTCCCACCGGCCCGCGCCGATATTCTGCGCGGCCATGCTCGACACGGCGACGCCGATCGCCATCGCCGGCATCTGGATATAGGTCCAGAGCTGCTGCGAGACGGCATAGGCCGCGGCGGTGTCGACGCCCAGGCGATTGACCAGCCCGATCATGGTGAGGCCGGCGGTGGACATGACGAGCATCTGCGCGCCCATCGGCAGCCCCTTGGCGACGATGGTGCGGACCAGCGCCCGTTCGGGGATCAGGTAATGCAGCTCATGGCCGCGCAGCCGCACTGGCAGGTCGCGCCAATAGACGTAGACCAGCAGCCCGAAGGACGAGACCAACCCGGCGATCAGCGTCGCGGTGGCCGAGCCGGCGATGCCCATGCGGGGGAACGGGCCGATGCCTTCGATCAGCAGCGGGTTCAGGCCCGCGTCGATCGTGACGCTGAGCACCATGAACCACAGCGGCGTGATCGAATCGCCGGTGCCCCGCAGGCTCATCTGGATGAGCACGCCCAGCATGCTGAACGGCAGGCCGAGGAAGATTACGCGCAGATAGTCGCGCGCCATGTCCTGCGCCTCGCCGGGAGTGGCAAGCAGGCGGAGGATCTGCGGGGCGAACAGCCAGCCGAGGATCGCGATCACCACGGCGCCGCCCATCACCAGCCCGATCGCCGAGCCGAAGGCGCGCCGCGCCGCCTCGACGTCGCGCCGGCCCATCGACTGGCCGATCAGGATGGTCGCTGCCATGCCGAAGCCGAACACCGCCGAAAACATCAGGAACATGATGATGTTGGCGTTGGCGGTGGCCGCCAGCGCCTGCTCCCCCAGGAAGCGGCCGACCCAGATCGAGTTGATCGAACCGTTGAGCGACTGGAGGATGTTCGAGCCGAGCGTGGGCAGCGCGAACAGCAGCAGCGTCCGGCTGATCGGGCCCTGGGTCAGGTCGTGGCGTTGGGGGGGACCGGCCATGGCGCTCGCTCTGGTTGGAGTCGGCGGAAGGGACCTCCCGCCTCTCCTCACCAGCACCGGGCGGCGGTCAGGTCAAGCCGTGCGGACACGCCGGCGGCGCATGGCCCAGAGCGCGACCATGCCCAGCGCGAACAGGCCGACCGCCTCTTCCGGGATCGGGCTCGGATCGCCGCCGCCCGGATTGGTGGTGCCCGGCGGGGTATAGGTGCCGGTATAGGTGCCGAGGTGGAACTCGCCGTTCTGGACGAGGCTGCCGAACACCGCCGAGCCCTGGATATAGTTGCCGGTGGTCGCCGCCGCGTTCGGCGCGAGCACCGATCCGCCCCAGGCGGTGGTGACGTTCAGCGTCTTCGCATCGGGGAAGTTCCAGATGACATGCTGGCCCAGCCCCTGGGTACCGCCGAGGAAATTGTCGTTGAGCGTCACGTTCGCGCCGCTGACGTTGACGATCGCGGTGTCGGCGCCGTTCAGGTTGAACTGGATCTCGCCGATCTTGTCGAGATCGGCGGCGCTGATGTTGAACACCGCCACGCCGCTGGCATTCGGCACCGCGTTGAAGGTGCCGCGATTGCCGGCGATCACGAGGTTCGAATTGCCGTCGAGCCCGCCCAGCGTGCGCGACAAGTCGGTCAGGCTGCTGGTGAGCAGGCTGCCCTGCTGCTTGAGATTGACCGAAAAGGCCGGATCGCTGACCGACAGGCCCGACTGCACCGTGTTCTGGTTGACGTTGGTATTGGCGATCGTGCCGCCCACCTTCACCGTCTGCGCCGGACCGTTGAGGTTGAAGCCGCTGTTGACGTTGCCGCCGATCACCGCGCCCGAACCGTTGTTGAGGTTCTTGGTTGAACCGTTGACGTCGCCCACCACGGTGAGGCCGGGCACGCCGAGCGTGCTCGGGGCGGGATTGCCGATCTGATAGTTGGAGGAATTGCCGTTGAGGTTGCCGCCGACAAAGGTCCGCCCCTCGACTTCCGACGAGGAGGTCAGGTCGCCCAGCACGACCAGGTTCCAGGTGCGCAGGGCGTCGAGCCCGGCAATGGACTGGGCCGAAGCGGGCGCGGCGGCCAACAGCGCCGCCACGGCGACGCCGGCGGGAAGCAGGAAGCGGTTCATGGCGACTCCGAGGGATTAACGACTCGGAGTTTGGTTAGGGGCACGAAGCGCCCTGAAGATATTGAGAAGCTTGGTTAACGGCGTCCCGATTCGGGAGTTGCGACGAATGGACGCGCCTTCGCCGGAAATGCCATCCTCGCACGCGCGGGAATGGCGTTTCGGGATCAGCCCAGTCGCGCCAGCGCGGCGCCGAGACGCTCCGCCTCGGCGGCCTTCTCGGCATGGTCGGCGCGCGCCTTTTCCACGGCCTCGGGCTTGGCCTTCTCGACGAAGCTCGGGTTGTTCAGCCGGCCCGCCAGGCCGTCGCGCTCCTTCTCGGCCGCCGCGATCGCCTTGGCGAGGCGCGTCTTCTCGGCCTCGAGATCGATCACATCGCCCAGCGGCACCACGAAGGTCGCTTCGTCGACGACGATCTGGAGCGAGCCGCCGGCAGGCACTTCGCCCGAAGCCTGATCGACGCGCGCAAGACGGGCGAGCGCGGCCTCCTGTCGGCCAAGGCGGGCGCCGGTCTCGGCCGAGGCATCGCGTACGAAGATCGGCAGGCGCGCGCCCGGGGGCACGTTCAGCTCGGTCCGCGCGGCGCGGATCTCGCTCACCAGGCGGATCAGCCAGTCGATCTCCTGCGCGGCCGAGGGATCGAGCGCGCGGGCATCGGCCATCGGCCATTTCGCGACGATCAGCTCATGGTCGCGCGCGCCCATCTTCGACCAGAGCTCCTCGGTGATGAAGGGCATGAACGGGTGGAGCATGACCAGGATCTGGTCGAGCGCCCAACCCGCCACCGCACGCGTCTCCTCGGCGCCTTCCGCACCCTCGCCCTGCAGCACCGGCTTGATCAGCTCCAGATACCAGTCGCAGAACCGGCTCCAGACGAACTGGTAGATGCTGTTCGCCGCCTCGTCGAAGCGCAGGTCGGCCAGCGCCAGGTCGATCGCCTGCACCGTTGCCACCGTCTCGGCGATGATCCAGCGATTGACCGCCAGCTCGGCCGCGGGCGGCTCGAGGGTGGTCGACGTACCGATCCCGTTCGACTGCGCAAAGCGCGCCGCGTTCCACAGCTTGGTCGCGAAGTTGCGATAGCCTTCGATCCGGCGCTCATCCATCTTGATGTCGCGGCCCTGGCTCTCCATCGCCGCCATGAAGAAGCGCAGCGCATCGGCGCCATAGCTGTCGATCAGCCCGAGCGGATTGACGACATTGCCCTTGGACTTGGACATTTTCTGCCCATCGGCTGCGCGGACGAGACCGTGGAGATACAAGGTCTTGAAGGGCACTGCTTTCATGAAGTGCAAGCCCTGCATCATCATGCGCGCATCCCAGAAGAACAGGATGTCGAAGCCCGAGATCAGCACGTCGTTGGGATAGCGCCCGCCCAGCGTGGGATCGGGGTTCTCCGGCCAGCCCATCGTCGCGAAGGGCCAGAGCGCGGAGGAGAACCAGGTGTCGAGGACGTCATTGTCCTGGGTGAGCTTCACGCCCTCCCCGGCCTGCGCCTGGGCTTCGGCCTCGCTCTCGGCGACGAAGATGCCGCCGTCCTCCGCGAACCATGCCGGGATCCGGTGACCCCACCAGAGCTGGCGCGAGACGCACCAGGGCTGGATGTTCTCCATCCAGTTGAAATAGGTCTTTTCCCAGCTCTTCGGCACGATCTTCGTGGCGCCGGAGCGCACCGCCTCGATCGCCGGCCTGGCCAGCGTCGCGGCGTCGACATACCATTGGTCGGTCAGCCAGGGCTCGATGACGTCGCCCGAGCGGTCGCCGAAGGGCGTGGCGATCGTGCGCGGTTCGGCATCATGCTCGACGCCTTCCTTGTCGACATGCGGGATCAGATGGCCCTCGGCCTTCAACCGCTCGACCACCAGCTTGCGCGCCTCGAACCGGTCGAGTCCAAGCAGCGCTTCGGGGATCAGCCCATCGGCGGTCTGGGCGATGCGGGCCTTGGCGTCGAGCATGTTGAGCATGTCGCGCGCCTCGATGCCCGCACGACGGCCGACTTCGAAATCGTTGAAGTCATGACCCGGCGTGATCTTCACTGCGCCCGAGCCGAGCTCGGGATCGGCATGCTCGTCGGTGACGATCGGGACCAGGCGGCCGGTGATCGGCAGCCTGACCATCTTGCCCACCAGCGCGGCGTAGCGCGCATCGGTCGGGTGCACCGCCACGGCCATGTCGGCCAGCATCGTCTCGGGGCGCGTGGTCGCGACTTCGATCGCGCCCGAGCCGTCGGCGAGCGGATAGCTGAGCCGCCAGAAGCTGCCCTTGACGTCCCTGGTCTCGACTTCGAGGTCGCTGATCGCGGTGCCCAGGCCCGGATCCCAGTTCACCAGACGCTTGTCGCGATAGAGCAGCCCCTGCCTGTGCAGCTCGACGAACACCTTGAGGACGGCTTTCGAGAAGCCCTCGTCCATGGTGAAGCGCTCGTTCGCCCAGTCCATCGAGCAGCCGAGCCGGCGGAGCTGCTGGGTGATCTCGCCGCCGCTCTCCTCCTTCCACTCCCAGACCTTGGCGACGAATTCCTCGCGCGTGAAGTCGGTGCGCTTCTGCTGGCGGAGGTTCATCTGGCGCTCGACGACCATCTGGGTCGCGATGCCGGCATGATCGGTGCCGACCACCCAGCGCGCGTCCTTGCCCTTCAGCCGCGCATGGCGGACGAGGATGTCCTGCAGCGTATTGTCGAGCGCATGGCCGATATGGAGGCTGCCCGTCACATTGGGCGGCGGGTTGACCAGCGTCCAGGGATCGGCGCCGTCTCGCTCGGGGCGGAACAGGCCATTGGCCTCCCAATGCTGGTACCAGCGGGATTCGAGTTCGGCGGGATCGAAGGTCTTGGGCAGTTCGGACATGCCCTGCCCTTAGCGATGTGTAGGCTATACACACAACCCATCGTCATCCCCGCTCGCACGGGGACGACGAATTGCGGGTGGATCACTTCGCCGCGGCGGTTCCCGCATCCTGCTGCTTGCCCGTATATCGGCCCAGCCAGCCGAGCACGGTGCCATACCATTGCATCGAGTTCTTCGGCTTGAGCACCCAGTGGTTCTCGTCCGGGAAGACCAGCAGCTTGGACGGGATGTCGCGGCGCTGGAGCGCCGTGAAGGCGGCGAGGCCCTGGGTATAGGGAATGCGGAAGTCCTTCTCGCTGGTGATCACCAGCTGCGGGGTCTTCCACTTGTCGACATGGTTGACCGGGTTCCACTTCTCGAACGCCGCAGGGTCCTCGAAATAGGCCTTGCCGCCATGCTCCCATTCGTCGAACCAGAGCTCCTCGGTCTCATAGGCCATGGCGCGCGCATCGAACACGCCGTCATGCTGGACGATGCACTTGAACCGATCGGGCCACTGCCCTTCGATCCAGTTCATCATATAGCCGCCATAGGAAGCGCCGAGCGCGCAGGCATTGCCGGCATCGAGATAGGCGAACTTGTCCGTCGCGGCCTTGAGGCCCTTTTGCAGGTCTTCGAGCGGCCAGCCGCCCCAATTGTTGCGGATCGCGTCGGTGAAGGCCTGACCATAGCCGGTCGAGCCGTGGAAATCGACTGCGACCACTGCATAGCCGGCACCGGCGAACACCGCCGGGTTCCAGCGATAGGACCAGCTGTTGTTGCTCGAACCCTGTGGGCCGCCATGGACGATGAAGGCGATCGGCGCCTTCTTGCCCTCAGCCAGGTTCGCCGGGCGAACGGCATAGCCCCAGACCGTGTCGTTGTTGGCGCCCGCGAAGCTGAAGCGCTCAACCTTCGGCAGATCGATGCCCGCGAGCTTCTCGGCGTTGACGGACGTCAGGCGGGTGCTGGCCTTGCCCTTGAGCTGGTAGAAATCGTCAGGCGCGGTGAGGCTGTTCATCGAATAGACGATGCCGCCCTTGGTGGGCACCACCGCCGTGACATTGCCGAGCTGGGTAAGCCGCTCCACCTTGCCGGTCCGCGGATCGACCGACCAGATCGGGTTTTCCTGCGTATCCTCGGCAGTGACGTAGATCGTCTTCGAATCGAGCGACCAGGCGATCGAGCCGATCGAACGGTCCCAGGCCTGGGTCAGCGCCCTGGTCTCGCCGGTAGCGAGGTTGCGCAGCTGGAGCACCTGGCGATCCGCCTCATAGGTGGCGCGCGCCATCGAGAAATAGGCGAGCCACTTGCCGTCTGGCGAGACAGCGGGAAGATTGTCCATCCCTTCGTTCGCCTTGGTGAGGTTCACCGGTGCCGAGGAGCCGTCGGCCGGAGCAGCGAAGATGTCGAGGTTGGTCGACTTGGCTTCGATCCGGCCGGCCTCGCGCAGAGCGAAATAGACAGTCTTGCCGTCCGGGCTCCAGGCGACTTCCTCGCCGCCGCCAAAGGGCTTGGAGGGGCTGTCGCCGATCAGGCCGCCCTCGATCGCCACGCCGTTGCCGGTCGCGCCGTCCGGGCCGAAGGGCAGCACGAAGAGCTGCGAGCGCTCGCCATTACTCCACGTATCCCAGTGGCGCACGAAGAGCTGGTCATAGGTGCGACCCGAACCGGCATTCGGGTCCTTCTTGACCATGGCGGGTTCGAGGCTGGGCGCGCCGGGCTTGCGATCGGCCCAGACAAGCAGCTTGCTGCCGTCGGGCGAGACCTTGAAACCGTTGAAACCACCCGGGATATGCGTGAGCCGAGTCGCGGCGCCGCCGGTGATCGCGATGCCCCAGACGGCATCCTCGCCGTCCTTGTCCGACTGGAACCAGACGGTCTTGCCGTCGGCGGAGAATTGCGGGCCGGTTTCGTTGACGTCCGCCTCGGCGACCAGCTTCTCGGGCTTGGCACCCTTAACCGTCAGGTCGAGGCGCCACAGGTCGTAGCGGCCCCGGTTGGCGGCGAGATCGGTCTCGCGCTGCTGCCAGACGAGCCAATGGCCGTCGGGCGAGACCACGGGCGCGCCGACGCGCGACAGGGTGGCGACGTCCTGGATGGTGAGATCACGCGCCAGCGCGGGCGCAGCGGTGTAGGCGAGCGCGACGCTCGCGAGCAGGATGTGCTTCATGCGGGAACGATAGCCGGAAGGTTGCAGGCGTTACAATCGGGATCGCCCCCACAAAATCTCGCCGTCCTCGCCGAGCCGCGCGGGATCCCGGCTTTCGCCGGGGCGGCGAGTAAGGCTACAGGCGCGGGATGCGGATCATCTTCATGGGAACCCCGGAGTTTGCGGTGCCGGTGCTCGACGCGCTGGTCGAAGCCGGGCACGACATCGTGGCGGCCTACAGCCAGCCACCCCGGGCCGGCGGGCGGCGAGGCAAGGCGCTCACTCCTTCGCCGGTGCACGCACGGGCCGAGGAACATGGCATCGACGTGCGCACACCGCTCTCCTTCCGCAAGGAACCCGGCGCGATCGAGGCCTTTGCGGCGCTGGAGGCGGACGTGGCGGTGGTCGCCGCCTATGGCCTGATCCTGCCGCAGCCGGTGCTGGACGCGCCGAGGCACGGGTGCCTGAACGTCCATGGCTCGCTGTTGCCGAGATGGCGTGGCGCCGCGCCGATCCAGCGCGCCATCCTCGCCGGCGATGCCGAGACCGGCGTCGGTATCATGCAGATGGAAGCCGGTCTCGATACCGGGCCGGTACGGCTGGAGGAACGCACGCCGATTGACGGCAAGACCGCAGGCCTGCTCACCGCAGAGCTGAGCATGATGGGCGCGCGGCTGATGGTCGCGGTGCTGGCCGATCTGGAGGGGCATCCGGCAATGCCGCAACCCGAAGAGGGCGTTACCTATGCCGGAAAGATCGACAAGGCCGAAGCTCGGCTCGATTTTGCCCGCAGCGCCGTGGAAGTCGATCGGCAGGTGCGCGCGTTCAATCCGGCACCGGGCGCCTTCTTCGAATTCCAGGGCGAGCGGATCAAGGTCCTGGCCGCGAGCATCCTCACCGACGGCCATCTCGGCTCCGATTTCTCCAGTACGCCGGGGCTGGTCCTGGACGAACAGCTGACGATCGGCTGCACGACCGGCGCGATCCGCCCCGATGTCGTCCAGCGGGCGGGGCGCGGCGTCATGACGTCACTCGACCTGCTGCGCGGCCTGCAGATTCCCGGGGGAGCGCAGCTTTGACCCGGTTCGCGCTGACGGTGGAGTTCGACGGGCGGCCCTTCATGGGCTGGCAGCGGCAGGACCATGGCCCGAGCGTGCAGCAGGCGATCGAGAGCGCCGCTTTCTCGATCACCGGCGAGATCGCCTCGGTCCAGGCCGCCGGGCGTACCGATGCCGGCGTCCATGCGCTGGGCATGCGCGCGCATGTCGATGTCGAGAAGCCGATGGCCGCGTTCCGGCTGATGGAAGCGCTCAACGCGCGGCTGCGGCCCGATCCGGTGGCGATCCTCGATTGCGTCGAAGTAGCGGACGATTGGCATGCCCGTTTCTCGTGTGTCGCGCGCCATTATGAATACAGAATCTCGACACGGCGCGCGCCGCTCACCTGGGAAAAGGGGCTTGCCTGGCGCGTGATTCCGCCGCTGGACCCGGGCGCGATGCAAGCGGGCGCGGCGCGGCTGGTGGGTCGGCACGACTTCACGACCTTCCGCTCGGTCCATTGCCAGGCCGACAGCCCCCTGCGCACGCTCGACCGGCTCGAAATAGTGCAGGACGGCGAACGGATCAGCGTGTTCGCCTCGGCCCGTTCCTTCCTCCACCATCAGGTGCGCTCGATGGTGGGATGCCTGGTGCTGGTCGGCCAGGGGCGCTGGAGCCCCGACGACATGACCGCGGCCCTCGAGGCACGTGATCGCGGCGCGCTGGGATTGAACGCGCCTTCGGACGGCCTGTTCTTCCTGCGGGCCGACTATCTCTAGCGACTGAACCGCGCCGCCAGCTCGACATGAGTCGACCAGCGGAACTGGCCGACCGGCTGGATCCAGTCGAGTGTATAGCCACCCTCGCACAAGATCTCCGCATCTCGCGCGAAAGTACTGGGATTACAGGAAACATATCCGATGACCGGTGTTCGGGCCCGGGCGATTTCGTTTGCCTGCTCGCGCGCGCCGGCACGCGGCGGATCAAGGATCACGGCCTCGAACTTGTCGAGATCGGCGCCGGTCACCGGACGACGGAACAAGTCCCGATGATCGGCGAAGACCAGGCGCCGCGCCTGCCCCGCCGCCGCCTTGAGCGAGAGGATGGCATCGCGCGCCGCCTCCGCCGCATAGACCTTGGCCTGGGGAAAGGCGAAAGTGAAGGTGCCGAGCCCGGCGAACAGATCGGCAACGGTGCCGGCATTGCCGACCATCTCGCGAACCGCGGCGACCAGCGCCGCCTCCCCCTCGGGCGTCGCCTGGAGGAAATTGGCCGGCGGGAACGGCACCGGCACCCCGCCGAGCGTGATCGTCACCGGATCCGGTTCCCAGCGCGCCATGGGCCCCAACCCCTCATCCATCGAGAAGCGGGCGAGCCGGTGGCGCTGGGCAAAGGCCGTGATCCGTTCGGCGGCGGCCAGGCCTTCCGCCTCGAACCCGTCGAGCAGCACATCCACGCCTTGATCGGCCCGAGCGAGATGGACGTTGATTCGCCTCGCCCCCGGCAGCAGCTCGGCGAGCAACCCTCGAAGGGGAGCGAGCAGCGCGAACAATTCGGGGGCGAGGACATGGCATTCCTGCAGATCGATCAGCGTGTGGCTGCCCTGTCCGGTGAAGCCCAGAAGGACCTGGCGGCCGCGGCGCTCGGCATGGAGCGTGGCGCGGCGGCGGGTACGCGGCGGCGACAGCTGCGGCGCGCGAATCTCCGTCTCGAGCTTGTGCTGGGCGAGCGCGCCGGCAATCCGATCGGTGATGAAGCCGCCCCACGCCATGTCGTCGAGATGCTGGAGCTGGCAGCCGCCGCACGCCGGAAAGTGACGGCATGGCGGCTCCCGATGGTGCGGGCCCGGCGTGACGGTGCCATGGGCATCGATATGGTCGCCGGGCGCAGCAAGGGGCACGTGACGACCATCGGCGGTGACGCCGTCGCCACGCGCCGCGACTCTCAGGACTTCGCTCAGAGGCATTCGGAAATCGCTTGGGGAAGATGCATCGGCAGCGCATCGGCGATGAACGCCGGTCCTGCAAGCGCCGCCGCGCGAGCATGAAGCCAAACCGCTGTTTCCGCCGCGTTCTTGTTGCCCGCAGCGACCTGGGCGGCAAGCGCGCCGGCGAGCACGTCGCCGGTACCGGCCGTAGAGAGCCAGGTCGAGGCCCCAGCCAGCACACGCACCTCGCCACGGGGCGAGGCAATGACCGTGTCGGGGCCCTTGTGGATCACGGTAGAATGGGATTCAGATGCAGCTACAATAGTTTGATCGATCTTGCTGCCTTCATGTTCGAACATGCGATCGAACTCGCCAGAATGCGGAGTGAGCCAGGTCGCGGCGGTGCGGCGCTGGAGCCAGGCGGCGGCCGACTTCCCCAGCAATGTCAGTGCGTCGCCATCGAGGACGAGTGGGAGATTGGCGTTGAGAGCGGCCTTGAGCAGCCCTTCGGCGCGGCGGTCACGGCCAAGTCCCGGGCCGATCACGACAGCCCCTATGCGGTTCTCGGTAAGGAAATCGGCCAGATCGTCGCCATTCGCGATCCGCTGCCGTACCAATGCGTCGGGACCACCGCCGCCATCGCCGGCGCCGGCCAGCACCGTGTAGCCGGCCCCTCCTGCCATGGCGGCACGGGCAGCGAGGCGGGCGGCACCGGGCATGTCGCCTTCGACCACGACGACCAGACCGCGGCTATATTTGTGCGCGCGTGCGCCGGGCGCGACGAGATGAGGGCGCGAGACGCTGCGCCAGTCGCTCTCCACGGGAATGCCGATATCGGCGAACAGGACATGGCCGCACCGCTCCAGCCCGGCATCCAGCACATGGGCGGGCTTGAGCGCGCCCAGCGCCAGCGTCGCGCCGATCCCGCGCGGGACGCCGAGATCGGCACCATTGTCGGTGGCAAGCCCCGACGGCAAGTCGATCGCCAGGCTGAAGCGGGCGGCGGCCACAAGCTCGGCGAGGACAGGTGCGATGCCGCGCTCGAGCGGGCGCGTGAGGCCGGTGCCGAACAGCCCGTCGACCAGCATGGGGCGCGGGCGGGCCTGGTAGAGCGATCCCACTTCCCCGTCCCAACGCGCATGCATCGCCCGAGCGACCGCGGTGCCGGGCTCGCCACAGGCGACGACCGCGACGTCATGGCCGGCTGCCTTCAGCAACCGCGCGGCGACATAGGCGTCGCCGCCATTGTTGCCGGGGCCGGCGAGGACGAGGATCGGCGCGCCGCGCGCGAAACGCGCGACCTCGCGCGCAACCGCGGCGCCGGCGCGCTCCATCACCTGTTCCTGGGGTTCGCGCCGGAACGCCACCTCTTCGGCGGCGCGCATCCGGGCGGCAGTGAGGATCGGTGCGCCGGGCGGGATCATCTGCCCGGTTTGGCCCCGCGCACCGTCGCAGGCAAGCGATAGCGCGCGCCGCCGATCGCGACTTCGATCCGATCAGGGGCGAGCACGGTCACTTCGGCCCTTTCGGCGCCGTCCGCCGCCACCACGCCGCGCCCGTCGGTAGTGACGAGCAGCCGGCGGAATCCGCCATCGGGATGGCGCAGGGTAAGGAACAGGCCGTCCTGCGACTGGACGCGATCGATCGTGCAGGCATAGGAAAAGGCCTCGACCCCGGGCAGGGCGCATTCGATGCGGCCCTCGGCCCGTTCCCGCTTTTCCGCCTGGATTTCGTTGCGCGCCTCGGCAGGCTTGTCGCGGAGCTGGGGCCCGCAGGCAGTAAGGGAAAGAAGAGCCGCGAGCGTCCATCCGCCGCGTGCTCTTCCCCTCTCCCCAACCCTCTCCCCGTCGGCGGGGAGAGGGAGAATTCTAGATATCCGCGAATACATGGGTTTCGGCGCTGGCTCCGGGGTGCGTGACGGCCCCCTTATAGGCAGGGCCGACATTCTGCGAGAAGCGCCAGAGCGCGCCGGACTGGTAATCGTTCCGCCGCGGCTCCCAGGCGGCACGCCGCGCGGCGAGGACATCCCCGGGCACGTTGAGATCGACCGTGCCGGCCTCCGCATCGATGCTGATCTCGTCGCCATCCTCGACCAGCGCGATCGGGCCGCCATCGGCCGCCTCGGGCCCGACATGCCCGATGCAGAAGCCGCGCGTGCCGCCCGAAAAGCGGCCGTCGGTGATCAGCGCCACCTTCTCGCCCAGCCCCTGGCCATAGAGCGCCGCGGTGGTCGACAGCATCTCCCGCATGCCCGGGCCGCCCTTGGGTCCCTCATAGCGGATGACGACGACCGTCCCCTCCTCGATCGCATTGGCCTCGACCGCGGCGAAGGCATCCTCCTCGCGCTCGAACACGCGCGCCGTGCCGGTGAACTGGAGGCGCTTCATCCCCGCCACCTTCACGATCGCCCCTTCCGGGGCCAGCGAGCCGCGCAGCCCGACCACGCCGCCGGTCGGCGTGATCGGCGTCCGGGCATCGTAGATGACCTTCTGGTCGGGGTTCCAGGTGACCTGATCGATGTTCTCGCCCAGCGTCTTCCCCGTCACCGTCAGGCAGTCCAGGTGCAGGAAACCCTCGGCCGCGAGCGTCTTCATCAGCATGTATATGCCGCCCGCATCGTGCATGTCGCGCGCGACATAGCGGCCGCCAGGCTTGAGATCGGCGATATAGGGCGTGCTCTTGAAGATCTCGGCCACGTCGAACAGGTCGAACGCGATGCCCACCTCATTGGCCATCGCCGGCAAGTGGAGCGCGCCGTTGGTCGAGCCGCCGGTCGCGGCGACGATGCGCGCGGCATTCTCGAAGGCTTCGCGCGTGCAGATGTCGCGCGGGCGGATGTTCCGAGCGATCAGTTCCATCACCTGGCGGCCCGCAGCCACCGCGATTTCCTCACGTGATTTATAAGGTGCCGGCGCCATGTTACTGTTTGGCAAGGACAAGCCGATCGCCTCTGCCACGCAGGCCATGGTGTTGGCGGTATATTGGCCGCCGCACGCGCCGTGCCCTGGGCAAGCGGCCTTCTCGATCGCGGTGACTTCCGAGAGCGGGCATTTGCCGGCGGCATAGCGGCCGACGACTTCGAACACGTCGATGACGGTCAGGTCGCGCTCCTGATACCGGCCCGGCAGGATCGAGCCGCCATAGACGAAGATCGACGGCACGTTCAGCCGGAGCATCGCCATCATCATGCCGGGAAGCGACTTGTCGCAGCCGGCGAAGGTGACCAGCGCATCATAGCAATGGCCGCGGACCGACAGCTCCACCGAATCGGCAATGACCTCGCGGCTGACCAGCGAGGATTTCATGCCCTGATGCCCCATGGCGATGCCGTCGGTCACGGTGATGGTGTTGAAGCGGCGCGGCATGCCGCCGCCCTCGTTCACGCCCCGGCGGCACCAATCGGCCTGCTGATCGAGCGTGGTGTTGCACGGCGCGCTGTCATTACCTGCTGAGGCGATGCCGACGAACGGCCGGGCAATCTCCTCCTCGGTGAGGCCCATGGCATAATAATAGCTGCGATGCGGCGCACTCTCGACACCAACGGAGACATAGCGGCTGGGGAGCTTGGATTTATCGAATCGGCTGGTCATGATGCGCAAGCCTATGTCGCGAGAAGACGGTTTCGCGCAAGACTATTGCGCAAAGAAATTGTCCTGAACGGGAAAGCGCATTCTCTCCCCTCCGTGGAAGGGAGAGAAATCTAGAGAATGGGGAGCAGATGCCCTGCGAGATCGGCCAGCGCTCCGGCCCATCGCTCCACCCCCTCGGCATCGCGGATGAGGTCGTTGCGGATCTCGATCGCGACAGAGGGGATGCCCTGCCCCTCGGCATGGCGGTTCAGCGTCGCGTTCAGCAGCCGGCCCGAATAGGGCTCGTTGTCGCCGGTCACGAAACCACGGTCCTCGAAGAACCGCACCGTGGGATGCGCGGCGCGGACGTCGCGATTGTAGAGCACGCCGACCTGCCAGGGACGATCGCTGCCGCCATGCTCGAGGCAGGGGGTGAAGCTGTGGATGGAAAGGATCAGCCGCGGGCGCTGGGCGCGGATGCGGGCGCGCAGGATGCGGTGATAGGGCGCGTGGAAACGGGCGATCCGGGCCGGCTTGTCGACCGTCTCGTTGCCGGGGATCAGATGGCCGTCGCTCCGGTGCGGGATCAGGCCGATATGATCGGGCTCGCGGTGGAGATCGATCACCAGCCGCGAGACCGTGGCGAGGATGGCGGGTGCATCCAGCTTCGCCGCCAGCACGCGCGTGACGGCGGCCGCGCCGATATCGATGGCGATGTGCTTGTCCAGCAAGGCGGGATCGATGCCGAGATCGATATCCTCCGGCACTGCGTTGGAGGCATGGTCGCACAGCAGGAGCAGGTCCCGCGCGCCGCCCTCGACGATCTCGGCGGCGCTCACCAGGCGGGATTCCGGCGCGCGCGGAAGGCGGCGAGGCCCTCGGCGAACTCGCCACCGCCGAACGCGTCCTCGAAGCCCTGGTCGGTTTGCTCGCCGCGCAGCGTCCGCTTGAGCAAGCGGATGGCCTGGGGCGCGTTGCCGGCGATCGCACTGGCCATCGCAGTGGCGGTGTCGATCGCCTTGCGGGTCTTGAGCTCGGCCAGGCCGATCTTGTGGGCTTCGTCGGGGCGGAGCTTGTCGCCGGTGAACAGCAGGAGCGAGGCCATGCCCCGCCCCACCTGCGCCTCCAGCCGCGCGACGTCCTCGCGCGGATAGCCGAGGCCGAGCCGCGCCGGCGTGACTGCGAATTCGGACTGGGCGCCGGCGATGCGGATGTCCGCTGCGAGGATCAGCGCCACCGCCGCGCCGAAACAGCCGCCATCGATCGCGGCGATCACCGGCACGGGCAGCGCGGCGATCGCCTCGATCCCCTCGCGCATCGCCTGGCGGAAACGCGTGCGGAGCGCGGGATCGGTCTGGAGCCGCTCGAACTCGCGGACGTCGGCGCCGGCGGAGAAGATGCCGGCCACGTCGGACCGGAGGATCACGGCACGGGCATCGCCGACATCACGCGCGGCGCCGGCGAGCGCCTCCCACGCAGCGGTGGGAAGCGCATTCTTGGCTTCCGCTCGGGCGAGCGCGATGGTGGCGACGGGGCCGTCATGCGAGAGATGGATCATGCGCCGGCTGTGCCCGATCGGGGCGGCGCTGTTAAGAGGCGGGGATTTTCGACGGATGGGGCGGGCTTTCGCCCGCGCCACCGACAGACGTCCTGCTCCCGGCAATCGATCCGCTGGGGATGTCATACGCCCGAAAGTCACAAGGGCAGGTTTGCGAGGGTGGTTAACGGCGATCGGCCGCCAGGCCTCCCGCGCCGTGGCTCAGGTCAGGCGGGTGGGAAGCACCCACCAGCCCTTCCCCGCGAGCGCATCAACCGCCGCATCCCGGCTCGCATCGCCGTCGAACAAGGCGAAGCAGGTGGCACCCGACCCCGACATGCGCGTGAGCCCGGCGCCCGGCTGCGCGACGAGCGCCTCCAGCACCGAGCCGATCACCGGCGCGATGGCCCGGGCGGGCGGCTCCAGATCGTTGCGGCCCTCGCGCGGATCGACCGGCAATGGCCCGCGATCCCTGCCGTCCCAGCGGCGGAACACCTCCGCGGTAGAGACGCCGACACCCGGATTGACCAGCAGCACCGGCGTGCCGGGCAGGCCGGGGACGGGTTCGAGCCGCTCGCCCCTGCCCCGCCCGATCGCAGTGACGCCATAGAGGCAGGCGGGCACGTCCGAGCCCAGGCCGTCGGCGAGCGCGAACAGATCGTCGAGTGCCACGCCGTGCAGCCGGCCGAGCGCGCGCAGCGTTGCCGCCGCATCCGCCGAGCCGCCGCCGATCCCCGATGCAATGGGAAGTCGCTTGTCCAGGCTGATGGCATGCGCCCCGCCGCCGAAGCGCGCGCGGAACGCCTGGGCAGCGCGCGTGACGAGATTGTCGCCCTCGCCGCTCAGCACCGCCGCGAAGGGGCCGGAGAGCGTGAAGCTGTCGGCCTGGGCCGGTTCGACAGTCACGCCGTCGCCGTCCTCCACAAAGGCGAACAGCGTCTCCAGCTCGTGATAGCCGTCGGCCCGGCGGGCGCGGACGTGCAGCGCCAAGTTGAGTTTGGCGCGCGCGATCTCCATGACCATCAGTCGAGCCCGTTCGCCAGCTTGGCCTGCAACCGGGCGACATCGGCCGGTTCGGCGTTCACTGCCGCCGCGCGCCAGGCATAGCGCGCGTCGATCCGGCGACCGAGCTTCCAGTAAGTGTCGCCCAGATGCTCATTGGCCCGCATGCCGCCCGGATCGCCGCGCACTGCCTGTTCGAGCAGCGGCAACGCCTTGGTGAACTGCCCCTCGGCATAATAGGCGCGGCCGAGCGAGTCAGTGATTTCGGGATCGTCAGGCTTCAGCGTGCTGGCGCGTTCCAGCAGCGCCTGGGCGCCGGGCAGGTCGACGCCGCGCTCGACCTGGGCATTGCCGAGCCAGGTCAGCGCCTCGGGCTCCTCCGGCGCGAGCTGGACGGCGCGCTGCAGCTCGCGCAGCGCCGCGTCCCATTTCCCGGCGCGATCGAGCGCGGCACCGCGCAGATAATGGAGCTCCCAGCCGCCATCGCCGCCCGCCCGGGCCAGCGCCCGGCCCAGCACCTCGGCGGCGTCGGCATAGCGCTGAACCTGAAACAGCAGCTCGCCATAGTCGCGAATCTCCTGCGCGGTCGCGCCCTCCGGCACGGCCAGCGCCTGGGCGTCCGCAAGCGCCTCGGGGAGGCGGCCGGCGCGGCGGAGGGCCGCTACTCGGCCGGCGGCTGCTCCGCGGGCGAACGGACCGTCTGCGCGGACGGTGGCCAGCGTCGCCAGCGCGAGATCGGTCGCGTCGCTACGCGACAAGGCTTCGGCGAGGCGCAGCCGGGCGCGTTCCTCCTGCGGATCGAGCAGCAGCGCCGCGCGCGCGAGCAGGATCGAGAGCGGTGCGATGTCCTCGCTGCCCAGATCGCCGGCAAGGCTGAGGAAGACGTGCGCGGCGCCGAAGGCGGCATCGGGCTTCCCGGCCTTCGCCTCACGCTTGCGCCACGCCGGGGAGGCGCCGGCAAGGTCTCCGAGGACGATCTGCGCCTTATCGCCCTGTCCGCTGCGCAGCAGCGCGATGCCGGCGTCGATTCGCCGGTCCGAAGCGTCCTCGGTTCCGCGCGCGGCGGCGAGCGCGAACAGGCCCTGGTCGGGCTTGCCCGAGGCGATCAGCAGCAGCGCGCGATTGCGATCGGCGAAGCGGGCCGCGAGCGGATTGCCGCGCGCCGTATCGAGCAGCGGCGAGGGATCCCGGCCGCGATCGAATGCAAGCCAGGCGCCGAGCACGGGCACCATGAAGTCGAGCTGCGCGCGCGAGAGCCGCTCCAGCGCCTTTTCGGCACCGAGCCGGTCCTTGCCGTGCAGCGCCACGGCGAAGGCGAGCAGATCGGTGTCGGGCGGCGCGGTGCCGGCCTTGGTCAGCGCGGCGGCGGCACGCGTTGCTAGCGCGAAGTCGCCTGCCGCCAGGCCCTGGCGATAGGCGCGCATCGCCAACACCGGATCGTCGGGTACGGCGGCGAGCGCCCGGGCATAGCCGGCGGCGGCGAGTATCGGCTCGCCCGCCGCGTCGGCGGCACGCGCCCGGGCATAGTCGCGCAGGTCGACCTGCGGTACGGCGCGCTGCGCGGTAGCGGGCAGCGCCGCCAGCAGCGCGAACGCGAGGCTACATGTTCGGATAATTCGGGCCGCCCCCGCCTTCGGGAACCACCCAGTTGATGTTCTGGGTGGGATCCTTGATGTCGCACGTCTTGCAGTGGACGCAATTCTGCGCGTTGATCTGGAAGCGCAGATCGTCGCCTTCGCCGACAACTTCGTACACACCCGCCGGACAGTAGCGCTGGGCCGGCTCGGCGTACACCGGAAGATTGTAGCCGATCGGGATTTCCGGATCCTTCAGCGTCAGATGGACCGGCTGATCCTCCTCATGATTGGTGTTCGAGAGGAACACCGAGGAAAGGCGATCGAAGGTGAGCACGCCGTCGGGCTTGGGATAGTCGATCTTCGGGGCTACCGATGCGTGCCACATCCCTTCATTGTCGGGCTTGTGCTTCATGGTGAAGGGCCAGCGCAGGCCGAGCAGCTCGCTCCACATTGCCGCGCCGGCGAGCAGCGTGCCCCAGGTGTCGCCGAACTTCTTGACCAGCGGCGCCACGTTGCGGACGCCGCGCAGCTCCTTGTAGACCCAGCTCTTCTCATAGGCCTCGGGATAGGCGGCCAGTTCGTCCGCCTCGCGCCCGGCGCCGACCGCGGCGAAGGCGGCCTCGGCGGCCATCATGCCGCTCTTCATCGACGTGTGGGTGCCCTTGATGCGCGGCACGTTGAGGAAGCCCGCCGCGTCGCCGATCAGCGCGGCGCCGGGCGCGACCAGCTTGGGCACCGACTGGAAGCCGCCGTCCGAAATGGCACGCGCGCCATAGGAGACGCGCTTGCCGCCCTTCAGGATCGCCGCGATCTCCGGATGAGTCTTCCAGCGCTGCATCTCCTGGAAGGGCGAGAGATAGGGGTTCTTGTAGTTGAGCCAGGTGACGAAGCCGAGGGCAACCTGCCCGTCCGCCTGATGATAGAGGAAGCCGCCGCCATTGGCGCCGTCGGTGAGCGGCCAGCCCTGGGTGTGAATCACGCGGCCCGGCACGTGATGGGCCGGATCGATATCCCACAGCTCTTTGATGCCGATGCCGTAGATCTGCGGCTGGCTGTCCTTGTCGAGCTCGAAGTTGCGGATCAGCTGCTTGGTCAGGTGCCCGCGACACCCCTCTGCGAAGAAAGTGTATTTGGCATGCAGCTCGAGGCCCGGCTGATAGTCGGGCTTGTGCTCGCCGTCGCGCGCCACGCCCATGTCGCCGGTGGCGACGCCCTTCACGCTGCCATTGTCGTGATAGAGGATCTCGGCCGCGGCGAAGCCCGGGAAGATCTCGACGCCCAGTTCCTCGGCCTTGCCGGCGAGCCAGCGGCAGAGATTGCCGAGCGAGCCCGTATAGGTGCCCTTGTTGTGCAGGAACGGCGGCGTGATGAACTCGGGAAAGCCCGACTTGCCCTTCTCGCTCAGTACCCAGTGGTGATTCTCGGTCACCGGCGTGGCCGCCAGCGGGCAGCCATCGTCGCGCCAGCCGGGCAGCAGCTCGTCCAGCGCCTTGGGGTCGATCACCGCGCCGGAAAGGATGTGCGCGCCGACCTCGGAGCCCTTTTCGAGGATGCATACCGAAAGCTCGCCGCCCGCCTCGCCGGCCAGCTGCTTCAGCCGGATCGCCGCCGAAAGGCCCGCGGGGCCCGCGCCGACGATCACGACGTCATAGGGCATCGACTCCCGTTCGCTCATCATCGCATCCTTCACAATCTTGGCCTGACACGCGCCGCATCGCTTGTCGTCGCATGCTGGCAACGTCCTGTCCCTTGGTCGATGAAGGCAGATTGACCCGCCCGTCAAGGCATGACTCTTAGGCAGCGTGGGAGGCGAATACACAGCGGATTGGGGGCGTACCCTGGCGAGCGCGCTCGAATGGTGGCGCGATGCGGGGGTCGAAACCCTTCAGGAGGACGAGGCTCGTGACTGGCTCGCGCGGCCGGCGCCCGTGCAGGCGACGCAGGCTGCCGTAGCGTCGCCCCAGCCCGAGGCCCTGCCCGACACGCTCGCCGCCTTCACGGCCTGGCGCACCGGCGATACCGTTCCGGAAGCGGCCTGGCTGACGCCGCGGGTTGCCCCGAGCGGCCCGGCAAATGCCGTGCTGGTGGTACTCACCGATATGCCGGAAAGCGACGATCAGGACGCACTTCTGGCCGATGGCGCGGCTGGAAAGCTGCTCTCGCGCATGCTGACCGCCGCCGGAATCGCGCGCGATTCGGTCTATTTCCTGTCGCTCGCCGTCGCCCGCCCGCTGGCCGGGCGCATCCCGCCCGACCAGGAGGAGCGGCTGATCGAGATCGCCAGGCATCATCTCAAGCTGCTCCAGCCCGCCCGGCTGCTGATCCTGGGCCAGGCGGCGAGCCGTGTCGTGACCGAGGCGAATGACGGCGCACCGGCCAATGGTTTAGTCGATGTTAACCATTTCGGCGGAAAAACGCAGGCAGTGGCGAGCCTGCACCCGCGTTTCCTGCTGGAGCGCCCCGCCGCCAAAAGCGAAGCCTGGAAGCACCTGTTGCTATTGACCCGGGGGAGCCTGTGACCATGCGTATCCTGCTTGCCGCCGCATTGCTCGCGTCTCCGGCGCTGGCCCATGCCGCCGATCTTCCCGCCGGAGCGGACAGTTCCGGCACCGCCGAAGACGGTGTCGCCGCGCCCGCCCCGCGCGAGGGCGACGGCATTCCGGATCAGCTCGATTCGGACCAGAAGGCCGGATACCGCAAGGTGTTCGCCGCGCTCCGCACCCAGCGCTGGCAGGACGCGCAGATCCAGCTCGATTCGATGAAGCCGGGTCCGCTCCATGCGATCGCCCGCGCCGAACTCTATACTGCAAAGAACTCGCCCAAGGTCGAGCTGGCCCCGCTGCTCCAGCTGATCGGCGAAGCGCCCGAGCTGCCCCAGGCCGACCAGCTCAGCCGCATGGCCAGGACGCGCGGCGCCATGACCACTCCCGCCATCCCGGTGGCGGCGCGGCTGGTCTGGTATGATGGCGCGCCGGTCCGCCAGCGCGCCCGCTCGATCAAGAGCGACACCGCAGCCACCGAGATCGCGCTCGCCATCCAGCCCTATGTGAAGGCCGATCAGGGCACCGAGGCCGAAGGCGTGGTCGCCCGGTTCGAAGCGGACCTGACGCCCGAGGCCCGGACCGAGTGGCAGCAGAAGGTCGCCTGGATCTACTATGTCGCCGGCGACGACGACAATGCTCGCCGCGTCGCCGCCAAGGCGCAGGACGGCACCGGCGACTGGGCGCCGCAGGCCGATTGGGTCGCCGGGCTCGCCGCCTGGCGCGAGCAGGACTGCGCCGGCGCCACCGCCGCCTTCGAACGCGTCGCCACCCGCGCCGCCGACACCGAACTGCGCTCCGCGGGCCTCTATTGGGGCTCGCGCGCCGAAATGGCCTGTGGCCGCCCGGAGAAAGTCGCGGCGAAGCTGCGCGCGGCCACTCAATATGGCGAGACCTTCTACGGCCTGCTCGCCAAGTCGGCGCTCGGCATCGAGGACAAGCCCGGCAAGGGCGAGAAGTTCGTCGCCGATGACTGGCGCGCGCTGGAACGCCGCCCGAATGTCCGCGTCGCCGCCGCCCTGGTCGAGATCGACGAGGACGGGCTGGCCGACGAAGTGCTGCGCTATCAGGCCAAGATCGGCAGCCCTTCCGAGCATATTGCACTCACGCGCCTCGCGGGCCGGCTGAGCCTGCCTTCCACGCAGCTCTGGCTCACGCACAATTGCCCGCAGGGGACGCAGCCGCTCACCGCGGCACGCTATCCGGCGCCGAACTGGACCCCGGCCGGCGGCTGGCGCGTCGACAAGGCGCTGGTCTTCGCCCACACCCTTCAGGAATCGCGCTTCAACTCGGAGATCCGCAGCGCGGCCGGGGCGATGGGCCTGATGCAGGTGAAGACGGGCGCGGCGATCGACATCGGCCGCCGCAACGGCGTGAACTATGCCGCGAGCGACCTGACCAAGCCGTCGGTCAACATGGAGATCGGCCAGTCCTATCTCGAGCAGCTGCGCGACCAGCCCTTCACCGGCGGCCTGCTGCCCAAGGTGATCGCCTCCTACAATGCCGGCCCCACGCCGGTCGCCAACTGGAACGCGATGATCAAGGACGGCGGCGACCCGCTACTCTATATCGAGAGCATCCCTTATTGGGAGACACGCGGCTATGTGATGACGGTGCTGCGCAATTATTGGATGTACGAGAACCAGGAAGGCCGGAAGTCGAGCAGCCGCGAGGCGCTGGCGCAGGGCATGTGGCCCAAATTCCCGGGCATGCAGGGCCCGGCGGCAGTGAAGCTCAGCGTGCGCAAGCTCGCGTTCCACCAGGACGGCAATGCCAATCGATGAGCGCATCGCGTTCCGCCCTGTACGGATCGCGGTGCTGACGGTCTCCGATACGCGGACGATGGCGGAAGATCGCTCGGGCGACCGGCTGGTCGAGCGACTGACTGCCGCCGGGCATGTGCTGGCGGATCGCGCGATCGTGGCCGACGATGCGGACGTGATCGTCGCCCGGCTCCACGCCTGGATCGACGATCCGCAGATAGAGGTGATCCTCACCACCGGCGGCACCGGCGTGACCGGCCGCGACGTGACGCCCGAGGCGCTCGCGCGCGTCCGGGACAAGGAGATACCGGGTTTCGGCGAGCTGTTCCGCTGGCTCAGCTACCAGTCGATCGGCACTTCCACGATCCAGTCGCGCGCCACCGCGGGCGTGGCGCGCGGCACCTATATCTTCGCCCTGCCCGGCTCGACCGGCGCAGTCACCGATGCGTGGGACGGCATCTTGGCGACTCAGCTCGACATCCGCCACAAGCCCTGCAACTTCGTCGAGCTGCTGCCGCGGCTGGGGGAGCGATAGGCACACGCCATTCCCCGACGAAGGCCAGGCCCCAGTCTCGGCACAATTGGATGGGTGGCCGCCGCGGAACCGAAGCATTGCATCCCGATGCGACCCCGCTCCTCCCGGAAGGGAGGGAACGCAACCCTATTTCTTCCCCCCGGCCGCCTTCTCCTCCTCGTCGAGGAAGGTGAACAGGTCGCCGGTCATCGACGACCACCAATCCACCGTGTCGGCGAAATTGGCATAGCTCACCTTGCCTATCGTGGTGACGTCCATCCAGGTGGAGAGGTCGCCGTCCTTGTCGATCACGATGCGCAGGAAGCGCTTCTTGGCGTTCCAGCGATTGGCCAGCCCGGCATCGTACCAGGGCTTCTTCTTGTACCAGGAAAAGAACTGCATCGACGTGCAGCCCTTGGGCGTGCCGCAATCATAGAATTCGATGGTGAAAGGCGATCCGTTGGCCGCGCTGCCGATATAGAGATCGCCGCTGCCTTCATGCTTCTTCAACTCGGCCTTGTAGCCTTCGCTCTGGAGCAGCTTCACCACTTCCTCAGGATGCGCGATGTCGACCATCCGCGCCGGATCGCCCTTCTGCGCCGCCGCCGGCATCGCCCACAGACCGGCCGCCACCACGGCCGCGATCAAAGCCTTGCCCATCACTCCCCCCTTCCCTGCTTCCGTGCCCGGTGGGGAAGCCGCCGCGGCGGCCACCGGGCCGGGCACTTGGGAGCTTCCCCATCGCCCGCACCCTAACACGCCGCCGCGGCACGGCAATCATCCCGGTTCGTTGACGAACACGCCCAGTTCGTTCCCCGCCGGATCGCGGAAATGAAAGCGGCGGCCACCCGGAAAGGCGAAGATCGGCACCGTGATCTCGCCGCCCGCGCCCTTCACGCTTTCGAATGCCGCTTCGAGGTCCTGCACCTCGACGATCGGCAGCAGCAGCGGGATCGGCTGGTCGCCCGTACCGTTGATGCCGAGATCGGTATCACCGGTAGTGGTGGCTGCATAATCCGGGCCGAAATCGGTGAAGCGCCATCCAAAGGCCCGTGCATAGAAATCGCGTGCGCCGCCGACATCCTTCGAGGGCAGTTCGAGATAGCTGATCCTTGCCATGTTCGCCTCCAATGTTCTTGCTATGTTCTATTCCCGCGCCTAGGCTTTGGCAATGGCGAAGAATCGTCCCGTGCGCGGCGCCACCCTCAACCAGGAGAGCAGCCGCTTCAACCTGCCAGCGCGCGAGGCGGACGGCGACTGGCTCGATGCGCGCGCGGCGCTGGACGACGCCCCGCCGCCGCTGCGCACGACGGTGACGGTGGAGCGGGCCCGGACGATCATCACGCGCAACCAGTCGCCCGACATTGCCTTCGATCGCTCGATCAACCCCTATCGCGGCTGCGAGCATGGCTGCATCTATTGCTTCGCCCGGCCGACCCATGCCTATCTCGACCTGTCGCCGGGACTCGATTTCGAGAGCAGGCTCTTCGCCAAGCCCGATGCGCCGGCGCTGTTGCGCGCGGAACTGGGCAAGCGCGGCTATGTATGCCGGCCGATCGCCTTCGGCACCAATACCGACCCCTATCAGCCCATCGAGGCCGAGTGGCGGATCACGCGCGGCTGCATCGAAGTGCTGGCCGAGCACGACCATCCGCTGACGATCACCACCAAGTCCAACCGCGTGACGCGCGATATCGACCTGCTCGCCCCGATGGCACGCAAGGGGCTGGCGGCGGTGATGATCTCGGTCACTTCGCTCGACCCGAAGATCGCGATGACGGTGGAGCCCCGCGCCCCGCATCCCGAGAAGCGGCTGGCGGCGATGCGGCAGCTGGCCGATGCGGGAGTGCCGGTGTTCGTCTCGCTGGCGCCGGTGATCCCGCAGGTGACCGATCACGAGCTCGAGCATATCCTGGAACGCGCCGCCGAGGCCGGGGCGCGGACCGCCTTCTTCCTGCCGGTGCGGCTGCCGCACGAAGTCTCGCCGCTGTTCCGCGCCTGGCTCGACGCGCATTTCCCCGATCGCGCGGGCAAGGTGATGGCGACGATCCAGTCGATCCGCGGCGGCAAGGACAATGATCCCAATTTCCACACCCGGTTCCGCGGGCACGGCCCCTGGGCCGAACTGCTGCGGACGCGGTTCCGGATGGCGGCGAAACGCCATGGGCTGGACCGGGAAGCGCTGCGCTTGCGGACGGACCTGTTCCGACCGCCCAGGGGACCGCAAGGGGAGCTGTTCTAGCGCCCGCCTAGCGGCACATCGCCTCCAGCGGCAGTTGCGCCGGCGCCTGCGGTTCCTTCAGCCCCCTGGCGGCCATCGCGCCGTTCAGGCCCTGGGGCTGCGGCGCGAGTGCCGGGTTCACCTCGGAAGCATAGTGGGGATCGCGCTCCGCCTCCTCGATCGAGACGAACCGATAGCCCTTCTCGCGATAGAGCGCGATCAGCTGCGGCATCATGCGCGCGTCAAAGGCACCCAGGTGCATGAGCAGCACATAGGGGATGTCGCGGCCGTAGAGCGCCTGGCTCATCGTGCGGGCGCGATCGGCCTGGACCGCGGCGGTGCCCAGCCACGCCCGCTCCATCTTCAGGATCGCGTCGTCATCGCCCCTGGCCACGCAGCGCGCATAGGCGTCGTTATAGGCCCAGTCCGAGAAGTCCATGGTCACCGTCGCGACCTTGTAGCCCCGCTCCGCCAGCAGCCGGCGGATGCGCGCGCGGCGCGGGGGGTCGGCGGCGGCTTCGGCGAGAAAGGGATAGCGGAACCAGCGCCAGTCGGCGGCGCCCATCCTGGCCTTGAGGACCGGCTCGTTCTTCTCCAGCTCGCTCAGGAACTGCGCATCGCTCAGCTGGTCGAGATTGGCATGACTCCAGCCATGGTTGCCGAGCGTCAGCCCCGCCGCCCGCCATTTGTCGAGCACCGGAGCGGAAGCGGGCTCGCGCTCGAGCTGCACGCCGTTGACGAAGCCGATCGCCGGCGCCCCGCCGGCCTTCAGCGCAGCAATGATCCGCTCGCCGACGCCGACCCGTGTATCGCCTTGCGGCAAGGAGGCGTGCGCAGTGAGATCGTCGAAGGTGAAGGCGATCCTCGGCGCGGGTCCCGCCGGCGCGGCGACCACCCTGCCCGCGTCCTTCACCTTGTCCGAAAGGAGCGACAGCGGCACCGCATCGGCCATCGCCCGATAGCCGGCCATCGAGGGGTGGAGCCCGTCATTGTCATATTCCTTGCGCAGCCGGTTCGGTGTCGCGGGATCGCGCAGCGCAGCGTCGAGATCGATCACGCCGTCGAAATTGCCGGGCGCGCGGATCCAGGCATTCACCACGGCGCGATCTGCCTCGTTCTGCGCATCCGGATGATAATAGGCCGAGCCGCCATAGGGTGTGATCGTCGCGCCGATCACCTTGATCCCCTGGGCACGAGCGCGGGCGACCATCTGGCGATAGGCGCCGATCATCCCCTCCACCAGCGCGGCATGCGCCTCGGGCGTCGCCGGGGCGTCGCGGGTGAGCGTGCCGAGATCGTTGACGCCCTCCAGGATCACCAGATGGGTGACACCCGGATAGGTCAGCACCTCGCGGTCGAAGCGCGCGAGCACATTGGGGCCAAGCCCGTCGTTGAGCAGCCGGTTGCCGCCGATGCCGGCGTTGAGCACTGCCATGTCGGCAAGCGCCGGCGTGGCGCGCAGGCGGAGCTGGAGCGCGTCGGTCCAGCGCTGGTTGCTGTTGGCCGGCACGCCATAGCCGTCGGTGATCGAATCGCCGAGCACCACCACTGCGGAAGCCTTGGCCGAAACCGTCTCGATCGCGCCGATCTGCACCCAGCGATCGACTCGCCTGGCATCTGGCAGGTCTGCGGCATCGACATGGTCGCCATGGAGATAATAGCTGGTCGCACGCGAGCCGGGATGGCCGGTCTGTTGTGCCGGCGCCTCGGGCAGATGGATCGTGATCGCCAGATCCGCGCCCGCCCGCACCGGCAGCGTTATCGGGTCCGACCAATAGTCCGCACCCGCCGGGATGGTGACGCTCCTCGCCCCGCCGAAGCGCAGCGCCACCAGGCTCGCGGCATCGATTCGCGGCGAGGCGGGATCCATCGCCCGCGCGATCGTCGCCGCGCCGAGGCGCAGGGGTTCGGTGCCATGGGCATTGGTGAAGCGGACACGCAGCCTGGTGCCGGCGATCTGGATGCGCACCAGCTGGCGGAGCGTTGCGTCCTTCAGGTCCTCCACCGGCAGCGCATTGTTGCCGGGGATCATCTGCGACGTAGCCCAGGCCGTAACCCAGCGCTCGCCCGGCGCCGCCGCGGCACCCAGCAGCAGGACCAGCGCCGCCAGGCGCGCGATCAGCCCCATATCCCTCTCCCTCTTGCGTCTCTGCGCGATGATAGCGCTACCATATCCAAGCCGCGCCGGTGCGCAATGGCGAACTGCATCCTGCCGATCAGGAAAATGGCGGCCACTGCGCGAAGCAAGTGGCGCCTGAGTTGGGACCGGGCAGCGAAAAGAGGGATCCAAACACCGCCCGGTGGTCTGAGACCTGTTGCCACCATAGCCATCCCCGCGATGGACACAATATAGAAACATACTGTCGCCGAATAGAAACAAGAGGCCGATTGCGCGCCCTCGCCGCCGGGCCTAGGCCAACCCCAGACGATAAGGACCCCTTATGCGCGCGCTTGCCTTTGCTTTCGCCCTCACGCTTCCCGCCATCGCCAATGCCCAGGATGTCCAGCCGACCGGCAAGCTGCCGGATACGGTGACTCCCCTCGCCTATCGGCTCGACCTGACGATCGTTCCGGAAAAGCCGCGCTTCAGCGGCCATGCGGAGATCGACGTGCAGCTCAACAAGGCGGCGCAGGCGGTCTGGATGCACGGCCGCAATCTCAACGTCACCAAGGCGGTGGCAGTGGTCGGCGGGAAGGAAATCCCGCTCGGCTTCGCGCAGAAGAGCCCCCATGGTCTTGCCCAGATCGATTTCGGCAGGATGGTGCAGCCGGGCCGGCTGACGCTCAAATTCGATTATGACGCGGCGTTCGGCACCGGCGCCTCGGGCCCCTATCGCGTCAACGTGGCGGGCAGCTGGTACAGCTGGACCCAGTTCGAATCGATCGATGCGCGCGCGGCCTTTCCGGGCTTCGACGAGCCGGGTTTCAAGACGCCCTTCACCGTCTCGCTGACCACCAAGCCGGGCTTCGTCGCGCTGAGCAACGCGCCCGAGACGGGCAAGCCGGTCAAGGTCGGCGCGCTGGTCAAGCACCGCTTCATCGCCACCAAGCCGCTGCCGACCTATCTGGTCGCCTTCGTCGTCGGCCCCTTCTCGACCATAGGCGCCAAGGTCCCGCCCACGCCCGAGCGCAAGACGCCGCTGGCGCTGCGCATCGTCGGCACCCAGCCCTACAAGGACCGGATGCAGTTCGCGCTCGACAATTCGGGCCCGATCGTCGCGCTGCTCGAGAAATATTTCGGCCAGGCCTTCCCCTTCCCGAAGCTCGACCAGATCGGTTCGCCGGTGATGCCGGGCGCGATGGAGAATGCCGGTGCCGACATCTATGGCGACGGCATCCTGTTCGTCGACGAGAGCGATGCGACGTCGAGCAAGCAGACTTTCGGCATGGTCGTGGCGCACGAGCTGTCGCACCAATGGTTCGGCGATCTCGTCACGCCCGCCTGGTGGGACGATATCTGGCTGAACGAAAGCTTCGCCAACTGGATGGGCTATCGCATCGGCAACGAATGGCGCCCCGATCTCGACATCGGCGTCGACGCCATCTCCGAGGGTTTCGAGGCGATGGATCTCGACGCGCTGGTCGCCGGCCGCCCCATCCACCAGAAGATCGCCAACGATGCCGACATCGACGCGGCGTTCGACCAGATCACCTATGGCAAGGGCGGCCAGGTCGTCGGGATGATCGCCGCCTATATGGGCGATGAGAAGTTCCGCGACGGCGTGCGCCTCCACATGTCGCGCCACAAATATGGCAACGCCAGCACTGACCAGTTCTTCACCTCGCTGGCCGACGCCGCCCATGATCCGCGCGTGCTCGAATCGCTGCGCGGCTTCGTCGACCAGCAAGGCGTGCCGGTGGTGACCTTCCGCCGCGCCAACGGAGTGCTCACCGCCAGCCAGCAGCGTTTCGCCTATTTCGGCACCAACGCGCCCGCCGAGCAATGGATCATCCCGCTCTGCATCCGCCAGGGCGACGCCAAGAGCTGCACATTGCTCGACAAGCCGAGCGCCCCGATCGTCGCCAACGGCACGGGCACGATCGTCCCCAATGCGGGCGGCTGGGGCTATTACCGCTTCGACCTCGATCCCGCCGACTGGGATTCGCTGATCGCCGCCGCCCCCACCCTGCCGACCGGCGAGGCACTGTCGGTGGACGACAGCCTGTGGGCGAGCTTCTACGCCGGCAAGGCGAACACCGCGCAGCTCGTCGCGCTCAGCCGCGCGATGGCCCGGCATCCCAAGACCAAGATGCAGCTCGACAACGGCACCCGTCTCGCCGGTCTGCGCGGACGCGGGCTGATCGGCGCGGCGGCGCTGCCCGCCTATCGCAAGCTGTTCGTCGACCTCTATGGCCCGATGCTGGCGAAGATCGGCTTCGATCCGAAGGCCGGCGCGCATGCAGGCGACAATGCCGACACCGTCGAGCTGCGCGAGCAGCTGGTGGGCTTCGTGGCGGACAACGGCCATGACGCGGCGCTGCGGGCCAGGCTGGCTGCGGCGGTGGACGCCCGGCTCGCCGGCGACAAGCAGGCGCTCGACGACGATTTCATGCCGTTGGCGCTGGCCGTCGCGGTCCAGGATCGCGGCGTGCCGTTCGCCAGGACACTGGCGGAGCGGGCGCTGACGGACAAGGCGCCCGACCTTCGCCAGGCGGCGTTTCGCGCCATCGCATCTTCAGGCAATGCCGATGTCGCGAAATGGTATTTCACCGAGTTCGACGATCCCCGCTACGCGCCGCGCGAGCGGCTGTTCGCGGCCGCGATCTTCCTGAACGACGCCGATACCCGCGACGCCGCGCTCGAATATATGCTCGCGCATTTCGACGAATTCTCGAAGCTCACCGGTGGCGGCGGCATCTTCTCGGGCCGTTCGGCCCAGATGTTCAAGTCGCAATGTTCGCTCGCCGCCGCCGACACGGTCGATACCAAGCTGCGCGCCGAGGGCGGCAGCACGCTGGGGCTCGATCGCGCGGTGGAGGGCATCCGCAACTGCGCCCGCTTCAAGGACGCCAAGGCCGGAGAAGTCACGGCGGCGTTCGCCGCGATGTGAAAGTTCGCCGGGATGTGAGAAGCCAGACACCTCTCCCCGGCGGGGGGAGGTTTGGGATTCTCAGGCCGCGGCCAGCTTGAAATCCTTGTACTGCTCGCGGATCGCGGTCTTGAGCAGCTTGCCCGTGGCGGTGTGCGGCAGGCTCTCGACAAAGAGCACTTCGTCCGGCAGCCACCATTTGGCGACATGCTGCGCCAGATGCGCCTGCACCTGCTCCGCCGTCACGTCGCTGCCGGGCTTGCGGACCACGAGCAGGATCGGCCGCTCGTCCCATTTGGGATGGTGCACGCCGATCGCCGCCGCTTCCGCCACGCCGGTACAGCCGATCGCGGCATTCTCCAGGTCGACCGAGCTGATCCACTCGCCGCCCGATTTGATAACGTCCTTGGCGCGATCGGTGATCTGCATCGTGCCGTCCGGATACAGGACCGACACGTCGCCCGTGTCGAACCAATTGTCGGCATCGACTGCGGGCTCGTCCGCCTTGAAATAGCGTTCGACGATCCACGGCCCGCGCACCTGGAGCCGGCCCGAGCTCTTGCCGTCGCGCGGCTGCACCCGCCCCTCGTCGTCCACCACGCGCAGCTCGACGCCGTAAGGCACCTTGCCCTGCTTGCAGACCTGATCGACCTGCTGCTCGAAGCTCAGATCGTCCCAGTCCCAGGAAGGGGCGCCCATCGTGCCGATCGGGCTCGTCTCGGTCATGCCCCAGGCATGGTTGACGCGGATGCCCATCTTCATCAGCCGCTCGATCATCGCGCGCGGCGCCGCCGAGCCGCCGATGGTGACGATCCTGAGGAATTCCGGCTCCTCGCCGGTCGCGTCCATGTGCTGGAACATCGCGAACCACACGGTGGGTACGCCGGCGGTATGCGTCACCTTCTCGCGGTTCATCAACTCGCACAGGACCAGCGGATCATTGACTGCCGAGAAGACGAACTTGATCCCCGCCGCAGCGCCGGCCCAGGGCAGACCCCAGCCGACCGCATGGAACATCGGCACGATCGGCATCGCCACCGCACGCGCCGAGAGATCGAACACGTCGGGCTGCATCTCGGCGATCGCATGGATCACGCTGGAACGATGCGTATAGATCACGCCCTTGGGATTGCCCGTGGTGCCGCTGGTGTAGCAGATCATGCAAGGCTCGCGCTCGCTGCCGGTCACCCAGCCGTAATTGCCGTCCTCAGCGGCGAGCAGCGCCTCGAACCCGTCAGGCCCGTCGCTGTCGAAGCAGTAATAATGCTCGATCGACTTCCAGTGCGGCTTCAATCGCTCGACCAGCGGCGCGAAGGCACGGTCGTAGAACAGCACCTTGTCCTCGGCATGGTTGCCGATGAAGATCAGTTGGTCGTCGAACAGGCGCGGATTGATGGTGTGGACCACTCCGCCCATGCCGGCGACGCCATACCAGGTGACGAGGTGGCGGCCATGGTTCATCGCCAGGGTGGCGACCCGGTCGCCCTTCTTCACGCCGAGCCGCTCGAGCGCCTGGGCCAGCTTCTTCGCATCGCGGGCGATACCGGCCCAGGTGGTGCGCGTCTCGCTGCCGTCCGCCCAGCGGGTGACGATCTCCCGTCCCCAATGCTCGCGCGCGGCGTGATCGAGCAAAGTCGTCACGCGAAGTTCGAAATCCTGCATCCCGCCCAGCATCGCTCTCTCCATACCGCTTTTTCGAGGAACGTAACCTGCGAACGGCGGGAGTGTCGAGGGCATGGAGTGTAAGGAAGGGTTCGGGTGCACGGACCAGACTAACCGTCATCCTGGACTTGCTTCCCCTTCAGACAAGTACCCCTATTTCGTCATCCCCGCGCAGGCGGGGACCCTGGGTTTCTCTGCCATATCGCCTGTGACTCTGGATCCCCGCCTGCGCGGGGATGACGGCTACTGGGCCATCCTTGTCTCAAGCGGATAGGCCCCAAACGAGTTCAGCATGACGGCGATCTTGGCCGAACTAAGCCGCCTCGGCCAGCTTCGCGGCGGCGCTCTTGAGCGTCGCCCAGCGGACGCCCGGCACATTCTCGACCTTCTGGCGAAGTTCGCCGTCGAGCCGGAAGTCGCGGCCCAGCACCAGCTCGGCCTCGCCGCCCGGAATGCCCACGCGCACCAGCACCTCGCCGCGCCCGCCGCGCTGGTCGCCGATGATGCCCGCGAGCACCGGCACGGCGCGGACATCGTCGATCGCCACGTCGAGCACCAGCCGCGCGGTGTTGGCCAAGCCCTCGAAGGGCTGGACGCGCTTGATCGAGACGCGCGGCGTATCCTCGCCCGCCCGCTTGTCGAGCTCGACGGTCAGCACCGCGCAGCCGCCGGCGCGGGCGCAATCCTCCAGGTCCTTGGCGGCACTGTCCTCGAAGCAGCTCGCCAGCGTCTGTGCCGACTTGTCCGAAATCGTCGCCATCAGATAGCGGTTGCCCCGGGCCGAGGTACGCGGGCGGCAATCCTCGACAAGCGCCGCGATCGTCGCGCCCACCCGGGTGCCGGCAGGGATGTCGAGTTCGCCCAAGGTCGCGATCTCGCGCGCGCCGAAGCTCTTGGCGAGATGCTGGAAGCGGTCGAGCGGATGCGCGGAGAAATAATAGCCAAAGGCGTCGCGCTCCGCCCCGATCCGGTCTGCCAGCGACCAGTGCGCGCTCTGCGGCAGCTGGATCGCACCGCCGCTCGGCTCGGATTCGCCGAACAGGCCGCCCTGCCCGCTGGTCTTGTTCGACCAGGTGCGCTGCGCGACCGCGAGGATCGTCTCGGCCGCAGCGAACACCCCGGCGCGATTGTCGTCGAGCGCATCGAACGCACCGGCACCCGCCAGCGTCTCGACCTGGCGCTTGTTGAGCAGCCGGGGGTCGACGCGCTTGGCGAAATCGTCGAGCGACTTGAACGAGCCTCGCTCCTCGCGCTCCTCGACCAGCAACTCCATCGCGCGCTCACCCACGCCCTTCAGCGCGCCCAGCGCATAGCGCACCGCCAGCCCCTCCTCGGTCTTCTCGACGAAGAAGTCCGCCTGGCTGCAATTGATCTCGGGACCCAGGCAGACGACGCCCAGCCGCTTCATGTCGTCGGCGAAGATCGCCAGCTTGTCGGTCTGGTGGATGTCGTACGCCATCGAGGCGGCGAAGAATTCATGCGGGTGATGCGCCTTCAGCCATGCAGTCTGATAGGCGAGCAGCGCATAGGCCGCCGCGTGCGACTTGTTGAAGCCATAGCCGGCGAACTTGTCGATCAGGTCGAACAGCTCGTTGGCCTTGGCCGGCTTGATGCCGTTATGCTCGGCGCAGCCCTTGACGAAGGTCTCGCGCTGCGCGTCCATCTCCGCCTTGATCTTCTTGCCCATGGCGCGGCGGAGCATGTCCGCGCCGCCCAGCGAATAGCCCGCCAGGATCTGGGCGGCCTGCATCACCTGCTCCTGATAGACGAAGATCCCATAGGTCTCGTTCAGGATCGGCTCGAGCAGGTCGTGCGGATAGACGATTTCCTCGCGGCCGCCCTTGCGGTGGCCGAAGCTGGGGATGTTGTCCATCGGGCCGGGACGATAGAGCGAGACGAGCGCGATGATGTCGCCGAAATTGGTCGGACGCACCGCGGTCAGCGTGCGTCGCATGCCCTCCGATTCCAGCTGGAACACACCCACCGTGTCGCCGCGCTGGAGCAGGTCGTAGACTTCGCTGTCGTCCCAGGCCAGCGCATCGAGATCGACGTCGATGCCGCGATCGGAGAGCAGTTCGACGGCCTTCTTCAGCACCGACAGCGTCTTGAGGCCGAGAAAGTCGAACTTCACCAGCCCGGCGCCTTCGACATATTTCATGTCGAACTGGGTGACCGGCATGTCCGAGCGCGGATCGCGGTAGAGCGGCACCAGTTGGGCAAGCGGCCGGTCGCCGATCACCACGCCCGCAGCGTGCGTCGACGAGTGGCTCGGCAGGCCCTCGAGCCGCATCGAGAGATCGACCAGGTTCTTGATCTCGCGATGCGCATTATATTCGGCAAGGAACTCGCTCACGCCGTTCAGCGTGCGCTCCAGCGTCCAGGGATCGGTCGGGTGGTTGGGGATCTGCTTGGCGAGGCGATCGACCTGGCCATAGCTCATCTGCAGCACGCGGCCGACGTTCTTGACCACCGCGCGCGCCTTCATCGTTCCGAAGGTGATGATCTGCGCGACGTGATCTGCGCCGTATTTCTGCTGCACGTAGCGGATCACTTCGCCACGCCGGGTTTCGCAGAAGTCGATGTCGAAGTCGGGCATCGAGACGCGTTCCGGATTGAGGAAGCGCTCGAAGAGCAGGCCGAGCTTCAACGGATCGAGATCGGTGATGGTCAGCGCCCAGGCCACCGCGGAGCCCGCACCCGAGCCACGGCCCGGCCCCACCGGAATGTCGTGCGCCTTCGCCCACTGGATGAAGTCGGCGACGATCAGGAAATAGCCGGGAAAGCCCATCTGGATGATGACGTCGAGCTCGAACTGGAGCCGCTTGTCATAGGCTTCGCGCTCGGCCGGATCGGTGATGCCGGCCTTTTCCAGCCGCTTCTCCAGCCCCTGCCACGATCGCTCGCGCAGCATCGCCGCCTCGCCCTCGCGATCGCCGGCCAGGCTGGGCAGGATCGGCTTGCGCTTGGGGGCGGCATAGGCGCAGCGCCGGGCGACGACGAGCGTGTTGGCGATGCCCTCGGGCAAATCCGCGAACAGGCTCTTCATTTCGTTCGCGGGCTTCATCCATGCGTCGGGGGAAGAGCGCGGGCGATCGTCCGAGGCGACATAGGAGCTGTTGGCGATGCACAGCATCGCGTCATGCGCCTCGTGGAATGTCGGCTCGGCGAAGCAACTGGGATTGGTCGCAACCAGCGGCAGGTTCCGCGCATAGGCGAGGTCGAGCAGCTTGGGCTCGGCCCTGCCCTCCACTTCGTCGAGCCGGCGGATGATCTCGATATAGAGCCGCTCGGGGAACAGCGTTTCGAGCCGGCGCGCATAGGAATCGGCCGCCATGTCCTGCTGCTCGGCATAGAGCCGCGCCAGCGCGCCCTCGCGGCCGGCAGTGAGGCAGAGCAGCCCCTCCGTCCGCCCCGCGAGCGCGTCGAAGGGCACATGGGCGTCTTCCTCGATCGGACGGTCGAGATGCGCCATCGAGACGAGGTCGCACAGGTTCAGATAGCCGGTCTCGTCCTGCGCGTAGAGCGCAAGCCAGTCGATCGGCGCAGCGACGCCGTCGGGCATGTCGGGTCGCTTCACTGCCAGCAGCGTTCCGATGATCGGCTGGATGCCCGATTTGATGCAGGCATCGCCGAAGCTCATCGAAGCGTAGAGGCCGTTGCGATCCGCCACCGCGACCGCCGGAAAACCCAGTTCCTTCGCGCGCTTGGCGATCGCCTTCGGCTCGATCGCGCCCTCCAGCATGGTGAAGGACGAGAAGACCCGAAGCGGAACGAAGCCGGAATGCATGCTCCGAGTGTAGGCACCCGCTCGGCGCAGCGCCACCCGTGGGGAGCGTTGTCCACAATTTTCAAGCGTTTGGGCTCAGGATTCTTCCCTACGCGCGGACTCGGACGGGTGCTCTCCTGAATGGTGGATTCATTACCGATCGTTCACATCATGGTTAACGGCAATAAACATTTCGCCGACGAAACGGAACGGTTCATCGGCGGATCAGAATTAGGCGTTATTATGGCAAACATAAGGCAAGCAAGGAAACCCTATAAGGTTTCAGTGACTTACCAGAATAGAATCACCACTTTCTGACGAGTCGATGCCCATGAACGCCCTTTACCATGGCAGCGAGCTTTGCGAGGTCGACGCGGACGGCAACGTCGCCGTCCCGGCCTTTCTCGCCGCCGCGCTGCCCGCCGAAGCCAGCCCCGAGATCATCGTCGCCAAGCATCAGGCCGACAGCTGCCTGATCGGCTATGGCCGCGAGCATCTCGCCACTCTCGCCGAGCGGGCCGAGCGCCGCCGCCTGGCCGAGGAAGATCGCGATGCGGAAACCCGCGGCCATTATCACCGGATGCGCGGCACCTTCGGCCTTTCCGAACGGATGCGCCGCGACGCCAAGGGTCTGCGTATCCCCGCCGCGATGCGCCATCTGGGCCGCATCGACGACCTGGCGCTGTTCGTCGGCGCCGGCGACAGCTTCGAAATCTGGAACCCTTTGCTCGCGCTCGAGAGCGGCGACGAGCATTTCCGCGCGCTGGCCGAATTTCGGCTGCGGATGCGCGGCGCCAAATCCAAGGGAGTGCAGTGAGATGCGTATGCGTTGCAGCGTGATGGGCCATGCCGCCGGCACCACCCATCATCATAACCAGGGGCTCGATTTCGCGGTCTGCCACCATTGCGGCCGCGACCTGGTCCGTCCCGCGGGCGGCGAGTGGAGCGAAGTGCCCGAGGGCTTCCAGATAGTGTGGCGCGAGTTCGGCCGCGCGAGCGACGCCGCCTCGGTCGCCGACCGGATGGCCCGCAAGCCGCTCCCACCCCGCCGCCGCGATCCGCGAAACGCCCGCCCCGCGCCGCGCCGCGATCCGCGCGGCCGCCCGTTCAGCGCCGGCTTCGGCATGATCGGCGCGCTCGCCAATCTGGGCAGGCTGGTGAATGGCGAGGCGGAGGATGACTCCGCCGGCGTGGAGCCGAGCAGCCAATATGTGATCCGCCTGCCGCACACCGGCACCACGAAGCACTGAGCCAAGGGATGCCTTAAGGGACTGGGCCGGCACAGCCCAATCCCCCAAGTGCCGGCGGCGGAGCGTCCTCCTCCCGCTCCGCTGCCGGCCAGCTTCTCAAGCGATGTTCGTTCGCAGCACCCCGGGCTCCGCTTCCCGCCGCGGCATGTCCGCCACCCCGTCCGTAGCGCCTATCGCCTTGGGCAGGCCTGGCATGCTCAGCAGATAGCCGACGATCGCGCTCCCGCCATAGCCGACCAGCGGCGTCGGATAATTGCCCAGCGCCGCCGCCAGCACGATCGCCAGCCACAGCGCGCCGAACACTGCGTAGCCCGGATCGCGACGCCACCTGGCATACGCCGGCACCAGCAACAGCAGCGATCCCGCCACCACCATCAGCCCGGCGAGCGGGTGGACGGCGAAGGCAGTGAACAGGATCTGGTCGACAAAGGGCATGGCCGGCTGCACGTCTGGCTGGAGCAGCGTGGCGACGAAGCCGGCACTGGCTGCCAGCAGCGCCAGCCACACGTTCCGTTCGGGGCGGACCAGTGCCAGCGCGGCGAGTCCGGCGGCGAGCGCGCCCGCCATTGCCCGGTCGGGCTGCAGTGCCAGCGCGCCCGCCGCGACGATCACGCCCAGCGTCGAAAGCCGGTCCCGCACGGCGGCGAAGCCGATCGCCAGCACCGGCACCAGAACGAGGCTCGGCTGGATGCTGAGCCCGTAGATCGAGATCCAGCGCGTTGCACCCTCGTACGAGACGCCGAGCAGGCTGGCCGCGAGCAAAAACAGCCCGAGCGCAAGCAGGACCGGTCCCGCCGCGAGCAGCCGCGTGCGCGGCAGATGCGTGACGATCCCGACAGCGAGGAAGCCGATCAGCAGCGCCGCGAGGTTACGCAGCGGATAGCCGAACGGCGCACCGCCGATCGCCATGTACGCGATCCCCAATCCAGTCGCGCCGATCGCGCAAAACCCCACCCGCCCTCTTCCACGCCACATCGTCCCATCTCCTCCATGAACCCGCATCGCCTCACCGATCGCGCCCCACAGGCAGCCGAACGCGAAGCGGAGGGCTTCCGCCGGCGCCGCAATCTCTCCCGTCTCGCGCCGCATCGCTTCGCCCCAATGACCAAGCCGCGCGGGCAGCAGCGTCGCGGCAAGGTCGACAAGCGCCATCGCCAGCGGGCGGATCATGCCGGCTTCCCCGCCAGCGCCGGTGCCACGCCGCGCAGCAACTCGCGCGCAAAGGCCCGGCCGTCCGGGCTGAGCCGGTAAGCGTGCCGCGCCGGCCGCCCTGGCTCGCTCGGCGGCTGCCACTGCGCTTCGAGATGCCCCTGCCCCTCCAGCCGAATCAGCAGCGGATAGAGCGTGCCCGATTTTATTCCGGCCGCCCGGCCCAGCGCATAGCCGTGCGACCAATTCTCCCCCGCCTCCAGCAGGATGGCGAGAAGGTTGCGAGCGGCGGGTGAAAGTGAACGGTTCCGGACCATGGGGCAATAAATCTACCTAGGTAGACTTAGAGTCAACCCCCTTGCCTCGGGCGCGACTTATCCACGGGTTTCCGTCCCTCACGCGGGCGCGCGCGGGCGCGGGGTTGGCAGGATGCATCGGCATCGTTAGAGCCGTAAGACACACTCAAGAACCCGAAAGCGTGATCCTTTGACCGACGAGACCATCCTCGCCGACGACCCTTCCGACATTACGCCGATCTCGATCGTCGACGAGATGAAGACGAGCTACCTCGATTACGCGATGAGCGTGATCGTGGCGCGCGCGCTCCCCGACGTCCGGGACGGTCTCAAGCCGGTCCATCGCCGCATCCTCTACGCCGCGCAGGAAGGCGGCTATGTCGCCGGCCGCGCCTATCGCAAGTCCGCCCGCCTGGTCGGCGACGTGATGGGCAAGTACCACCCGCACGGCGACAGTTCGATCTACGACGCGATGGCGCGCATGGCCCAGGACTGGGCGATGCGAGTGCCGCTGATCGACGGCCAGGGCAATTTCGGCTCGATGGATCCCGATCCGCCCGCCGCGATGCGCTACACCGAAGCGCGCCTCGCCAAGGTCGCCTCGGCGTTGCTCGACGACATCGAGAAGGACACGGTCGACTTCACCCCGAACTATGACGGGTCGGAGAGCGAGCCCCAGGTCCTGCCGGCACGCTTCCCCAATTTGCTGGTCAACGGCGCCGGCGGCATCGCGGTCGGCATGGCGACCAACATCCCGCCGCACAATCTCGGCGAAGTGATCGATGCCTGCCTCGAGCACATCAAGAGCATGCTCGGCCAGCGCGAGGCGCTGACGCTCGAGGAGCTGATGGAGATCGTTCCCGGTCCGGACTTCCCGACCGGCGCGCTGATCCTCGGCCGTACCGGCTGCCGCAACGCCTATCAGACCGGCCGCGGCTCGATCATCGTCCGCTCGCGCCACGAGTTCGAGCAGCGCGGCGATCGCCGCTCGATCGTGCTTACCGAGATCCCGTACCAGCAGGGTAAGAACGCGCTGGTCGAGAAGATCGCCGAGGCCGCCAAGGACAAGCGCATCGAGGGCGTCAGCGACATCCGCGACGAGTCGAGCCGCGAGGGCGTTCGCATCGTCATCGACCTGAAGCGCGACGCGACGCCGGAGGTCGTGCTCAACCAAGTCTGGCGGAACACGCCGGCCCAGTCGAGCTTCCCGGCCAACATGCTCGCGATCCGCGGCGGCCGGCCGGAACTGCTCAACCTGCAGGACATCATCCAGGCCTTCGTCAAGTTCCGCGAAGAGGTCATCACCCGGCGCTCGAAGTTCGAGCTGGCCAAGGCCCGCGAGCGCGCGCACATCTTGCTCGGCCTGGTGATCGCGGTCACCAATCTCGACGAAGTCGTCCGCATCATTCGCGGTTCGTCGAGCCCGGCGGATGCCCGCGACAAGCTGCTCGCGCGCGAATGGCCGATCGCGGAGATCGCCCAGTACATCAAGCTGGTCGAGGCGGTGGAAACCGAGATCACCGGCGACATCTATCGCCTGTCGGACGCCCAGGTCCGCGCGATCCTCGACCTGCGCCTGCACCGCCTGACGGCGCTCGGCCGCGACGAGATCGGCGACGAGCTGAAGGAACTGGCCGACTCGATCGCCGAGTTGCTGGAGATCCTCGGCAACCGTGCGAAACTGTACGAAGTGATGGTCGAGGAGCTGACCAGTGTCCGCGCCCTCTACGCCACGCCGCGCCGCACCGAGATCGCCCCGGCCGCCGACGGCATCGAGGACGAGGATCTGATCGAGCGCGAGGACATGGTCGTCACCGTGACCGTGCAGGGCTATATCAAGCGCACCAGCCTCGACACCTTCCGCGCCCAGAATCGCGGCGGTAAGGGCCGTGCCGGCATGGCGACCAAGGACGAGGATGCCGTCACCGAGCTGTTCGTCACGTCGACGCACACGCCGGTGCTGTTCTTCTCGACCCTCGGCAGGGTCTATCGCATGAAGGTCTGGAAGCTGCCCGAGGGCGGCCCGGCGACGCGCGGACGGCCGATGATCAACATCCTGCCGCTGGCGGCGGGCGAGACGATCTCCACCGTGCTGCCGCTGCCCGAGGACGAGAGCGAGTGGGGCAAGCTCCACGTGATGTTCGCCACCGCCAAGGGCTCGGCGCGCCGCAACTCGATGGATGCGTTCAACAACGTGCCCTCGAACGGCAAGATCGCGATGAAGTTCGAAGGCGAGGATGCCGACGACCGGCTGATCGGCGTCGCGCTGCTCGACGAGGGCGACGACGTGCTGCTCGCCACCCGCCAGGGCAAGGCAATCCGCTTCGCCGCCGATGACGTCCGCGAGTTCCAGAGCCGCAACTCCACCGGCGTGCGCGGCATGAAGCTGGCGACGGGCGACGAAGTGATCTCGCTGTCGATCCTCCACCGCGTCGGCACCACCAGCGAGGAGCGCGAGGCCTATCTCCGTTTCGCGCCGTGGAAGGCCGAGAAGGAAGGCGAGCCCGATCTGGCCGCCGATCGCTTCGAGGAACTCAAGGACCGCGAGCAGTTCATCCTCACTGTCTGCGCGAACGGCTATGGCAAGCTGAGCTCGGCCTATGAATATCGACGCACTGGCCGCGGCGGCCAGGGCATCACCAATATCGACAATATCGGCCGCAACGGGCCGGTGGTGGCGAGCTTCCCGGCGAGCAAGGGACACCAGCTGATGCTGGTCACCGACCAGGCCAAGATGATCCGCATGTCGCTGGGCGACCTGCGCGTGATCGGCCGCGGCTCGGCGGGCGTGCGCCTGTTCAATGTGGCCGACAACGAGCATGTCGTCTCCGCTGCGCGGATCGAGGAAAGCGAAGGCGATGCCGAAGCCGAACTGGGCGACGGCCCCGTCGCCGGCGAGCCGACACCGGACGGCGCCACGAGCGAGGACCTCGCCCGCGGGCCCGAGGACGGGCAATAGGTCTTGATTTGATCGTCATCCCCGCCTGCGCGGGGACGGCCCGTCCTGGATGAGGCAACCACGATGCCCGAGAGCACCGCCTACAAGATCCTCACCGCCGAGCAGATGCACGTCCTGGAGCATGAGGGCGTGTTTGAGGGCGCGCCCATCGATTTGCAGGACGGCTATATCCACCTCTCCACCGCCGCGCAGGTGGAGGAGACGCTGGACAGGCATTTCGCCGGCCAGACCGGCCTGTGGCTCGCCGCAGTGGATCTGGAGGCGATGGGCGACGCGGTGCAGTGGGAGCCCTCCCGCGGGGGCCAGCTCTTTCCCCATCTCTACGCGCCGCTGCCCCTCGCGGCGGTGACGGCCTATAGCGAGGTCCATTACGAGCAGAACGGCGCGCTGCGCCTGCCGGTTGCCGGCTGAAGGGCGGCATCCGTACTAAAATTGCAAAAGCCTCCGGAAGGCGCTTGACGGGCACAGAAGCTGCCCGTAATTGCCCGCTTCCGCCGCGCTAACGGCCCCTTCGTCTAGCGGTCTAGGACGTCGCCCTCTCACGGCGAAAACACGGGTTCGAGTCCCGTAGGGGTCACCAGCGGCTGAAATCCCCTTTCGCCGCCACCAGTTCGGCTGGCCGCTTGCCGGTCAGAACCGCTGCTGCACGCTCTTCGGCCCCTGCGCGATCCGATAATCGACCGGTCCGGCCATGGTCAGCGCCTGCTGCCAGACCTGCCCTGCATAGAGGCGCTTGGCGGGCAGCGTCACGCAAACCGTCGGACGCGCCGGATCGCATTGTTTTCCTTCATAGATCTCGACATTGCTGTTGCCGGCATTGCGCAGCGTGAGCAGGTTCCCATTCCGCTCTCCGACGATGTTCACTGTCGGTTGCGCCGGCCGATAGATGACGAGCACGTCATAGCCGACCAGCAGCTTCAACGCCGTCACCGGCGCGCTGACCGGCCCCGCCACGGGTTTCACGGCGACGCGGTAGATCCGGTCGGTCGCTCCTCGCGGCACGATCGCCGCGATACGGATGAGCTTGTGCTCGCCGGGCTGCAGGATCAGCCGCTGCGGCGTGACCAGCAGCCCGCCGATCCCGGGGTCCGTGATCGGGGTCCTGACTTCCGCCGATTGGCCGGGCGACACGATCTCCGCAGGCTCGACCGTTACATAGGCGACTTCGGTCCCGTCGTTCCATATGTCGATATCCTGCGCAATCGCGCCGGAGGGCAGGATATCGACCACGGCCTGGCTGAGCACGATCCCGGCGCTCGCCGGCAAGACGGCGAGCGCCGCCGCCAGTGCCGCCGCGAGGAGGACGGCTCTCGTGGAGGAATGCGTCAAGGTCTGCACTGGACATCTCCAATTCTGGAATAGTCGTTCTGCGAAGGTTTCGCGTCGAGCCTTGCCCGACATATCCGGCCATCGGCCCCATGCGCGACGATCTGTGCGTCGCCCGGCGCCTGCAGCTGGAAATAGCCCCGCATGTCGGTTGCGGCGATGGCGCCGTCCGTGACGATGTCGGCATTGGCGATCGGGCTGCCGTCGGGCCCGACCAGCCGGCCGAACATGGCCAAGACCCTGTCGGCCTTCCAATCCAGCACGGCGACCGTGCCCGGATAGACGTCAACCGAGCGGGTCTGCGCGTCGAAGCTGACCAGATCACTGCTCACCGGGCGGATCCGGACCTTGTATCGCCGATAGGGCGTTACCGCCAGGTTCAGATGCTCGCCCGTCGCGATCTCGCCGCGCGGGGCATCGTCGACCAGCACCGTGAAACGCGCGGTGCGCGCGCTGCCGCGCACTCCGATGCTGATCACGCTGTCGTTCTGGTCGCGCGCGCCGACGCGGAATATCCCGCCGCCCGCCACCAGCGAGGTCTGCGCGGTCAAGGCATATTGACTGGCACTGCCCGTGCCTCCGATCCGGTGGACGACGCTCGCCGAGGCAAAGCCGGTCGCGTTGCGTTCGCTGGCGGAAGCCTGCAGCACCGTCCCGTCGGCGCTCCGCTGGACGGTGCCCGACGCATCGAATTCGCCGCCCAGGACGCCGCTGCGGTGGATCGAGGCCGACACTTCCTCCACATCGTCCAGCCGGCGCTGCCGCTCGCCCAGGCCGGTCTGGGCGCCAGTTTGCACACTGAATGAGGATCGGCTACCAAATACCTGTAATTGAAGTCCAAATGCGATCGAACGACCGCGGTTCGTCGCGGCATATGCGCCGTTGAAGGTCAGCTGGAGCTGGCGCCGGCGCAGGACCGTCCATCGCACTGTCGGGCCGATCGCATAGGAAGTCGCGCGCCCCTCGTCATGGCGCAGATAGGCGCTGACGCCAAGCTGCCCGCCACCGACGAAATAGGAAATGTTCCCGATCGCCTGGGCGAAGCTGCCGCCGGCGCCCTGCAGGCCCTGGACGGCGAGATCGGGGGAAGAGAACGTGTCATAGGCATAGCCGTTCAGCGGGATCAGCGGGCCGCGATCGGCGCTGTGAACATAGCGCAGGTCGAAATTAAAGCCGATCGCGCCGCCCGTCGTGGAGCCGGCCTGCCCGACAATGCCATAGTCGCCCGAACTCGACCCGAGCAGCGCGACGCGGGTCTGGAAATTGGGCGCGAGATACGTCACGCCGACTTCGCTCAGCGCCTTGCGGTCGGTCACCATCATCGTCGCGTCCCATGCGATGCTGGGCCCCGCACGCCCGGCCAGCCCCGCCGTGAACAGCGGCACGTGCGCGACCGACAGCCAGCTCCGCTTCCGATCCACGGCCAGCAGGCCGGCATTCGCGAAGAAGGAGAGATGCCCGACCGGGGCAATGGCAGTGCTCTTGGTAAAGAAGCGCCGTTCGATGCGTGCCGCTCCGCTCGCTTCCTGGATCCGGATCTCGACCGGATAGGAACCGTCGGGAAGCGAGTTGGTGTCGAGCGTCTGGTTGCCGGCCTCGAAGCTCTGCGAGCTCACCAGCCGGCCCTCGACATAGATGTCCACGCGCGATCGCTGACCGAGGAACACCACGAGCGGGCTGCCGAACAGCTGCATCCGATCGGCACGCGTGTCGAACTGGGAGGATACGCCGACGCCGAGGATGCGCCTGCGCCCGACCAGGTCGGCGCCGGGCGCGTAGAACAGCCCGCCGCTGTAGCGCATGCCCGGCCGATCGAGCTGGGCCGCGAGCGTATCGACGTCGAGCCCGCGCCCCGACGAGACCGAGGCCTCCGAGAACAGCCGCGCATCGCCGGCACCGACGATGGCGCGATTGTAGAAATTATAGTTGAGCGTCTGCCCGTCGCCGCCCGCGATCGCACCGCCCATGACGTCGACGAAGGTGAGGCCCTTGCCATAGGGCTTGAGGAAGGGATCGGCGGTTGCCGCGCGAACAGTCAACAGACGCGAATTCAGATAGATATCGATGCGGAAGCGCCGTGGATCGAACACGATCGCCGCAGTCTCCGGGCGTGGAGCTTCGCAGGGAGCGGAGATGTCGGCGCACAGGAACCGGGCATTGGCGTCCAGCGCGCCGGTCAGGGCATGGGTGACTGCGCCGGCATCCGCGACATTCGGTATCGCGGCGACGACGCTCTCGGGGTGTGCGAACCGAACCTCTCCCGGCTTCGCCTCGACGTCGAACTGCCCGATCCGGGTGCCGCCGAAATAGACGTCGGCGACCAGCCTCTGCGTTTGCGCGAGATCAGCGAAATCACTCGGCATCGCCGCTGTCACCATCACTGGCCGAGCCGGAGCCGGCCGCGCACCGACCGTCTGCACGCTGCCGCCGGCGGGCTGCCCCCCGCCCTGCGCCGCCGCCCGGGGGATGGCGGCAATGCCCACCGCGGCGAGCAGCGAGAGCAAGGCAGCGGTCCATGCGCGGCGCATCGGCGTCAATTCGCCGCGAGCATGATCGTCAGCGTGCCGCCGTAATTCCCGGCGGTAGCGATGCTCAGTGCGTTGGCACGCAGGATGACGATGAGGCTCGAATTGGTGGTTTGCAGGATCGGACAGCTCAGCAGCACCGTCTGCCCGGTCAGCGCCGTGCCCGATACGAGATTGGTGCCCGAGCTCTGCCCGGCGGAGGTGTTCCACTGGACTTCATAGGGCAGCACGCTCGCCCCGTTGGAGAGCGTGAACGCGCCGCCGGCCCCGGAACCGGTCGCCGTCAGCGAGTAGCGGCCGCCCAGCAGTCCGCTATACGCGCATACCGACTGGCTCCGCACCTGATCGACGCCCATGTTCGTGATCGTGCCGAACGACACGTCGCTCAGCTGGGTTATCTGCACATTCTGGGCGGAGGCCGGCATGGGCGCCGCCGCCAGCAAGGCGGATGCGAGCAACCCCGCGGCGATGGATCGGGAATGGGAGCGACCCTGCATGGCCGAACCCTTCCTGATCGCCCAGGCGCTATTGCGGCGTCACCAGAAGGGTCAGCGTGCCCGTGTAACTGGCTCCTGCTTCCATGCCCTGGAGGTTCGGCGCGGAAATCGAGACGATGAGGCTCGAAGTCGTCGCGGCGCCGGTACTGCAGGTCGGGTTGGCGGCAGTCGTGGTCAGCCCGCCAAGCGCAGTTCCGGCGGTCAGTGCGCTGCCGCTGGTCTGGCCGGTGCTGGCTGCCCATTGCACCGTGTACGGCACGGTCAGCGAACCGTTGGCGAGCGTGAAGGCGCCGCTGGTGCCGCTGCCGGTCGCGGTGATGCTGTACCCCTTGGTGGCGGTGTTGCTCCAGACGCAGTCGCTCTGCGCGCTGGTCGCGGCAGTGGCAGGATCCACGGCGGAGAAGGATATGTCCGTCAGGCCGGTGATCTGCGCCCGGTTCGCCACGCTTGCGGTGATGCTGACCGAACCTGTCGAGGTCGCGCCGAGCGTGCCTTGCGTGGAGGAAAATGCCGGCGGGCCGGCCACCAGCGCGCTTGCCACGACGCACAGACCGGCAGTCCGGCGGGTGGAGACGAAAATCTTGCCAGTATCGATCGCCATTTACCTTACCTCGCCATTGAGGTGTCACGAGAATTTCTCTCGTCGGGCGGAAGATTACTACGAGGCGGATTAAGCTATCGTCGATTCGCGATCTCGGCAAAATCCGCATTATCAGAATACTTAACGCCGGAACGGTCATCGGGCCGCAAGGTGGCCATCCCATCGACATCGCGCTCGATGACTCTCGTGAATGCGCGGATTCCTTCGTCAGCCGCGGTCAGGACGAATAGCGTAATTTACGTTCTGCCCGCCGTCCGTCCGATGCGTTCGATTTGCCCGGGCGTCCCATGTGCCGGCGAATGGCGAGCACGCCCGCGCCGCGGGAAAAATTGCGACATATTCGTCGACGCAATAGTTCCGATCCGGAGGAAATTGCCCGGAAATCAACGTCCGAACAGCTTTCGATCCTTCCCAATTTTGATACATATTTGCACCTAGACCGGTAGCTGCATTGCGCGTCTAATATCGCCGGAACAACCTGACAGCACGAAAGGTGCGCTGGTGACAGGCTTCAAGCTGACCCCGCCCCGCTGGCGCGCCATCGGCATCGTCCTGATCCTCATCCTGATTCTGTTCGCTGTCTGGCGATGCAGCGGTTCCCCGGAAAGCACATCGGGCGGGCGGCATCGCGGCGGCTCGGGCCAACCGATCACCGTCGGCGTCGCCCATGTCGGGCGAATCGACATGCCGATCCGGCTGGCGGCGATCGGCACCGTCCAGCCGCTGACCACCGCCACGGTGCGCACTCAGATTGCCGGCACGCTGTTCAGCCTGCACTTCACCGAAGGGCAGATGGTGGCGAAGGGGCAGCTGATCGCCCAGATCGATCCCCGGCCCTACAAGCTCGCGCTCGCCCAGGCGCGCGCCAACCTCGCCCGCGACCTCGCCCAGCGCGACATGGCCGCGACCGACCTCAAGCGCTACCAGGGGCTGCTCGCTCAGGATTCGATCGCGCGCCAGCAGGTCGAGACCCAGGCGGCGACGCTCAAGCAGCTTGACGGCACGATCGGCGCCGACCGCGCGGCGATCGGCACGGCCGCGCTCAACCTCGCCTATACCTCGATCCGCGCGCCGGTGAGCGGACGGATCGGCCTGCGCCAGGTCGATATCGGCAATTACGTGACGCCCTCGGACACCACCGGGCTCGCGGTGATCACGCAGATCGATCCGATCGACGTGACCTTCTCCCTGCCCCAGAACCAGATCGCTACGCTGCAGGCCCGGCTGGCGAGCGGCGGCGACATGCCCGTCAACGCCACCAACTCCACCGGCGCATCCACGCTCGCCCAGGGCCGATTCCTGACGCTCGACAACCAGATCGACCCGACCAGCGGCACGGTGAAGGCGAAGGCGCGCTTCGGCAATGGCGGCGGCGCGTTGTTCCCGAGCCAGTTCGTCAACGTCTCGGCCGAGATCGGCATCGTGCGCCAGGGGCTCGCCGTGCCCGTCAATTCGGTGCGGCACGGCGCGAACGGCGATTTCGTCTTCGTGATCCAGCCCGCTCGCACGGTGAAGCTCACGCTGGTGAAGCTGGGACCGAGCGACGGTACCAACATCATCGTGACCAGCGGGCTCCCCCAGGGCGCGATGATAGTGACGGACGGGGCGGACACGCTGGATGACGGCGCCCGCGTCTCGCTGCCGGGCAAGCAGGGTGCCGGCGCCGGCAAGGGCGGCACGGGCCAGCCCGGCGGCGGCCACAGGCACCGGCACGGCGCGGACCAGTGAGCGCGGACGAACAGCCCGGCCCGGTCGAGCGGGCGGGCCCCTGGCACGTCTTCATCCTGCGGCCGGTGGCGACTACGCTGCTGGCGGTGGCGGTGCTGCTCGCGGGGCTGGTCGCCTATCGCGTCCTGCCGCTGTCGGCGCTGCCCGAAGTCGATTACCCGACGATCGAGGTGCGCACGCTCTATCCCGGCGCCAGCCCGGACGTGATGGCACTCACCGTCACCAGCCCGCTCGAGCGCCAGTTCGGCCAGATGGCGGGGCTGGCGCGGATGTCGTCGCAATCCTCGGCCGGCGCCTCGGTCATCACGCTCCAGTTCAAGCTCGACCTGTCGCTCGACGTGGCGGAACAGGAAGTGCAGGCGGCGATCAATGCGGCTGGCACGCTGCTCCCGTCGGACCTGCCGGCCCCGCCCATCTATGCCAAGGTCAATCCCGCCGACGCGCCGATCGTGACGCTGGGTCTCACTTCCCGCACCCGCACCCTCGCCCAGATCGAGGACCTGGCCGACCAGCGCCTCGCCGCCAAGATCGCCCAGATGAGCGGAGTCGGTCTGGTCACGCTCTCGGGCGGCCAGCGGCCCGCGGTGCGCATCCAGGCCAATGTGCAGGCGCTGGCGTCCTACGGGCTCTCGACCGAGACGCTGCGCGCCGCGATCGCCGCCGCCAACGCCAATGCGGCCAAGGGCAGCTTCGACGGTCCCACCCGTTCCTGGGCGATCGACGGCAACGACCAGCTCGGCACCGCGCAGGAATATCGCGACCTGATCGTCGCCTGGCGCAACAATGCGCCGGTCAAGCTGAGCGACGTCGCCAATGTGGTCGATTCGACCGAGAATGTGCGCCTCGCCGCGTGGATGAACCGCACGCCGGCGGTGATCGTCGACGTCCAGCGCCAGCCCGGCGCCAACGTGATCGCCACGGTGGACGCGATCAAGGCGACCTTGCCCGGGCTCGAGGCCCAGCTTCCGCCCGATGTCCATGTGACCTTGCTCACGGATCGCACCGCCGGCATCCGCGCCTCGGTGGCGGACGTGCAGATGGAGCTCGCCTTCGCGGTCGTGCTGGTGACGCTGGCGATGTTCCTGTTCCTGGGCAGCCCGCGCGCCACCTTCGTCGCCAGCCTCGCCGTGCCGCTCTCGCTCGTCGGCGCCTTTGCCGCGATGTACCAGCTCGGCTATTCGATCAACAATCTGACGCTGATGGCGATGACGATCGCGGCGGGCTTCGTGGTCGACGACGCGATCGTCGTCATCGAGAATATCCAGCGCCATATCGAGGACGGCGACACGCCGCTCCAGGCGGCGCTCAAGGGATCGGGCGAGATCGGCTTCACCATCGTCTCGCTCACCGTCAGCCTGATCGCCGCGCTGGTGCCGCTGCTGTTCATGGGGGACGTGGTCGGGCGGCTCTTCCGCGAATTCGCGGTGACGCTGTCGGTGACGATCGTGATCTCCGCCGGCGTCGCGCTCACCCTGGTGCCGATGCTTTCCGGCCGCTGGCTGCGGCGCGAATCCGAAGAGCGGCTGATCGCGCCGGTCCGCTGGTCGCTCGAGACGTTCGACCGGGTGGCACATGGCTATGCCCGCGGCCTCGCCTGGGTGCTCGAGCGCCAGCGGCTGGTGCTGCTCCTCTTCGCCGGCACGCTGGCGCTCACTGCCCTGCTCGCCTTCGCCATTCCGAAGGGGCTGTTCCCCGAACAGGACACCGGCCAGCTCCAGGCCGTGGTGGTCGGCCCCCAGGACGCCTCGTTCGCACGGATGCAGGCGATCCAGACCCAGGTGGCCGACGCGGTGCTGCGCGATTCGGAGGTGGACAGCCTGAGCGGCAATGTCGGCGTGGATGGCGTCAATCCATCGCTCAACCAGGGCCGGATTCTGATCAACCTGAAGCCCCAGTCCCAGCGCGGCAGCCAGTCCGCGCTGCTCGATCGGCTGGCGGATCGCGTCCACGGCATTCCCGGCGTCCAAGTCTATTTCCGGCCGGTCCAGGACCTCACCATCGATTCGGAGGGCGGACCGACGCGCTACCGCTTCGCGCTCCAGGGCGCGAACCAGGCCCAGGTGAATCAATGGGCGCAGCGGCTCACCGCAGCGCTGCGCCGCGAGCCGGCGCTCGCCAACGTCACCTCCGACGTGCTCGACCAGGGCCGCGCGGTGACGGTCGTAATCGACCGCGAGAGCGCCGGGCGGCTCGGGATCAGCGCCTCGACGATCGACAGCGCGCTCTACGATGCGTTCGGCCAGCGCATCGTCTCGACGATCTTTACCGCCGCCAGCCAATATCGGGTGATCCTGGAGAGCCAGCCCGGCATGCTGACCTCGCCCGACGCGCTCAACAGCCTCTATGTCCCCACTTCGAGCGGCAGCTCGGTTCCGCTCGGCACGGTGGCGCGCTTCGACAAGGGCACCGCGCCATTGCTCATCACCCGCGTCGGCCAGTTCCCCGCCGCGACGATCGGCTTCGATCCGGCACCGGGCGTTTCGCTGGGCGCCGCAGTCGACGCCGTCACGCGGGTGGAAGCCAGGATCGGCGTCCCCGCCTCGCTCGACACCCATTTCCAGGGCGCGGCGGAAGCGTTCCGCAGTTCGCTCGGCAACGAATTCTGGCTGATCCTGGCGGCGGTGGTGATCGTCTATATCGTGCTGGGCGTGCTCTATGAGAGCTTCATCCACCCGCTCACCATCCTCTCCACCCTGCCCGCCGCCGCGGTCGGCGCGCTGCTCGCGCTGATCCTGTCGGGCGAAGGGCTGGGCGTGATCGGGATCATCGGCATCGTGCTGCTGATCGGCATCGTCAAGAAGAACGCGATCATGATGATCGACTTCGCGATCCGGGCCCAGCGCGAGGAAGGGATGGAGGCCGATGCCGCGATCCGCCAGGCCGCCCGGCTGCGCTTCCGCCCGATCCTGATGACCACCTTCGCCGCCTTGTTCGCGGCGCTGCCGATGATCTTCGGATCGGGCATGGGCTCCGAGCTGCGCCAGCCGCTCGGCCTCGCCATCGCCGGCGGCCTGATCGTCAGCCAGCTGCTCACCTTGTTCACCACCCCGGTGATCTTCCTGGCGTTCGAGCGGCTGGGAGCCCGTTTCGGGCGGCGCCCGCCGCCTGCGGAGGCTCCGGTGGCGGCATGAACCTCTCCGCGCCCTTCATCCGGCGGCCGGTCGGCACGCTGCTGCTGACGCTGGGGCTGATGCTGGCCGGCGTGGCGGCGGTGCTCTCCATCCCGGTATCCCCCTTGCCGCAGATCGACCTGCCGACGATCAGCGTCACCGCGACGCTAAACGGCGCCAGCCCGTCGAACATGGCTTCCAGCATCGCCGCCCCGCTGGAGAAACGGTTGGGCACGATCGCCGGGGTGACGCAGATGACTTCCGCCTCGTCCACCGGATCGACGCGGATCACGCTGCAGTTCGACCTGAGCCGCAACATCGACGGCGCCGCGCGCGACGTGCAGGCGGCGATCAACGCGGCGCGCGCCGACCTGCCCTCGACGTTGCGCACCAACCCCACCTATCGCAAGGTCAATCCCGCCGACGCGCCGATCATGATCCTTGCGCTCACTTCCGACCGGCGCAGCCCGGCGGAGATCTTCGACACGGTCTCGGCGATCGTCCAGCAGCGGCTGCTGCAGGTGGAGGGCGTGGGCGATGTCGAGCTGGGCGGCGCGGCGCTCCCCTCGGTGCGAGTCGACGTCAATCCGCTCGCGGTGGCGCGCTACGGTATCCCGCTGGAGGATGTGCGCGCCGCCCTTTCCGCCAGCGCCGCCAATCGCCCGCGCGGCCTGATCGAGGGAGCGGGCCTGGCCTGGCAGATCTATGCCGACACGCCGGGCGTGCATGCCGAGGATTTCCGCGACCTGCCGATCGCCAGCCGCAACGGGACGCTGGTGCGGCTGGAGGATATCGCCAATGTCCATGACGGGCCCGAGGACGTGCGCACCATGGGCCTGTTCAACGGCCAGCGCGCAGTGATGGTGGTGATCACCCGCCAGCCGGGCGCCAACATCGTCGCGACAGTGAACGCTGTAAAGGCCGCGCTGCCCCGCCTCCAGGCGTCGATCCCCGCCGATGTGAAGCTCCATGTCGCCAGCGACCGTACCACCACGATCCGGGCCTCGTTGCACGAAGTCGAGATCACCCTGCTGATCGCCACCCTGCTGGTGGTGGCGGTGGTGAGCCTGTTCCTGCGCTCGCTACGCGCCACGCTGGTGCCCGCGATGGCGGTGCTCACCTCGCTGCTCGGCACGGTGGCGGTGATCTATATGCTGGGCTTCTCGCTCAACAACCTCTCGCTGATGGCGCTCACCGTGGCGACCGGCTTCGTCGTCGACGACGCCATCGTGGTAGTGGAGAATATCGCGCGCCATATCGAGCGCGGGATGAAGCCGATCCAGGCGGCGCTGACGGGCGCGCACGAAGTGGGCTTCACCGTGCTCTCGATCTCGGCGAGCCTGATCGCCGTGTTCATCCCGCTGCTGTTCATGGGCGGAGTGGTCGGGCGGTTGTTCCGCGAGTTCGCAGTAACCATGTCGGTGGCGGTCGCGATCAGCCTGGTGATCTCGCTCACCGCCACGCCGATGCTCGCCGCGCTGCTGCTGCGTCGCGAGGAGCGCGTCCCGCGGTTCGCCCAGTGGTTCGAACGGGCATTCGAGCGGGTGCGCGAACGCTATTCGCACGGGCTGGACCGCGCCCTGGCGCATCGCGGCATCACGCTGGCGCTGCTCGCCGCGACGGTCGCGCTCAACGTGGCGCTGATCGTCCAGGCGCCCAAGGGCCTGTTCCCCGAACAGGATACCGGCTCGCTGATGGGCGGCGTGCATGTCGACCAGAGCATGTCGTTCAGCGCCGTCCAGTCCCGGCTCGTCCAGATCGTCGGTATGGTGAAGCGCGATCCCGCCGTCGCCGATGTCGTGGCCTTCACCGGCGGATCGCGCACCGGCGGCGCCTTCCTGTTCATCATGCTGAAGCAGGGCAAGCGCGATCCCGCTCGAACGGTCATCAATCGGCTGCGCCCCCAGCTCGGCCGAATCACCGGGGTTACGGCGTTCCTCAACCCCGTACAGGATCTCCAGACCGGCGGGCGCAGCGCCAACAGCAGCTATCAATACACGCTGCAGGCGAACGACCCCGTCACCCTGCGGGCGGCGGGCACGAAGCTGGTCGACCTGATGAAGCGCGAACCCCAGACGTTCACCGATGTCGACATCGATCAGCAGGACGGCGGTTCGGAAACCTATCTCACGGTCGATCGCGTCGCCGCCGCCCGGCTGGGAATCACCAACCAGGCGATCGACAACGCCCTGTACGACGCTTTCGGCCAGCGCCAGGCGGTGACGCTCTATTCAGGGCTCAACCAATATCATGTCGTGCTGGGAGTGGCGCCCGAGTTCAGTACGTCGCCCGAGGCGCTGAACGGCACCTATGTGCCTGCCGGCGGCAGCACGGCCGCAGCGGCGGCCGGCTCCACGCCGGTCTCGACCACGGGCGCGGGCCGCGACGCCTCTACCGGCAATGCAGTCAACACCACCCCCGCCACGATCGTGCCGATCTCCACGATCGCGCGCTGGCAGAATAATTCGACGCCGGCGATCGTGAACCATCAGGGGGGGGAGCCCTCGGCCACCGTCTCGTTCAACTTGCCCAATGGCGTCACGCTCGGCCAGGCTGCGGCGCGGCTGGTCGCGATCCAGCGCGGCGCGGGGCTGCCCGCCACCGTGCATGGCGGCTTTGCCGGCAATGCCCAGCTGCTCCAGCAATCCATGGGGTCGATGCCCTTCCTGATCCTGGCCGCGCTGGTCGCTATCTATCTGGTGCTCGGCATCCTGTATGAAAGCGCGATCCACCCGATCACCATCCTCTCCACCATCCCCTCGGCGGGAGTCGGCGCGGTCGTGGCGCTGATGCTGGCGGGCATGCAGCTCGACGTGATCGGGCTGATCGCGATCATCCTGCTGATCGGCATCGTCAAGAAGAACGCGATCCTGATCATCGACTTCGCGCTGGATGCAGAGCGCGGTCGCGGCCTGGCTCCGGTCGATGCGATCCGCGAGGCGGCGCTGCAGCGCTTCCGCCCGATCGTGATGACCACGCTTGCGGCGGCGCTCGGCGCGCTGCCGCTGGCCATCGGCTTCGGCGAGGGGGCCGAGCTGCGCCAGCCGCTGGGCGTCGCGATCGTCGGCGGGCTGGTCGCCGCGCAATTCCTCACCCTGTTCACCACGCCGGTGGTGTTCCTTGCCCTCGACCGGTTCCGCCGGCGCAGTCCGCACGAGCGGCTGCTCGCGCGCCATGGCCCGGACGAACCCGGACTGGAGCCCGCATGATCCGAACCCGCCCCCTGCTCGCCATGCCCGCGCTTGCCGCGGCGCTGCTCTCCGGGTGCAATCTGGCACCGCCTTATGCGCGGCCGAGCATCGCCACCGTGCCCGCCAGCTTCAAGGAAGCGCCGGGCTGGCGCCCCGCCACGCCATCGGACGCCGTGGCCAAGGGCGAATGGTGGACGATGTTCGCCGATCCCGTGCTCGACGATCTCGAGCGGCGGGTGATCGTCTCCAATCAGAATCTCGCAGCGGCCAAGGCCACCTATGACGCGGCCCGCGCGCTGGTACGCGAGCAGCGCGCCGCGGCGCTCCCCACGGTCAGCCTGCAAACCAATGCGAACGATAGCGGGGGCCTGGCGGCGAACAGCAGCATCAAGCCCGCGGGCTCGATCCAGCTCGGGCTGCAGGCCAGCTGGGAGCCGGACCTCTGGGGCAAGATCGGCAATACCGTGTCGCAGGCACGGGCCCAGGCGCAGGCGAGCGAAGCCGATCTCGCCAATGCCACCCTCTCGGCCCAGGCCGAACTGGCGCTCGACTATGTCCAGCTGCGCGGCATCGAAGCGCAGAAGGTCGCGCTCGACGCGACGGTGGTGGATTATGAGCGCGCCCTCACCATCACCACCAATCTCTACAATGCCGGAGTGTCGGCCCGTGCCGACGTGCTGCAGGCCGAGACCGCCCTGCGCAACGCGCGCGGCGACGCGGCCGACCTGATCCGCCAGCGCGCGCTGCTCGAACATGCGATTGCGGTGCTGGTGGGCGAGAACCCGTCGAGCTTCTCGATCGCGCCAGCCGCGACCTGGAACCGCGCGGTGCCCGAGGTCCCCGGCATCCTGCCCGCCGAGCTGCTCGAGCGCCGGCCCGACATCGCCTCCGCCGAGCGCGGCGTGGCTGCGGCCAATGCCAATATCGGCATCCAGCGTGCCGCCTTCTTCCCCTCGATCGGGCTCACCGGCCAGATCGGGCAGCAATCCTCGGCGCTGGGGGCATTGTTCGAGACCGCGAGCAGCGCCTGGTCGCTCGGGCTCACCGGTGTGCTGACGCTGCTCGATTTCGGCGCGCGTACGGCCAAGGTGGATCAGGCACGCGCGCAATATGCCCAGACGGTGGCGACGTATCGCCAGACTGTGCTCACTGCCTTCCAGCAGGTCGAGGATCAGCTCGCCGCCGTGCGCGTGCTGGACACGGTCGCGACCGAACGCGCGGCGGCAGCCACCGCCGCCAATGCGGCCGAGCGGATCGCGCGCAACCAATATGGCGCGGGAACGGTCGCCTATTCGAGCGTGATCGTCGCGCAGAACACTGCGCTGGCGGCGCGCAACACGGATATCCTGGCCGTGGTCAACCGGCAGGTCGCCGCCGTCTCGCTGGTCCAGGCGATCGGCGGCGGCTGGCATGCGCCCGACCCGGGCGTGCCGCTGCCGCGATGACCGCACCCTCGCCGGCGAGGCAAGGGTGCGGGCCATGCCTTATCGGCGCTTGACCACGCGCTGCTCGATCACCTGGTCGAGCGTCCAGCGGATCGAAGACGCGTCGGCCGGCGGATTGGCGATCTTTTCCTCGATGATCCGGATCCGGTATTCGATCCCGGGCTGCGGCTCGAAGCCGACGATGCCGCCGTAATGGAGCTGCCAGGGGTCGCTTTCCCTGGTGCGCACCTGGAGGCAGGTCATCGGCGCGACGCCCATGCACGGCTTGGTCTCGGCCGCCACATAGAGGAACTTGCGCGGTGCGTTGGCGGCCGGCTTGTGCGCGGCGCGATAGGTCAGCGTGGCGCCCCTGGCGGTCCGCAGGACAAGGCGGTCGCCATCGATCCGATAGGAGCGGACAGCCCCGAGGATGGCGACATAGGCGCGCTCGGTCGCCATCCCGGGCTCGGGGCATGCCATCAGGGTGCTTGCGAAGCCGCCCTTGCCGTCGCCGAGCCGGATCGTCCGGCCCTTGACCCGATATGCGCCGCCGGCGCGATTGCAGCCCGTGTCAGCGGAGAAGCGGCCGGCATCGAAATCGAGCCGGAGCGGCTTGCCTTCGGGAAGCTTCCGGCCGCTCCATGCCTCCAGCTCCCAGTGATGCGCGGCCAGGCCAGTCGTGCCGGCTCGTTGCGGCGCAGGCGCCGCCGCTGCGGTGGGTGCGCTTGCCGAAACCAGGGCAAGGAGGCCAATCGCGGCCAGACCGGCCCGATGCGAGAAAATCATGTCAAACTCCCGTTGATACTGGCGCCGCCTGTGGAGGCGGCGGAATGAACGAGACGTGTCCCCGCCGTTGCCGGCCAGAAAGGAGCGGCGCCGCCGCGAGTCGGGCCAGCAGGAAGCGACGGCGCGACCCTATGCCAAACCAGCACGATTGACGAGCGCCGCCGGCTTCCCAATGATCCGGGCAGTTCCGGCACATCGATGACGATGGCCACAGGATGGACGCGGAGAGAATGACGACAGGCGCAACGACGGACGAGACACCGGCCTTTCCCGACAGCTTCAACATGGCCGATTATTTCGTGTTCGCGAACGTCGCGGCCGGGCGCGGGGCGAAGACCGCCCTGCTCTTCGAGGACCAGGCGATAAGCTATGACGAAGTGGCCGCCAGGGTGACGCAGGTCGCCGAGCGGCTCCTCGCATCGGGCCTGCTGCCCGAGCAGCGCGTGCTGCTCTGCATGCGCGACTGCCCCGAATTCGTCTATGCCTGGTTCGGCGCGCTCAAGGCGGGTGCGGTCGTCACCCAGATCAACCCGATGCTGCCGGCCGCCGACTATTCCTATTATCTCGGCTATGTGAAGCCGCAATTCGCCTTCATCGACGAGACCAGTGCGGAGGCCTTCCAGGCGGCACGCGCCCAGGCCCGGCACTGCCAGGAACCCGGCTCGGTCATCCTGGTCGGCGAGGCGCCCGGCCTTCCCGGCTTCGACGCCTGGATCGCCGCCGCCGCACCCGCCGCCCCGCCGCCCTGGCCGACGCGCAAGGACGATCCGGCGGTATGGCTCTTCACCAGCGGCACCACCGGCCAGAGCAAGGGTGCGGTCCACTGCCATTTCCACTTCGCCTACAATACCGAAGTCTATGCGAAACGTTTCATCGGCATGGCGCAGGAGGACATCACCCTGTCCGGGCCGCGGCTCTATTTCGGCTATGCCACCGGCACCAACCTGATGTTCCCCTTCGCAGTGGGCGCCACCGCCATCCTGTTCCGCGAGCAGCCGACGCCGGATACCCTCTTCGCACTCGTCGAGCGCCACCGCCCCACCGTGCTCACCAACGTGCCCACGCTGATCAACAAGATGCTCGAGGCGGAGGCGCGCGCGCCGGACCTGTCGAGCATCCGGATGATGTGGAGTGCCGGCGAGGCCCTGCCGCGCGAGCTGCACGAGCGCTGGAACGCCCGTTTCGGCGTGCCGATCATCGACGGGATCGGCAGCGCCGAGAGCTTCCATATCTATATCAGCAACCGCCCCGGCGACATCCGTCCCGGCAGCCTCGGCAAGCTGGTGCCCGGCTATGCGGCCGACCTGCTCGACGATGCCGGCATGCCGATCGCCGGCGGCGAGATCGGGGTGCTGCGCATCCGGGGGGACTCCGCGGCACTCTACTATCATGGCGACTATGCCAAGTCGAAGCGCCACCTGGGCGGCGGCGCGATCGTCAGCGGCGACCTCTTCCGGCGCGATCCCGAGGGCTATTGGTATTATGAGGGCCGCGGCGACGACATGATCAAGAGCGGCGGCATCTATGTCAGCCCGCTCGAGGTGGAGGGATGCCTGAGCGAGCATCCGGCAGTGCTCGAATGCTGCGTGTTCGGCCGCGCCGATGCCAATGGCCTCGAAAAGCCCGTGGTGGTCATCGTGCCGCGCGAGGATGCCCCGGCGGGCGAGACATTGCAGGCCGAACTGCTCGGCTTCGCACGCGAGCGCCTTGCCCATTACAAGGTGCCGCATCGCGTCTTCTTCTCGTCCGATCCCCTGCCCCGGAACGATCGCGACAAGATGGATCGCAAGAAGCTGCGGGAGATCTGGCGATGATGCTCGGCGACCAGCCCTGGACGCGCGTGCAGGCAGCACTGGCGAGCGGCGCGCCGGTGGTGGCCATCCTGCCGCTCGGCGCCGTGGAGGCGCACGGACCGCATTTGCCGCTGTGCACCGACGTGATCATTTCCGAAGGCATGGCGCGGCGCGCGGCCGCGCTGCTCGAGGGCCAGGGCATGCACGCCTTCGTGCTGCCCGCCCTCGCTTATGCCCCGGCCCATTATGCGGCCGAATTCCCCGGCACCATATCGATCGGCGCAGCCACCGCCCGGGCGGCAATCCTCGACATCGCCGCCAGCCTGAAGGCACAGGGTTTCGCCTGCCTCGCGCTGGCCAACAGCCATTTCGATCCCGCCAATGTCACGATGCTGCGCGGGCTGGCCGCAGAGGCTGCGGCGCTCGGACTTCCCCTCGCCTATCCCGATTTCACGCGGCGCGCGCTGGCGGCGGAACTGACCGAGGAGTTCGTCTCCGGCGCCTGCCATGCCGGCCAGTTCGAGACCAGCCTGGTCCTCGCCGACCGGCCGGATCTGGTCGACGAACCCGCGCGCGCCGCGCTCGCCGACAATCCGGCCAGCCTCGTCACTGCCTTTGCCGCCGGCGCCACCACCTTCAGCGAGGCCGGCGGGCCCCAAGCCTATTTCGGCTACCCGTCCCGCGCCACGGCAGGCGAAGGCGCCGAGACGTCCGCGATCATGGCCGAAGCGATCGTCCGCGCAGTGCAGGCGGTGATGCCGGGACCGGAATAGCGCCGGGCTGCACCTCCTGGTCCAGGCGCCCGGTCGCGCGCAGCAACAGGTTCGTCGCAGCCAAATTGCCGCGTGCCGGCCCCGACGGCATTTCGTCGCCGTCCGGGCCTTAGCAAAGGCTGCTGCAACCCTCCGGGCGGCTATGACCCCGCCATCCCGGAGGAGTCTTTGTGCCCAATCCGGACAAGGGCGGCGCTGCGTTTGGTTCCGCGGCGTCGCCCGACCCCGGCCGTCCCGTCATTCGAACTCGAGGATCGCCGCATCCACCGCCAGGCTGTCGCCGGGCCCGAAATTGGCGGCCTTCACCACTGCGGCCTTCTCGGCGCGCAGGATGTTCTCCATCTTCATGGCTTCCACCACCGCGAGCGGCTGGCCGGCTTCGACGCGGTCGCCGGGGGCGACATGAAGCCGGGTGAGCAGCCCCGGCATCGGGGCGAGCAGGAACCGGCTCATGTCGGGCGGGATCTTCTCGATCATGTGGTGCCGATATTGCGCGACATGCGGCGGATAGACCTCGACCAGATGAGTTGCGCCATGTGCCGTCAGCTTCCAGGCCGCGCCCTTGCGATCGACCGCGACGCTCAGCGCCACGCCGTCGACCTCTGCATCGAGCTGCATGTCGCCGAGCCGCCAGTCAGTGTCGAACGCCACCTGGGTGCCGTCGAGGAAAAGCCGACCGGCATCGGCCGATATCTCGAACCGCCGGCCGTCGATCGTCACCACCCGCTCACCCGGAATCGGCTGATGCGCGGCAAGCTGGCCCGAGATGCAGGCCGCGCGTTCGGCGCGCTGCAGGTCGATCGCCGCGGCGATCACCGCGAGCCGGCGCTTCAGCGCGTCCGAAGCCGGCGCACCGTGGAAACCCTCCGGATATTCCTCCGCGATGAACCCGGTGGTGATCGCGCCCGAGCGGAAGCGCGGATGCTGCATTAGCGCCGAGAGGAAATCGATGTTGTGGCCGATCCCGTCGATCCGGAACCGGTCAAGCGCCGCCACCTGCAGGTCCGCCGCCTCGTCGCGCGTCTCGCCCCAGGTGATCAGCTTGGCGATCATCGGATCGTAGAACATCGAGATTTCGCTGCCCTCGGTCACGCCGTCATCGACCCGGACATAGCCATGGTCGCCGCGCGTGCCCGGAGCACCATAGGGCGTCGCCTCGCTCGCCGGCGGGCGATAGCGCACCAGCCGGCCCGTGGAGGGCAGGAAGCCGCGATAGGGATCCTCGGCATAGACGCGATTCTCGATCGCCCAGCCGGTCAGCCTGATGTCGTCCTGCTGGAAGGCCAGCTTCTCGCCGGCCGCGACGCGGATCATCTGCTCGACCAAGTCGATGCCGGTCACCGCCTCGGTCACCGGATGCTCCACCTGGAGCCGCGTATTCATTTCGAGGAAGTAGAAGCCCGCCCCGGTCTCGTCGGCGCCCGAGACGATCAGCTCGACCGTGCCGGCACTGAAATAGCCCACCGCCCGCGCCAGCGCGACGGCCTGCTCGCCCATTGCCTTGCGCATCTCGGGGGAGACGAAGGGCGACGGGGCTTCCTCGACCACCTTCTGGTGGCGCCGCTGGATCGAGCATTCGCGCTCGCCCAGATAGACGATGTTGCCATGCTGGTCGCCCAGCACCTGGATCTCGATGTGGCGCGGGCTCTCGATGAATTTCTCGATGAACACCCGATCGTCGCCGAAGCTCGCCAGGCCCTCGCGCTTGGTCGCCTCGAAGCCTTCGCGCACATCAGTCTCGCTCCAGGCCAGCCGCATGCCCTTGCCGCCGCCGCCGGCCGAGGCCTTCATCATCACCGGATAGCCGATCTCGTTCGAGATGCGCACGGCATGCTCGGTATCGTCGATCTCGCCGACATAGCCGGGGACGACGTTCACCCCAGCCTGCTTGGCGAGCTTCTTCGATTCGATCTTGTCGCCCATCGCCGCGATGGCGTTGGGCGGCGGGCCGACAAAGGCGATCCCCGCCTCGGCGCAAGCCCTGGCGAAGCTCTCGCGCTCGGAGAGGAAGCCATAGCCCGGATGGATGCAGTCCGCCCCGGTCTGCTGCGCGGCGAGCAGGATCAGCTCGGCCTTGAGATAGCTCTCCGCGGCCGGTGCCGGCCCCAGCCGCACCGCCTCGTCGGCCATCAGCACGTGCGGCGCCCGCGCATCGGCATCCGAATAGACCGCCACCGTGGCGATTCCCATCTTCTTGGCGGTGCGCATCACGCGGCATGCGATTTCGCCGCGATTGGCGACCAGGATCTTCTTGAACATCAGGCCCCTCGAAAGCTTTCTTCGTCACCCTGAACTTGTTTCAGGGTCCAACGCGCCTCAAACGAAACTGCTGGTGGATAGTTGGATGCTGAAACAAGTTCAGCATGACGGAGGGCGAATTTCACTCCGCCGCCTCCAGCTCCACCTTCACCTCGGCCTGCATCGGCGTCACGCCCAGCCGGGCGAACAGCGCCGCGTCCTTGTCGTCGCCGGCATTGCCCGCCGTAAGCAGCTTGTCGCCGGTGAAGATCGAATTGGCGCCGGCCAGGAAGCACAGCGCCTGGGTGGCGTCGCTCATGCTTTCGCGGCCGGCGGAGAGGCGCACCATGCTCTCCGGCATGGTGATCCGCGCCACCGCGATCGTGCGGACGAACTCGATGTCGTCGATCTGGGCGAGCGGCGTGTCCGCCAGCATGTTGCCCAGCACCGTGCCCTTGATCGGCACCAGCGCGTTGACCGGCACGCTCCCCGGATGCACCGGCAGCGTCGCCAGCGCATGGACGAAGCCGACACGATCTCCGCGGGTCTCGCCCATGCCGACGATGCCGCCGCAGCACACATTGATCCCCGCCTCGCGGACATGCTCGAGCGTGTCGAGCCGGTCCTCGAAGCTGCGCGTGGTGATCACCTCGGCATAGCGCTCGGGCGAGGTGTCGATATTGTGGTTGTAATAGTCGAGCCCGGCATCGGCGAGCATCCGGGCCTGGCTCTCGCTGAGCATCCCCAGCGTCATGCAGGTCTCCATGCCCATCGCCCGCACGCCCTGCACCATCTCGACGATGGCGGGCATGTCGCGGTCCTTGGGATTGCGCCAGGCGGCGCCCATGCAGAAGCGCGACGAACCATGATCCTTGGCCTGCGCCGCCGCCTGGAGCACCTGGCGCACGTCCATCAGCTTGGTCGCCTTCAGCCCGGTCTCGGCAGAGACCGACTGGCTGCAATAGCCGCAATCCTCCGGGCAGCCGCCGGTCTTGATCGAAAGCAGGGTCGAGAGCTGCACTTCGTTCGCCGGATGGTGCGCGCGATGCACCTCGGCGGCGCGAAAGACGAGTTCGGTGAAGGGCAGCTCGAACAGCGCGGCGATCTCTTCACGGGTCCAGTCGGTACGAACGGTCACAGAATTACCTTAGCAAGGGATTGCACGAACGCGCCGACGCCGGCCATCAGCAGCGCGGTGACCGCGTACTGGCCATAGCGAACCTGCTTGGCGAGCTTCTCGCGCGGCACCGACCTGGTCTCCAGCGCCGCCAGCACAGTCGTGTGGAACAGGCTGATCACGCCGCCCAGGCCGATGAACCCCAGCGCGAGATAGAGCTTGACCGGCTCGACCTTGATCGCCCCGCCGCCCACAAAGGCGAACACGCCGCCCAGCGAGACGAGCGAGATCCCGGTCATGTGCTTGAAGAAATCATAGGCCCGGGCAAATGGCAGGTCTCCGCCGCTGTGCTCGGGCTGGCTGTCATCGTTCATGCGGCGGCTTCCTCCACGGGCGGCATATTGTGCCCGAGGAGCCTGAGCACCTCTTCGGCGGCTTTGACAAGGTTGGTGCCGGGCCCGAAGATCGCCTGCACCCCGGCTTCGCGCAGGAATTCATAGTCCTGTGCCGGAATCACCCCGCCCGCGATCACCTTGATGTCCGCCCGGCCGGCATCCCGCAGCTCGCGGATCAGCTCGGGGATCAGCGTCTTGTGGCCCGCGGCCAGGCTGGAGGCGCCGACCAGGTCGACATCGCTCTCGATCGCCAGCGCGGCGGCTTCCTGCGGCGTCTGGAACAGCGGGCCCGCCACCACTTCGAAGCCCAGGTCGCCGAACGCCGAGGAGACCAGGTTGGCCCCGCGATCATGCCCGTCCTGCCCCATCTTGGCGACGAGCATGCGCGGCTTGCGACCGAGCCGCCGTCCGGTGGCGGTCACACCGTCCTTGAGCCGTTCCCAGCGCGCATCCTCGGCATAGGCGCCGCCATAGACGCCCTGCACCGGTGTCGGCTTGGTGGCATAGCGCCCGAAGCCCGCTTCCATGGCCGCGCTGATCTCGCCCAGCGTCGCACGGGCACGGGCAGCCTCCACGGCCAGCGCGAGCAGATTGTCACTGCCCCGCGCGCCCTGCTGCAGCGCGAAGAGCGCCGCCTGGCACGCCGCTTCGTCACGGCTGGCCCGAACGCGCTTGATCCGCGCAATCTGCGCCTCGCGGACGGCGTGATTGTCGACATCGAGGATGTCGATCGGCTCTTCCTCGGCCTTGCGATACTTGTTGACGCCGACGATCACCTGCTCGCCGCGGTCGATCCTCGCGGCGGTGGCGGCGGCGGCCTCCTCGATCATCGCCTTGGGCCACCCCGCCGCCACGGCCTTGGCCATGCCGCCCTCGGCCTCGACTCGCTCGATGATCTCCCAGGCCTTGTCGACCAGTTCCTGGGTCAGGCTCTCGATATAATAGCTGCCGCCGAGCGGATCGACGACCTTGGTCATCCCGGTCTCTTCCTGGATGACGATCTGGGTGTTGCGCGCGATGCGGGCGGAGAAGTCGGTCGGCAGCGCAATCGCCTCGTCGAGCGCGTTGGTGTGCAGGCTCTGGGTGCCGCCCAGCATCGCCGCCATCGCCTCGATCGTGGTGCGGATGACGTTGTTGTACGGATCCTGCTCGGTCAGCGACACCCCCGAGGTCTGGCAATGGGTGCGCAGCATCTTGGAGCGCTCGTCCTTGGCCTCGAGCTTCGTCATCACCCGGTGCCAGAGGACGCGTGCTGCGCGCAGCTTCGCGATCTCCATGAAGAAGTTCATACCGATTGCGAAGAAGAAGCTCAAACGCCCTGCGAACTTATCGATATCCAGGCCCGAGGCGACGCCGTACTTCACATATTCCATGCCGTCGGCGATGGTGAAGGCAAGCTCCTGAACCTGCGTCGCCCCGGCCTCCTGCATATGGTAGCCGGAGATGGAAATACTGTTGAATTTCGGCATGTTCGCGCTGGTATATGCGAAAATGTCCGAAATGATCCGCATGCTCGGTTCGGGCGGATAGATATAGGTGTTGCGGACCATGAACTCCTTGAGGATGTCGTTCTGGATGGTCCCGTCGAGCAGGCTCTTGTCGACGCCCTGTTCCTCGCCCGCGACGATGAAGAAGGCAAGCACGGGGATCACCGCGCCGTTCATCGTCATCGAGACGCTCATCTGATCGAGCGGGATGCCGTCGAACAGGATCTTCATGTCCTCGACGCTGTCGATCGCCACGCCCGCCTTGCCGACATCGCCGGTGACGCGCGGATGGTCGCTGTCATAGCCGCGATGCGTGGCGAGATCGAAGGCGACGCTCAGCCCCTTCTGCCCGGCCGCGAGGTTGCGGCGGTAGAAGGCGTTGGATTCCTCGGCGGTCGAGAAACCGGCATATTGGCGGATCGTCCAGGGCCGCCCGGCATACATCGAGGCGCGCACGCCGCGCGTGAACGGCGCGAAGCCCGGCAGGCCGGGATCGAGGTGCGCGGTGTCCTCCGCCGTGTAGAGCGGCTTGACGGCGATGCCCTCGGGCGTGTGCCAGGTCAGGTCCTTGCCCTTGACCTCCTTGGCCGCGAGGGCCTGCCAGCCGGGCAGATTGGGTTTATCCGTCATCGCAAAAACTCACCGTCATCCCCGCGAAGGCGAGGACCCAGGGTAACAAAGCTACGTCCCGCTTGGCTCTGGATCCCCACCTTCGCGGGGATGACGAAGAAAGGGGTGCTCAATGCCCTTCCCCTTTCGGCGTCTCCATGATCTCGGTCAGCACTCCGCCCATGTCCTTGGGATGGACGAAGAAGATCGGCGTGCCGTGCGCGCCGATGCGCGGCTCGCCGAGCACCTTGGCGCCCTTCGCCTCGAACCAGGCCTTGGCTTCGTGAATGTCGGGCACTTCGTAGCAGAGGTGATGCTGCCCGCCCGCCGGGTTCTTCGCCAGGAAGCCATGGATCGGCGAGCCCTCGCCCAGCGGCTCGATCAGCTCGATCTGGCTGTTGGGCGTGTCGACGAAGCACACCTTCACCCCCTGCGCGGGCAGATCGAAGGGTTCGCGGATCACTTCCGCGCCCATCACGCCGCGATAGAAGGTGATCGACGCTTCGATCGAAGGCGTCGCGACGCCGACATGGTTGAGGCGGCCGAGTTTCATTAGGCGAACCATCCCAGATAGAGCAAAGCAATGACGATGCAGAAATAGGGCGCTGCGCTACCAAGCCGACGAACCGACTTGGGCAGCCTCGCGGACAGAGTCTGCCCGAGGTTGGGCTTCCCATTCAGGTTTAAGAACCCGTCGACCGCAAAGAAAACGATGACAACGATCCGGAGAATATCGCGCATCATTCTCTCCTATAGCGGAATATTGTCGTGCTTCTTCCACGGATTCTCGAGCTGCTTGTTGCGCAGCTTCCTGAGCCCCAGCGCCACCCGCCGCCGCGTGGAATGCGGCATGATCACTTCATCCACGAACCCCTTGCTCGCCGCCACGAACGGATTGGCGAAGCGCGCCTCATATTCGGCGGTCCGCTCGGCAATCTCTTCGGGCGTCTTGCCCCGGAAGATGATCTCCACCGCGCCCTTGGCCCCCATCACCGCGATCTCGGCGGTCGGCCAGGCGTAATTCAAGTCGCCGCGCAGATGCTTCGACGCCATCACGTCATAGGCGCCGCCATAGGCCTTGCGGGTGATCACGGTGATCTTGGGCACCGTCGCCTCGGCATAGGCGAAGAGCAGCTTGGCGCCGTGCTTGATGATGCCCGAATGCTCCTGGCCGACGCCCGGCAGGAAACCCGGCACATCGACGAAGGTGACGATCGGGATCTCGAACGCGTCGCAGAAACGCACGAAGCGCGCGCCTTTCTTCGACGAGTTGATATCCAGGCACCCGGCCAGCACCATCGGCTGGTTCGCCACCACGCCCACCGTGCGCCCCTCGATCCGGCCGAAGCCGATCAGGATGTTGCCGGCATGGCTCGGCTGCAGCTCGAAGAACTCGCCCTCGTCGAGCGTCTTCCGGATCAGCTCGTGCATGTCATAGGGCTGGTTGGCGCTCGGCGGGATGAGCGTGTCGAGGCTCGGCTCCATCCGATCCCATGGATCGTCGCACGGCCGCTCGGGCACTTCCTCGCGGTTCGAGGCGGGCAGAAAATCCACGAAGTCGCGGGCCGCGAGCAGCGCCTCGATATCGTTGTCAAAGGCCACATCGGCGACCCCCGACTTCGTGGTATGCGTCACCGCACCACCCAGTTCCTCCTGCGTGACGATCTCGTTGGTAACGGTCTTCACTACATCCGGGCCGGTGACGAACATGTACGACGAGTCCTTCACCATGAAGATGAAGTCGGTCATCGCGGGGGAATAGACCGCGCCGCCGGCGCATGGCCCCATGATCAGCGAGAGCTGCGGCACCACGCCCGATGCCAGCACGTTGCGCTGGAACACCTCGGCATAGCCGCCAAGGCTGGCGACACCCTCCTGGATGCGCGCGCCGCCGCTGTCGTTCAGCCCGATCACGGGGGCGCCCACCTTCATCGCCATATCCATGATCTTGCAGATCTTCTGCGCGTGGCGCTCGCTGAGCGAGCCGCCGAACACAGTGAAGTCCTGGCTGAACACGAAGACGAGGCGGCCGTTGATCGTACCCGATCCCGTGACGACGCCGTCGCCGGGAACGATCTGGTCCTGCATGCCGAAGTCGACGCAATTGTGCTCGACATACATGTCGAGCTCCTCGAACGAACCCTGGTCGAGCAGCACTTCGATCCGCTCGCGCGCGGTCAGCTTGCCCTTGGCGTGCTGCGCGTCGATCCGCTTCTGCCCCCCACCCAGGCGGGCGGCGGCGCGGCGGCGTTCCAGTTCCTCGATCGTCGACGACATGCGGTTCCCCATCAGGTGCGGCGGCTTCTGCATCGGGACATGCGCCCGCGGCAAATGCAATGTTGCAAAGTTGTAAGTGGTGAGTTTGCAGATATACTGCAGATATGCGCAGCGATTGCCCTACTACCCGCCGTCATCCCCGCGAAGGCGGGTATCCAGAGTCGCAAGCGACAAGCTCCGTTACCCTGAATCCCCGCTTTCGCGGGGATGACGGGCAAAGGGAAGACGAGGGGAAGATGGGATGAGCAATTCCCCCCGCCGCCGCCTGTTCGAAGGCTTCCGCCTGCGCGAACTGCGCCGCCGCGTGGGGCTGAGCCAGGCGGCGATGGCGACTCGCCTCGGCATCTCGGTTTCCTATCTCTCGCAGATCGAGAATAACGACCGGCCGATCACCGACATCGTGCTCGTCGCTCTCAACCGCGAATTCCCGCTCGAGGCGTTCGGCGACGCAGCGGACAGCAGCGCGCTGCTCCGCACGATCGACGCCGCCACCGATGCCGAAGTCTCCGCCGAGCGCATGGAGGAAGCCGATGTCCGCCGGAGCCTGGAGCAGCAGCCCCTGCTCGCTCGCCGCATGGTGGCGCTGCACGACGCCTGGCGGCGCAGCCAGGAACAGCTCCGCGTGCTCGACGACCGGTTCGACAGCGGCTCGACCGACGCCGCCCCGCTCCCCTGGGAGGAAGTGCGCGACTGGTTCCAGGCCGAAGGCAATTATGTCGATGCGATCGACCTGTCGGCGGAAGCACTGGCGGCCGATCTCGATGCCGATCGCCCCCTTCGCGGACTCGAGGATCGCCTTCGCTGGCACGGGGTGAAGGTCGTCGGCGAGGATGGCGACGGCAGCCAGCTCAGCCGCTTCGACGCCAAGACCCGCCGCCTAGCGATCAACAGCGCGCTCCCGCCCGAGAGCCGTGCCTTCCTGCTCGCCCACCGGCTGGTCCGCTACGAGTTCGAGAACGAGATGCGCGAAGTGGTGGAGGGCTCGGGCCTCGCCGCGCCCGCTTCGCGCGAGTTGCTCAGGCTCGGCCTCGCCAACTATGCCGCCGGCGCGCTGCTGATGCCCTATGGCGCGTTCAGGGACACCGCGCGCGAAGTGCGCCATGACATCGACCGGCTGCGCCAGCGCTTCGGCGTGAGCTTCGAGCAGGCCTGCCATCGCCTGTCCACGCTCCAGCGCCCGGGCGCGGCCGGCCTGCCCTTCTTTTTCTGCCGCGTCGACATGGCGGGCAACATCACCAAGCGCCATTCCGCCACGCGCCTGCAATTCGCCCGGTTCGGCGGCGCCTGCCCGCTCTGGGTGGTGCACGAGGCGGTGGCGATCCCTGATCGCATCCTCGTCCAGCATGCCGAGATGCCCGACGGCACCCGCTACGTCTCGATGGCCAAGGGCCTGGTGAAGCCCTCGGGCAGCTATGCGCGCCCGCCGCGGCGTTATGCGGTGGCGTTGGGCTGCGAGGAGATGCATGCCGCCGATTTCGTCTATGCGGACGATCTGCGCCCGGGCGGCGGCGCGACGCCCATCGGCGCGAGCTGCCGCATCTGTCCGCGCGCGGATTGCGACCAGCGCGCCTTCCCGCCCGCAGCCTCGGCGATCGCGATCGATCCCGACCGGCGCAGCGTGGTGCCCTATGGTTTCCGCTGAAGCGCCTTCCCCGGCGTGCGCGGAGGAGGAATCATTGCTCCCTTCCCCCGAACCATGGCATACCCGAAAAACGAAAAAGCCTTGGGAGAGGTATGATGGCCACCGCGCTGCGCAATTCCACGATGACCGAAGCCGAGTGGGAGGCTCGCCAGCAGCTGGCCGCCTGCTACCGGGTGTTCGACATGCTCGGCTGGTCCGAGATGATCTACAACCATATCACACTGAAGGTGCCGGGCGAGGAAGGCGCCTTCCTGATCAACCCGTTCGGGCTGCATTTCAGCGAAGTGAAGGCGTCGAACCTCGTCAAGATCGACATCGACGGCAACAAGCTCGACAACTCGCCCTATCCGGTGAACCGCGCCGGCTTCGTCCAGCATGCGCTGTTCCACCGCCACCTGCCCGACGCGCACTGCATCGCACATACTCACACCACTGCCGGCATGGCGGTCGCGTCCGTGGAAGGCGGCCTTCGTCCCACCAATTTCTATGCGTGCAACTTCGCCGGCCAGATCGCCTATCATGATTTCGAAGGCGTGACGGTGCGTGACGAGGAAGGCGAGCGCCTGCTCGCGCATCTGGGCGACAAGCGAGTGATGCTGCTCCGCAACCACGGCATATTGGTGATGGGCCGGACGGTGCCCGAGGCGTTCATCAAGCACTGGTCGCTCCAGCGCGCCTGCGAGATCCAGATCGCCACCGCCAGCATGGGCGAGCCGATCACGGTTCCGGACGAAGTGGTCGCCGTCCACCAGCGCGACCTCCACATGGCGCAGGTGCCGGGCGGTCCGGGCGCGGCGGACTTCGCGGCGATGGTGCGGCTGGTCGACCGCACGGACAAGAGCTGGCGGGAGTAACTCCCCCTCGCCGCCTCCAACCGTCACCCCGGGGGTCCGCCGCGCCGCAAGTCATGCCGATAGCGGATCGAGCCCGGAGCCGGGGCGGCGGCACGGGGGCCGAAACAGGAGCCCCCATGCCCTGAACTTCCTAAACTTCCAGCCCGCGAATCGTCACCCGAACCGATAGCCCGACACCGTCCATCCCAGCACATGGTCGCGATAGTCGCGCACCACCGCCCCCTCGCCGCCCGCGCCGAGCGCGACCATCAGCGGGAGCAGATGCTCCTCGCGCGGATGGGCGAAGCGGGCATGGGGCAGCCGGTCCCAGGCGGCGACGCGCGCGGCGCGGCGCACCGGATCGGCGTCGGTCACCGCATCGGCGAGCGCATCGTCCCATGCATCGGCCACCGGCGTCACTTGCGGCCCGCGGGCCAGCAGATTGTGGAAGCTCATGCCCGATCCGACGATCAGCACGCCCTCGTCGCGAAGCGGGGCGAGCGCCCTGCCCAGCGCGATATGACCGGCAGGATCCAGGTCCTTGCGCAGCGACAGCTGGACGAGCGGGATGTCGCCCCCCGGCACCGCCACCATCATCGGGATGAACACGCCGTGATCCCAGCCGCGCTCGCGCTCTTCGCCCACCGGGAATCCGGCGCCTTCGAGCAACGCCTTCACCCGCGCGGCCACCTCGGGCGAGCCCGGCGCGTCCCAGCGCAGGCGATAGGTATGCTCGGGGAAGCCGTAATAGTCGAACAGCAGCGGCTGGCCGCTGCCGGCATGGACGGTGACCTGATCCTCCTCCCAATGACCCGAGACGAGCAGGATCGCCCGCGGCTTCGCGGGCAGCGAGCGGATCAGCCCGGCGAGATACGCCTGCATCGATCGCCACATCGGGTCAGGCGGGCCGCCATCCGGGTCCATGAAGAAGCAGGGGCCGCCGCCATGCGGAATGAAGAGCGTGGGAAGTGTCATGCCGCGGATGTCGTCCCCCGAGCATCCCGGCACAATGCCGGTTTCGGAAACGGCGCGTTTCCCGCTACACCCCGAGGCATGACTCGCTTCACCGTCAACAACCAGCCGGTAGCCTACAGGATGGATCCGCGCACGCCGCTGCTCTGGGCATTGCGCGACGCCTCGAACCTCACCGGCACCAAATATGGCTGCGGCACCGGCGATTGCGGGGCCTGCACGGTCGATGTCGACGGCACGGTGCGCCTCGCCTGCCAGGAGACGATCGGCGCGCTCGAGGGCACGTTCGTCACCACGATCGAGGGGCTCTCCAAGGACCGCGGTCATCCGGTGCAACAGGCGTTGATCGCGGCGAACGTCCCGCAATGCGGCTATTGCATCCCCGGCGTGGTTATGGCGGCCGCGGTACTGTTGCGGGCCAACCGGAACCCGAGCGAACAGGACATCAAGGACGCGATCCCCAATATCTGCCGCTGCGGCATCTATCCGCGGCTGGTGGAGGCGATCGAGAACGCCGCCCGCATCGCGCGCGGCGACGTTGCCGCGCCCGACGCCGCGCCGCAGGCGGAACCCTGAATTGTTTCGAATGCTTTCAATATGCTGACAGGCGAATTCAGAGTCAGGTCAGTTGCCGTGGCTTAAGAAGAGGGCACCCTCGAAAGCCCGGCCTATTGCCGGTCCCAGCGGAGACACTCAGATGAAGAAGACCTTGCTCGCGGCGATCATCGCCGCAACAGCCCTGGTCCCGCCGGTACTGGCGCAGGATCGCGGGCATCGCTGGGGCGGCGGCGACCGTTCCGGCGGCAATGCGGGCGCCTCGCAGCCCGCCCAGCAGCAGGAGCGCGGTGATCGCGGTGATCGCGGCGGTGGTGATCGCGGCGGCTGGCGCCAGCCCTCGGGCCAGCCTCAGCAGCCCCAGCAGCAACAGCCCCAGCAGCCGCGCGGCGGCTGGAACCGCGGCGGCTGGACCGGCGGCCAGCCCGGCGGTCAGGTCTCCCCGCCCCAGGCCCAGCCGCCGCAACAGCGCTGGGACGGCAATCGCGGCGGCAACGACCGGCGCGACTGGAACCGCGACGGCAATCGCGGCGGCCAATGGGATCGCGGCAACCGCGATCGCAACTGGAACAACGATCGTCGCGGCAACGACTGGAACCGCAACAACGATCGCGGGTGGAACGATCGTAACCGCTGGGACAACAATCCCCGCGGCGGCTGGAACCGTGGCGGCTGGGCCGGCAACGACCGCGGCCGCTGGAACAATGGCTGGCGCAACGACCGCCGCTACGATTGGCGCGACTATCGCAACAGCAATCGCGGCATCTACCGCCTGCCGCGCTATTATGCGCCGTCGGGCTGGGGCTATGGCTATCGCCGCTTCACGATCGGCTATACGCTGAACTCGATCCTGTTCTCGTCGCAATATTGGATCAACGATCCGTTCTACTATCGCCTGCCGGAAGTCTACGGCCCCTATCGCTGGGTGCGCTACTATAACGACGCGCTGCTGGTGGATATCGATACCGGCGAGGTGGTCGACACGATCTACGACATCTTCTGGTAAGCGAGCCCGCATCTTGCCAGGAACGGGAGGCCCGGCCCATCAGGACCGGGCCTCTTGCTTTTGGTTCGGCGCGCAGCAAGCTGGCACCGATGACGAGCCCGATGGTCCCCGACCCCGTCCGCGCCGAGACCGGCCGCCGCACCGCTGCCCGCCTCGCGGCCAATCCGCTGGTCCGCCGCGCCGCGTCCGACGCGCTCGAACTCTTTCACCTGCCCAATTTCCTCAGCCGCACCGAATGCAGGGCGCTGATCCGGATGATCGACGCCGACGCCAGGCCCTCGATGGTGCTCGCCCGCTACCAGGAGCCCGGCCTGCGCACGAGCTGCACCTGCGATCTGGATCGCCAGGATCCGGATATCCGCCGGCTCGACGCGCGCCTCGCCGATCTGCTGGACATCCCGCCAGAGCATGGCGAGCCGGTGCAGGGCCAGCGCTACGCCGAGGGCCAGCAGTTCCGCGCCCATTGCGACTGGTTCCGCGACGACATGGACTATTGGCCCGAGATGAAGGCGCAGGGCGGCCAGCGCATCTGGACCGCGATGATCTATCTCAACGATGTCGAGGAGGGCGGCGAGACCTGGTTTCCGCGTGCCGGCATCCGCCTCACGCCCACGCGCGGCCTGCTGGTCGCGTGGAACAACCTGATCGCCGACGGCAGCCCCAATGACGCGACGCTGCACGAGGCGCGACCGGTGCTGGACGGCACCAAGTACATCATCACCAAATGGTTTCGCGAGCGTCCCTGGCTGCCCGCCGGCGCCCAGCCCTATTGACCACGGGCGCCGCAGGCGCAAATTGGCCGTCGTGAGCAAGAATATCGGCAGAGTATCGGGAACGCCCTCCCCCAATCGCGCGCGGATCGGCCGCGAGGTAGTGGCAAGGCTGGAAGGCAATCCGGGAGTCAGGCGCGCCAAGGTGGAGAACGCCCAGATCTTCACCTATCCCGATTTCCTGAGCGAAGCGGAATGCGACATGCTCGTCGCTCTGATCGCAGCGGCGGCGCGCCCCTCGACCCTGCTCGCCGCGCACGAGGATCCCGAGTTCCGCACCAGCAGCTCGACCGATCTCGATCGCTGGTCCGAGGAGATCTGGCCGATCGACGATCGTATCGCGGAAGTGCTCGGCCTGCCGCCCGCGAATGCCGAGACGATGCAGGGCCAGCGCTACACGCCCGGCCAGCAGTTCCGCGCGCATTGCGACTATTTCCACGAAGGCGCGGAATATTGGGAGAAGATGGTGGAATATGGCGGCCAGCGCACCTGGACCGCGATGATCTATCTCAACGAAGTCGAGGAAGGCGGCGCGACCTGGTTCCCGCGCGCCGGTGTGCGCTTCCGGCCCAAAAAGGGGCTGATGCTGATCTGGAACAACATGATGGAGGACGGCGCCCCCAATTACGACACGCTGCACGAGGGCATGCGCGTGCTTGAGGGGACGAAATACATCGTCACCAAATGGTTCCGCGAGAATGCGTGGATCCGCGGCCATGTGCCGACCTATTATGCCGGCGGCGAGCAACGGACCTGAACCTTCCCGCCCTCCCTTCCGGGGAGGGAAAATCCGGCTAGATCAGCCCCGCATGCGCCAGCGCCGCGTCGACCGCCCTGCGGCTCGCCTCGCCCGCCGGCGTCATCGGCAGCCGCAATTCCTCGGGGAAGCCCGGCCGCACCCGCGTCAGCGCATATTTCACCGGCCCTGGCGAGGCATCGGTGAACATCGCGATGTGGAGGGGATAGAGCCGATCGTGCAATTCGAGCGCGCGGGCATTGTCCCCCGCCGCCCAGGCCGACTGGAACGCCGCACAGAGCCGCGGCGCGACGTTCGCCGTGACCGAAATGCAGCCCGTGCCGCCCATCGCGTTGAAGGCGAGCGCAGTCTCGTCATTGCCCGAGAGCTGGATGAAGTCGCGCCCGCAGCCGGCGCGCTGCTCGGTCACGCGGGCCAGCGCGCCCGTGGCATCCTTCACGCCGATGAACTTGTCCGGAAACGCCTGGACGATCCGGGCCATCGTCGCGGGCTGGATGTCGGTCACCGTGCGACCCGGCACGTTGTAGAGCACGATCGGCAGGTCGGTCTTCGCAGCCACTGCCTCGAAATGGCGGAAAATGCCTTCCTGGCTCGGGCGATTGTAATAGGGCGGGACCATCAGCACCGCATCGGCGCCCGCCTGCTGCGCGGCCTTCACATTCTCGATCGCGACAAGCGTGTCGTTCGAGCCGGCGCCGGCGAGCACGGGCACGCGCCCCTTCGCCTGATCGGCGCAGACCCGCACCACTTCGAAATGCTCGTCCTTCGGCATCGTCGCCGCCTCGCCGGTGGTGCCGCACGGCACCAGCCCGGCCGAGCCTTCGGCAATCTGCCATTCAACAAGCGTGCGATAATCTTCCTCCGCGAAGCTGCCGCTACGGAACGGCGTCACCAGCGCGGGAATGGAGCCCGAAAACATGGTCCCAGAATCTTCCTTAATTCCCCAATTCGGGGCTGGCAGATAGGGGCGACACGCGTATCATGTCCAGTATGCTTGCTCCGCTACTCAAAAGTGCGTTGCTGTTTGCCGGCGTTTCGGGGCTCGCCGTCTCCTCGCAACTCACGCAGGAACAGATCCAGTGGTACAAGGTGGCGCTGGAAGCCGGCGTCCCCCGCGTGCCGCCGCCCTATATCCAGTCCAATCAGCTCGCCGACGCACTCGTCGAGTGGAAACGGCTCCAGCAGTCGGATAATTTCCCCTTTTCCGACTATGCCAATTTCCTGCTGCTCCATCCCGGCTGGCCCGGCGAGAAGAGCCGCCGCGCCGCCGCCGAGACGGTGCTGGACAGCGGCACCTGGGCGCCTGGCCTGGTCGTGCGCTATTTCGAGCGCTTCCCGCCGCTGACCGCTGCCGGCCGGCTGCGCTATGCCGAGGGGCTTGCCGCCTCGGGCCGCCGCGCCGAAGCCGAGGAGCAGGCCCGCCGCGCCTGGCGCCACGGCGTGCTGCGCCCGCGCGACGAGACCGCGCTGCTCGGCGGCTTCTCGGCGGCGCTCACCCCCGCCGATCATGACGCGCGGATGGACATGCTGCTCTGGGCCGGCGCGCTCACGGCCGCGCAGCGCCAGCTCGCCTATGTCTCGCCCGGCATGCGTCCGGTGTTCGACGCGCGCATCGCCTTCCGCACCAAGGCGCCCGACGCCGATGCGAGGGGCGCCGCCGCCCTTTCCATCGGCCGCACCAATCCCGGTTTCATCGCCGATCGCGCCATGTGGCTGCGCGACACCGGCCAGAGCCCGGCGATGCGATCCTATCTCGCCCAGCCGCGCCAGCTCGCCTCCTATCCCGGCGATGCCGAGAAATGGTACGAGACGCTGCTCACCGGCGCGCGCGGCGCCCAGTCGGACGGGCAGTTCAGCCTCGCCTATCAGATCGCCAGCCAGGTCGACGATGCCTATCCGCCGGGCACCGACGTCAGCGAGCAGCCCCTGGGCCAGCGCGACGACTATACCAGCCTCACCTGGCTGGCCGGATCGGTGGCGCTCAACAATCTCGGCCGCGCGCGCGACGCGATCGGCATGTTCGATCGCTATGCCCATGGCTCGAAGACGCCGACGACACAGTCCAAGGGCCTTTATTGGGCCGGCCGCGCCGCCGAAGCCTCGGGCGATCAGGCGGCGGCGACTCGCTTCTATGGCAAGGCGGCGGGCTTCCCCGACGTCTATTATGGCCAGCTTGCCACCGAACGCCTCGGCCAGCCCCTGAAGCGACCACCCGATTTCAATGCCAAGGTCGCGGACCCCGCAGTCCGCGATGCGTTCTTCAAGAAGGAAACGGTCCGCGCCGCGCAGCTGCTCGGCACGATGGGCAATCGCCAGGACCAGGGCCTGTTCATCCGCCAGATCGCCAATGACGCGACCAGCGACACCGATCACATCCTCGCCGCCGAGCTGAGCCGCGCGATCGGCCGCCCGGATCTGGGCGTGCTGGTCGGCAAGAGCGCGCTGCAGAACGGCCTTTCCGACTATACCGCCGCCGGCTATCCCACGGTGGCGGTGCCCGCGTCGCAGCAGGATTACTGGACGATCGTCCATGCGATCGCCCGCCAGGAGAGCCAGTTCGATCGCGATGCGGTCAGCCACGCCGGCGCGCGCGGGCTGATGCAGCTGATGCCGGGCACGGCACGCGAAGTCTCGACCAAGCTCGGCATGAGTTACAATCCGGGCTCGCTGAACAGCGACACCGATTACAACATCCAGCTCGGCTCGACTTATTTCCAGCGGATGTACAATCTCTACGGCAGCTATCCGCTGGCGATCGCGGCCTACAATGCCGGGCCCGGCAATGTGAACAAGTGGATCGCCGCCAATGGCGATCCGCGCCTGCCGGGCGGCGACATCGTCCAATGGATTGAAAAGATCCCGATCTTCGAGACCAAGAACTACGTCCAGCGCGTGATCGAGAACGCCGTGGTCTACGACCTGCTCAACCCCGAGCGCTCGCGCTCCAGGGGGCCGGCGAATACCAGCTGGTACCTGGGGAAGAACAAGCCCGGCTGAAGCGCATGGCCGCCGCGATTCCTTCATCGTCCCTGCAAGGGCGGGGATGACGAAGAGAATTGGCCAGCCCCCTCCCCCATAGCCGGGAGGAGGGGGGCAGGATTCCGCCTTACTTCTTCAGGACCGAGCGGCCCGCATAGATCGCGGCATCGCCCAGTTCTTCCTCGATGCGGATCAGCTGGTTGTACTTGGCGAGCCGGTCGGAGCGAGCGAGCGAACCGGTCTTGATCTGGCCGCAGTTGGTAGCGACGGCGAGGTCGGCGATCGTCGCGTCCTCGGTCTCGCCCGAACGGTGCGACATCACCGCCGTATAGGACGAGCGCTGCGCCAGGCTCACCGCCTCGAGCGTCTCGGTCAGCGTGCCGATCTGGTTGACCTTCACCAGCAGCGAATTGGCATAGCCGCCCTCGATGCCGCGCAACAGGCGCTTCGGGTTGGTCACGAACAGATCGTCGCCGACCAGCTGCACCTTGTCGCCGAGCAGATCGGTCAGCGCCTTCCAGCCCTCCCAGTCATCCTCGGCCATGCCGTCCTCGATCGAGAAGATCGGATATCTGGCAGCCAGTTCGGCGAGGAACGCAGCGTTCTCGGCCGAGGACAGGGTCTTGCCCTCGCCCACCATCTTGTAGGCTCCGTCCTTGTAATATTCGGTGGCGGCGCAATCGAGCGCGAGCATCACGTTGTCGCCCGGCTTGTAACCCGCCGCTTCGATCGACGACATGATGAAGTCCAGCGCCTCGGTCGTCGACGCGATGTTCGGCGCGAAGCCGCCTTCGTCGCCCACGCCGGTCGCCAGGCCCTTCTCATGCAGTTTCTTCTTCAGCGTGTGGAAAATCTCCGAGCCGCAGCGCACCGCCTCGACGATGTTCTCTGCGCCGACCGGGACGATCATGAATTCCTGAAAGTCGATCGGATTGTCCGCATGCTCGCCGCCATTGATGATGTTCATCATCGGCACCGGCAGGACATGGGCGTTGACGCCGCCGACATAGCGATAGAGCGGCAGCCCGCGGGCATCTGCCGCTGCCTTGGCGGCGGCAAGGCTCACGCCCAGGATGGCGTTGGCGCCCAGGCGGCCCTTGTTCTCGGTGCCGTCAAGCTCGATCATCGCGGCGTCGAGATCGGCCTGGTCCTCGGCGTCCATGCCGACGACTTCCTCGAAGATTTCGCTGTTCACGGCCTCGACCGCCGCGTCGACGCCCTTGCCCAGCCAGCGCGACTTGTCGCCGTCGCGCTTCTCCACCGCCTCGTGCGCGCCGGTCGAAGCGCCCGAAGGCACCGCGGCGCGGCCGAAGCTGCCATCCTCGAGCAACACATCGACTTCAACGGTGGGGTTGCCCCGGCTGTCGAGAATCTGACGGGCGTGGATGTCGATGATTGCGGTCACGGAACGGTCTCCCTAGGTATGGCAATGAGGGCGCGACGCGGCCTCTAACCGCAACCGATGGAACTCGCAAACGTGGCCGTGGTTGTTTCGCGAAAGGCATGGAGGGTTTTTGGCATGGCTGACGAAACGACGAGTGAAGCACTGGACGCGCCCACCCCGGCTTCGGCCGAAGGCGGCTCCGCGACCGGCAAGCTGCGCGAGGAAGCGAGCAAGCTCGGCAGCCAGGCTGCCGAACGCGCCCGCACCCTGGCCAGCGAAGGCAAGGAAAAGGCGACGGGCGCGCTCGACGAAGTCGCGAGCATGATGAAGTCGGCCGCCAACGACGTCGATGCCCGGCTGGGCGAGAATTACGGCAAATATGCCCGCTCCGCAGCGGACGGCATCGCGAACTTCGCGGAAAGCCTGCGCGGCAAGGAAGTGGACGACCTGATCGGCGACGTCACGGCGTTTGTCCGCAAGAGCCCGGCGGTGGCGGTGGGCGTCGCGGCGGGCCTGGGCTTCGTGCTCGCACGCCTGATCAAATCGGGCGTCGACGCCGCGTCGGACGCGGCCGATACCGACAAGTCGTAAGAGGCGAAACCGGGGGTGGACGCGCCGCGGCCTGACGAGAAGAGCATCGGAGAGCTGCTTCAGCAGCTGGCCGAGGACGGGAAGGCCTATGCCGGCGCCGAGCTCGGCTATTATCGCACGCTGCTGCGCGCAAAGCTTCGCGATGCGCGGGAAATGCTGTGGATGGGCGCGGTGGCGCTCGTCCTCGCTCAGGCGGCTGCGGTGGCGCTGGTGGTCGGGCTTGTCCTCACGCTCGCACCGCTTGTCGGCCCGGGCCTGGCGACGCTGATCGTCGTTCTGGCGTTCCTCGCGATCGCCGGGCTGATGGGCTGGCTCGCCTGGAAACATGTGAAGCGCATCTTCAAGGAAAGGCCGTGAGCGAGAATCCGCATGACGTGGATGCCGCACGGGCGCGCATCGCGGCGGCCAGGGCCCAGCTGCTCGGCACGCTGGGGCAGGTGCAACAACGGCTGACCCCCTCCAATCTGGCGCAGGACGCGATGGACAGCGCCGCGCAGGGCGTCGCCACTGTCGCGCGCAAGGGCGCCGAGGCGGTGCGCAGTCGTCCCCTCGCCGCCGCCGGCATCGCCGCCGCCGTCGGCCTCGTCATGGCGCGCGGCTGGATCGGCGACATCCTCTCCAAACGGCATGAAACTCGCGACCCGGCCACGGGTTTGAAGCGCAAAGGCAAGAAAGGATCCTCGTGATGAGTACCAATCCCGCGAACGAACAGGGCGAGAGCCTGGCCGAGAACCCCTATGTGCTGGTCGCCGGCGGCGTGGCGCTGGGCGTGCTGATCGGCATGCTGATCCCGCGCAGCCAGAAGGAACGAGACCTGCTCGAAGGTACCGGGCGTCAGCTCGCCGACAGGGTGACCGGCACCGTCCAGGCCGTGAAGCAGGCCGGCAAGGCGGAGGTCGACGCGCTGCTGCCGAGCCGGGACGACGCCAAGGAGCGCGTGACTTCGCTGTTCGGCAATATCATCGACGCAGCAAAGGGAGCAGCGCAAAAGGCTTGAGGCCGGCGCGCCCCCTTCCTAGAGGCCTCTATAAACCAGAAAATGCTTTCGGAGGCCCAATGAGCAAGCTGCACCTCGTCTTCGGCGGTCGCGTGACCGATCCGCAGACGCTCGATTTCGTCGACCCGTCCAAGCTGGACGTCGTCGGCATCTATCCCGATTATGCCAGCGCGGAGAATGCCTGGCGCAGCGCCGCCCAGCGCACGGTGGACGATGCCGAAATGCGTTATGTCGTGGTGCACCTGCACCGCTTGCTGGAGCCCGATCTCAAGGGCTGAAGTTCCTGCACTTCGTCATCCCCGCTCGCGCGGGGGTGACGCGTCAGGCCTTGCGCCAGTTCCACGCGAACAGGGGCCGGGCCAGCACGAGCCCCGCCGCAAAGCCGCCAATATGCGCGGCAGCGGCAATCCCCACATTCGCCGCCTGGAATGCCAGCCCGGTCATCAAATTGATCGCCACCCAGGCGGCGGCGAGCCATGCGACGTGCACGGCACGCGCCGATATCGGCCCGATCGGCTTGGCGCGCGAACGGCCATAGAGCAGCGAATAGGCACCGACGATCGCCGAGGCCGCACCGCTCGCGCCGATCATCGGGCGTACCGATTGCGGATCGGCAAGCCATTGCGCGCCGGCCGCGGCATAGGCACCGATCAGATAGAGGATCAGCACGCCCAACGGCCCGATCGCCTTTTCGGTCTCCCGTCCGGTATAGGCCAGCATCAGGACGTTCATGCCGAGATGGAACAGGCCTGCGTGGAGCAGAGTCGCGCTGAGCGGAGTCAGGAGCGCCGGAACCATAGCGAGCCCCTGGGTATCGACGATACCGGTCAGGCGCGCGGGAATGAAGCCGCCGAGCACGGCGGCTTCGATTTCGCGATGCGTGAACAGCACGAACAGACTGACCAGGACCGTGACCAGCACAATCCAGTTCGTTGCCGAAACCCGGCGCAGATCCATGATCAGATGAATTCTATCTGCGACACCAGATAGTAACGATCGCCGGCGGGAACGGAGACCTCGACCTCCTCGTCCACCTTGCGGCCGATCAGCGCGCGGCCGATCGGCGAGTTGTACGAGATGCGGCCCTTGCTGGCGTCCGCCTCGGTCTCGCCGACGATCTGATACTTGATCGGCTTGTCATCCTCGTCGAGCAGCGTGACGGTCGCGCCGAACACCACCTTGTCGCCCGAAAGCTCGCGCGGATCGATGATCTGCGCGCGGCTCAGCTTGCCCTCGATGTCGGCGATCGTCGCCTCGTTCTGGCCCTGCTGCTCCTTGGCGGCATGATATTCGGCATTTTCCGAAAGATCGCCGTGCGCGCGGGCTTCCTCGATCGCGTCCACGATCAGCGGACGCTCGATTTTCAGGCGCTTCAGCTCTGCGACGAGCTTGTCATAGCCTTCCTGCAGCATCGGCATCTTATCGACCGTAGCCATACGTCCAAGTCCTTCAACAACGCCCCCGGGATCAAGCGTCCCCCCTTCGGGACGCCCGCACATCAACACCGGTTGTGGGGGATCAATTGTGCGAACGCGAATAATAAGGCCGCCAATGCCGCACTGCAAGGCTAGGAAAGCTATGTTCGGGCCGAAGCTCGAATAATCCATCCGGCACCCCGGCGGAAGACCGGGGCGCCGTGAGCCGGATCAGCCGCGCGAGGCGTAGAAATCCTGGAGCGGCCGCACATCCAGGCTGTGCTTCGACAGCGCCTCGATCGCCCGCGCAGCCGCGACGCTCGCTTGCGCCGTGGTGAAGTACGGGATCTTGAGGTTGAGCGCCGAGCGGCGGATGTCCGAGGAATCCTTCAGCGACTGCCAGCCTTCGGTCGTGTTGAAGATCAGCGCGATGTCGCCGTCCAGGATGCGGTCGACGATGTGCGGGCGGCCCTGTGCCACCTTGTTGACACGCTCGACCGCGATCCCCTCACCCGCCAGGTAATCCGCCGTGCCGCCGGTGGCGACAATGGTGAAGCCCAGCTCGATGAGCAGTCGCACGCCCGGCAGGATCACCGGCTTGTCGGTGTCCTTGACGCTGACGAACAGGCGGCCGCTGCCCGGCAGCACCGTTCCCGCCCCCAGCTGCGCCTTGGCGAAGCTGGTCGCGAAGTCCATGTCGATGCCCATCACCTCGCCGGTCGACTTCATCTCCGGCGAGAGTACCGGATCGACGCCGGGGAACTTGTTGAACGGGAACACTGCTTCCTTGACCGCGATATAGTCGATGTCGCGGTCGATCCTGGGCAGATCGGCCAGCATCTCGCCCGCCATGACGCGGCTGGCGATCTTGGCGACAGGGATGCCGATCGCCTTCGCGACAAACGGCACGGTACGCGAGGCGCGCGGGTTCACTTCGATGAGGTAGACTTCGCCGTCCTTCACCGCGAACTGGATGTTCATCAGGCCCTTGACCTTGAGCGCGCGGGCCAGAGCCTCAGTCTGGCGCTCGATCTCGGCGATGATCTCGGCCGGCAGGCTGTAGGGCGGGATCGAGCAGGCGCTGTCGCCCGAATGGACGCCCGCTTCCTCGATATGCTGGAGCACGCCGGCGACCACCACGTCGGTGCCGTCGGCGATCGCATCCACGTCCACTTCGACTGCGTCACGGAGATACTGGTCGATCAGCACGGGGCTGTCGCCCGAGACCTGCACCGCGGTCTGGATGTAGTCGTCGAGCTGCTGGGTCGAGTCCACGATCTCCATTGCGCGGCCGCCCAGCACATAGCTGGGGCGCATCAGCACCGGATAGCCGATCCGCTCGGCGATCTTCACTGCCTCGTCCCGCGTGCGGGCCAGGCCGTTTGCCGGCTGCTTGAGGCCCAGCTTCTCGACCAGGTCGGCGAAGCGCTCGCGGTCCTCGGCCAGGTCGATCGCATCGGGGCTGGTGCCGAGGATCGGGATCCCCGCATCCTCCAGTGCCTTGGCGAGGTTCAGCGGAGTCTGCCCGCCGAACTGCACGATCACACCCACCAGTTCGCCCTTCGACTGCTCGACGTGCAGGATCTCCAGCACGTCCTCGGCGGTCAGCGGCTCGAAATAGAGGCGGTCGGAGGTGTCATAGTCGGTGCTCACCGTTTCGGGATTGCAGTTGACCATGATCGTCTCATAGCCCGCATCCGCCAGCGCGAAGCAGGCATGGCAGCAACAATAGTCGAACTCGATGCCCTGGCCGATGCGGTTCGGGCCGCCGCCCAGGATGACGATCTTTTTGCGCTCGCTCGGCGCCGCTTCGTTCTCGGGTTCGCCGAAGCTCGGCGCCTCGTACGACGAATACATATACGGCGTCTTCGCCTCGAACTCGGCGGCGCAGGTGTCGATGCGCTTGAACACCGGGCGGACGCCCAGCCTGTGGCGGTGCGCACGCACGTCGTTCTCGGTCACGCCGCCGGTCATCGCCTTGACGACTTCACCGATCAGCCCCGACGACTTCGCCATTGCATCGGCGCCTTCGCGCAGGTTCGCCGATTTCAGCGCGAGGAACGCCAGCCGCTTGTCGCTGAAGCCCATCGCCTTGAGGCGGCGCATGCCCGACGCATCCTGCGGCAGGCCCTGCTCCATCACCTGCGTCTCGGCCGCGATGATCTCGGCGATGCGCTCCATGAACCAGGGGTCGTACTGGGCAACGGCGCAGACCTCGGAGACGGTAAAGCCCTCGCGCAGCGCCTGGGCGGCAATCAGCAGCCGGTCCGGCGAACGCACGGCCAGCGCCGCCTCGATCTCGTCGCGGCGCGCGCCGGCGAGCTTGTCGACATTGTTGAAGCCGGAAAGGCCCGTCTCCAGCCCGCGCAGCGCCTTCTGCATCGATTCATGGATGTTGCGGCCGATCGCCATCACTTCGCCGACCGACTTCATCGCGGTGCCTAGCGTCGCCTCGGCGCCCTTGAACTTCTCGAAGGCGAAGCGCGGGATCTTGGTGACGACGTAGTCGATCGTCGGCTCGAAGCTCGCCGGGGTGGCGCCGGTGATGTCGTTGTCGATCTCGTCGAGCGTATAGCCCACCGCCAGCTTGGCTGCGACCTTGGCGATCGGGAAGCCGGTCGCCTTGGACGCCAGCGCCGACGAGCGCGACACGCGCGGGTTCATCTCGATGACGATCAGGCGGCCGTCCTTCGGATTCACTGCGAACTGCACGTTCGAACCGCCGGTTTCCACGCCGATTTCCCGGAGCACCGCGATCGATGCATTGCGCATGATCTGGTATTCCTTGTCGGTCAGCGTCAGCGCGGGGGCGACGGTGATCGAATCGCCGGTGTGCGTGCCCATCGCATCGACGTTTTCGATGGAACACACGATGATGGCGTTGTCCTTGCGATCACGGACAACCTCCATCTCATATTCCTTCCAACCGAGGAGCGACTCCTCGATCAGCACCTCGGTGGTCGGCGACAGGTCGAGGCCGGTCCGCACGATCGCGATGAATTCCTCGCGATTATAGGCGATGCCGCCGCCCGAGCCGCCCATGGTGAAGCTGGGGCGAATGATCGCCGGCAGACCGACATGCTCGAGCCCGGCCAGCGCTTCGGCTTCGGTATGCGCAATCGCCGAGCGGGCGCTTTCGAGCCCGATCTTGGTCATCGCGTCCTTGAACTTGAGCCGGTCCTCGGCCTTGTCGATCGCCTCGGCATCGGCGCCGATCATGATGCAGCCGAACTTCTCCAGCGTGCCGTCATTGGCGAGCGCCAGCGCGGTGTTGAGCGCGGTCTGGCCGCCCATCGTCGGCAGCACCGCGTCGGGGCGTTCCTTCTCGATGATCCTGGCGACGATCGCGGGCGTGATCGGCTCGACATAGGTGGCGTCGGCCAGTTCGGGATCGGTCATGATCGTCGCCGGGTTCGAATTGACCAGGACGATGCGGTAGCCCTCTTCCTTGAGCGCCTTGATGGCCTGCGTGCCCGAATAGTCGAACTCGCAGGCCTGGCCGATCACGATCGGACCGGCGCCAATGACGAGGATGGAGGAGATGTCGGTGCGCTTGGGCATTTAGGGCCTATGGACAAACTTGGGACCGAAGTCCGAATATACTCTGCTGAGCAGGGCGGCGTGTTGCTTCATGCATTTGCGGGAGGCAGACGAGACGTGCGCAACCGGCGCTGACAGCTCCGCGCCCACGTCGAAAGGTCGTTTGAACTCAGCTCCCCGCACGATCGTGTGGAACATATGGGTCACACCGCAGCGCTTCGCGAATTTCTCGACTTCAGAAACGTCGCTCGATCTGCCTTGCGCCAGGAAGAAAATTGAATCGTGCAATACTCCCTGCGCCTGCCCCGCGAAGAGCAGGAGAGCCAGCAAGGCGCTCAACCCATCATCCCCACGAACCGCTCGAACAGATACAGGCTGTCCTGCGGCCCCGGGCTCGCCTCGGGGTGATACTGCACCGAAAAGGCCGGGCGGTCGGTCAGCTCGATGCCCGCGTTGCTCCCGTCGAACAGCGACACATGCGTCTCGCGCGCATTCTCCGGCAGCGTCTCGCGCTCCACAGCGAAGCCGTGGTTCATGCTGGTGATCTCCACCGCGCCGTCTTCCAGCCGCTTGACCGGGTGGTTGGCGCCGCGATGGCCCTGGAACATCTTGGTGGTCTCGGCGCCGACCGCCAGACCCAGAAGCTGGTGGCCGAGGCAGATGCCGAACAGCGGTTTGCCGGTCTCGAGCAGCTGGCGGATCACCGGCACGGCATATTCGCCGGTCGCGGCGGGGTCGCCCGGGCCGTTCGACAGGAAGAAGCCATCCGGGTTGAACGCCATGATCTGCTCATAGGTCGCCTGCGCCGGCAGCACGGTCACCTTGGCGCCGGCCTGGACCAGGTTGCGGAAGATGTTGCGCTTCGAGCCGTAATCGATCGCGACGACGTGCGGGCGCGCATCTTCCTGCCCGCCCTCGCCATAGCCGAAGCCCAGGCGCCACACGCCGCCTTCCCAGCCATAATGCGTCTCGACCGTGACCTTGATCGCCAGGTCCATGCCCTCCAGGCCCGGCCAGGCGCGCGCCATCTCGAGCAGCAGCGGAATGTCGAACTTGCCCTCGGCCGAGTGCGCGATCACGCCGTTGGGCGCGCCCGCCAGGCGGATGCGGCGGGTCAGCGCGCGGGTGTCGATGCCCGACAGGCCGATCCGCGCATGCTTCTTCATCCAGGCGTCGAGATGCTCGGTCGCGCGGAAGTTGCTCGGCTCGGTCACGTCCTCGCGCACGATCATGCCCAGCGCATGGGGATCGTCCGCCTCGATATCGTCGGGGTTCGCACCCACATTGCCGATATGCGGAAAGGTGAAGTTGATGATCTGACCGGCGAAGCTCGGATCGGTCATGATCTCCTGATAGCCGGTCATCGCGGTGTGGAAGCACACTTCGCCGACCGCCTGCCCCTCGGCACCGAAGCCCCGCCCCCAGATCACGTCCCCCGACGCCAAAACCAGTACGCCGGTAGCTCCGGCAGGCATGGGCGTAGGCGTGGCGTCGGCCATTTAGGGGTGGCTCTCCATTTGAGGTGCAGCAATGTCGCTAAGTGCCGCCCGCTAGACCCCTACCCCCCTCGCGTCAACCGGTTCGCGGGTCTATTGCGGGTAATTCCCGATTCACGAGAGACGAAATGATCCGAGACGATATCAAGGCCGCCCAGATCACCGCCATGAAGGCTGGCGACAAGGAGACCCGCGGCGCGATCAGCCTGATCCAGAGCGCGATCAAGAACCGCGACATCGAAGAGCGTACCAAGTCGGTCCAGATGGACGACGACGCGCTGGTGATCGAAGTGCTCCAGAAAATGGTCAAGCAGCGCCGCGAATCGATCGAGATGTTCGAAAAGGGCGGCCGGCAGGAGCTGGCCGACACCGAAAAGGCCGAAGTCGCGGTGATCGAGCGCTTCCTCCCCGCCCAGATGAGCGACGCGGAGACCACCGCGGCGATCGAGGCGATCAAGGCCGAGATCGGCGCGAGCGGCATGAAGGACATGGGCAAGGTGATGGCCGAGCTGAAGGCCCGCCATGCGACCATGCTCGACATGAGCAAGGCGAGCGGCCTGGTGAAGGCGGCGCTCTCCTGAAGTGTCCCTCACGCCCGCCTTTCTCGATGAACTTCGCGCCCGGACGTTACTGTCCGGGCTGATCGCCAAGACCGTCAAGCTCCAGAAGGCGGGGCGGGAATTCCGCGCCTGCTGCCCGTTCCACAACGAGAAGACGCCGAGCTTCTACGTCAACGACGACAAGGGCTTCTATCACTGCTTCGGCTGCGGCGCGCATGGGGACGCCATCCGCTGGATGACCGACCAGCGCGGCCTGCCCTTCATCGATGCGGTGAAGGAGCTGGTCCAGGCCGCCGGCATGGAGATGCCCGAGCAGGACCGCCGCAGCACCGAGCGGGCGGAGCGCGCCAAGGGCCTGCACGAGGCGATGGAAGACGCGGCGAAGTTCTTCGTCGAGAAGCTCCACGGCATCGAGGGCGCCGAGGCACGCGCCGTGCTCAAGAAACGCGGCGTCAACGACGAGACCGCCAGGGCCTTCGGCATCGGCTATGCTCCCGATTCGCGCGGCAAGCTGAAGGATGCGCTCAAGGGCTATGGCGACCCGATGCTGGTCGAGGCCGGGCTGCTGATCGCCGTCGAAAGGAAGGACCCCTACGACCGCTTCCGCGGGCGGCTGATGATCCCGATCCGCGACGTGCGCGGCCGGACGATCGCGTTCGGCGGACGCATCATCGGCGACGGCGAGCCCAAATATCTCAACTCCCCGGAGACGCCGCTCTTCGACAAGGGGCGCACGCTCTACAATCTCGACCGCGCCCAGGCCGCGGCGCGCAAGACCGGCCGGATCATCGCGGTCGAGGGTTATATGGACGTGATCGCGCTTGCCCAGGCCGGTTTCGGCGAGGCGGTGGCGCCGCTCGGCACCGCAATGACCGAGCACCAGCTGGAGCGGCTGTGGCGGATCGCCGATGTCCCGCTGCTCTGCTTCGACGGCGACTCGGCGGGACAGAAGGCAGCCCTGCGCGCCGCACACCGCGCCATGCCGATGCTCGAGCCGGGGCGCAGCCTCGCCTTCGTCACGCTGCCCGACGGGCTCGACCCCGACGACCTGGTCCGCGCCCAGGGTCCGCAAGCCTTCGAGGCGTTGCTCGCCAAGGCGCGACCGCTGGTCGACCTGCTCTGGGAGAGCGAACTCGCCGCCGAGCCGCTCGACACGCCCGAGCAGCGCGCCGGCCTGAAGCGACGCCTCGGCGAACTTGCCGGCGGGATCGGCGACTCGAACGTGAAGCACGAATATCTCGCGGAGTTCCGCGAGCGTACCGATGCGCATTTCGGGCGCGGGCAACGCGGGTTCGAGGCGCGAGCGCCGCGCGGCCCCGGCGCCCCGGCGGCGCGCGGAAGGCGGGACAAGCGCGGCAACTGGATCCCCCCCGAACCCCCGCTCACGCAGCAGACGCGATCGCTCCAGGCCGGCGGCCTCGATCCGATCCTCGCCAAGGCGGTCCTTGCCGGCCTGATCCGCCATCCCGCCGAGATCGCGCGCCACATGGAGGTGCTCGGCTCCCTGCGCGGCGCATCCGGTGCACTCGGCAAGCTGTTCGAGGCGGTGGTCGATGTCGCGCTGGAGGACCGGCAGCTTGATCGCGCCAAGGTGCGCACCATATTGGCGCGGTCCGGTTTCGATCAGATGGCGAGCGAGCTGCTCCGGGCCGATACCCTGCCTTTCTCCTTCACCCGGCCGGAGGCCGAGGAAAAGAAAGCGCGCGAAGACCTGAACGAGGCGATCGCGGTGATGGTGGCGCGCCCCGCGGTGGACGCGGCGCTGGCAGAGGCAACGGCTGCGATGCTCGAGCGTTTCGACGATGCGGCGTTCGCCCGGCAAACGGCTCTGCTCCGGCAGCGCCAGGAGCTGGAAACACGCCTCGCGAATCTGATGCTTGCGGACGACGAGAATTTCGAGGATTAGGGCGGCGTATAATTGCCGCCATCCAAGTTTCGAGGATTTGAATGGCCAAGGCGAACATGGCGGACGTCACCGACACCGGCGAGGCGGGTGACGCGCCGCTGATCGATCTCAACGAAGGCTCGATCAAGAAGCTCGTCGCGCGGGCTAAGAAGCGCGGCTACATCACCGTCGACCAGCTCAATGAGATGCTGCCGCAGGACCAGATGTCCTCGGAACAGATCGAGGACGTGATGGCGGCGCTCAACGACATGGGCGTCAACGTCGTCGAGAACGAGGAAGCCGGCGAGGACGCCGAGCCCGAGGACGACAGCGCCGACGAGGCCGATTCGAACGACAGCGACGATTCGGCTCCCGCCTTCGAGACCAAGAAGAAGGAAACCGTCGATCGCACCGACGATCCGGTGCGCATGTACCTGCGCGAGATGGGCGCCGTGGAGCTCCTGTCCCGCGAAGGCGAGATCGCGATCGCGAAGCGCATCGAGGCCGGCCGCGACACGATGATCCTGGGCCTGTGCGAGTCGCCGATCACCTTCAACGCGATCATCGGCTGGTCGAACGCGCTCAACGAAGGCACGATGCAGCTGCGCGAGATCCTCGATCTCGACGCCATGCTCTCCAAGGGTCCGTCGGCCGAGCAGGTCGAGGGCGCCGAGGACGACAATGGCGAGATCAGCGAAGCCGCCGCCGGCCCCTCCTACAAGGAAGAGGAAGAAGTCGAGGAAGTCGCCGAGGAGGAGGACGAGGATTCGATGACCGAGCGCCGCGCGCCGCGGCCTTCGGACGACGAGGAAGAGGACAATACCCTCAGCCTCGCCCAGATGGAGGAGACGCTCAAGCCGCAGGCGCTCGAGAAGTTCGCCAACATCACGTCGATCTACAAGAAATTCTCCAAGATGCAGCTGCAGCGCCTGGACGCGATGGCTGCCGGCGGCGAGCTCATCGCCTCGGACGAGAAGAAGTACCAGAAGCTGCGCGAGGAGCTGACGGCCGAGGTCGAGTCGGTTCAGTTCCACCAGCAGAAGATCGAATATCTCGTCGACCAGCTCTACAGCTTCAACCGGCGCCTCACCGCGCTGGGCGGGCAGATGCTGCGCCTCGCCGAGCGCCACAAGGTCTCGCGCAAGGACTTCCTCGATCGCTATGTCGATCACGAACTCGACGAGCAGTGGCTGCAGTCGGTCCAGGGCCTCGACAAGAAATGGGCGGCCTTTGCCGCGAATGAAGCTTCGGCGGTCGACCGCATCCGTATCGAGATCGCCGAGATCGCCCAGTCGACCGGCATGGCGCTCGGCGAGTTCCGCCGCATCGTCAACATGGTGCAGAAGGGCGAGCGCGAGGCGCGCATCGCGAAGAAGGAGATGGTGGAAGCCAATCTCCGCCTCGTGATCTCGATCGCCAAGAAATACACCAACCGCGGCCTGCAGTTCCTCGACCTGATCCAGGAAGGCAATATCGGCCTGATGAAGGCGGTCGACAAGTTCGAGTATCGGCGCGGCTACAAGTTCTCGACCTATGCGACCTGGTGGATTCGCCAGGCCATCACGCGCTCGATCGCCGATCAGGCGCGGACGATCCGCATCCCGGTCCACATGATCGAGACGATCAACAAGCTGGTCCGCACCAGCCGCCAGTTCCTCCACGAGCAGGGCCGCGAGCCCACGCCCGAGGAAATGGCCGAGCGCTTGAGCATGCCGCTCGAGAAGGTGCGCAAGGTGATGAAGATCGCCAAGGAACCGATCAGCCTCGAAACGCCGATCGGCGACGAGGAGGACAGCCATCTGGGCGACTTCATCGAGGACAAGAACGCCGTCATCCCGGTGGATGCCGCGATCCAGGCGAACCTGAAGGAAACGGTCACGCGCGTCCTGGCCTCGCTCACCCCGCGCGAGGAGCGCGTGCTGCGCATGCGCTTCGGCATCGGCATGAACACCGATCACACGCTGGAGGAAGTCGGCCAGCAGTTCAGCGTGACGCGCGAGCGAATCCGCCAGATCGAAGCCAAGGCGCTGCGCAAGCTCAAGCACCCCAGCCGTTCGCGGAAGATGCGGTCGTTCCTCGATCAGTGACCCGACGTCGAACGCAGCACAGGTGAAGTTCGGAATGGGGAAGGCATCGCCTTCCCCATTTTCGTTTCGGGCGGTAGACAGATGTCACCGATGCGGATGGATTGCCGGTCCCGATCTCGACCTTCCGGTGCCGGGGTTATAGCCTCCCGCTATTCTTCATCAGCGCGAGGTTCGGCATGTCTACTTTGTCCGTGCAGGTTGCCCCCTTCAATCCCGGCGAAGTTCATGTGCGCGTCTGGACCTATGCCACGCCGGGGCCGAACTTCGAATGGAACGGCACCGCCACTTCGGACAGTCCGGTCAACGAGAGCTGGGCCGATCTCGAACCGGGGCATTATGCCGTCACGATTTCCTGGAGCGCGGGCTATCAGAACATCGCCTCGGGCATTGCCGGCAACCAGATCGTCTACAACGGTAATTATCTCTATTATCAGGTCCTCGGCAGCCCGGCGGACGGCAATGGCGTGTCCGCGGTCTTCGGGCTGGTGATCTGACCCGCCACCACCGAACGTATCGCCCTACCAGTGGAGCCGGTCGGTGCATATCCGTAACTATCCCGCTATTTGCGGATACTTTCGAAGCGCCCGGGAACTTATTTCCGGGGCGTTTCCGTCTTCTGCCCGGAACGACGCGGGAACATGTGGTTTATCCACAGTAAATTCCGCATTCACCGCGTCTTTACGTGCTTCGGTATAACCCGGAGTTGCAAGACCTGACCCGTCGGCATGGGGCCGTCAGGAGATGTGGGGGCTTATGCCGTTTGATTCCGTACAAGTTGCGCGATTGGGCGGTGCCTGGGGCTCGATGGGAGCGCTGGTCGCTTCCGACGGCAGCGCCAATCACCCGTATTTACAGCGCCTCGCCCGCAACGAGGAGCCGCTGCGCGACCTGTCGGATGCAGTACACCATATCTGCCTGCTCCACGGGCGCCACCCGGGCGTGATCGACCATGCGCTCGGCCATGCGCGCCTCGGCATCGAGCGCGACTGGCTGGAAGCTGCCGCCGACGCCTTTGTGATCGAGCGCGCGCATCTCGTCCGTATCGTCGCGGCCGCCGGCCCGATGCCGAGCACCCCGGGCCATGCCGAGACCGAAGCCGCTACCGCCGCGCAGCGCCATGCGATGGATATGCTCGCCCAGTCGGATCGCGCGGGTTGCGCCACCGGCGCGGCGATCGCGCTGGCGATGGACTGGGCAGTGATCCGCGAGACGCTGGACGCCGCCGCGGAGCGCCTGGGCCTCACGCCTCCCCCCTCGCAGCTGCCGCTTGCCGAGGAAACGGTGACCGTGGTCGACACCCTGGTGCGCGAAGGCGTGCTGGAACGCGCCATGCTGTTCGGCGCACAGCAGCTCTTCGCCCAGCACCGCGGCTTGTGGGACCTGCTCGAGGCCCGCGCTTCCGCCCGCGACAAGCAATAGGAACATAATGGTGCAGGGGCGCGGGATCGCCGCGCTCCATGCCTATCCCTTGCGCTCGCTGCAGCTCGATATCTCTTTCTCGTCGACGTCCGTCCCACCGACCTTGCCCTCATAGAGCGTGCCGTCGCGTCCCTTAGTCCACCAGACCAGCGTCTTGCCCGGCGCGCGGCCCCGATCGGTGGCGTATTTGGCGCCGCTCGCCGCGATCACTTCGGTGAGCTCATACATCTTCTCGCCGATCGTCAGCTGCACCTTGGGGGTCGCGCCGCTATTGTCATAGGCCGCGCTGAGCTTGAGCATAGGGCGACAGTCATAGGCGGTGGCCGTTGGGGCCGAAGCGGTCGCGCTGGGCCTGGGGGTGGCCATCAGGGTGGCATTTGCGGCCGACGTCTCGTTCTTCTGCTCGCAGGCGGCGAGCAGAACGAGCGGAAACGGGACTAGCAGGAACTTGGCGGCCAGGTGCGACATGGAGCTGCTCCCCAATGGGCGTGTCAAACGAATCCGACCATCGTCGAAACCGTGGATCATGTACGTAATCGTCGGCGATGACGCGCCCATTACGAATGCGCATCGACGAAGCCTCTTGCCTGCCGCATGCCCGCCCCCCTATCCCGTCGGCATGCGCTTCGAAGGCACCCAAAGCTATGTCGCGACCGAGGACCTGAAGGTCGCGGTCAACGCCGCCGTCACGCTGCGGCGTCCCCTGCTCGTCAAGGGCGAACCGGGTACGGGCAAGACCGTGCTCGCCTATGAGATCGCCAAGGCGGTGAACGCCCCGCTGATCGAGTGGAACGTCAAGTCGACCACCAAGGCGCAGCAGGGCCTGTACGAATATGACGCGGTCGCCCGCCTGCGCGACGGCCAGCTCGGCGATCCGCGCGTCCACGAGATCGCCAACTATATCCGCAAGGGCAAGTTGTGGGAGGCGTTCACTGCGCCCAAACTGCCGGTGCTGCTGATCGACGAGATCGACAAGGCCGATATCGAGTTTCCGAACGACCTGCTCCAGGAGCTCGATCGGATGGAATTCCACGTCTACGAGACGCAGGAAACCGTCCGCGCCGCCGAGCGCCCGATCGTGGTGATCACGTCGAACAATGAGAAGGACCTGCCCGACGCATTCCTGCGCCGCTGCTTCTTCCACTATATCAAGTTCCCGGACCGCGAGACGATGCAGGCCATCGTGGATGTGCATTTCCCCGGCATCCAGAAGATCCTGGTCTCGAAGGCGATGGATATCTTCTACGAGATACGCGAGGTTCCGGGCCTCAAGAAGAAGCCCAGCACCAGCGAGCTGCTCGACTGGCTGAAGCTGCTCCTCCATGAGGAAATGCCGCTCGAGGTGCTCCAGAACAAGGATCCGACCAAGGCGATCCCGCCGCTCCATGGCGCCCTGCTCAAGAACGAGCAGGACGTGATGCTGTTCGAGCGGCTCGCCTTCATGGCGCGGCGCCAGCAGGGCAAGGCCTGATGCCCTATACCGGACGCTGCGCCTGCGGTGCCGTGACCGCCAGGATCAGCGGCGAACCCGTCGCGGTGCGCCAATGCTGGTGCCGCCAGTGCCAGCGCCTCGCCGCCGGATCGGCGACCAGCAACGCGATGTTCGCCGCCGCCGATATCGCGCTCGCCGGCACGCTTTCGAGCACCAGCTACATTGCCGACAGCGGCAATACGCTTACGCAGAGCTTCTGCGGCGCCTGCGGCACGCCCGTGATGGGCGAGTCCTCGGCCCGCCCCCAGTTCCGCACGCTGCGGCTCGGCTTTCTCGACGATGCGCAGGGCCTGGCGCCGACGATGGCGATCTGGACCGACGACGCGCCGGTCTGGGCGCATATCGACCCGGCGCTCGAGACCTTTCCGCGCCAGCCCCCGGCGCCCGGCGCCCGCTGAACCATGCCGGAGGCGCCGGACAGCGTCGCGGAGGCCGGTCAACGCGCGGCGATGGAGCCTCGCTGGGCAGGCTATGCCGAATATTGCCGCCTCCGCGCGGCGGGCCTCCGCCCACAGGCGCTGGTCGCGCTCGATGCTTTCCTGGCAGCGGCGGCGGACTGGCATCCTGCCGACCGCGTCATCTTCGCAAAATGGGTGACGGCGGCGGCCGATCATGCGCGCTCCAGCCCACTGCTGCCGGACCCGATGGTCCGCAGGATGCTCGTCCCGGCGCTCGCAGAAGCGACCGATGATGCAGAGGCGCGGGCCCTGCTCGGCCTGCTGGGCGACACCCATGACGATGCGCCACTTGCGCTATATCTCGATGCGCTCGCCCAAGCGCCGGACGATCCGGTAGCCGTGAAACTCTTTCTCCGCGCCGTGCTCCAATGGGTGGACTACGCGCAGCACGAATTGCCGGGCTGCTATCTCGGCGATCCAGCGGAAGACATCGCCCTTCTCGAACGCGCGGCCACGCTTTCCACCGATCCGGACCAGCGCAACCTGATCGACCACCGGCTCGAAGCAGCCCGCCGGGCCCTGACTGACCGGAATCCGCACGGCAACTGAAGGTTAACCACTCTTAAACCAGCTCGGGTTACGGTCTGCTCGGGGGGGACTCCGTATGAGTTCCCGAGTATGTGTCCGCGTATCGCGTTTCCCGTGTTGCTTGCCGCCGCGCTTTCAGCCGCGGCGCCTGCCGGCGCGCAATCCCTTCTCGACTATGTCGGCGAATGCGTGCCCTTTGCACGCGCCGCTTCCGGCATCCAGATCTATGGCGATGCCTGGACCTGGTGGGATCAGGCCGAGGGCCGCTACCAACGCGGCCATATGCCCCGGGTAGGTGCCGTCCTGGCCCTGGCGAGGAGTCCGCGCCTGCCGCTCGGCCATGTTGCAGTGGTCAGCCGGATCGTCGAGAAGCGCGTGCTGATGATCACGCACGCCAACTGGTCGCGCTTCGGGGGCGAACGCGGCCATGCCGAGCAGGACGTGACGTTGTTCGACGTATCGGAGCGTGGCGACTGGAGCCTGGTCAAGGTCTGGTATCGCGATCGGGGCGGGCTGGGCAGCTCGGTCTATCCGGCGAACGGCTTCATCTATGGCACACCCGATCGCAACGCGCCCGCCACGCTGCGCAAGGCCCGCCCCTCGACCGAGCTCACCGCCAGGCAGCCGGACTATGTCGGTTCGCTGATCGATGCCTATGCTTCGCGTTGAGCTTGCCCGGGGCTGAGCGGCAAGGCATCTAGCGGCGCATGACCGGGGAGGATCTGCGCGCGAATCGGCGCTGGTGGTGGGCGATCTACGCGATCGCGCTTGCGGGCTTGGCATTGCGCTTCGTCTGTTCGCTCGGGGACTTGTGGTTCGACGAAGCCTGGTCCGCATCCCAGGCGCGCGATGCGTTGACGCCGGTTGGCGTGTTCATCGGGATCAATCACGACAACAACCACCATCTCAACTCGCTCTGGATGCAGATGATGGGCTTCGGCGCCTGGCCGCCGCTGGTTCGCCTGCTCTCGATCCTGAGCAGCAGCGCGGCGATCCTGGTCGCCGCGCGTATCGCCGAACCGCGCGGTCGCACCACCATGGTGGCGACTGCCCTGCTCTTCGCCTTCTCGCCGATGCTGGTGACGATGGGATCGGAAGCGCGCGGATATGCGTGCATGTCGCTGGCGATGCTGGTCGCGATCCTGTTCATCGATCGCTGGCTGGCGGGCGATCTCACCTATCGCCGCCCGATCACCTTCGCGCTTTGCTTCTTCCTCGGCGCCTTCTCGCAGCTCACCATGATCTTCGCGGCCGTCGCGCTCGTCGGCTGGCCGTCCTTCGTGCTGTGGAAGCGCAACGGCTTCCGGGCGGCGGCGATCGAGATCTTCCGGGTCTTCTGGCTGCCGGTCCTGGTGCTGGCAGGCGTGCTCGGCTTCGTGCTCGCCGCCGGCCATTTCGCCGGCACCGGCTTCCGTTTCGGGCGCTATGATCCGTTCGATTTCATGATGTACCTGAACGGCACGACCACTGCGATCGGCTATACGATCGGCCTGCCCTGGAAGGATATCTGGCCGATCGTCCTGGTGCTGGTGCTGCTCGTCCTGGCGCCGCGCTGGGGCGCTTCTCGCATCGCGCTCTACCGGCTGGCGATCTTCGCCTTCCCCTTCCTGCTCGCGGTGCTGCACGCCGGCAATGTCGGCCATGCCCGCTATTACATGCCGGCGCTGGTGCCGCTGCTGCTGATGCTGGGCGAGATGATCGGCTTCGGCCTGGCAAAGCCGGATTGGCGGCGGATCGCGGCCGGGACAGGCTTGGCGGTGATGCTCGCCGGAAGCCTATGGTGCGACTATGTGCTGGCAGTCGACCAGCGCGGCGATCCGGGCGGCCCGGTGCGCGAGATGATGGCGCGCGCGCCCGGGGGCACGACGATGCTGCTCGATCGCGACACCGGCCAGGCGGCTACCGACGTCGCCGCCGCCCGCCGGAAGTACAAGCTGAAGGTGATATTGGGCCGCTGCGATCCCCAGGCGCGCTTCTTGCTGGTCGATCGCTTCCTGGGCGAGGCATTCCCGCCGGACGCCGATCGTTGCGGCGGCCATTTCAAGCTGATCGCCCAGCATCGGATGCGCAGCCTTTCGGGCACCAACTGGAACCTGTACGAGCGGCGGAGCCAACCCTAAGGAAAGCGGATGTTCCTTTCCTTCCTCGACGAGCTGCGCGCCGCGGGCATACCGGCCAGCCTGAAGGAGCATCTCGTGCTTCTGGAAGCGCTCGACCGCGACGTGATCGAGCGCACGCCCGAGGCCTTCTACTATCTCGCCCGCGCCACCTTCGTGAAGGACGAAGGGCTGCTCGACCGGTTCGACCAGGTCTTCGCCAAGGTCTTCAAGGGCATCGCCGCCAGCTACGGCGTCGCCCCCGCCGCGATCCCCGAGGAATGGCTGCGCGCGATCGCAGAGAAATATCTCTCGCCCGAGGAAATGGCGAAGATTCAGTCGCTCGGCTCCTGGGAGGAGATCATGGAGACGCTGAAGAAGCGGCTCGAGGAGCAGCACGGCCGCCACGAGGGCGGCAGCAAGTGGATCGGCACCGGCGGCACCTCCCCGTACGGCAATGGCGGCTACAATCCCGAAGGCGTGCGGATCGGCGGCGAAAGCAAGCACAAGCGCGCGCTCAAGGTCTGGGAAGGCCGCGAATTCCGCAACCTCGACAGCACGCGCGAGCTGGGCACGCGCAACATCAAGGTAGCGCTGCGCCGCCTGCGCCGCTTTGCGCGCGAGGGCGCCGCCGACGAGCTCGACATCGACGCGACGATCGAAGGCACCGCGAAACAGGGCTGGCTCGACGTGCACATGCGCCCCGAGCGGCACAATGCCGTGAAGCTGCTGCTCTTCCTCGACGTCGGCGGATCGATGGATCCGTTCATCAAGCTTTGCGAGGAGCTGTTCTCCGCGGCGACCAGCGAGTTCAAGAACCTGGAGTTCTTCTACTTCCACAATTGCCTGTACGAGGGCGTGTGGAAGGACAATCGCCGCCGCTTCCAGGAGCGCACGCCCACCTGGGACATCCTCCACAAATATGGGCATGACTATAAGCTGGTCTTTGTCGGCGATGCCTCGATGAGTGCGTACGAGATCACCCATCCGGGCGGCTCGGTCGAGCATTTCAACGAAGAAGCCGGCGCGGTCTGGATGCAACGCGCGCTGAACACCTATCCCGCTGCCGTGTGGCTCAATCCGATCCCGCGCGAGCAATGGGGTTATACGCAGTCGGTGAAGATCCTGCGCGAGCTGCTGGGCGACCGCATGTACCCCCTCACCCTGGCCGGCCTCGACGAGGCAATGCGCGAGCTCAGCCGCAAGCGCTGAACGCCCCGTTCGCTATCTTTCCGTACGCGCCTTCGAATCCCTCACGATCTGGCGCGAGATGGTGCCCATCTGCGTTACCGAAGTGCCGTTCGGGCGCATTTTGTAGAGCCCGGTGAGGAAGCTGCGGTCGATGCCCGTCATCGCGGGCGGCGGCGCGGCCTGGGGATCGAACAGCGTGAGGATCGTGTTCGCCTCGACACCGTCGCGCGGCGGGCGGGCCCCGGCCAGCGTCCGCATGGCGATATAATCCGAGATCTGGGTCAGCGTCTTGCCGAGCAGGGCATCGGCTTCGAGGACGATGATCGAGTGCAGCACGGCCTGCTGGGTCTGGAGATCGACGAACGAGGCGCCATAGACCTGCAGCACCGGCCACCTGTCCGCTCCCGTCTGGCGCGGTGGCTGGCCATATGTGTTGCGCACCTGCACGGCGCTCCATACATGCACCGGGCCTTCGCGCATCGCCCGGCGCATTTCCGTGGTATCGACGCCCCGGAACAGCCCGCCGAACTTCTGGCGGAGCTTCCTGACCACCGCATCGGCATCATCGGCGACCATCACCATCAGATTGGGCTGGCACTTGCCTTCGGCACCGGTCGCGATCCCCGCCTGTCCGGCATCCTCGCGGATGCGACGCTCGACCATCGCTGCATATTGCTGCGGCAAACCGAGCACGAACGGACAGACCGGTTCGGCGAAGCGGGCGAGCTGCCCCTCGGTGCCGGTCACAACCTGGCGAACGAACTTGCGCGCCTCCTGGGGCGGAACGCCCTTCTGGCCGCGCACCACGATGCTCGGATCTTCGGCAGGCCTGTCCTGCGCGTGCGCCGTGCCCGCTGCAGCGGCAATCGCCAGCGCGAAACCGGTCATCAGGCCCATGCGCATGCCATATCCCTCGTAACCCGCGCCCCTCAAACCAGACGGTACCGTCAATATAGCACCATCGCCTTCGCCCTTCAGTTCCCCTTCTTCGGCGTTTCGGCCCTTTCGCCATCGCGCAAGATCTGATCGGCTATCGTGCCGACCTGGCTTCCGAGCCGGCCATTGGCCTGCATCGCATAAATGCCCTTGAGGAAGCTGCGATCGACCTCGGTCAGCCCCTGGGGGACATCCCCATCGGTATCGAACAGCGACAGGATCGTCTCGAAGCGCGCGCCCGCCCTGGGTGGCCGCGCGCCGGCCAGCACCCGCATCGCCACATAGTCGGCAATCTGCCCCACGGTCTTTTCCTCGACCACGCCGACATCCATCACCACGACTGCGCCAAAAGCGGATTGCTGGGTAGACATCGAAATGCGCGAGCCCGGATCGACGCCGCTGAAGCTGCGCGGGCCGTCGCCGCCCCCGGCGCCGGGCCTGCCGGTCTGGTCGAGCTCCTCGGTCACGCGCCAGGCGCGCACCGGCCCATCGTCGAGCGCGGTCCGCTTGTCGTCATAGGCCAGGTCATTGAAGAATCCGTGATATTTCTCGCGCAGCTCGGTGATGATCTTGCCTGCATCCGCCGCGATGATCACGAAGATGTTGGGATGGCATTTCTCGTCGCCATCGACTCGCGCGCCAGCCTCGACCGAGACAGCGCGAAACCGCTTGATGACCGCCTTGGCATAAGCCGGTGGGAGCCCCACCACCACCGGGCACACCGGATCGTTGAAACGCGCGAGCTGGTCCTTGGTGGTGGTCACGATCCGGCGGACAAAGGTCCGGCTTTCCTTGCGGGGCCCCTGCTTGCTGCCTTCGACCACGATGCTGGAGTCATGCCCGTCCGCGGGCCTTTCCTGCGCCTGCGCCGCACCACTCGACAGCGCGCCAAGCGCAAGGGCCAAACTCATTACCGTCTTGTACATGCACAGGCTCCCCCCGAGCTCCTTTGTGGAGCTTGGCCGGCCGGGCAAGGGAAGTCCACCGGGCATGTGCATGCCCCGGAAGATTTCAGAGACGGTCGACTGCCCGATGGAGACGCCGGAGGATCGCGCCGTCATGCGCCTGTCCATTGGCCGCTTCGGTGGCGAGTGCCATCAGCCGGACCGCGCCGAAGCTCGCCGACAGCCCCTTGAGCCGTAGCGCCGCCGAGGCCCAGCCATCCGGATTGTCGGCGGACTTCATCGTCTCGATGCACCTCTGCACCCCATCGAGAAACGCTTCACGCAGCTCGGCGATCAGCGCGGGCTCGTCGCCCACCGCCGCCGCCAGCGTCGCATCGATTGCACCCGGATCGTACGCCATGCCCGGACCCTAGCCGGATACCGTTAATGGGCCGTTTCCATGCCGCTGTTGGTACGACGCCGAAATGTGGTAAATGCGCGTCATGATTGGGGGAAAACCTGCCGAACCGCTGCCCGCGAACGAAGACGCGGAGGAGCTGGTCCTGTCCGAAACCGCAGCGTCCGGGCGGATCGCGCCTGCGCCCGCCGTCGATGAGGCGATCGAGGAGGAAGACGACGAAGCGCCGCGCCGCGCCGGCTGGATCCTGCCCGCTCTCGCGATTCTTGCCGTGCTGGGCTGGTTCGGCACGATGGGCTGGCTGCTGCGTGGCACTTTCGCCGCGCCGATGGAGCCGGCCCGGCTCGTCGAGCTGATCGCAGCGCTCTGCGTTCCACCGGCGCTGATCGGCATTCTCTATCTCCTCGCCCTGCGCACGAGCCGCGCCGAGGCCCGGCGCTTCGGCGCCAGCGCCCGCGCGATGCGCGCCGAAGCCGCCAGCCTCGAGCGCGTCGTCGCCACGCTTTCGCGCAAGATCGAGGAGAATCGCATAGCCCTTGCCGAGCAGACCAACATCCTGATCGCCATGGGCGAACGCGCTTCCGAAAGGCTGGAGAGCGCCGCCGGCAGCGCCGCGCAGCACGCCCGCTCGATCGACGCGAGCACGCGTCATCTCGGTGAATCCGCCGCCGATGCCGAGCATCGCGTCGCGGTCGTCCTCGCCTCGCTGCCCAAGGCCCATGAGGAGATGCGCGGCCTGTCCGACCGAGTCGATGCCGCCGGGCTGCTCGCCGGCGAGCGAGCCGCGGCGCTCGACACCCAGCTCTCCGCGCTCGCCGAGCGGGGCCGCGAGGCCGACCAAATCGCCGGCGGCGCTGCCGACCGGCTCGCCGCGCACATCGCCCGGATGGAAGCCACCAGCCAGACCGCCAGCGCGCGGCTCGAAAGAGTCACCGGCGAGATGTCGACCCAGGTCGATGCGGTGCTCGATCGTGCCGCCAATGCGGTGGACGAGGCGCGCAAGGGCATCGCCACCCAGGGCGAGGCGATTCTCGCCATGCTCTCCGCCAACCAGGCGGCGCTTGATCGCGCGGGCCGAGACAGCGCCGAGGCCATGGGCGCACGCATGGCCGCGATCGAGGAGACGATCGGCCGCATCGGCAGCCGCCTCGCAGAGGAGCAGGGCCGCGGCGACACGCTGTTCGAGGGGCTTGCATCCGGCGTCGACCGGCTCGACCGCGCGATGGAGGGCCTGCACGCCGCCGGCACCGAGCGCACCGGGAACCTGGCCGCGTCGATGAGTGCGCTGCACGGCTCGGTCGAAGCGATGACAGTAGCACTCGACACCGGCGACGATACGGCACGCCGCGTGATCGGCACCTCCGAGGACCTGCTGACTGCACTCGACGCTTCCGCCCGCGAGATCGACGAGACGCTGCCCGAGGCGCTCGCCCGGCTCGATGCCCGGATCAATGCGAGCCGCCAGGTGGTCGCCGCTTCCAAACCCGAGCTGCTCGCTCTGGTCACCGCCGCAGAGAGCACGCATGACGCGATCGAGGCGATTGCCGACGTGGTCGGCCAGCAGCGCGACACGCTCGCCAAGACCCAGGCCTCGCTGCTCGAGACGCTGGCCACCGGCGGCGAGCAGGCCGAGCAGCTGGGCGCGATCGTCGACGAGACCATTGCCACCACGCGCCGCTTTGCCGAAAGCGCCGCACCGCAGCTGGTCGAGGCGCTGGTGAGCGTCCGCGAGACCTCCAGCGCCGCCGCCAGCCATGCCCGCGAGACGCTGTCGGGCATCGTGCCGCACGCCGAACGCGCGATCGAGGAAGCCGCGGGCGATGCGCTGCGCCGGGCGATCGACGCCTCGATCCGGCGCCAGCTCGCCGACCTTGCCGAGACGACCGAGGCGGCCGTAGTCGCCGCGACCCGTGCTTCCGAGCGGCTGACCCACCAGATGGTGGCGCTTGCCGACACCACTGCCCAGGTCGAGGCCCGGATCGAAGCAGGCCGCAAGGAGCGCGAGGATTCGGACAGCGACAATTTCGCGCGCCGCGTCTCGCTGCTGATCGAAGCGCTCAACTCTGCCTCGATCGACATCACCAAGGCCTTTTCGGCCGATGTGACCGACAGTGCCTGGTCGGCCTATCTGAAGGGCGACCGCGGCGTCTTCACCCGCCGCGCCGTGCGCCTGCTCGATCCCTCGGAGACGCGCGACATCCACCGTCTCTACGAGGACGATGAGGATTTCCGCGAGAACGTCAACCGCTACATCCACGATTTCGAGGCGATGCTCCGCCAGATCCTCGCGCTACGCGACGGATCGCCGATGGGCGTGACCCTGCTCTCGTCCGACATGGGCAAGCTCTACGTTGCGCTGGCCCAGGCGATCGAGCGGCTGCGGACCTGATTCGCGGCGCGGAAGTTCAGGGCGCAGGGTGCTCGTTTTCGGCCCCGTGCCCGCAGGCGGTGACGCGTCCGTGCCTGGGGAAGCGGGGTCGAAGCGCATGCCTCCGCCAAGGGCCGCATGCGAAATCATACATTGCAAGCGTCGCCGGGATCCCGGCGACGCCAGCAGCGCCCGCCTGCCTCAATTCCCCTTCAGATGCGCCCACCAGTCGAGCATGTCGGTGGTGACCCAGCCGTTGAGGTGGTTCAGGTAGAAGATCGCGAACAGCACGGTCGCCACTATCGTCGTGCGGAACGCGATCCGCCTGACGTCGAATTCGTGCGGCGCGCTCGGCGCCTGGCCGGGGACCAGCGCCACCCCTGCCTCCTCGCTCGTCCGCACCCCGAACGGCAGGACGAGGAACACCGAGAAGGCCCAGAAGAGGAAATAGATGGCGAGCGCGGACTTCCAGGGCATGGGATGGTGATAGGACGCAGCGGGGCAGAACGGAAGCGCCATCCGCATGCCTGCTCCCCGGCCACAGCCGGGCCCCGTTGCAATGTCCTTCGACAGGCGACCCGCCTCACCCGCCAGCCCGATACCGGGGCCCGGCCTTCGCCGGGGACAGATGCAGTGTTGGCGCCCGGGCCTATTGCTCGATAATCAGCACATCGACGACGGGCTTTTTCCCCGTGAAGCGCACCGCGGCACGGCGCACGCCCAGGCGCAACGACTCGCGCAGCTTCTCGATATCGCCCTTGCCGTCCTTCTTCACCGCCTCGCGCGCGGCATCCACCGCTTCGTCGATGAAATCCTCCCGGTCTTCCTCCACCGGGATGCCCTGGAGGCGGATCTGGGGCTCGCCGGAGAGCTTGCCGTTGCGGATCGCCACCGCGACGCTGATCTGGCCATAAAGCGCGATGCGACGGCGCTCGTTGATCGTGGTCCCGTCCGCCGGCAGGATAATGTCGCCGTCGAGCACGAGCCGGCCCACCGGCGCCTCGCCGATCTTCTCGGGACCGTCCGGCGCCAGGCGAACGATATCGCCATTTACCTGGCGGATCGCCTTGGGCACGCCCTGCTCGAGCGCGAACCGGGCCTGTTCGTACATGTGGCGGACCTCACCGTGCACCGGCACGACGATCTCGGGCCGGATCCACTTGTACATCGCCGCGAGTTCGGGGCGGCCCGGATGGCCGGAGACGTGGATAAAGGCCTGGCGGTCGGTGATCAGTTCGACGCCCCTGGCGGCCAGCGTGTTCATGATCCGCCCGATCGCGATCTCATTGCCCGGAATCTGGCGCGAGGAGAACACCACCGTATCGCCTTCGTGCACCTTGAGGACGTGGCTGCCCTCCGCGATGCGGTTGAGCGCAGCGCGCGGCTCACCCTGCCCGCCGGTGGCGACGATCAGCACCTTGTTCGCGGGCAGGTCCATCGCGGTCTCGAAATCGACCGTATCGGGAAAATCGCGCAGATAGCCGGTCTGCTTGGCCACCCGCAGGATGCGGTCGAGCGAGCGCCCGGCGACGCACAATTCACGCCCGGTATCGCGGGCGACTTCGCCCAGCGTCTGCAGCCTTGCGGCGTTGGAGGCGAAGGTGGTGACGAGCACCCGGCCCCGGGCGGCGCCGATCACTGCATCGAGGCCCTCTCGGACCGCGCCTTCGGAGCCCGAAGCCTCGGGATTGAAGACGTTGGTGCTGTCGCAGACCAGCGCGAGCACGCCCTTGTCGCCGATCGCGGTCAATTCCGCCGCGGTCGAGGCGCCGCCCAGCGCCGGGGCATCGTCCAGCTTCCAGTCGCCGGTGTGGAAGACGCGGCCATGGGGCGTTTCAATGAGGACGGCATTGCCTTCGGGAATCGAATGGGCAAGCGGCGTGTAGGTGATGCGGAACGGGCCGAGGTTGAACGGCCCCTCCTCGTCGACGACGTTGAGCTCGACCTTCTCCTCGATACCCTCTTCTTCCAGCTTGCCGCGGATCAGGCCCGCGGTGAACGGGGTGGCATAGAGCGGCACGCCGAGATCGGCGGCGAGATAGGGCAGCGCGCCGATATGATCCTCATGCCCATGGGTGAGGACGATGCCGAGCAGGTCGTCGATGCGCTCCTCGATGAACTGCAGATCGGGCAGGATCACGTCGATCCCCGGATATTCCGGGCCGCCGAAGGTGATGCCGCAATCGACCATCAGCCATTTTCCCCGGCAGCCATAGAGATTGACGTTCATGCCGATCTCGCCGGAACCGCCCAGCGCGAGGAAGAGGAGTTCGTTTTCTGGAGTCACTTGGTTTCCTCGGTCAACGGCTGCGGTCCCACAGCATCGCCAACCCTTGAATGGTCAGATCGGGCTCGATGACGTCGAAAACGTCGGTGTGCTTCTCGAACAGCACGGCGAGGCCGCCGGTGGCGATGACCTTGACCGGACGCCCGATCTCGGCCTTCATCCGCGCGACGAGCCCCTCGATCATCGCGATATAGCCCCAATAGATGCCGATGTGCATCTGGTCCACCGTGTTGCGGCCGATCACGCTGGCGCTCTGCGGCGCGGTGATCGCGATGCGCGGCAGCTTGGCGGCGGCGGTGACCAGCGCATCGAGCGACAGGTTGATGCCCGGCGCGATGATCCCGCCCTTATAGGCGCCGCGATAATCGACCAGCTCGAACGTAGTGGCGGTGCCGAAATCGATGATGATCAGGTCGCCGGGATGGCGGGCATGGCCGGCGATCATGTTGAGCGCGCGGTCGGCGCCCAGGCCCTGCGGCTCCTCGACGTCGAGCGGGAAGCCCCATTCGGCCTTGCCCTGCCCCGCGATCACCGCGTCGGTCTTGAAATACTTGCTGCTGAGCACCTGCAGGTTGTGCAGCGCGCGGGGCACCACCGTGCCGATGATCACCCCGGTGACGTCCGAGCGGTCATAGCCCTCGAGGCCGAGCAACTGGCTGAGCCACACTGCATATTCGTCCGCCGTGCGCCGCGGATCGGTGGCGATCCGCCAGCGGGCACGAACCTCGCCGCCTTCGAGCAGGGCGAAGACGACATTGGTGTTGCCGGCATCGATCGCGAGCAGCATGGCAGAGCCTCTCAGAGCAGGAACACGTCCGCAGCGTGAATGACATGGCTGGTGCCGTCGGCCAAGCGCAGGATGAGCGCACCTTCGCCGTCCAGCCCGCCGAACAGCCCGTCCAGACTGGTGCCGTCGGCAAGACGGGCAGTAAGCGCAGTGCCAAGCGGATGGGCGCGGGCAAGCCACCGCTCGCGGACCGGCGCGATCCCCTCGCGCCAGCGCGACACCCAGCGGGCAAAGCTCTCGGCCAGCGTCTCTGCGAAGAGCTGCGGTTCGGGCGCCGGGCCATGGGCGGCGAAGCTGGTGGTGGCACGGCCCAGATCCTGCGGATGATGCGCGAGGTTCACGCCGAAGCCGAGGATCACCGCGTCACCCACTCGCTCGAGCAGGATGCCGGAAAGCTTGGCCCCACCGACAAGCAGGTCGTTGGGCCATTTGAGCATCGGCTCGAGCCCGAACACCCGTGCCGTCTCGTCAAGGGCGATGGCGGCGACCAGCGCCAGCGTAGCGGGCGAAGGCTCGCCGGGCCGAGTACGCACCAGCGTCGAGACGTAGAGATTGCCGGTCGGCGACCGCCAGGCACGGCCCTGGCGGCCCTTGCCCGCAGTCTGCCGCTCAGCTCGCAGCCATAGCCCCTCGCTCGCGCCATTGCGCGCGAGCTCGGCCATGTCGACATTGGTCGATCCCGTCTCGCTGACGGTCCGGACAGTCGCGGTCAGAACAGCGCCTTCGCGGCCGCGCCGGTCCAGACCTCGAGATAGCCGAGCAGCGGCCAGCCCAGCGGCGAGATCACCACGGCGGCAACCGTCAGCAGCACGCCCTCGACCGGATCGGTGCGGCCGCCAAAGGCCGGCGCCGGTTCGTCGAAATACATCACCTTGACGATGCGGAGATAATAATAGGCGCCGATCGTCGAGGCGGCAGCGGCCACCGCCGCAAAGACGTAGAGGCCCGCATGCACCGCCGCCAGGAACACCTGCAGCTTCGCGAAGAAGCCGAGCAGCGGCGGAATGCCGGCCAGGCTGAACATGAAGATCGCCAGCGCCACGGCCAGGCCGGGCCGCGTGCGCGACATGCCGGCCAGGCTCGCGATCGTCTCGACCGGACGGCCCTCATGATCGCGCATCTGCAGCACCACCAGGAAGCTGCCCAGCGTCATCACCACATAGATCGCAATGTAATAGAGCACGCTCGACACGCCCGCCTCGCCGCCCGCGGCAAGGCCGACCAGCGCGAAGCCGACATTGGCGATCGACGAATAGGCGAGCAGCCGCTTGATATTCTCCTGGCGGATCGCCGCGACCGAACCGAAGAGGATCGAGGCCAGCGCGGCGAAGATCACGATCTGGCGCCAGTCGGCGATCGCCGGGCCCATCGCATCGATCGCCACGCGGGTGGCGAGCGCGATCGCAGCGACCTTGGGCGCCGAGGCGAAGAAGGCCGTCACCGGGGTCGGCGCACCTTCATAGACGTCCGGCGTCCACATGTGGAACGGTACGGCCGACATCTTGAAGGCAAGGCCCGAGAAGACGAACACCAGGCCGAACAGCAGGCCCATCTTCTGGTCGCCCGACGCATAGGCATCGGCGATGCCCGAGAAGAGCGTCGTGCCCGAGAAGCCATAGACCAGCGAAATCCCGTAGAGCAGGATGCCCGAGGCCAGCGCGCCGAGGACGAAATATTTAAGGCCCGCTTCCGCCGAGCGCGTGTCCCGGCGCATGAAGCTGGCGAGGATGTAGGCGGAGAGGCTCTGCAGCTCGAGGCCGACATAGAGGCTCATCAGGTCGCCCGCCGAGACCATCATGCCCATGCCCACCGCGGAGAGCAGGATCAGCACCGGATATTCCGGGCGCAGATCGTCACCCGAGGTCTGCTGGAAGAAGCGCGGCGCGATCAGGATCGAGACGCCGGCGGCCACGAAGATCAGCGCCTTGGTGAAGGCGGCGAACATGTCGGGGCGATAGAGCCCGCCAAAGGCTTCGCCGCCGGCCGAAGCCGGGCCGGCCAGCGCGATGCCCGCGCCGATCAGCACCGCGATCGCGGTCCAGCTGACCAGCTTGGTCGACTGGGTGCCGCCCCAGGCGGCGACGAGCAGGAGGAAGACGGCGCCGATGGCGAGCACCAGCTCGGGCAGCGCCATCATCAGTTGCAGCGAATAGTTCATTAGTGCGCCTCCCCGTGCGCGGAGGCTTCTGCCGGAGCGCCCTTGGGCGCGTGCGCAGCAGGGGCAGCGGCGTGTTCGCCATGTTCAGCGGCGGCAGGCGCGGGCTTGCCGACGGTCGGCGCCGAGTCTCCGGCGGGTGCGGCACGCTCGATCCGCGCGACCAGCTTCTCCACGTCGCCGCGCATCGGCTTCATGAAGCTCTCCGGATAGACGCCCATCCAGAGCGTCACCGCGGCCAGCGCGCCGAGCATGGCGAACTCGCGCAGGTCGAGATCCGGCATCGCCTTCACATCGTCCTTGGTCAGGTCGCCGAATGCCACCCGGCGATACAGGTACAGCATGTACGCCGCGCCCAGGATGATGCCGGTGGTGCCGAGCAGCGCGTAGAGCGTCGAGACCTGGTACAGGCCGGCAAGGCTCAGGAACTCGCCGATGAAGTTGCTGGTGCCCGGCAGGCCGACAGAGGCCATGGTGAACAGCAGGAACAGCACCGAATAGCGCGGCATGTTGATCGCAAGGCCGCCGTAACGGTCGATCTCGCGGGTGTGCAGGCGATCATAGATCACGCCCACGCAGAGGAAGAGCGCGCCCGAGACCACGCCGTGGCCGAGCATCACCATCATCGCGCCCTCGATACCCTGCGCGTTGAACGCGAACAGGCCGAAGGTGACGATCGCCATATGCGCGACCGACGAATAGGCGATCAGCTTCTTCATGTCGCTCTGCACCAGCGCCACCAGCGAGGTGTAGATCACCGCGACCGCGGACAGGGCGAAGACCAGCCAGATGAACTGGGCCGAAGCCTCGGGGAACATCGGCAGCGAGAAGCGCAGGAAGCCGTAGCCGCCGAGCTTCAGCAGCACGCCCGCCAGGATGACCGAACCCGCCGTCGGCGCCTGCACGTGCGCGTCGGGAAGCCAGGTGTGGACCGGCCACATCGGCATCTTCACCGCGAACGACGCGAAGAAGGCCAGCCATAGCCATGTCTGTACGTGCGCCGGGAAGTCATGCTGCATCAGCGCCGGGATCGACGTCGTGCCCGTGGTCAGGATCATGTAGAGGATCGCGATCAGCATCAGCAGCGAGCCGAGCAGCGTGTACAGGAAGAACTTGTACGACGCGTAGATGCGATTGGCCCCGCCCCAGATGCCGATGATCAGGAACATCGGGATCAGGCCGCCTTCGAAGAAGACGTAGAACAGCATCAGGTCCTGCGCCGCGAAAGTGCCGATCATCAGCACTTCGGTGGCGAGGAACGCGGCCATGTATTCCGGCACGCGCTTGGTGATCGAGAGCCAGCTCGCCCCGATGCAGATCGGCATCAGGAAGACCGAGAGCACGATCAGCAGCAGCGCGAAGCCGTCGATGCCCAGCGCCCAGGCGAACTCGGCGCCGCCGATGCCGAACAGGCGGGCATGCTCGACGAACTGCCACTGGGCGGCACCGTCGCCGGTCTGGAAATTGGCCCAGAGCAGGATGCCGAGCGCGAGGTCGACAAAGGTGGCGGCAAGCGCCAGCCAGCGGGCCGATTGCGCGTTGACGAACAGGCAGGCGACCGCGGCGAACGCGGGCACCGCCAGCATGACGGTGAGGATCGGGAAGCCGCTCATCGCGCGATCACCCAGGTCAGCGCGGCAGTGAGGCCGATCAGCATGATGAAGGCATAGGCGTAGACATATCCGGATTGCAGCCGGGCAGCGCCAAAGCTGCCGAGCTGGACGACCCTGGCGGCACCGTTCGGGCCGAACCGGTCGATCGTGGCTTCGTCACCCTTCTTCCAGAACAGGCGGCCGATCGCGAAGGCGGGGCGCACGAACAGGAAGTTGTAGAGCTCGTCGAAATACCATTTGTTGAGCGAGAAGAGGTACAGCGGGCGGAAGGCCTCGGCGAACTTCGCGGGGAAGCTCGGCGACACGATGTACGCGCCATAAGCGATGGCCAGGCCGCTCAGCATCGCGAAGGTCGCGCTGAGCTTCACCCACACCGGCACCTCGTGCATCGCGTGCATCAGATGCTCGTTGAAGGCGATGGCGCCGTGCCAATAGCTCTCGCCCGCGCTCGGCTCGATGAACGCGCCGTGGAAGACGAAGCCGGCAAAGATCGCGCCCAGCGTCAGCAACACCAGCGGCACCAGCATGACCCAGGGGCTCTCGTGCGGGTGATAGCCCGCCGTGCCCTCGGGCTGGTGACCGTGCAGGATCTCGTCCGCGGTCGGCGCCTGGTCGGTCACTTCGGCTTCGCTGTCGTGATGATCGTCATGGCCATGGCCGTGATGATCGTGGACCGCGTGCTGGATATGCTCCGAGCCCGCCCAGCGCGGCTTGCCGTAGAAGGTCAGGAACACCAAGCGCCAGCTGTAGAAGCTGGTGAGCAGCGCGACGAACACGCCGACCCAGAAGGCGCTGGTCTGGCCCGCGGCCCAGCTCGCCTCGATGATCGCGTCCTTCGAATGGAAGCCGGCAAAGCCGAACGCGGTGTTGCCGAAGATGCCGGGGATGCCGACGCCGGTGATGGCGAGCGTACCGAACATCATCGTCCAGAAGGTGATCGGGATGTGCTTCCTGAGGCCGCCATAGAAGCGCATGTCCTGCTCATGGTGCATCGCATGGATCACCGAGCCGGCACCCAGGAACAGCAGTGCCTTGAAGAAGGCGTGCGTGAACAGGTGGAACATCGCCGCGCCGTACGCGCCGACGCCGGCGGCGAAGAACATGTAGCCGAGCTGCGAGCAGGTCGAATAAGCGATGACGCGCTTGATGTCGGTCTGCGTCGTGCCGACGGTGGCGGCGAAGAAGCAAGTCGCGGCGCCGACAAAGGTCACCACGCCCAGCGCGACCGCGCTCTGCTCGAACATCGGCGACATGCGGCAGACCATGAACACGCCGGCGGTCACCATGGTCGCGGCGTGGATCAGCGCCGACACCGGGGTCGGGCCTTCCATCGCGTCCGGAAGCCAGGTGTGCAGGCCCAGCTGCGCCGACTTGCCCATCGCGCCGACGAACAGCAGCAGGCAGAGCACCGTCATCGTGTCGAAGCGGTGCCCCAGGAAGCCGATGGTCGAGCCGTGCATGTTCGGCGCGGCGGCGAGGATCGTCGGGATGTCGATCGTGCCGAACACCAGGAAGGTGCCGAAGATGCCGAGCATGAAGCCGAGATCGCCCACGCGGTTGACCACAAAGGCCTTGATCGCGGCGGCGTTCGCGCTCGGCTTGCGGAACCAGAAGCCGATCAGGAGGTAGGATGCCAGGCCCACGCCTTCCCAGCCGAAGAACATCTGGACCAGGTTGTTGGCCGTCACGAGCATCAGCATCGCGAAGGTGAAGAGCGAGAGATAGGCGAAGAAGCGCGGCTGATCCGGCTCCTCCGACATATAGCCCCAGCTATAGAGGTGGACGAGCGCCGAGACGCTGGTCACCACCACGAGCATCACCGCGGTCAGGCTGTCGACGCGCAGCGCCCAGTCGACCTGCATCGAACCGCTCAGCATCCAGGTGAACACCGGCGAGATCGTCGGCTCGGCACTGCCGCCGAGATACTGAAGGAAGATCGGCCAGGAGAGCGCGCAGGCAATGAACAGCGACCCCGTGGTGATCACCTTGGGGAACGTGCTGCCGAAGGACTTGTTGGAAAGCCCGGCCACGACTGCCGCGAGCAGCGGCAGGAATACGATGAAATGGATCGCCGACATCAGCCCTTCATCCGATTGACGTCTTCGACCGAGATCGTGCCGCGGCCGCGGAAGTAGATAACGAGAATGGCGAGACCGATCGCGGCCTCACCGGCAGCGACGGTGAGCACGAACATCGCGAAGACCTGGCCCACCAGGTCCCCCAGCGCGTTCGAGAACGCCACGAGGTTGAGGTTCACGGACAGCAGGATCAGCTCGATCGCCATCAGGATGACGATGAGGTTCTTGCGGTTCATGAAGATGCCGAGCACGCCCAGCGTGAACAGGATCGCGCTGACGATGAGATAGTGCGTAAGGGTGATCACAGCTCGACCCCCTGCCCCACGGGATGGTTCACGTTGCGGGTCGCGTCCTTGGCGCGGCGTTGGACCTGACGGCTGATCTTCTGCGGCTTGACGTCGGTGCGCGGACGCAGCGTCAGCACGATCGCGCCGATCATCGCGACGAGCAGCACCAGGCCGGCGCCTTCGAACACGAACAGGTAGCGGGAATAGAGGAGCTGGCCGATCGCCTCGATGTTGGGCACCTTGGCATCGACCGGCGCGACGCGGCGGCCGAGCTGGAGCGCACCGGCGCTATAGGCGCCCACCGCGATCAGGATCTCGGCGACCAGCGCGACGGCAAGCGCCACGCCCACCGCGGCATAGCGCATCACCCCGGCGCGCAGCTCCGCGAAGTCGATGTTGAGCATCATCACCACGAAGAGGAACAGCACGGCGACCGCGCCGACATAGACGATGACGAGCAGCATCGCGATGAACTCGGCATTGGCGAGCACCATCAGGCCGGCGGCGTTGAAGAACGCCAGGATGAGCCACAGGACGGAATGGACCGGGTTGCGCGACAGGATCGTCATGGCGCCGGAGGCGCACACAACGAATGCGAACAGGTAAAAGGCGAGAAGCTGGATCACGGAATCGGATGGCCCCTGTAGATTGGCGTGCGCTTAACGGTACGGTGCATCGGCGGCAAGGTTCGCGGCGATGGCGCGCTCCCAGCGGTCGCCATTCTCGAGCAGCTTCTCCTTCTGGTAGATCAGCTCCTCGCGGCTTTCGGTGGCGAACTCGAAGTTCGGGCCCTCGACGATCGCATCGACCGGGCAGGCTTCCTGGCACAGGCCGCAATAGATGCACTTGGTCATGTCGATGTCGTAGCGCGTGGTGCGGCGGCTGCCGTCCTCGCGCGGCTCGGCCTCGATCGTGATCGCCAGCGCCGGGCACACCGCCTCGCACAGCTTGCACGCGATGCAGCGCTCCTCGCCATTGGGATAGCGGCGCAGAGCGTGCTCGCCGCGGAAGCGGGGCGAGATCGGGTTCTTCTCGTACGGATAGTTGATCGTCGCCTTGGGCTTGAAGAAATACTTCAAGGTCAGGGCGTGCGCCTTGACGAACTCCCAGAGAGTCCAGGTGCGGATGAAATGGGCGACGTTCATCATTTGGTATCCAAATGTTTGGCGTAGCAAATCGCTAGACCGTAAAGGCTGTTCAATTCGCCCGGCCACTCGTTGGGCGGCCGGGATTCCAGCCTGAATTCTATCCGGGTGACGGTGGTGGATCGGGATAAGGGAGATGTCTCGAAATTGAGCCATTGCTTTCCAGTGGCCACACCGCCCTCGAAGGAGGAATAGTCCGCATAGATGCGCAGCGGGATCGCCGCATCTCCCAACGGCAACCTTCGGTCTTTCGACCGAAATCGGATCGCACGGGCCGCATGATCGAAATCGGCTGTCAAGGCGACCGTCGCGCCATCGCGAAGCAAGACCTTGCAATCGAGATTCGACACGCCGCTCGTCATCGGCATCGCGGGTACCGCGAGGGGAGAATCCTGCGGTTTCTCCTGCATCAGAAGCGCGGCGAGCATCAGCATCTCAGAGTCCCACTCGCATCAGCATCAGATACCCGGAGACCAGGAACACGAAGAGAAGCGACAGCGGCAGGAAGATCTTCCAGCCCAGGCGCATCAGCTGGTCGTAGCGGTACCTGGGCACCGTGGCCTTCACCCAGCTGAAGCAGAAGAAGAAGAAGCACATCTTGGCGAGCAGCCAGATGATGCCCGGCACGTAATAGAGGACCGGAATGTCCAGCGGCGGCAGGTAGCCGCCCCAGAACAGGGTGGCGTTCAGCGCGCACATCAGGATGACGTTGGCATATTCGCCCAGCCAGTAGAGCGCGAAGGCCATCGACGAATATTCGGTCTGATAGCCCGCGACGAGCTCGCTCTCGGCCTCGGTCAGGTCGAACGGCGCGCGCTGCGTCTCGGCCAGCGACGAGATGAAGAACACCACCGCCATCGGGAAGAGCAGCGGATTGGCGAAATAGCCGTTGACCCAGCCGAAGATCGCCGCCCCCTTCTGCGCCTCGACGATGCCGCCGACATTGAAGGTGCCGGCCCAAAGCACGACCGAGATCAGCACGAAGCCGATCGAGACTTCATAGCTCACCATCTGCGCCGCGGCGCGGATTGCCGAGTAGAACGGGTATTTCGAGTTCGAGGCCCAGCCCGCCAGGATGATGCCGTAGACGCCGAGCGACGAGGCCGCGAGCACGTAGAGCAGGCCGACATTGATGTTCGACAGCACCACGCCCGCCTGGAACGGCACCACCGCCCATACGATCAGCGCCACCGTGAAGGTGATGATCGGCGCGAGCAGGAACAACGTCTTGTTGGCGCCCGACGGGATGATCGTTTCCTGCAGGAAGACCTTCAGGCCGTCGGCGAACGACTGGAGCAGGCCGAGCGGGCCGACCACGTTCGGGCCACGGCGCAGCGCCATCGCCGCCCAGATCTTGCGGTCGACATAGATGATCATCGCCACGGCGAGCATCAGCGGCAGCGCGATGACCAGGATGCCGACGATCGTCGCGACGAACCACGCCCATTCGAAAGGCAGGCCGAGCCATTGGAAAATCGGAGTCATTCTGCGGCCTCTGCGAAGTCTTCGCCGTGGATCAGTTCGGCCGAGCAGCGCTGCATCGTCGGCGACGCACGGCAGATGGCGTTGGTGAGATAGAAATCGGCGATCGGATAGCGAAGCTCGCCCTTGGCCTTGGCAGCCAGCTTGGGCGGCGAGAAATCATAGCCGGCCAGGCCTTCGCGGCCCAGCGCCGGCACGTCGCCCGCCATCTCGGCGCGCAGTTGCTCGAAATTGTCGAACGGCAGCGTGTGACCGAGCCGATCAGAGAGCGCGCGCAGGATCGTCCAGTCCTCGCGGGCATCGCCGGGAGCGAACACTGCGCGATCGGCGCGCTGCACACGGCCTTCCAGGTTCACATAGGTGCCCGGCTTCTCGGCATAGGTCGCGCCCGGCAGGATCACGTCCGCATGATGCGCGCCCTGGTCGCCATGGTGGCCGATATAGACCTTGAAGCTGTTCGCGAAGGCGGAGAAGTCCACTTCGTCGGCACCGAGGAAGAAGGTGAGCTTCGGAGCAGCGGCGACGATGTCAGCGATGCCGCCCTTGCGGGCATAGCCCAGCATCAGCCCGCCCATACGCGCCGCGGCGGTGTGGACGACGTTGAAGCCGTTCCAGGCGCTTTCAGTTTCAGTGGCGGGGCGCTGGAAAGCCGAAGCCATGGCAAGCGTGGCGCCCTGCCCTTCCTTGAGCGCGCCCGGACCGACGATCAGTACCGGCTTCTTCGCCGCGTCGATCGCCTCGGCCGCGCCGTCCGGCAGCTTGCCCAGGATCGACAGGTCGTTGCCCAGCCACTCGACCTTGTAGGTCAGGTCGGTCTCGGGACCGATCGCGAAGACCTTGGCGCCCTTCTTGATCGCCTTGCGCACGCGGGTGTTGATCAGCGGCGCCTCGAAGCGGAGATTGCTGCCCACCAGCAGGATCGCATCGGCATCCTCGACGCCGGCGATCCTGGTGTTGAACGCCACCGAGCCGAGGTTCGACACGTCATAGGCCAGGCCGGTCTGGCGGCCTTCGAGCAGGTCGGAGCCCAGCGCCTTCACCAGCGCCTTGGCCGCGTACATGGTCTCGCAATCGACCAAGTCGCCGGCGATCGCCGCGACGCTCGATCCGGCCCCCTTGGCCGCGGTCGCGATCGCGTCGAACGCCTCGTCCCAGCTTGCTTCGACCAGCTTGCCGTCCTTGCGGACATAGGGCTTGTCGAGACGGCGGCGAACCAGCGCGTCGACATGGTAGCGGGTCTTGTCGTGCGCCCACTCCTCGTTCACGTCCTCGTTGATGCGCGGCAGCACGCGCATCACCTGGCGGCCGCGGCTGTCGAGGCGGATATTGGTGCCGACCGCATCCATTACGTCGATCGACAGGTTCTTCTTGAGCTCCCACGAACGATATTCGAAGGCCACCGGCTTGTGCGTGAGCGCGCCCACCGGGCAAAGGTCGACGGCGTTGCCCGAAAGCTCGCTCTTGAAAGCCTTTTCCAGATAGGTCGTGATCTGCATGTTCTCGCCGCGATAGATCGCGCCGATATCTTCCACGCCCGCCACTTCCTCGCCGAAACGGACGCAGCGGGTGCATTGGATGCAGCGGGTCATGATCGTCTTGATGATCGGACCCATATATTTCTCGGTCACCGCGCGCTTGTTCTCGGTGTAGCGCGAATGGCCGCGACCATAAGCGACCGACTGGTCCTGCAGGTCGCATTCGCCGCCCTGATCGCAGATCGGGCAGTCGAGCGGATGGTTGATCAGCAGGAACTCCATCACGCCTTCGCGCGCGGCCTTCACCATCGGCGAATCCGTGCGGATCTCCTGGTTGTCGGCAGCGGGCAGCGCGCACGAAGCCTGGGGCTTGGGCGGCCCGGGCTTCACTTCGACCAGGCACATGCGGCAATTGCCGGCGATCGACAGCCGCTCGTGATAGCAGAAGCGCGGGATCTCCTTGCCCGCGGCCTCGCAGGCCTGGAGCACGGTGGCGCCCGCGGGCACCTCCACTTCGATTCCGTCGACGGTTAGCTTCGGCATTCTAGTTCGTTCCCCGCGCGGCGGAACCGCGCATCTTGTAAAGTCCCTCGGCAAGCACGCCGTGGATCTCGGCGCCGCTCAGATTGAGCTTCTTCTTGCCCGCACAGGCATTGATCGCCGGCACGATCCGCTTGAAGGCCGCAGCCTCGGCGGGCGAGCGCCGCGCGCTGCGAACAAAGGCGTCGCTGGCCACCGGATCGCGCCCCGCCACGCATGCGCCGAGCGCTCTGCTGCCGTCCGCGCCGCTCGCCATCGCATTCGCCGCCACCGCCGCCGGCACCCTAGGATCGGCAAGATAGAGCTGCTCGATCAACGACCAGCGCAGGAAGCGCCCGCCGGCACTGATCTCTTCCCCACGCGCACCGCAATTCGCCTCGGCGAACAGGCTCGACACAGCAGGAGTAGGACGTTCCCCCAGGAAACCCAGCTCGACGATCTTGCCCGCTTCGCGCGGTTCCTTCTTCACCGCGCATACGGCAAGCGCGTGCAACCGCGCTTCCCCCGCCGTGCTGACGGCCCAGTCGGCGTCCTCCTCCGGCCGATCGAGGCGCACATCGCCCTCGGCGGCCATCTTGCCCATGTCCGCACCCCAGGGCGTCTGGGCGTGCGCACTCGCGCCCGCAAAGACGCAAAGGGCCGCAGCCAGGGCGAAGCGACGCATCATTGCGCGGGCGTGCCCTTGCGATAGGCCCACAGGCCCTCGGCCACACCGGCACGAAGCTGTGCCTTGCTGAAACCGATCTTCGCGCCGTTCGGCGTGCAGCGCCCGACCGCTGCCACCACTGCCGGGAACGCGGCACGCTCCTCGGCCGAGTCCTCGGCCGCGCGGACCAGCGCATCGGCCGCAACCGGATTGCGCGTCACGGCGCAGCTGGCGAGGTCGTACTGGACCAGGCTCGGATCGCCGCTGCCCTGGAAGGGCGCCGGCTCACTGGCCAGCGCCGCCGGGGCGGCCACATAGGTCTCGGTATAGAGCTGCCGGGCGATCGCGCCGCGAACGATCTCCTCGCTGCCATCGCGGCCGATCTTCGCGCCGCAATCGGTCTTCTTGTCAGCCAGTTTCTTTGCGGCGTTCTTCGATTCCCCGCTGCCGATCTTCGCGGCGAGCAGCGCGGTGGCACCGGCGCGATCGCCATCCACCGCGCATTTGCCGAACGCCGCCGGCCCTTCGCCGGCGGGAGTGCCGCGGCGCGCGGCGACCACATCATTGCCGAAGCCGCTCGGCGCAATGTCTTCCTGCGAACCCCGCGACTGCGCGGCGGCGGTGCCGGCGCCGCAGACAAAAGCGGCCGACGCCGCAAGCACCATCAGAGCCTTGTTCATTCCGCAGCCTCCTGCATGCCGTTCGCGGCCTGGCGTTCGTTGATCCGGCGCTCGAGCTCCGGACGGAAATGACGGATCAGGCCCTGGATCGGCCACGCGGCGGCATCGCCGAGCGCGCAGATCGTGTGGCCTTCCACCTGCTTGGTAACCTGCTGGAGCGTGTCGATCTCGCTGATGTCGGCGTCGCCGGTGCGCAGCCGCTCCATCACGCGCCACATCCAGCCCGTGCCTTCGCGGCACGGCGTGCACTGGCCGCAGCTCTCATGCTTGTAGAAATAGCTGAGGCGCGAGATCGCGCGGACGACGTCGGTCGACTTATCCATCACGATCACGGCGGCGGTGCCCAGGCCCGAACCAAGGGCACGCAGGCCGTCGAAGTCCATCGGGCAGTCCATGATCTGGGCCGCCGGGACCAACGGCACAGAGGAGCCGCCAGGGATCACCGCGAGCAGATTGTCCCACCCGCCGCGAATGCCGCCGCAATGCTTCTCGATCAGCTCGCGGAACGGGATCGACATCGCCTCCTCGACCACGCACGGCTTGTTCACATGGCCGGAGATCTGGAAGAGCTTCGTGCCCTTATTGTTCTCGTTGCCGAAGCTGGCGAACCATTCCGGTCCGCGTCGCAGGATCGTCGGCACGACTGCGATCGATTCGACATTGTTCACCGTGGTCGGGCAGCCATAGAGGCCCGCGCCCGCCGGGAAGGGCGGCTTCAGGCGCGGCTGGCCCTTCTTGCCCTCGAGGCTCTCGAGCATCGCGGTCTCTTCGCCGCAGATATAGGCCCCGGCGCCGCGATGCACGAACACGTCGAAGTCGTAACCCGACTTGCAGGCATTCTTGCCGAGCAGGCCGGCGTCATACGCCTCCTTCACCGCCGCGAAGAGCGTCTCGGCCTCGCGGATATACTCACCGCGGATGTAGATATACGCCGCGCGCGCGCGCATTGCGAAGCCGGCAACCAGCGCGCCTTCGATCAGCTTGTGCGGATCGTGGCGGATGATCTCGCGGTCCTTGCACGAGCCCGGCTCGGACTCGTCGGCGTTGATCACCAGGAAATTGGGACGGTCCGGCCGCGGTTCCTTGGGCATGAAGCTCCACTTCATGCCAGTCGGGAAGCCGGCGCCGCCGCGGCCGCGCAGGCCCGACGCCTTGATCCTGTCGATGATGGCGTCCTGTCCGATCGCCATCAGATCCTTGGTCTTGTCCCAATCGCCGCGCTTCTGGGCAGCCGGCAAGTTCCACGGCTGGAAGCCGTAGACATTGGTGAAGATGCGGTCCTTATCCGCGAGCATTTATCGGCCCTTCCCCACCATGTTCTGAATGAAAATGTACGCGAGCACTGCAAGCCCGAGCACGATTGCGATGCCGACCAGCTTGAAGGCGATCTTCAGCGCCCAGCCGAGCACGACGATGCCGCCGATGATCGCGAGGATGACGAAGACGAGGTTCTTGGTCTCGGGCTTCATCACCATTCCCCCCGATAATCGTGGTTCCCGGTCTCCATCGCCGCCAGGTTGGTCGGCTCGCCGAGCGGTTCCACGGTGTGGCGGCCAGGCTCCTGCGTACCGGTCTTGGGGCTCTCGCCCCGCGCCAGCGCGTCGAGGATCGCCAGCGTGCGATCGTAGTCGAGATCCTCGTAATTGTCGTCGTTGATCTGGACCATCGGCGCCGAGGAGCAATTGCCCATGCACTCGACCTCGGTGAGCGTGAACAGGCCGTCCGCGGTGGTGTGGCCCTTCTTCATGCCGCGCGCCTTGCAGGCGGCCATCACGTCGTCCGAGCCGCGCAGCATGCACGGCGTCGTGCCGCAGACCTGCACATGGTAGCGGCCGACCGGCACCAGGTTGAACATGGTGTAGAAGGTCGCGACCTCGAAGATGCGGATATAGGGCACGCCGAGTTCACGCGCGACGAACTCGATCACCGGGATCGGCAGCCAGCCCTGGGTGTTGGTCTCCGCACCCACCTGGCGCTGGGCCAGGTCGAGATAGGGGATGCTGCACGAGAGCTGCCGGCCCGCCGGGTAGCGGCCCATGATTTCCTGTGCCTTGACGGCATTCTCCGGCGTCCACTGGAAATTGCTCCAGCGCGCGCGGACCTCCGCTTCATCGGGGAGTTGGGGTGCGTCAGCCATTCTTCTTCTCGTTCTCGCAGGCGCTGCGACGGCGGCGGCTCGCGATGAAAATCGGGATCAGCGCCGTGTAGACCGGGATCAGCGCCACGAAGGCGTTGTTGTTGTGATGCGCGCCATTGCCCGAGACCCGGAACATCAGCACCAGGATCAGGCCGGCGGCCATCGCCGTGAAGGCGATCGCGAGCAGCATGAGCGTGCGGCGGTTCATCGGATGAACTCCACCCGATCGACCAGCCCGTCCGCGAAGGAATAGACCGACATCACTTCGAAAGGCTCGGCCTCGGGCGAGCGGGCCACCTTCTCGTGGAGCACCACGGTGTCGCCCAGCGCATAGCTGCCCAGGATATCGGCGCGGTTCTGCGGGAATTCGGCGAACATCGCCTTCAGGCCCGCGCGCACGCCTTCCCTGCCCTCGCGCAGCACCGCGCCGCGATAGCCCGCCTCGCAGGCGCCGTCGGTCATCAGCGCCACATAGGCGTCGGCATCCTGCGCGTTGTAATGCGCGATCATCTCGTGCGCGATCGCGATGCGATCCGCGCTCACCGGTCGCACTCCCCGAACACGATGTCGAGCGCGCCCAGGATGGCAGTGATGTCGGCGAGCATGTGCCCCTTCGACATGAAGTCCATCGCCTGGAGGTGGCTGAACGCAGTCGGGCGGATCTTGCACCGGTACGGCTTGTTGCTGCCGTCCGAGACCAGATAGACGCCGAACTCGCCCTTCGGGCTCTCCGTCGCGACATACACGTCGCCCGCGGGCACGTGATAGCCTTCGCTGAACAGCTTGAAGTGATGGATCAGCGCTTCCATCGACTGCTTCATCTCGCCCCGGCGCGGCGGCGCCACCTTGCGGTCGAGCGTGAGCACCGGGCCCTCCGGCATCTGTTGAAGGCACTGCTTCATGATGCGCGCGGACTGATAGACTTCCTCGACGCGGACCATGAACCGGTCATAGCAGTCGCCGCGCGTGCCGACGGGGATGTCGAACTCGACCCGGTCGTACACGTCATAGGGCTGCGACCTGCGGATGTCCCAGGGGATGCCCGCGCCGCGGATCATCGGGCCCGAGAACCCCCAGGCCACCGCGTCCTCGCGGCTCACCACCGCGATGTCGACGTTGCGCTGCTTGAAGATGCGGTTCTCGGCGACCAGGCTGATCGCATCGCCGAACAGGCGCGGCAGGCGCGTGTCGAGCCATTCCGCAATGTCGGTCAGCAGCTTGAGCGGCACGTCCTGGCGGACGCCGCCGACGCGGAACCAGTTCGAATGCATGCGCGCGCCCGACGCGCGCTCCAGGAAGTTCAGGCAGTCTTCGCGGATCTCGAACATCCACAGGTTCGGCGTCATCGCGCCGACGTCCATCACGTGCGAACCGAGGTTCAGCATGTGATTGCAGATGCGGGTCAGCTCGGCGAAGAACACGCGCAAATACTGGCCGCGCAGCGGCACCTCGAGGTCGAGCAGCTTCTCGACCGCCAGCACGAAGCTGTATTCCATGCCCAGCGGCGAGCAATAGTCGAGCCGGTCGAAATAGGGCAGCGCCTGGGTGTAGGTCTTGTACTCGATCAGCTTCTCGGTGCCGCGGTGGAGCAGGCCGACATGCGGATCGATTCGCTCGATGATCTCGCCGTCCAGCTCGGTCACCAGGCGCAGCACGCCGTGCGCCGCCGGGTGCTGCGGCCCGAAGTTGATCGTGTAGTTCGCGATCTCGGTGTCGCCCTTCTCCGGCTTGCCGCCGTCGATGACGCCTTCGATCTCGTCGAGATAGTCAGCCATTACGCTTCACCCTCCGGCGCCTTCTTCGCGCGCGGCTTGCGGGGTTTCTTGACCAGGTCGGGATCGGCGGGCGCCGCGCCGGCCTCGGGACCGGACTTGCCGGCGCCGGTATCGGCAGGGCCATCGCCGGCCTTGGGCTTGGCCACCTCCGCCTTGGCCGGCTTGCGGAGCTCGTCCCCGGTCAGCGGTGTCGGAGCGCCCTTGGCCTCGGGCTGCGGCGCGGGGGCCGGCGCCCCCGGCGCGGCCGCCTTCTCGTCGCCCGGCAGCACGTATTTCGCGCCTTCCCAAGGGCTCATGAAGTCGAAATTGCGGAAATCCTGGGCCAGCGTCACCGGCTCATAGACCACGCGCTTCGCCTCTTCCGAATAGCGCAGCTCGACATAGCCGGTCAGCGGGAAATCCTTGCGCTGCGGATGGCCGACGAAACCATAGTCGGTCAGGATGCGGCGCAGATCGGTGTTGCCCGAGAAGAGCACGCCGTACATGTCATAGACTTCGCGCTCGAGCCAGCCCGCGACCGGCCAGATGCCCGTCACCGACGGCACCGGCTTTTCCTCGTCGGTGCTGGTCTTCACCTTGATGCGGTGGTTCCGCGTCAGGCTGAGCAGGCAATAGACCACTTCGAACCGCTCCTCGCGGTCCGGATAGTCGACGCCGGCGATCTCCATGAGCTGCTGATATTCCAGCCCCGGCGTGTCGCGCAGCAGCGTGAGCCCCTCGACCACGCGAACGCGGTCCAGCACCAGGTTCACTTCGCCGACACTGTCCTCGCAGAAGAGCAGGATGTCGCCGAGCACAGCCTTGGCCGCGTCGATCACGCCTTCGTTCGAAGTGAAGCGGGGGGCGGAGGTCTTCACCGCGCTCATCGCTCGATCGTCCCGACGCGCCGGATCTTCCGCTGCAGCTGCATCACGCCGTAGAGCAGCGCTTCGGCAGTCGGCGGGCAGCCCGGGACATAGATATCCACCGGCACGATCCGGTCGCAGCCGCGCACGACGCTGTAGCTGTAATGGTAATAGCCGCCGCCATTGGCGCAGCTGCCCATCGAGATGACGTATTTCGGCTCCGACATCTGGTCGTAGACGCGGCGGAGCGCCGGGGCCATCTTGTTGCACAGCGTGCCGGCCACGATCATCACGTCCGACTGGCGCGGCGACGCGCGCGGCGCGGCTCCGAATCGCTCCATGTCGTAGCGCGGCATGTTGACGTGGATCATCTCCACCGCGCAGCAGGCGAGACCGAAGGTCATCCACCACAGCGACCCGGTGCGCGCCCATTGGAACAGCTCCTCGGTCGACGTGACCAGAAAGCCCTTGTCGCCGATCTCGGCGTTGATGTCGTTGAGGAAGCCGACGTCCGGGAGGGTTCCCGGCGGCGGCGCGCCGATCAGGCCGCTGCCCGGCAGGGCCGACGACGACGGGCTAAGTTCTACTCCCATTCGAGCGCTCCCTTCTTCCAGGCGTAGACGAGGCCGAGCGTGAGCTCGGCGATGAAGATCATCATCGAGATCCAGGCGGTCCAGCCCAGCGAGAACACCGAGACGGCCCAGGGGTAAAGGAACGCCGCTTCGAGATCGAAGATGATGAACAGGATGGCGACGAGGTAGAAGCGCACGTCGAACTGGCTGCGCGAATCCTCGAAAGCCGGGAAGCCGCACTCATATTCGCTGAGCTTGGCCTCGGTCGGCTTGTGCGACCCCGTCAGCCGGCTGACCAGCATGGGCAGGAACACGAAGGCGCTGGAAAGCGCAAGGGCGACCCCGAGGAACAACAGGATCGGCAGATATTGTGACAAGTCGACCAAGGGCCTTCTCTTCTCGCGGATGCGGAATCTGAGGGGGCTTCTAGGACTCACTTCCCCGGGACGCAACGCCTCGACGGGTGAGAATGACTCGCAAGAAGAACCGGTTGTGGACACCTTGTCCGAGAAGCGTCCGGAAACCGCGTTCCAAAGGGCGCCGGCCCCGCGGAAACGGCACCGCCCCGGCACAATCTCGGGTTGCCCGAAGGTGACTTATATGCACAATACACTCTGCTATTGTGAACAGGGCCATTGTGAACAGGGGTGTCTTCACATGATCGCACGGACTCTATTGCCCGGAATCGGGCTGGCGATGGCGGCGTGCCCGGCCATTGCGCAGCCTGGCGCAACGACGAAACAGGCAGCGGCGCTGGACGAACGCGAGATCGCGGGATTCCCGCATGCGCGGCTCTACCGGATCGCCGGCGAGGCGCGCCGGCCGGTGGTGGTGATCCTGCCGGGCGCCGAAGGCGGCGACGAGGCCGGCCGGCGCTTCGGCCCCACCCTGGCAAGGCTCGGCTATGCCGCGGTCAGCCTGCCCTATTACTCCCCCAACTGGGGCAAGTTCGGCCCGGCGCCCGCCTTTCCGGACCTGCCGGGCAGCTTCATCGACATCCGCGTGGACCAGCTGGCCGATCTCCGCGCCGCGCTGGCCCGCATGCCGGGTGCCGATGTCGAGCGATTCGGCTTGCTCGCCGGATCGAAGGGATCGGAATTCGCGCTGATCGCGGCCAGCCACTACCCCTGGATCGACGCGGTGGTCGCCTACACGCCGTCGGACCTGGTGTGGGAAGGCTGGGGCATGGAGATGCTCGAGGCGGAGGGCACCCGCTCTTCCTTCTCCTTCGGCGGCAAGCCCCTCGCCTTCATGCCCTATCGCGGGTTCGTCGAGGGCCTGCAGGCCGGGCCGGCCGCCAACCTGCGCGCGATCCACGAGAACGGACGGGCCGACCATCCCGATCGCGAAGCGGCGGCTCGAATCCCGGTCGAGGACTATCGCGGCGCATTGATGCTGATCGCCGGCGACGAGGACAGGCTGTGGAACTCGGGCCGGATGGCGCGCAACATCGCCGCGACGCGCAAGGCCAAGGGGCTGGAGACCCAGGCGCTGATCTATCCGGATGCCGGGCACGACCTTGGCGGCGGATCGGCGGAACCGCGCGTCGATCCGCGCGGCGGCGGCACGCCGGAAGCAAATGCCAGGGCGCGTGCCGATGCCTGGCCGAAGATGGTGGCGTTCCTGGCGGCGGCGCTGCGTCCCTAGGCGGGGATATAATTCTTCCATCGCCATTCCCGCCTGCGCGGGGATGGCGAAGTTCGCCGAATGAACTGCCGTCAGCCCCCGCTCAGCGCAGCGAATTCGCGACGAGCTTGTGCAGCTTGGAGTGCAGCACGTCGTTGGCCGCGAGATACTGGTTGCGCTCGCGCGCCAGATCCTGCCCGCGATAGTCGGTCACGAAACCACCCGCCTCGCGGATGAGGAGCATGCCCGCCGCCACATCCCAGGGCTTGAGGTTCGATTCCCAGAAGCCGTCGAACCGTCCCGCGGCAACCCAGGCGAGATCGAGCGCGGCCGAGCCCAGCCGGCGAATGCCCGCCACTTCGGGTGCCACCGCACCAAAGATGCGGCTCCACTCGGCGAAGTCGCCATGACCGAGGAAGGGGATGCCGGTCGCGATCAGCGCCTCGTCGAGGTGGCGGCGCGCCGAGACGCGCAGGCGCTGGTCCTGCAACCAGGCGCCGCGGCCCTTTTCCGACCAGAAGCTCTCGTCGGTGAGTGGCTGATAGATATAGCCATGCGTGACCTCGGGCTTGCCCTGGGCGCCGTTCGGATCCTCGACCGCGATCGAAATGCAGAAATGCGGGATGCCGTGCAGGAAGTTGCTGGTCCCGTCGAGCGGATCGATGATCCAGCGCGGCTTGTTGGGATCGCCGACGATCTCGCCGCGCTCCTCGACCAGGAATCCCCAGTCCGGCCGCGCCTTCTGGAGCTCCTCGATCAGCGTGTCCTCGGCGCGCTTGTCGGCAATGCTGACAAAGTCCGCCGGGCCCTTGCGGCTGACCTGGAGGTGCTGGACTTCGTTGAAGTCGCGGCGCAGGCGCGGGCCGGCCTTGCGGCAGGCGCGCTCCATGACGGTGATGAGGCCGGAATGCGAAACCATTAGACGGAGCCCTTACGCTCGAAAACCAGAATGCGGGCCTCGCCCACGGGATGCGCGACATGCTCGTCGCCGATGTGCGCCACGAAAATGTCGCCGACGGCCAACCGCGCCACATGCTCCGTGCCGGCAAGGCGATAGTGCATGTCGACTTCGCCATCGAGGACGCAGAAGAGTTCGGCGCCGTCATTCACGTGCCAGCGATAGGGCTGGTCCGTCCAATGCAGGCGTGCCGTCGCCCCCTCGATCTCGACCAGATCGCGCGCGCCCCAGGGCCGCTCGGCCCGGAAGCTGCGCGCATCTCTGATCACGTCAGGCATCAGTCCGCACGGCGGACATAGGTCTGCTCGTACACGTCGACGACGATGCGCGTGCCCGACGCAATGTGCGGCGGCACCATGATGCGCACGCCATTGTCGAGCACGGCGGGCTTGTACGACGACGACGCCGTCTGGCCCTTCACCACTGCGTCGGCCTCGACGATCGTCGCCTCGATGGTATCGGGCAGCTGCACGCTGATGGCTTCCTCGTCATAGAGCTCCATCACCACGTCCATGCCGTCCTGCAGGAAGGCGGCCGCATCGCCGAGCAGGTCGCGCGGCAGCGTCGTCTGGTCGTAGGTTTCCTTGTCCATGAAGACGAGCGTGTCGCCCTCGGGATACAGGAACTGGAAGTCCTTGGTGTCAAGGCGCACGCGCTCGACCGTCTCCGCCGAGCGGAAACGGACGTTGTTCTTGCGGCCGTCGCGCAGGTTCTTGAGCTCGACCTGCATGTACGCACCGCCCTTGCCGGGCTGCGTGTGCTGGATCTTCACGGCACGCCAGATGCCGCCTTCATATTCGATGATGTTGCCGGGACGGATGTCCACGCCGCTGATCTTCATGGTCGAGACCTATGGAACTGAGAAAGAGCTGAGCGCGCGCCTTTAGCCGCGCGCGCCGCCTTCGGCAAGCCATGCTGCAGCGCGTGGAAGCCGGGGCCTCGTGCCGCACGCTGTCCCTTTGCGGCGCGAGATCCCGGCTTCCAGCTGCAGGACGGACTATCGATCGACATCCCGCAGCAGCGGATAGGGATTTATGTTCTCCCCCTGCCACCAGCCCTCCCCCGGCAGCATCCGCTTGATCTCGAAATGCAGGTGCGGCGCCCCGCCCGCGGCGCTGCCGGTATTGCCGACCGTCGCGATCCGCTCGCCCTGGCGCACCGCCTGCCGCTCGCCGACCAGCCAGCTGTCGAGATGCGCATAATAATGGATGGCGGCGCCGTCACGGGTGCGGACATAGACCGTATGCCCGCCATTCACGCTCTCGAAGATCTTCTCCACCGTGCCCGAAGCCGCGGCGAGCACCGGCGTGCCGCGCGGTGCCAGGATGTCGATCGCATGATGCGCCCGCGCACCGCCGCCGCGGCTCTGCCCCCAGCTGTCGCTGAGCTGGCGCGCGGAGACGCCCTCGACCGGGATGATCAGCGGCACGGGATCACCGTTCGACGCGGCCGGTGCGGCGGGCGGCCCGATCACGCTCGATTGCGGGGCAGTCGACACGACCGGCTGGACGGCGATCCGCACCATCGAGAGAAAGGCGAGCGCAAGCAGCAGCAGCGCCCCCAGGCTCCAGCTGATCCGCCTTGCCCGGAACAGCATGGCCGCTATTCCCGAAACACCGCCTTGGTGCCGGGCTTCACCATCAGCGCGAGCCGCGCCGCGTCCCAATTGGTCAAGCGGATGCAGCCATGGCTTTCGGTGCGGCCGATCAGCTGCGGCTCGGGCGTGCCATGGATGCCATAATGCTCCTTGGATAGATCCAGCCACACCACCCCCACCGGGCCGTTCGGCCCCGGCGGCAGCATCGCCGGGTCACTGCCCTTCTTCGCATCCCAGAACAGTTTTGGATTGTAGTGGAATTTCGGGTTGGTGTCCGCGCCGTTGATCTTCCAGGTGCCGATCGGCAGCGGATCATGCGCGCTGCCCATGGTCGCGCTGAACTGGGCGACCAGATGCTCCTGCCGGTCGAACACCTTGAGCACCTTCTCGCTCTTGTCGACCACGATGTGATCGGCCTCCGGCACCTTGGCCTCGACATTGAGCATGGCGAGCGTCCGGCGCCATTCCGGCTTGAGATCCGCCGGATAGTCGCGCGAGGCCGGCAGTGCGTTGGGGAAGACGAACTCCGCGCCCGGCCGGATCCTGCCGCCGCCCGGATTGAGCTCCACCAGCATTTGCGGCGTGGTGTGAAACATCTCGGCCAGCTTCTCGAGCGGGCGCGTATAGGCGAGCGCGGGCAGTCTGGCCTGCTTCTCGATATCTCTTGGGATCGGGTTGACGTACGGCCCCTCCAGCGTGGCGGCGTCAAGCGTGAGCCGACGGACCGGGCGCAGCGAGGCATAGGGCGCGAGCGCATGCAACGTCGCCGGATCGAGCTTGCCGGTGACCGGCATCCCGCGCGCGGCCTGGAACCCCTTCAGCGCCGCGGTGAGCGACTGGCCCTCGCGCCCGTCGAGAATGCCGGGCGCGAAGCCGAGATGGTCGAGGATCACCTGGGCATGCAGGATGGAATAGTCGATCGGCGGCTTGCCGGAAGTTCCCGCCTGTCCGGCCGCTGCGGGACCGACGGAGGCACAGGCGAGACAAGCCGCAAATCCCAGAAATTTTCGCACAGAATCAAACTCCTGCAGATGACGTTCCGCAAGAACAACGGATGGAACTCCGCCTTGGTTTCGTGTGCGTCGATCGCCCGCGCCCGTCCTCCCGCCACGGGATCAGGCAAGCGCCGCCGCGAATGCCTTTACTGCCGCTTCCTCGTCCCCGCCCCACACGGCGTTGGAGACTGCGAGGAAGTCCGCGCCCGCCTTGACCAGCGGCGGAGCATTTTCCGGCGTGATCCCGCCGATCGCGACGCAGGGCAACTCGAACAGCGCCGACCACCAGCTGAGGATCACCGGCTCGGGACGGTGCCGGGTCTCCTTGGTGCTCGTCGGATAGAAGGCGCCGAACGCGACATAGTCCGCCCCCGCCTCGCCGGCCTCCATCGCCAGGTGGCGGCTGTCGTGGCAAGTCACGCCGATCTGCATCTGCGGACCGAGCACCGCGCGCGCCTCGCGCGGATCGCCGTCCTCCTGGCCCAGATGCACGCCGTCGGCGCCCAGCCGCTTGGCCAGGCTGACGCTGTCGTTGACGATGAAGGCGATATCGGCATCGGCGCAGATCCTCTGCAGCGGCTCGGCAAGGCGCGCCGCCTCGTGCTGGTCGACGCCTTTCACGCGGAACTGGAACGCCGCCACCGGCCCGGCGCCGAGCGCGCGCTTCAACCGCTCGGGAAAGGCCCCGCCCACCTCGAGCGGCGAGATCAGGTAGAGCTGGCAGGGCGGGCGGCGCACGTCCCGTTCGAACTGTGCGGCGAAATTCGAGTCGAGCGGCGGCAGGCCGTCATCATCCAAGTCGATCATCGCGCGAGCCTTAGCGCAAGCGTCAGCGCTTCACCACTGCCAGCAGGAACCCGTCCCAGCCCTTGTCGCCGACGGTCTGGATCGCACTGGCGTCGAGGCGCGGATGCGCCGCGACCGCGTCGAACAGCGCCCGGGTGCCGATCACGCTGGGATCCGCGCTGTCCGTCTCGAGAACCCCGCCGCCGCGCACCACATTGTCGACCAGGATCACGCTGCCCGGCCGGGTCAGCTTCAGCGCCGCGTCGAGATAGGCGACATTGCCTGGCTTGTCGGCATCGATGAACACGAAGTCGAACGGCCCCTCGCCCGCCGCGATCATCGCCGCAAGCGTCTCCGCCGCCGGCCCGACCCGCACGTCGCAGCGATCGCCGAGCCCGGCCCGTGCCAGATTGGCCCGCGCCACCTCGGCGTGATGCGGTTCCAGCTCCAGCGTTGCGAGATGCCCGTCCTCGGGCAGGGCGCGGGCAAGACAGATCGTCGAATAGCCGCCCAGCGTGCCCACTTCGAGGATGCTCCGCGCGCCCGCCATCCGCGCGAGCAGCTCGAGCATCCTGCCCTGGGCGGCCGAGACGTCGATCGCCGGGAGGCCGGCCGCGGCATTGGCGGCAAGCGCGGCGTCGAGCGCGGGGTCCGCTCCGAGAAGCTTTTCCGCAATGTACCCGTCCACCGCGGCCCAGTCCTGCGTCATGCCTCGCTCCCTCGCCTCTGCCTGTTCTCGCCGCTAGCCCGATATCCCCGCGCCGCCCACCGGCCGCGTCTCGACATGCGTCTCGAATCCCGCGATCAGCGGCCGCCCCTTCGCGATCGCCTCCCGCACCATGGGCAACGCCAGCGAGTCGGTATGGTGCTGCTTCGATTGCCAGATCTCGGTGATCCAGATGCCGTCGTCGTCCGCCATGTCCTCGGCGACGACATAGGCGAGGCAGCCCGGCATGCCGGCAGTGCCGGCAGTGCCGGTGGCAAGCAACGCGACCAGCTCGGCGCGCCTCCCGGGCCGGGCCTTGATCTTGCCGATCATGCCGTAGAGCGTGGCTTCCCCCATGCGGACCTCCCTCGCAAGCGCCCCGCCCGCGCCCAGCATCGCCAGCGCGAGGCCGGCGAGCACGGGGCGACGGGCGGTAGCGATGGTCATGCCCGCATCCTAGCGGCTCATTCCTCGTTCTTGTAGATGCGCACCAGCTTGTCGAGCATCGCCAGCGCCTCGTCGCGCGGCCGCTGGAAAGTGTTGCGGCCGATGATCGAGCCGTTGCCGCCGCCGTCGCGAATGTCGCGCGCATCCTGGTAGACTGCGTCGGCACCCTTGGCCGCGCCGCCCGAGAAGACGACGATGCGGCGCCCGGCGAAGCAGCTCTGCGCGACATGCTTCACGCGGTCGGACTGGGCCGACCAGTCGGTGCCCTCATAGACCTTCTGGGCTTCCTTCTGCTCGATATGCGCGCTGGGCAGCTTCACCTTGATGATGTGCGCGCCGAGCAACGCCGCCATGTGCGCGGCATAGGCGCCGACATCGAGCGCCAGTTCGCCGTCCTTCGAGAGCTTGCCGCCGCGCGGATAGGACCAGATCACCGTGGCGATGCCGACCGAGGCCGCCTCGGCGCGCAGCTCCTTGATCTCCTCCATCATGCCGAACACGTCGTCGGCGCCCGGATAGATGGTGAAGCCGATCGCCGAGCAGCCGAGCCGCAACGCATCGTCGACGCCGCCGGTGACGGCCTGGTCGATCGACGTCGCCCAGCTGTTCGAGCTGTTGACCTTGAGGATGGTCGGGATCTGGCCGGCAAAGGTGTCGGCCCCGGCCTCGATCATGCCGAGCGGCGCGGCGTAGGCACTGAGGCCGGCATCGATCGCCAGCTGATAGTGATAGTGCGGATCATAGGCTGCCGGGTTCACCGCGAAGCTGCGCGCCGGGCCATGTTCGAACCCCTGGTCCACCGGCAGGATGATCAGCTTGCCCGTGCCGCCCAGCTTGCCCTGCATCAGGATGCGGGCGAGATTGGCCTTCACGCCGGGATTGTCGGACTCGTAATTGGCGAGGATGGCTTTGACAGCGGGCGTGATCGACATGGATTTTCCCTTGTTCGTGTAGTGCTGGACGAGCCCCTATCGCCCGGTTTCGTCAGGGAAAAGCCTGACAACGCTGCCACCGTACAGGCTTTTCCGGAAGAGGCGCCGCGCGCTTCCGGGCAAGTGCTTGACGCCCCCTCGCGCCCACGACAGCATGTGCCGGGGCAACAGGGGACGAACCATGGGGATTTCCAGGCTTTCCAGGCGGCTGGCGCTCGCCGCGCTACCCTTGTCGCTGCTCGGCGCCGCACCGGCGCCGCAGCCGATGTTCGCGGCAGTCAAGGAAGGCCAGCCGGCGCCGCCCTTCACCCTGCGGATGATCAAGGGCGGCACCGTCTCGCTCGACGAGTTGCGCGGCACCGTGATCGTGCTCAATTTCTGGGCCACCTGGTGCGTGCCCTGCCGCACCGAGCTGCCGACACTCGACCGCTATTACGAGCTGCGCAAGGATGCCGGCCTGCGCGTCTATGCGGTCACCACCGAGGATTCGCTCAAGCCCTATCAGCTCAAGAAGCTGTTCGACGTGCTCCACATCGAGCCCGTGCGCTCGATCAAGGGGCCCTATGACGTGCTCGATGGCGGCGTGCCGACCAACATCGTGATCGATCGTAGCGGCGTGGTCCGCTACGCCAAGGCTGGCGCCTTCACCCTCGACAGCCTCAACGCGCTGCTCGTGCCGCTGCTCAACGAGAAGCCGAAATAGCGCCGGTCAATGCATCGTCGCCAGGCTCCGCGCCTGACCGCCCCGCGCCGACGCGCCGCTCTCGACCTTGAACCGCGCGGCCTGGGCGGCGAGCTGGGCGACTTCGTTCGACAATGAGCGCGACGCGGCGGACGTCTCCTCCACCATCGCCGCATTCTGCTGGGTGGTGCGGTCCATCGATCCGATCGCGCCGTTGATCTCGGCGATCGCGCTCGCCTGCACGGCATTGTCCGCCGCCATCCCGTCGACCAGCTCGTGCACTTCGCCCACGCCTTCGCAGATTCCGGCCAGCGCGCCGTCGACACGCTCGACCGCCGCGACTGCCGCATGGATATCGTGCTGAGTCACGGTCAGCTGGTCGCGGGCCCGTTTCGCTTCCTCCTCCGCCCGCATCGCCAGCGCGCTGACGAGGTCGGCGACGACCGCGAAGCCGCGCCCCGCCTCTCCGGCGCGCCCGGCCTCCACCGCCGCGTTCATCGCCAGCACGCGGGTCTGGAACGCAATCTTGTCGAGTCCCTCGATCACGCCGTCGATGCCCTTGGCGCTTTCGCTCACCCGGCCCATCGCCTGCACCGCCTCGTCGGTCACGTCGCGGCCGCCCCGCACGGTCCCGATCGCTTCGCTGGCACGCGCCACGGTGCGCGCGGCCGCACCGGCGCTGGCCCGCAACCGCGTGTCGACCTGGCTGATCGCCGCATTGGTCTCCTCCAGGCTCGCGGCATTGCTCTGGGTGCGCTCCGCGAGGTTCTCCGAGGCGTCGGCGATCTCGCTCGCCCCCGAACGGATCGCCTCGGCGCCATCGCGCACCGCGCCGATCAGGGCGCGGAGATTGCCCAGCGCGTCGTTGAAGTTGCGCTGCACCCGCACATAGCCTTCGGGAAAATCGCCGCCGATATGCGCGGTGAGATCGCCCTCGGAGAGCTTGCCCAGCCCTTCGGCCAGCGTATCGACCACCAGGCGCTGCTCCGCCTCGGCGACGGCCTTCGCCGCATCGGCAGCTTCCTTGGCCACGGCGGCGTCGCGGAACACGAGCAAGGCGCGCGCCATGTCGCCGATCTCGTCGCGGCGATCGGCATCGGGCACCTCGACGCGGTTGTCACCCCCGGCGAGCCGCTTCATCACCCCGGTGAGGAACACGATCGGGCTGCCGAGCAGGCTGCGTAGCAACGCCCAGAGCGCCCCGGCGGCCACGACCAGCGCGATCCCGCCGATCAGGATCGAGCGCTCCTCCTCGCGGCTCGCCTGGTCGATCGCCGCCAGGCTCTTCTGCACGTCCTGATATTTCTCCTCGCGCAGCGCCTCGGCGCCCTGGGCGAGCGTGCGCACCCCGGCCGAGGCCCGCTCGTCCTGGAGCAGTTCGCGCGCCCGCGCGGCCTCGGATGCGGACATGTGCGCGAGCAGCGGCGCGACTGTCTCGGCGCGCCAGCGGGCGACGCCCTGCATCGTCGCCTCCAGCAGAGCGCGGTCCTTGGGATCGGTCAGCAGCGGCTTGAGTGTCCGCGTCGCCTTGTCGAACTGGGCGATGCTGCGCTGGAAGGCGGCGGCATCGGCGGGGTCGTTGCTCATCGTATAGCCGCGCAGATTGGCGATGGCGGCGAGCAGCGAGTTCTCGATCTCGGCGGCGAGCGCCTGTTCGGCGTCGATCCTGCCGTTCGCCTCGGTCAGGCTCCCGACTTCCGCCGATGTCGCATAGACGAAGGTCATGATCGCAGCGGCGATCAGGATCACCAGCGCAAAGGCGCTGGCGAGCTTGTGCGAGATCGGCAGGGACTTGGTCATGGGCGCTCCGAGCGGCTTGGCGGGCGTGGAAAACGCCTCTTCTCCGCACCGGGCATTATAGCCGTTTTGGTGCTACCCCCTCGGAAATCGCGTAAAATACAAAAAAGGGCGGGGCGCCGGCGGGCGCCCCCTCGGTTCAGTCGCGCCCCGGTTGCAGCGCCGCGACGCCCGGCAGTTCCTTGCCTTCCATCCATTCGAGGAAGGCACCCCCGGCAGTGGAGACGAAGGTGAAGTCGCCCGCCACCCCCGCCTGGTTGAGCGCCGCCACCGTGTCGCCGCCGCCGGCGACCGAGACGAGCTGACCTTCCTTGGTGAGCGCCGCAGCGGTCTTGGCCAGGCTGATGGTGGCCGTATCGAACGGCGGCGTCTCGAAGGCGCCGAGCGGTCCGTTCCACACCAGGGTGCGGCAGGTCTTGAGCACGTCCGCCAGCGCCTCGGTCGCCGCCGGGCCGATGTCGAGGATCATCTCGTCGGCCGCGACTTCGTGGACGTTGACCGTGCGCAGGCTCGGCGGGTTGGCCGCGAACTCCTTCGCCACCACCACGTCATAGGGCAGGTGCACGGTGCAGTTCGCGCGATCGGCCGCGTCGAGGATCTCGTCGGCAGTGCCGGTCAGGTCGTGCTCGCACAGGCTCTTGCCCACATCGACGCCGCGCGCGGCGAGGAAGGTATTGGCCATGCCGCCGCCGATGATCAGGTGATCGACCTTGTCGACCAGGTGCTTGAGCACGTCGAGCTTGGTCGAGACCTTGGCGCCGCCGACCACCGCCGCCACCGGATGCTCGGGATTGCCCAGCGCCTTGTCGAGCGCGTCGAGCTCGGCTTCCATCTGGCGGCCGGCAAAGGCGGGCAGCGCGTGCGCCAGCCCTTCGGTCGAGGCATGGGCGCGGTGCGCGGCCGAGAAGGCGTCATTGACGTAGAGATCGCCCAGCGCGGCGAGCGCGGCCACGGTCTCGGGCGCATTCTTCTCCTCGCCGGCGTCGAAGCGCGTATTCTCGAGCAGAGCAATGTCGCCCTCGCCCATCGCCGCGATCGCTTCCGCCGCGCCGTCGGTGTCGATGAAGCGCACTTCGCGGCCGAGGACATGGCTGAACGGCCGGGTGACGAGCGACAGGCTCATCTCCGGATTGCGCTGCCCCTTGGGGCGGCCGAAATGGGCGAGGACGATCACCTTCGCACCCTTGTCCGCCAACTCGGCGACGGTCTGGACGGCGGCGCGCAGCCGGGTGTCGTCGGTCACCTGGCCATCGGCCATCGGCACGTTCAGATCCTCGCGGACCAACACGCGCTTGCCGGCGATGTCGCCCATATCGTCGAGCGTCTTGAAGGGGCGGGTCATATGCTTCCTCGCGATTTCGTCATTGGTGCCGGAAGGCAGCGCCTCCCCTCCCACCGTCACCCTGAACTTGTTTCAGGGTCCAACTCTCCGCGGACGATGCCGCTTGAAACACGTTGGATGCCGAAACAAGTTCAGCATGACGGCAGGGTTTGAAGGGCGGTCCCTAGCCCAGCTTCGCCATCGCGCTGGCGGTGTCGACCATGCGGTTCGAGAAGCCCCATTCATTGTCGTACCAGCTCACCACGCGGACGAGCTTGCCGTCGATCACCGCGGTCTCCAGACTGTCGACCGTCGACGAGGCCGGGGTGTGGACGATGTCGACCGAGACCAGCGGCTCGTCCGAGTAATAGAGCACGCCCTTCAGCGGGCCGCTCTCCGATGCTGCCTTCAGCACCGAATTCACTTCCTCGACGGTGGTATCGCGGCTCGGCGTGAAGGTCAGGTCGACGAGGCTGCCGTCCGGAACCGGAACGCGGATCGCCGAGCCGTCCAGCTTGCCCTTCAGCTCCGGCAGCACTTCGGCCACCGCGCGGGCGGCGCCGGTGGTGGTCGGAATGATGCTCATCGCGGCGGCGCGGGCGCGGCGCAGGTCCGGGTGGATCTGGTCGAGGATCTTCTGGTCGTTGGTATAGGCGTGAACCGTGGTCATCAGGCCGCGCTCGATGCCGATGCTGTCGTTCAGCACCTTGGCGACCGGCGCCAGGCAGTTGGTGGTGCACGACGCGTTGGAGACGATCGTGTGGCCGGCCTCGAGCTTGTCGTGGTTCACCCCGAAGACGACGGTCAGGTCGACATTCTTGCCCGGAGCCGAGATCAGCACCTTCCTGGCGCCGGCATCGATATGCTTCTGGGCCGAGGCGCGGTCGGTGAAGAAGCCGGTGCACTCCAGCACCAGCTCAACGCCATTGGCGGCATGCGGCAGGTTGGCGGGATCGCGCTCCTTGGTCACATGGATGCGCTTGCCGTCGACGACCAGGTCGTCGCCATCGGCGGTGACGGTGCCCGGATATTTGCCGTGCACGCTGTCGCGCGAGAACAGCCACGCATTCGACTTGGCATCGGCCAGGTCGTTGATCGTGACCAGCTCGAGCCCGCTGTCGGGACGCTCGAGGATCGCGCGCGCCACCAGCCGACCGATGCGCCCGAACCCGTTGATCGCAACCTTCGTCATGCCTGTTCTCCGTTCAACTTTTCGACGATCCGCGGCACGATGGCTCCCGCGGTGAGCCCGAAATGCTCGTAGAGCTTGAGATAAGGGCCGGACGCGCCGAATCCATCCACGCCGAAGTTTAGCCCGTCCAAGCCGGTGTATCGCTCCCAGCCCAGCGTCGCGCCGGCCTCGATCGAGACCTTGAGCGCATGCGCCGGCAGCAGGTCGCGCTTGTACTGCGCATCCTGCGCGTCGAACCGCTCCCAGCACGGCATCGAGACGACATCGGCGCCGATGCCCTGGGCTTCCAGTTCGTCGCGCACGGCGACGGCGATCTCGACTTCGGAGCCGCTGGCGATCAGCACCACCTGGCGCGGCGCCTCGGCCTCGCGGATCGCATAGCCACCGCGCGCCGAGCGGTTCTCGGCCGCCTCGGTGCGCAGCTGCGGCAGGTTCTGGCGGCTGAGCGCGAGCAGGCCGGGGCCGTCCGCGCGCTGCAGGGCAAGCTCCCAGCACTCCGCGGTCTCGACTACGTCGCACGGGCGATAGACGTCGAGATTGGGGATCAGGCGCAGGCTGGTCAGGTGCTCCACCGGCTGGTGCGTCGGACCGTCTTCGCCCAGGCCGATCGAATCGTGCGTCATCACATAGACGACGCGCGCCTGCTGCAGCGCCGAGAGACGGATTGCCGCGCGGCAATAGTCCGCGAAGACCAGGAAGGTGCCGCCATAGGGGATCACGCCGCCGTGCAGCGCCATGCCGTTCATCGCGGCGGCCATGCCGAACTCGCGGATGCCGTAATAGACGTAGCGGCTGGCGTAATTGTCGGCGCTGAACGTGCCCAGGCCCTTGGTGAGCGTGTTGTTCGAGCCGGTCAGGTCGGCCGAGCCGCCGACGGTGTCGGGAATCTGCGCGTTGATCGCCTCGAGCGCCATTTCGCTCGCCTTGCGCGTCGCGACTTTCTGCGGCGCGTCGATCAGGCCCTGGATATGATCCTGCATCGAGAACCAGGCCGGCAGCTCGCCGCGCATCCGGCGCTCGAACTCGGCGCGATCCTCATGCGCCTCGAGCCGCGCCTTCCACGCGGCATGCGGCGCGGCGCCGCGCTTGCCCGCCGCCAGCCAGGCTTCGCGGATCTCGCCCGGGATCTCGAAGGCCGGGTGGTTCCAGCCCAGCGCCTGCCGGGCGGCGGCGACTTCGTCCGCGCCCAGCGGCGAGCCGTGCACCTTGGACGAGCCCTGCTTGTTGGGCGCGCCCTTGCCGATCACCGTGCGGCACTGGACCAGCGACGGCAGGTCGCTGGCAAGCGCTTCGTCGATCGCGCGGGCGATGTCGGCCCGGTCATGGCCGTCGCACGCGACGACCTGCCAGCCAGATGCGCGATAACGGGCGGGGATGTCCTCGCTCGACGAGAGCGACACCGCGCCGTCGATCGTGATCTTGTTGTCGTCCCACAGCACGATCAGCTTGCCGAGCTTCAAGTGCCCGGCAAGGCCCACCGCCTCGTGGTTGATGCCTTCCATCAGGCAGCCGTCGCCGGCGATCACCCAGGTGCGGTGATCGACCAGATCGTCGCCATAGACGGCGTTGAGGTGCCGCTCCGCCGCGGCCATGCCGACCGCCATCGCGAAGCCCTGGCCGAGCGGGCCGGTGGTGCATTCCACCCCCGGCAGCTCGAAATTCTCCGGATGCCCGGCACAGGGGCTGCCGACCTGGCGGAAATCCCTGATGTCCTGCAACGTCGGGCGCGCATAGCCGGTCAGGTAGAGCGTCGAGTAGAGCAGCATCGAGCCATGGCCCGCGCTCAGCACGAAACGGTCGCGGTCCGCCCATTTGGGATCGGCGGGATCGAACTTCAGATAGTTCTGGAACAGCACTGTGGCGACGTCGGCCATGCCCATCGGCATGCCCGGATGCCCCGAATTGGCCGCCTCCACGGCGTCCATCGACAATGCCCGGATGGCATTGGCGCAATCGGTGAAGCTTGCGGTCACTTTGGAGTCCCCTGATGCTGGCGCGGACGCCTTTGGGCACCTTGGCTCGCCACGTCAACCGCCTCGACACCCCGAGTGCCGGCCGGATGCCGTGCGGACTCGGACCGGCGCGGCTCCGGTCCGCCTTGTCGAACGCGCGCTGCAACCGATACCATTCAGGGGTTGCTAGGTTCGGATGGGGTGCGTAACGCTTGACCCATGGCAAGTACGCCCGCCGATCGTATCGAACAGGCCCTCGTCCGCATCGAGAAAGCCGCCGCGGCGCGGGCCTATGCCTGCGAACGGATCACGCAACGCCACGCCAAGCTGCGCGCGCGCATCGAGGACGCGGTGAGCTCGCTGGACGCATTGATCGCGCGCGAAGCCGGAGCGGAGCAGGACTGATGGCGGACATCGACATCACCGTCGCCGGGCGCAGCTACGCCATCGCCGCGCGCGAGGGCGACGAGTTGCATATCCGCCACCTCGAGACAATCCTCGGGCGCCATGCCGACACGGCACTGCGCGCATCGGGCGGCCTGAATGCCGAGCGCACGCTCGTCTATCTCGCGCTGATCCTCGCCGACTTGCTCGACGAGACCGAGCGCAATCCGCCCGAGGGCGTCTCGCCGGTGCTGCTGGAGCGCATCGCCGACCGGCTGGAGGCCGTGGCGGCGGCGCTGGAAGAGGATGCGAGCGAGGCCTGACCGCCGCTCCCGGCAAGGGGGTGGTTGCGGGCACCGGCCGAAATCCCTACATCCGTCCTCGGCGGGCACTGCCCGGTACGAGCCATAGCAATTATCCCTGAGGCTATTCATCATCCATGGGGGCTGTCCCTGTACGGATCCTGGTCCGCTGCACATGGTCCCCACCTGACGTAACGGGCGTCAGTGGATATTCTGGCAAACGGCCATGGCGGTCCCGCCACCGCTATCCTAGAAGCGTCGCATGATCGACAAGCTAGCCCTGCGGGCGCAGCTCCGCGCCGAGCGTGACGCCTTCGCCAGCGAAGCGAGCGAGGCCATCCTCGCCCCCGAGGCGTTCGTCGAGCGCCTGACTGCGGGGATGACCATCGCCACCTATGTCGCGATCGGCAGCGAAGCCGACCCCACCCAGCTCGCCGCCGCGGCGGCCGGGCGGGGCTGCCGGCTCGCCCTGCCCTTCGTCGTCGATCGCGCCGCCCCTCTGCGCTTCCTCGCCTGGCGAATGAGCGAGCCATTGGTCGATGGTCCGTTCGGCCTGCGCCAGCCGCAAGCCGACAGCCCCGAAATCGCACCCGACGTGATCCTGACGCCGCTGGTGGGGTTCGACGCACGCCTCAATCGCCTGGGCCAGGGCGCCGCCCATTACGACCGCGCCTTTGCCCGCTATCCCGACGCATGGCGCGTCGGCGTTGCCTGGGCGATGCAGGAAGTGCCCGCCATCCCTTCGGACATCTGGGACGTACCGCTCCAGGCCGTGATCACCGAGAAAGGCATGACATGGCACGCGGGAGCATAGCGCCGAGCTGGCGCAAGCCGGCGGGCGCGCTGGGCATCGTCGCCTGGATCCTGGCGTGGATCATCCTGGTGGCGAGCTTCTCGCACTGGATCGGGCAGTTGCACGTGCTCGCCCAGCTGCCGATCTATGTGGTGACGGGGATCGTCTGGATCCTGCCGCTGGGCGGGGTGTTGCGCTGGATGGAGACGGGGCGCTGGCGCCGGGCCTGAGCGCGGCCCTGGCCTGGCGTCGGCTATCCCTGGCGTTGCGGCGAGGCATGGCCTTGCGGCGCATGGCGCGAGTGACGGGGCTCGAACCCGCGACCTCCGGCGTGACAGGCCGGCGCTCTAACCAACTGAGCTACACCCGCATGTGCGCCCGAGAACCGACCATCGCCGCCACGACATCGGCCCGCGCGGCGCCGCATGCGCGTCGCCCTTCCGGTCCGGCAATGGGGAATGGCGCGAGTGACGGGGCTCGAACCCGCGACCTCCGGCGTGACAGGCCGGCGCTCTAACCAACTGAGCTACACCCGCTCTCTCGAAGCGAGGAGGCGGGCACTAGACGCGAGATTCGGGGGTGTCAACCGGATTGGTCGCGACTTTTTCGCCGCAGCGGCCGATTATCCACAGGATCGTTCACCAAGGTCCCGTGCTCGAAGAGAAAACCGGCGATGTCCGGCTTGCCCGCGGCGTTCACCACCGTCTGGATGATGATCAGCAGCGGCACCGCGAGCAGCGCCCCGGTGGTGCCCCACACCCAGCCCCAGAAGCTCAGCGAGATCAGGATCATGATCGGGCTGATCGTCAGCCGGTGGCCCACGATCAGCGGCGTCACCACATTCGCCTCGATCAGATGGCAGGCGATCATCACGATCGGCGGCACGAACGCCCAGCCCAGGTCCGGAAAGGTCATCAGCCCGCCCATCGCCAGCAGCAGCGCGGCGAACACCGGCCCGAAATAGGGGATGTAGTTGAGCAGCGCGACGATGCCGCCCCACATCAGCGGCGTCGGCATGCCGATCGCCCACAGCACGCCCGCCACGATCAGCCCCAGCGTCAGGTTGATCAGCGTGATCGTGCCCAGATAGGCCGAGGTATCGTCCACCACGTCTTGGATCACCCGCGCGGTCGCCATCGCGCCGCCGAAGCTCGCCCGGCTGGTGATCGCGTTGCGGCGCAGGCGCGTCCAGCCCGAGAGGAAGAAATAGATGACGAGGATGGCGAAGAACATCTCCACCAGCGCCGACGGCGCCGAAGTGGCGAACAGGTCGATCAGCGACCGCGGCGGCGTGGCCGCCATCACTTCGGGCTGCTTCATCGGCGCCGAGGCAAAGTTCATCACCGTCTTGTTCACGAAACTGTCGAGGTTCGCGTAGAATTCGATCAGCGGCTTCAGATTCTCCTGGATCTGCGGGATCTTGGCGGGAAGGTCCCGGATCCATTGCCAGGCCGGCACCACGATCGAGGCCAGCGCGACGTTCGCCGCGATCAGGAACAGCAGCACGCAGACGAACGCCGCGATCGGCGCCGGCACCCGGTGGCGCTCCAGCCATTCGAGCAGCGGCACCAGCGCGATCGCGATCACCAGCGCCGTGGTCAGCGGCAGAAAGAACACCGCCCCCGCCTGCAGCGCGAAGGGCAGTGCCAGCAACAGGCCGATGCCCGCCATCAGCGCCAGCGCCGCCATCAGCCGATCGCGCTTCTGACCGTCGCCCATGCTCTCGTGGCTCGACGGGCCGAGCAGCGGTGCACGCGCGGGTCCCGAGGACGCGCCCTCGTCCAGGGGGTCGCCACCGATGCTGCCGGAACGATCGCTCACTTCTGCCCTTCCTCTCTCTCGCCGAAACCCTAGCGCCTCCCCTTCCCTTCGTCATCCCCGCGCAGGCGCGGATCCAGAGCGGAGGGCGACTCGGCAGGGAAACGCCCGGTCCCCGCCTGCGCGGGATGACGGCGCCGGGCTTTCGCAGCCGTAACGGCTGCGCTAGCCTTGCGGCATGGGCGAGCACATCCTGGTCATCGACGAGGGCACCACCTCCACCCGCGCGATGCTGTTCGCGCCCTCGGGCAAGTGCCTGGGCAGCCACGGCGCCGATCTCACGCAACATTATCCCGGGCCCGGCCTGGTCGAGCACGACGCCAACGAGATCTGGCGCCGCTCGCTCGAATGCGCGATGGCCATGGTGCAGCAGGCCGGCGGCGCCCAGGCGATCGCCGCGATCGGCATCACCAATCAGCGCGAGACCATCGTCTTCTGGGACAAGACCACCGGCGAGCCGCTCGGCCCGGCCATCGTCTGGCAGGACCGCCGTTCGGCCGCGATGTGCCGCGCCTGGCGCGAGGCGGGCGAGGAACCGGGCGTCCAGGCGCGCACCGGGCTGCTGCTCGATCCCTATTTCTCCGGCACCAAGATCGCCTGGGCGATGCGCAACTGGCCGCAGCTAAGGGGCGTGGGCGACCGCCTTGCCATCGGCACTGTCGAGAGCTGGCTGGTGTGGAAGCTCACCGGCGGCCTCCATGTCACCGACGCGACCAACGCCTCGCGCACGCTGCTGATGGGCCTGGGTTCTGGCGGCTGGAGCGACGGGCTGCTCGACATGTTCTCCGCGCCGCGCGACGCGCTGCCGGAGATCGTCGATTGCGCCGGCAGCTTCGGCACGACGAAATTGTTCGGTGGCGAGATCCCGATCTGCGGCCTGGCCGGCGACCAGCAGGCCGCGACGATCGGCCAGGCCTGTCTGGAACGCGGCGACACCAAGGCGACCTATGGCACCGGCGCCTTCGTGCTGACCAATGCCGGCAGCGCCCCGCCCGCGTCGAAGAACCGGCTGCTCGCCACCGTGCTCTGGCAGCTGGGCGGGCGGCGCACCTATGCGATCGAGGGCTCGGTATTCGTCGCCGGCAGCCTGGTCCAGTGGCTGCGCGACTCGGTGAAGCTGATCGAGACGGCCCAGGAGACCGAGGCGCTGGCGCGCTCGGTGAAGGACAATGGCGGCGTCTACCTGGCTCCGGCCCTGTCCGGGCTCGGCGCGCCCTGGTGGGAGCCGGAGGCGCGCGCCGCGATCTCCGGCCTCAGCTTCGCCGCCACCCGCGCACACATCGTCCGCGCGGCGCTGGAAGCGATGGCGCACCAGAGCCACGACCTGAAGGCCGCCTTCGCGGCGGACGGGGCCGACTGGTCGCGGCTGCGCATCGACGGCGGCATGGTCACCAACGACTGGATCGCCCAGGACCTGGCCGACATCCTCGCCATTCCCGTGGACCGTCCCGATTTCGCCGAGACCACCGCCTTGGGGGCCGCGATGCTCGCCGGCATTGGCTGCGGCATGTTCACTGACCTCGGGAAAGCGGCGCGGATGCGGGGCGCGGGGCTGACCTTCGAGCCGAGGCTGGAGCCGGGCAAGCGCGAGGCGCGGCTCGCCGGATGGAGAAACGCAGTCTCTTCGGTCGTCACCGCCGCGAAAACGGGGGCCCATCTCCTGGACTGATTGCGGGCGAGACGGAGAGATGGCGGGCTATCTCTTGCGCCGTCGTTACGAACAAACGGCGCATTGGCAGATGGCCTGGGAAATGGGCCCCGCTTTCGCGCGAATTGCGAAGAGAGGGGATAGGCTCGCAACCTATCCCAGGAACAGCTTCGCATATTCCTCGACCGGGCGCCGCAGCAGCGTCTCGTTGACGAAGAAGGGGATCGCTCCCTTGTCCCAGCGCCCGATGCGCACGCCGGCGGCGCGGCCGCGCTCGAAGGCGGCTTCGGCCAGCGCCTGGGGCATCTCCAGCCAATGGATGTTGGAAGCGTCGGGGTTCGCCCGGCGCTTCACCTTGCCGCTGCGCTCCAGCGCCGCGAACAGCGCCTCGGCCGTACCATGCGCCTTGGCGATGCTCTCGGGAAGGCGCTGCAGCCCGTCGAGCGCGAGCAGGGCCGGCGCCCAGCCCTGATAGATCAGCCCACCATAGAGGTGCCGCCATTCCCGCGCCCTGGCGATCGTAGCCGCCGGCCCGGCCAGCACCGCCCCGAACGGCGCTCCCAGATATTTGTAGAGCGAGACATAGACCGTCTCGAACGGCGCGACATAGGCCTTGCGGTCGAGCGCGGGCGGCGCGAGCAGCAGCCGCGCGGCGTCGAGATGCATGCGCGTGCCGTGCGCCGCCGCCAGCGCGGCGATCTCGGCGATGCGTCGTTGCGGGATCAGCTGCCCGTCCAGCCGCCGGACCGGACTCTCGAGCGAGATCGCCCCGACCTTGAGCGCATAGGGGCCCTTCTCGGCCGCGTCGAATGCCGCGACCAGCTCCTCCTGGGTCGGCGCCGCACGTCCCGCGCCCAGCGGCACCAGGTTGATGCCCGCCAGCCGCTGCGCCATGTTGCTCTCGTCGCGATAGAGATGGCTGTCATATTGGCAGAGCGCATGCGGCGCCTCGCCGCACAGCACCCGCAGCGCGACATTGTTGGCGAGCGTGCCCGTCGGGAAGAAGGCGCAGGCCTCCTTGCCGAGATGGGCCGCAAAGGCCTTTTCCAGCGCCTCGACCGCGCCGCCGTTCAGATAGCCGTCGCGCACCGGCCCGCTACCCGCCAGCTCCGCCAGCCGCGCCGACATGGCGGCGGGATCGGGCGGCGCAGAGTCGCCAACCAGCCAGACGCTGCGCGCATCGACCGGCGGAAAGGCCGGCGCGGATTGCCACCGCGCTGCCCGAGCCAGCGGCGGTGTCGCCATGGCCGCGGTCGCCAGAGCCAGGAAAGCGCGTCGATCGGCATGCATCCGAAGTCTCCCTTCGGATGCCGATCCTAGCGCGTCCCGCCCCTTCGGCCAGTCCCCTTGCGCCTCAGGCTGCCGTTTCCCCGACGAACAGGGCCCGCAGGTCCTTCTTCAGGATCTTGCCATTGGCGTTGCGCGGCAGTGTGTCGGCCGAGAAGCGCACCTGAACCGGCACCTTGAACGCCGCCAGCCGTTCGCGGACGAAGCCCTGGAGCTCGGCCTCGGTCGCGCTGGCGCCCGGCGCCATGTGAACCACCGCCACCGGCTCCTCGCCCAGTATCTTGTGCGGCACGCCGATCAGCGCCGCGTCCATCACCCCGGGGAAAGCGTAGAGCACGTCCTCCACTTCGCTCGAATAGATGTTCTCGCCGCCGCGGATCACGATGTCCTTGGCCCGGTCGACGATGTAGAGAAAGCCCTCCTCGTCGAGCTTGGCCAGATCCCCGGTGCGCACCCAGCCGTCGACAAAGGTCTCGGCGGTCGCCTCGGGCTTGTCCCAATAGCCCTTCACGATCATCGGGCCCCGGGCCCAGAGCTCGCCCACTTCGCCGACCGGAAGCTCGCGGTCGCCCTCGACGGTCATGATCTTGAGGTCGGCCACCGCCACCGGCTGGCCCGCGCTGGTCGGCCGCGACAGATAATCCTCGCCGCTGTGCTGCGTCACCGTCGCCATCGTCTCGGTCATGCCCCAGCCATTGCCGGGCAGCGCCCCGAATTCCTCATAGATGCGCTTGACCAGCTCCGGCGCCGACGGCGCGCCGCCATAGGAGATCGCCTCCAGGCTGGACAGGTCATACTCCCCTCGCGCCGGGTGCTCGAGCAGCTGCCACGCGATCGTCGGCACGCCGCCGGTGAAGGTCACCTTCTCGCGCTCGATCAGGCCCATCGCCTTCTCGGCGTCCCAGCGGCGCATGAACAGGATCGTCTGCCCGGTCGCGATCCCGGTCATCAGCGCCGCGCTGCACGCCGTGACGTGGAACAGCGGGATCACCAGCAAGCCCACCTTGTGCGGAATCACCGCCGGCGGCACCTCGCCCCGGCGCAGCATCGCGCGCGCGGCGCTGTACCCGCTCGACAGGATGTTGGTGCAGATATTGCGGTGCGTGCCCAGCGCGCCCTTGGGATTGCCGGTGGTGCCGCTGGTATAGAAGATCGTCGCATCGTCCTCGGGCGACACCGCCACCTGCGGGAACGGGATGTCGGGCAGCCCCGCCCAGTCATGCCGCGTGCCGATCAGCACCTCCAGGCGGCTGGCATCGCCGCCCAGTTCCTCGTCGCAGCGGCTCACCACCACGCGCTCCAGCGCGGGCAGCTGCGCATAGCAGTCCTTCAGCCGCGCATGCCGCTCGGCATCGACGAACAGCACCTTCGCGCCCGAATCCCTCAGGCCATATTCCAGCTCGCCGCCCGTCCACCACGCATTGAGCGGCACGATAATCGCGCCCAGGCTGGTCACCGCGAAGAAGATGGTCGGCCATTCGGGCAGGTTGCGCATCGCCAGCGCGACGCGATCACCCTTCCCCACCCCCATCTCGGTCAGCTTCCGGGCGAGATGGCAGACCGCGCGATAATTCGCGTCATAGGTGACTCGCTCGTCCTCATAGATCGTGAAGACGCGGTCGCCATAGAGCCGCACCAGCTGCTGGAGCACCCCGAGCGTGGGCGGGGCGTTCTTCCAGACCCGGGTGGGCACGCCGCGGATCTCCACCTCGTCCATCTCGAAGCGCGCGCCCGGCGCAGTGAGCGCCGCCTTCACCTGCGCCAGCGACATCGCCGGCCATTTGGGGTCGAGCGGGACGATCGGTTCGGGGGCCAAGGCGATTCTCTCCAGCTTATGTTTCTAGAATGTTGGGTTTGGCACCGAATGCCGTACCGTAAACAACGTTAGTGTTGATTCATCGCGCGCTCAAGGCAATAGGGGAAGCGCGTCCCCGAGAAGATGCGAGTCACCGGTTTCGAATGAGAGGTATGCCAGCCGCATGACGATTGCCAAGCCCGAAAGTCAGGGTTTCGACGCGGCCCGGCTGGCCCGGATCGATCCGTACCTGAAGACTCGCTATCTCGACTCGGGCAAGCTGCCCCACGCCCAGCTGCTGATCGCGCGCGGCGGCGAGATCGTGCATTTCTCGCATCAGGGCGCGGCCCGCGAGGGCGGCGCGCCAGTGGACGAAACCACGATCTTCCGCATCGCCTCGATGACCAAGCCGGTTACCAGCCTGGCCTTCATGATGCTGGTCGAGGAAGGGCTGGTCGCGCTCGACACGCCCGTCCACCACGTCCTTCCCGAACTGAAGGGGCTGGGCGTGTTCAAGGCGGGCGGCGGCGGCGTGCCGTTCCAGACCCTGCCCACCGACGAGCCGATGCGCATGGTGGACCTGCTCCGCCACACTTCGGGCCTCACCTACAGTTTCCAGAACCGCACCAATGTCGACGCCGCCTATCGCGATGGCAGGATCGAGAACTGGCACGGCAATCTGACGCTCGACGAGTTCATCGCCGCGCTCGGCAATATCCCGCTCGAATTCTCGCCGGGCGCCGAATGGAATTATTCGGTCTCCACCGACGTGCTTGGCGCCGTGGTCGAGCGCGTCTCGGGCATGAAGCTGGGCGATTTCTTCGCGCGGCGCATCTTGGTGCCGCTCGGCATGCACGACACCGGCTTCACCGTCCCGGCGGACAAGATCGACCGCCTCGCCGATTGCTGGACGATGGTCCAGGGCAAGGGCCGGGTGATGTACGATCGCGGGGCCGAAAGCGCCTGGTCGAGGGAGCCACGCCTGGTCTCGGGCGGCGGCGGGCTCGTCTCCACGGCGCTCGACTATCACCGCTTCTGCACCTTCTTCCTGAACAAGGGCGAGCTGGACGGCGTCCGGCTGGTCAGCCGCAAGACGATCGAGCTGATGACGGTCAACCATCTGCCCGGCGGCTCGGACCTCCACGCCATGTCCAGGTCGCTGTTCAGCGAGACCACCAATGCCGGCACGGGCTTCGGCCTGGGCTTCGCGATCACCCTGGATCCGGCCAAGGCGATGATCCCGGGCTCGGCCGGCGAATATTATTGGGGCGGGATGTTCTCGACCGCCTTCTTCATCGATCCCGTCGAGCGGCTCTCGATGGTCTTCATGACGCAGCTTTCTCCGTCCACGCTCTTCCCGATCCGGCGCGAGCTGAAGACGCTGATCTATTCGGCACTGGCGGATTGATGAGACAGGAGGAGAAATGGTTCACGCGAAGGCGCGGAGACACGGAGATGGCCCTCCGCCGCGACAGCGGCCTTCCAAATCGCCGTCGTCCAGCAGCCGCTGACGCGGCCCGGCCCATTGCCAGGAGCGCACCCTCTGGGCACCTTCGCTCGAACCAATTCTTCTTCCTTCTCCGCGCCTCCGCGTGAATCGAACTTCTTCTCTCCACGCCATCGCGTGAACCCATAACTGGAGACGAACATGACCTCCCCCATCACCACCACTCGCCAGGGCGACGTCCTGATCATCACTTCGGACAATCCGCCGGTGAACGCGCTCGGCGCGGCGGTCCGCCAGGGCATCCAGGCGGGCATCCAGGAAGCGAAGAATGACGACAGCATCAAGGCCGTCGTCATTACCTGTGCCGGCAAGACCTTCTTCGCCGGCGCCGACATCACCGAGTTCGGCAAGCCGATGCAGGAGCCCTCGCTCCCCGTGCTGGTCGACGAGATCGAAGCGCTCGACAAGCCGGTGATCGCCGCCGTCCATGGCACCGCGCTCGGCGGCGGCTGCGAAGTCGCCCTCGCCTCGCATTATCGCATCGCCGTGCCCTCGGCGAAGTTCGGCCTGCCCGAGGTGAAGCTCGGCATCCTGCCCGGCGCCGGCGGCACCCAGCGCATGCCGCGCGTCGCGGGCGTCGAAACCGCGCTCGAAATGGCGACCAAGGGCGATCCGATCTCGGCCGAGCAGGCCAAGGCCGCTGGCCTGGTCGATCGCCTCGCGACCGAGGGCAATCTCCTCGCCGACGCCGTTGCCTTCGCCCAGGAAGTGATCGGCAAGCCGGTGTCGCGCTCGTCCGAGCGCCCCGTCACCGTCGATCCGGCGGTGTTCGAGGCCTTCCGCGCCAAGAATGCCAAGCGCTTCCGCGGCATGGACGCGCCCAACACGATCATGGACCTGATCGAGCAGACCGCCGGCAAGCCCTATGCCGAGGGCGTCCAGGCCGAGCGCATGGGCTTCATGAAGCTGATCATGGGCACCCAGTCCGCGGCGCTGCGCCACATCTTCTTCGCCGAGCGCAAGGCGGCGAAGATCGACGGCATCGCCGAGGACATCGCGCTCCGCGACATCAAGCGCGTCGGCGTGATCGGCGCCGGCACGATGGGCGGCGGCATCTCGATGAACTTCCTGTCGGCCGGCATCCCGGTGACCATCGTCGAGATGGCGCAGGACGCGCTTGATCGCGGCACCGGCGTGATGCGCAAGAACTACGAAGCGACCGCCGCCAAGGGCCGCATGACCGCCGAGCAGGTCGAAGGCGCGATGGGCCTGCTGAATCCGACGCTCGATTTCGGCGCGCTCGGCGAGTGCGACCTGATCATCGAGGCGGTCTATGAGAATATGGACGTCAAGAAGGACATCTTCTCGAAGCTCGACAAGATCGCCAAGCCGGGTGCCATCCTCGCCTCGAACACCAGCTATCTGAACATCGACGAGATCGCGGCGGCCACCTCGCGTCCGCAGGACGTGCTCGGCCTGCACTTCTTCTCGCCGGCGAACGTGATGAAGCTGCTCGAGATCGTCCGCGGCGCCAAGACCGCCGACGACGTGCTCGCCACCGCCATGGCCGTGTCGAAGAAGATCAGGAAGGTCGCCGTCATTGCCGGCGTCTGTTACGGCTTCATCGGCAACCGCATGCTGATGCCGCGCCAGGTCGAAGCGAACAAGATGCTGCTCGAAGGCGCCACGCCGGAGCAGATCGACAAGGTCCATGTCGCCTTCGGCATGCCGATGGGCCCGTTCCAGATGGCCGATCTCGCCGGCGTCGACATCGGCTGGCACCGCGATCCGAACCGGATCGAGAACATCCGCGACGCGCTCGCCGCCGAGGGCCGCTGGGGCCAGAAGAAGAGCGCCGGCTTCTACGATTATGACGAGAAGCGGAACCCCTCGAACTCGCCGCGCGTCGCCGAGTTGATCGCCGAATGGCGCGAGAAGCTGGGCGTGCCGCAGCACGAGATCACCGAGGAGGAGATCGTCGTCCGCACGCTCTACACCATGGTCAACGAAGGCGCGCTGATCCTCGCCGAGAAGATGGCCCAGCGCGCGAGCGACATCGATGTGGTCTGGGTCTATGGCTATGGCTGGCCCCCGTATCGCGGCGGCCCGATGTTCTGGGCCGACACCGAAGGTCTCAAGAAGATCGTCGAAGGCCTTGAGAAATATGGCTTCGAAGTCGCCCCGCTGCTCTGCGAGAAGGCGGAGAAGGGCGAGAAGTTCAACAAGTGAGCTGAGTAAGACCCTCCCCCGGAGGGGGAGGTGGCACGCAAAGCGTGACGGAGGGGGAGCGCCACGGGCGATCCGCTCGGGGCAAGCCCCCTCCACCACCGCTTCGCGGTGGTCCCCCTCCCCCTCCGGGGGAGGAATGGAGAGGAAATATGAGCGAAGACCTCGACCAATTCCGTGCCGAAACCCGGGCCTGGCTCGAAGCCAATTGCCCGGCCGAGATGCGCACCCCGCCCAAATCGGACAAGGAAACCACCTGGGGCGGCCGCAATCCCGAATATGCGCACCCCGACCAGAAGCTCTGGCTCGATCGCATGGCCGCGCGCGGCTGGACCGTGCCCGATTGGCCCCAGGCCTATGGCGGCGGCGGTCTCTCGCCGGCCGAGACCAAGATCCTCCGCGAGGAGCTGAAGCGGATCAAGGCGCGCAATCCGCTCAACAGCTTCGGCATCTCGATGCTCGGCCCGGCGCTGCTGAAATACGGCACCGAAGCGCAGAAGCTCGAACATCTCCCGAAGATCGCGCGCGGCGAAATCCGCTGGTGCCAGGGCTATAGCGAACCCAATGCCGGCTCGGACCTCGCCGGCCTGCAAACTTCGGCGGAGGACAAGGGAGATCACTTCCTGGTCAATGGCCAGAAGGTGTGGACCAGCTATGCCGACAAGGCCGACTGGATCTTCTGCCTGGTGCGCACCGACAAGTCGGTCAAGCAGGCCGGCATCAGCTTCCTGCTGTTCGACATGGCGTCGCCCGGCGTCTCGACCAGGCCGATCCTGCTGATCAGCGGCAACTCGCCCTTTTGCGAGACCTTCTTCGACAATGTCGAGGTGCCCAAGGGCAATCTGCTCGGCACGCTGAACAAGGGCTGGGACGTCGCCAAATATCTCCTGGGTCACGAGCGCGAGATGATCTCCGGCTTCGGCCTGAGCGGCGCCGGCAAGGATCCGCTGGTGGAGGCGGCGCGCAAGGGCGTCGACCCGATCCTGCGCGCGCAGATCGCGCTGTTCGAGGTGCGATCCAAGGCGTTCACGGCGATGTCGGAGAAGTTCATCGACGAATTGAAGGCCGGCCAGGCGCATCCCGCCCAGCCTTCGATGATGAAATATTACGGCACCGAGCTGAACAAGGCCCGCCACGAGCTGCAGATGGCCGCCGGTGGCAGCGACGCGCTCGAATGGGAGAGCGAGGCGAGCCATGAGGGCGCCGCCGCCCGGACGTGGCTGCGCACCAAGGCCAATTCGATCGAAGGCGGCACCAGCGAGATCCAGCTCAACATCATCGCCAAGCGGATCCTGGATCTGCCCAGTTAATCCGTCATCCCCGCGAAGGCGGGGATCCAGAGCCAGAAGCGGCTCACATTGTTATCCTGGATCCCCGCCTGCGCGGGGATGACGAAAGAGAAGCAGATGCCCCTCTATCTCAACGACGACCAGATCATGCTCCGCGACACGGCTAAGGACTTCGTCGCCGCGGAAGCCCCGGTCGCCCATATGCGCGCGCTGCGCGACGCGGGCGACGCCACCGGCTTCTCGCGCGCACTGTGGAAGCAGTTCGCCGAAATGGGCTTCACCGGCATCCTGATCCCCGAAGCGGATGGCGGCCTCGGCCTCGGCCATGTCGAGGCGGGCGTGGTGCTCGAGGAGATCGGCCGCAACCTCGCGCCCTCTCCCTTTCTTGCTACCGCAGTGACGGCGGTCGAGGCGCTGAAGGGCAGCGCCGCCGCTCGGGCCTGGTATCCGGGCATCCTCGCCGGCGAGACCGTCGCCGCGCTGGCGATCGACGAAGGCGCCAAGCATGACGGCAGGATCGCGATGCAGGCCGAGCGCGCGGGCAATGGCTTCCGCCTCACCGGCGCAAAGCAGTTCGTGACGAACGGCCATGTCGCCGACCTGCTGCTCGTCGCCGCCCGCACCGGCAACGGCACCACCCTGTTCGCCGTTGCCGGCGATGCCCAGGGCCTCACCGCCACGCCCGAGCGCCTGGCGGACTCCAGCATCGCCGCCCGCCTTCAGTTCGATGGCGTCGAAGTCGATGCCGATGCGGTGATCGGCGAAGTCGACCAGGGCGACGGCCCGCTTGCCCGCCTGCTCGCCGCCGGCCGTACCGGTGCCGCGGCCGAGATGATCGGCGTCGGCGGCGGTGCCATGGACATGACCGTGTCGTACCTGCGCGAGCGCAAGCAGTTCGGCGTCGCCATCGGCAGCTTCCAGGCGCTCCAGCATCGCGCCGCGCATCTCTACAGCGAAATGGAAGTCGCCCGCGCCGCCGTGCTCAAGGCACAGCAGTTGCTCGATGCCGGCCCGGAATACGCCGCCGCCGCCGCGGAGGCCGTCGCGGTCGCCAAGGCGATGACGGGGCTTGCCACCACGCTCGCCGTGCAGGAGGGTGTCCAGATGCACGGGGGCATCGGCATGACCGACGAATTCGACATCGGCTTCTTCATGAAACGCGCCCGCGTCCTCGCCGAGATGTTCGGCGACAGTAATTTCCACGCCAATGCGCTGGCGGAAAGCGCGGGATATTGATGGCGTCTGACGGCTCCTCTTCCCGCATCTCCGCCCCCTCCTTCGTCATCCCCGCGAAGGCGGGGATCCAGGATAACAAGGCGACGTCCCCTGCGACTCTGGATCCCCGCCTTCGCGGGGATGACGGTGAATGTGCAAATGGCTGACGACATCTCCGAACGCGCCACCGAACCCCAGGGCCTTGTCGACCAGCTCACCCGGCTGCTCGACGTCGAGCGCATCGATACCGACCTGTATCGCGGCCCCCGCCAGCCTGGCGGCGTCGGCCGCGTGTTCGGCGGCCAGGTGATCGCCCAGGCGCTCCAGGCGGCGCAGCGCTCGGTCGAGGACGACAAGCTCGCCCATTCGCTTCACGCCTATTTCATGCGGCCGGGCGATGAGAACCACCCGATCATCTACCGCGTCGTGCGCGATTTCGACGGGCGCAGCTTCGCCAATCGCCGGATCATCGCGATGCAGGGCGGCCAGCCCATCCTCAACATGACCGCGAGCTTCCAGCGTCCCGCCGAGGGTCTGCACCACCAGTTCGACATGCCCGACGTGCCCGATCCGGACAGCCTCGTCTCCGAGCGCGACCTGCGCGAGGCGATCCGCGACGAGGTGCCGGAAAAGTTCCGCCGCTTCTTCCTGCGCGCCCGCCCGATCGAGATCCGCCCGGTCAATCCGCGCAACTGGTTCAAGCCGGTGAAGAGCGAGCCCGTCCAGCACAGCTGGTTCCGCGTCGTGGCGCCCTTGCCCGACGATCCCGCGCTCCACCGCGCGATGCTGACCTACGCCACCGACATGACGCTGCTCGGCACCTGCATGCTGCCACATGGCGTCAGCTGGATGAACGGCGGGGTGCAGACCGCCAGCCTCGATCATGCCGTGTGGCTGCACGAGCCGTTCCGCTTCGACGAGTGGCTGCTCTACACCACCGACAGCCCCTGGGCCGGCCATGCGCGCGGCTTCAACCGCGGCCGCATCTATGCGCGCGACGGCCGCCTCGTCGCAAGCGTGGCGCAGGAGGGGCTCGTCCGCGTCAAGGACTAAGCCCCCTTAGGGGTGCACGTCGACGCCCAGCGCTGTCAGCAGGGCGAATTGCTGGTCGGCGGAGACCATCATTCCTTCGACGCTGCCGAGCTCCCGCAGCACCATCCCGGCCAGGTCGCTCCCGCGCAGATCGGCCCGCCCAAGCTTCGCGCCGGCGAGCTGGGCATTGGTGAAATCGCAGCCACGCAGGTCCGCCCCCTCCAGCTCGGCATCGAACAGCAGCGCTTCGCGGAGCCGCGAGCCGGTCAGCGTGCAATCGGGCATGCGCAGCTCGCTCAGATCGGCGAGCTCCAGATTGCAATCGGCGATCGTGCCGGCCCATTTCACCAGCCGGCGCCCTAGCGCATGGCCGAAATCCACTTTCTGGAAAACGGCCCCCCGCAGGTTGCAGCCCCGCAGCTCGCCGGCATGGAGGCTAGATCGCTCGATCCGGGCGAAGGACAGATCGCAGCGCTCGAACCGCGCCTGGTCGAGCTGCGAGAAGGCGAACTGAACCCCGACATGCCCGGCATCGTCGGCGAAGCTGCAATTCTCGAAATCGGCATCGCGCAGATCGACATTGGCGAAGCGGCACCGAATGATCCGGCAATCGCGGAACCGCGCATCCTGCAGGCAGGTGCCCGTCAGCCGGACATCGCGCAGCACGCAGTTCTCGAACCGCGTCCCCGCCAGGTCGGCATCGCCGAACGGGTACGCGGACAGGTCTTCGCCACATGCCACGCCGCCTGCCTCCAGTGCCATGCCCCTTCTCCTATCCGGCCTGGATAATGCCCCGGTGCGAACGTATCAAGAACATATGAATCGCCCACCTCCGGAACGCCTCCTCTCGCCCAGGCGTTCGGAGCGGAGGCGCCATGGTGGGGAGTTTCGGAAATGGCAATCGGCATGCTGCTGGCGGCACTGGTCGCGCAGGACCTGGCGCTGGTGACCGCCGATGCGGCCGATCCCGTGGCGATCGCCGCCCGGCTCGACCTCACTTCCTTCCCCAACTCCACCGCCCCGCGCCGCAAGGACGGGCTGCGCACCTTCGCCGATTATGGCTTCACCAGCGTGGTGCGTGACGGCAATGCCGCGGTGCTCGACGCCGCCGACAAGAGCTGGACCTTCCGCGTCAGCATCCTCGATCGCAGCGACAAGGCGATGAAGCTCTGCATCCTCGATCGCGCGCTGAACGGCGGCAGCTATTTCAGCGTGAAGCCGATCGAAGTGGCCCAGGGCAAGGACGGCCTGTTCCGCGCCACCGGCAATTCCGTCGCCGATCCCAATTGCGCCTGAGCCAGGAAGCATTAGATCGCGGAGCATGGAAACCACCGCGCGCCACTTCGCCTATGTCACGCTCGACGTGTTCACAGAGGCTCGCTTCGGCGGCAACCCGCTCGCCGTGTTCACCGATGCTCGGGGCATGACCGATGCCGAGATGCAGGCCCTGGCCGCCGAGATGAACTATAGCGAGACGACTTTCGTCCTGCCCCCGGCCGATCCGGCCCACACCGCCCGTGTCCGCATCTTCCACCGCACGGCCGAGATGCCCTTTGCCGGCCACCCCAATGTCGGCACCGGCTTCGTCCTTGCCGGCCTGCGCCCCGATGCCGGCGACACGCTCCGCTTCGAGGAGATCGCCGGGCTGGTCGAGGTGCGTATCGAGCGCGACGCCGCGGGCTGCCCGCTGGGTGCCGAGATCGGCGCACCCCAGCCGCTCCAACTGCTCGGCACGCTCCCCGCGGCCGAGATCGCCGCCTGTCTCGGCCTCGATGCGGCGGACCTGGTCACCACCACCCATGTCCCCACCCGTGCCAGCCTGGGCGTCGACTTCGTCTTCGTCGAAGTGACCGAGGAAGCGCTCGGCCTCGCCCGGCCGGACATCGCCGCCTATCAGCGCCTCGCCGACACGGAACGCGACAGCGCCGCGCGCCTCTCGATCTTCCTCTATGCCCGCGAAGGCAATCGCGTCCGCGCCCGCATGTTCTCGCCGCTCACCGGCACCTGGGAAGACCCGGCGACCGGCAGCGCCAACGCCACGCTCGGCGCGCTGTTGCTGTCGCTCGGCGATGCGGCGAGCGCCCGCTACGATGTTCGCCAGGGCGTGGAGATGGGCCGCCCGAGCAATCTCGCCGTCCACGCCTGGCGCACGCCCGAAGGCATCCGCGCCAGCGTCGCCGGCCGCTGCGTGCCGATGTTCAGCGGCAGCGTGGAACTCTAGGGCCTAGTTCCTCGGCCGCACCACATAGGCGCTGGGCAGATAGAGGAACACTTCGGTCAGGCTGGCCCGAGCCCATTCGACCGGCCGATCCAGGCCACGCACTTCCACGCCATAGCCCGTGCCGAACTTCGCCGCCGTCGCCTCGGCGTCCGCGGCGATCAGCCCGATGATCTGCGGGCGATACTGGTCGGGATTGACCACCGACAGGGTGAGGTCACCCTTCTCGGTCATCTCCGCCCGGCCGACGCTGGGCACCGCCTTGAGGAAGCGGGTGATCCGATCGAGCGCCGTCTTGGCGTCGATGCCGGGCGCGAGGCGCGTCTTGACGAGAAACACGGCCTTGTCGGTGTCCGGCCGCCCGTCGTTCGAAAGCGGCAGGTTCCGATAATTGGCCAGCGTCAGCGGCTCGACGACATATTCGCCGGTCGCCAGTTCGACGTCATATTGGCGCGCCAGCCCGATCGCCCCCCGGATCATCGCATAGATTTCGTCGCGGCGCTTCGCCGCCTCGCGCGTATCGCCGGCAACCCGGACTTCCTGCACCGCGAAGTCGGCGGTGCGTCGCAGGGTGATGATCGGCATGGTGTCCGAATAATCGTCGGCCTCGCGGCGCGAGCCGGTCACCACAATCTCCTGCATGCTCTCGGTCTGGACCGCCTGTTGCGCGAACGCCGGCGCGACCGATATCAGTGAGAATGCCGCCAACAGCCATTTCATGCCCGCTCTCCCTCTGTCGCCGGGGAGAGTGCGGAGTGGCCCGCCCCAAGTCAATCAGAAGGCCGGCTTGCCGAATTCCTGCCGCGTCACCGGATGGCTCGACGAGAGCCCGCCATCGACCACCCAGGCCTGGCCGTTGACATAGCTCGCTTCCTCGCTGGCGAGGAAGAGCGCCACGCGGGCAATCTCTTCCGGCCCGCCCGCCCGGCGCAGCGGATTGAGCCGCCCGAGCTTGTCTTCCTTGCCCATCTCGCGAGCATAGTCGAACGCCCGCTGCGTCATGCCGGTCTCGATCAGGCCCGGGCAGATCGCGTTCACGCGCACGCCCGATCCCGCGAACTGCTGGGCGGCGGTCTGAACCAGGTTGATCACGCCGGCCTTGCTCGCCGAATAGGCCGGCCCGCCCGCACCCGATCGCAGCCCCGCCACGCTCGCGGTGCAGATAATGGCCCCGCCGCCCCGCTCCACGATCCGCGGGCCCGCATGCTTGATCGCGAGGGCCGGGCCGATCAGGTTCACGCGCAGCACTTCCGTCCACAATTCCACCGTCGTGTCGAAAATGCCGGTAGCGCCGCCCGAGATGCCGGCATTGGCATGGAAGATGTCGAGCCCGCCGAAGCGCTCGACCGCAGTGGCGACCAGCCGCTCGACATCGGCCTCGTCGCCCGCATCCATCCGCACCGCGAGCAGGTTCTCCCGGCCCGCCACGGTCTCGTTCACCGTTTCGCTCAGGTCCGCCGCGACCACCATCGCGCCTGCTTCCGCGAACGCCCGCGCCGTCGCCCGCCCGATCCCCGAGCCGGCACCGGTGACGATTGCTACCTTGCCTGTGAACCGCATCAGATCGTCACCCCTCCATCGATCACCATAGCCTGTCCCGTCATGAACGCGCTGGCCCGGCTGGCGAGATACACCACGGCGCCGGCAATCTCCTCCGGCTCGCCGATTCGGCGCAGCGGCGTGGTCGCGTTGGTCGCCCTAGCGCGCTCGGGATCTTCCCAAAGCGCGCGGGCGAAATCCGTCCGGATCAGCCCCGGCGCGATGCAGTTCACCCGGACATTGTCCGGCCCCAACTCCACCGCATAGTTGCGCGCGAGCTGCAGGTCGGCCGCCTTGGAGACGTTATACGCCCCGATCACCGACGATCCGCGCAGGCCGCCGATCGAAGAGACGATCACGATCGATCCCTCGCGTCGCGCCCGCATCTCGGGCGCGACCAGCTGGATCAGCCAGTGATTGGAGAGGATGTTGTTGTCCAGGATCTTGCGGAACTGATCGTCGGCGATGCCCTCGAGCGGCCCGTAATAGGGATTGGAGGCAGCGTTGCAGACCAGCACGTCGATCTGCCCGAAGATACGCCGGGTCTCCTCGACCAGGTGCCGGAGCGCGTCCTTGTCCGAGATGCTCGCAGCCATCGCCAGCGCGGTGCCCGCGCCGTGCCTTGCGTTGAGCTCCGCCGCCACCGCGTCGCACGCATCCTGCTTGCGGCTCGATATCACTACCTTCGCGCCATGGGCGGCGAGCGCTTCGACCGAAGCCTTGCCGATCCCGCGCGAGGAACCGGTGACGATCGCCACCTTGCCGGTCAGGTCGAACAATCCGCTCATCCCATTTCTCCTGCCACGCCGTCACCCCGGCCGCTTCCCCGCCAAGCGCCGGGATAGCGGCTAGGCGCCCGCCGCCCGCGCAAAATGCCATGCCGCCGCGACCAGCCCCGGCAGCCGCTCCACCGTCGCCGCCGCCTGCGCGCTCGACGCGTTGCCGTCGATCATCCGCTTCTTGATCCCCTGGACGATCCCCGCGAGCCGGAAGAGATTATAGGCGAAATACCAGTTCAAATCGGGCACCCCGTCTCGCCCGGTCGCCGCGCAGTAGCGCGCGACTATCTGCTCGATCGTCGGAATCCCGGTCTCCGGCCCGGTGAGCCCTTTCACGCCCGAACGCCCCTCGGGCTCGGTCACCCAGCTCATCAGGAAATAGGAAAAGTCCGCCAGCGGATCGCCGAGCGTCGACAGCTCCCAGTCGAGCACCGCGCGCACCTTCGCACCCTCGGGCGCGAAGATCATGTTGTCGATGCGGAAGTCGCCATGGACGATGCTGGTTCGCGTCTGCTCCGGAACGGTGCGCGGCAGGAACGCGATCAACTGCTCCATCTCGGGCAGATCGTCGGTCTGGCTCATCCGATATTGTTTCGACCAGCGCTCGACCTGCCGCGCGAAATAATTGCCCGGCTTGCCATAGCCGCCAAGCCCGGCCGCCTCGTAATCGATGGCGTGCAGTGCCGCGAGCGTATCGACGATCGCTTCGTAGTGCGCGGTCCGGTCCGCAGGCGCCATCCCGGGAAGCGCGCCGTCCCAGAGCGTCCGCCCCTCCACCATTTCCATGATGTAGAAAGGCGCGCCCAGCACTTCGGGATCCTCGCATAGCCCATAGGGCCGCGCGACCGGGAAGCCGGTCGGATGCAGCGCCGCGATCAGCGCATATTCGCGCTCCACGGCATGCGCCGAGGGCAGGATCGGCCCGAACGGCTTGCGCCGCAGCACATAGGCGCCGCTGGCCGCATCGATCCGATAGGTCGGGTTGCTCTGCCCGCCGGGGAATTTCTCCACCGTGGCCGGCCCGGCGAACCCGGTGACGTTCGCCGCCAGCCAGGCGCCCAGCTTGGCTTCGTCCAGGTCGCTCATGCGAACTCGATCACCGAACGCACGCTGTCGCCCTTGCGCAGCTTGTCCAGCGCCGCGTTCACATCCTTCAGCCGGATCCGCTCGGCGACCATCGTGTCCAGGTCGAGCAGTCCGTCGAGATACATCTGCACCAGCCGCGGCATGTCGATCGGAAAGCGCGTCGACCCCAACAGCGAGCCCTGGATCTTCTTGCCCGTCAGGAAGGTAGGCCCGGGCAGGCTGACATTGTTGCCCGGCGCGATCATCCCCAGGATCGTGGCGGTGCCGCCGCGGCGCAGGATGTTCCAGGCGAGCTCGGCGGTGTTCGGCCGCCCGACTGCCTCGATCGCATAATGGACGCCGCCGCCGGTCAGCTTGAGCACCTCCTTGGTCAGCCCCTCCGCTGCCGCGTCCAGCGCATGGGTGGCGCCGAGCCTGAGCGCCAGTTCGCGCTTCTCCGCCACCGGATCGATCGCCAGGATCGTGCCCGCGCCGGCAATCTTGGCGGCGTTGATCGCGGCGAGCCCGATCCCGCCGGCGCCGATCACCGCGACGCTCTCGCCCGGCCGCACCCGGCTGTCGTTGAACACCGAACCCGCGCCCGTGATCACCGCGCAGCCGAGCAAGGCGGCGCGATCCAGCGGCATCTCCTTCGAGATCGCGACGCACGCATTTTCGTGCACCAGCATCTGTTCAGCAAAGGCGGAGAGGTTGAGGAACGGCGCCAGCGCGGTGCCGTCGCCGAGCGACAGCCGCGGCTCGGCATCGGCCGGGCGCCGCGTCGACGGATCGATGCAGAGCGACGGCCGCCCGGTCACGCACATCTCGCAGCTGCCGCAGAACACGGTGAAGAAGGTGATGACATGGTCGCCCGCCTTCAGATGCGCGACGTCGCTGCCCACTGCCTCGATCACGCCGGCCGCCTCATGCCCCGGCACCGTCGGCATCGCGTGCGGGAACGCACCGTCGACGAAGTGCAGGTCCGATCGGCACACGCCTACCGCCGCGGTGCGGATCAGTACCTCGCGCGGGCCCGGGCTGGAGATGCGGACATCGGTGATCTCGAGCGGCTTGCCCGCTTCGTAGAGAACGGCTGCTTTCATCCTACTCCCTCTTCGTCACCCCGCCTGTTTTGCGAAGACCTAGCGGCTAGCCCCGATGTCCCCGCTCGAAGCCCGATCCGCCTTGAAGTCCGCATATTTCCCGAACTCGTTGCGCGCGATTGCCCGGCAATGGACTTCGTCCGGCCCATCGGCCAGGCGCAGCGTCCGGATCCCCGCCCAGTCGTGCGCGAGGTGGAAATCGCCCGAGACGCCCGCGCCGCCATGCGCCTGGATCGCGTCGTCGATGATCTGCAGCGCCATCTGCGGCGCCTGCACCTTGATCATCGCGATCTCCAGCTGCGCCGCCTTGTTGCCCGCCTTGTCCATCATGTCCGCCGCCTTCAGGCAGAGCAGCCGCGTCATCTCGATGTCGATGCGCGCGCGGGCGATGCGCTGCTCCCAGATCGAGTGGTCGGAGATCCGCTTGCCGAACGCCACCCGGCTGACGAGCCGCTTGGCCATCGCCTCGATCGCCTCTTCCGCGACGCCGATGGTCCGCATGCAATGGTGGATGCGCCCCGGCCCCAGCCGCCCCTGTGCGATCTCGAAGCCGCGCCCTTCGCCGAGCAGCACATTCTCGACCGGCACCCGGACATTCTCGAGAACCACTTCGCCGTGCCCGTGCGGGGCGTGATCATACCCGAAAACCGAAAGCATCCGCTCGATCTTCACGCCGGGGGCGTCCATCGGCACCAGGATCATGCTCTGCTGGGCATGTTTGGCGGCGCCCGTATCGGTCTTGCCCATCACGATCGAGACTTCACAGCGCGGGTCGCCCACGCCGGAACTCCACCATTTCCGCCCGTTGATCACATAATGGTCGCCGTCGCGCACCATGCCGGTCTGGATGTTGGTCGCGTCCGAACTCGCGACCGCCGGCTCGGTCATCAGGAAGGCCGAGCGGATCGCGCCTTCCATCAGCGGCTTCAGCCACCGGTCCTTCTGCGCCCGCGTGCCGTAGCGGTGGAGCACCTCCATGTTGCCCGTGTCCGGCGCCGAGCAGTTGAAGCATTCCGACGCCCAGCCGAGCCGGCCCATTTCCTCCGCGCACAGCGCATATTCGAGGTTGGTGAGCTGCGTGCCCTGGAACTCGAAGCTATCGTCGACATGGGCCTGGCCCGAATGCGGCGGCATGAAGAAATTCCACAGCCCCGCAGCCTTGGCCTCGGCCTTCACTTCCTCGATCACCGGCAGCACCTTCCAGCGATCGCCCTCCTTCTGCTGGGCATGGTATTCGCCGTCGCGGGGGCGGATGCGCGTGTCGATGAACGCCTTCACCCGGTCACGGAAATAGGTCTCGCGCTCGCTCAGCGTGAAATCCATGGCGCATCCTCTCCGATTTCAGTTTCACGGACCGGAGTAGAGCATACCGGATATTCGGTAAAGCCGGACCGGCGCGAAAATCGGCACAACCGCGATTCGAAAAAACGCTTTGGCTTCACACCAAATCCGTTAGACTGGTTGCAATGAATGCACCGGGGAAAGTCGAAATCGCAAGCGCGACGAAACGCTTCCAGGCCAAGCGGGATGCAATCCTCGCCGCGGCCGCGGACGCGATCAACGAGCAGAGCGCCAAGGGGATGACCTTCGCCGACGTGGCTCGCCGCGTCGGCCTCAACACTACGTCCGTAACCTATTATTTCAAGCGCAAGGAAGACCTTGCCGCCGCCGCCTTCGAGCAGACGCTCGATCGGCTCGAAGCGATGCTCGAGGATGCCGCGCGGGAGCCCACGCCCGAAGCCCGGGTCGCGCGCTATCTCAACATCAACATGGAGCGGCTTGCCCGCATCCGCCGCGGCGCCGAGCGCGACTTCGCCATCCTCTCCGACCTGCGCGCGATGGAAGACCCGATCAAGCGCGAGCTGCTCGATCGCTGGCGCGACGTCTTCCGCAAGACGCGCGCGCTCTGGGGCCCGGCTGCCAGCCGCGCCGAGACCGATCTCCACGGCGCCCGTGCGCACGTGCTGCTCGAGAACACCTTCTGGCTCACCGCCTGGCTGCCGCGCTACGAAGTAGATGAGTATCCACGCGTCGAGGCGCGGCTGATGGACGTGTTCCGCACCGGCATCGCCGCGCAGGGCCAGGCCTGGACTCCCGCGATGCTGGATCTCGAGCATGACGAGCCCGAGCCCGGCCGCGAGGCCTTCCTCCTCGCCGCCACGCGCCTGATCAACGAGCTCGGCTATCGCGGCGCCTCGGTTCAGAAGATCGCGTCGGAGCTCAACGTCACCAAGGGCAGCTTCTACCACCATCTCGATGCCAAGGACGAGCTGGTGATCGCCTGCTACAAGCGCAGCTTCGACATCATCGCCGATGCCCAGCGCCTCGCCGAGAATGCCGGCGGCACCCATTGGGAGCAGCTGGAGAGCACGATCGCCGCGCTGCTCGACTATCAGTTCGGCGAGCGCGGCCCCTTGCTGCGCACCACGGCGCTCTCCGGCCTGCCGCCCCAGGTCCGCTCGACGATGATCGACCGCTCGAACCGCATCGCCCGCCGCTTCGCCGGCATGCTGTCGGACGGCATTGCCCAGGGCTCGATCCGCGCGATCGACCCCCTCGTCGCCTCGCAGACGCTGATGGCCCTCCAGAACGCCGCGTTCGACATGCGCAAATGGGCCAGCACCATGCCGCGCGAACGCGCCGTGGCCTTCTACGCCTCGACGATCGCGTTCGGCCTGTTCGACGATTCCGTGCTGGCCGGGTGATTTCCCGGCAAGCGGCCGGCCGGTCCGGCTAGCCGGCCGCGCCGAACCAGCGCGACATCGCCTGCGTCACGCCCTCCGCATCCGGCGCGCCATCGCTCGCCCAGGCGACAAAGCCGTCGGGCCGCACCAGCACCGCACGGAGGCCCAGCCCGTCCTCGACCTTGGCCGCGACATAGGCGATCCGCGCTTCCCAGTGCCCGGCCGGTCCGCGCAGCGGCGCGGCAGGATCGAAGTCGAGCAGCAACCCCTTGCCTTCACGCAGCAACGCGCCGGCCCGCCTCCCGTCGGCCAGCGCGAAATCGGGCACGCTGCGCCCCACCAGCGGATGCCCGCCGCCCAGATCGTAGCGCAGCGTGACACCCCAGACGCGCTCAGCGAAATAGGTGGCGCCGTCGCGCGTCTCGATCAGGTCGCGGATGATGGCTTCCAGCGCCCGCGTGGCCGGAGTCGGCCGCATCAGCGCGACCTGGGCACGCGACCAGTCGAGCACCCGCGCTCCCACCGGATGCCGCTCCGCCTGATAGCTGTCGAGCAGCCCCTCCGGCGCGTCGCCGCGGATCGTGGCCGCCAGTTTCCAGCCCAGATTGACGGCGTCCCCGATGCCCAGGTTGAGCCCCTGCCCGCCCAGCGGCGAATGGACATGCGCCGCGTCGCCGGCCAGCAGCACGCGTCCCTCGCGATAGGTCGCCGCCTGATACGCGCGATCCGTCCAGGTGGTGGCAAGGCGCAGCTCCGCAAGCTCGACATCGATGCCGGATACGCGGCGCAGCACCGCCTCCACATGCGCGCGCGTGATCGGCTGCGTGCGATGGAAGGCGCCGCCGTCGAACTCGACCATCGCGATCGTCCCGGGCCGGGCGAAGCTGTACATGCCGGTCGCCGTATAATGGCGCCCCGCCGGCAACGCCTCGGGATCGACCAGCTCGACCTCGGCCGAATAGCCGGTGAATTCCGGATCCGTGCCCGCAAAGGCGAAGCCGCCCAGCTTGCGCATCGCGCTGCGCCCGCCATCGCACCCCACCAGCCAGCGCGCGCGGAACCATTCCCCGCCGGCGCGGACACGCACTTCCTCGCCGGTCTCCTCGAAATCCTCGACGCCCGCGCCGCGCCGGATCTCGGCGCCCATCGCGCCTGCGCGCTCGGTAAGCACGGCCTCCAGCGCTTCCATCTCCACCGCCAGGCTGGTCCCTGCCGGGCTCGGCAGGCGATAGGGCCATTTCGCGGCGTCGATGTCGTCATGGAAGAACTGGATGCCCGCAAAATGCCCCGCGGGGCGACGCGCCTGCTGCTCCCAATGCGCTCCGGGCTGCCCGGGGCGCATCGCGGCAACTGCTTCGAGCAGCCCGTGGCGATCGAGCGCCTCGAGCGTCGGCACCGAAAGCGCGCGCAGGCCGAACGGCAGCCGCTTGAGGGGCGAGCTCGCCGCCTCGGCCTGCTCCAGCACCAGCACCGAGATGCCGGCCAGCCGCAGCTCGCAGGCGAGGAACAGGCCGACGGGGCCGGCACCGGCGATGACTATGTCATGAAGGGAAGGAAGGCGGTCGGTCATAACTACTCCTGGTCATTGTTCGACCGGAGCGTTTCTCGGGACCGAGCACCACACGGACGAACCACGGAGCGCCGATCGGCGTCCGATGTTCGTCGCGGGGATCCCGGCGCGAGGCCAAAGACCAGAGCTTTCGTTACCGAAAGGACTTGGGCTTACCAAACCAAGTCTGCCTTTTCCGACACGCCGCCCTTAGCGGCATCGCCTGCGCTCCGCAATGGGGAGCCGCGCCTAGGCCGGCTTGCGGACCTTCTTCGCCTTGGGCCGCTTGAACCAGAAGCTCCACACCGCCAGGCTGCCGAGCAGCAGCATCGCCAGCCCCGATGCGGTGAGCAGCAGCCGGTAGAGCAGCCCGCCCACCTTGGCCGCATGCACCGGATAGGCACCGTTGAAAATCTGCGCGCCCCTGGGCAGCGCCAGCGCGTCGATCGATCCCAGCACGTGCCCGTCGGCGGCATCGAACCAGATGTTCGAGCGGCCATTGGGCAGCCATTCGCCCGCGCGCCGCATCCGCACCAGGATCGGGTCGCCCGCCTTGCGCGGCAGCGAGAGGATGCGGATCTGCGCGTCGGGGAAACGCGCATGCGCCGCGCCCACGATCGCCCGCCAATCGGGATGCGCCGCGAGCGGCCCGCTCTTCCCCTTGGGTGGCTTCATCGCCGCCGCATCGGCCGCCGGCGAGGAGAAGGGCATGGTGATGAGCGCCGCGAAGGGCTTGAAGATCATCATGGTGCCGGTCACCGCCGAGAGCAGCAGCAAGGGCGCCATCACGATCCCCAGGTCGCGATGCTGCATCACGATCATCGGCCGGCTCAGCCGTTTGGGCCATAGCCGGAACTTGAACGTCCGGCGGGTCCGCCACCACAGGATCGTGCCGGTGATCACGAACAATATCGCCGCCAGCCCCGCGATGCCGATCACCGTCTCGCCCGTGTCGCCGGTGAAGAGATGATGGTGCAGATCGAAGAGCCACAACTCCGGCCGGCTCCACTGGCTGTCCCAGCGCGTCACCACATTGCCCGCCTGATCGGCATAGGCGCCCGCGCCCTTGGCCAGGCGCAGCTGGTGCAGCCCGAACCGGTCGTCGGCATAGAGGATGCTCTGCGTGGCCGGCTCGGCCGCCATCAGCTTCGCCGTGGTCTCCGCGATCGCGCCGTCGTCCGCCACCCGCATATCCGCCGCATGCGGCAGGGTGAGCGCGAGCCAGCTCTCCTCATGGACCAGGATCGCTCCGGTCAGCCCCATGATCGCCAGCACCAGGCCAAGCACCCCGCCGGTCCAGCGATGGATCAGGTCGAGCCACTGCATCACGCCGCGCCGCATCAGAAGCGATAGTCCCAGGCCAGCGTGAAGGTGCGCCCGCGCCCCGCATAGAACACCGTATTGTCGTTGGGCAGGCGGGTGTCGGAGCTGTAGTCGATGTACATCTTGTCGAAGAGGTTGGTGACGCTGAGGCTCAGCCCGCCGAGCCCGGTCTGGTAGCGGACATAGGCGTCCGTCAGCACATAGCCGCCGAAATCGTTCATGTAGAGCTTTTGAGGGTGCAGCGGATTGGCGTCGTCGATCGTGCGCGCCTTACCGTCGAAGCGGCGGGCCAGATAGAATTGCGTCTGCACGCGCGCGCTGAACGGCCCCGTCTGATAGTCTGCCGCAAGGTTGATGCGATCCGGCGAGATGTTGGTGCCGTCGAGGTCGGTATCGACCTTGCCGTCGGGCACCGTGTCGGCATCGTAGCGTCCGTTCAGATGCGCATAGCCGATGCTCGCCTTCAGCCCCGGCACCGGCAGCTTCACGCCCAGATTGACCTCGAGCCCCTGGATCTCCACCCGCTGGCGCTGCACGTCGAAGATGCCGCCCGCCCGCGCGATGAGCAGCTGTCCCTTGTCGCTCGACGACCAGAAATAGGTGACCGAGCCGTCGAGCGGACCGCGCTTCACTTCCACGCCGATCTCGCGGTTGTTCGAGACGATCGGCGAGATGTCGAGATAATGGTCCAGGTCGACGCCGGTCACCTTGATCGCCCGGGTGATGCGGCCGATGTCGGGCACGGTGAAGCCCTCGGCATAGCTCGCATAGGCGCGGATCCCCGGCAGCGGCTCCACGATCACACCGCCGTTGAACAGCAGGTCCTCGAATTTCGGCTTGCCGCCCGAAACCGCGACACCGCCATAGGTCGCCTTGTTGGGCGCGACATAGGTGGTCGAGGCAAGCGTGTGATAATCGTCGATCCTGATCTCGACATTCTCGTAGCGCGCGCCGCCGGCCAGGCGCAGCTTGCCGCCGAAGAGCTTGAGGTTCGCCTGGGCGAAGGGCGCGAGGCTGCGGAAATCGCTGGGCGGCACCCACACCCGGTTGGTGGCGATCAGCCGCTGCTCGGTCTTGTCGACCAGCGCGTCGAAGCCGATCGTGGCGGTCAGCGCCTCGAAGCCGGGCACCGCGCGCTCGTAGCTCAGCTTGGCGCCCAGCTTGCGCGAACGGTTCTCGGACTGGTCGAAGAGCTTCTCGGTCGGGTCGAGCTTCGGGTCCTGGAAGGTCGCGATCGGCGCGATCTCGCCGCCGAACCGGTCATGCGTGCGGTTGAAGAAGATCTGGCCGACGAAATTGCCGCCGCCCAGCGCCGTGTCGGTATAGGTCAGCGCCATGCTCTCGGTGCGGCTCGCCGCCGGCTTGCCCGGGGCATCGCCGCGGATCGCGCTGGTCGGCAGGCCGGTGGCGCGGTTGCCCGGGACGGCGATGTAGTTGCCCCCGCCCTTCAGCTCGAAACGGCTCGCGATCAGGTCGATCCGCCCGGTGTCGCCCAGCTGATAGCCGATGCGCGAGAACAGCGAGACCGTGGTCGAATCCTGCGTCTCGCCCTGAGTGAGGTTCAGCCCGACACGGCGCCCGTCGCCGTCATAGAAGACGCCGCGCTTCTCATATGCCGCGCCGAAGCTTGCATCGAACCGACCCGATTTCCACTGCACCAGCCCCGCCGCCTTGCCGCCGATGCCGTCGCTGGCGAAGTCGTTGTCGGCAGTGCCCTGCAACAGCACCCGCCCGCTGATCCCGTCCGTTTTCGGCGCGCCCACCGTCACCTGGTTGACGATGCCGCCGGTGCCGCCGATCCCCTGCAGCGCGTTCGAGCCGTAGATCAGCTCGACCCGGTCGACGAAGAAACCGTCGATGGTGAAGCCGTCGCGGCTGCCGTCGCGCATCGGCGTCGATTGCGGGATGCCGTTGATCGCATAGAGCGGCGAGCGCCCGCGCAGCGTCTCCCCCGCCCCGGACAGCTTCTGGCGCGTCGGCGAGAAGGACGGGGTGAGGTTCGCCACCGCATCGGTCACCGAGCCCGAAATCGCGATCTGCTGGTCGAGCCGCTGCTTGTCGATCACGTCGATGGTGAGCGGCAGCGCGTTGGGCGGGAGCACCGTGCGCGCCGCGGTGACGACGATTTCCTCGGAACCTTCGGCATCCTTCCGCGGCTCCGCCTGCTGGGCATGGGCGACACCCGGCATCGCCATGGCGAGTGTCAGCAACGGCAAGGAAAGCAGCGAAGTGCGCGCACGCACGGCCATGAAGGGACCCCCGGAATTGCCGCCGTGCCGCCAAGGGCCGGCCAGTTCGCGAGAGCCGCTAGCAGCGGCGAAATGCTATTGCAAGCTAGTCGCAATAATCCCTGTGCGAAGTCGCTTCAAGCCGAACCGGCTGCCCCTGCCGTCCGCCGGGCAGTGAATGGCACCAGCAGCAGCAACCCCGCCAGCATCCAGAAAGCGGCCCGCAGCCCGACTGCCTCCGCCACCACGCCGATCGCCGCGGGCCCGGCAAGGATTCCGGCATAGCCAAGCGTGGTGATCGCTCCGATCGCCAATGCCGGCGGCATGTGGGTCTGCGCCCCGGCAATGCGGAACAGCACCGGCACGATGTTCGACGCACCCAGCCCGATCAGCAGGAACCCCGCCAACGCGATCGGTGCGACCGGCACGCTCAGCAGCACCAGGAATCCCGCAACCGCAATCACGCCACCGCCGAGCAAGGTGCGATGATCGCCCAGGCGCGCCGTGAGCCTGTCCCCCAGCAATCGCCCGCTCGTCATCGCAATCGCGAACAACATATAACCCAGGCCGCCTTGCGTCGTGCCGACCAGTCCCATCTGGGTGATCAGCAGCGCGCTCCAATCGAGCATCGCGCCTTCGGCAAGAAAGGTTGCCATGGCAAGGACTGCCAGCAGCAGCACCACGCCATGCGGCCGCACGAACAGCGGCCCATTCTCGCCTTCCATTGCCGGCAGCAATCGCGGCCAGGCGACCAGCATCGCTGCCAGCATGATCCCCGCACACACCAGGCTGCCGGCGAGCGCGCTCACCTTGAGTGACAGGAAGAGCGTCATCAGCCCGGCACCGGCAAAGCCGCCGATACTGAACAACGCATGAAATCCGGACATCAGCGGCTGTTTCGCCGCGCGTTCCACTTCCACTGCGTGCACGTTCATTGCCACGTCCAGTGAACCGAGCGCGGCACCGAACAGCAGCAGTGCGCCGCCAAGCGCAACGGGCGTAGCGGCAATCGTCAGCAGCGGCAGGATCACCGCAAGCGCAATGCCGCTCGTCACGATCACCGGCTTGCCGCCATAGCGCGCGCTGAGCGGCCCGGTCGCCAGCATCGCCGCGATCGAGCCGATGCCGATGCAGAGCAGCAGCATCCCCAACATCGCAGCGTCGATGTGAAGGCGCTGCTTGGCAAAGGGCACCAGCGGCGCCCAGCAGGAGATCCCGAACCCGGCGACCAGGAACGACAGACGAGTGGCCAGCCGGGTGGCCGGGCGATCGGCGGAAATCATGGATGCTCCGGCAAGTTCAGGCGGGATCGGCGACGAGGATGGCGCGGCACCCCGCCGCATCGAGCGAAGCGCGTTGCGCGGCGGAGGCGCTTGCCTCGACTACCAGCATGTCGATCTGGCCAAGCATTGCGACCTGGTGCGGCGCGGTACGGCCAAGCTTGTCGTTGGCGATCAGCACCACCGTGCGCTCGGCCCGGGCAATGACGGTGCGCTTGAAGGTCGCGTCGGCGAGCTGCGCTGCTCCCACGCCCTCCTCCGACACCGAGCAGGCGCCGATGAATGCGCGGTCGAACCGCATCTGCACCAGCGCCTGCAGCGCCACCGCATCGACACAGCCGCCGATGATCGGATCGGCCTCGCCACCCAGCACGATCAGCTTCAGATCCTGCCGCCGCAGCACCGCCCCGGCGATGTCGATCGAATTGGTCGCGATGGTCAGGTCATTATCCTCGGGCAGGAATTCGACCAGGGCAAGGTTGGTGCTGCCGCTGTCGAGGAACAGGAACTCGCCCGGCCGGATCGTCGTCGCCGCAGCGCGGGCCAGTGCACGCTTGTGCCCCTGGTCGCCCTCGATCCGCGCCGCCATCGGGGCCGAGATCGGTGAAATCGGCAGCGCTCCGCCATAGACGCGTCGGCACTTTCCCTCAGCGGCCAGCGCACGCAGATCACGCCGGATCGCATCTTCCGAAACCTCGAATTCGCCAGCCAGGGCCCCGGCCGAAACCGGCTGCCCATCGGCAAGGCGCGCGGCAATCGCATCGCGCCGCGCATTTGGGGGATCAACAACCATAAATCGGCAATATCGTGCATGACCATGCGAGTCAATGCGCGTGATTATGCACGATTCAGCCCTTTCACTGTCGCGGCGCCTCGAACCGCAGCCCACCGCGCGCCTCTACCGTGATCGGCCCGCGGGGCCTGGCGGGCAGCACTGCCTTCACCCGCCCGAACAGCCGCCGCGCGTCGGCCGGGCGGCGCGTTCGCACGCAGAGCGTGGTCTCCCCTTCCCGCCCCCAGCGCTGCGCTTCCACTCCGCGCACGCCGCGATCGCGCGCGAGCAGGCCTCGCACCCGTTCGAACGCAGCCTGATCGATCCCCATGGCATAGCTGCCGAACCGGACGCTGACTGCGCATTCCGCCCCCGGCCCCGCCTGCGCAAAGGCCGATGCCGGCGCCGCTAGCGCAAGGAAGCCGAGGAGGGGCAACAGGAACGAGCGCATCGGCATTTCTCCAAAGTCGATGCCGCTTCCTCCGGCCTGCCGGCTGAACCGCGTCTGAAACGGCAAGACGGGCCCGCGGATCGCTCCGCGGGCCCGTCCCACATTCTCCCCCAGGCGTCAGAAGCGCGAGCGCAGCGTGATGCCATAGGTCCGCGGCTCGGCGAGATAGGCCGAGAAGATTTGCGACCCGCCCGGATAGCCCGGCGTCGGCGTGGTGCTCACTGCCTGGAAGGGCGAGCTGAAGCCGACCTGCATGTAATTGGCCTTGGTCGCGTTCTGCACCCAGAGCTCCAGCGCCCAGAGCTGGTCGTTGCCGCTGATGCCGATGCGGCCGTTGACCACCACGAAGCTCTGCTGCTCCTTCTGCGGGAACAGGTCCGAGCCGGTATTGTAGCGGTCGGCCAGGCGAGCATCGACATAGAGCAGGCCGCGCAGCGATCCGCCCAGCGACGGCGTCCACCCCGCCGAACTCGTCACCACCCATTCGGGCGCGTTCGAGAGCAGCTGGCCCGGCAGCAGGCGCAGCGCCGGATCGAGCGGCGCGCCGCTGCTCGAGCCGACCAGATTGTTGGCGTATTTGGTCTTGGCATAGGTCACGCCGAAGTTGAAGTTCAGGTCGCGCACCGGCGACATGGCCATCTCGACTTCGAAACCGGTCGAGACCACGCCCGGCTTGATCTGGTTCGACGGGCAGGCGCCGGTGGTGGCGCTCAGGTCGCGATCCCCGCCGCCCAGGTCCTGCTTGCAGCCATTGATGTTCTGGACGAGATAGACGGTGCCGTTGAACGTGTTCAGCTGGAAGTTGCTGAATTCCTGGCGGAAGCCCGCGACGTTCAGGTTGAAGCCCCGGGTAGAGAGCTTCATGCCCGCTTCATAGGCGGTGACCGTCTCCTCCTCGAACTGAAGCACATCGGCATAATAGCCGGCATTGGCCAGGCTGATCGGGAAGATCGGCAGCGGCTGGGCCGGGTTCGGGTTCTTGAAAGCCGAGCGATCGAGGTTGAAGCCGCCGGCCTTGTAGCCGCGCGAATAGCTCGCATAGAGCAGGATGTTGTCGACCGGCTTCCACGAAAGGATCGCGGTGCCGGTGAACTTGTTCTCCTTGCGCTGGTCGTTCAGCGTCAGCCCGTTGAGCGCCGAGGACGAGCCGCCCTGGCAGGTGAGCGTGATGATGCCGCCGGCAAGCGGGGCCAGGGCGGGCACGCCCATGAAGGGCAGCAAGTTCGCCTGTTGCACGGGGCATATCGTGTTGGTGTTGTTGAAGTTCGCGTTCAGCTTCTTGGTCTCGTTGGTGTAGCGCAGGCCCACCGTCAGATCCACGTTGCTGGTGACGTGAAAGATATTGTGCGTGAAGAAGGCGAAGTTCGAGCTGGTCTGGTCGAAGTTCGCCGTGTCGTCGCCGACGTTGCGCACCGTGTCGAGCCGCTGCAGCCCGCCGACCATCGCCGCACCCGCCGCGCCGAGCGGGCCCGCCGGGTTGCTCAGCACCGCCACGCCGGTGGGCGTCAGGCAGCCGACATTGTTCGGATTGTAGAAGGCGCTGAACGAGCCATAGACCACGCGGCACGCGGCGAACCGGCCATAGTCGTTGCCGAACTTGAGCTCGCTCTTGGTGTCCAGATCCTCATGCGCGTAATAGCCGCCGACCAGCCAGTCGAGCTTGCCGCCGAACGCCTCGCCATGAAAGCGCAGCTCCTGGGTGAAGGTCTTGAACTGGCGGCCGCTCTTCGGGCCGAAATAGAGGATGTCGGCCAGACCGTAATCGGCATCGGCCGCCTGGGTGTTGTCATAGTCGCGATAGGCAGTGATCGACGTCAGCTCGACGCCACCCAGGTTCCAATTGACTTCCGCCGAGAGGCCCCAATCCTTGGTCTTGCCGGTATAGGAGCGGTTGGCGCTGGTCGCGATGCGGCGCGAATAGGCATCGTTGTAGCCCGGGAAATACTGCGCGAAGGTGGTGCCGGTGATCCCGGTCAGCACGGTCGCCACCGGGGTGCCCGGCGCGATCAGCCCGGGATTGGTCGGCGAGACATAGGCATTGGCCTGCGCCACGTCGGCCGTCGCATAGACGGCGGCGCAGCAATCCTCCTTGCGATAGCTATAGTCGCCGATCAGCCGGACGGAGAGATCGGAGCTGGGCTGGTACAGCAGCTGCCCGCGGACCAGATAGCGATCGCGATTGTTGATGTCGCGGCCGGTGTTGACGTCGTGATAATAGCCGTCGCGCTTCGAATAGAGGCCGTCGAGGCGGAAGGCGAGCTGCTCCGAGAGCGGCCCCGTCACTGCCCCCTGCAGGCGCCACGCGCCGTAATTGCCATAGGTCGCCTCGGCCATGCCGCCGAAATTGAACTCGGGACCCTTGGTGGTGACGCTGAGCATGCCGGCCGACGCGTTGCGCCCGCCCAGCGTGCCCTGCGGCCCGCGCAGCACTTCGATGCGCTCGATCTCGCCCAGGTCGTTGAGGCCGAGACCTGTGCGCGAGCGATAGACGCCGTCGATGAAGGTCGCGACCGAGCTTTCCAGGCCCGGATTGTCGCCCACCGTGCCGACGCCGCGGATGCGGGCGGAAGTGTTCGCGTCGCTGCCGGTCGAGGAGACGAGCAACGACGGCGCGACCTGGTTGAGCGCGCGGATGTCGTTGGCGCCGGTGCGCTCCAGCTGCGTGGCGGTTACCGCGGAGACGGCGAGCGGCACGTCGGCGAGCACCTGGGCACGGCCCTGGGCAGTGACGACGATCTCGTTGGGATCGCGTGTTCCGCTGTTCTGCTCGCTCTGGCTCTGAGCAGCCGCGTCGGCCGGCGTCTGGGCGTCCTGTGCGAAGGCAGGGGCCGCGAGCGCGAAGCTGAGCGCAGGAACAGCAACGCACGACAAAAGGCGTAACCGCATCATCATCATCTCTCCCACCACGGGCCGGAGCACTTTGGCGGCTCCATACCCTATCCTCGAATACTGACAGGTCCCGGAGGGACGTCAAGCAGAACAAAGGTTGCAAAAGGGGACTAACTCAGCAGTGTTGCGCAAATGTCATATATTGCTGGCTTGTGTCTCCACCCCTTGGCCGAATTGATCTTCGAACGCCGGCCCATCATTTCTACGCCGTTCGTCACTCCACGCCGTCATCGCGCCACCTCCACCGCCGTGCGCCTCCTCCACCGCAACGCGCATCCTCCACCGCCGCGCGCCTCCCCCACCGCAACGCGCATCCTCCACGGTCACGCGCTTCCTCCACCGTCATCCCCGCCTCCTTCACCGTCATCCCCGCGAAGGCGGGGATGGCGACAATGGGATCCGAGGGGACTACGACGCTGGAACCCGAGGGGACTACGACGCGGGCCCCATCGGACGACGACGCTGGGTCCGCGGGGATAACGGCGCGGGACCCATGAGAATGGCGACGATCGGAAATGCCACCGGCGCGCCTCAATACCCGTTCAGCCGCGCGAACCGGTCGCGATGCCAGGCGGCATTGCCCCATTGCGCCTCCAGCACCCGCGCGCGCTTCAGGTAGAAGCCCGCGTCATGCTCGTCGGTCATGCCGATGCCGCCGTGCAGCTGGATCATCTCGCGGCTGACCAGGTGGAGAGTCTCGTTCGCCACGGCCTTGGCCAGGCTCACTTCCTGCGCCACGTTCGCGCGGCCGCTGTCGATCGCTTCCAGCGCGCCTTCCACCGCCGAGCGGCACAGCTCAAGCTCGGTGAACATCTTCGCCATGCGGTGCTGCAGCGCCTGGAAGCTTGCCAGCACCTGCCCGAACTGGATGCGCGTCTTCAGATAATCGTTGGTCCTGGCAAAGGCGCTTTCTGCCATGCCGAGCATCTCCGCCGCACTCGCCGCCGCCGCCCGGTCCGCGACATGCGCGATCAGTTCCGCACCGCCACCCAGCGCCTCGGCCGGGGCATTGTCGAACGTCACCTGGGCATGGCTGCGCGCGTCGGTCAGGTGACGCGGCGACCGCGTCACGCCGGCATCGCCCGAGACGAGATACAGCCCGTCCGTCGCCGCCACCACGAACAGCTGCGCGCTGTCGCCCTCGGGCACGAATGCCTTCACGCCGCCGAGCTTGCCGCCCGCAACCGTCGTCGCGATCTTCGCGGGATCGAAGCGCGGCCCTTCGTCGATCGCCAGCGTGGCAACCAGTTCGCCCGCCGCGATCCGCGGCAGCCACGCGTCCTTCTGCGCATCGGAACCGCCCATCAGGATCGCGCTGGTCGCCGCCGCGGTGCTGGCGAGCGGCGTCGCGACCAGATTGCGGCCGAGCTGCTCGAGCACCAGGCCCAGCGAGACATAGCCCATGCCCGCGCCGCCCTGCGCCTCGGGCACCAGGATGCCGGCCCAGCCCATCTCGGCCTGGGCCCGCCACATCTCGGCGTCATAGCCGGCGGACGGCGCCGCATCACGCATCTTGCGAAATGCGCTGACCGGCGCCTCATTGTCCGCCCATTCCCGCGCCATGTCGCGCAGCATCGTCTGTTCTTCGGTCAGGATGGCCATTTCTTCTTCCTCTTCCCTCTCTCCCGCTTGCGGGAGAGAGCCGGGGCGAGGGTGCGAGAGAGCGGCAAACAAACCGCTTGAGGCACACCACTCACCCTCACCCAACCCTCTCCCGCAAGCGGGAGAGGGCTTTGCGATTACTGATGATCCAGCATCCCCAGGATGCGCTTGGCGATCACATTGTTCTGGATCTCGCTCGATCCGCCATAGATCGACACCGCCTTGCCGAAGAGCCAGCTGCGCACGTCCTTCAGCGCATCCTCCTCGAACCCTTCGCCGTCCCAGCCCAGCCCGGCCAGCCCGCGGATCTCGATCAGCAATTCGGAACGTTCCTGCATGATCCGGGCGCCGACATTCTTCATGATCGAAGTGGCGGCGCTCGGCCCCTGGTTCGACTTGGCCTCCAGCGCGGTGCGCCGCAGCGTCAGCATGAAGCTGCGCAGGTCCATCTCGTGCCGGACGATCCGGCCGCGCAGATCCGCGTCCGCGATCCGCCCCTCGGCATCCACCCCGACATATTTCTTCGCGATCTGCCCGAGCGACGCGCCAGCGAACATCCGCCCCGCGGCCGATCCCCCGCCCGACAGGCTGGAGCGCTCGTGCTGGAGCAGCCGCTTGCCGATCGTCCAGCCCTCGCCTTCCCGGCCAACCCGGTTGGCCTTGGGCACCTTCACGTCGGTGAAGAACGTTTCGCAGAAGGGCGAGCTGCCCGAGATCAGCCGGATCGGCTTCACTTCCACGCCGGGCGTATCCATGTCGACCAGCAGGAAGGTGATGCCCTCATGCTTCTTCGTCTTGTCCGTGCGGACGAGCATGAAGCATTTGTCCGCCCATTGCCCGCCGCTGGTCCAGGTCTTCTGACCGTTGACCACATAATGGTCGCCATGGTCCTCGGCGAAGGTCTGGAGCGAGGCGAGATCCGATCCCGCGCCCGGCTCGGAATAGCCCTGGCACCAGCGCACCAGCCCCCTGGCGATCGCCGGGATATGCTCGCGCTTCTGTTCCTCCGAGCCATATTCCAGCAGGGTCGGGCCGAACATCATCACGCCCATGCCGCCGATCGGGTTCCAGGCGCCGGCGCGCTGCATTTCTTCCTGCAGCACCCGCGCCTCGGCCCGGCTCAGCCCGCCGCCGCCATAGTCGCGCGGCCAGGTCGGCACGCCCCAGCCCTTGTCGCCCATCGCCTGCTGCCAGGCGGCTTCGTCGGGCGAATTCTCATGCGGGCCCTCGATCGCGGACATCGCGTTGTCCTTGCCCTTCAGGGCGGGCGGGAAATTGGCCGCGATCCACTCGCGGGCCTCGGCACGGAACCTGTCCAGGGGATTTGCCGGCGCATCGATGTCGGGGGCCGTGGCCATCTCACTCTCCGCTATTCTCATTGGTTTCGAATTTGCGGTACGGAATGGCGGTCGTCAAGAGCGCTGGCACTTATCCCCTTGAGACAAGTACCCCTGTTTCGTCATCCCCGCGGAGGCGGGGAGCCAGGGTTTCTCTGCCGTGTCGCTCGTGACTCTGGGTCCCCGCCTTCGCGGGGATGACGGCGATTAGACCAATCCTTGTCCGAAGGGGATAGTCGCCAGAGCGCTCGCCATTCCTTCTTCGCCATCCGCTTCCCCTTCCGCGATGCCCGCGCACAACGCCCTTGCCCATTGCAAATGTTCTTTATATGTTCCAAAATGCCCATGTTTGCGGCTGGCCGTGGCGCCGGCCTCTGCTAAGAGGCGCGGCGAAGAGGGGACAATCATGAAATTCGAACATCGCGCGGTGCCGATCGTGCTGATCGCCGTGCTCATCGACGTGATCGGCTTCGGCATCGTCATGCCGGTGCTGCCTGCGCTCGTCACCGAGCTCGGCCATGTCGAGCTCGACGCCGCCACTCGCATCGCCGGCTGGATGCTCGCCGCCTTCGCCATCGCCGGCTTCTTCGCCGGCCCGGTGCTTGGCAATCTCGGCGATCGCTATGGCCGCCGCCCGGTGCTGATCCTGTCGATGATCGCCTTTGCGATCGACTATGCGCTGATGGCCGCCGCGCCGAGCCTGGCCTGGCTGTTCGTCGGCCGAGTCATCGCCGGCATCGCGGGCGCCACCTTCGGGCCGGCGAGCGCAGTGATCGCCGACGTGACTCCGCCGGAAAAGCGCAGCGCGGTGTTCGGGATGGTCGGCGCGGCGTTCGGCGTCGGCTTCATCCTCGGTCCGGCGCTGGGCGGGATCAGCTCGGTGCTCGGCCTGCGCGCGCCGTTCCTGATCGCCGCGATCTGCGCCGCGCTGAACGCGGTGGTGATGTTCTTCTTCCTACCGGAGACGCTGGCGAAGGAGAATCGCCGCCCCTTCCGCTGGTCGGACGCACACATCATCGGCGCCTTCCGCCCGCTCTTCCATGCCGGCAATGCCGGGCCGCTGCTGCTCGCCTGGTTCTTCTGGCAGCTCGCCGGCACTGTCTATCCCTCCACCTGGTCCTTCTGGGCCGCGATCCGCTTCGGCTGGGATGCGACGGCGATCGGCTGGTCGCTCGCCTATGTCGGCTTCCTCACCGTGCTGGTGCAGGCGCTGCTCACCGGCCGGACGATCAAGCGCTTCGGCGAGCGCGGAGCGGCGCTGATCGCGCTCTGCGCCGCGTCGTTCACGCTCTTCTCCTATGCGTTCATCCAGCAGGGCTGGCAGGTCTATGCCTTTTTCCTGATCGGCGCGTTCGGAGCCTTCGCCTATCCGGCGCTCAACGGCACGCTCTCCGGCATGGTCGGCGCGTCGCACCAGGGGGCGTTGCAGGGCGGCATTTCGAGCATGAACAATGTCGCGGCGATCCTCGGCCCGCTGATCGCCACCCAGGCGCTGGCGGCGGGCTCGCATCGCGGCTTCGACGGCGCCGCCTTCCTCGTCGCGGGCACGCTGATGGCGCTGGCCGCGCTGATCATCGCGCTGTTCGTGCACATGCGCCCGGCCGGTACGGAGCCCGAGCCAGCGCCTGAGTGATTTTTCGAAAATTGCGTATGGCGTTCATGCCGCCGCTCTTCTAGCGTCCGCGCAAATTGGAGGGTTGATGCGTACCGAAGTCATGCTCGCCGGCGAATTCGCCACCTTGTCCGATCTGATCCGCGGCCATGCCGAGGAGCGCCCGGACAAGCCGGCGATGATCTTCGAGGATCGCGCGATCGCCTATGCCGAGCTCGACGCGGTGATCGACCGTGTCGCCGCGGCGCTCCAGCGCGAGGGCCTGGCCAAGAACGACGCAGTGGCGATCCTCGCCATGCCGTCGATCGAATATGCCTGCGCCTTTTTCGGCGCGCTGCGGGCCGGCTGCGTCCCCACGCCGCTCCAGCCGTCGGCGACGCCGGCGCAGCTCGGCGCGATGATCGCCGATTGCGGCGCCAAGGTCCTGTTCCTCGACAGCTCCGGCGCGAAGGCGCTCGGCGAGGCGCCGGTCGCCGCGAAGCGCGTGGCGCTCGACGACAGCGACGCCGGCATCGACCACCGCGCGTTCCTCACCTCCGAGGGCAGCCGGCCCGTACCGGTCGAGGTCGGGCCGGACGATCCGTTCAACATCATCTACAGCTCGGGTACCACCGGCGTGCCCAAGGGCATCGTCCAGCCCCAGGCGATGCGCTGGATCCACATCGCCCGCGCGCCCGGCGGCTTCGGCAATGCCGTGACGATGATCGCCACCCCGCTCTATTCGAACACCACGCTGGTCAGCTTCATCCCGACGATTGCCTGGGGCGGCACGGCGGTGCTGCTCGGCAAGTTCGACGCGCGCACCTTCGTCTCCCAGGCGGCGAAGCACCGGGCCACCCATGCGATGCTCGTGCCCGTCCAGTATCAGCGGATCATGGCGCTGCCCGATTTCGACAGTTTCGACCTCTCCGCCTTCGTCCTCAAGACCTGTACCAGCGCGCCCTTCTCGGCGGCGCTGAAGGGCGACGTGCTCGCCCGCTGGCCGGGCCTGCTCGTCGAATATTACGGCATGACCGAGGGCGGCGGCACCACCGCACTCCTCTGCAACATGCACCCGACCAAGCTCCACACCGTCGGTACGCCGCTGCCGGGGCAGGATATCCGGCTGATCGACGACGCGGGCAACGAAGTGCCCCAGGGCGAGATGGGCGAAGTGGTCGGCCGCTCGGGCGCGATGATGAGCGGCTATCACGGCCGCGCCGAGGCGACGCGCGACGCCACCTGGCACGATGCCGAGGGCAACCGCTACATCCGCCACGGCGATGTCGGCCGCTTCGACGAGGACGGCTTCCTCATCCTGATGGACCGCAAGAAGGACCTGATCATCTCGGGCGGGTTCAACATCTATCCTTCCGACCTCGAGGCGGAGCTGATCGCGCACCCCGGCGTGGCCGACTGCGCGGTGGTCGGCGTCCCGTCGGAGCAATGGGGAGAGACGCCGATCGGCTTCTTCACCGGCACGGGCGACCCGGCGGAGGCCCTCGCCTGGTTCAACGCCCGGGTCGGCAAGACTCAGCGGCTGGCGGACCTGGTCAAGGTCGACGAGCTGCCCCGCAACGCGATCGGCAAGGTCCTCAAGCGCGAGCTGCGCGACCGGTACGCCCCGGCATGACGCCGCTCGCCGGGATCCTCGCCGGCGCGGTCCGCACCGGCGATGGCGGCTTCACCACCGCCATCCCAACCGACTGGATGCAGGGCCGCACCGCCTATGGCGGCCTCTCCGCCGCGCTCGCGCTCCAGGCGGCGCTGGAGGCGGAGCCGGACCTGCCGCCCCTCCGCTCGGCCCAGATCGCGTTTATCGGCCCGCTTGCCGGAGAGGTCCGCGTCACCGCCACCCGGCTGCGGCGCGGGCGCAACGCCGCCTTCCTCCAGTCCGACGTCGCCTCGGCGGCGGGGCTCGGCCTGCGCGCCACTTTCGTGTTCATGGCCCCGCTCGCCTCGGCGCTCGCCCATGATGCCGCGCCGCGCGCGCCCCTGCCGCCGCCCGCGGCGGACGCCGAGCTCTATACGGGGCCCGAGGACTTCTTCACCGGCAACTTCAATTTCCGCGACCATCGCGAAGGCACCGGCCCGGCCGAATGGCTGCGCTGGGCCCGGCTGCGCGCATTCGACGGCCTCCATCCCTTTGTCGAGCTGATGGCGATCGGCGATGCGCTGCCGCCCGCCGCCTTCAAGCTGATCGAGGAACGCCGCACCCCGCTCAGCTCGCTGAACTGGCAGATCAATTTCCAGACCGCCGAGCCGCGCACCGCCGATGGCTGGTGGCTGCTCCATGCCGCCGCCGATACCGCGCACCATGGCTATTCCACCCAGCGCATGGCGATCTGGAACGCGGCGGGCGAACCCGTCGCCGAGGCGATGCAGGGAGTCGCGATCTTCGGCTGAGACATTTTGCGACAGTTTCCCGAACGCGTGACAAACCCGTGCGACAGCTGCTGTGCAGAAACCGGATCCTGTCGGGGCGACACCCCCGGATGCACAGGAGTTCGACCCCGATGAAGAGTCTCGTCCTCGCCGCCGCCTTCGGCTCGACGCTGCTGACAGTCCCGGCCTTCGCGCAGGACGCACCGCCGGCGCCGCCCGGCCGCGACATGTTCGATCGCCTCGATACCAACCATGACGGCGTGATCACCAAGGAAGAGTTCCAGGCCGAAGTCGCTGCCCGCTTCGCGCGGCTCGACACCAATCATGACGGCAAGGTCAGCCAGGAAGAGCGCGACGCCGCGCGACCGGGCGGCGGCGGTGGCCGCGGCATGGCCGGCGACATGACCCTTGCCGACATGCAGGCCCAGGCAGAGCGCCGCTTCGACCGCATCGACACCAATCACGACGGCAAGATCGATCAGGCCGAGCGCGACGCGATGCGCGCGCGCATGGAACGTCGCGGTCCCCCGCCGGGCGGCTCGGAGAACAACTGAGCCCGCCCGATCTGGCCCGGGCGGGTTCGCCTCCTCACCCGCCCGGGCACCCCTTGTCTTGCGGCATGCCCATGACTTACGAACCCGACATGCCGGACACGCCGCACCTCCTGCTCGTCGAGGATGAACGCTCGATCCGCGAGCCGCTCGCCCAATATCTCACCAGGCAGGGGTTCCGCATCACCCAGGCCGGCGATGCCGAGGGCGCCCGCGCCCGCATGGCGGCCTATGCCATCGACCTGGTGGTGCTCGACATCATGATGCCCGGCGAGGACGGCCTGTCGCTGTGCCGCCACATCCGCGAGAGCAGCGACACGCCGGTGATCCTGCTTACTGCCCGGGGCGAGGAGACCGACCGGATCGTCGGCCTCGAAATGGGCGCGGACGATTATGTCGTGAAGCCCTTCTCCCCGCGCGAGCTCGCGGCCCGGATCAAGGTGGTGCTGCGCCGCCTCCAGGCCGGCGGCACCCGCCAGCATGCGCCCGACGCGGGCAGCTTCGCCTTTGCCGGCTGGGTGCTCAAGACCGGCGAGCGGGCGCTGGTCGATCGCGAGGGCGTCTCGGTTCCCCTCTCCACCGGCGAATACAGCCTCCTCCACGCGCTGGTCACCCGTCCCCGCGCGGTGCTCACCCGCGACCAGCTGCTCGACCTGACCCAGGGCCGCGAGGCCGCCGCCTTCGACCGCGCGATCGACAACCAGGTCAGCCGGCTGCGCAAGAAGATCGAGCCCGATCCCCGCAACCCCGCGATCATCAAGACCGTCTGGGGCGGCGGCTATACGCTGGCGGCCGAAGTGACCCGGCTTTGATCGGGCGCATCCGCCTCTTTCCCCGTTCGCTCCCCGGCCAGATCGCCCTGCTCGTCGCAGTGGCGCTGTTCGTCGCCCAGGGAATCAATTTCGGCCTGCTCGTCCGCGAGCGCCAGAACGCCCGCTTCGCCCAGGTGATCGTCCCCACCGTCACCCGGCTGATCGACGCCGCCGAGCGGCTCGGCGCGCCGGTGAACCCGCGCCCGGACGCGCCCGGCGGCCCCGATCGCCGCGGCGGGCATGACGCACGCGAAGGACGGGAGGGCCGCCGCCAGCTGCGGGGCCGCGTCGATTTCGGCCCGGCCAATCCGATTCCCGTCGAGCTCGTCCGCCGCAGCGACATCGAACGCGACTTTCGCCGGGGGCTCACCGATGGCGGCGTTGCGGTGGGCCAGGTCATCGCCGTGGTCCGGCCCATCGACGGCAGCCGGCCGCTCCTGAAGCGCATGGATCCCGCACGCGCCGATCGCCTGCGCCGCCTCGGTGCCGAGCTGATGGTCGCGGTCGAGCTTCCCGGCAGGGGCTGGCTGTCGCTCAGCTCGGCCTGGCCGCGCTCGGAACGTGCCTTGATCTGGCAGCTGCTCGCCCAGACGCTCATTCTCTACATCGTCGTCCTCCTGCCCGTGCTCTGGGCCGGCCATCGCATCGCCCGCCCGCTGCGCAAGCTCGCCACCGCCGCCCGCGATTTCCATCCCGGCGACGGTGCCAAGCCGGTCGAGGAGAGCGGCCCGAGCGACGTCCGCGCGGTGATCGCCGCCTATAACGCGCTCAGCACCCGGGTGACGGGCATGCTCGACGAGAAGGATCGGATGCTCGGGGCGATCGGCCATGACCTGCGCACGCCGCTCGCCGCGCTGCGCGTCCGCATCGAATCGGTCGAGGACGACGAGGATCGCGCCCGCATGGCCGACACGATCGACGAGATGAACCACACGCTCGACGACATCCTCAGCCTGGCCAGGCTGGGCCGTCCCAGCGAGCCGCCCACCGATGTCGACCTGTCCGCGCTGATCGATGCGGTGGTCGAGGATTTCCGCGATCTCGGCCGCGACGTGACCTTCGAGGAAGCGCCCCGGCTGCGCATGCACCTTCGCCCCGCGCTGATGCGCCGCGCTGTGCGCAACCTGATCGAGAATGCCGTCAAATATGGCGGGGGCGCCGAGGTCCATCTGCGCCCGGACGAGCACCGCGTCGCGATCGAAGTCTGCGATCGCGGCCCGGGCATCCCCCAGGAAAAGCTGGAGAAGGTCTTCGATCCCTTCACGCGCCTTGAGGAATCGCGCAACCGCGAGACGGGGGGCGCCGGCCTCGGCCTCGCCCTTGCCCGTGCCATCGTCCGCGATGCAAGCGGCGAGATCAGCCTCGCCAATCGCGAGGGCGGCGGGCTGGTGGCGACGATCACCCTGCCGCGCAGCTGATCCCCGGCGGTCTCACCGCGCCCGCACGCTCACTTCGGAGGCGTCCCGGAATAAGTCGGCCAGCCGCGGACGATCTCATGCACTATCGGCGCGCCGACGCGATACAGGCCGTCCAGCGCCGGCAGATAGCCGGCAAAGGATTGCGGCCCCTCCCGGAGCAGCTGTTCCGACGCGGCCACGCCCCTGGGCGGCATGTCGAAGTTGCTCGCGGCACGGAGCAGCAGGACGCGGTCGGGGTCGACCCGCCCGGCCCGGCCGAGCGCCGACAGCGCCACCATCGCTCCGGCATCGTTGGTCTCGGTGGTGCGGAAGGTTCCGCGGCCGTCGGTCATATAGGCGACCCAGCGGCGGGCCCAGGCATCCAGCCGGCCGCCGAGCCAGAAGGTCTCGGACGACAAGGTCGATCCGATCGCCACTTCGGGCGCCGAACGCGCGCGAGGCTGGTCATATTCCATGCGCAGGGCCTGCATGCCGGCATTGTCCGGCAACGCGACGCGGACGGTCAGTCGATAGGCCCAGCGGGCGAGCGACGCATTGAGCATCGTGACCGTCCGCGCCCGGTTCGTGCGGAACGGGCCGGTCCAGGTGCGGACGTCCTCCGGCGAGCCCGCCGCCACCCGCGGCTCGGGATAGGGCCTGGTCTTGCCGGCCGGGAAATATCCCTCCGGCCAGTCGGCCGGGATCTCGCGGGCATCGATCTCATGGGCGACATCGCCATTGACGACGAAGTCCGTCCAGATCAGGTCGCCGATGGTTCCGGTCTCCGGCGAGGTGCCCGCAATACCGTTGATCAGCCAATAGGCGCGGGAAAGGTCGAAATTCGCGTCCAGGCCCAGCGCCATCAGATTCACGGCGGGATGCAGGCTGTTCGGCCCGATCTTCATCGCGATGATCGATCCGTCGGCATTCGCCCAGACGGGATTGAACGCCCCCTTCACCGGCAGCCGCCGCTTGAGGTTCAGGCCTTCGATCCAGTGATGCAGCTCGCCCGGCTTGTCGGCATCGCCCCAATAGCCTTTCTCGCCATAGGCCTTGCTCGTCTCGAAATAGCCCAGGATCACCACCTTGGGATGCAGCACCGCCGCTCCGGCATGCATTGGCAGGATCGCCGCCATCAAGGCTGCCGACAGTCCGAGCTTCATCATCCTCATCCCTCTCCCGGCGTGCTGCGCGGCCGATCATGGGCAGCGGCAATGGGCTCTGCAACCGATCGGTTGCGACGGGGCAACTCAAACCCTCCCTTTCGCGTTTGCAGCTTGGGAAAATGAAAACAGGGAGGTTTTCCGAAATGCGCATGATGATCGCCGTCACGATGCTGGCCCTGGCCGGCTGCACCCAATCCGAACCGCCCGAAACCGCGACGCCCGGACCGATGCCCCATGCCCGGGGCGACCAGCTGAGCCCGGTGCCCGCCTTCAAGGGTGGCGGCGAGCATTGGAGCATCGACATCACCTCAACCGGCAGGGGTGCGCATGACACCAGCCTCGTCTGGGCCGACGGCTCGCAACGAAGCGCGTTCAAGCTGTTCTACAAGGGCCAGCCGGCGGACGCGCCCAGCACGCTGATCGTCCTGAGCGGCGAGATGCGGGCACGGGGAGCGCTCCAGCCGGTGATCGTCGAGATCAAGCGCGAGTCGTGCAGGAACGGCGCCGGCGACAGCTTCATGCACAGCGTGTCGGTGACGGCCGAAGGCCTTGAACCGGGCATCAGCCCGCTGCGCGGCTGCGGCCATCTCGCGATGCGCTAGGATCAAGACTCATTCAGCAAAGCTTGTCATCCCCGCGCAGGCGGGGATCCAGGGCCAGGCGCGGAGGCGAGGTGGCCGGGTGCCGCCCTCTCCGGACGGCGTTCGGGCGGTGGTGCCGATATCCCGCACTGTCCTGGATCCCCGCCTGCGCGGGGATGACGATAGTCGTTCACAGGCTCGCCACCGGAACATCGGCCTGCCCCGCGTCGTCCGGCCGCCCGATGCAGTGATCACATGCGACGCCGAAGTTCGCACCGGGAAGTTCGCACCGGGCCTGAACGAAAAAGGCCGGGGCTTCCACCCCGGCCTTTCGCATCCAAATCGGTGTAGAAACCCGGCTGTCAGCCGACGATCTCTTCCGGCTTGAAGAAGAAGTTGATCTCGATCTCGGCATTCTCGTCCGAATCCGAACCGTGCACCGAGTTCGCCTCGATCGATTCGGCCAGTTCCTTGCGGATGGTGCCGGCATCGGCATTGGCCGGGTTGGTGGCGCCCATGATGTCGCGGTTGCGCTGCACGGCGTTCTCGCCCTCGAGCACCTGCACGACCACCGGGCCCGAGATCATGAACTCGACCAGGTCGTTGAAGAAGGGACGCTCGCGGTGGACGCCGTAGAAGCCCTCGGCCTGCTCGCGGCTCATCTGGATGCGCTTCGAGGCGACGACGCGCAGGCCGGCCTCCTCCAGCATCTTGGTGACCGCACCGGTCAGGTTGCGGCGGGTGGCATCGGGCTTGATGATCGAAAAGGTCCGGTTCGCGGCCATGGCCGTGCGGCTCCTGCTTTTGAGGTTGTGGAAAAGTCGCGGCTCCCTAGTCCCGGGCGCGGCGCGATGCAAGCGCCCCCGCTGTCCTACAACTCATCGTTCCGCTATTGTTCCGGCAAAGGCTCTTTGAACCGTGAGGAATTTGCGATGCGCGCGCGGGAGGCGAACTTTCGCGTCCGATCCGTATGCACGCGCGTCACCGCCACGGAGAGAGGAGCGGACGGAAATCGGCGGCTTCCGGTGCTCCGTTCGCATGTCCTTGGCGAATATCGGCGTCCGAAAGCGTCTGTTTCAGGCCGCCTTCTCCCAGCGGCCCTGCGCGTTCTGCTTCCAATAGTTGCGCTCCACTCCCTCGCGGTCCGCCAGCGCCTTCCAGGCCGCGCGCGCCTCGGCGATCCGGTCCTCGTCGAAAAAGTGGAAGGCCCGGTCGAAACCCAGCGCTTCCTCGCGCCACACGCCGTCGGCCAGCGCGACGTTGCGCGCGCCATTGGCCGGTGCGCCCGCCTCGCCGGCGATCAGCACCGGCTGGCGATCGTCGTCGGGCCCGCCGGCCTGACCATGGGGCAGGAAACTCTCCGGCGCATAGGTCCATAGCAGCTGGTCGAGCCGGGCGCGCTGGCTCGCCTCGCCCGCCACGATCAGCAGCCGTCCGCCGGTCTCGACCACGCGTTCGGCGATCCGGGGCAGCGCACGTTCCAGGGGAAGCTGCGTCAGATGGTAGAAATCGACCTGCATGGCTCCTGTTAGCGCTTCCGTGCGTTCGGGCCAACGCACGTGACGTTGCGGTCGCGCAACCGCTGCGATAGGGCGATAGAGGCCGCGTGCACGGGAGTTGAAGCAAAGGTGGGAATCGAAGTGACGCGCAAGGGCCTGCTGCTGTCGGCCGCGCTGGGCTTGTGCCTGGCGGCCGAAGCGCGCGCGCAGACGCAGACCGAGCCGACTCAGGGGACGCCTGCGCCGGCGCCCGCCGCCGTGCCCAGCCTCCAGGCCCCGCCGGTCGAGCCGCCGCCGCCCTCGCCGACGGCGCTGCCGGAGGGCGATGACCAGATCCAGTTCACTGCCGACCAGCTCGATTATGACAATGAGCAGGACGTGGTGACCGCCACCGGCGACGTGCGCCTCTATCGCCGCAGCGAGCGGCTGCGCGCCGACAAGGTGCTGTGGAACCGCAAGTCCGGCCAGGTGGTGGCGGAGGGCAATGTCGTCCTGGTCAACCCGCAGGGCGATTCCGCCTATGGCGACAAAGTCGAGCTGACCGACACGCTGAAGGACGGCGTGGTCCAGAACATGCTGGTGGTGCTCGATGCCGGCGGCCGCATCGCCGCCCAGCACGGCGAGCGCCACGAGGACGGCAGCTTCACCGTCCAGAATGCCGCCTATACGCCCTGCTCGGTCAGCGACGCGGAGAACTGCCCCAAGGAACCCACCTGGAAGGTCACCGCGGATCGCGTGATCTACGAGCCCGACAAGAAGCGGCTGCGCTATACCGGCGCCCGCGTCTCGGTGTTCGGCTTCGCGACGATCCCGCTGCCGATCTTCTCGCATCCGATCGGGGGCCAGAGCGCCAGCGGCATCCTGTCGCCGGATCTGCGCTACAATCGCGCCAACGGCTTCCAGTTCGCGCTGCCCTATTACATCAGCTTCGCGCCCAATCGCGACCTGACCATCACGCCGCGCATCTACACCAACGTGCTGCCGGTGCTGCAAGCCGATTATCGCGAGCTCAATTCGCTCGGCGCGTTCCGGGTCACGGCCTATGGCACCTACAGCCGTCGCGCCGACGACCTGACGGTCCCGGTCACGCCGGCCACGTCGAAGAACGACTTCCGCGGCTATCTCGACATATTGGGCAAGTTCCAGCTCGATCCGGCCTGGAGCGTCAATACCTCGCTGCGGCTCACCACCGACCGCACCTTCCTTCGCCGCTACGACGTCTCGCGCGACGACAGGTTGCGTAACAATATCGGCGTGGAACGCATTGATGCGGATAGCTATCTGTCCATCAATGCCTGGGTGGTGCAGACTCTGAGAGTAGGCGATCGCCAGGGCCTGCAGCCCTATGCCCTGCCCGAGATCGACTATCGCCGCCGGATGGACGACGGGCTGGTCGGCGGCCGCTTCGAGTTCCAGCTCAACACGCTGGCGATCGGCCGATCGGACGGGCAGGATTCGCAGCGCGCCTTCGCCAGCGCCCGCTGGGACCTGCGCCGCCTGACCAACTGGGGCCAGGAAGTGACGCTCACTGCCTATGCCCGGGGCGATCTCTACAACGCTTCCGACACGAACCTGACCAGCGTGGTCAGCTATCGCGGCGAGGACGGGTTCCACACGCGCGGCATTGCCGCCGCGGCGGTGGACGTGAAATGGCCGCTGATCGGCGGGCTGTTCGGCGGCACCCAGCGAATCACGCCGCGCTTCCAGATCGTCGCCTCGCCCAAGATCGCCAATCTGGAAGTCCCCAATGAGGACGCGCGGGCAGTGGATCTGGAGGATTCGAACCTCTTCGCCCTCAATCGCTTCCCGGGCTATGACCGGTTCGAGGATTCGACCCGGTTCACCTGGGGCATGGACTACGCGCTCTATCTCCCGGGCTTCTCGATCGACGCGAATATCGGCCAGAGCTATCGCATCTCGTCGCGCCCCACCCTGTTCCCCGACGGGACGGGGCTGACCGATCGGGTGTCCGACATCGTCGGCCGCACGGTGATCCGTTTCCGCGACTTCGTCAGCTTCACCCACCGCTACCGGCTCGACAAGGACGGCCTTGCCTTCCGCCGCAACGAAGTCGACATGACGCTCGGCTCGCGCGCCACCTATTTCCAGATCGGCTATCTGCGGCTCAACCGCAATATCGGGCCGGCGCTGGAGGATCTCCAGGACCGCGAGGAGCTCCGCCTGGGCGCCCGCGTCCAGATCGCGCGCTTCTGGTCGATCTCGGGCTCCACCCTGATCGACCTCACCGATCGCAAGGAGGACCCGACTTCGGTCGCCGACGGATTCGAGCCCGTGCGCCACCGCGTCGGCATCACCTATGAAGATGATTGCCTCAGGCTGGGCTTCACCTGGAAGCGCGACTATGCCACCACCGGCGACGCGTCGCGCGGCAACTCCTATCTGTTCACGCTGGCGTTCAAGAATCTCGGACGCTAGGCTCCGCGGCAGAGGGGAACCGCCGGTAAGCCTAAGTTCAGGCACAATTGGCCAGTAAGCGCCACGCTTCCGGCAGATTTGAGGGTACGGATTCACGTGAACATTGGTGTTACCAAGGCGATCCGCGCAGGCCGCTCGTCCGTTCTGGCGCTCGCGATCTCCAGCCTGGCATCCGCCGCCATGGCACAGACCGCGCCCAGCGCGCCGGCACCGGCGACGCAGGAGGACCAGGCCGCAGCGCTCGCCGCCCAGCTTGATCTTCCCCGCGATCTCAAGCTGTTCGGCAAGGCCGATCCCAATATCCGCAAGCCTACCGCGATCGTGAACGACACCGTGCTGACCGGCACCGACGTGGATCAGCGGCTCAACCTGATCATCGCGCTGAACAAGCTCAACCTGAAGCCGGAAGAGCGCGACCAGTATCGCATGATGATCCTGCGCCAGCTGATCGACGAAACGCTGCAGATCCAGGCAGCCAAGGCCAATGACATCACCGTCGATCCCAAGGAGATCGACCAGAGCTTCGCGTCCATCGCGCGGCGGCTCCAAAGGACGCCGGAGCAGATGCGCGCCTTCCTGCGCCAGGCGGGCGCGTCGGAACGCACGATGCGCAAGCAGATCGAAGGCGAAGTCGCATGGAGCCGCACGCTCCGCCGCAAGGTGGACATCAACGTGAGCGAGGAAGAGGCCAAGGCCATTCTCGACCGCCTCAAGGCTGCCCAGGGCAGCGAGGAATATCACGTCTACGAAATCTACATCAACGCGACCGAGGACCGTAAGCAGGAAGTCTATGCGAGCATGCAGCGCATCATCCAGCAGATGAAGGAAGGTGCGCCCTTCGACTATCTCGCCAGGACCTATTCGGAGAGCTCGACCAAGGGCCAGGGCGGCGATCTCGGCTGGGTTCGCCTGGCGCCGGGCATCCTGCCCGACGAAATGGCCAAGGCGGTCGAGGAGATGCAGCCCGGCCAGGTCGCCGGCCCGATCCCGCTCACCACCGGCTTCTCGGTCGTCTATCTCGCCGACAAGCGCAAGGTCGGCATGGCCGATCCGCGCGGCGCCAAGCTCTCGCTGCGCCAGATCACGATCACTTTCCCCAAGGGCACGAACGAAGCGCAAGCCACGGCGCGCGCCGGGCAGTTCGCCCAGGCGACTCAGGCGATCAAGGGTTGCGGCGACGCGTCCAACGTCGCTGCCGCGCAGAACGCGGAAGTAGTGGAGAAGGACGGCGTGGTGATCGGCGATCTGCCGCCCGCGCTCCAGCAGATCATCCTGCCGCTCCAGGTGGGCCAGGTAACTCAGCCCTTCGGCACGATCGAGGACGGCGTTCGCGTTCTCGTCGTGTGCGGCCGCGACGATCCGCCCTCCCCCGGCCTTCCTTCGATCGAGCAGATCCAGGACGGCGAGGCCGACAAGCGCACCAATCTGCGTGCACAGCGCATGCTCCGCGACCTGCGGCGCGACGCGCTCATCGAATATCGCTGAAGTGATCCGGCCGCTCGCCATATCGATGGGCGATTCGGCCGGCATCGGCCCCGAGATCACCGCCAAGGCCTGGAAGGCGCGCGAGCTGCATTCGCTCGCGCCCTTCTTCGCCATCGGCTGCCCCGGCGCCGTGGAGAGAGTATGGGACGGGCCGGTGGTCCGGATCGACAATCCGGACCAGGCGGCGGCCGTCTTCGGCGACGCGCTCCCGGTGCTTGCCGTGAGCGACACGTGCGAAGTGACCCCGGGCACCCCCGACGAGGCCAGCGCAAAGGCAGCTCTCCAGTCGCTCGAACTGGCGGTCGGTCTCGCCAATGCGGGGGCAGCCGGGGGTGTGGTGACCGGTCCCGTGTCGAAGGTCCAGCTCTACAAGATCGGCTTCACCCATCCCGGGCAGACCGAGTTCGTCGCCGAACGCTGCGGAATTGCCCCCGAGAACGCCGTGATGATGCTCGCCGGCCCCACGCTCCGGGTAGTGCCGATCACCGTGCACGAGCCGCTGGCCCGCGTCTCCGAGCTGCTCACCATCGATCTGGTGCTCACCAAGGCACGCGTCACTGCACGCGGACTGCTGCGCAACTTCGGCATCGAGCGCCCCCGGCTCGCCTTTGCGGGCCTCAACCCCCATGCCGGCGAGAGCGGGGAGATCGGACGCGAGGAAATCGACGTGCTCCAGCCCGCCATCGCCCGGCTGCGCGAGGAGGGGATAGACGCGACCGGCCCCTTCGCCGCCGATGCGATGTTCCATGCCCGGGCGCGCGCCGGCTATGACGCCGCGCTCTGCCCGACGCACGACCAGGCGCTGATACCCATCAAGACGCTGCACTTCGATGAGGGCGTGAACATCACCCTCGGCCTGCCCATCGTGCGCACCTCCCCCGACCATGGCACCGCCTTCGGCATCGCCGGCAAGGACCAAGCCAATCCGGGGGCGATGATCGCCGCGATCAAGATGGCCGCCGGCGCCGCGCAGCGCAGGGCCGAAGCCGCGGCGTGACCAGCCTTCCGCCTCTCCGGGAAGTCATCGGCAAATATGGTCTCAGCGCGAGCAAGGCGCTGGGCCAGAATTTCCTGTTCGACCACCAGCTCCTCGCCCGTATCGCCAAGGTGCCGGGCAAGCTCGATGGCGCCGAAGTGTTCGAGGTCGGCCCCGGCCCGGGCGGCCTAACCCGCGCGCTGCTCGAGAGCGGGGCCAGCGTCACGGCGGTGGAGCGCGACCGGCGCTGCATCCCCGCGCTGGAAGAACTCGGCACCTATTTCCCGGGCAAGCTCCGCGTCATCGAAGGCGATGCGCTGGAAGTGGACGCGCCCGCACTGTTCCGGGACAAGCCCCATGTCGTCGCCAACCTGCCCTATAATGTCGGCACCGCGCTGCTCGTGGGCTGGCTTTCGGCCGAATGGGCGCCCTGGTGGGCCAGCCTGACGCTGATGTTCCAGAAGGAAGTCGCGGAGCGGATCGTCGCTGGTCCCGGCACCGAGCATTATGGCAGGCTGGCGGTGCTCGCCCAGTGGCGCTCGGCTCCCAAGATCGCGATGAACGTCCATCGCTCGGCCTTCACCCCGCCGCCCAAGGTGATGTCGGCCGTCGTCCACATCGTTCCCGGCGACGCACCCGAGGGGGTGCGGCTGAAGACGCTGGAGGGGCTGACCGCCGCAGCCTTTGGCCAGCGCCGCAAGATGCTGCGCCAGAGCCTGAAGGGCGTGCCCGGCGCGCTGGAGGCGATGGAGGCGCTGGGCATGGATTCCAGCCGCCGCGCCGAGACGGTGACCGTCGCGGAATTCGTCGCGCTGGCTCGCGTCTTGCGCTGAACCCGCCAAGGAGCGGCGGGTCCGGAGCATCCGCCGGAATGGCTCCGGCAGGCGCAATCCTGCCTTTCAGGCAGGATCAGGGCTTGGCCGTCGGCGTGGCGCTCGGCGCCGGGACGGCCTCGGCCTGGGCGGTGGTGACCGGCGGCCCCTTGGCGATCGCCGCCGAGAGCTGAGTCGCATCCGTGCAGACCTTGGCGCAGAGCTTCTCGATCTTGGCCAGATTCTCCTTGGCGCGCTCCATCGCTCCCTTGGCGACCATCGCTTCGCCCTGACCGCGCAGCGCCGCGGTATCGTTCGGCTCGAGGCTCAGCGCTTCGCGATAGAGGCGGATCGCCTTGCCCGGCAGGCTGTTCTTGCGCGCGATCTCGGCGAGGACGAGATAGGCGTCGCGGTTGCGCGGATCCACCGCCAGCGCAGTCTCAAGCGCGTCACCCGCACCCTGGATATTACCGGCAGCCAGCGCCGCGCGGCCTTGCCTGACCAGTTCCACCGAACGCGGATCAATCTGGTTGTCGGCACGCTGCGCCATCAGCGAAGTGGAAACCGAGAGCAGCAGCAGCGCGCCAGCCGCCCCAATCGCAGTGAAACGCATCACATTCTCCGAAATCTGCCCCGTCGCTATCATGGCCGGCGCATCCTCGCGACAAAAAAGCCGTCGGTCGAGTCCCGGAGCGGCGTGAAGCGCAGCCCCGGGCCGCGCGGCGTACCGGCCCCGAGCGACAGCGGCTCGGCGCTCCAACCCGGATGCCGGTCGAGAAACGCCTGGGCCTGCCCGGCTCCCTCGGCATCGAGCAGCGAACAGACGACATGGACGAGCGCCCCGCCCGGGCGGACGAGATCGGCGGCGATATCGAGCAGCGCCGCCTGAGTCGCGACATAGCGATCGAGCCGCGGCGGAGTCAGCCGCCAGCGTGCCTCGGGGTTGCGGCGCCAGGTGCCGGTGCCCGAGCACGGCGCGTCGACCAGCACCATATCGGCACGGCCGGTCTGGTCGGCGAGCATCGCCGCCTCCTGGTTCGGGTTGAGCAGGCGCGCATCCGCGATCGACACGCCTGCCCGCTCGGCGCGGGGCATCAGCCGGGACAGCCGCGCGCGATCGATGTCGCAGGCCAGGATCGAGCCATGGTTCGCCATCGTCGCGGCCAGTGCGAGCGTCTTGCCGCCACCGCCGGCACAGAGATCGATGACATGCTGCCCGCGCACCGCTCCCGCCGCCAGGCTGACGAACTGGCTGCCAGCGTCCTGCACCTCGAGCTGGCCATCCCGATAGGCGGGCAACTGCTCGATCGCAGTATCCGAAGGCACCCGCAGCCCGGCCGGCAGGCAAGGCAGCGGCACCGCGCCGGAAATCTCGGCCTGGATCACCACCGGATCGGCCCTGAGCGTGTTGACACGGATATCGAGCGGCGCCCGCTCGAGCAGCGCCGCCTGCTCATCGGCATCCAGCCCGGACAAGGCGAAGGCCTCGCCAAGCCAGATCGGCAGCACGCCTGCCTCGGCAACCGGCTCGTCCGACGCGATCGGCGCGGGGCCATAGGGCGATCCGTCGAACAGCGCAGCCAGCTCGGGACGACGCGCGGCCAGTGCCAGCATCGCCGCGCGGCCGCTCTCGGGACGCTCGCCGAGCATGCGGATCGCGTCATAGACGAGCTCGCGGATCGCCCGGCGGTCCTTCGAGCCGGCATAGCGGCGCTCGGCGAACCAGCGTGCGATGATCGTGTCGGCCGATCCGCCCTGGTCGCGGGCAGCAGCGGTGATCTTGTCGAGCAGGTCGATTGCAGCCTGGAGCCGCGCGGAAGGGTTCACGACATTGAACCACGCGGTTGAGCAAAATATTGACTCCGTTGACGCGCCAGGCGTGCGCGGGGAGCAACGAAGGTCCGGAAAATCGAGCGGCGCATGCTTCGATCAGAAGCAGAACAGATGCCACTTTGACAGCGAAATCTCGACAATCGCATCCGATCCGGCCAGGGACGCGACACTCTCCAATCGCAAGGGCAAGCATATGGCGTTCACGGCGAAGATCCTGCTCCTCGGCTCGGGTGAGCTCGGCCGCGAGTTCGTGATCTCGGCCAAGCGGCTGGGCGCCCAGGTGATCGCGTGCGACGCCTATGCCGGCGCGCCGGCGATGCAGGTCGCGGACGGCTTCGAAGTGTTCTCGATGCTCGACGGCGATCTGCTGCGCGCCGCGGTGGAAAGGCATCGGCCCGATTATGTCGTGCCCGAAGTGGAGGCGATCCGCACCGAAGTGCTCGCCGAGCTGGAACGCGAAGGCTTCACCATCGTGCCCTCCGCCCGCGCGACGCAGATGACGATGAACCGCGACGGCATCCGCGAAGTCGCGGCAGTCGAGCTGGGTCTGCGCACTTCGCGCTACCGCTATGCGGAGAGCCTGGCGGAAGTGCTGGACGGCGCGGAGCACACCGGCCTGCCCTGCGTGATCAAGCCGGTCATGTCCTCCTCGGGCAAGGGCCAGAGCACGGTGCGCGAGGCCGGCGCGCTCGAGGCAGCCTGGGACTATGCCGTGGCGAACATGCGTGGCGACCGCAAGCGGGTGATCGTCGAGGAGTTCGTCGCCTTCGACTACGAGATCACCCTGCTCACGATCCGCACCCGCGACGGCGTGCTCTTCTGCCCGCCGATCGGCCACCGCCAAGAACGCGGCGACTATCAGGAGAGCTGGCAGCCGGCCGCCATGTCCGCCCGGGCGATCGCCGACGCGCAGGAAATGGCGCGCAAGGTAGTCGACGATCTGGGCGGCCATGGCATCTTCGGCGTGGAATTCTTCGTGAAGGGCGAGGAAGTGATCTTCTCGGAGCTCTCGCCCCGGCCGCACGACACCGGCATGGTGACCCTGATCTCGCAGAATCTCAGCGAGTTCGACCTGCATGCGCGCGCGGTTATGGGGCTGCCGATCCCAGCGATCGCGCTGCGGGGGCCGTCGGCGAGCGCGGTGATCCTGGCGGACCGGGATAGCGAGACGCTGTCCTATGACGGGCTGGAGGAGGCGCTGGCGGTGCCGGGCGGCGAAGTGGATGTGCGGATTTTCGGCAAGCCGAGTTCGCGCCCCTATCGCCGAATGGGCGTGGCGCTGGCTCTGGCGGGGGATACCGATGCGGCACGGCGGGTCGCGGCGGAGGCGGCGGGCAAGGTGCGGATCGGGTATGACGCCTAGGCACGCCGGCCGGCCCTAGGTTGAGAACCCAAACAAGTATCTGATGTTCCTTCGTCATCCCCGCGCAGGCGGTGATCCAGAGTTATGCGTGGAGCGGGTGCGGCACGTCCTGCCCTCTTCGGACAGCGTTCGCACGATGGCGCCGGTATCCCCTGCTACCCTGGATCCCCGCCTGCGCGGGGATGACGAAGTTAGCTGAATGAGTCCCCAACCTAGCCCTCCATTGCCGAGTCCCGGGCGAATTTCCCCGGCGAAGCGCCCAGCCGCTTGCGAAACGCAGTGCTGAAGGCGCTCGCGGATTCATAGCCGATCTCGTCGGCGATCCGATCCAGCGACTTCATGCCGCGCAGCAGCGCGTCCTTGGCGATCGCCATGCGCCAGCGCGCCAGATACTCGATCGGCGCGCAACCCAGCACTTCGGCGAACCGCGCCGCGAAGGCAGATCGTGACATGCCCGCCACTCGCGCAAGTTCCGCTACCGTCCAGCCGGCCCGAACATCGGCATGCATCGCCCGCAGCGCGCGCGCGAGTGCCGGATCGCGCATGCCGCTGAGCAGCCCCGTCGGCACGGCCCCCTGCTCGATGCTGCGCCAGCGCAACGCCTCGACCAGCAAGGCCTCGAGCATCCGCTGGATGATCAGTTGCTTGCCCGGATAATCGGATACGCACTCTTCGGACAGCAGCTCGATCAATCGCCCGAAACGCGTCGCGCGCCCCTCCGAAGCCGGGATGTGGATGAGGCCCGGCAACAGGCCGAGCAGCAGCGGCGCATTGACTCGCTCGAAGGCGAAGCTTCCGCCCAGCGCGACGAAATCCGGCTCCCCTTCCTGCTCACCATGCCGCACCGGCTCGTTCCGGGGATCGACCGGCACGCATGCAACGCCGGGCTCGCTGCACAGCTCGAAGGCCGGCGTGGTCGGCAGCAACAGGAAATCGCCTTGCGCCAGCCGCCGCGGCGCCGTGCCGCCAAAGGCGATCCAGGCCTCTCCGGCAAGGACGATGGTGAACCCCGGCGCATCATAGGCCCGATAGCGCACACCCCAACGGCCCCGCGCCGCGATCGGCTTCGAGACGGCGGCAGTGGGGCGCAGCAGCGCAATGATATCGCTCAGGGGGTCCATGATTCGGACGATACATAATCAAAATAGGATCAACAATGATAGATCGTCCAGATAAACTTGCCTATCTCCGGGCTACGGAAACCAAGGAGACAGAATATGACCAAGACGATCCTCATCACCGGAACCTCGTCGGGCTATGGCAAGGCCGTTGCCGAGCTGTTCGTTTCGCGCGGCTGGAACGTCATCGCGACGATGCGCCGCCCCGAGCCCGCGCAGTTCGCCGGCGCCTCCGAGCGGCTGCGGGTCCTGCCCCTCGACGTGACGGACGAGAGGAGCATCGCGGCGCTGATCGAGGCCGCCGGCCCAATCGACGTTCTGGTGAACAATGCCGGCGTGGGCGGCGTCGGCGCGTTCGAGGCGATGCCGATGTCGCTGATCCGGCAACTCGTCGAAACGAACACGATCGGCGTGATGGCGATGTGTCAGGCAATCATCCCGCAAATGCGCGCGCGCCGATCGGGCATGATCGTCAACGTGACGTCGAGCGTCACTCTCGGCGCCTTCCCCCTCGCCGCTGCCTATACCGGCAGCAAGACCGCGATCGAGGGGTTCACCGGCTCGCTCGCCCATGAGCTCGCCTATTTCGACGTGCAGGTGAAGCTCGTCGAGCCCGGCTATGCCCCGACCACGCGGTTCGGCGCCAACGCCATCGTGCCGGTCGAGGACCTGTTGCCGGGCGAATATGCCGATTTCGCTCGGCCCATCCTGGAAGCCTTTGCGGCGCCGGTGATGACCACCAGGGAAAGCGACGTCGCGGAAGCGGTGTGGAACGCAGTGCACGACGAGGCTGGACGGCTCCACTTCCCCGCCGGGCCGGACGCGGTTGCGCTCGCCGCGGCAAAGTGACCCCCGGCCTCGTGCCGGTCTTCCCCTTGACCGGTGCGAGGCCGAGAGGCCAGCCCGTGCGTTGGCCGGCGAAGCGGCGGAGTTGAACGGCGATGCAGGTTCACGAGAAATCGAAGGGATATCGCATGGGAGCCCGCGACTATGTCGCCGGCCGGCCGGGCTATCCGCCCGAAACCCTCTTGTGGCTCCGCGAGGTGCTCGGCGTCGGCGCGGGGCGCCAGGTCCTCGAAGTCGGCGCCGGCACCGGCAAGTTCATGCCCACGCTCGAGCAATGCGGCGGGAGCATCATCGCGGTCGAGCCGATTGCGGAGATGCGGCAGGAACTGGTCCGCGCCTTTCCGGAAGTCGTGGCCCTGGAGGGATCTGCCGATGCGATCCCCCTGCCCGACGCCTCGGTCGAATCGGTGGTCTGCGCCCAGGCCTTTCACTGGTTCGCGACGCCGGCGGCCCTGGCGGAGATGCGCCGGGTGCTGGTTCCGGGCGGCATGCTCGGTCTGATCTGGAACGGTCGCGACGAGGACGTGCCATGGGTCGCGGCACTCTCGGCAATCACCAATCGCTACGAGGGCGATACCCCGCGCTACCGCACCGGAGCATGGCGCAAGGCCTTCCCGGCGCCGGGCTTCGATTTCGTCGATGAGCGCCATATCCGCAACAGCCATGTCGGCACCGCGGAACAGGTAGTGGTGAAGCGCACGCTCTCGGTTAGCTTCATCGCCGGCCTTCCAGCGGATCGGCGCGCCCAGGTCGAACGCCAGGTGCGGGCACTGATCGCCCGGACGCCCGAGCTGACCGGCGACGGCGCGGTAGCCTTTCCGTACGAGACCAGCATGTACGCCTATCGCAAGGCGTGACGGGAAGGCGCCGCCCTCCCTTGCCTCACCGCGTCGGGTAGTTCGGCGCTTCCCGCGTGATCGTCACGTCGTGCACATGGCTCTCGCGCAGGCCGGCGTTGGTGATCCGCACGAAGCGGGCCTTCTTCTGGAATTCGGGGATCGTGCCGGCGCCGACATAGCCCATCGACGCCTTCACGCCGCCGACCAGCTGGTGGATCACGTCGCGCGCCGGGCCCTTATAGGGCACCTGGCCCTCGATGCCTTCCGGCACCAGCTTGAGCTGGTCCTTCACGTCCTGCTGGAAATAGCGATCGGCCGAGCCGCGCGCCATCGCGCCGACCGAGCCCATGCCGCGATAGGATTTATAGGCGCGGCCCTGGTAGAGGAAGGTCTCGCCCGGCGCTTCCTCGGTGCCCGCCAGCAGCGAGCCGATCATCGCGGTCGAAGCGCCGGCGGCGATCGCCTTGGCGACGTCGCCCGAGGTGCGGATGCCGCCATCGGCGACCACCGGCACGTCGTGCTTCGCAGCTTCGTTGGCGGCATCCATCACCGCGGTGAGCTGCGGCACGCCGACCCCGGCGACGACGCGGGTGGTGCAGATCGAGCCCGGCCCGATGCCGACCTTCACGCCGTCCGCGCCCGCGTCGATCAGCGCCTTGGCCGCTTCCGCGGTGGCAATGTTGCCGGCGATAACCTGGACGCGGTTGGAGAGCTTCTTCACTCGCTCCACGGCGCGCGAGACGTCCTTGTTGTGGCCGTGCGCGGTATCGATCACGATCAGGTCGACCTCGGCATCGACCAGCGCCTCGGTCCGCGCGAAGCCCTTGTCGCCCACGGTGGAGGCAGCGGCAACGCAGAGGCGGCCGGCGGCGTCCTTGGTCGCCGCGGGATAGTTCACCGCCTTCTCGATATCCTTCACCGTGATCAGTCCGACGCAGCGATAGGCGTCGTCCACCACCAGCAGCTTCTCGATCCGGCGCTGGTGGAGCAGGCGTCGCGCCTCTTCCTGCGCGACGCCGGCACGGACGGTGGCGAGGTTCTCGTGCGTCATCAGCTCGGAGACGGGCTGGTCCGCCCGCTCGGCGAAGCGGACGTCGCGATTGGTCAGGATACCGGCCAGCCTGCCGCTCGCCTCGACGATTGGAATGCCGCTGATCTTGTGCTGGACCATCAGTGCACGGGCCTCGGCCAGCGTGCCGGTGGGCGCCATGGTGATCGGGTTGACGACCATGCCGCTCTCGAAGCGCTTCACCGCGCGCACCGCCTCGACCTGCTCGTCGATGTCGAGATTGCGATGGAGCACGCCGATGCCGCCCAGCTGGGCCATCACGATCGCCATGTCCGCCTCGGTGACGGTGTCCATCGCCGAGGAGAGGATCGGAATGTTGAGCGAAAGGCCGCGGGTCACCCGCGTGCGGGTATCGGCCATGCTCGGCAGGACTTCGGATTCTCCCGGATAGAGGAGAACGTCATCGAAGGTGAGGCCGAGGGGGATGTCCATGGGGTGCGCCAATGTCCTGATTCGGAAGTTGGCGGCCCATGTAACCGCGAGGGTCGGAAAGCGCTAGGGGGTCGGCATCTTCCGGCGTCATGCACAGCAGCGCCTGCTCGATCGCGATCTGCTGGCGGATGCTGCGGACGAGCGCAGTCGAGGCACGGCAATAGCCAGGCCAGTCCTCCGCGATCTCGTGCAGGCTCCAGGCGCCGACGTGCATCGTATATTCGATGCCCGTCTCGATGTTCGACTGGCGCAATGCCGCGAACTGCTGGGCGATGACGCCGCCCGCCTCCCGCTCGCGCACCTGGCACAGCGCGTCGACCGTATTGCGGCGCTCCCCATTGACCTTGGAGATGTAGAGGCGAACCCGCGACAGCCGCAGCCGGTCGAGCGCGGGCTGCGCGAGGAGCGCCTCGATCTCGTCGAGCGCGACGAGCAGGTCACGGTGCAATATGGGCAGGCCGGGCATATGGTCATCATAGACGCAGCCGGGCCCGGCCGGTCGCCCTCAGGCTCCGAAATGTTCCGTAGTGGTCCGATCGGCGCGCTCGAGCAGGGCACGGGCCTGGTCGACATGCATCGCCTCGATCATCCGCCCTTCATACCGTTCCGCACCGCCGGTCGCGGCGGCGATCAGCGCACGGGCATCGGCGATTTCTGCCTCGCTCGGACCAAAGGCCCGGGCGGCGACGGCGAGCTGGCCGGGATGGATCAGCGACTTGCCGTCGAAGCCCAGCGCCCTGCCCTCGCGACACTCCGCCGCCAGGCCCTCGGCATCGTCGAGCCGGTTGAACACACCGTCCAGTGCCCATATTCCGCCGGCACGGGCAGCGAGGACGATCGTCTGCAACGCGACCGACATCTGCCCGCGGCCGCTCGACGGCGGCAGGCGGAGCGACGCGGCCAGGTCGTTGGTGCCGGCGATCAGGCCCGCCACGCCCGGCACCGCCGCGATCTCGGCCGCTGCGAGAACGCCGCGGGGAGTCTCGATCATCGCCAGCAGCGGCTTGCCCAGCGCCCGCACCAGCTGCGCGACATCGGCGGCTCGCTCGGCCTTGGGAAGCACTGCGAGATCGGCGGCGGAGGAAGCGATGGCGACCACGTCCTCCGGATGCTCGCCCGATTCGATTCCGTTCAGGCGGATCGCGGCCAGCCGCGGACCGAACCCCGGAGCCATCGCCGCCACCGCGGCGAGGCGCGCTGCTGCCTTGTCCGCGTCCTTCACTGCGTCTTCCAGGTCGAGGATCACCAGATCCGCCGAAAGTTCCCGAGCCTTCTCGATCGCACGGGAATTGGAAGCCGGAAGAAACAGAGCGGTGCGCGGTGCGAGACGGGCTGTGATCATGGCCCTTCTCTATGCTAGCAAGGCGTGGATTGGCGAGGGCCACAATCTTTTTGGGGGAGTCGGAATGCTCGTACTCAATGTCTTCCTGGGCGCAGTGGCCGCGGTGGTCGTGCTCTATCTCTTCTCCAGCGTCACGATCGTCCGCCAGGGCTATCAATACACGATCGAGCATTTCGGCCGCTTCACCACGGTCGCGACGCCTGGCTTCAACTTCTATCCGGCCTTCTTCTACCGGGTCGGCCGGCGCGTGAACATGATGGAGCAGGTGATCGACATCCCCGGCCAGGAGATCATCACCAAGGACAATGCGATGATTTCCACCGACGGCGTGGTCTTCTTCCAGGTCCTCGACGCGGCCAAGGCGGCCTATGAAGTGAGCGACCTCTATATCGCGCTCCTCCAGCTCACCACCACCAACCTTCGCACCGTGATGGGCTCGATGGACCTCGACGAGACGCTGTCGAAGCGCGACGAGATCAATGCGCGACTGCTCTCGGTGGTGGATCATGCGACGACGCCCTGGGGCGTGAAGATCACGCGCGTCGAGATCAAGGACATCCGCCCGCCCGCCGACATCGTCAACGCGATGGGCCGGCAGATGAAGGCCGAGCGCGAGAAGCGCGCCAACATCCTGGAGGCCGAAGGCACCCGCGCCTCCGAGATCCTGCGCGCCGAGGGCCAGAAACAGTCGAAGATCCTCGAGGCCGAGGGCCGCCGCGAGGCTGCGTTCCGCGACGCCGAGGCACGCGAGCGCTCGGCGGAAGCCGAAGCCAAGGCGACCCAGCTGGTCTCCGATGCGATCGAGGCGGGATCGAGCCAGTCGCTCAACTATTTCATTGCGCAGAAATATGTGGAGGCGGTCGGCAAGTTCGCCACTTCGCCCAATGCCAAGACCATCCTGTTCCCGGTCGAGGCGACGCAGCTGATCGGCACGCTGGGCGGCATCGGCGAACTGGCCAAGGAAGCGCTGGGCGGCGGCAATGGCGACACGCCGCGCCCGCCCGCGCCGCCGGCGCCATCGCGTCCCCGGCCTTTCGGACCTCAGGAGAGTTGAGATGAACTTCGATCAACTGCTCGCCGTGCCGGGCCTGGCCTGGCTGATCCTGGCCGCACTGCTCGCGATCGCCGAGCTGCTCGCCCCGGGCATCTTCCTCGTCTTCATCGCCGCCGGCGCGGCGGTGACCGGGATCGTCACGCTGCTGGTGCCGGCGTTCGACCTGGTGTTCGAGGTGTTCCTGTTCGCGGGAGCATCGGCCGCGGCGGTGGCGGTGGGGAGGCGCTGGTATCGCGCCAATCCGGTGCCGAGCGAGGATCCCCTGCTCAACGACCGCGTCGCGCGGCTGATCGGCCAGGTGGTCACCGTGGTCGAGCCGATCGTCGCCGGCCGGGGGCGCGTGAAGGTGGGTGACGGCGAATGGCTGGCCAACGGCCCCGACGCTCCCGTCGGCGCGCATGTCCGCATCACCGGGGCGCGGAGCGGCTCGCTCGATGTCGAGCCGGCCTGAAGACTTTCGTTTCGAGGAATTCCGAATGAACACCACTCGCCGCCAGTTGCTGCTCGGCGCGGGCTCGACGCTCGCGATCGCCGGCACGCCCGCCGGAGCCCGCGCACTGCTGGCCGACAATGACGCGCCTGCCCAGGCGCTGATCGACCGGATCGCCGAGCAAATGCTGCGCGACTATCCCGAGACGGCGACGACGCTCGGGATCGACAAGGACAAGCGCGCGAACCTGAAGCACCAGCTTGCCGACCGCTCGCTCAAGGGTCAGGCGCGGATCGCGGCGAACCTGCGCAAGGCACTGGCCGATCTGGCGAAGCTCGACCTCAACGCGCTGAGCCCGGCGATGCGCACCCATGTCGACGTGATCCAGGCGAGCTTCTCGAACGCGCTCAAGGGCTTCGCCTTCGGCTATGGCGATGTCGCCACCGGCAGCTGGCGCAACTCGCCCTATGTGGTGGTGCAGAATGTCGGCGCGTTCCTCGACGTGCCGCGCATGCTCGACAGCGACCACCAGATCGCGACGCCCGAGGATGGCGAGGCCTATCTCGACCGGCTGGAAAGCTATGCCGAACAGGTCGACGGCGAAACCGAGCGGCTGAAGCGCGCCGCGGCCCGGGGCGTGATCGCCCCCGACTTCCTGCTCGACAAGTGCCTGAAGCAGATCAGACTGGCCCGCAGCGGCAATCCCGCCGGCTGGGGCATCGTCACCTCGGTCGCCAATCGCACTGCGGGCATGGACGGCGATTTCGGCGAGCGCGCCTGGCTGCTTGCCAAGGACCGCCTGACGCCCGCGCTCGACCGGCAGATCGCCGAGCTCGAGAAGCACCGCGCCCGCGCGACCAGCGACGCCGGCGTTTGGAAGTTCAAGGACGGGGACGCCTATTATGCCTGGGCGCTGAGCGCCGGCACCACGACGACGATGACGCCGGACGAGGTCCATCAGATGGGCCTCGACCAGCTGGCAAGGATCCAGTCCGAGATGGACGCGATCCTGAAGAAGCAAGGCTATGCGCAGGGCGCGGTCGGCGCGCGGATGGAGGCGCTGGCCAGGGATCCGCGCTTCGCCTTCCCCGAGGGCGATCCCGGCCGTGCCGAGATCCTCAAATTCCTCAACGAGCGCATCGCCGACATCCGCAGCCGCATGCCCCAGGCCTTCCACACGCTGGTGAAGGGCAATGTCGAGGTGAAGCGGCTGCCGCCCGAGGAAGAGCCCGGCGCGCCCGGCGCCTATGGCGGCGCGGGATCGATCGACGGCACGATCCCGGGCAAGTTCTGGATCAACCTGCGCACCACCAGCCTGCACACGCGCTTCAGCCTGCCCGACCTTGCCTATCACGAGGCGATCCCGGGCCATGTCTGGCAAGGCGAATATGCCAACCGGATGCCGCTGATCCGCTCGATCCTGGCCTTCAACGCCTATTCGGAAGGCTGGGCGCTCTATGCCGAGCAGCTGGCCGACGAACTGGGCGTCTATGCGGAAAACCCGGCCGAGAAGCTCGGCTATCTCCAGTCGCTCGGCTTTCGCGCCTGCCGGCTGGTGGTCGATACCGGCCTCCACGCCAAGCGCTGGACGCGGCAACAGGCGATCGACTGGTTCGTCACCGCCAACGGCTCCTCGGTGGAGGAAGTCTCGGGCGAGGTCGACCGCTATTGCTCCTGGCCGGGCCAGGCGTGCGGCTACAAGGTGGGGCATAGCGAGATCAACCGCCTGCGCGACCGTGCCAGGGCAGCGCTGGGCGAGCGCTACGACTTCCGCGCGTTCAACGATGCCGTGGTGCTGGGCGGCAACGTGCCGATGACCGTGCTGGGGCATGTGATCGATCGGCACATCGCGGAGCGCAAGGCGTGATGCGCCGCGGCGGCTGATGGTCTGGCGCCCAGGCCATGCGATCGTCGTGCTGCTGCTGTTCGCGGTGGAGGTGGTGATCGCACTCCATGTTCGCGACCGTTTCGTGCGGCCCTATCTGGGCGACGTGCTGGCAGTGATCCTGGTTCATTGCGGACTGCGCGCGGTGCTGCCGATCCGGCCCCTGCCCGCCGCCATACTGGCCTTCGGGATCGGCGCGCTGATCGAGACGGGCCAGGCGATCCATCTGATCGACCTGCTCGGATTGCGCGGCCACCGGATCATCGAAGTGGTGCTCGGCGGGAGTTTCGAGTGGCTCGATTTCCTCGCCTATGCCGCAGGCGCGGGGATCGCGCTGGCAGTCGATCGAAGCGTGTCGCCGAAGCAATATGGCTCGGGGCAACCAGGGAGTCGCGAACGATGACGTTGCGACGGGCACGGCATGAATTCTGGGGCGACGGTCCCGCCTATCGCGCGATCGGCGGCTTCACCTATCACCGCCTCGCCGCCACCGCGCCCGAGCACGAAGTCGAGACCCACACACATGACGAGGCACATTTCGTGCTCGTCCTCTCGGGCGGGTACAAATCTTCGGCGAAACATGCGCCGCCGGTCTCGCGCACGCCGCTGCTGGTGTTCAACCCACCCGGCACCACCCATCGCGACCGGTTCCACGAAGGCCGGGGCAGCTTCCTCGCCATCTCCGGCGGCTATGAGCGCGGCGAGGGCCCTGCGGTGCGGGTGCTCGATCCCTATGCGATCTGGACCGCGCACGCCGTCGCCGCGCAGTTCGACCGCCCTGCGCCTTCCCCGCTCGCCTTTGACGGGCGCGCCCATCAGCTGATCGCCAGCGTCCAGCCGCTCTCTTCCGACGAAGCGCGGAAAGCCGCGAGGCCGCCGGCCTGGCTGCGCCGGGTGTTCGAGATGACCTTCACCGCCGACGACCCCGAACTGAGCGTCGCGAACCTCGCCGGCGAAGCGGGCGTGCATCCGGTGCACCTTGCCCGCGTCTTTCGCCGCTACCTCCATTGCACGCCGGGCGAGCATCTGCGCGGGCGGCGACTCGAGCGCGCGGCCGCGATGCTGGGCGGGACGACAGCTTCGCTTGCGGACATCGCCTGTGCGACGGGCTTCGTCGATCAGGCGCATCTCAACCACGCGTTTCGCGACGCCTTTCGCGCGACGCCCGCCCGCTGGCGCCGAGAGGTTGCGCGGATACAAGACGCAGACGCTTCCGCAACGCAGAGCGGCCGGCGCAACAGATGAAAGCGGTTCGATGCACAAAGCTCTGCTCCCCTCCCTCCTCGCCTGCACGATGATGTTTCCCCTGCCCCTCGCCGCGCAGGACGCCGGTCAGGCGCTCGTCGGGCTCTGGGCAGCCAAGAAGCGCTTCGGTCCGGACGTGCGCGGCACGCTCACCCTGGTGCGCGACGGCACCGGCTGGCGCGCCGAGATCGCCGGACGCGAAGCGGCGGTGGAGCAGGCGGGCGACACGCTGCGCTTCGTCCTGGCGGGCGACCTCGGCAGCTTTCGCGGGCGGATCGAGGGCGATCGCATCCGCGGTCATTGGGTCCAGCCCCGAAGCGTCACCGGCGGCATGCGCTATACGACACCGGTGGTGCTGAGCCCCGCCGGCCCCTCGCTATGGCGCGGCGAGGTGCGGCCGCTCGACGAGAGCTTCACGCTCTATCTGAAGGTGGATCGGGAAGCCGACGGCCGGCTGGGCGTGTTCCTGCGCAATCCCGACCGGAACATCGGCCGCAATGTCGACCTCAGGCATATCGAGCTGAAGGACGGCCATGTCCGCTTGCTCGGCAAGCCCGGCGGCGCGGCGGAGGAAGTCGAGATCGCCGCCGGCAGCTTCGACGCCGGCAACCGCCTGCTCTCGATCGCCATTCCGGGACGCGGCAACAGCTATGATTTCGAGCCGGCCGGAGCGCTGAGCGATTTCTATCCGCGTCCCGGCCTCTCGGCTCTCTATGCCTATCGCCCGCCGCTGCCGAAGAACGATGGCTGGCCCGTCTCCACGCTGGCGGCCGAGAACATCGACCGCGCGGTGATCGAGCGCTTCGTCCAGATGCTGATCGACCAGCCGATCGACTCGGTCCACGCCCAGGATATCCATGCCGTGCTGATCGCCCGGCACGGGAAGCTGGTGCTGGAGGAGTATCTCCACGGCACGGACGGCGACGCCCTGCACGACACGCGCTCGGCTGCGAAGAGCCTCACCTCGGTGCTGGTCGGCGCGGCAATGCAGCAGGGCACGCGGATCGGGCCGGAAACCCCGGTCTATGCGACGATGGAGAAGACGCTTCCTGCCGATCTCGATCCACGCAAGCGAGCGATGACGCTGGGCAATCTGCTCGACATGGCCTCGGGCTTCCATTGCGACGACCGCGATCCTAAGGCGCCGGGCAACGAGGACGTGATGCAGGACCAGGAGGCCCAGCCGAACTGGTATCGCTATGCGCTCGACCTGCCGATGGCCGCGGCCCCGGGCGGGAACCGCGTCTATTGCAGCACCAATCCCAACCTGGCCGGCGGCGTGCTGTCGCGCGTGACGGGCGAACCGCTGGAGAACAGTTTCGACCGGCTGATCGCCCGGCCGATGCAATTCGGACCCTATGCCCTCAATCTGCAACCGACCGGCGAGCCGTACATGGGCGGCGGCGCACAATTCCGGCCGCGCGACTTCATGAAGCTCGGCCAGTTGATGCTGAACGGCGGCACCTGGCAAGGCAAGCGCATCCTGAGCACCGACTGGGTGCAGCGCTCCACCGCGCCGCGCGGCGAGTTGCGCGGACTCCATTATGGCTATCTCTGGTGGGGGATCGACTTTCCCTGGCAGGGCGGGAAGCTGCCGGCCTTCTTTGCGGCGGGCAATGGCGGCCAGGTGGTGATGGTAGTGCCGAAGCTCGACCTCGTCGTGGCGATCTTCGGCGGAAATTACGGGGACAAGGTGACGTACGTGCCCCAGGAGAAGTACTTGCCGGACCATATCCTGCCGGCGATCCGCTGAAACGCGAGGCTCGCCCGGCCACCCGCCGGGCGAGCCTCGCGCGAATCTCAGCTCTTCGAGCCGAACAGGCCGGAGGCGAGACCGCCCAGCTGGCCGAGCACGCCCTGGCCGCCTTCCTGCATCAGCTGCGAGAAGCGGCCGAGCGACCCTTCGCCGCCAATATGGCCGATGATCTCCTGGAGCTTCTCCACCGGCAGGCCGGTCTCCGAGGCGGCGCCCTCGGCGGTATCGGTGTCCATCGGATGGAACTTGGCGAGCGCCTGCACGGCCTGCTCGACATGCTCGGGCGAGAGCCCGACCTTGGAGGCGAGATTGGCCACGTCCACGTTCTGCGAAACCTGGCCGAGAATGCCGTCGAGAATGCTCATGCTGTTGCTCCCGTTACGAGTGATCGGAACGGGAGCACGCTTAGCACAGCTTGGCGCCGGCGCCCACAACTTCCCCTGGCCTCCCGCCGGGGAAAGCGGGACAGATCAGGCGGTAACCCTGGGCGCCGCCTCGCGCACACCCGCGTCGACATGGTCTGCGAACTGTGCGAAATTCTCGACGAACTGGTCGACCAGCCTGCCGGCGGTGGCGTCGTAATCCGCCTTGTTCGCCCAGGTCGCGCGCGGATCGAGGATCGCGCCGTCCACGCCCGGCACCGCGATGGGCACCATGAAGCCGAAATTGGGGTCCTTGCGGAACTCGGCCTGCGCCAGGCTGCCGTCGAGCGCGGCGTTGAGCAGCGCGCGCGTCACTCGGATCGGCATGCGCTTGATGCCGGGATCGGTGGCGCGGCCGCCGCTCCAGCCGGTGTTGACCAGCCAGCAATCCACGCCGCCCCTGGCGATCCGCTCCTTGAGCAGATTGCCGTAGACCGCCGGGTGCCGCGGCATGAAGGCGGCGCCGAAGCAGGTGGAGAAGGTCGCCTCCGGCTCGGTCACGCCGATCTCGGTGCCGGCCACCTTGGCGGTGTAGCCCGAGAGGAAGTGATACATGGCCTGATCGGGCGTCAGCTTCGCGATCGGCGGCATCACGCCGAACGCATCCGCCGTCAGGAAGATGATGTTGCGCGGCACCGGGCCTAGATTCTTCTCGGAAGTGTTCGGGATGAAGTCGATCGGATAAGCGCCGCGGCTGTTCTCCGCCAGGCTGTTGTCCGCGAGGTCGAGTTCGCGCGACTCCTCGTCCATCACCACATTCTCGAGCACCGTGCCGAAGCGCCTGGTCGTCGCGAAGATCTCCGGCTCGGCCTCGGCCGAGAGGTTGATCATCTTGGCGTAGCAGCCGCCTTCGAAATTGAAGACCGCGGTATCCGACCAGCCATGCTCGTCGTCGCCGATCAGCGTGCGGCTGGCATCGGCGGAGAGCGTGGTCTTGCCGGTGCCCGACAGGCCGAAGAAGACCGCAGTATCGCCGTTCGCGCCGATGTTCGCCGAGCAGTGCATCGGCATGATGCCGTCGACGGGCAGCAGATAGTTGAGCAGCCCGAAGACGCTCTTCTTCATCTCGCCGGCATAGGCGGTGCCGCCGATCAGGATCAGCTTCTCGGTGAAGTTGACCGCGATCACCGTCTCGCTGCGGCAGCCATGGCGCTCCGGATCGGCGCGGAAGCTCGGCAAGTCGATGATCGTGTATTCGGGCACGAAGCCGCCGAGTTCGCTCGCCTGGGGCCGGACCAGCATCGTGCGGATGAAGAGATTGTGCCAGGCCAGCTCGTTGATCACGCGCACGTTGACGCGGTGCTCGGGCTGCGAGCCGCCGTACAGATCCTGCACGAACAGCGTGTCGCGTCCCGCCAGCTCTGCGAGGAAATCGGCCTTCAGCGCGGCGAAATGCTCGGGGGACATGCCCTTGTTGACATTGCCCCACCAGACATTGTCTTCGGTGGTCGCGTCGCGGACGATGAACTTGTCCTTGGCCGAACGGCCGGTGTGCTTGCCGGTGGTGGCGACCAGCGGGCCGTCCTTCGCCAGCTTGCCCTCGCCGCGGCGCACCGCGTGCTCCACGAGCGGGGCGGTCTCGAGGTTCCAGATAATATCGGCACCCGTCCCGATGCCCATGGCATCGAGACCATGGCGCGGCGTGCGCTCGGTCAAATTAGCCTCCGTCTCCAAGTGCTTGCCCGGATTGTCGCCCTCCGGTGCAATAATATTGCGCGCCCTTGGACCTCAGCCGGACGGGGGTCAACCCGAGTAAACGTTGTCAGCCGATTGAGCGGCAAAGAACTTTCGGTTACGCCACGGATTCAATGGATCCGAGTGCCGCACACGCATGACCGCAACGATCGCGCTGGTCGATGACGACCGCAACATCCTCACCTCCGTCTCGATCGCCTTGCAGACCGAGGGTTTTCTGACGCGCGTCTATTCCGACGGCGAGAGCGCCTTGAAGGCCCTGATCGACAACCCGCCCGACCTGGCGGTGCTCGATATCAAGATGCCGAAGATGGACGGGCTCGAGCTGCTCCGGCGGCTGCGCGAGAAGAGCACGATCCCGGTGATCTTCCTCACCAGCAAGGACGACGAGCTGGACGAGGCGCTGGGCCTGGCGATGGGCGCGGACGACTATATCGCCAAGCCGTTCAGCCAGCGGCTGCTGATCGCCCGCATCCGCGCGATCCTGCGCCGGACCGAAGCTGCCCAGCCGAGCGCAGAGGGCGGCGAGGAAGTGACTGCCGAGGCGCTGGAACGGGGACGGCTGACCATGGATCCGGCACGCCACCGGGTGACCTGGAACGGCACCAACGTGACGCTTACCGTCACCGAGTTCCTGATTCTCGAGACGCTGGCGCAGCGCCCGGGCATCGTGAAGACCCGCAACCAGCTGATGGATGCCGCCTATCAGGACGACATCTATGTCGATGACCGCACCATCGACAGCCACATCAAGCGCGTGCGCCGCAAATTCCGGCAGGTCGACTCGCAGTTCGACGCCATCGAGACATTGTATGGCGCGGGCTACCGGTTCTCGGACGAATAGGGACGAGCGCGACCTCGCGCTCAAATGGTCCAACCGGGTCAGCCTGACGCCGCGCATCCTCGCGGTGAACATCTTCGCGCTGGCGCTGCTGGGCGGCGGCTTCTCCTATCTCGATTCCTATCGCAGCCGGATCGTGGACAGCCGGGTGGAGCAGGCGGGCCGCGAAGTGCGGCTGATCGCCCAGGCCCTCGCCTCCGCCAAGGACGCGAAACGCCGCGACCTGCTGGTGCTCAGCCTGGCGCGCGACACCGGCACACGCATCCGCCTGTTCAACGAGAAGGGGAAACTGCTCTCGGACAGCAAGGCACTGGGCCTGCGCAACGTGGTGCTGCGCGATCCGGACAAGGATCCCTGGGGACTGGAGGCAGCACGCTTCCTCGATGCCGTGATCGACACGGTGGCGGGAGCCGACCGCGCGCCGCTCTACCGCGAGCGCCCGACGGACCAGGGGCTCGACTGGCCGGACGTGCGCACCGCCCTCTCCGCGCATGGCACGCCTGCGACGGTCTGGCGCGCGCCCGATCGCACGCCGGTGATCACCGCCGCCGCGCCGATCACCGAACTGGGCGTGGTGATGACCACGGTGAATGCGCGCGACATCACCCAGACCGTGCGGGCCGAGCGTTTCCGCCTGGGCATGGTCCTGCTGTTCGTCTCGGTCTTCTCGATCCTGCTCTCGCTGTTCCTGGCGCGCACGATCGTGCGGCCGCTGCGCTTGCTCGCGCGCGCCGCGATCCGGGTGCGGCTGGGGCGCGCGCGCGAAGTGGTGGTGCCCCGCCTGCCCGATCGCAGCGACGAGATCGGCCTGCTCGCCCGCGCGCTGTCCGACATGACCCAGGCGCTGCGCGCCCGGATCGACGCGACCGAGGCCTTTGCGGCGGACGTCACGCACGAGCTCAAGAATCCCCTCGCCTCGCTGCGCTCCGCAGTGGACGGCATGGCGGCGGTGCGGAAGAAGGAGCATCGCGACCAGCTGCTCGAAATCGTGCGCGACGACGTGCTGCGCCTCGACAGGCTGATCACCGACATCTCCGAGGCCTCGCGGCTCGATGCCCAGCTCAGCCGCGCCACGTTCGAGCCCGTCGATATCGGGACGATGATCCAGGCCCTGCTCGATCAGCGCGAGGCCCGCGGCATCCCCGATGGCATCCGCATCGCCTTCGATCGCGGGCCGAACGTCGAACTCATCGTGCTTGGCGAAGGTGCGCGGCTGGAGCGCGTGTTCGAGAACCTGATCGAGAATGCCATCTCCTTCTCGCCGCCCAAGAGCCTGATCGCGATCTCGGCATCCAGCGACGAGGATTATCTGACCGTCCGGGTAGAGGATGAGGGTCCAGGCGTACCCGACGAGGCTCGCGAGAACATCTTCCGCCGCTTCCATTCGGTGCGTCCCCAGGACGAGGCATTCGGCCAGCATTCCGGCCTGGGGCTTGCCATCGCCCGCACGATCGTCGAGGGCCATCAGGGGAGCATTTCAGTCGAATCGCGGGAGGATCGATTGAGCGGGGCGCGATTCGTGGTGCAATTGCCACTGACGGGACGCAATTGATGGCAGAGCTGTCCTCGGAAGCGATTCTGGGCGCCTGCGTGGCGATCGACGGCCGCGGCGTGCTGATCGAGGCGCGCGACGACGCGCAGCGCACCGACCTGCTGCTCCGCCTGCTGGATCGCGGCGCCGTCCTGGTGGCCGACACGCGCACCGTCTGCGTGCGCCGGGGCATCGAATTGCGCGGCACTGCGCCCACGGGCAATGCCGGCCGTGTCGACATCCGCGGCATCGGATCGGTGGAGTTGCCCAGCCTTGCCGAAGCGCCCGTGGCGCTGATCGCCGTGGTGCTCGACACCGCGCCGCGCCTGCCCGAGGACCGGCGCACCCAGCGCATCGCCGGGGTGGACGTGCCGGTGATCGCGCTCGCACCCAACGAGCCGGCCGCGCCGATCAAGATCGAATATGCGCTGAAGGCATTGGCGTGACGAGCAAGCGCCCGAAGCAGATCCTGCTCGTCACCGGCATGTCCGGCGCCGGCAAGTCGACCGTATTGCGCACGCTCGAGGATCTGGGCTGGGAGACCGTCGACAACCTGCCCCTGCTGCTGCTCAACCGCCTGCTCGACACCGCGCCGGGCGATGCCGACGACGATCGGCCGCTGGCCATCGGCATCGGCACCCAGACGCGCGGCTTCGATCCGGAGAACATCGTTCGCCGAATCAAGAAGCTGCGCGAGGACCATGGCCATGACGTCGGCACGCTGTTCCTCGAATGCTCGGGCGCCGAACTGGAACGGCGCTATTCGGAGACGCGCCGACGCCATCCGATGGCCCAGGATCGCCCGGCGCAGGACGGCATCGCGCACGAGCGCGAACTGCTCACGCCGCTGCGAAGCTGGGCGAACCGGCTGATCGACACCACCGATCTCAGCGCCAACGAACTCGCCCAGCAGATCCGCACCACTTTCTCGGGCGCCGGCCAGGGCGACACGGTGATCTCGGTCGTCTCGTTCGGTTTTGCCCGCGGGCTCCCGCGCGACGCCGACCTGGTGTTCGACATGCGCTTCCTGCGCAATCCGCACTGGGATCCCGAATTGCGCCCCGGCACGGGCAAGGATCCCGAGGTCGCCGCCTATATCGCAGCCGACCCGGCCTATCCGGCCGCGATGGCGCAGATCGAGTCGCTGCTGCTTTTGCTGCTCCCGCGCTACCAGGCCGAGGGAAAGGCATATGTTACGATAGCGTTCGGATGCACCGGCGGCCGCCACCGCTCGGTGCATGTCGCCGAACGGATGGCCGCGCGGTTGCGCGGCGCGGGTTTTTCCCCCACGGTGGCACATCGTGATACGAAGACCGCGCCGCAGGACTCGCTGGAGGGGGCCCCGGTGACCACGGCAGGGGGCGGAGTTTGAGATGATCGGTTTGGTGCTCGTGACGCACGGACGACTCGCGGAGGAGTTCGTAGTCGCGATGGAGCATGTAGTGGGCAAGCAGGAGCAGGTCGCATCGATCTGCATCGGGCCCGAGGACGACATGGAAGGTCGCCGCGCGGACATCGCCGCGGCGATCAAGAGCGTCGATTCGGGCCGGGGCGTGATCGTGCTGAGCGACCTGTTCGGCGGCACGCCCTCGAATCTGGCCATTTCGCTGATGGAAGCGGGCCGCGTCGAAGTGATCGCCGGGATCAACTTGCCGATGCTGATTCGCCTGGGCAGCGCGCGCAAGACGATGAAGGTCACCGAAGCTGTGGCCGCGGCGCGCGATGCAGGCCGCAAATACATCACCATCGCATCCGAAGTGCTGGGAGAGGCCGCCGCTTGAACCGCTGCATCCGTACGGTCACGATCGAGAACAAGCGCGGCCTGCACGCGCGTGCCAGCATGGCCTTCGTGACGCTCGCCACCGCCCAGCCGGTCGAACTTACCGTCGAGAAGGACGGCAACACCGCTTCCGGCACTTCGATCCTCGACCTGATGATGCTGGGGGCCGCCAAGGGCGATACGATCGCCATCAGCGCCGAGGGGGACGGCGCCGACGGCGCGGTCCAGGCATTGGTCGCGCTGGTCGAGGCCCGATTCAACGAGGAATAGCCTCAGGCGGAAATTGGCATTAGGGCATCGCCGATGCCCCGCGAGATAACTGCCTTTTCCAACCCGCTGATCAAGCGTGTCCGCAACCTGCGCGACAAGAAGCATCGCCGCGAAGAGGGCCTGTTCCTCGCCGAGGGCCTGCGCATCCTCACCGAAGCGCATGAGGCGGGGCGGGTTCCGCAATATCTGTTCTTCTCGAAGGACATGGTCGGCCACGCACTGGTCCGAACGCTGGTCGCCGCCACCGAAGCCGCGGGCGGCTGGGCAATCGAGACCAATGCCGACATTCTCTCCAAGCTTTCAGGCAAGGACAATCCGGGCGCGGTGGTGGGCGTCTATCCCGACTTCGCCGTGACGCTTGCCGATCTCGACCGGAGCCGCGCGGGCATCTGGCTGGTCGCCGAACGGCTGCGCGATCCGGGCAATATGGGCACCATCCTGCGCACTGCGGATGCAGTGGGCGCGGGCGGGCTGATCCTGATCGACGAATGCGTCGACCCCTTCTCGGTGGAGGCGGTGCGCGCCAGCATGGGCGCGCTGTTCACCGTGCCGGTGGCGCGGGCGAACTGGGGCGATTTCCTGGTCTGGCTGCGCAAGGGGCCCGGCCAGCTGGTCGGCCTCAGCCTCGATACGGAGCACGACTATCGTGCGCCCCGGTACGAAGCGCCGGTCTTTCTGCTCACCGGCAACGAAGCGCAGGGCATGCCCGGCTTCATGGCCGAGGCGTGCGACCTGCTCGTCAAGATCCCGATGCTCGGCAAGGCCGACAGCCTGAACGCCGCCGTGGCCACTGCAGTGATGGCCTATGAGGTGCTCGGCCAGCAGCGAGGCTGAACGCGCGATAATCGTTACGGCCAGGGATCGTTCAGCCCCGTCCGCGCATTGCTCGCGGCAAAGAGGAGTGAATGCATGCGTATCCCGACCATCGCCGCCGCCAGCCTGATCGCTCTGACTGCCCTGCCCGCCGCGGCCCAGGCCCAGACGGAATATCGCGCTTCGGGCACCGAGCCCTTCTGGAGCCTGACCATCGGCGCCCGGACGATGCGCTTCGAGGCGCCTGGCCGCCCCACCGTCAGCGTGCCGACGCCCCGGGTGATCCACGGCTTTGCCGGCGAGATCTGGCAGACGCGCCGGATCGACGTGAACACCAATCACCGCCAGTGCAGCGACGGGATGAGCGACCGCGTCTATCCCGACACGGTGACCGTCACGGTGGACGGCCGCAGCTTCAAGGGCTGTGGCGGCGAACCGCGTGCGCAGGCCGGCGCCAGCGTGATCGACGGCAATTGGCGGATCGAAGCGCTGAACGGCCGGCCGGTGCTGCGCGGCACCAGCCCGACCGTCGCGTTCGAGAGGGGCCGCATCTCGGGCAATGCGAGCTGCAACCGCTTTACCGGCACCTATGATTTCGCTCGCGGCCGGCTCAGCACCGGCGGCGTGGCCAGCACGAAGATGGCCTGCCTCGATCGCGGCCGGAACCTGCAGGAGCAGGCCATCCTGGGTCTGCTCGGCGAGCGCCTGACCGTGTCGGGCAACCGCGCCGGCAAGCTGGTCCTCACCGGCGCCCGCGGCCGCACCATGACCCTGGTCCGCGCCCGGCCCTGAGCGATCGCCCGGGCTATTCCGCCGCTTCCGCCGTGTCCGGGCCCGCCACCAGCTTGGTGAGCGGGCGCGGCGCGCTCTCGACCATCGGCAGCGGTTCGATCTCCTTGGTGCCGCTCGACACTTCCAGCGCCTCGAAGCGCTTGGCCTGGGTCATCACCTGGCTCTCCAGGCTGCCGACCATCGCATTATAGGCGCCTGTCGCCTGTTCGAGATTGCGGCCCATCCGCGCGACATGGCCGCCCATGGTGGCGAGCCGCGAATGCAGCTCCTTACCCAGCCGGGCGATCTCCGCCGCCTCCTCGGCCAGCTTCTCCTGCCGCCAGACGCTGGCGACGGTTCGGGCGATCGCAACGAGATTGGTGGGCGTGGCGAGCAGCACGCGGCGCTCGAACGCCCATTCCCACAGCGCATCGTCCTGCTCCAGCGCCGCGGTCAGGAAATGCTCGCCGGGGATGTAAAGGATGACATAGTCCGCCGCGTCGCCGAACTGCGCCCAATAGTTCTTCGAGCCGAGCTGCTCGGCATGCCGGCGAATCGCGGCGGCATGCGCGGCGAGATGGGCGGCGCGGCCGCCCTCCTCATGCGCGTCGCTGGCGTCGAGGAACGCGTTCAGCGAGCATTTCGCGTCGATGATCAGCTTCTTGCCGCCGGGCAGGCGTACGATCACGTCGGGCCGCAGCCGCCCGTCCTCGGTGTTCACCGAAACCTCGGTCTGGAAATCGGCATGCTGCGACAAGCCGGCCTGCTCGAGCACGTTGCGCAGGCTCTGCTCGCCCCAGCGGCCGCGCGCCTTGGGGCTGGTGCGCAGCGCATTGACCAGCTTGGCGGTCTCGTCGCGCACCTGGGTGTGGCCGGCATGAAGCTGCTGCACCGCCTCGCGCAGCGCCTGATAACTGCCCACCCGCTCCTTCTCGACTTCGTTCAGCCCCTGCTGGTAGCGCAGGAGCGTTTCCTGCACCGGTGCCAGCAGCGCCTTCATCTTCGCCTCATTGCTCTCCCCCGCCTGGGCGAAGCGCTGATCGGCGCGGTCGAGAAAATTCTTCTGGGATTCACCTAGGATGCGGTGCGCCAGTTCGGCGAAACGGCTCTCCATCCCAGTGGTCTCGGCCTTGAGGCTCGCCAGCTCGATCTGGGCGCGGCCGAGATCGGCGGCGGCGGCCTTGAACTCGGCCGCGCGCGCGTCGCGCTCCGCGCGCATCTGCGCCGCCGAGCGCCCACCAAGGAACATGCCGAGACCGAGCCCCACCGCCAGCGCGGCGACCGCAATGAGAACCGCCAGCAGATCCAAGCCTCGCCTCCCGAAAAGTCGCAAAAGTCACGGCAGACGCGCATGCAAGTGCCTGCGCGCGGAACATATACCGAACGCCACATATAGGACAGGGGGAATTTCGAAGGCGTGCGCCGCCGCCCCCGACGGTCTCAGGCGGCGGCCTTGCGTGCCTTGGCCAGCTTCTTGAGGATCATGTCGCGCTTCAGGCGCGAGAGGTGATCGATGAAGACGATGCCCTGCAGGTGATCCATCTCGTGCTGGATGCAGGTGGCGAGCAGGCCCTCGAACACCTCGTCATGCGCGGCCCCCTTCTCGTCGAGCCACTTCACCCGGCAGCGCGCCGGGCGCTCGACATCGGCGAACTGCTCGGGGATCGACAGGCAGCCCTCGGTATAGACCGACTGCTCCTCGGCCGGATCGAGGATCTCGGGGTTGATGAAGACGCGCGGCTCGCGGATCGGCTTGCCCTCCTCGTCCTCGCGCTCCTGCAGATCCATCACGATCACGCGCTTCGGCACACCCACCTGGATGGCGGCGAGGCCAATGCCCGGCGCGTCGTACATGGTGTCGAACATGTCCGCGATAAGGTCGCGGAGCTCGTCAGTCACCTCCGCCACGGGTTCGGAGATGAGGCGCAGGCGCGGATCGGGTACTTCGACGATGGGTAGAATGGCCATCCCGCCATTTTAGGTCTTCGCACCCCTCGCCGCAAGGGAGGGGAATCCTAGGCCACCGGCCGCCTCGCCCGCAGCGCCTGCGCGAGCGTGCCTTCGTCGAGATAGTCCAGCTCGCCGCCGACCGGCAGGCCATGCGCCAGCTGGGTGACGCGCACCGGATAGGTCTCGATCCGCTCGGCGATATAGTGCGCAGTAGTCTGGCCCTCGAGCGTGGCGTTCATCGCGAGGACGACTTCGTCGATCCCGCCCGCGGCGATACGGGCAACCAGCCTGTCGATGCGCAGGTCCTCGGGCCGCACGCCCTCCAGCGCCGAGAGGCGGCCACCAAGGACGTGGAAGCGCCCGGGGAAGAGCCGCGCGCGATCGAGCGCCCAGAGATCCGCCACTTCCTCGACCACGCAGAGCGAACGCGCGTCGCGGCGCGGATCGGCGCAGATCTGGCAGGGGTCCGAGGTGTCGACATTGCCGCAGACCCCGCAGGTCGCCAGGTTGCGGCTCACCGCCCCCAGCGCCGAAAGCAGCGGATCGAGCGCCGTCTCGCGCTTCTTGAGCAAGTGAAGCACCGCGCGCCGCGCCGAACGGGGGCCGAGCCCCGGAAGTCGCGACAGGGCCTGGGTGAGCGCTTCGATCTCGGGAGATGCCATGGGCGGAGATGTAACCATGCCGGAACAGAAAGGAAACCGTTCCGCGACCTTCGATCGTCCTGTCGGAGGCCTCTGCTGCATACTGGGACCGAATGCCCCATTTCCATCCGAGGCTGCCGGCCCCAGATAGGCGCCATGCAGAAGACCGGTACTCCCTCTCCTCATGCCGCCGCGATGCGCGACGAGAAGCGACGCGCGGCCGCCGAAATCGGGATCGACGAAGATTTCGTCTCCGAGCTGGTCGAGCGCTTCTATGGGCGGGTGCAGGCCGATCCGGTGCTCGGCCCGATCTTCGCCGGGCGGATCGCCGATTGGGGGCCGCATCTGGCGCAGATGAAGCGCTTCTGGCGCTCCGTCCTGTTCAGCAGCGGCGAATATCTGGGGCGGCCGATGCCGCTGCACCTCGCCATCCCGGGGCTCGACAAGCCGATGTTCGCACGCTGGCTCGACCTGTTCGCGGCGACGCTCGCGGAGATCGGTGGCGGAGATGCCGCCGAGCATGTGCATGAGCGCGCCCGGATGATCGCCAACAGCTTCCTCAACGGCATCGCGATCCACCATCACGGCCAGCTGGGACTGCGCCCGGGTGAAGGCTTTGCGTGAGAGGCGCTTCCCTGCCCCGGCGTGGAGGGGGAAAGGCTACATCTCCCCCCGCGCTCTTCGGATCGCATACCATTTCTGCACGTTCGCATTGTGCTGTTCGAGCGTGTCCGCAAACACATGGCCACCCGTGCCGTCCGCCACGAAGTAGAGCGCCGACGAACTCGCCGGATCGAGCACCGCATCGATGCTCGCGCGGCCAGGATTGGTGATCGGGCCGATCGGCAGGCCGACCTTCTCATAGGTGTTGTAATCGTTCTTCGCGTGCACTTCGGAGAGGAGCGGGCGGCGGCCGAGCGGCTTGCCCTTGGTGATCGGGTAGATGAAGGTCGGATCCGCCTGGAGCATCATGTTCTGGCGCAAGCGGTTGGAATAGACTGCGGCAACCGTGCGGCGCTCCTCGGGCTTGCCGGTTTCCTTCTCGACGATCGCGGCGAGGTTGATCGCGTCGGCCGGGCTGCTGACCGCGATGCCCGGCTTGCGGGCCTCCCAGGCCCTGGCGAGATAGGTCGCCATCGCCTTCTGCATGCGATCGAGAACCGACTGGCGCGTGTCGCCGCGATTATAGGCATAGCTGTCCGGCAGGACCGTGCCCTCGACCGGTACCTGGATCTCGCCGGTGAGCTGCGGCGCCTTCATTAGCGTCTCGTAGACGAGGATCGACGGCGTGCCCTCGGGGATGGTGACGAAGCGCTGGAGCGTGCGGCCGCCCTGCATCATCTTGAGGATGTCCGACTGGCTGAGATGCGCCGGCAGGCGATATTCGCCCGCCTTGATCGGATCGCTGCTGCCCAGCAGCTTGGCGAGCACGAGGAACTGGCGCGCCGAGCCGATAGCGCCGGCCCTTTCCAGCTCGGTGGCGGCGCGCGACAGGCTCGCCCCGTCCGGGATCATCACGGTAAGGTTCTGCTTCGCCGGCCCCGCCCCGCCCCAGAGCTGGAGCACGCCCATACCGAGCGCGACCAGCACCAGGAGCGCGACCAGCACGGCACAGCCGCCAAGCCGCCTGCGCGGCCTGGCGGGCTTTTCCACTGGTGCGGGTGCTTCCTCAGACAGACTTCATCACCAGGCTGGCATTGGTGCCGCCGAAGCCGAACGAGTTGTTCAGCACCGCCTTCACCTTGCGCTCCTTGGCCTTGTGCGGGACGAGATCGACGCCCGCGCAATTCTCGCTCGGATTGTCGAGGTTGAGCGTCGGCGGCACGATCTGGTCGCGCAATGCCAGGATGCAGAAGATACTCTCCACTGCGCCGGCACCGCCCAGCAAATGGCCGATCGCCGACTTGGTCGAGCTCATCGACAGGCCGCCGATCGCATCGCCGAAGAGCCGGCGGACGGCCCCCAGTTCGAGTTCATCGCCCAGCGGCGTCGAGGTGCCGTGCGCATTGATGTAATCGATGTCGGAAAGGTCGAGGCCCGACTTCCTCATCGCCATCTGCATCGAGCGGAAGGCGCCCGAGCCCTCGGGATGCGGCGCGGTCACGTGATAGGCATCGCCCGACAGGCCATAGCCCACGACCTCGGCATAGATCTTCGCGCCGCGCGCCTTGGCATGCTCATATTCCTCGAGCACGACGATGCCGGCACCCTCGCCCATCACGAAGCCGTCGCGGTCCTGGTCCCAGGGGCGGCTGGCGCGCCACGGCTCGTCGCGGAAGCCGGTCGACAGCGCGCGCGCCTGGCCGAAGCCGGCGATGCCGATCGGGCAGACCGTGCTCTCGGCGCCGCCGGCGAGCATGATGTCGGCATCGTCCATCGCGATCATCCGCGCGGCGTCGCCGATCGAATGCGCGCCGGTCGAGCAGGCGGTGACCACTGCATGGTTCGGGCCCATCAGACCGTATTTGATCGAGACCTGGCCAGAGATCAGGTTGATCAGGCGGCCATGGACGAAATGCGGACTGACCCGCTTCGGCCCCTTCTCGGCCAGGACGAGCGATTCGCTCTCGATGCCCGGCAGGCCGCCAATGCCCGAGCCGATCGAGCAGCCGGCACGGAAGCGCAGCTCCTCCGACATGTCGGTGAGGCCGGCATCCTCGATCGCCTGGCCTGCGGCATCGATGCCGTAGACGATGAACGGATCGACCTGGCGCTGCACCTTGTGATCGACGCGCAGGCTCGGATCGAAGCCATATTCATGGCCCGCCGGCTTCACTTCGCAGGCATAGTTGCTCTGGAAATCGGTCGCGTCGAAGCGCGTGATCGTGCCAGCGCCGGACTTGGCGGCGATGATGTTCTTCCAGGCAGTCTCGACATCCGCGCCCAGCGGGGTGACGAGGCCAAGGCCGGTGACAACTACACGGCGCATCCGCTTTCTCCGTCAAACTTCTCGAAATTCGCACATGAAAGCCGGTGAAATACCTGATTTCATGGCCAAAACAAAACGGCTCCCCGCCCAACTCTATTCGAGCCCGGGACGGGGAGCCGCTGATTCACGCTCGGCCCATAAGGGCGCGATCGCCCGGGGGCGATCAGCCCGCCTGATGCTCGGAGATGTAGGAGACCGCGTCGCCGACGGTGCTGATCTTCTCAGCCGCATCGTCGGGGATCTCGACGCCGAATTCTTCCTCGAACGCCATCACCAGCTCGACGATGTCGAGGCTGTCCGCGCCCAGATCATCGATGAAGCTCGCCGTCGGCGTAACGTCGCCGGCATCGACACCGAGGTGATCGACGACGAGCGCAGTCACGCGGGTGGTGATCTCTTCCTGGTTGGCCATGGTCCCTGTTTTCCTTTGTAGCTAGGGGCTCAATATCGTTGGAACGCACCTAGATCGCACATGATGCCGTTGCAAGAGGGGGCGCGCCGGTGCCGTTGCGGTCAGGCCTGCGAAAACTGCCAGGCCGCGTAGCGGACGGTGCTGACGAAGAGGAAATATTTGTTGAGCAGCGCCGCGTTGGCGCGCGTCTGCTTCGTTTCGTCGGTGACCGACGCAATCACCAGCTGCTGCATCTCCTCGGTGGTGAGCGGGCGATTGCGCACATCCTCGGGCAGCGCGTCGAACCGGGTCTCGAGCTCGTTCGGATCGAATCCCTGCGCGACGACGGCCTTTTCGGCGATCGGCTGGCCGAGCTTGGCAAGCGTGTAGACTCGCGCAGCCTCCAGCGCCGCCTCGGACCATTTGTGCTGGTCCGCGCATTCCTTGGCCGCGATCGAGATGCCGCTGCCGACCGCCGGATCATAGGTGGGGCGCACCCCGGCGCCCTCCCCCATGTTGCGGGTGACGTCCCTGCCAATCTGCTCGGTGAGAGCCGGCTTGAGCTTGCCGATCACGCAATCGATCGTCGCGAGGTCCGCGGCCTGGGCCGGGGCTGCGAAGGCGGCCGCGGCCAAGGCGGCGATTCCGAAAAGACGCATAGACATCACACTCCAGGGCTCGCCCCCGCTCACAGCATCGCCATACCGCCGTTCACATGCAAGGTCTGGCCAGTGACATAGGCAGCTTCCCTGCTGGCCAGATAGACGACCGCGGCGCCGATATCCTCGCCCTCGCCCAGCTTGCCCGCCGGAATGCGGCCGAGCAGCGCTTCCTTCTGTGCATCGGGCAGCACGTCGGTCATCGCCGAGCGGATGAAGCCCGGGGCGACGCAATTGACCGTGATGTTGCGGCTGGCCAGTTCCTGGGCGAGCGCCTTGGACATGCCGACCAGGCCGGCCTTGGACGCGGCATAATTGGCCTGGCCCGGATTTCCGGTCGCGCCCACCACGGACGTGATCGAGATGACGCGGCCGAATCGGGCCTTCATCATCGGCTTGGCGGCGGCGCGGATCAGGCGGAAGGCGGCCTCGAGGTTCACCGTGATGACCTGTTCCCACTCCTCGTCCTTCATCCGCATCGCGAGATTGTCGCGGGTGACGCCGGCATTGTTGACGAGGATGTCGAGCTGGCCGAGCGCCTCGACCGCCTTGGGGACAAGGGCATCAACCTGCGCCTTGTCGGAAAGGTTGCAGGCGAGCGCGATATGGTCGCCGCCCAGGCCGGCACGAAAGGCTTCGAGCTTCTCGGCATTGCTGCCCGAAACGGCGAGCCGGGCGCCCTGTGCGGCCAGCGCCCTGGCGATCGCCGAGCCGATACCGCCCGAGGCGCCGGTGACGAGGGCAGTCATGCCAGTTAGGTCGAACATTGGGGTCTCCAGAAGAAAGAAGTTATTGGTTCACGCGGAGGCACGGAGACGCGGAGGGGGCATAGTCGTTCACGACTCGCCTGAGCCCCTCCTTCAGCGTTGCGCCGCCGAAGTTGATCAGCAGCCCTACGGGCTGTTTGGTCAGACGCAAATAGGTGAGAAGCTGCTTCCCATGTGCCGCAGTCGGCCGTTCGACCGACTTGATCTCGACCAGCAGGCGTTCGTCCACGAGCAGATCGATACGAAAGGCAGCTTCGAACCGAAGATCATCAAATTCGATGTCGATCGGCCGTTGGCGCGCCACCGAATACCCCATCCTCGTCAGTTTGCTGGCGAGGATGGCCTCGTAGACGCTTTCGAGCAGGCCTGGACCGAGCTCTCGATGCAGCCGCAGGGCCACATCGACCACGTCGCCGCTGATCTGCTCGATATCCCTCAAGCCCTATCTCCGCGCCTCCGCGTCTCCGCGTGAACCGATCTCTTCTTCCTATTCCTAAAGCGCCTTCGCCAGCGCTTCGATGTCTTCCATCGTCACCACGCTCACCGGCGCGGCGTCGGGCGCAATGCGCTTGACCATGCCGCCCAGCACCTTGCCGCCGAACTCGACATAGTCGGTCACCCCCGCCGCGAACATCGCCAGCACCGATTCGCGCCAGCGGACCATGCCGGTCACCTGCTCCACGAGCAGCGCGCGGATCGTGTCCGGATCGGCCACCGGCGCGGCGGTGACATTGGCATAGACCGGCACCAGCGGCGCCTGGAGCGAGACTGCCGCCAGCGCCGCGGCCATCGCATCCGCGGCCGGCTGCATCAACGGGCAATGGAAAGGTGCCGAAACCGGGAGCAGCAGCGCGCGCTTCGCGCCCATCTCCTTGGCGATCGGCAGTGCGCGCTCGATCGCCTCGCGATGCCCGGAGATCACGACCTGCGACGGATCATTGTCATTGGCGACGGTGCAGACCTGGCCCTCGGCCGCGGCATCCGCAATGGCCTGCGCCTTCTCGCGGTCGGCGCCGAGGATCGCGGCCATCGCACCGACGCCGACGGGCACCGCCGCCTGCATCGCATCGCCGCGGGTCCGCAGCAGCTTCGCGGCGGTGGCCAGATCGAAGGCGCCGGCGGCGCACAGCGCGGTATATTCGCCAAGCGAATGGCCGGCGACGAAGTCGGCCTTGTCGGCGAGGCGGATGCCGCCTTCCCGCTCGAGCACGCGCAGCACCGCGATGGCATTGGCCATGATCGCCGGCTGGGCGTTGGCCGTCAGGGTCAGCTCGTCCTCGGGACCCTCCGCCATCAGCCTGGACAGATTCTGCCCCAGCGCCTCGTCGACTTCCTGGAAGACTTCGCGGGCGGTGGCGCTGGCTTCGGCAAGGGCCTTGCCCATGCCGACGGCCTGGCTGCCCTGGCCGGGGAAGATGAAGGCGCGCATGTCTCTCTCCTGTCGGCGGCGCTGCAATGGGGCCGCGCGTTAGGCCCGCACCCTTCGCGACGCAAGCCCGGGCGCTTCGCCGAAGCTGAACGGACCCGGCCGGCTTGCGAAACATTGCGACCATTTCGCGCATCGAACGCGAAACACCTGCGACACCGCCTGCCCAGATTGCACTCGGCGCCGGAGCAATCCGGCGTTGCCGACAAGAGGAGTGCAATCATGAAGAAGTTCGTTCTCGCCGCCGTCGCCGCGTCGCTGGTCGCGACCCCGGTGCTCGCCGCCGCCCCGCAGCACGGCCGTCCGCCCATCGAGCAGAAGGTGGTCGTCAAGAAGAAGGTCGTCGTCACCAAGCCGGCCTATCGCAACTGGCGCAAGGGCGAGCGCTTCGACAGCCGCTATGCCCGTGACTATCGTCAGATCGACTATCGCCACTATCGCGGGCTGAAGGCACCGCCGCGCGGCTATCGCTATGTCCGGTCGGGCAATGACGCGGTCCTTGTCGGCATCACTTCGGGCATCATCGCGGCGGTGTTCGCGGGCGCGATCCGCTGAAGCGACACGCCGGACAGCCATGCGAAACGGCAGGGCCCGGCCCTGCCGTTTTACATATGCGCGAAGAATCCGACTCCTCGTTTCGGCTCCGTTAGTGTTATGGTTAACGGGCGTCGACTGGGAGGAATGCAGGATGTTCAGGGCAGCCCTTACGGCCCTTGCCGCCGTCATGCTCATGCCGTTGGCGGCGCTGGCAGCGGACCGCGACGATGGCGGACTCGCGCCCGATTTCGAGGGCCAGGTCGCCTATTTCGGCAATTACACCGGCAAGACCTCGGTCAGCGCCGATCTGCGCCGGCGCGACCAGGGGCCCTGCCCCTATCAGGATCAGCGCTGCTACCAGCAGATCGTCGGCGGCGGCGTGAAGGTGGTGCTGAGCTTCGACGGCGAACACGTCACCGGCTTCTATTATTCGGTCGGCGGGTTCGAGGGGCCCAACGGGCTGCGCGAAGGCACGCTGATCGGCCGGCGCACCTCGGCCGGCTGCGAACTGTACGAGGCCGACGGCACGATGTGGCAGGCGACCACCTGCGGCAGCAAGGGCTTTCAGGGCCAGATCGTCTCGGTGCGCGGCATTCCCAAGCAATCCGAAGTGAGCTTCTCCACGGTCGGGATGTTCGTGCGCGACACCGGCTGGATCACCAAGCTGGGCGAGGAAGAGGCCCGACGCGACCGCCGGATCAACTGGCTGACCCAGAAGCTCGACGGCCCGGGCGCCCCCGAGAGCCGCTTCCGCGCGGCAATCGAACTCGACAGCTTCTCGCGCCACTTCCGCGGCATCGACATGGGGCGGGTCTCCGAGCCGGTGCGCTCGGGCAAACCCAAGAAGAACCGCGAATGGTATCTCGACAGCAGCTACACGCGGCAGGACGGCAGCACGGGCAGCATCCGCGGCGTGATCTACAACGACCGGCTGCGCTGCCTCCAATGGGATGAAGAGGCCTGTGGGCCGATCCACCCGCCGGCGGATTTCCCCAAGCCCCGCCTCGACGATGACGGCGGCTGGCTCTCGCGCAGCCCCGCCCCGATCGTGGCGAGCGATACCCGGCCGACACCCCGGCCGCGGGGGAATGGCGAGCGATACTAGGTCGCTCGGGCGGCGAACGCCGAGTTGCAGCTGCTCAATGGCAAGTCTTGGCAGTGACGCATCATTAGCCCACTATATGCAAGGCTGCGATGCTCCCCGAGAAAGCCACATAGAGCAGAGCCATCGCTGCCAGAAGCCAGCGTGAGATTACGCCGCATCTGAATGCCACGAACATCATCGCAACCGCTACCATCGTGGTGATCGCAGCCAGGAGAAGAGGCGCGCTGAAATGCCAGGGCGTGAAGAATAGGCCCAACGCTGTCGGAATGGTGGCCTGAATCATCATCGCTCCCGAAATATTGGACAGTGCAAGCCGATACTTACCCTGACGTACCCAGATGATCGCGTTCATGGTTTCCGGTAGCTCGGTGGCAACCGGGCTTAGAAGGAGCGCTAGGAGTTGAGGCCTCAGGCCCAATGCCGGAGCCAACTGCCCAAGTTGCATGACAAACATGTGCGAAGCGAGGAAGATCACCACGAGCGCCAGCAACGTCTGGATGATCGCCATCCATGTCGCAGGTTCGGCCCGGCCAAGCTGGAGCTTGAGCGGCTCCAGTTCGCCTTCCCTGTCTTCCTGATTGCTCCTCATTTCTTGCCGGACATAGAACGCATAGGCCCCGAGGAACAAAAGCCCGAGCCACGGCTTCCATGAGAAGACAAGGATGCCGAGAGCAGCTTTCAGGGCGAAGATGGCCAGGAACCAGCCTTGGTCGCGGCTAAGCTGCCGGAAAACGGTTTGAGTGGCTTTGGTACGGGGTAGTTGCTGACCATAGAGGATGAGGCTGATGCCTACCGTTGCGTAAGTGACGGTAGAAAGCGCGAGCGGGCCACCAAGCGCCGCACCGACGCCAAGTTCCTTCGACGCTGCGCCACTGCCAAAGGCGACAGCAACCAGTGTAACGACGCTCTCTGGTAAAGCCGTGCCGAAGGCAGCCAGGATGGTGCCCGTAGCCTTCTGGCCGACATCCATCTTGTGACCAACCCACTCCACGCCGTTCACGAAGAACTCGCATGACAGATAGATCACCACCGCCGACCCCAACAGCAGCAGGATGTTGAACCATATCGCGGCCATCGAATGCTCCAGGGGCCGGGCGATTGACGACATGAACGCGCACGCGCCCGGCCCGGGCGCATGCGCGTTCATGGTCTCGTCAAGCCTGCATGCCGTACGCGCCATGGCCGAAGCCAAGTTTGTTGACGCGCACTCCGCGGATGGTGCGGACGACTACTCCCCAAGAAGCGTGCCTGTTTGTGTCCGCTCCGGTTCCTTGTCAAGGCAAGCCACGAAGCGAACAATGTCATGGCTCATAGCCCAACTGGCGGTTGGAGCGGTTATGTGTGAGCTTGCCTTCCTCCCCCACCTCCGCTAAGGGCGCGCCTTCGTTCGAAGTGGGGACGCGATTCCCGCTCGCGCGACCATTGAATACGAGACGACAGCCGGAGGGGCGCCGCACGGGGTGGCGTCAGCGATCGGCCAACATGGAAGAGAATACATGGCTCTTTACGAGCACGTGTTCCTTGCGCGCCAGGACCTGGCACAGGCGCAAGTGGACGCTCTGGCGGAAGCCGCCACCAAGATCGTCGAGGACAATAACGGCAAGGTCGTGAAGACCGAGACCTGGGGTCTTCGTTCGCTCGCCTATCGCATCGCCAAGAACCGCAAGGCGCATTACGTGATGCTCGAGATCGACGCGCCGGCCGGCGTGGTCGCCGAGCTGGAGCGCCAGACGCAGATCAACGAAGACGTGATCCGCTACATGACCGTCAAGGTCGATGAGCTGGAGCAGGGCCCCTCGGTGATGATGCGCAAGGGCGACCGTGAGCGCGGCCGTGGCCGTCGCGATCGTGACGAGGCCGGCAACACCGGTTTCGGCGGCGAATAAGGAGACATAGACCATGGCACGCCCGTTTTTCCGCCGCCGCAAGAGCTGCCCCTTCTCCGCGAAGGACGCTCCCCGGATCGATTACAAGGACGTCCGTCTGCTCCAGGGCTTCGTGTCCGAGCGCGGCAAGATCGTCCCGTCGCGCATCACTTCGGTGAGCGCCAAGAAGCAGCGCGAGCTGGCCCAGGCCATCAAGCGCGCCCGTCACCTGGGCCTGCTGCCCTACATCGTTAAGTAAGGGAGGCTCGACCCATGGAAGTCATTCTGCTTGAGCGCGTCGACAAGCTCGGCGCCATCGGCGACGTGGTGAAGGTCAAGGACGGGTTCGCCCGGAACTACCTGCTCCCGAACAAGAAGGCGCTCCGCTCGAACGCCGCGAACCGGAAGGTCTTCGAGGCCAACCGCGCGCGCATCGAGGCCGATAACGCCGCGCGCCGCACCGACGCCGAGAAGGAAGCCGGCACGTTCAACGACGTGTCCGTCACCCTGATCCGCCAGGCTTCGAACACCGGCCAGCTCTATGGCTCGGTCGCAGTGCGCGACCTGGTCGAGGCGCTCGTCGCCGACGGCCACAAGGTCACCAAGGCGCAGGTCGTCCTCGACAAGCCGATCAAGGCGATCGGCGTGTACGAAGTGCGCGTCGCGCTGCACCCCGAGGTGTCGGTGACCGTCAAGGTCAACGTCGCCCGCTCGCCGGAAGAGGCCGACATGCAGGCGCAGGGCGTCGACGTGATGGCCCAGATGTTCGAGGAAGGCCGCGACACCACCGGCTTCGTCGAGGATTATGATCCGAACGCCGAGCCGGGCGCGACCGCCGAAGTTCGCGAAGAGGCTCCGGCCACCGACGAAGGCGAGACCGCCGAGGGCTGATCGCCCGCGCACGGAAAATGAAAGGGCCGCCCCGGCATTCCGGAGCGGCCCTTTTCTTGTGCATTCCGTAGATAACCACAATATTCAGGAGCATTCTCAACTATATTACAATGAAACACCGGATTCCGCGACCGAAACGGCGCAATCAGGGGCATGAAACACAGGCGCCGATTATCGCCGCCAACGGAATCAAAGCCAGCACCACGGGCAAAACCTTGTTCATCTCGATCCAAACCTTGCCAGTTCTTCGAGAGTAGAACGAGCCCGGCCGGGCAAGGTTGCAGCACGCGTTAATCTTTTGTTCGCGACGCACGCACTCCGATCTGATCTATAGGCATGCGATGCCGCCCTTCCTCCCCCTCGCCCTGGCGATCGCCACGCCGCCTCAGGCCGGCCTGGAAGCGGCGGTGCTCGCCGAGATCAACTTCGCGCGCACCCGGCCGCGCGACTATGCCGAACGGCTCCGCGAATATCGCAAGTTCTTCAAGGGCCGGATCGTCCGCTATCCCGGCAATCCCGGCGGGCTGCGCACTGCCGAAGGCACGCGTGCGGTCGACGAGGCGATTCGCTTCCTCGAACGACAGCCTCCGCTGGCGCCGATCGAGCCCGCGCCCCTGCTCGCCCGTGCCGCGCGCGACCATGTTCGCGAACAGGGTCCGAGTGGGCGGACGGGGCATGTTTCGGCCGACGGAGCCAATCCGCGTGCGCGGGTGCAGCGCCGGGGCGGCGGCGATTATGTGGCCGAAGTGATTACCTATGGCCCGCCCAGCGCAGTTGAGGTGGTCCGCCAACTGATCGTCGACGATGCCGTGCCGGGACGCGGTCATCGCAGGACCCTGTTCGCCGCCGAGATGCGCCATGCCGGCATCGCCTGTGGGCCGCACAGGGGCTATCGGGTGATGTGCGTCGCCGATCTGGGCCGGCGCCCCGACGGCCGCCCCTAAGGTTAACTGCCGAATATCCGCTTGCCTTCTCAGGCGGTTAAGTGGACAGCGCTACCGGTGAGACAGCGGACGGGCGCGGGGCCCGCCGGCTCCGGGGGGAGCCCGATCGTGATTGCCAGGAACCGTTGGACCGCCATGCTCGGCGCCACTGCCATGCTGCTGACCGGCGCCACGGCCTCTGCCGGCGAGCGCGCCGCCAACGCCACACGCCTCGAGCGCGACGTGCTCGCCGAGATCAATCGCGCCCGCGAGCATCCGCGCGAATATGCCGAGATGCTGCGTGAATATCGCGACTTCTTCGACGGCCGGGTGCTGTTCCTGCCGGGCGACGACAATGGCGTGATCACGAACGAGGGAATCGAGGCAGTCGACGAGGCGATCGACTTTCTCGAACGCCAGGAAGCGCTGCCGCCGCTCGACCCTGCCGAACTGCTCGCCCTGGCCGCCCGGGATCATGCCGACGATCAGGGCATCACCGGGGCCAGCGGCCATGTCTCGCGCGACGGGCTGACGCCCGGCGACCGCGTGAAACGGCGCGGCGGCAGCATCTATGTCGGCGAAGGCATCTGGTACGGCAGCGGTGATGCAGGGGCGGTCGTCCGCAGCCTGATCGTCGATGACGGCGTGCGCAGCCGCGGGCATCGCGCGCTGCTGTTCCAGCCGGACTTCCGGTTCGCCGGGGTCGGCTGTGGCACGCATCGCCGCTTCGGCAGCATCTGCGTGGTCGATTTCAGCGGCACCGCAGACGGCTCGCCGGTGGTGCCCCAATGGGCCAAGGCTCGCGGCGCGCAGGTTTTTCGGATGCCGGCGACGACGAAGCGCTGAGGCGCATTGCCAGCCGCTCTCTTATCGGTGAGGATCACGCCTCGATGGCTTATCTGGTGCTGTTCCTCGGCGGGGCGCTGCTCTGCAACGCGATCCCCCACCTCGCCGCGGGCCTGCGCGGCGAGCCCTTCCC
>NZ_SCMK01000020.1 GCF_005503355.1 Sphingomonas sp. 1F27F7B
CGCCCACCGCCACCCTTACGACCTCCGCCGCCGCCGATGCCGCCATTGATCCCGCCGGTCACCTGATCGAGCGTGCCGGCTGACCGATCACGGCCCATCGAGATCCGATCGGTCAACCCGGTCGAGGAGCGCTCCTCTAGGCCCTGCGAGCTCGACCCGGTAACACGATCGAACTTCTCGACATTTGTATTTGCGGTGGACCCGCTTCCAGATTCAAAGCCTCTGGATCGCTCGGACGAGACCCCAAACGCACTTCGGTTCGTGTGTGTGCTGGTCAGAATATCCTGCGCGGCATTCTCCCACGCTTGCGCTTGGCGATGCGCCGCGCTCGACATTTCCCGCCATTCCGCGACGGTGCCGCTGTTCATGGTTGGCGTGAACCCCAGCCGCGAGATCGCGCCCGACATGTCGATGACATCTTGTCCATTGCCGAAGCCCGACACCACGGCGCCGTTGTCCTGGCGCCAACCCACGCTGGTCGCACCGCCCGTGAAACTCGGCGCAATCGACCATTGGTCGCTCTGGCGCATGTTCGACGTCGCATTCGCCCAGCTCACATTGCCGTAAGAATAGTTTCCCGTGGTCTGTTCCAGCGCGGCAGCCTCGGCGGCGTTCTGTGCCGGCGCAAGCATCGAGGTCGCCTGGCCCGCGATCGACATCGCGCCCCGTGCAAGACCCGCGGCGAGAAATGGGATGCTCATCAGCATGAAGCCGGCGATCGTCGCAGTCTCTCCATTCACGGCGCCGATGCCGGCATAGGTGCCCAGCGTGACGCCGCCGGGCGCGACCCCCGCGGCGGCGGCCTCGGCTCTTGTCATGCAGATCATGTGCAGGATGACATAGAGAGGCCCCCAGGCTGCGAGATAGAAGAAGCCGATCGCATAGCCCTTCAGGGTCGCGAGACCCGTTTGCGGCATCAGGAACAATGGGAATATCACCGGGAACATCGCGAAGAAGACCACGGTCAGCACGATGTTGAGGATGGGCACCCAGGCCATCGCCTGCTGTGCGATCGAATTATAAGTGTTGCGTGCCTGAATGTCGGCGCGGGTCTGCGCGAAGGTGTCGATCGTCGCCGCGCCCGATCCGCCCGCCATGCTGTTGCGGGCTTGCATGAAGGCGTTGATCGCCGTGTTCTGCCGCATGGAATCGCTGTAGTTGCTGCCCGAGCCGGTGAACGCGGCATTGGCGATCGGCAGATCGTGCCTCAGCTTGTCGGCCGCCAGCGCGTTGCTCAGCTTCGGGTAAAGCTCCTTCCCCCAGAACGGCGTGTTCGCCTCGATCATCGGCGCCCACCGCGCATTTAGCATGTCGTAAGCCTGCCGGCAGGTGACGATCGCGCTGGTGACGGTCCCATCGCCCTGCCGTTCGAGCCATTCCTGCGATCGGGCTTCCGAGCCGGGACCGATTTCCGCCCAGAGATCCTTCGATTGCGCCAGGACGGTCAGCGACTTCCGGTAGAGCATCACGTCCCCGAAGACGCATTTCTTGAAATGCTCCTCAAGATTGGTCGAGAACTCGGCATCGCGGATCACGAAGTTGCGAGTGGCGTCGAACAGGCGCGCGCCATAGACCATGCCGTTGGTCGAATAGTTGAGCTCGCTCGGCATCACGAAAACGGTCTCGGCCGTCCGCGTCAGCCAGTCGCCAATCTGCGTGGTGAAACTTGCCAGAACACCAAGCCCGAGCGGCACGTTCGCGACCGTTGCCGGTGCCAGTGACGGATTGATCCGGTCGGTGACCTTCACGTCGATGGTCGGCACCATGAGGCAGAGATAGATCGCCGTCGATTGCAGAAACCAGTTCATCCACACGCGAAAGTTCATCGTGAAGGCGACGACGAGCAGAGAGTAGATGAGCCCCATCACCATCACGACGCGGAGGAGCGAGCGGTATCCACCTCCCCCGGACCAGGCAGCGACGGCATTGAAGGTGTTGACGAGATATTCCCCGCCCCCGACCGTAAAGACCTCGAGCATCGCGCCGGCTCCCCTGCCCTAATTCAGCCCTTGTGCGTTCAACCCGCGCGAGAAATTGAGCGCGGACGCCATGCCCGGCGTCATCGAATTCTGGAGCGTGGATTCGAGCATGATGCTGCGATCGATGATCTGCATCGTCACCTGCAGCTTGTTGGAGAGCTTCACGTCACGCTGCGCGAATTTCTGCCGCGTCGCAGCGATTTGCTGTTTCCACTGCGTCGCGGTGGCCTGGTCGAACGTCTGATAGTGAGTCTGCGCCTGCTCGACGCGATCGAGCATGTTATCGAGCATCGCGGCCAGCAGATCGACTGCGACGATCTCTGAGAGCGTTTCGATTTCGCCGTCGGTCAGCGCGTAATGCGCATAGGCCTGGACTGACAGGATCTTGTAGAGCGGTACGGTCGCGAGGTTGAGGAGCTGCTTCTCCGAACCGTCGAGCGCGGTGTCCGTCCTGATCTTGCTGCTCATCGAGCGGATCATCCCTGCGATCCGCGGCCGCAACGCCGACGAGGCCGGCACCGTCAGGGTCTGCTCACCGACATCGTAGCAATCCGTGTCGTTGCACTTGAGCATCTTCACCGCCGGTGCGTTCGCCGTGCCGTCGAGCAGCGCCGTAACCACCGCCTCCTCGGCGGGCCCGAACATGATGACCTTCCCGCCTACGCTCGGATCGGTTGATGGCGTGGTGATCACCGTGCCGACGAGCGTCATGATATATTCGGAGAATGACTGGTCGAACGCCCCGAATTTGGCGGACTTCTTCAGCGCCTCCCAAGTGTAGTTGTGTGGCTCGCCGACGAGCTGGTCCTTCATGCTCGCATCGGTATTGCCAGCGATTGTGCTGTCCCGGCGGTTGCCGTTGTTGCAGCCTTGCCGTGAAGCGGCCCAATCGGAGAATATGCCCTGGCTGTTGCCGACCGCCTCGCAGATCGTCGAGCGGGTGGTTTCCATCTGCGGCCAGATTCCACCGACCAGCGCCTGCGCCGTCTCGCAGCTCGATATATTCATCTGGTTGAGAAGCTGCGCCTTCTGGCTGAACTCATCCATTACCTTCCCGATCTCTGGCGAAACGGAATCGATCGCGAGCTTGAAGGCGAAACCAAGGGCATTGTTGGCGGTCGCCTTCAACATCGCCACGATTTCCGAGGCGTTGATGAAGGAGAAGCTGCCTGCGAACAGGTCGATGCCGCCGCAGCCCGCCCGCGCGCTCGGAAGCTGCAGATTGAACGGCGAGACGCTCTTCTGCGGAAAGCGGGTCCACACGTTGCCAAGCGAGTAATAGCCCGCGGACTGACCCTGGAATGCCGTCGGCCCGGTGACATTTGCGGCGCCACCGGCATCGTTGAAGAAGCCGTTCATCTCAGACGCGACATCAGCGTGCGCGACGCCGACGATCGCGAAATGGGAAGCTGCGATTAACGCCAGACCAGAGCCGAACTTCCGGCGCAGGACGCCCTTTTTTGCCTGTGTCATCAATAGTCGCTCCCGACCTTGGTGTTGGTCAGCATGAAGATGCGGTCCATGATTTCGTCGGCGCTGAGCACGCCGTAGCCGACCGGAATCGTCCGCTTGGTCTGGGTATCGAACAGGACCAGCGCAGGCGTTTCATTGCCCGGCACACCCATTCGTGCCCGCTGCCCGGAATCGACGACGTAATTCGGAAAATCCCTGCTCGGCCCGCCGTCCATGGATACGGCCATCACCGTCATCCGATGACTATCGGTGACCGATCGCAGGATCGGCGCGAACACCTCGCACGCGCCGCAACTTTGGGCATAGAAATAGAACAGCCCGTAGCGCTGGCCGAGGCTGGTGAGGACAGCATCGCGGTCGGCCTTCCGATTATCGAGCCACAGACGCTTGCCGACCGTCGAAACCGGGCGTTGCAGCGTATAGTCGAGGTCCGGGTTCTGCCAGAGCGCGCGTTGCCAGGTGTCCGAGAATGTCGACGCGCGATCGAGCTGTTCGCGCTGGAAGCGGATATAGTTGATGACGTTCGCTTCCGTCGGCTCGAGGATGGCCTTGGCCTTCAGCTCGTCGAGTTGCTTGGCGATCGCGGCGATCCGATCCGTGGCGCGATCCGCTTCGACAGGCGTCGCCGGCTTGGCGTTGTCCATCGGCTTTGGCTTCGCGCAATAGAACCACTGCCCCAGCCTGCGCTCGCCGCAGTAGAATTCGTCCGGCCGATCCTGCTCGATGGTATCATTTCGGGCCGCGGGCGCGTCCTGGGCAAGCGCGGGCGCCCAAATCGCCGCCGAGAGAGCTGCCGCAAGGATCACCGTCCGGTCAAGAATTGCCATGTTCCGTCCCTCCCTCGGCCTTACCGGGCGACTGTGCAGGGCGTTCGCGGGGCGGGCTTTCTTTGCGCGCTTCCCAATCCGGTAAATGAACACAGCAATCGGCCACCGTTGCGGCGTGCCGGGAGGCGCACGGCGGGCGCGGCGACGGGCTCTCGTGCGCTGGCTGAAGCAGCAGCGCTGCCGCGATGACGGGCAGCTCAAGAAGCGGCATCGACATGATCATTCTCCCTGACTTTCTGGCTTCGGACGGCCTCCCCCCGGCGTGGTGCACATCTGACCCGCCTCATTTTCCGTGGAGGTCGTAGTAGGACTGAATTTTCGCCTGGATGTCCGTCATCGTCTGGACTTCGTCAGGCAGCTTCGCCGCATCCATGAAGTCCGCATACACCTCGGTGAAATTCATGACGGAGAGGTCGAGGCGGGCAAATTCGTCGACGGTGAAGCCCTGACACGTTTCCTTTTTGGCGCTCCCCCAAGGCTTGCCGAGCTGTGGCCGGCCCTGTTCCTGAAGCACGCGGCTGAGCTTGCTTTCAAAGCAGCAATAGGCGGTCCGCTTCGTTGTGCAGATGCCGAGGATCTTCGATGAGCAATAGGTTCCGAGATTGTGGCACAGACCCATCCGATCCTTGATGTCGAGCTTCATCTCGTCCTGCGAACAAGCGAACAGGGTCAGGAAGGGCGTCGCCAACGCGGCGATCGCCGCAGGCCCGCCGGCCAGTGCGGCTGCGCCTGCACCGACCGTCAGCAGGCCTGACGTTTTGCCGGCGCAGCAGTTGATGAGCCCGAACACCGGCTTGTGACAGGTCTCGCGATTGCCCTTGAAGACCGTGAAATTGGTCTCGTCGAACTCCTCACCGGCCTGGTCGATCGAATGCAAGGCGACGAGCGCATCCTTGAATTCGGTCGACGCCTCGCGAACGATCGGCTCGCAATCACCGTTGATGCAGTAGACATCGTCGCCGCAAATATATTGCGGTGCGTCGCTGGTCCCACTCAAGGGCGTCGGGCATTTATAAACCCGGTTTTCGACCTGACATGCGCCGCCGTTCGGTTCGTCATCAAGGCATTCGGTCCGCAAATAGGTGCAGGCCCGATTGCTCTCGAGGTCGCCGCAGTCGCTGGCGGGAGTCAGCGTGTGGCAGGTGAAGTCTCTTTTCCACGCCCAGCATGCCTGGGTTATCGGCACCCCATTGATGACGCGGGTCTCCGGGCCCTCGGTGCAAATCTCCCCCGCAGGATCGGCCGTGCACATGGCATCCGCTGTAAGATGTCCACAGCCGTCGGCCCTCTTGACGGTGACCTGCGTGTCGGTCGTTTTGGCATGCCAATCCCGTCCGGTAATCGGGCTAGGGAGGAAGGCAATTCCCGTCAGGTCCTGGGAGCAAACATATTCGGTGGCGTTGTAATCGTCGCAAAATTTGTTCGTCGAAACGCCGTAGATGCGATGGGCGGCGCACGCCTGCATCACCACGCCAGTCGGACGGCATGTCCCGGCCGTTATATGCGGCGCCATCGAATCGTACCGTGCGAACGGGGTGCCGTAGGCGCTGTTGGGAACCACAAAGAATTTGAAGGCGTCGACCGTCGTCGTCTCCGGCACCATCGTGATCGAGCAGGAGCGCGGCTGGTCCTCGATCTTCGTGCCCTGATTGCAGGTCGCTTCGTAGTAGCCTGCGTTCCCAACCGCCGGTGGCAACGGCACACAAGACCCGCCACCGCCGCTATAATCTTCACCGGCCAGATAGGTGGATGGATCGTTCTCAACCGACGTCGCCCTCTGCGTGGCCGCCAAGATCTCCGAATTGCTGAACGTCGCGCGCGTCCGATCGGCGTCCGTCGTGATGCGATATTGCTCGTTCGAGGACTTCGCCGATTGACCGGCCGCCTCAAGTCGCTCGGGATCGTCGAAATAGGAACCTTCGGGCAGGCTCGGGCCGGAATAGCCGGGGACCGCTGCCGCCTGGGCGTCACTCGACGGTACGAGCGTCGGATCGTTGCGCTTCTGGGTGCCGAGCTCCTTGCCCTGCTCCCGCGCCTCCTCGACGGTCGTTTGCGCCAGCGCCGGCGTTACGACCATCAGCGCGACAACGAGCGCAGCCGAGGCGGGGATCGACCTCACCGATTGACCTTGCGCATGTTGGAGAGCCCAACGGCGGCGACGCGGGCACCCGGGCCATTCCCCTCGGCAAACTGCTCGAGCGCATATTCAACCGAGACGTTGCCAATGAGACGGTCGTGGGGCTGAACCTTGGTCTGGCACGAGAAACCGGCGCAAAGGTCGAAATCGGACGAGACGGCGATATAGGTCGGAACAGCTTGGACGTCGAAAGCGCGGAAGAGGCGCGGATCAATACCGACATTGGCGAAATCGTCCTGCCGGGTCACGATCTTCCCGAGGGCGGACGAAAACTCCTTCATCGAATTGTTCGGAAAGCCCCGGAAGACGACCACACCGCCCGCGCGCGCGGTATCGCCGATCAATTGCTTGAGCGCCTGTGGCGGCATCGACAGGCTGGCAAACACTATGAACTGGGGTGCTTCGCCCTTCCCCACCGTCGCGTTCGACGCGGCGCCCGCTACGATTTCGTCGAAGTCGACCGGACCAGCGGGCCCCTTGGGCAGATCGGTCTTCGCAACGCGCTGCATGTTGGCCATGCCACCGTCATTCACATTGGCCGCCTCCTCGCGGAACGCATCACCCCTGTCCTTCACCTGATTGACGAACGCCTCGGCATCAGCCTGAAGCTCGGCTGAGCGCTTCTTGATCGCCTGAACGTCGATCCCATCGACGCTCTGCGCAAGCACCGCCGATATGCTGGCGATGCCGAGAACAGCAGTAGAAGCCCAAAGATATCCGCGCATCGAAAGGCCCCCCTAGAGAACGCAGCAGTTGCGTTTGCGCCAGACCAGGTAGCCCATGTCCTCGCCACCGGCGGGATAGGCGCGGCCTGCGTCGGGCGGCATGGTGGATGCCCCGATCGCGGAGCAAGCGAAGCGACCGCTCACGGTCGGGATCGGATTGACCATCTGAAAGCGGTATTGCTGCTTCCGCATGATCGGCATGAGGTACTTCTTGCAGAGGCCCGCCGACCCCATCGTTCCCCACGCCAGCGCCTCGCGGTGCATCTTGTACGCAAAGCGCGACAGCGCGAGCCGCGAGGACTGAACGTGGCCGATCGACGACGGCACGTTTCCATTGAGCGGATACATGCTGCCCTGGCAGCCAGCGCACCAGAATAGCGGATCGAGCGGCAAATGGGCGGTGCCGGCGATGCAGTCTCCGGCGCAGGCAACCTGGGCGATCGGATTGGCAAAAACGATGGCTTCCGGGTTGATGAGTGCTGTCAGCGAGTCGTCCTGCCAGAGCGGGTCGATCTCGGTCATGTACGCGATATCGAAACTTGCCTGCTCGAAGCAGACGAAGTCGGTCAGGATTTCCATCCAGTAGAGGAGCGGGTACACATACCAATGGACGTGCCATTTGGCCGTGCTCTGGGAGCGGCCGCCCACCATCGACGGGCCGGCCAAATAGCCCTGTCCGATGTCGAAGCCGGGTGCGATGCGGATACCACCAAGGTTCGGAAAGCACCAAGGCTTCATGGTCACGTCCGCGAGGCGCGCTGGTTCCCAGAAACCGACGGAGATACCGATCCGAGGAATGGGGCTGCCGCAGGCGCAAATAGGCGAAGCCGGATTGGCTGTATCCGGCCGGCCGCTCGGCCAGATCTTGAGGCCGCCCACCGACAGCGGGAAGAGGCACGACCAACAGACATCGGTGATCGGGTTGACGAACTTCCCGTGACAGGTCGGTCCCGCGGCCTGAGCGCTCGGCGCGAGAATGAAGGCGGCGATCATCGTCAGGAGGAGCCGCAGAGCCCATCGCGCGCTATGCATCATTGCTCCTCCCCGCTTGCTTCCAGAAATGAGGTGTCGGCGCGATGCTTCCGCGCGAGGTAGACGGCGGTCGTGCAGATATTGGCAAGCAGAAGTACTGCGATCGCGCATGGCGCCGCCCGCCCGAAGGCGAGCGATAGCGGCTGCAGGCCAATAATCGCGGCGCCGAGCATCAGACAAAGCATCTGCCAAATCAGGCGCAGACGTCGCAGCGCGCCGGTCTCGGGGGCCGCCATCGGCGTGCGAAGCATGTCTAGCCAAGGTGGCATCAGCCTGTTTTTCCGGGCTTGAGCGCGACTTCGGACACGCGCATCACCCTGCCGGCCTGGGTGACGATTGCCGGTGTGTGCTCGATGCCGAACCGGGTCGTGAGCTTGCCTGCCTGGTCGAAATAGAAACGCCGCTTTTTCGCGGTCATCAGCTCGACCGGCGAGCCATTGACCAGGATGATCTTGGCCTTGATGTCGGAGTAATGCTCGATGGCCCACGCCGTCTGCGCGGGGTCGTCACCATCGATGAAGACGAGGTCCTGTCGGACCGAGACGAAGTCGAGCGGATTGATACGCTGGCCGGCCGCGGCGATCAGGTTTCCTTTCTGATCGCGAATGTCGCGCTCCATCATGACCGAAGGATCGAAGTCCCAGCTTCGGGCCGCTCGCGCCGCGGTTATCCCCGCCACGGGATCAGGACGCCGAACCTTCGCCTCGACGCGCTTGGCAAACATCTCATTGGTGCGCGCGAGTTCGCCACTCGCCTCGGCCCTGCGCAGTCGGGCTTCGATCGTCGAAAGCAGATCCGGCTCGATCACCGGAAATGCCTGTGCCGCCTGGCCATAATCCTTCGCTTCCGACCGCATCGGGGGAAAGACGAGCGCCGCGCCTAGCGCCGCAACCGCGCACACGCAGCTCGTGACAAGCATCCTCATAGGATTGGCTCCCCTGTCCCAATGATCTGGCGCCCGCAGACGAAGCCAATTTCGCCGTAACGGCTGTCGAAGCCGTCCTTGTGAGGCGTCGCCGCGAAATAGCATCCGGCCGGCACCCGTCCGGTGGCGCCAGGAGTCAGCGGCTCGCCGAAGCGTGTGAAGGGCTTCATCTGCGCGACCGGGTGACCATTCACGGCGACCGTCCGGCCGATATGGCTGATGATGTCGCCGGGCACGCCGTAGGCGATCTTCCCGAACATCTGTGGCTTCGCGCCGAAATGGCGGCGGAGGAGCTCGCCGGGCGGCGGATCGAAGAACACATAGTCGCCGCGTGCCGGCAGCTTGTGGCGCTGGATGAGAAACGCCCAATTCGGGAGCGAGTCCGTCGTGTTGATCAAAAGGGCGTGGCCATCACGCCATTCGCCGATCGCGCCGAAGCCAAGCGTCCCGGCGACGGCCACCGCCAGCATCCCCCACATGCGCGTGCGGGGACGCCAACGCAGGGCTTCCACCCTATTGGCCGCCGTTGCCATCAGGTCCTCCGAACGTCGAGACGGACGCACCGGGAATCTGCGGCGGGATTGGCTGGGCCGGAAAAGCCTGGCCCGCGGGCACCTGAGGGCTGGCGCCGGGGACGCCAGCCATCGGATCGATGGTTGCCCCCGGCGCCGCCAGCGGTGCTGCACGCGAGGCGGCCAGCGCCGATTGGGCAGCCGAGAGCTCCTGCATCCGCTGCAATTCCTCGACGGACATACGCTTGGGTTCGGGAACGCCCGAGGCAAAGACCGCCTTTTTCAGGCTGTCGGTGATGTCCGGCACGTTCTTGGTGAGCACGGCTTCACCGACAAGCACGATCTGGCCGTCTTGGCTCCTGCGCTGCAGTTCCTTGTCGAGCGAGGACATGAACGCCTGCATCTCGGCGCGCACGCGGTCGGGCGGCGAGCCTGAGAAGCGCTGTGCCTCGACATAGTCGCCGACCAGCGCCGACAACCGTGCCGAAACGATATGGTCTTGTTTCGACTGGGTCAGTGCCCGCGTCACCCACATTCCCCAGATGATCGCAGCGACGAGCAGCAACAGGATCAGCATCTGGACGCGCGTGAAGCCGCCAAAACCGACCCTGCGCTTCGCTGCTCGGGTCTCAGGCGCGGAAGGGGGAGGAAGGTCGAGTTGGGGTTGGTCAGCCATGAGGCGGAACTCCCTCATCCGCACGCTGCGGAAGGATGCGATTGGCGCGAAGAGCGACGACGGCGGTGGAAAGGATCATGTGCGCGATCGCGAACATGTTGAGGAAGGCGGCGGTGCGCGCCGGGTCCGCGGCAACGTAGCGCGTCGTGAAATTATTGAGCTGATGGACGAAACCATCGAACGAGAAGCCGCCGATCGCGAGGAAGAAGAGGCAGAAGAGGCCCCAGGTGATGAGCATCGTCGACGCGACAAAGCCGAGCCCATGCAGCAGGAAATGAAGCATGGTCTGCCATTCATGGCGCGTGAACCCGATGTATCGCCGGGCGGTGGTCGGGACCGGATGCGTCGCCATCCCTGCTACTCCGCCGCGATCGCGATCTCGTCCTCCGGGACGAGATTGCTGACCCACTTTTCGGGATTGTTCGGAAACGCGATCCGCTCGATCGCCTCGTCCATGCTGAGGCCCTCGGCGATCAGAGCGTCGATCGCCGCAAAAGTCTTCGGACTCGAGGAGAACAGCGCTGCGGAATAGGGGTCGAGGACCAGGCGGCCGACAGCGAGGGTGTCGGGCCCTTTGATCATGATGTCCGAATATTCGAAGCCGTTGCGCTTCAAGGATCGCAACAGCGCATCGGTGTGATCGTCCATCTCGAAGCGGTCATGCTTCTTGAAGTCTGCGATCGTCTCCGGCTTTTGCTGGAGGATCACGAACCAGTCGGAATTTTCGAGCGCCGCGACCGATCCGGCCGATTTGTAATAGTCGTTCAGCGATTGCGTCGCCGTGACCAGCGATGCGCCATATTTCCGGCAGGTACGCGCGTAGGTCTCGATGAAATCGGCCATCGCCCCGCCGCGGAGCATCTGCCATGCTTCGTCGAGGAGTAGCGCTTTCGGGATCGAACGATCCAGCTTGCGCATCATCTGCTGCGACATGAACATGATCGCCGTCAGGACGACGCTGCGCAGCTCCTCACGGGCAGACAGATCGGAGAGCTCGAAGACCGTGAGCTGGGCCGAAAGTTCGAACGAGACCTCGCCCTGAAAGAAGCGGCCGTAGGTGCCGCCCGACGAGAAGGGCCGCATCGCGATCGCAAGGTTCGCGGCCAGCCCGTTTCCGGTTGCCTCGAGCGCCTCGATGACAAGATCGATCGAGCCGCGGCTGCCGTGCGCCTCCCAGACCTGGTTCACGGCACCGTCGATCAGCCCGCGCTCGGTGTCGTCGAGCAGGTTGATATGCCGGGACATCTGATTGATGATGGCCTTCAGCATTGCCATGCAGTCGAGGAGATAGTCCTCGTCTTCGGCGGCCTGGGCCTCGTCGATCATCGAGAAGGGATTGAGACAGAAGCCCGAGCTCATGGTGAACTCGACAAAGGCGCCGCCCTGAAGTTTGGCCGAATGCTCGAACGAACGCCCGTCGTCGATCACGACCACTCGCGCGCCGGCACCGCAGAGCGAGCCGCATAATTCCTGCAGCGCGACCGACTTGCCGGAGCCCGATTTGCCGAACACGGCGACGTTGTGATTGCCGGCGGCATTCTCGAAGGGGCTCCAGAAGAAGGGCTGTCCGCGCCGGCCGATCAGCAGCAGGTGGGGAATGCTTCCGCCGAGATATTCCCCCTGCAGCGGCGCGAGATTTGCGGCCGTCGTCGTGAGCAGAGTGCGCATCCGCTTCATGCGCTCGAGATCCTTTGACAGGCCATTGGCCATCGTCATGGGCATCGCGCACAACAGACCCATCACCTGCAGGTAGCGGTCATCGAGAAGATCCCAGCCCGCCGCACGGTAGACCGACTTCAGCACTCGCTCGTTGCTGTCGCCCTGCCCTTTCGGCGAGAACGACGTGACGCTGAAGAACACGCGCACGAGCTTCCTGCCCTGCCGGATCTCTTCATTGACGTGTCGCCACTCCTGCGACTGCTCGCGGAGCTGCGGCAGGAAGCGGGACGATTTGGAATCGGCCAGGCTGGTCGTTCGCATGAACTTGTAGCTGGCCTTGTTGGTCGACGCCTGCGGGTCCGGGAACTCGATGCACAGGTTGGTCGATACGGGGCATGGCATGCGCAGCTTGTCGGTAAAGATGTCGCCGATCAGCCGGGTTACGTCCCATGGCGCCCAGCGCGTGGGCAGGTTGCGCACCGAGAAGGAGCGCACATCGAACACGTCGGGGTAGATCTCCCCGATCTCCGGCGCGCCCTTCAGCGTTTTTCCGGTCGGCCGGAAGCGCTCGGTCCGCAGCAACATGCGGTCCGGCTCGATATGCAGCTCGATATCCCTTCGGATCGCCTGATCGGCGATCGGGTCGAGAGGGTTGTAGCTCACCGCATCGTCGCCAGCGGCGGTGGTCGGCGACGTGATATCGTCGATCCAGCCGATGAGCGCGACCGGGTCCATCTTGCGGGCGGATACGTTCACCGATTGAAGAGCCGAGATCAGCCCGTCCATGAGCGATACGATCTGCTCGATCGTGATGTTTGAGGACTCCGGCGTCGAGTAGGATATCGCGACCCGATGATGGCGAAGGCAAAACGGCGCGTCGGCTGAAAGCGAATTCCAGACGCCGTCCGTCAGGAAGTCGACCCGGTGCTTGGCCATCCGTTCGTAAACGCCGCGCGCCGAGTAGCGGGGCAGATACCATTTCGAGAGCTGCTCGCCGATGCGCGGCGACATCCATTGGTGAATCTGAAGGCAGCCGGGCGCGGGAATGCCTTCGGACAGGAACTGCGCCAGGATCTCACCCGTCCGCTCGTCCGCGCCGACCAGCGGCGCGGCCTCGATCACGAAGCCGCGCGAGGCGCTATTGTAGAAGATACCGGTCTTCGGGTCGAAGCTTCGATAAGGGAGCCAATGCGCAAGCATCGGGACCACCAGGTCCGGCCGCTGGGTGTCCGGTCGCTTGCTGTCGCCGAAGATACCGGACAGCAACTCATCGAGGAAGCCGCTCGCCATCTCAATTTTCCTCTGGAGCAGCGGCCGGGAAGTTCGCCGCGCGCACGGTGGGCTTCGTCTTGGGCTCGGGTGTCGGCGTCGATCCGGTCAGAGCTGCTGCCTTCGCGTCGCTCGCTGCCTGAGCCGAGCGCGCCTGGTATTCGGTAGAGCCTCTCACCCGCGTGATTGCTTCGCCGATCGCGGTCGCACTGTCTGCGCCCTCCGGCGCCGGGGCGGTCCCGGCCGAGGCTTTGTCTGCCGTTGCGAGCGGCGGCACCTTCGCTTCGATAGTCGGCGCCCCCGGCACTGCTCCCTCGACGCTGCGCGATTCCGCGCGCCTGGAGGAGACGTTAGTGGCCGGGGGCGTCGGTGTGCGGCCCGCCTTGGGGGCTAGACGGGTCGCAACATCGTCCTTGATCGCTTTGACCGGGTCGGCTGCACGGGCGCGGGCTGCCGCGACGGCCGCAGGATCGGGTAGATTGGGGTCGACGCCGCCCGTCGCTCGGCTTGCCAGTTCCGCTCGATCGACCGCTTCGGCGAGCGATTCCGGCTGCTCAGCAGCGACAATCGCATCTCGGTCCGGTATCGCTGTTGCATTGACGAGGAATTGTTGTTGCCATTCCCCGCTTTGCACCACGGCATGGACTGCCGTCACCTCATGAAGGCGGCCACGCTCATCGATATATGGCTGAAAGACAATGCGCAGCACGCGCTCCTGGGTACGGCGCGCATCGATCTGAGGTGCCGGCGCTTGTCCTAAAAAGGCGATGTGCGAGGATCTGGGTGCAGACTGCCTGGCCGGCCCGCTGCTGGCCGGCGATGAACGCTCGACAGTGCCCTCTCCGGTGATCATCGCGAGTGCTCGATCGTCGATCGAGGACGATGGCGCGCAGATGCCATCGGGCGCTTTACAGGAAAAACTTCCCTTCACATTGCTGCCGAACGTGGCGCACCCGCCAAGCAGGGACAGAGCGGCGATCGCGCAGCCGCGCAGCGACAGGGCGTGCCGCGCCGTCACGACCGCGTCCCCTGCAGCCAGGCCTCGAGAAACTCCTTGGGCCGATATCCTTCCAGGACGGCGCCATCACCCCGAACGATGATTGGCGTCGCATTAAGCCCATGCTCGCGCGCGAAGCGCTCGTTTGCATCGAGCCCCTTGGTGTCGCAGCTCGCCGGCGCTTTGAATGGCTCACCGGCATAGGCGGCATGCAGCGCCTGTTCCTGGTTTTTGGAGCAATAGACGCGGTCGGCGATGTCGCGGCTACCGAGGACCGAGATCGGACGCTCGACCACCTTCACATCCATGCCGCGCAAGACGCTGGCGAGCGCCCTGCAATAACCGCAACGGAAGTCCGTGAAGATGGTGATGCTCTGTTTGGCCGACCGGTTGCCCCAGACAATGGCCCCGTCGGCCGGAAGCCCAGACAGGTTGAGCGAGACGGGGCGGACCGGCGCGGATGTCTTGCCGACACCGCGCGCCGTCGCTGCGATTTCGCCAGCCTCGCCGTCATCGGATACCGCGGCGTTCGCCTTGGCGGCCCCGCCCACCAGCATGTCCGGATTGATCTCGAGCAGCCGCGCCGCGGTCAGGTCTTGACGCGTCTCCATATCGTAGACACGACCGATGATCAGATAGCGCGCGCCATGATTGACGTAGAAGAGGTTCGCGCCCGAGGTGACTTCGCACAGCCCGTCGATCTTATCGCAATCGAGCTTGTTGATCGGCGTCTTCGGAAGCCTGGTCTTCAGGAGCAGGCTGACCTTGGCGTCATCCTTGCCGGCGACATCGGCTGCAAGAGCGATTCCGGCAACGCCGAGCGCGGCAGCGGCCGCTACAATCGGCGCCGGGCGAGCGAACGCGCGCAGCTTTCGCAGACGATCAATTGCGGACATAGACACCCTCCAGGAAAACGATTTCGACATCGATGCCGGTCGGCATCTCGATCACGGGCTGATATTGCTCGGCCCGCTCGATCAGATATTTCGAGACGTCCTTGCCCGATTCCGCGGCACCGCCGCCGAGCGCGCGCAGGCCGACGCTGCCGAAGTTGGGCGTGCGGTTGACGCCCCCCTCCCCGTCGGTGCTGATGCTGGCGAGCGGCTGATTGAAAGCGGTGTTGAGAGCGTTGCCGCCACCACTGACCAGACCGGCCAGAAACGCCTGCATGGCAAGCGAGCCTTCCCGGCTGACCACTCGGCCGCGCACCCCTGTCTTGCCGCCAAAGGCGATGAACCCCTTGACCTCGGAGACGGCGTAGCGCCCGCCAGGCTGCGGGCACGTCATCTTTTGCAGTTTGACGTAGACCTTCTCGCTCGAGAGCTCGCCGCGGGCGGCACCGTTCACGAGGCAGCCTTCGATCTTGGTCGTTAGGAGGCGCCCGTTCTGATAGACGGAACGGGCCGGGCCAGTGACGCGAAGCACGACCGGCAAGGGGTCGGTCTGGCTGTTGACGCCGGCGCTCGCGTCAACGCCGACTATGACCTTGGCACTGGCGAAGCTGTTGGGCGGCAGATAGTTGATGCTGTCGCTGAAGGTGGTCGTTCCCTTAGCGACGCGCGTGGCATTGCCGGCATCTGCGGTCTGGAAACTGACCAGCTTGACCTCGGCGGCGCCTCCCATCGGCATCGGGCGACCATTGGCAGACGCGTTCGGCCCATCCGGACGCTGATAGGCCTGGGTCCCGTTGGGCCCGTACATCGCGCCCGGCCCGGTCGCGGGCGCTGGCGCCGGCGTAGTTCGGGCGGAAGCCACCTGTCGGCGCAGCGCCTCATTCTCTTGCTGATAAGCCGAGAGGACGCGCGAGCCGTCCGCCCGCATCGCCTGATTTTCCCCCTTGAGCAGTTCGACCTGCTGCGAAAGCTGGTCCAGGCGTTGCTGCTGGCCGTTGACCGATTTCAGTTGATTCTCGACCGATTGCATCTGGTTTTCGGAGAGCGCCATCCACTCCTGCTGGTTGAGATTCTTGTTGACCATGTCCTTGGTCGACACCTCGACCTTCGCGGTCCCGTCGTCGTTCGTACCGGTCGCCTTCTCGTCGCCGCCGAAGATCCAGAAGGACGATGCCACCAGGCCGACGCCGGCGACCCCGGCGAGCAGCATGCGCTGCTTTTTTCGGATGCTTTCGTTCGCGGACAGGTCGGCCGAGATGGGCGAGACGCCCTCAGTATCGCTGCCATCCAACGGCTCACGATTGCGTTTGAGGAAGTCATTCCAGGCCATGTCACTGCCTCCCGGTTTGTGAGACGAGGTAGGCCGTGGTGACCTTCCCAGGTTCCAGCTTCGGCTCGGCGATCGACACGGCGAGCGCACTGCTCGGCGCGACCGTGCTCTCCGTCAGCGTGACGGCTTCCCCGCCGCGATTCTCTATGCGCAGCACGCGGCCGGTCAGTTCCGACCCCCGATATTCAGCGATCATCTGGACCTTGAGATTGCCGACATAGACCGGCCGCAGAGTGCGCTGGCGCATCTCGTAGCCATCGGCGACGCTGTTTGAATACATCGCCTGGATGAGGACGACCGCCGCTTCCTGCGGGCTGGTTGCAACCACCGCCTGGGGCGCCCCATTCTCCTCCACGTTGGCCTTCGCGATCGCCGGATTGGAGATGAAGAGCTGCACGGCCTGCTCGCCGGCGATCCGGCACACGATCTTGTAGACGTAGCCGCGCTTGCTGGTCGCAAAGAACGAAAGCGCCGGGCGCGCGAAGCCCTCCGGCACCGAGAGGTAGATGTCTCCCCGCACCGGTTCGTTGACGACGGAAAAGTCATCCTGCGGATTGCCGGTCGAGATCTTCGAGACCGACGCAAACTCGTCCTCGACCAAGCTGATCCTGGTGAGATCCTTTGCCGACGCTGCGCAATCAACCTGGCTGCCGTCGGCTGCCATCACCGTCTGGTCCGCCCAAGCCGGGGAGGTGATGAGGAAGAAGCTCACGGCGACTAGGGCAACGCCGATCATCCGGCTCACGATGCAATAATAGCGCGACAGGAAGACCGCGCCGGTCGCGGCGCTGCCGATGATGTAGACCGACATCACTGATCCTTTTCCTTGCCGGTCGTCACCATTCCGAAGCCCACGAGCTTCAGGGACAGTCCGGAATATTGCCAATCGAAGCGGAAGGAGCGGCGCTCGCTGGAGACGACCTTGTTGCCGACGATCGTGTGCAGGTCGCCGGTGACGGTCGACCGCAGATTCTTCGTATCCAGCTCCATAGTCTGGATGGTGAAGAACTGGGCGATCGACGAGCCGCGCTGCTCGTTGACGATCTTCATCAGGTCGGCGCGGATCTTTCCTTGCGCGCTGGGCGCGGTGATATCGAGTACCGACTTCATCCAGTATTCGAGATTCGCCGGGCTGCGATCGAGCGTCAGCACCGCGGTGTCGCGGGTGACCAGCTCGAGATACTGCCGCGAGACACCTGAAGAGTTCACGACCAACGGCGATGCCAGGATCGGTTGAAGGACAATCTCCCTGTCGCGCGTGACTGTCACAAGACCGAGGATGGCGCACAGGCTGCCAAGGACGCCGGCGACGATCACAAGCAGGTTGCGCTGCTTCAGGACCCGCTGGCTTTGAGCGTGGGTGTAGGAGATTTCCATCTCAGCCCGCCATCAGCCGGAGATAGGAGGGCGGTGTGGCCTTCATGCCGGTGAAGCCGGCCGGAAGATGCCAGTAGGCCATGTGAAGCAGCCAGGAGATCGCCCGTCCTGCCTTAGCCTTCTTCAGTCCCCACCAGCCTGCGCCCGCAAGCAACATGCCAATGAGAATATGCTGAGACAGGATACCCCAGACGAATGGCAAAACCATCGCTAGGAACTCATCCAGCGTCCACAGCCCGATTAGCTCGGGATCATCCAGATGAGACGGAACGACGTACTTGTCCGCGGCCATATCACCACCCTCCCCGCAGGCCGACCGGATCTGCTATTCCGGCCGACCCTTGGACTGTTCAGATTGTTGCCGTGACGGTGGAGGTGACGATCGGAATGCCGGTCCCGGCACCCACACCGACGCCGACAGGAATGGCGATCTGGCCCATCGAGAAGCGGCCTGAGGCCAACGCGACGATGCCGCCCGCGAGCGACAGGACGGTGATGATCTTGCCGCCCGACCCTTCGAGGAAGTCGGTGAACTTCGTGAGCGCCGTATCGAACGTCGTGTCGGCACCGGCGAGGGCCGGGCCGGCAAAGAGCAGGAGCGCGAACGCGAGTGCGACCAAAGCGAAGATCGCCAGCTCCGCACGACCGCTGTACTTTATGACAGACTGCATGAGAGTTTCCCTTCAAACGGAACGCGACTGACCCGCGCCCAATTGAAGGGTGGTCCCGGCGAGCGATCGGCGGCAACGCAGTTCCCGACGGCACGGTCTCGCAAACGAATTTTATGTGAGTCTGATCGGACCCTGCCCCGATGGCCGGGGCGGCGCGCCCCGGCATGCGGGGCAGCTCGCCCCACTATCTGGGGCACGCCGCCCCATTTCTCGGGGCAGACGAATTTTTGATTCGGCGTCCGCGCCTCTAATTGCGATCAATGACGGGCGAAGTTAGAATCGCTAACCGGATTCGGGGGGATCCCGTCAGCCCGGCTTAATCGTGTCTACGTTATCGAACCACAGCTAAGGATGGAGGATAGCCAGGTGCAGGTGCCATGACAGGAGATCAGTGCACCCTCGCGCTCGACATATCGGAGCATTTCTTCAATTTGACGACGGAGAGCCTGCGCCTGCGTTCGAACGAAACCAGGTGCTATCAGACCCTCGGAAATCTGGTTTCCGATCGGATCGGGTTGCCGTGTGCGCTGGAGGACCATGCACCTGAAACAATCCGGGAGCATCTGTCGGCGATCCCTACAACAGGCGACATTCGAATCGATCTGACCATCACCAGATCAAGTGCCGACAGCCTGGATGCAGTAAAGAAGCTCATCTCTGAGGGGCTTGGGTCCGAAATAAGCTTGGGGGACACACTTTCGATCATGCTCTTCCACTACGTGGTCGGCCAGAAAGCTGCGCGCGTTCTTGAGCGACTGGGATTGGAGGGCACAGATAATCCGCCACGAAAATCTGCGATCAGCGAAGAACTGGGTAACGAGAAGATAGTCCCGCTAAGATAGTTGCTGCTGGCTTTTGCTGCAGGCGCACAAAATGCAGAGGCTTGCTAAGTCACTGCCTGTGTGTTTCGTTTCAGGCCTTGCGTGCAAAAGGGGGCCATGACTTGTCATCGCTTGCCCATATCGAAGCTTCCGACGATGGCTGCGTTCCGGCCAGGGTCGAGCAGTGGGACTTCATCCCGCTGATCCTCGAAGCAATGTCTGAACAGAATGTAGGCCAACGCAAGCTGGCGCTGAAGACCGGCATCAGCAAAACGCGTCTCGGTCTCCTACTTCACAGTGATCCCGCTAAGCGCGCGCCGATGTTCGTGTATGAACTCCAGCAGGTTTTGGCCGCCCTGGACATCAACATCGTGCAAGCCATGATCGCGATCGAGACCTACAGTGATCCAGCCCTCTTCCTCGACGAGCGCTTCCAAACCTCGCTTGTGATGCTCGCCGAGTTATTCAAAGGCCTCCCGGCGATGCTCGTGGCGGCGCTCGACGAAATCGAAGGGATGGATGGCACAGAGGTACGCAAGGAGTGGGCCGGGCCGCTACGACAAGCGGTAGTTGAGAAGCTAGTCAAGGAGGTCAGTGCCGTGATGGCTCGGCGGGTACAACTCGCTCAGATTTCCACCCTCAGCCTGCTCTTGTGGATGTCGACGATGGCCACGGACTTGCTCGATCCGCTTCTCGCCTAGTACGAAAAAACTGTTACCCTTCGGGCTCTGTGCTGCTGCCGCACGGCAGCGAGCTCCGACATGACCTGGACCGTCGCCCGCGGCGGCAGCGCCGCCAAACGTCGCCAATTTAGAAGCACGTTATCGACATAGGCCTGGGTCTCGGCGATCCGCGGCAGCATCCCGTCCCTCACGCGGCTCGGTCCGGCATTATAGGCTGCAAGAGCCAGGTGGACCTGTCCGAAGCGATCGAGCTGCTGCCGGAGGTATCGCGCCCCGCCTCGCAGATTCTGCTCGACGTCGTAGCGATTGACTCCAAGGTCGGCGGCCGTGCCGGGCATGAGCTGCGTCAATCCGAAAGCGTTCTTTGGCGAATAGATCCCTGCCTTGTAACCGCTCTCCCGGATGATCATCGCATCGAAGAGGCCGACCGGAATGCCGTACTCACAAGCGATGCTGCTCATCATCTCATAGTATCCGGATCGTCTATATTCGGTGCGGGAATCAAGGAAACTCGCCGGTCGATAGCCGCTTGGGGCGCAGCCCGGCGCACTACTCGTTGGAACACTCGAGAAGACCACACCCTCGCGCATCCAACCTGGGATTGCTATTGGGGAAGTGAATGACACGGCGTCCTGCGACTGAAGAGGCGCAGTTGACGCGACTCCTACATGCGCAAAGGGATCCTGGTCATTGGGATCGGTTTGCGCTGTCGCCGCAGCGAAGCTGTTCGCCATCTCAAAGGCGACCCAACGCCTGCTCAGGTCATGGGTCCGAAATGCCGTAGGAAGCGAATTGGAAGCCGTCACTTGACGATTGCCTCCGTTATCCTCTGCGCGCGGAGCTGTGGCATCGACAGCAGATCCCCTCGGCGCTGGCTCCGTCCCCATCACGATCACCTCCACCGACCTGCGCTCCCTGCCTTTTTGGCTGGCACCGGCTTCCGAGCCATGAAAGGCAACGGATAGGGCGACCGCCACGAGCAAGATTGATCTCATTTCGCACCTCCTAGCCGTGCTCATGGGGAGTGGAGGTCAGGGCGAATATTGTTGTCAATCCTGAACGCTTCAGGGACGATCGGATCGAAACCCGCTTCGACAGGTTAGTCCATGTGGTTGATTGATCGCCATAGCGACGGACTTGACGCCGCTCGCATCCCCCTTCCGCTCCCCCTTCGGGCGGCTCTCGTGCGCTGGTACATCGGTGAAGGATCCCGACATGACGAAGAGGCCGGCATCACGTTGGTGCAGCAGGCGCGTATCGGCTCGAAGTGGATTGCCTGCAACTGCCGTGGCACCAAACAGGCACCACCCATTTTGACACCCGCGTTCCTGTCGGAAGCGGAGACCTATTACCTGCGGCGGCTCACAAGCACAAACCGGCCCGAACACGTTTCGTCCTGTCCCTTCTTTCGGGACCAAGCCACGAACCGCATCACGGAAACGCGGAGAGCCCAGACGCCGGCAGACCCCCCCGTCGGCTATTTCGAGGTTCTGCGCCCGGCGCCGGAAAAGCTCGCTCAACGACCAGATGACGACGCCAGCGACGACCGCACGCGAAGTGCTTCCGTTCCGCGCCTCGCCCGCCTGCTCTGGAGGCTGATCGCCAATGCCGGTCTCAACATTGCCGTCCCCAGCGATCAGGAGCCGTCAGAGCGTGCCATCGGCGCGGAGTTCAAGCTGCTCGCAGCGGCCGCCGCGAGGATCGAAGTTGCCCCTGGAATCGAACTCGATCGTGTTCTCTGGACTCACGGCGACGCGCTTCACAGCAGGCGGGCCTTCGCAGGCATCCGAGCGCTATCTCGCCGATGGCCGCGCGGCCATGCACCCCAAGGCTTTCTCACGATCTTTGCCAAGTCGTTCAAAGGCTCGACGATCTTTCCGGCAGGATCCGAGCCGATCGCAGTCGCCAATCGCGTCCAGTCGCCATCGGTGCGGGATAACTCGATCACAGGGCCGTATCTGGTGATTGTCGTTATCGGCCAATATCCCGAAGCGCAAGGCTATGCGCCACTGCGAGCCTACGCCCAACCGATTTATTCGGGTCTGAGGTTCATACCGGTCGATAGCAATTTCCATAGGACCTTGTTGAGAGCCCTCCTCCGATCGAGGCACCGCCTCATGCAAGATGGCATCGAACTAGCAATTGAGAAGCCAGTTTTTGACCGGCTGACCCCGCTTGGAAGCTGTCGACCGGAATTCCTCCTCGAAGCGCGCTCGCGTCTTACTGGTGAGATTCGACGATTCATAGTGCAAGCTCTAGAGGAGACGAGCGTCGAGCTACGTATCCCGAAGCTGGCTGCTCGCCGGAGCCTTGAACAGATCGCTCCCGTTCTTTCAATCACGCCGAAGGACGTTGAGGATGAACAAATCTGGCGCCTGATCGTCGAAGCGTTCTACCGATCCTGATGGAAGGGCGTAGCCCTAAGGCCAAGACAATGTCATGGCGAATGCACTCACGATGGCAAGCGTAACAGGGGTCGAAAGCAGGTACAGCTTCTGCCATCTCCACCAGGTTTTAGGGATGAGCCGGAGCAGGTTCCTCGGCGTGGTGACCGTTTCCCATGTCCGTTCGCGGCACAGCTCGACGGTGATGAAACCCAAGGACATGATAAGAGCAAGGGCGCAGCAAAGCCCCGCAGCGGCATAGAGCGCGATCCAATTCTGAAGCTCCGCGGCCGAAAGATGTTCCACGGTTCACAACCCTTCCATCCGCTCTGGTCGTATCAGTCGACCACGGCCGTCGTTTCCATGAGACTTACACCAGTCGCAATCAATCGACTACACACGCAAAGTTGCTCCAATTTGGAGACGATTTTCAGCGATCTCGAACGGCGTCGGGCTTAGCATGGTCAGCAGCCTGGAGACAGTTCATAAATTGGTAGGTACACAGGGCGAGCTTCAAGGTGTCATGCAGGTATCGGTTCTTGTGATACTCTATCGTGGGCGAGAGCGCATCACGGTTCACGACGACAGTGATAAGGCCTGGTCTGAACTTGTAAATTTTGTCGACGCCTTCTGGAAGAATTCTGACGTGGCGGTGCTGACCTCTACCCCCGCCTCAGAAGAGCAGCGCGTCAAACTATTCTTTTCCGAGACGGGTGCATCCTATATCCTAGGCCATGCCGACGTGTCGGCGCTTGCTGCACACGTTATGGCAATGGAAGACTAAGCAAGGCCGAGTTGGTTCCAAGTTCTGTACCGTCCGGCAATCTCAGTCGCCTCTCTACACGAGGATGTGCATGTTCGCGTGCCTTGTTATCGGTGACAGCATTGGCGTCGGACTGTCGGGAGCGATCAATAACCGATACGCCAGTGGGTGCGATTCGGTGGTCGAGGCAGGCGCTACCATCGACCAGATACTGGCGTGGCGTAAACCCGCCAGGCTATATGGCACCACCGTCCTCGCCGTCGGATCCAACGATCAGCCGAGCCGACAGCTAACGCTCAAACTGACCAGACTACGCCAAAATATCGCGACAAAACGAGTGATCTGGATGCTGCCCTACTCCCGGGAGCGAGCCTATCTCATAAACTCGATTGCTGTGACGTTCGGCGACGACACGTTGGACATCGCGCGTTTCCGCACGAGCGACCGTGTCCACCCGATCAGCTACGATGAGATCGCGGCTGTTCTCCTGCCGAGGGGCCAACCACGGGGGAGCAGGAAATCCACTGTTGAGTGGTCTCAACGCAGTCGACGATAAAACATCGACCTAAAACGCTGCATTTCATTCGAGTAAGCTGAGCTTAGTCCTCCATTGCTCCAGATGTTGGAGCGCAGGTCTCAAACCATGCGCCAATGGCCCCAAGCCATAGAGTTGATAGGATTCAGGCGGTGGCGACATCATTCGCGAGACCAGAGATACGCCTTCCAATTCCCGTAGGCGGACCGTGAGCACATTAGCGCTGATTTTCGGTATGGCTCGACGAATGGATGTAAATCGCAGCTCGTCTTTGCTCAGGGCTACCAGGATGTGCAACACCCATCGGGCACTCAATGTATGGAATATCGCGTCGGCCGCCGCAGGGTCTATCGCTTGAAAAAGCTGTCTTTCTGACTCGATGCACATCCAGTTACTTTCTCACCCTAAAAGGCGCACGGCCGGACTGAGTCAGCTACGCCGTTCGCGGTTCCGTCGGGCCCGGCTTGGCGGTGCTTGGAGGGTCGCCGACCCGCTCATGGACAATTGCGGAGGGCGTGCGCGAACGGCGGCGGCGAGCGGCCGAACTTGTGACCACCACTGCCTTGGTACGTCTTCGTCCCAGTGAAGAGCAGATGAGGGAAGGCGCTTTTTGACATCACGATTTGCCGATGCGCGAAGGTCCGATGAGGGACGACTCTGGGGCACCACGACGGATTTCATGTCACGCGATCCGCCAAATCAAGTGAAGCTACTCCCGACAAATCAAAGTACCGCAGTGCAACGCGCCTGATGCGTGCGTCACCGTTCGAATATAATACGCGGCGAAGCGTCCAACCCCTCAGCCTCGGCGCGGCGGAGCTTGCTCTTCGGGCCTCATCGCCTTACCTGCCGCCTCCCCCCGAGCGGGGTTGGAGTCGGAGAAACGAGCCGACCGACCACGTAGCCGCGGAACAAAGGCGGGTACGCGGTCCATATACGCACGATATGCCTGGCCAAATTCCGCGAGCGCCGCCTTCTCCTCATGCCGGGCAAGGCGAATATACATCACCACCAACACCGGAAACATGGCGAGCGTCAGTAACGTCGGCCATTGCAGCAGAAATCCGAGCATCACGAGGATGAACCCGATATATTGCGGATGGCGAACCTTGGCATAGATTCCCGTCGTTGCGGGCTTGTGAACGCGCTGGGCTGCGTGAAGCGGCGCCCATCCGGCCGAGATCAGCCAGAAGCCCGCGCCGATCAGCACGAAGCTGGCAAGATGGAACGGGCCAAAATGTGGGTTGACCCTCCAGCCGAACATCATCTCGAGCAGATGGCCGGCATCGTGGCTCCACCAGTCGAGGCCGGGGAAATGCGACTGGAGCCAACCCGAGAGCAAGAAGATGGTGAGCGGGAAGCCATACATTTCGGCGAAGAGTGCAACGATGAATGCGCTGAATGCGCCGAAGCTGCGCCAGTCGCGCCCGGTGGCGGGTTTGAAGAAGCTGTACGCGAATAGGATGAACACGGAGGCGTTGACCAGCGCCAGCCCCCAAAGACCATAGCCATAATCGGTATGCGTCATCGCGGCCCCCCTTCCACGCGCTCGTTCGAATTCGCAGGCAGTCCGGTCGGGACAGCACCCGGCATCTGGTCATGGCCATGCTGATGGCCGCCATGACCGTGATGCATGAACAGGTGCATGAGCGGACAGGCGAGCAGGATCAGATAGGGCAACACACCCAGGAAATGTGCGGTGTGCTCGGTGATGAGGAAAAAGCCCGCGACTAGCAGGAAGCCGATCAAAACGATCTTTCCACGCTTGCGCATGCGATGGTCATGCCCGTCCATATGCCGCTCTTCTCTCGCCAATGTCTTGCGAGCATAGATCCGAGTCCCGGGAGCAAGGTATAAGTAGAGACCGAAGTCCGTCATTCGCCCAAGAAGGCGATGCCGGCTGGTTCACAAACCTCACCATCCCTATCGGCGTTACGCAGTGGTCATGACGCGGCCGTCATTCTGCGGCTTTTGCGTATAGGCGTGCGCTGGTCGTCCACCAATGCTGCGCTAAGGACAATAAGCGTGAGAGGCAGGCCAGAGTTCATGCACAAGAAAAGGAAAAAGCATCATTCCCGCGGCCATGTCGGGGTGAACCTGCTCGAACGGGAAGCAAGGATCGACCTCGCCACGCGACCTGCCGACGGCCTTGGCGTCGCGTTCCTCGGCGCATCGGAAACGGTGACAGGGTCGCGCTATCTGGTGGACGACGGCGATACGCAGGTCGTGGTCGATTCCGGCCTGTTCCAGGGTCCGAGGGATTTGCGCCGCCTCAATTGGGCGCCGATCGCGCCCGAGGTTGCCGATGTCGGCCTGTTGCTGCTGACGCACGCGCATCTTGATCATTCCGGCGCGCTGCCACGCATGGCGCGCCTTGACTGGGACGGGACCGTCCTCAGCACCCGGGCGACCGAAGCTTTGTGCGAGCTTCTGCTCCCCGACAGCGGGCACCTCCAGGAAAAGGATGCGGAGTTCGCCAATCGCCACGGCTTTTCCAGGCACCAGCCCGCGCTGCCGCTCTACACGCAGGCTGACGCCCGCCTTGCGCTGCAGCTGTTCCGCACGGTCGAGTTCGGGGCGTGGCACCCGATCGCGGACGGCATCAGGGCGCGCTATCATCGCGCCGGCCACATCCTCGGCGCCGCCTCGATCGAGATCGATTGGAAGGGCCGCACGATCCTCTTCTCAGGTGATGTCGGGCGCTATGGCGACGCAGTCATGAAGGATCCCGAGCCACCTGCCCGTGCCGATTATGTCCTCGTGGAATCCACCTATGGCGATCGCCGCCACGAACAGGTCGATCCGACCAAGACCCTGGGGGACCATGTCGAACGGTGCGTCAAGCGTGGCGGGACCGTGGTGATCCCCGCCTTCGCCGTGGGCCGCGTCCAGTCCCTGCTCTACCATTTTTCCCGGCTGCGCGCCGAAGGCCGTCTGCGCGACATCCCGATCTTCCTCGACAGCCCGCTGGCGATCAACGCGAGCGGGCTGATGTGCGATTTCATGGACGAGCATCGCCTGACACGCGCCGAGTGTGAAGCGGCGTGCGGGGTCGCGCACTATGTGCGCGAAGTGGAAGAATCCAAAGAACTCACCGCCAACCCCGCCCCTAAGGTCATCATCTCGGCCAGTGGAATGGCGACGGGCGGCCGCGTGCTCCACCATCTCAAGCGCTTCGCGCCGGATGGGAAGAACCTCATCCTCTTCTCGGGCTTCCAGGCGGCGGGCACCCGCGGCGCCGCCATGATCGGAGGCGCCCGGACGATCAAGATCCACGGTGAGTATATCCCGGTCGAAGCCGAGGTCGCCAACCTGACGATGCTCTCGGCCCATGCCGACAGTGACGAGCTGATGCGCTGGCTCGGGTCTCTGCACGAGGCCCCACGCCATGTCTATGTCACCCATGGCGAGCCGACCGGCGCCCAGGTTCTGGCAAAGCGCGTCTCGGAGGAGCTGGGCTGGGCATGCAGCGTACCGGCGCTGGGTAGCTGGGGCATGCTCGCATGAAGCCCGGGATTATCGAGGACGCCGAAGCAGAGCCTGTCGCGACGACGCTGCGGGCACACCGCATCGGCCTGTCGGCTGCCGGAAGCGATCAGATCGCGGTCATGCGCCACGACTGTCCGGTCTGCCGCTCGGAAGGTCTCGCGTCGCGCGCGCAAGTTGCGCTGCGCGCCGGCGGGCGGGAAATCGTCGTCTCGCTGCTGCATAGTTCCGCGGAGGCTCCAGCGCCAGGCGAGATCGGCCTGTCCGAATCCGCTTGGCAGCGGCTCGGCGTCAGTGACGGCGATCCGGTCGAGATCGCGCACGCCCAGCCTCTCGCCTCGCTCAGCGACGTGCGTCGGCGCGTCTATGGCAATCGGCTTTCCGATGGGGCTTTTTCAGCGATCATCACCGACATCGCCGAGCGACGCTATAGCGATGTCCATCTCTCGGCGTTCGTCACGGCCTGCTCAGCGGTCCCGCTCGATACGGACGAAACGATCAGCCTGACCAGGGCGATGGTCGATGTCGGCGAGCGATTGCAGTGGCCCGGAGAGGTCATCGTCGACAAGCATAGCGTCGGTGGATTGCCGGGCAATCGCACCACGCCGATCATCGTCTCGATCATGGCCGCCGAGGGCCTCATCATGCCGAAGACATCGTCGCGGGCGATCACCTCGCCGGCCGGCACGGCGGACACGATGGAGGTGCTGGCCCCTGTCGACCTCGACGTTTCCGCAATCCGCAAAGTGGTCGAGCGCGAAGGCGGCTGCATCGCCTGGGGCGGCGCCGTTAATCTCAGTCCGGCCGACGATGTGATCATCGGCGTGGAACGGGTGCTCGATATCGATGCCGTCGGGCAGATGGTCGCCTCGGTGCTGTCCAAGAAAATCGCGGCCGGTGCGACCCATCTGGTCATCGACATCCCGGTTGGGCCGACGGCGAAGGTACGCGGCGCCGATGCCGCCGACACGCTCGAGCGCGCGCTGAGCTCGGTCGCCCAAGCCTTCGGGCTTCGCACGCGCGTGATGCGCGGCCCCGGCGCGGAGCCGATCGGACGGGGCATCGGCCCGGCGCTCGAGGCGCAGGACATCCTTGGCGTGCTCCAGGGTCAGGTGGGCGTCGAAGATCTCGCACACCGGGCCTGCGAGCTGGCGGGAGGACTCCTCGAGCTCACCGAGGCGGCATCCGCCGGCAAAGGCTATGCGCGGGCGCTCGAGTGCCTCGAAAGCGGCCGGGCCTGGGCCAAGTTCCAACGTATCTGCGAAGCGCAGGGCGGCATGCGAGCTCCTCCGGTCGCTCGGTTTCAGCAGGACATGATCGCTCCCCATCGCGGCCGCCTGGTGAGTATCGACAACCGCAAGCTTGCGACGGTCGCGAAGCTCGCCGGCGCGCCGATGGCCAAGGCCGCCGGCGTCGCGCTGCAGTGTCGGCTGAACCAGATGGTGGATGCCGGGGCTCCCTTGTGCACCATCCATGCCGAGAGTCCGGGCGAGCTCGACTATGCGGCGGCCTATGCGGTGAGCGACGGGCCGATCTTCGGGATTGAAGCGCTATGAACCGGCCCGTGCTGTTCGCGCTGCCAGGCAGCGAGGCCTTGGCACAGCCGCTATTCGCCGCGCTCGATGCAGAAGTCGGCACGATCGAGCATCGTCAGTTTCCTGACGGGGAAACCTATCTCAGGGTCGTAAACGACGTCAGCGACCGCGAGGTCATCCTGCTGTCCAGTCTCGATCATCCGGACGCCAAGCTGTTGCCGCTGCTGTTCGCAGCCGACACGGCGCGCGAGCTGGGCGCACGCCGGATCGGGCTCGTCGCCCCCTATCTCGCTTACATGCGTCAGGACATACGCTTCCATCCCGGCGAGGCGGTGACGTCGCGAACCTTTGCCGCGATCCTGTCCCGCCATCTCGACTGGCTGGTGACGGTCGATCCGCATCTCCATCGCTATCATGCGCTGTCGGAAATCTACCGCATCCCGACCCAGATTGTTCATGCCGCGCCGCTTCTGGCCTCGTGGATCAAGCGCAATGTCGCTCGTCCGCTGATCATCGGTCCGGACCTGGAAAGCGAACAGTGGGTCTCGCAGGTGGCGGCCGATGCGGATGCTCCGTTTCTCGTGTGCGAGAAAATCCGGTCTGGCGACCGTGACGTCACCATCTCGATTCCGAATGCCCCAGCTTTTCTCGATCGCCAGCCAGTGCTGGTCGACGATATCGCCTCGTCCGGCCGGACCCTCGCCGAGGCGGCGCGCCAGCTGGTCGGCATGGGGTTCGCGCGACCGCATTGCGTGGTCGTGCATCCGCTTTTTGCCGGCGATGCGGCGCACGTTCTGGGTGAGCTTGTCGAGAGGATCGTCAGCACGAACGCTGTTGCACATACCTCGAATAAAATCGACGTGATGCCGGCGATTGCGGAGGCCGTTCGCCACGGAATTTAATCGGTGTACTGCGCGTTAGTTCTTTAGTGCTCAATGCACGAAGAAAACGAGCGCCCGGCAAGCGCTGGGCGCATCCTCATCCATTGACCCTAAGTAAGTCCGAACCAATCTTCTGGGAACTCCCTTTTCGGAGAGAGTCGCGGCAGGAAAGGAGGATATGTCATGTCGCACACACGCTCGTTCCTTGATCCCTTCATCGTTGCTCGGCACCCACAGCTTGAGCCCGAAGTGAAGCGCGCCATCCTCGCCTCCTGGGCGTCCGATCGCTCGGCCGTCGAGGGCCAACCGGCCCTCCGTCGCCCACCAGGCGCCAGCAGCCCGGTGCCGGTCGACGATGTGATGGCAGCGCTGCGCTGGCTCGATCGCGCTGAGCGCGGCGCGGGCGACCGGCATATATCGCCCGGTTCAGAGACCCGGCAATGAGCCGCAGCGCGTTGCGGCGCTGGCGTGAACGGGGCAGCCGGACCGTCACGGTCTTGCTGCCCTTTGCCGACATCATGGAGATTGCGCTCGCGCTGCTGTCGCTCTCTCCGGATGAACTGGCGCGGCTCGATTGGAGCTTCGCCGATCGCAAGCGCCTGCTCGATCATCTCCTGCAGTCGGGCAAGCAGGCGCAGTCAGTGGACCGGGACAAGCTCGACCAGACATTGCTACGCCTCGCGCTTCCCGCGCGCGACGTGCGACGCCTGAAACGCTTTGCGCAGCGCGAACTTCCAAAAACGGCTACGAACGCGGCCGTGATCGAACGGCTGAGCACCGTGATCGAGGCTGCCGAGCCGGAGAGGCTCTAGCGCGGCTGTTCTATGACGCCACGCCCGCCGCATGCTCCCGGAGCGCCCGCGCGCGTGCGTCATAGGCGCGCGCGAGCTGCGCGTGAACGATGATCGCCTCTGGCATCGCCGCAGTCTCGGCCGCCGCCCACTCCTGAGCCGCGCGCCTCATGTAATAGTCCAGATCGTCGTCGACACTTCTCAAACCCGTCAACCTCCTAGAAGGCCCGGCTACGCGCCGAGCCGGAATACCAGTCCTGTCGAACGGCAATAGCGCTCGGCCGCATCACGATCGTGAAATCGCAGCTCGACATGGGCAAGAGGATCGCGCCCGCCGCTCCATCCCGTCAACGGTTCGACAAAGGGGAGACAGCGCGGCTCGAAGCGGACGCCGCCACTGGCCGCGCCGGTCCCGCCCGCGGGAAGCCGGTTCTCCTGCCGGCTCCAGGGGATCAAATCACGGAGCGCCATGACGGTTATCTCCTTGTCTGGCTAGAGTTGGAGCATGACCCGCCGGCCACCGCCCCCACGGGGACGGCGCCGGCGAGCCGATTATGATCGCGATCAGGCCGCCTGGGCGTCCTTGGGTGCCTCGATGCGGTCATTAGCGGCGTTCGCACCGCCGCTGATCTCGATCTTGCGCGGTTTCATCGCTTCGGGAACGACCCGCTTGAGCTGGATGCTCAGCAAGCCATACTCGAATGTCGCCTCGCCGGCCTCGATGAAGTCGGCAAGCTGGAATCGCCGCTCGAACGAACGGGTCGCGATGCCGCGATGCAGATAGTCGGCCTCGTCCCCATCCTCGGCGCGTTGGCCGGTGACGGTGAGCTGATTCTGCTGGGCAACGACCTCGATTTCGTTCGGTCGGAAGCCGGCGACGGCCAGCGTTATGCGATAGCTGTCCTCGCCGTCCCTCACGATGTCGAACGGTGGAAAGCCATCATCCTCGCGCTGACCCGCTTCGAGCATGTTGAACAAGCGGTCGAAGCCAACGGTGGAACGCCGATACGGCGCAAAGTCAAACGTGCTTCTCATTTCCAAATCCTCCTAGGGAAGCGATCTGGGCATGAGATGCGCCGGGAAGAGCCGGCGCCCTCCATGTCCACCGGACCCGAACACGGCGCCCGGCAACTTTAATAAGTAAAGCGCCACGCGGTTTCAAGAAGGACTGTCGATAGGCATGGATGGCGCATCCCCTAGCGCACGAGATGCGCCCCTACCAAGTCGGGCTGACAGCGCCCGTGAACGGGATTTCAATGTCGGTTTCTCAACCGGGCAGTGCCCCAACCAACCGCAAGGCGAGACGCGCGACGATGACGATCACGGACCATATCGCACGACAACGCGCCCTGCCCGTCAACTGGGCCGCCCCGAAGCAGTCGCTGCGATCACGATCGAATGGGCGCTTGGCAGCGCCGACGACACCGAAACCGTGATGAGGGCCACTCTCGACACATTGACGCCGGCAGCGCGCGAGACATTCGTGCTGAATAAAGTCAGCGGCCAAAGCTACGCCGAGATTGCGCGCAGCGTGGGCAGGTTTCCAGTGGGTTGTCCGCCGCAGGATGCTGGCGGCGATCCGGCGCATCGCGCAAGGCCCGCACAGCTTCGAAATATGGCTACGCATGCGTTGCCAGTAAAAGGCCGTGCCCGGCCACATTTCGCCTAGCTATCGGCTTCCACAGCCAGAATTTCGGGCTGCATCAGCAAAAGATGCGCGCTGATCTTCAATCCCGTGGCGATGCGCTCGATATTGTCGATCGAAACATTGCGCTCGCCGCGCTCAATCCCGCCGAAATAGGTGCGATCCATCTCGATATCATAGGCGAAGACCTGTTGGCTGACACCAAGGGCTTTCCGGTATCGGCGGATATTCGCTGCAACGGTAGCACGTAAACATCCAGGATCGGCGCGTTTCACCCTTCATGAATCGCCTGCAAGATGGTTATAAGGCGACGGGTTTTAAGTATCATTTTTCGGACCGCTGCTAAGTTGAAAGATTCGCCGAGTTTGGAAAACGCGCATGAACAGCCATTTGCCTGTCGGCCGATTGGCCGGGTATCTTGAAGCTCTTTCGCGAGAGAAAATCTGGCTCGCGATCGTCGCCGCCACCGGGGCCCTCGCAGCGCTCGACCACGCCGTGCCCACCGTCGGGTTCGCGCGCCTCTATATGCCGATCATCTGTGGATCCGCATGGGGCCTTGGCGCGCGCGAGGGCTATTCCGTCGCAGTGTTTGCAGCGATCCTGGCCGTCATGCCTGGCCTGCAGGTAGGGCCTCCGACAGGCCCGAGCATTTTTGGCCCTATCGCCGAAGGCCAGAGCTTCGCACAGGACATCCACGCCCGCCTGAGGACTGTTCTGGCAGGCCCGCCTTATCCGGTGACGTGCAGCATGGGGGCGGTGCTGATCCCTTCCGATGCCCCGCGCAACGCTGACGAATTGATGCACCTTGCCGGTCAGGCAACGTATCGCGCCAGGCAGACGGGTAAGAATGCCGTCGAGATCGCCAGGGCCGGCGATCCGCCAGCGCTCAGGCCGGTGTTGGCCACGGCCTGCCTCCGCAAGGGCAGGACATGAAAGATCTGGCTTCGCTTCGCCGGCGTGCCATCGCCCACATGCGCGAAGCTATCGCGATGCTCGACGAGGCGAGAGAGCATCGCGCGGCGAACCATTTGCAGGCGGCGATCGATGCCGCTGAAAGGGTTTCCCCGATGAAGCCGGGTGACACGCTGCCGGACGACAGCATCGACACGCCAGAATCCACGTCGCAGCTTGCCGCCGATCCTGCGTTGGTACGCGCGATCGGCGGCGCGCTGGCGATGTTCGCCACGCTGATGGCGCGCCAGGGCGGCGCTCCGGTCGATGAAGTTGCCCGCCTCCTTGGTATCTACGCGGCCGCGACCAACGAGAGATCGGACGATGAGGGGCTGCTTATCGCGTGTTGGAGCGCTATCCTCCGCGACGTCGCGGAGGCACAGCGCGGGGAGACTTAGGACGCCAAGGGGGGTGTAGAGGAACCAGTCTGATGGAGAAACCGCAAGGTCCGGCGCTGGACTATAGTGTTGCTCTGGTTGTCGAGGATGAACCGCTCGTGCGCGTCTTCGCGACCAAAATTCTCAGGATGCGGGATACCGCGTGTTCGAGGCGTGCGACGCACAAGACGCGCTCACAATTCTTGAAGAGCGCCAAGACATTCGGATCGTCATGACCGATATTGAAATGCCCGGCGACATGGATGGCCTGGCGCTCGCCAGCACGATCCGGGAGCGCTGGCCCGAAACGGTCGTTCTCGTAAATTCAGGCCGCGTCCGACCTGAACCGGAAGCATTACCCGACCGTGCGGGCTTTATCGCCAAGCCCTATCGCGCCGCCGAGTTGCTACACCAGCTTGACGTGCTGATGGAGGAGCATGGCGTTCCGATTCTTTCGGATGGCGATATTCTTGAGGCATGGCACGCAGCCGAGCTAGCGCATGCGCAGGCGGATGCACTCGACAAGCCCGTCACGCTGGCGCACGCCATCGCGGCCGAACAAGCAGCGATCCAGCGCTTTGGCGTCGGATCTCATGCGGCCGCCTATGACGCGCGGTATCCCGATGCGCCGGAGCCGCGCCGATAGGTCAATTGGTCTCCCGGCGACAAACAGGTTGCCGCCGGGAGTGGTCAGCCGCACACGCTGGAGGGCCGCAGCGCGTCATAAGCGCAAACCTATCGCTATGCACCTTCCGAGAGAATGAAACTCGTCGGATTACGCATTGGGTGCGATAGACTGCCGTTTAAAAGAAGGGGGGTCGATGGGGTGCGGCGCCTATGTTCACTGTCGCACACGTCCGGCACGACGGTCTCGGGAAACGTCAAAGGGTGCGTCCGGTACGTCCTTGGGATAGCGAATGACTGGCCGCTCACAATTTTCTCGCATGTGTACTGTTTCCAATTTTTGTCCGGACCTGAGGATTGGTCAGCGACGTCAGATTCTCGGCCTAGAACGGCTCCTATGTCCCCAGCAGGTGCCCGAGCTTTGCGGCTCTGAAGTCGAGCCCGACAGACGCACTTTTGGGCCTCACGCCCCTTTTTGCAGGTAGCGCGTTCAGCCCCGTTGAGGGCGTGTACGTTTTCGGCCGCCGCGTTTTGGGGCGCCCCCCTTCCAGGAGACCAGACGGAGGTGCCCGAACTCCAGTGGTAAGAGCCGCCGTATCGGGGCGATGTCGAGCACCTGCGCCGTTGGAACTGCTGCGGCAATATTTCGGCCTTGACCTTGGACCATGGTCCTGCCCGTAAGAGGCCTCCCCAATAGCGGTGCCTTTGCGGCGCGGCACTCCAGATCGATCCGAGGAGTATGGGGAACAAGCGCGTCGTTCACATCGTCGATGACGAAGAGACAATCCGAAAGGCACTGCGATTCACGTTGCGTACCGCCGGCTTCGCCGTCGAGGCCTACGCTTCGGGGCCGGAGTTTCTGTCGGCCGCGGGTGACGCTAAGAAAGGCTGCGTGATCCTCGACATGCACATGCCGGACATGGACGGCCTTCAGGTCCAGGTGGAGCTGACGCGACGCGGGATTGATATGCCTGTCGTCATGCTCACCGGCAATGGCGATCCCACGCTCGCCGTGCAGGCAATGCAGGCGGGCGCTGCCGACTTTCTCGCCAAACCGGTCGAAAAGGCCGCATTGCTTGGCGCGATCGACCGCGCCTTCAGCTCGCTGGAGAATATAACCGGGCGTGCCGCAGAACAGGCCGACGCGCTGTCGAAAGCCGCGAGACTGACGCAGCGCGAACGGGCCGTTCTTAGAGGGATTGCGCGAGGCTATCCCAATAGCTTTATCGCAGATGAACTCGGTACCACGCCGCGCACGGTCGAGCTGGATCGAGCCAGCCTGATGGTCAAACTGGGAGCCCAAAGTTTGCCCGACTTGCTACGGATCGCGTTTGCTGTGGACCTGAACGGATCGCCTGAGGACGATCGCCATTAGGCTTCACCATCCTGCGACATCGGACGTTATGCGGATCGGCCCGTGGCGAGTTCGGCAATGATCGGACAATCCGGCCGCGCGTCGCCGTGGCAGCGTTCGGCGAGATCGACCAGCGTGTCGCGCAGCGCCGTCAGCGCTGCCGCCTTGCGCTCGAATTCCTCGGCACGGGCCAGCGCAAGCCGCTTCACCTCGCCACTCGCGCGACCCGTATCCGCCCAAAGGCCGAGCAAAGTGCGGATCTCCTCGATCGGAAACCCCAGATCGCGCGCATTGGCGATGAACCGCAGGCGATGAAGATCGCGCTCGTCATAGTCGCGATAGCCCGCACCCCGGCGCGGCGGCGCCGGGATGAGGCCTATCTTCTCATAATGGCGGATCATCCGCTCCGAGACGCCGCTCCGCCGAGACGTCTCGCCGATGTTCACAGCGCCTTCCGGTTGAGTCGCAGCGCGTTGGTGACCACGCTGACCGAGGAGAGCGCCATGGCGGCGGCCGCGATGATCGGCGAGAGCAGGATGCCGAACAGCGGATAGAGCGCGCCCGCCGCCACCGGCACGCCCGCGACATTGTAGATGAAGGCGAAGACGAGGTTCTGGCGGATGTTCGACATGGTCGCCTGGCTGAGCTTACGCGCCCGGACGATGCCGGTGAGGTCGCCCTTGAGCAGGGTCACGCCCGCGCTCTCGATGGCGACGTCGGTGCCCGAGCCCATGGCGATGCCGACATCGGCGGCGGCCAGCGCGGGGGCGTCGTTGACACCGTCGCCGGCCATGGCGACCACCCGCCCCTCGCGCTTGAACTTGGCGACCACGGCGCTTTTCTGATCGGGCAGCACCTCGGCTTCGACCTCGTCGATGCCCAGGCGCCGGGCGACCGCTTCCGCTGTCGTGCGGTTGTCGCCGGTCAGCATGACCACGCGAATACCCTCCGCCTTGAGCGCGGCGAGCGCTTCTGGCGTCGTGGCCTTCACCGGATCGGCGATGGCGAAGGCACCGCCGACGGTGCCGTCGATTCCGATGAAGATTGCGGTGGCGCCATCGCGTCGCAGTGCGTCGGCCTGGCCGGCGAGCGCCTCGGTGGCGACGCCCTCGTCGGCGAGGAACCGCGCATTGCCGAGGACGATGCGCCGCCCTTCGACCGTACCGAGCGCGCCGCGCCCGGTCGGCGAGTCGAAGTCGGTGACGTCGCTCGTGGCGATGGCGCGATCCTTCGCAGCCTCGACGATCGCCAGCGCGAGCGGATGTTCGGAAGCCCGTTCGACCGAGGCGGCAAGCCGCAGCAACTCGGCTTCGTCGAAGCCGGGCGCCGGCACGACCTGGGTGACGGCAGGGCGGCCTTCGGTCAGCGTGCCTGTCTTGTCGACGACGAGCGTGTCGACCTTCTCCATATGCTCGAGCGCTTCGGCATTCTTGATAAGGACGCCGAGTCCGGCGCCGCGGCCGACGCCCACCATGATCGACATCGGCGTGGCGAGACCCAGTGCACAGGGACAGGCGATGATCAGCACGGCGACCGCCGCCACCAGCCCATAGGCGAAGCGCGGCTCGGGGCCCCAGATACCCCAGGCGATAAACGCGACCACCGCAACCGCGATGACCACGGGCACGAACCAGCCCGACACCTGATCGGCCATGCGCTGGATCGGCGCGCGCGAGCGCTGCGCCTCGGCGACCATCTGGACAATCCGCGCAAGCATGGTGTCGCGTCCGACCTTGTCGGCGACGATCACCAGCGCACCGGTCTGGTTGAGCGTGCCGCCGATCACCGTGTCGGCCTTGGCCTTGGTGACGGGCATGGATTCACCGGTGACCATCGACTCGTCGAGCGAGGAGCGGCCGTCCTCGACTACGCCGTCGACCGGCACCTTCTCGCCCGGCCGCACGCGCAGGCGGTCGCCGACCGCGACCAGATCGAGACTGATCTCCTCTTCGCTCCCGTCGGCGGCGATCCGGCGCGCGGTCTTGGGCGCGAGGTTGAGCAGCGCCTTGATCGCGCCCGAGGTCCGCTCACGCGCGCGCAGTTCGAGCACCTGGCCGAGCAGCACGAGAACGGTGATCACCGCGGCGGCCTCGAAATAGACGGCAACCATGCCGTCCTCGCCGCGGAAGGCAGGCGGGAACAGCTGAGGCGCGAGCGTCGCGACGACGCTGTAGATCCAGGCGACCCCCGTCCCCATCGCGATCAGGGTGAACATGTTGAGGTTGCGGGTCTTGAGCGAGGCCCAGCCACGCTCGAAGAACGGCCAGCCCGCCCAGAGCACGACAGGCGTCGCCAGCACGAACTGGATCCATACCGAGGTCGACATCGGCACGAGGCGATGGATCACAGGAAACAGGTGCGCCCCCATCTCGAGGATCAGCACCGGCAGGGCCAGCACCAGGCCAACCCAGAAACGCCGCGTGAAATCGACCAGCTCGTGGCTGGGACCGCTGTCGGCGGTCACGGTCGCGGGTTCGAGCGCCATGCCGCAGATCGGACAGGACCCGGGATGGTCCTGCCGGATCTCGGGATGCATAGGGCAGGTCCAGATCGTGCCCACGGGCGCTGCGAACGGCGGTGCCGGCGGGCCGAGATAGCGCTCGGGATCGGCGATGAACTTTGCCCGGCAGCCCGCGCTGCAGAAATGATAGCGTTCACCGCCATGATCGGCATGGTGCGCGGTGGTCGCCGGATCGACGGTCATGCCACAGACCGGGTCCTTGATGCCGGTCGCCGCTTTCGCGCCGCCGTGGCCGCCGCAGCAACCGCCGCCATGCGCCGCTCCATGTGTCTCGTTCATCGCCTTGCTCCTTTCGACGCCTGACGATCTAGGGTCTGACACCGTGTCAGGGTCAATACGTAATCGCCTAAGCGGCCAAATCGGCGTACCCGGTCGCTCGGCCGGGATCAGCCAAGGTCGTTCGCAACCGTAAGGCCCTGGGCCTGCGCCGGTCGATGCGCGGTAAGCAATTCGATCGCGCCGGTGATGGTCAAGAGCCGAAACGTCTCGGCCACATGCCTGAAGCCGGCCGCCGCGATCAGGCCGGGGAGCACGCCGTCGGCGTTGGGTCGGGTATCATCGATGCCATCGAGTCGCTGCACGGTCAGGCGAAAGGCGAGCCGCATGAGACCGTGCTGGCGGCCATAATCTGCGATCACCAGGCGGCCACCCGGGCGCAGCATGGCGAACATGGCGCGCAGGGTTGCCGCCTTCTCCCTGACCGGCATCTGATGCAGCACGAGACTCGATACGACAGCGTCGGCGGTGCCCGGGGCCACGTCCCTGGCAAATCCCTGACGCCAGTCGATATCGGCCTGCCGCGCAGCGGCCTTGTGCCGCGCGATGTCGAGCGCCTCGGCATCGGGATCGAGACCGATCACCTGCGTCCTGGGCTCGGCTTGCTTGAGCATCAGCGCGAAGCTGCCGGTGCCACAGCCGACGTCGACGACCGTCTCACCGGCTTTGGGCGCCAGGGCGGCGAGCATGGCGGCACGCCACCGCTTCTCCCGCGTCCACAGGCGGATCGCGCGATCATAGTCTTTCGTCGATCCGGTCCCGAGCGGCGGGGTGTAGGATTGCATTGGCTTCTCCCAACGCGAGGCGTCCGAAACGATAAGCTACATCGACATGGGCGGCGATAGTGTCCCCAGCCAGGCGACGAGCCCGAGAATGACGATCGCAAGCCCGCCTTCGACGAAGAGGCTCGCGCGCAACAGCGCCTGCGCCCGTGGCGCGTCCTCTTCCTCGATCGCCTGTGCCAGTGCCGGGGTCAGGCGGTAGCGGTTGAGCGCGGCAAGGCCCAGCATGCCCCCAAACAGCACCAGCTTGGCGATGAGCAGCAGGCCGTAGCTCGACTGACCGAGCGAGGCGATGTTGCCCGGGCCGACCAGAAACCAGCCGTTCACCGTCCCGGTCAGGATCAGCAGGGCGACGATGATCGTGCCGACGAGGGAGAAACCCCGCAGGGCTTCCTCGGCCAGTGTGACCTGGTCCATGTCTTCAGCGGCGACATCATCGGTTGCGAGCCTGGGAAGAACCAGCGCGAGGAAGGCGGCAAGCGCGCCGAACCAGGCGCCGGCGGCGAGCAGATGGATGAGATCGGCCAGCAGTTGCAGCCAGCCCGCCTCGCCTTCGCCGGCCGCGCCATGCCCGCTCCAGGCGAGGGTCGCGAGCGCGACCGCGCCCGCCAGAGTGGAGGCGATGAAGGCAGGACGGGATTGCCGGCGATAGAAGGGGATGCAGAGCAGAAGAACGAGGAGCGCGACGAGGCGCGCCTTCAGCGCCGTTCCCATGGAAGTGCCGTTGAACAGCTCTGCGACCATGGAAAGATCAGGCTGGGCGAGTGGCAGCCCGGTCATCGCCGCAGCCTGCAACGCGAACCCCAGCGCCGACAGCAGGAGGGCGAGACAGGCGAGACCGGCCACCATTGCCGCCATCGGCAGATGCCGCTGCACCATCCGGCCGCCGCCGGGCGCATAGAGCGCGAACAGCGGCAGGCCGAACAGCAGGCCGAGATCGACGTAGAGCGCCCAGCGGACGGCGACGAGTGCCACGTCGTTCATGGCGTCACTTGACGGTAAAGGCGAGATTGCCCTGGATGCGGTGCGTGTCGGTCGAGACGACGTGCCAGGCGACCTGATAGCTGCCCGCCATGAGCGGCTTGGCGAGCGTCAGCACGAGCGTCTTGTCGCCTTCGACGGACGTCTTGAAGCCGGTTACCGCCATGCGGTGGTTGGGCATGCCGGGCATGCCGGTCATCACGATCTCGGCGCCCGACAGCTTCGGCATCAGACCTTCACTGAAGGTGAGCGTTATACGCGACGGCGCCGGGACGCTGGCGTTGGCGGCGGGCGTCGAGGACACGAGCTTGGGATGGGCGTAGGCCGGAGCAGAAACACTCAGGCCGACGGCGGCGATGGCTGCGAGCGGCGAAAAGAAGCGCATTTGGACATTCTCCTGTCAGTGACATGAGAGAATACGCAGCCGCGACCTGCACCCCTCGCAATTTTCTTTTTGTTCCCGGACAAGGGTTAGAAGACCACCCTGCGTATTGAGAAGAGAAGACGGAGAAACATCATGGACCACCTCGACGACATGCTCAGCCGGTTGCGGGAAGCCCCCCTCGATCCCCGGCTTGCCGGGCTGGACAGCCGCGTCATGGCCGAGATCGCCCGGCTCCAGGCCATGCCGCGCCTGAGCGCCACGACCTTCGGTGTCGCAGCCGCGGTCGCGCTCTTCATCGGCATCGCCGGTTCCGCGGTGCCAGTGCGTTCGGCAGATGCTGCGGCATCGCCCTTCGACGCGCGGCTCGCGCTCGCTCCTTCGACGCTGCTGAGCGCGCAATGATGCGCGATCGCCGCGGCCTTCTCCTTCTCGTGCTGCTGACGTTTGTTGCGGCAGTAGCGGGGGTCGTGATCGGCCGGCTCTATGTCGTGCCGGCGCCCCCTGTCGAGAATGAGCTGCACGACCTGCTCCATCGCGATCTCAAGCTGGATAGCGCGCAACATGCACGGCTCGAGGCTATCGAAGCCCGCTACGCCATCCGCCGACAGGCCCTGGAAGCGGAACTGCGCGCCGACAATGCATGGCTCGCGCAGGCCATCAGGTCGGAACATGGCTATGGGCCTCAGGTCTCCGCCGCCGTCGACCGGTCACACCAGGCGATGGGCGCGCTGCAGAAGGAAACGCTCGAGCATATCTTCGCGATGCGTGCGGTGCTCCGCCCCGACCAGACGGTGAAGTTCGACGACGCCGTCGTGAAAGCGCTGACGGCCGAGAAAAAATGACGCTCCACCTCCCCGACTGCTCGGACGGGGAGCTTGCGGCTCTGGCGCTGGGGGGCCGGCAAGCGGCCTATGGCGAGCTGGTCCGCCGGCATCAGGGCTGGGTACACCGTCTCGTGCGCAGCCATGTCGGTAGCCCCGACGAGGCGCTCGACGTCACTCAGGCGAGCTTCGTGGCCGCCTTTTCCGCGCTCAGCCGCTATGATGGGACGCGGCCCTTCCCGGTCTGGATGTCGCGGATCGTCATCAACAAATGCCACGACTGGCGCCGTCGCCGTGCGGTCCGCAATTTCTTTTCCTTCGCCCTTCCTCTGGGCGAAGCCGAACATATCGTCGACGACGCCCCCTCGGCCGACCGCGCCCTGGATGCCGAACAGCAACTCGCCGAGGCGATGACGGCGATCGCCGCCCTGCCCGCCTCGCTCAAGGACACGCTCATCCTGCGGACGATCGACGAGAAATCGGAAGCCGAAACCGCCGAGATCCTCGGCATCTCCCAGAAGGCCGTCGAGACCCGCCTCTACCGCGCCCGGGCGCGCCTCGCGGAAAGTTTGAAGAAAGTTTGAGGGGCAGGCGGGTGGGCTGCGTATTTCCAATAGGTCCGCCCTCTTTCCGCAAGCTGAGACAAACCGAATGATTTCTGCCCTCGACCGCCGCCAGTTCCTTCGCGGCGCGGCCCTCGCCGGTGGTGGCGCCGCATTATCAGCCTGGCTGCCTGCCTGGGCGCAGACCATCTCGCCGGGGATGCGACCGACGCTACCGACCGTGTCGGGCGAAGACATCACGCTGACCATCGCCCGGCAGTCGATGAGCATCGACGGGCGCCAGTTCCGCGCAATCGGTCTCAACGGCACGGTCCCCGCCCCGCTGATCCGGCTGCGCGAAGGCCAGCGCGTGCGGCTCAACGTCGTCAATCAACTCGAGGAGGACAGCTCGATCCACTGGCACGGGCTGATCCTGCCGGCCAATATGGACGGCGTGCCGGGCGTGTCTTTTCCGGGCATCAAGCCGGGATCGAACTACCTCTACCAGTTCCCCGTCGTGCAAAGCGGCACCTACTGGTATCACAGCCATTCGGGCCTGCAGGAGCAGGAAGGCCATTACGGCCCGATCATCATCGACCCCGCCGGTGCCGATCCGGTCGCCTATGACCGCGAGCATGTCATCGTGCTCGCCGATCACAGCGCACTCTCGCCGCAGGCGATCTTCCGGCGTCTCAAGGTCAACCCCGGCCATTTCAACTTCCAGCGCCAGACGCTGGCCGGGCTGCTCTCGGGCAAGGACCAGCCACTCAAGGACCGGCTCGACTGGGGCCAGATGCGGATGGACCCCGCCGACATCTCCGATGTCACCGGATCGACCTACACCTATCTCGTCAATGGCCATGGTCCGATGGACAACTGGACCGCGCTCTTCACCCCGGGCGAGCGGGTGCGGCTGCGCGTCATCAATGCGTCGGCGATGACCACCTTCAACGTCCGCGTACCCGGCCTGCCGCTCAGCATCGTCCAGGCCGACGGGCAGAATGTGGTGCCCGTCACCGTCGACGAGTTCCAGATCGGTGTCGCCGAGACCTACGACGTCGTTGTCAGCCCAGGCGAGGACAAGGCCTATACTCTTGTCGGCGAGGCCATCGACCGCTCGGGTATGGCGCGTGCCACGCTCGCGCCGCGCGCCGGCATGGCTGGCGAGGTGCCTCCCTTACGCAAACGGCCGCTCGCCGACATGAAGGACATGGGCATGGACATGTCCTCGATGCCGGGCATGGAAGGCATGGACATGTCGGGCGGCGCTATGCGGGGCGTCGATCCGACGGCCGAGAAGAACGCGTCCGCGCGCCTCGCGACCGGCGCGGCGGCAGCGATGGCGACCATGGACAACAGCGCCATGGCGGGCATGGACCATTCGGGGATGGATCATTCCGCGATGAGCGGGATGGATCATGGATCGATGGCCGGCATGGACCACGGCGCGATGGGCGCCGATGGCCAGATGGCGGGCATGGATCATGGCGGGCACGCGATGGGTTCGATGAAGATGCGCGACTTCTCGAACGCGCCGCAGGTGAAGCGCGATCCGAGCGTCCAGACCATCTCGCCGATGCCCGTCGACCGCACCGGCGAGCCCGGCCAGGGCCTCACCGACGTCGGCCACAAGGTGCTCGTCTACAAGGATCTGATGGCGCTCGAGCGCAATCCAGACGTGCGCGCGCCGAGCCGCAGCATCGACATCCACCTCACCGGCAACATGGAGCGGTTCATGTGGTCGTTCGACGGCGAGAAAATGTCGGACCATCACGAGCCGATCCCGTTCATCGAAGGCGAGCGGGTGCGCGTCAATCTCATCAACGACACGATGATGGGGCATCCGATCCACATCCACGGCCATTTCTTCGAGCTGGTGACCGGGCATGGCGACCATGCGCCGCGCAAGCACACCGTCATCGTCCAGCCCGGCGGCAAGGTGAGCTGGGACTTCACCGCCGACGCGGTCGGGGACTGGGCCTTCCACTGCCATCTCCTCTACCACATGCATGCAGGGATGATGCGGGTCGTGAGCGTGCGTCCGAAGGGAGACGCGCAATGACCCGCATCCTCACGCCGCTGGTGAGCGCGATCGCCCTTCTCGCCGCCGCACCCGCCTTTGCCCAGGATCATTCGATGCACGACATGCCCGGCATGGCGCCGCCGGGCGGGGCGCGGCCGGCGCAGGAGAAAAAGAAGGACAAGGCCGCCGCGCCGCGCCCCAAGCCCACTGCCAGGCCGCGCGCTCAGAAGCCAGCGCCGGACACCATGCCGGCAATGGACCATTCGCAGCACCAGACCACTCCCGCGGCGCAAGCAAATGCGGCCGGTCAGCCGCAATCCACGTCTCCCGCAATGCCGGAGATGCCGGGCATGGACCACTCCCAGCATCAGGACGGCGCGATGCCCGACATGCCCGGGATGGACCATGCGCAGCATGGCCAGACAGCGACGCCGGGAACGCCCGCCATGCCCGGCATGCAAATGACCGGCACCGCACTTCCGGCCGGCAATGCGCCCCCGCCGCCGCCCCCAGGCGACCACTTCGCCGATCGGGATTTTCCCGGCGGCGAGATGGCGCGCTCGCGCGACATCATGATGAAGGACAGCGGCGGCAACAATTTCGGGCAGGTGCTGCTCAACCTGTTCGAGTATCAGGCGCATAGCGGCCGCGATGGCTATCGCTGGGATGGCGAAGGCTTTTACGGCGGCGACATCAACCGCCTCTGGCTCAAGAGCGAGGGCGAAGGCGAGTTCGGCCGCGGCATCGACAGCGCCGAGGTGCAGGTGCTCTACAGCCGGGCCATCGACCCCTATTTCAATCTTCAGGGCGGTATCCGCCAGGACTTCGGCCGCGGGCCCGACCGCACCTACGCGACGATCGGCGTCGAGGGCCTGGCTCCTGGCATGTTCGAGGTCGAAGGCGCGCTGTTCCTCTCGACCAAGGGCGATGTTCTGGGCCGGGTCGAGGGCTATTACGACCAGCGCATCACCCAGCGCCTGATCTTGCAGCCGCGCGCCGAGGTCAATTTCGCCGCGCAGGATATTCCGGAGAACGACATCGGTTCGGGGCTGGTCAACATAGAGCTCGGCGCGCGCCTGCGCTACGAATTCAGCCGCCAGTTCGCACCTTACATCGGCGTTTCCTATCTGCGCAAAGCCGGAGACACGGCGCGGCTGTCGAGGCTTGCGGGCGAGGACGTCCATGCCACCAGCTTCGTCGCCGGCGTTCGCTTCTGGTTTTAGCATCAGGACGGCTGATGGCGGGGGCGAACAAGAGAGCGGGGCGTTACACTCATACCCAGGTCGGCCGGCGCCGAGCGAAGGAGATACGCCATGGACCATTCGTCCCACATGAACACCCGGAAGATGGGTGCCTATTGGAGCCTTGCCGTTCAGACCGTCATCAGCGGCGTCATCATGTATCTGGTGATGTTCGTCATGATCGACGGGCTCGACAGCTTCTACAACAACCTCAACATGCTCTACATGACGCTGATGATGGTCGCACCGATGGTGGTGCTGATGATCCTCGCCATGCGACACATGTTCGTGTCGAAGGCCGCCAACATCGCGCTGATCGCCGCGTCGCTGGTCGCCTTCTTCGGCAGCTTTGCACTCATCCGCACCCAGACCACGATCGGCGACACGGCCTTTCTGCGCTCGATGATCCCGCATCATTCCGGGGCGATCCTGATGTGCCAGGAAGCAAAGCTCAGCGATCCGGAAGTCATCCGGCTTTGCGAAGCGATCAAGCGCTCGCAGCGGCAGGAAATCGACGAGATGAAGGCCATACTCGCGCGGCGCTGAGTGGCACGGTCGGGCTACGCCCGGATACGTGCGCCCGGCCAGGTATGTGAGCCGGCCGATGGTCGACACGAGGCGCGGGGCGGACGAGATTGCCAGGGAGGTGGTGCGGCTTGCGCCGTTGTTCCTGCGACAGGCTGGCGGCCATGTCCTGACGCTGCTCGATCCTGCCGGGATCGTGCTGAGCTATAATGAAGAAGGCGAGCGTGCCGAATGCTGGCCCCTCGATCGCGTCCTGGGACAGCCCCATGACCTGTTCTACCCGCCCGACGAGATTGCGGCCGGCCGCCCGTGCGCAGACCTGGCGGCCGCCCTTCACGAAGGCACGCTGGAGCGCGAAGCGTGGCGGGTCTGCGAGAACGGAGCGGAGTATCTCGCGCGCCTGACGATCAGCGCCCTGTTCGAAGGCGACGCACATCGAGGCTTTGCCTGCATCAGTCGCGATGTCACCGACGAGGCGGCGGTCCGGGCGTCAATCGAGACCCGCGAGCAGCATCTCCAGTCGATCCTGGCGACCGTCCCCGATGCGATGATCATCATCGACGAGACCGGCGACATCACGTCGTTCAGCGCGGCCGCCCAACGCCTGTTCGGCTATTCGGAAACCGAGCTCGTCGGCCGCAACGTCTCCTGCCTGATGCCCCAGCCCGATCGCGACCGGCATGACGAATATATCGCGCATTATCTCCAGACCGGCGAGCGCCGGATCATCGGCCTCGGCCGCGTCGTGGTCGGCCAGCGCCGCGACGGCTCGACCTTCCCGATGCAGCTGTCGGTTGGCGAGGCCGGTGAAGACGGGCAGCGGTTGTTCACCGGCTTCATCCGGGATCTCACCGCCAAGGAGCAGGATGAGCTCAGGCTCAAGGAACTGCAGGCAGAGCTGGTCCATGTCTCCCGGCTGAGCGCGATGGGCACGATGGCCTCGACCCTCGCGCATGAGCTCAACCAGCCGCTTGCCGCGGTCGCGCTCTATCTCGAGACGATCCGCGACATGCTCGACGAGCGGGACGACGAACCCTTCGTGTCGCTACGGTCGGTGATGGATGATGCGGCACAGGAAACGCTGCGGGCCGGCCATATCGTCCGGCGCCTGCGCGATTTCGTCGCCCGCGGCGAGGTCGACAAGAGCCTCCACGATCTGCCGCAGGTTGTCGCCGAGGCGAGCGAGCTCGCGCTGGTCGGTGCACGCGAGCGCGGCATCCGCAGCTTCTTCGCGGTCGATCCCGCCGCGACGCCGGTTCTCGTCGACAGGGTGCAGATCCAGCAGGTGCTGGTCAACCTGATGCGCAACGCCATCGAGGCGATGGCGGCGTGTCCTGTTCGCGACCTCAAGGTAGCGACCAGGTTGCGCCCTGACGGGCTGATCGAGGTGACCGTGGAGGATACCGGCCCCGGCATCGCCGACGAGGTCCGGGAGCAGCTCTTCACGGCGTTCAAGTCGACAAAGGCCGACGGCATGGGCCTCGGCCTTTCGATCTGCCGGACCATCATCGAAGCGCATGGGGGCCGTATCTGGATGGAGCGCCCCGACCGCGGCGGCGCGCGCTTTCATTTTACCTTGATCCATGCGCGGGCGGAGGAGGAACATGGGGGATAGACGCGTCATCCATCTGGTCGACGACGAGGAGAGCATCCGCAAGGCGGCGAGCTTTGCGCTCAAGACCGCGGGCTACGACGTCGTGACCTATGCCTCGGGCGTGGAGTTTCTCAAGGAGGCGAAGTCGGCGGCCGTCGGCTGCGTCATCCTCGACGTGCGCATGCCCGAGATGGACGGTCTCGAGATTCAGGCCGCCATGGCAGCACGCGGGGTCAATATGCCGGTCATCGTCCTGACCGGCCATGGCGACGTGTCGGTTGCGGTGCAGGCCATGAAAGGCGGCGCGGTCGACTTTCTCGAGAAGCCCTTCGAGAAAGCCGCCCTGCTCGGCGCCGTCAGCCGCGCGTTCGCGCGTCTCGACGATGTCGACCTTCGCACTCTGGAAACCTCTGAAGCCGGCGTGCGGGTCGCTGCACTGACGCCCCGGGAGCGTGAAGTGCTGGAAGGGCTGGCGAACGGCCTGCCCAATAAGACGATCGCCTATGACCTGGGCTGTTCATCGCGAACGGTCGAGGTCCATCGCGCGAGCCTGATGGCCAAGCTCGAGGTCCGCAATTTGTCCGAAGCCCTGCGGATCGCCTTTGCCGCGGGCATGGGCCGCAAGCCGAAGTGACTGCGACCTCTACGTAGCGACGGGACGAGGCGCGATATGCGATCGATGGTGCAATCGTCACACGGGTGTCCGCTTCTCGCAATGCCATCGGTCCGTTCCACTCAGCATGATGGCAGATACACCATCCTCGTCTCCGACGACGATCCCGGCGTGCGGCGTGGCCTCCAGCTGCTGCTGAGATCGCGCGGCTATGCCGTGTGGGGATATACGACCGGCCACGCGCTGTTGGCCGACCCCCGCGCGAAGGAGGCAGACTGCGTCATCCTCGACTATCGCATGCCCGACATCGACGGATTCGCGATGCTGCGTCACCTTCGCGAGATCGGATGGTCGGGACGCGCGATCATGATCTCAGGCTTTCATGACACGCTGCTGGCCTCGCGGGCCGCTGAGGCGGGCTTCGATCATGTTCTCGCAAAGCCGCTGATCGGCAGGGCTTTGCTCGAAGCGTTGGACCGGCACCGCATCGAGACGCTTCGAAAGCATTGAATTGTGGCGGCCGGCCCCCGGCAGCCTCAGCCCGGCGCGATGTGGAAAGCCGATCTGCGCCGTCAAAGCCAGTGGCTACGTTTGAACCGGATGTAGAGCCCAATGCAGACCGCAGCGATGACGCCGAGGATGACGAAATATCCCCATTGCGTCTTCAGTTCGGGCATATTCTCGAAATTCATGCCGTAGATTCCGGCAATCGCGGTAGGCACCGCGAGGATCGCAGCCCGGGCGGCAAGCTAACGGGTGATCGCACCTTGGCGCTGCTGTTCGAGCAGGTGACTCGCCTCGAACACCGAGATCAGGATGTCGCGGATGCCGGTGATGGCGCTCTCAACCCTGAGCATGTGATCGTCGAGCTTCGAAATCTGGTGGCCGTTGTCGGCACCTTCCATGGCAAGCGGGTGAAGGCCGTAATTCCCGGCGATGTCGGCAAGTTCTGTTTCGCTGGGCTGGGACATTTTGATCCACACGAAGTCATCCTTGCCGACGTGCTCGCACGCCGGATCGATCAGGGTCGCCGGCCGTAGCCGTTTGCCATTGTGACAAAGAACGGCGGCGGCGACCGGAAGCCGTGTGCCTCGCCTATTGAGACGCGCGCACAAACACTCGTCATTCTTCAAGCCCAATCGCAGGAAGAAGAAGGCGGCGCGCAGCAATTCGAGCGAGAGCTTATAGAAAATGCGGCGGAGCGTTGGGTTTCGCAGAAGGCCGCTCCCGTTCATGACGCGCGTGGCTGGGCGGCGCGCTGCCACATCAAGGGCACGCAGACTGCGAAGGTCTGCGCACCCTTGATTGGCGACCGCGAGGGTTTTCCTCTCTTGCGATGGTACCAAGCGATTGCCCGTGTGGCGCCTCTGCAATCGTGTCGGATGACTATACCTAAGTATCGGATAACGGCGCTGACGACAGGGTTGCCGGGCCCCGGTGAGGCGCGTCGCACCGCGCGGAGACGAAAGCTGGAAGACGGAAAAGCTCAACTGTCGAAAGCGACCGAGCGCGCGAGCGCTTCCTGGGACTGCAGAAAGGCGAGCCGCGATTGCAGCGCCGCCTGGACAACGCCGAAAGCGTCACCCCCCAGAGTCACGCGCAGCGGCGGATGGTCGCTGGTTGCGACATCAACGATCGCTTGCGCGATCTTTTGCGGGTCGAGCGTGTAGAGCTCGTTTCCGGCGGTCTCGAACATCTTGCGGATATGGCCGGCGGGCGTATCGCGATACGCGGCGATCTCGCTGGCGAATTGCAGATTGTGGCTGAAGCTGGTGCGCGCCCCGCCCGGCTCGATCAGTGTCACGAACAGGTTGAAGGGTTCAAGCTCCTGGCGGAGGCATTCGCTGAAGCCCTCCAGGCCCCATTTGGCCACATGATAGAGACTGCTCGTCGGAAGCGAGCCCTGACCACTAGCGCTGGAGATCTGGATGATCCGGCCGCTCCCGCGCAGCCGCATGGCGGGGACAAAGGCGCGGGTGATGTGGATGGGCGCCATGAGATTGAGCGCGATCTGGCCTTCGACCTCGGCGTCCGACATCTCTTCGGTGGCGCCGATCACGCCGCCGCCGGCGTTGTTGACCAGAATATCGACGGGTCGACGCGCCTGCGCCCGGGCCACGACCGCAGCAATATCGTCCTTGACCGTGACGTCGAGCGCTTCGACGCGCAGCTGGCTCGGATATTTCGCCGCGAGATCATCGAGGCTTTCGGGCTTGCGGGCCGTCGCGGTAAGGTCGTCGCCAGCGGCCAGGATCAGTTCGGCCAGATGGCGGCCGATGCCGCTGGACGCGCCCGTGAGAAACCAGTGATTGGACATATGTTACTCCATATATTACCAACTGGTAGGTAACTTGAAACCTGGAATGCGTCAATGCTTGGAGGTGTGATGAAGCAACGAACCCGGCGGAATGCCGCACAGAGCCGCGAGACGCTCCTGGCTGCAGCGACCGAGGAGTTCGCGTCCCATGGGCTGGCGGGCGCGCGGATCGACCGGATTGCGCAGGCGGCGGGTATCAGCAAGCCGATGCTCTACACCTATTTCGGGGACAAGGAGGCGCTCTTCGATGCCGCGCTGACGCAGGAAGTGATGGACGCGGCGCAGGCCGATCGCTTCGATCCCAATGATCTTGAGGGTTATGCGGGGCGCACCTATGACTTGCTGGTCGAACGCCCGCGCCTGTGGAGGCTGCTGACCTGGCATCATTTGGAGCGTGGCCAGGATGTTCTGATGCTCCCGGCCGGCGAGGTCCTTCTCGGGGAGAAGCTGGACGGGATCGCAGCGGCGCAGGCCGAGGGGCGGATCGTCGCCGACTTCACGCCCCTGGATGTCGTCCGGCTTGTCGCCGCCCTCACCCAGCTCTGGTGCATGACCGGAGCTGCACGCGACGCTGCCGAGCACGCGGCGCGCCGGGCGACGATCATGCGGGCGGTGGGGCGACTGCTGCGCGTGTGATCGTGCGAGGCGCGAGCTGCACGCCCGCGCGCCGACCGGGACACAGCAAGCATTTTTCGCAACCTGCCGTACTGCCCAGCGGCAAAATCAGGGCGGCTCATGCACAAGCCGGCCCGTCGGCTCCGCGGATGCGATCGACGTTCGAGGACTGCGCCGCCACTGCCGAACCGGATTGGATCATCGCCAAGTGACCCAGTGGCTGCGCGACGATCTCAGGTCGCCGGACTCGTCGCACGACGTTTCGTCAGGAGTCGTTTCATCTGCCTCAAAAGGCGAACCTGCGGCTCAATCCGGAAGAAGGCGCGACACATCCAGGAAACGAGGATCAAATGCGGTCCGCATCGGTATTACTTTCCCTGGCGCGTGCAAGCTCAGCAAAGGACTAATGTTCCCGGAGCATCTCTAGCGCTATACCTAGGTATATCACGCCGACACCAATAACATGTGATCATGCCGCTTCGCATTCTTGCCGGCCAAATGTCCCGATCATCAAATCGAAGCGTGCGAGGCTGTATTACGATATGATATTCTATCTCCTATCTCAGCAGCTTTGCAAATGAGCGCTCGCAAAAATATCTCTTCAGTCATGAGGGTTCGACGTCTGGCGTGCGTATTATAGCTATATCTATATCTAAATTTCACGAGAATAAGGTATTGGAAAAACAGGAAAAATACTGTTGACCTGTATATACAACTGATGTTGTCTGTGGCTGTTCTAAAACGTCAGGGGGATTGCACATGACCATCAGGATGGCCCTGCTCGGCAGCGCCGCCATCGTCGCGGGCTACGCCGCGCCGGCTCTCGCTCAGGCCGATCCGACACCGCAGCCAAAAGCACAAGTCCTGGGGGATGACAGCGACATCGTCGTTACCGGCTCACGAATCCGTCGGCAGGATCTGGCCGGGGTTGGACCGGCCACCGTGGTCACCGCCGAGCAGATCCAAAATACCGGCATCGTCAATATCGAAACCGCCTTGCAGCGTTTGCCGGCCAATGCCGGCTTCGCGGGCAACCAGACATCGGCCTACTGGACCAACAACGGTTATGGCACTGCTCAGGTCAATCTGCGCGGCCTCGGCATCAAGCGCACACTCGTGCTCCTCAACGGCCGACGCCTCGTCGCGGGCGGCACCGGCGCCAATTCCTCACCCGATCTCAACATGATCCCGGTCGTGGCGCTGGCACGCACCGATGTCCTCAAGGATGGCGCGTCCGCTATCTACGGGGCCGATGCCATGGCCGGCGTGGTCAACCTTGTCACGCGCACCGATTATGAAGGCCTGGGTCTCAGCGTCCGACAAGGCATTACCGAGCGCGGCGACGGCTCCGATCTCACCGCGGACCTACTTTGGGGCATTCGCAACGATCGTGGCGGGTTCATGGCAGCAGTCACCTACCAGAAGACCAGCGCCGTCAACATGGCCTCGCGTGCGCCCTGCTCGCTCGCTGAAACGACGCCGGGCTCGCTGAGCTGCGTCAACAGCGCCTCGACGATCGGCGGACGCGCGGTGCTGCCCAACGGCCAACAGATCAACTTCAACCAGGTACCCGGAGGGAACGGGAACTTCTACGAGCCTTACAGTCCCGCCAAGCACAACTTCAACTCGAACCCGTTTCTCAATGCGGTCAGCCCAGTCGAGCGCGTCAGCACGGCCTTCTTCGCGGACTATGCGCTGACCGACGGTATCCAGGCGTTCGGCGAGTTCCTCTATACGTTCCGCAAGTCGAATCAGATCGCGACACCCGGCACGCTGCGCAATCTCTCGATACCAGCCAGCAATCCGACCAATCCGACCGGCCAGAACCTGGTCCTGGCCCAGCGCCGCCTCGCCGAACCCGGCGCGCGCCACTTCTTCCAGGAGACCGATACCTGGCAAGGCACCTTCGGGCTGCGCGGCAAGCTGGCGAACGACTGGGCCTGGGAAGTCGCGGGCAGCTTCGGGCGTAACACGGCCGTCGACGGCTCGACCAACATCGCCAATCTCGAGCGCGTCGCGAACACGCTCGACAGGAGCAAATGCTCCAGCACGGCGGGCGCGGCCATCCCCTGCGGTGACTATCTTGGGTTCGGAGACCTGACACCTCAGGTTCTGGATTATATTCTGTTCACCTCGCGCGATCGCGGAGGCAACGAACTCGGCACGGTCACGGCTGACCTCAACGGCGATCTCTTCTCCCTTCCAGCCGGCGCGGTGTCCTTCGCCACCGGCGTGGTCTATCGGCGCGAAAAAGGCTGGCGCGATCCCGACCCGTTGACGGTGCTCGGCGTGGCGAACGTCAATCAGCAGGATCCTATTTCGGGCTCGAGCACCGCCAAGGAAGCCTATCTCGAGCTATCGGTGCCGGTGCTTGCCAACACAGCTTTCGCCAAGGCGCTCACGCTCGATGGCGCAGTCCGCTACTCAGACTATAATCTCTTCGGGAGCGACTGGAATTACAAGCTCAGTGCCGACTGGGTAGTCAATGACAGCATCCGTCTGCGCGGCACTTATGGGACGGGCTTTCGCATTCCCAACGTGCCGGAGCTTTTCGGCGGCGTCTCGGAAGGCAATCTGACCACGACCGATCCCTGCTCGCGCTACACCTCCAGCGGCAACGTGACCTTGATCGCCAATTGTCAGGCGTCCGGTGTGCCGGCCAACTATACGCAGCTCGGCACCACGATCCTCACCACAGTGGGCGGTAACCAGAGCCTTCGGCCCGAAAGCTCCACGACCTGGACCGTTGGTACGGTGATATCGCCGCGCGGCATCATCCCAGGGTTGTCGCTGACGGCAGACTGGTTCGACATCAAGATCAAGGACGCGATCCGGGCCATTCCCGGCTCGACCAAGCTCGCAGTCTGCTATGCGAGCCAGAACCTGTCGCACCCGTTCTGCAGCGACTTTACGCGCAGCGCGCTGACCGGCGAGGTCACTTACCTCTCCGCCCAGCCCATCAACACCGGCCGCGAGGAGATGAATGGTCTCGATCTGGGTCTGGTGTACAGTGGTGCGGTGGGCGAGGTGAAGATCTCCTTGGATCTCAACATGACCTATCTCAACAAATATGTCGTAAACCCCTTCCCCGGCGGCGCGCCGATCTATTTCGACGGGTTTATCGGGGGCGGCAATGGCGGCTATCCGAAATGGCGTGGTTATGGCGTGCTGACGGCGGAAAAGGACGGCATCAGCGCGACCTGGTCGACACAATGGATCGGCAAGGCGACCGACTTCAACGCATCGGCCGGCGACATCGGCTACCGCACGCCGAACGTCTTCTACCACAATCTTCAGCTTGCCTTCGCGATCGACGAGAAGACACGTTTCCAGATCGGGGCCGATAATCTGTTCGACCGCAAGGCGCCCTATATCCAGAGCTTCACCGATGCCAACACCGACACGATGACCTATGATCTGCTCGGACGGCGCTTCTACGCCGGCTTCCGAACCGCGTTCTGAAGGGCAGCACATGGCAATTCGCTGGCCTTTGGTCATCCGCCGGACGCACAAGTGGCTGGCCCTGATCGTCGGCGTCCAGGTTCTGCTCTGGACGCTGACCGGCTTCTATATGGTGGCCGTCCATATCGACATCATCCATGGCGACGATCTGGTCCGCCCACCGGTCGTCGCCCCCATCGACCTTGCGAGCTTCGTCCCGCCGGCGCGGATTGTTCAATCGGCTCCCGACGCGTCCGAGATCCGCCTGCAACGGTTCATGGATCAGCCCGTCTGGCGCGCGCAAACCTCGGGTGGTCCAAGACTCTTCGATGCAGGTTCGGGACAGCCCATCCCCGATTTGAGCGAGGCACAAATCCGCGCCGCCGCTCGGCGCATCTACAGCGGCACCGGGGACATCGTCGCAGCCCGGCTGCTGACGACGGCGCCACTGGAAATGCAGGCGCGCAAGCCTCCCTATTGGCAGGTCGAATTCGATGCCTGGAACCGGCCAACCCTGTATCTCTCTCCGCAGACCGGTGAGCTGATCTCGCGCCGCCATGCGCTGTGGCGCGTGTTCGATTTCGCGTGGATGCTGCACATCATGGACTATGACGATCGCTCCGACGTCAACAATCCGCTGCTGCGCGTGGCGACCTGGAGTGCCCTTGCCATGGCGCTGGCCGGGGCTTGGCTGCTGCTTTGGTCGTTCCCGCGGCGCAGGAAGAAGAAGGCATGAAGAAAATCCGGTTCACCCCGCTCTTTTTTCGGCGCATCCACAAATGGGTCGGCCTGATCCTGGGCGTGCAGTTTCTCCTTTGGGCTCTGAGCGGCTCGATGATGGCCTTGCTCGATCAGGAGAAGGTCGGCGGACACAGTGCGCAGGCCAGCCATCAGCACGCCCTACCTGCCGGTGACTATATTGCGCCGGCAAAGCTCGCTCTTGATGGTCCCGTGCTCGGCATCGCCTTGCGGTCCCTTGCCACACGCCCCGTCTACGAGCTTCGATCCACCACGGGCACGCGGCTAATCGACGCGACGAGCGGCGCCCCGGTTCGGGTCGACGAGCAGGTCGCGCGCGACGTCGCGACGATGGTGAATGAAGCACCGATCCGCAAGGCAACGTTGCTCGCCGAACCGAATGTGGAAGCGCGCGAGCACGAAGGCACCATGTGGCGACTGGATTTCGCGGACGCAGAGAACAGCAGCGCCTACATCTCCGCCGACACCGGCCGATTCCTGGTCATGCGCGGCGACACATGGCGCACCTGGGATTTCTTCTGGATGCTCCACAATATGGACTATGTGAACCGCACCAGCTTCAATCACCCGCTGATCGTCTTCGTTGCGTTCGGTACTTTGTGGCTGTCGGGGACGGGCTTCTACCTGCTGTTTAAGAGCTTCAGTCGCGCCGACGTGCGATGGTTGCGGCGCAGGCGCAAATCGGCCGTCAAGTTGGGCGCGGGCTGATCGCTAGGTCCCAACAGAAAAAGCCGCCGATAGCTCGAACCGATTGCCCGGGTGCGTGAGCCAAGCGTGCGATACGAGACGTCCGCGACTCCAGGTTCTGCGCGTCATCATTAGCACTGGTTCTCCTTCAGCGAGGCCCAGCATTGTTCGCATGGCTGTATCCGGCATCGCCGCGCACACCCGGTGCTCTACTCGCTCGAGCGGGGCAACACGTGTCAGATATTCATTCGGCGTCGAGGCGCTGAAATCCCTCTCTCCGTAGCGTGGCGCAGCAGATGCCAGCACAAAGCGCTCCTCGACCTGAATTGGGAATTCGGTCTCGTGATGGACGATAAGCGAATGGAAGAGGCGCGTGCCCAAGCCGACTTCCAGCAGAGCTGCCCTTTCCGCATCAGCCCGTATCTCGATATTATAAATGACGCGCGCGCGATAGGCGTGGCCCCTGCCGCGCACCTCCTCCGCGATGTTGCGGATCTCGATCAGCTGCCCGATCGGCCGGGGCTCGGCGACAAAGCTGCCCCGCCCCGCCCGCCGTACCACGACACCGGCCGATTGCAGTTCCCGCAACGCCCGGTTTGCGGTCATGCGCGAGACTTTGAACGTCTCGACGAGCTCGGCCTCTGACGGCGTCTGGTCGCCGGGCTTCAGGCGACCTTCCCGGATGTCCTCGAAAATGCTGTCTTTGATCGCCACATAGCGAGGTTGCTTCTCCGCACCGGCAGCGTCGACCGCGGGTTCGCCCACAGAAGCAGCTTTCGTCCGGGGAGCGGATGCGCGGCTATGGGGGCGAGCGGGAGCATGCATCAAATGACTATACAGGTGGGGGCGAGCAAGTCCCAGTCATTCAAACAGGAAATCACCAGCGAGAGCCGAGGCGTGCGTGATCAATGCCGCGCGAAGACCTTCTGGCCCGAACTGCCGAACGACACCACCGCATAGGGTTGGCGGGCGGCGCCTGCCACTTCCATGCCCTCCGAGCCGATCGGCATCCCCGCCACCGCAATGCCTCTGACGCCTACGGGACGGGTTGCCAGCAGGCGCTTGATATCGGCGACCGGGACATGGCCCTCGATCAGATAGCCATCAACCATCGCGCTGTGGCAGGATGCCAGCGTGCCCGGCATGCCGGCCCTCCGCTGAAGCGCCCCGCGCGACGCATCGTCGCGCATGACGACCGTGCGGCCCAGCTTCGCGCGAAGCGCCTGGGCCCACTTCTCACAGCATCCACAACCCGGGTCCCGGTGGACGACGACATCATTCGCCGCAAGCGCTGCGCCGGGCAGGGCGAGGAACAGCAAGGCGGCAGAAAGACGGGTCTTCATGAACGGCTCCCGGAAGCATGCGATAGGGTTCCTAATGATCTATACGCATTGATGCCCCCTACCCCTCATCACGCTGAAGATTTCACGATGGCGCGCGGCCTCCAGGCGAGCGGCAAGGACACAAGCAGCGCCAGCGACAGACCACCAATCCCCCACAAGACTAAGTGCTGCGCCCCGGGAGCGACGACGGCGATCGCCAGCGGCGCGAGCGCCTGCCCGATGCTGGCGGCGGAATGCTGGAGACCGAGCTTCAGACCCGAAGGGGCTGCCGCACCGCTGATCCAGAAGCTGGTGACCAATCGAAGGGTTGCCGAGCTCCAGCCGGCAGCAACGATGATCCCACTGAGTTCGGCCATGCTCGCGGCGACAGGGAACAGGAAGAGCGCCGCAGCCAGCAGGCCGAGCGTCAGCCCCGCAAGCCGCCTCGGCATGGTCACCAGCCAATCGAGCCTCGCATGGAAGATCTGTGCTGCCAGCATGCCCAATCCGCAGAGACTGAGCATCCAGGCGATCTCTTCGCGGCTCAGCGAAATGACGCTCCGCGTCACCAGGAGATTGACATGCATCGCCGCCAGCCCGCCGCCCGCGACGATCGTGACGAAAAGCAGGATCAGCGTCGCGCCGAGCGTCGGCGCGGGCAGGTCTCCGCCATCGATGCAAGGTGCACACCAGCGCGGCAGACGCACGGCGCAAAGCGCCGCCCCGACGGCACCGATGCCGAAAGCGAGGATCATGAGGGGAGCGCGGGGCAGGATCGCGGCCGAGACCTCCGCCACCAGCGGACCGGCGAGATCGCCCAGAAACAAGAAGGCGGTCAGCCAGGTGAAGCGCCGCGCCTGGTCCGCGCGCTCGTTTGCGGCAAAGCTCGCGCAGAGCAAGCCCAACGGTATGATGGCGGCCGACGCCATCCCCGCCACCAGGCGCAATGCATAAAGCTCAGGCAGCCCGACGAGGCCGATCGGCGCGGTCACCAGGGCGAGGATGACCAGCGCTGCGCGCAACATCGCCCGATAGTCGACCCGGTCCGCGATCCAGCCCCAGAGCGGCGCCGCCAGCAAGGCTGCCAGGGGATGGACCGCGGTCAGGCTCGCGACATGAAAATCATGAGCGCTTGACGATAGCGCGCCACGAGCCGGGTCGACCAGTGCCGGAAGGAAGGCGAGAATGGCCGTCTGTCCCGCCGACGCCGCAGCCGCCGCGAGCAACAAGACGAAAAAGGAGGCCGGCCAGCGACCGTTGGCTTGCGATCCAGCCTTGTCACGCGGCGCGTTCGCGGTCGACCCCTCGAGTGGCCATCCGCGGATCACCACCAGGCGCGCAAGCCGATCACCAGCCTGTGTTCGGAAGGCCCTTCCCCGCGCAGGCGACGGAAATCGGCCGTGCCGTCAAATGCGCGCTCCCAGACGAAGCCGATATAGGGCGCGAACTTGCGCGACACCTCGTAGCGCAACCGTCCGCTCAGCTCGACATTGCTGAAGCCGCTGCCGAGCTGCCGATCGCTCGACCGCTTCGAATAGATATTGGTCTCCACCTGCGGCGTAAGGATCAACCGATTGGTGAACAAGACCTCATAGGACGCCTTGGCGCGCGCCGCGAGACGCCCATCGGTTCCTACATAGCCGGTGAGCTGGACGTCGAACCAATAGGGCGCCAGTCCCTCGACGCCGGCGGCCAGCCAGGTGGTCGCACCCTTGCCGAGATCCTGCCTGACCCCGAGCAGCGTGCCCCAGAACGGGTTCTTGCTGTGCCACCACAGCGCCTCGACGCTGCTCTCCGGATCGAGACGTTGGTCGCGGGAGTTCTTGAGCCCCTGGCTGCGCAGCCAGAGCTTGTCATTGTCCTGACCCTTGGTGACGAGCACGGTCCAGCCCACGCCCTGACCCTCGTTGCCGCTGGTGAACTCAAGCTCATCGACAAGTATCTTGGGGATTGAGAGCTTGTCGGCCATCTCATAGCCCGGCAGCGTCGAGTTGCGGTAGCCGTCGGCATAATCGTCCGAGTTGCGCGCGTCCGGCGGGGCCTGGCCGCCCTGCATCGAGCCCATGTCCATCGTGGCGCCGTTACCGGACGCCTTCGTGTCGGTCATATCCATGCCCGGCATGTCCATGCCCGCATGGTCCTGAGAGCCTTGCGCGGAAGGGGTGTGCTGAGCGGGAGTGGCCGTTTGGGCAGGGGTGGCGGCGGGCGACGGGGGCGAGGCATCCTGCGCGAGGGCGGGAGCCGTCATCGCCGGCGCCAGGAAGAGGGCAGCGCCAAGAGCGATGCCGCGCGAGGGGAAAATCCGGATCATGCGACCACCACCTCCCGGAACATGCCGGCCGCCATGTGATAGAGCAGATGGCAGTGGAAGGCCCATCGGCCCATGGCGTCGGCGGTGACGCGGAAGCTCACCCGCTGGGCGGGCTGGACCACGACCGTATGCTTGCGGACCTGGAAGGCGCCGTCCGGGCCTTCGACATCGCTCCACATGCCGTGCAGATGCATCGGATGCGCCATCATCGTGTCGTTGACGAAGGTGACGCGCAGCCGCTCGTTTGGCTTGAAATGAAGCGGCCTGGAATCGTTGAGCTTGATGCCGTCGAGCGACCAGATGAACCGTTCCATATTGCCCGTCAGATGCAGCTCGATGTCGCGCTCGGGCTCGCGCGGGTCGGGATCGCCGCCCGGCGTGCGCAGATCGGCCAGCGTCAGCACGCGCCAGCCGCGCCCGCGCAGCCCGGCGCCGGGATCGTCGAGATTGGTGCGCGGATAGTCGACGCGCATGTCGGTATTGGCGCCATATTCGGTGCGGGCGTGCCGTGCCCTGGCCGGCATCTCGGTCATGCCGTGCCCGGCATGCGCGTCGCCTCCCATTGCGCCCATCGTCGCCATCGCGCCCATCATGTCGACCGGCTCGAGCCAGGTCCGGGCATCGAGCGGCGGCACGGCTGCCGCCATGCCCGGGGCCGGTGCGATCGTGCCACGCGCATAGCCGCTCCGATCGATCGCCTGCGCGAAGATGGTGCGGGCGCCGCCCTCGGGCATGGTGAACTCGACGTCGTAGGTCTCGCCCGGGCCGATCCGGAATTCCTCGACCGTGACCGGCTCGACCGGCTGCCCGTCGGTCGATACGACCGTCAGCTCGACCCCGGGGATCCGCACGTCGAAGAACGTCGCCGTCCCCGCGCCGACGAAGCGCAGGCGCACGCGCTCGCCGGGCGCGGCGATACCGGTCCAGTTGCCGGCGGGCGGCGCGCCGTTCATCAGATAGGTGTAGGTCGCGGCAGAGACATCGCTGTAGTCGGTCGGGTTCATCCGCGAGCTGTTCCACATCCGCCGCCGCTCGAGCGCCTTGCCCAAGCCCATGGTGCCGACATCCTTGAGGAAATCGCCGGCGGTCGGCTGCGCAAAATTATAGTAGCTGCTCTGCTTCTTGAGATTGAGGAAGATCTGCAGCGGCGGCTCGTCCGACCAGTCGCTGAGCACGATGCAATAGTCGCGATCGGGCGCCCGCGCCGTCGGCACCTGTTTTGGCTCCACGATGATCGCTCCATAGAGTCCCGTCTGCTCGGCGAGCGTGTGAGCGTGATACCAGTAGGTTCCGCTCTGGCGGACCTCGAAGCGATAGGTGAAGGTCTCGCCCGGCGCGATGCCGGCAAAGCTGATGCCGGGCACGCCGTCCATCTCCGCCGGCACGATGATGCCGTGCCAATGGATGCTCGACATCTCCTTGAGGCCGTTGCGTACGCGCAGCGTGACCGTGTCGCCTTCGCGCAGGCGCAGGACCGGCGCGGGCACGCTGCCGTTCACGGCGGTCGCGATACGGCGTTTGCCGGTGAAGTTGACCGGCAGCTCGGCGATCTCGAGGTCGAACTCGGTCCCGCTCAGCTCAGCGGGCAAGGTTGGTGCGGATCGCGCGAGAAGCGCCGGGGCGAAACCGGCGACCGCGCCGCCGATCGCCAGCCCCTGGACGAAACGGCGCCGCGCGATCGGCCGGATATGTAAGGGAGACATGAACTGTACTTTCGCGAAGTCGGCTTCAGGCGAGGTCGAGGACGATCCGGCCCTCGATGTCGCCATGATGCATGCGGGAGAAGACGTCGTTGATGTTCTCCAGCTTGTCTGCATGGACCGTGGCCTTGACCTTGCCCTCGCCGGCGAACGCCAGTGCCTCGAGCAGATCGAGCCGCGTGCCGACGATCGAGCCGCGCACGGTAATGCCGTTCAGCACGGTGTCGAAGATCGACAACGGGAAGTCGCCCGGCGGCAGGCCGTTGAGCGCGACCGTGCCGCCGCGCCGGACCATGCCGAGCGCCTGCTGGAACGCCTTGGGCGAAACGGCGGTCACCAGCGCCCCGTGCGCGCCGCCAATGGCTTTCTTGAGCGCTGCCGAAGGGTCCTCGTTGCGCGCGTTGACCGTCAGTGTGGCGCCAAGGCGTGTAGCGAGGTCGAGCTTGCTATCGTCGATGTCGACCGCGGCCACATTGAGACCCATGGCTCGGGCATATTGCACCGCCATGTGGCCGAGCCCGCCAATGCCGGAGACGACCACCCACTCGCCGGGTCGGGCCTCGGTGGCCTTCAATCCCTTGTAGACGGTGACGCCCGCGCAGAGGATCGGCGCAATGTCGAGGAAGTCGACATTGTCGGGAAGGTGACCAACATAGTTGGGATCGGCGAGGACATATTCGGCAAAGCTGCCATTGACCGAATAGCCGGTGTTCTGCTGTTCGTGGCAAAGCGTCTCCCAGCCACCCAGGCAATGCACGCAGTGCCCGCAGGCGGTGTAGAGCCAGGGCACACCGACCCGGTCGCCTTCCTTCACATGGGTGACGCCGGCACCAACGGCGGCGACATGCCCGACGCCCTCATGGCCAGGAATGAAGGGCGGGTTGGGCTTGACCGGCCAGTCCCCTTCTGCCGCGTGCAGGTCGGTATGGCACACGCCGGTTGCCGCAATCTTGACCAGGACCTGCCCGGGGCCGACCGTCGGGATCGGCGCGTCCTCGATGACCAGGGGCTTGCCAAATTCGCGGACGACCGCCGCCTTCATGGTTTTCGCCATGTCCGTTTCTCCTTTTAAGCGGGGGGTCAGAATAGGCCGAGCGCGTGCTCGTCATAGGAGACGAGCAGATTCTTGGTCTGCTGATAATGATCGAGCATCATCCGGTGGTTTTCACGCCCGAAGCCCGATGCCTTGTATCCGCCGAAGGCGGCATGGGCGGGGTACTGATGATAGCAGTTGGTCCAGACCCGCCCGGCCTCGATCGCGCGGCCGAGCCGGTAGGCGGTGTTGCCGCTCCGGGTCCAGACGCCCGCGCCAAGACCGTAGGCGGTGTCATTGGCAAGTGCGATCGCCTCCTCGACCGTCTTGAACGTGGTGACCGACAGGACGGGACCGAAGATCTCCTCCTGGAAGATGCGCATGTGGTTCTGACCCACGAACACGGTCGGCTGCACGAAATAGCCCTGGTCGAGCGCACCGCCCGGCAGCGCCCTGGCGCCACCGACCAGACACTGCGCGCCCTCGGCCTTGCCGATATCGATATAGCCCAGGATCTTGTGGAGCTGGTCCTCCGACGCCTGCGCGCCGACCTGGACCGACGGGTCGAGCGGATCGCCCTGGCGGATCGCGGCGACGCGCGCCACGGCGCGCTCGATGAAGCGGTCGAAGATCGACTCATGGATCAGGGCGCGCGACGGGCAGGTACAGACCTCGCCCTTGTTGAAGGCGAACAAAGTAAAGCCTTCGAGCGCCTTGTCGAAGAAGGCATCGTCCTCGTCGAGCACGTCCGCCATGAAGATGTTGGGCGACTTGCCGCCAAGCTCCATCGTCTGGGGGATCAGATGGTCCGCCGCGGCGTGCATGATCTGCTTGCCGGTGACGGTCTCGCCGGTGAACGAGACCTTGGCGATGCGCGGATTGGCGGCGATCGCCTGGCCAACGGTCCGTCCCGGGCCGGTAACGACATTGAGCACGCCGGGCGGCAGGATGTCGGCGGTGAGCTCGGCGAACATCAGCAAGGTGAGCGGCGTCTGGGATGCGGGTTTGATGACGGTGCAGTTGCCCGCCGCCAGCGCCGGGGCGATCTTCCACGCCGCCATCAGCAGCGGGAAGTTCCACGGGATGATCTGGCCGACGACGCCGAGCGGCTCGCGGAAATGATAGGCGATGGTGTCCGCATCGATCGTCGAGATGCCGCCTTCCTCCGCCCGGATGCAGCCGGCGAAGTAGCGGAAATGGTCGATCGCGAGCGGCACGTCGGCAGCGCGCGTCTCGCGGATCGGCTTGCCATTGTCGATCGTCTCGGCAAGTGCCAGCAACTCCAGATTGTCTTCGAGCCGGTCGGCGACGCGATTGAGAATCCTGGCGCGTTCGGCGGGCGCGATCCTTGCCCATTGATCCTTGGCGGCGTGCGCCGCATCGAGCGCGCGCTCGACATCTTCCGGCGTCGACAGCGCGAACTCTGCGATCTGGGCGCCATTGATCGGGCTCGTGTCGGCGAAATACTCGCCGCCCGCAGGAGCGCTCCAGCGGCCTCCGATGAAATTATCATAGCGGTGTCGGAAGGAGGCCGCCGCGTTAATGGTCCCGATCGCCTTCTCGAACATAACCTGACTCCATCTCTATCGATGGCCTGACGGAGTAATCTCTTTGCCCGGGTGGCCTATAAGTAAGTTCCGCAGAAGGTAGTCTGGTATCGGGGTCGCGGGCTTGAGGGTCAGACACGCCAACAGAGCCGATGACTATTCATCGACTCCTGAACGTATTCGCGCACGCCTGATCGGAATTATGCCGAGACAGGCGTTACTCGGCCGAGTCTTCTTTTGGCGAGGGCGGCGCTTGGCATTCCAATTCTGGCGTTACGCCCGGACGCGCTTTAGGCTCACCCAATCGCCTTTCTGAAGCGTCCCGTCCCTCACGCGGAAATGAGCATAATGGTCGTCGAAAATCTGGTCGACTTCGACATGACCGACAAGACGGCGGTGGCGCGGCGTTGCGTGATAGACTTCGAGTATCTGCCCGATGTGCGCGCCATCGGCCTTACCCAGGCAGGCCACTGTGCCGCCCGCATCCATACGGACGATCTTGCCGCGCATGAACAAGCTATGGCCGATACCCTGTGCGAGGAGCGGCGTGCTGCCAAAGAGCAGAAAGCCAACAGCAGCACCGACGCCAAGATGTTTTCGCATCGCTGTTTCCTCTGTCAAGTCAGACGCTCGGACCCGGTTTTGAAAGCTGGGAGCACGGGGCGACGCTGGGCATCGTCAAAGAACTGGCCCGCCGCGGGGGAACGGCGGGCCCTCAGCCCCTGGGGTCTGTTCTCGGGGCTGGAAACCTCACATGTCGCTCATCGGCTTGTCGGCCATGGGCTTGGCGGTCTTCTTCTTCGCCGCCGGCTTGGCCTTCTTCATCGGCATCTTGCAGCAGCCACTCTTCGCCTTACCGGCCATGCCCGAGCCGTTCGATGCAGGCGAGCCGCCGGACATGCCGGCCATCCCCGACATGCCCTGTTGATCCTGCTGGGCCGGTTGCCCCTGCTGCTTCTGCGCGCCGGCCTGATGATCCTTCATCATCTGATCGTGCATCTGCTGCCCGCCATGATCCATGCCCTGCTGGTGGGCATGGGCCGGCGCAGCCTGCGCGGGCGCGGGCGTCGACTGGGCGAGAGCGGTGCCGGCGGCGAAGGTTAGCGTCGCGAAGAGGCTGACGGGCGCCGCGAGAAATGTCGTCTGTCGCATTGAGGGTCTCCGAGTGTTCTTCCTGTTGCCCGATCGACGTTCCGATCCCGGCAATTCCGAAGCTTCAATGCTGCTAGCGAGACGCTGTCTGTATACGTAAGTTACGAATCGAAATCCGATCGGCCGTGTGCCTGCTGGAGCAGGCGCGTAAAATGATGATCCGGGATCGATCAAAAATGTGACCCGGCCTGGTTTTCTCGTCCTGAGACCGGCCAGAAAAGCGATTGGCCCGCCGTGGGAACGGCGGACCAAGGCTTCGGTTGAAAGCGGCCATGATCTTGTCCGTCAACCTTGTCGTCTGATGGAATGATGGCAGGGTCAGCAACCACCGTCCGACCTGTGTGACATGCCGGAGGCGCCGTCCTGGTCCTGCGAATCCCGCATCGCCATTCGATGGCCCTGCATCATCTGGCCGTGCATCTGCTCCTTACCGTGAGCCATGCCCTGCATGTGGGCAGGATCGGGCTGGGCAGGCGCCGGCCTGGCCTTGAGGGTCTCCTCAAGATCGGGCATGCCCGGCGGCATCCCGTCCGCCAGCACCGGTCCGGCACTGACGGCGAGGAAGCCGAGAGCTGCGAGCGAAGCGATCATTGCCGTCTTCTTGCGCAAGTATCCATTCCTTCAAGTCTGGGTTTCCCGTTCGATCGAGCATATGCCCGGTCGATTGTCGCCCCTTCCGGAGCTTGCCCGTGAAATGGTGTCACCTTCCGCCTTGCTGTATACGTAATGTGCGAAGTCCGTCTCTGAGATGGCCATAAATTATCGCACTGGCATCGTTGTTGTGCCGATGTGTAACTATGGTTCGGACTCGAGAGCAGGACAGGTCGGCAACAGTGACTAATCCATGGCGGCCAGCAGACGCTCGAGAGGAATAGTGGCAAAAGTGGTGAAGCTGTCAGCAATGGCATAAGGCAGTACCAGCACCCGATTATGTACCATCGCGCCGCAGCTGTAGGCTACGTTTGGCACATAACCTTCGCGCTCATCCATGTCCGACCGCAAAAGCGGTAGCTTCGTCCGCGCCAGCAGCTTCGAGGGATCGTCACGGTCCAGCAGGCACGCCCCGATGCAATAGTTCCGAACGGCGCCGACTCCATGAGTTACGACCAGCCAGCCTTCGTCGATCTCGATCGGCGATCCGCAATTACCGATCTGGACAAACTCCCAAGGCCAGCGAGGTTCGATGGCTTTCGCTCCGCCACTCCAGTCGTGAATGTCCGCGGACGTCAGGAACCAGATATTTTCGTTATCCTCGCGCCCAAGCATGGCAAAGTGCCCGGCAATGCGTCGGGGGAAAAGCGCCATGCCCTTGCTACCGGTGGCATCCCCACGCAGCGGTCTGAGTTCGAATGTCCGGAAGTCCGGCGTGGACAACAACTCCTGCCGGACGGACTGGCCGCTAAATGCCGTATATGTACCGAAATAGGTGGCTCGGCCATCGTCGTCCAGGAAGCGGACCAAGCGAAGGTCTTCGATGCCACCACGCTGGCTGGGGGTTGTCGGAAAGATCACGATCTCCGAGAGATCGTGGCTGCCATCGCACTTGATCCGAATGCCCGCGTCCGGCCCGTCCTCGCCGGAGATGTTTTCAGTCTCCAGCACGAGCGGCATGGGGCTCGGAGGATTGATTGCTATGGTTCCGTCCGCGGCGCAAAACCCGGTGCGAAAGGTGACGGAGGAGATATGCCCCTCGCCCACGCCTCGCAGGGAAAGAATGAATCGGAGAGAGTTTTCAGGTACAGCAGACTGATCAGGATGCAGGACGATGCTCGGATTGAAAAGCGCTGCTGCCTCATAGGAATATTCGTTGCAAAAATGGGCACCGATCAAGAGCGCCTGTTCATGGGTGACCTCGCAATCACAGACGATGATGCCATCAACCTCGTGGAACCGCCGCAAAAACAGGGACGGAACCTCACGATGCCTTCCCGAGAAATCATCAAGAATGCGTTGCAACTCATCGTGGAGCGATGCTGGGTCGAGCGCCAGGACGCGGTCGGCGATGCGCTGCGCACGTGGCTGATCCGGTACCGCATATTTATAGGTTTCCGTCGACGGCATATAGGGTCTGATCACTACCCTTGCTGGATTGGGGCGGAGCAATTCGGGTAGCCGGTTGACAAATTCGGCGGTTGACACTGACTTCTCCAATACAGATCGACCGTGGAGCGTTCACGCAATCGTAAAGATGGTGCTCGGCATTACCCGACTATCGGGTGGCGGCACGGAAGGCTCCGGCGATGGCGGGTGCGATGATTTCCGCCGTTGCCGGATACTCGGACTTTGTGCCACGTGCCATGATCGCTGTCCTGGCGTAGTTGTCGGACACACAAGCTGTGACCGGGGGCTCTGGCCTGAACGTGACTATGTGGGGCACGTGCGAAGCGCGCCGCTCAGCTCGACATGTCCGCCATCGTTCGGCAGCTCGCCGCGCATTTCTTGCAGGTGGCCGAGCAACGCGCGATCCGCTGGTCCGCGCTATGGCGTCCGCATTCCTCGGCGCAGCGCTCGCAAGCGTCGGCGCAGGCGCGGCAGACGATGCGGTGCAGGGCAGATTCCCGCAGCATCGAGTTGGCGGTCGCCTGGCACAGTTCCGCACAGTCGTTCAGCATGGCGATCAGCGACGCCGTAGCTGACGCGCCGCCTTGCTTCGTCAGCCAAGCGGCGGTTTCCAGGCACATGCGGTGCGAAGCCACGCAATCGTCGATGCAGTCCGTCATCGACATCGCCATCCCTTCCATTCGATGCTGCTGCGCCGCCGCCGGCACAGCCAGCGTTCCGGCGGCGGCAAGGCCGGCGCCGGCCATCAGCAATTCGCGTCTCTCGATCATCATGCACCTCCCATCTGCTATCCCTTGAGCGCTGTGCCGCATCCGGCGGCCTCAGCCGTCGCAGGCGACCCATCCGACGCCGCACGCGCCTTCTCCCGCGCCATCCGGGTTTCCTCCCAGGGCCAGTGGCCGTTGATCTCGACCCCGAGCGAGATGCTCAGGAAGGTCCGCACCAGCACCAGCCCGGCCAGAACGATGAGATCGTCGAGCGTTGGGTTGATCACCAGCGACTTGACGATGTCGCCGGCGACCAGAAATTCCAGGCCGAGCAGGATGCTGCGGCCGAGCGCCGAGCGGAACGCGCTATAGGCCTCGGTTCGGTCGCCCGCCCTCGCCCGCCGCGCAAACAGAAAGGTTGCGAGCCCCGCGCCGACCAGGATGGTCAGCGTGCCCGCCAGTTCCAGGCCGATCACCGCGAGCCGGAAGAAGGCGCTCAGCCAGTCGGCCTCAATGGTGATCATACCAGCCTCGCTTGCGGATATTGTTGAAGCTGTCGGTGGCGTGACAGGCATAGCATTGGTCGACGCGCGCCTTCGATCCGGCTGCGCGCTGCGAGACCATGCTGAAATGCTCCATGAAGTGACTCGGCGGCGCCTTGTGGCACTCGGCGCACTGCGTCGAATTGACCGATGGATGGCGGTAATTGGCGATCTTCCAGCTGTCGGTCTTGTGGCAGCTCGCGCAGTCGGTGCCGAACAGGCCCTGGTGCGGATCGCGGAACGCATGGCAGCTCGCGCAATTGAGCGCGGTCTCGGGGGTCAGGCTTCGAGTGTTTGTCGACATGCCCGCCAAAGGCTGCCGCCACTTCGCCATGTCGAGCAACGCGGCGTGATCCATGCGGATGATGCCGCGCTCTCCCTCATGTTCGACGTGGCAGGAGGTGCACTGCGTCGCTTTCGCGTGGAACTGCGTCGACTGCTTCGTCCCGAAATCGGTGCCCGCATGGCAGGTGAGACAGGTCCGGGTTTCGACGCCCTTGCCCGGCGTGTGGCAGGCCGTGCATTGGCCGGCAAAGGACTGGTGCGCGCTCGAGAGCGGGCCGGGCGAGACGAGCTGCGCCACCAGGCCGGCATCCCTCGGCGCGTCCGATCGCATCCGGATCGCGACCGCGGCGACCATCACCAGCAGGGCTGCGATGAAGACGGCGTAGGAAAGACGCTGCCAGCTCATAGCCAGCGCAGCCCGTAATAGATCGCCGCGCCGACGTGGAGCGCGAGCAGCGCGAAGATGAGACAGCCCAGCAGGATGTGCAGGAACCGCCACCGCGCGAACAGGGTGTTGGTTGCCTCTTCGGCACGGATCGCGAATTCGGTATCGGCCAGCGCTGCGGCGATCCCCGCCTTGTCCTGGGGGCGCTGGCCCGCGGACGCATCCCCGGCGACGAACAGATAGCGCTTCCAGCCCGACAGCGGCGGGGCTGCGGTATCGGCCTGCGTCGGCGCCGCCGGCTCCTCGAGGAAGGCGGCGCGAAGCGAGGCCAGTTCTGACCTGCGTCCGCGCAGCGCCCGACCAAGCTGGGCAAGCAGGTAGCGGCCGATGAAGCCGGTGATGACCGTCATCAGCAGGAGGACGGTCAGAAGCAGGCCGACCGGGCTTTCGAGCTTGTGCGCGGCGTGGACCAGACCCAGGATCGGCGCCAGCACGCCGGCATAGATGTGGATGGCGAGCAGGGTTGGCTTGCTGACGACCCGGGAGAGCGCCTTGTCGACCCAGGCGATGTGCTTGGCCGCGACATAAGGAAGCGTCAGCAGCATCAGCACGAGCGCTGCGATCCCGATGATCCCGCCGGCCAGGCTACCCGGAAAGCGGGGCGACACATGCACGAGATAGCCGAACGGGAACAGCAGCAGGAACGCGACCAGCAGGCCCACGGCAATGTCGCTGCGTTCGCGCATCAGGCTTCGACCACGAGCGGCGTGCCCGTCCCCTTCGCCTGGCACGCGAGCACATAGCCTTGCGCCTTGTCGGCGGGCGCAAGGCCGGATTCGACCTCCATCGTCACTTCGCCCTGCAGCAGCTTGACCACGCAGGCGCCGCATGTGCCCGCACGGCATGCATAGGGGATCTCGACGCCCGCGCCCTCGGCCGCCTCCAGCACGGTCTCGTCCGCGGGCAAGGCCGCCGACACCCCCGACACGGAGAAGGTCACCGTGCTCGGCGCCACCTCGGCGCTCGGGGCCGGCTTATCCGCTGGCGGGGGCGCGGGCTTGACCTCGAGATCCTCGTGGTCGGCCGGCAGCGAGGCCGGACCGAACGCCTCGGTGTGCAGCTGCGCTTCGGGGACGCCGAGTTCCGCCAGCACGCCGCGCATCGCGCCCATCATCGCCGGCGGGCCGCACATATGGATGCGCCGGCTCGCGATCTCCGGCACCGCGGCCAGGATCATCTCGCGCGTGATCGGCCCTTCGGGGCCCATCCAGACGGTGCCGGGCGCGCGCTGCATCGCGGCGACGACATGGAGGTTGGGAAAACGGCGTTCGAGCCGCTCGAGCTCGTCGCGGAACACGAATTCCTCGGTCGACCGTGCGCCGTAGAAGAAGAAGATATCACCCTTCCACGCGGTGTCGGTGAGATAGCGCAGCACCGACATCATCGGGGTGATGCCGACCCCGCCCGCGATCAGCACGATGCTCTGGGCATCCGTTCCCGTGAAGGTGAAGGCGCCGAACGGTCCGCTGACCTTCAGCAGATCGTCGGCGACGACCTTGTCGTGCAGGTATCGCGAGACCACGCCCTGCTCCTCGCGCTTGACCGTCAGTTCGACATAGGCCCGCTGGGTCGGCGAAGAGGCGATCGTGTAGGAACGGCGCGCGGTCTTGCCCGCTTCGGGCTCTACCTCGACCTGCAGGAACTGGCCCGGCAGGAAGTCGAACGGCAGCCGGTCGGCGGTCGGGTCCGCGAGCCGGAAGGTCAGCACGCTCGGCGTCTCTCGCACGATCTGGACCACGCGCAGCTGCCCCGCCCAGCTTTTGGGCTTGCGCAGCGACGCCCCAGCGGGTGCGGCCGCATTGCTCGGCGCGAGCCCGGCGCTGTCGGCAACGGGTGCAGGCGCGGGCGCAACCCTGGTAGCGGGAGGGGCAGCCTTCGGCTCCGGCTTTGCTGGAACCTTGGCGGTGGCGACACCGCCGGCGATCGCCCCGATCCGCCGCAGGCGGAAGATCTGCAGCGCGATAAGCGTGGCGCTCACCAGCCCCAGGAACAGCATGAGAAGGAGGTGCGAGGGCGAGATGCCGAACCAGTGATCGGCATGGCCGGGCGCGGCCTGGTCGATGTCGAGCTGATCGCGCAGCCAGGCAAGCCCGACCTCCCGGGGCGGCTGCAAGCCCCCGATCGCGCCCTGCGCGGCGGTGCCGGAGCGGAACAGGTCGGTTCCCTCGCGCAGGCGCCGCGCCGCATCGAGCCGGGCCGAGACCGTGGTCGCACGCGCGCCGTCGGCCGAGGCGGCGTTGATCATCGCCAGACCCGTGCTTACCCGTTCGCCGGCCTGCGCAGCGACCCGCTGCCTTGCCGCTTCGTCAAGCGCGGGAAAGGCGAGCAGCTGCGAGATGAAGCCGGTCCGGCGCGATTCGTGGCCGTGCTCATTCTCCCCTTCCCCATTGATCATGCGATCCATCATGGGGTTCATCATCTTCGCCATGTCCGACGACCCCGGCTCTGCCGGTGCGGACATGCCCCCGCCGGCCGGCATGCCTGCGCCATGATGCGCGGCATGATCCTCGCCCTCCTGCGCGCCCGCGCTCGCGGACAGGCTGAGAGCGATTGCGCAGCCGAGGCTCAAGCGTCGAAGGCTGATCCGCCTGGACATCCTCATCCCCTTAGTGTGCGAGCCTACATATCCTTCATCGGCATCGCCGCATTGCCCGGCGCGGGATCGGGTGCCGGCGCGGTCTGGTTGCCGGCCCCGGCGCGCATCGCGTCATGGTCCATCGCCTGACGGTGATGCCGCTCCATCTCGGCCTGGTTGCTCATCGCGTCCATCGGCGCCGCGTCTGCAGCGTTGCCGCTGTCGGTCAGGACCGGGGTGGCGGCGACGCTGTTCGCCGCGGGCGGCACCGTCTGGTCGGCCTGGCGGTCGCAGCCCGAAAGCGCGAGCGCCAGCAACAGGCTTCCGCCGACAAGTGGAAGGGCTTTCTTCGCATGGTCGATCATGGCTTTGCTCCTTGGCTTGAAAACTGTGTCCGGGCGCCATCCCTGGCGTCCGGACCGGCTCATTGCGCGCTGCGCAGAATCCGGAGACACCGGTCGTGCGAGAGGTTCATCGGGTTGCGCCCCTGCCCCTTCATCTCGCCATGATCATGCGGCGTCTGGAGACCCATATTGCCCTCCATCGCCCGGCAACTCTCGACCTGCGCCGAGGTCGGCCGCGTGGTCACACAGGCGCCTAGAAGCAGCGCCGGCGTGAGGACGGCGATCAAACGCATTTTCTTCATGACAAAACCCCTTTCGCTCGTGGTGATCGTTCGTCCTGCGCTGCCTGATGTTTCTTGTTATGCTGCTGGTCTTTCCGCCGCGCCGTCAGGAAGGCGAGGATCGGGCAATCGGAGACCGGCACTTCGCCCGGGCATTCGTCGGCGAGCATCCGCAGCATGTCGCGGATATCCGACAGGCGCTCGAGCCGGGCTTCGGCGTCCGCGATCTTGGCAAGCGTGATATCGAGCACGGCCTGGGCATGCGCGGTGTCCGACGCCCTGAGCGCCAGCAGCTGCCGGGCCTGTTCGAGTGTGAAACCAAGCTCCTGCGCCGAGCGGATGAAATTGACGCGCTCGAGGTCGGTCGCGTCGTAGAGCCTGTAGCCCGCTGCCGTGCGCGCGGGCTCGCGCAGCAGGCCCATCCGCTCATAATAGCGGATCGTATCCCGCCCCACGCCTGCGGCCGCGGCCAGTTCGCCGATCTTGAAATTGCCCATGTCATCCGCTCGATCATGCCGGTTGGACCATGGTCCAGGGTCAAGCGGTTTCGCTTTGACCCCGAACGGTCTCCTCGTCGCCGGCGGCCCGCTGCCCCGACGCGTCGCAGGGCAGCCCGTGCCGCCGGGCCACCGGCTTGTCAGTTCTTGCGAAGCTCGACGATGTCGTGCCTGGCAGGCGTGCCGTCGGCGACGGACACGTGCGCGAAGTGATCGTCAAAGATATGGTCGATCGTCACATGGCCGACGAGCTGGCGGTGATAGGTCGGCGCCACGCCCTTGGACGGACCCGGATGGGTCACGACGCGATAGACCTCGAGCTTCTGGCCGACCTCGGCGCCATCGGCCTTGCCGATGCAGACGACCGTGCCGTTGCTGCCCGTGTCGACGATCGAGCCGCGCATGAACAGGCTGTGCCCGATGCCCTGGGCCATAGCGGGGACGGCAGCAAGCATCGAAATGCCGGCAAGCGCGACCATGAGAGTTTTTCTGACCATATTCACCTCCTTGGATGGTAAGCCACCGCCCGGACTTTGCCGAGGGGAAGAGCGTCTCTTCAGGCTTGGGACTACGGTCCCGGGTCCAGCCTCGATATACGTAGAGGCCGCAGCCGATCTTCTTCCCCGGGCCGGATCTTTATTGACGCGGAGTTGACGGAATCAGCCGTCAGCACTTCAAAATCCGCGCGGCGCGAGACTTTGGTTGGCTGCGCCCGCGAAACCCGCTAGATATCGAGGCCCGTGAAACGCCTGCTCGCCCTCCTGCTCGTCATCGGAGCGCTGTCCGGTCTCTTCGGAGCCCAGATGGCGGCCGCGCACAGCGTGCCGCAGGCGGCAGGCGCGCCGCTGGCCAAGGGCATGGATGCGGACTGCATGGCGATGATGGCCAAGCAGCAGCCTGCGCCCAGCGAAAAGCCCTGCAAGGGCCTGACGCTCGATTGCATCGCCGCGATGGGGTGCGTGATCCCGCTGGTCGCAGCGGACCTGGCAGGCGGCGTTGCGCCTGCGCGTCTCTACGACGCGCCCAGCTTCTGGACGACCGACACGATATTGACCGGCAAGGCGGTTGCGCCCGAGCCGGATCCTCCCACCAGCCTTGCCTGATTGAACGAGCACGGGCTGCGCGCATCGATCGATGCGTGCGCGCCCGGTTTCCTTCTTTTCAGTCAAAGGTTTTCGTGATGATCAAACTGCTTCCGGCCGCCCTTGTGGCGGCCCTCAGTCTCGCCGCGCCTGCGCTTGCAACCGACGCGAGCCGCACGCCGCAAGGCCATTGGGAATGGCGGTCGGCGCCGCAATATGGTCCGCGGGCGACTGGCCCTGCGCGTGTCCGCATATGGGTGCCCGACAGCCGGGACATGGCCAGCTGCGATTGCGCGATGATGCAGGCAAGCGCCGCCGACTGCATGCGCGGCGCAGTCAGGTCGGACAAGGGCTAAACCCGCTCCGGAGCGGCGCGTCACATCTTGGCGCGCCGCCTCTGTCATGAGGGGATGATATCCATGATCATGATGCCGAGGCGCGCTGTGCGACGCCTGTTGCTCTCTATCGGTGCGACGCTTGCGAGCGCCTGGGCCGTGCCGGTGTCGGCCGGCCCGCTCACCTACGAGCAGGCAGTGAGGCTCGCTGCCGCCAACGCGCCAAGCCTCAAGGCGCGCGCGGCGGCGACAGCCGGCGCCCGCTCTTCGGCGGTCGCGGCCGATCGCCTGCCCGATCCGACGCTCGACCTGGGCCTGCAGAACTTCCCGGTGAGCGGCCCCAATGCCGGCAGCTTCACGCGCGACGATTTCACTATGGCGACGATCGGGTTCAGCCAGACCTTCCCCAATCTCGCCAAGCGCCATGCACGCGCCGCGCGCGCCGCGGCCGATATCGGTATCGCCGAGGCGGGCGAGCTGGTCGAAGGCCGCAACGTGCGGCTCGAGACCGCCCTCGCCTGGGTCGATCTCTATTATGGAGAACGCCGGCTCCGGCAGCTCGACCTGCTCGATGCCAGCCTCGACGACCTGCAGAAGACCGTGACCGCACGCCTGGCGTCGGGCAGCGCGCGCCCGAGCCAGGCGCTCGAGCCCGACCAGCTCCGCGCCGCCATCGCCGATCGCCGCGCCGAGATGGCTGCGGTGGTGGCGCAGGCGCGGGCCCGGCTCGCGCGCTATACCGGCGACCCCGACCCGCAGGCGACGGGCGACCCGCCGATGCTCGATGTCGATCCGATCCGGCTGCGGGCCGGGATCGATGCGCTTCCCGCCCTGCGCGCGCAGGACGCGCGGATCGCAGTCGCCGAAGCGGACGTGCGTCTCGCGCGCGCCGACAAGCGCCCCGACTGGAAGGTCGGCGTCACCTATGGCCGGCGCGATCCCATGTACGGCGACATGGCCTCGGTCGGCGTGTCGATCGACCTGCCGCTGTTCGCCGGCAAGCGCCAGAACCCCAGGATCGCTGCAAGCGAGAGCCTTGCGCAAGGGGGTCGGTTCGACCGCGAGGCGATCCGCCGCGAGCTGGTGGCGCAGCTCGACGCCGATCTCGCAGACCATGCCATGCATCTCTCCCGGTTGCGCAATGCCCGCGAGACGCTGGTGCCACTCGCCAGGCACCGCGCCGAGCTCGACCGCGACAGCTATGGCGCCGGCAAGCTCGACCTTGGCGCCGCGCTGCTCACGACGCTCGGGCTCGCGGAGGCCGAGGTCGAGGCGCTCAACCGCGAAGCCGACGTCGCGCGCGACGCGGTCCGCATCACTATCACCTATGGGGAGGAGCGGCCATGACGCTCGATAAATCCGCGCTGCGCTGGGGCGCATCGATCCTGGCTGTCGCGCTGCTGGCCGGCGGCACAGGCTATTGGGCTGGCCATCGCCAGGCACCGCAATCGGAGGCGACCACGCCCGCCGGGGCAGGCAAAGTCCTTTACTGGTACGATCCGATGTTCCCCAACCAGAAGTTCGACAAGCCCGGCAAGTCGCCCTTCATGGATATGCAGCTCGTGCCGCGATACGCGGACGGAGGAAGCGCCGGCGCGGCCCCCACGGTCGCCGTCGATCCCGCCGCGCGGCAGAGCCTGGGATTGCGGGTCGTCGCGGCGAAGATGGGCAGCCTTGCCTCGGCCCTCGAGGTCACCGGCACGATCGACTTCAACCAGCGCGACGTCGCCGTCATCCAGGCGCGTTCGGGCGGGTTCGTGAGCCGCGTCTATGCGCGAGCGCCCGGGGACGTGGTCCGCGCCGGCGCGCCGATCGCGGACCTGCTCCTGCCCGAATGGGGCGGCGCGCAGACCGAATATCTGAGCGTCAGGCGGCTCGGCAAGCCCGACCTCACCGCGGCCGCGCGCCAGCGACTGCGGCTGATGGGCATGTCCGACGGCCTCATCGCCAGCGTCGAGCGGAGCGGACGCCCGAACGGCGTGGTGACGATCACGACGCCGATCTCGGGCACGATCCAGACGCTCGACGCCCGTGCCGGCGTGACGCTCGCCATGGGCCAGACGCTCGCCCAGGTAAGCGGGCTCGGCACCGTCTGGCTCAATGCCGCGGTGCCCGAAGCGCGCGCGGGCGATGTCCGGGTCGGCCAGAATGCCAGCACCACGCTGGCGGGCTTCCCCGGCGAGCGCTTCGCCGGCCGGGTGATCGCGATCCTGCCGACCACGCAGGCCGACAGCCGCACGCTCACCGTGCGGATCGAGCTGCCCAACCGGGACGGCCGGTTGCGGCCGGGCATGTTCGCCAGCGTCGCGCTTGGCGGCGATGCCAAGCCGGCGCTGCTGGTGCCGAGCGAAGCGGTGATCCGCACGGGCAGGCGCACGCTCGTCATGCTGGCCGCAGGCGACGGGCGCTATCATCCCGCCGAGGTCCGCATCGGCCGCGAGGCAGGCGGCGAGACCGAGATCCTTGCCGGCCTGTCGCCCGGCGAGAACGTCGTCGTCTCGGGGCAGTTCCTGATCGATTCCGAGGCGAGCCTGTCGGGAATCGAGGCGCGGCCGATCGGCGGCGGTGCGGCATCGGCGACCATCGCCGCGCCGGCGTCGAAAGCCACGCTGTACGAGACGACGGGCAAGATCGAGCGGATCACGGCCAATTCGGTGACGCTCAGCCACGAGCCCGTTCCCGCGCTCGACTGGCCGGCGATGACGATGACCTTCGCGCTCGCCAATCCGGGCATCGCGCGCGGCTTCAAGGCGGGTGACCGGGTCCGGTTCGGGTTCGACCGGCCCCCGGCGGGACCGACGCTGCGGCATATGGCGAAGGTGGCGGGCCAGTGATCGCCCATCTCATCCGCTGGTCGGTGAGGAACCGCTTCTTCGTCGTGCTCGGCATGCTCGCGCTGGTCGGCGCGGGCCTGTGGGCGGTGCGCTCGACCCCGATCGACGCGCTGCCCGATCTTTCCGACGTGCAGGTCGTGATCCGCACTTCCTATCCGGGTCAGGCGCCGCAGATCGTCGAGAACCAGATCACCTATCCGCTCACCACCACCATGCTGTCGGTGCCCGGCGCCAAGACGGTGCGCGGCTATAGCTTCTTCGGCGACAGCTTCGTCTATGTGATCTTCGAGGACGGCACCGATCTCTACTGGGCGCGCAGCCGCGTGCTCGAATATCTCAACCAGGTCCAGGGTCGGTTGCCGGCCAGCGCCCGCAGCGCGCTCGGGCCGGACGCGACCGGGGTCGGCTGGGTCTATGAATATGCGCTGGTCGACCGCACCGGCCGGCACGATCTCTCGCAGCTTCGCGGGTTGCAGGACTGGTTCCTGCGCTACGAGCTGAAGACCGTGACCGGCGTGGCCGAAGTCGCCAGCATCGGCGGCATGGTCAAGCAGTACCAGGTGCTGCTCGATCCGGTGAAGCTCGCGGCCTACGGCGTAACCCACGCCCAGGCAGTGCAGGCGATCAGCCAAGCCAATCAGGAAGCCGGCGGCTCGGTGCTGGAAATGGCCGAGGCCGAATATATGGTCCGCGCCTCGGGCTATCTGAAAACGCTCGACGATTTCCGGGCAATCCCGCTCAAGACTGCGGCGGGCGGCGTGCCCGTCCGGCTCGGCGATGTCGCCACGATCCAGGTCGGCCCCGAGATGCGGCGCGGCATCGCCGAACTGAACGGCGAAGGCGAGGTCGCCGGCGGCGTCGTTATTCTTCGGTCAGGCAAGAACGCCCGTGAGACCATCGCGGCGGTCAAGGACAAGCTCGCCGATCTCAGGAAAAGCCTGCCGCCGGGCGTCGAGGTGGTCACGGTCTATGACCGCTCGCAGCTGATCGATCGCGCGGTCGAGAACCTCACCCGCAAGCTGGTCGAGGAGTTCATCGTCGTCGCATTGGTCTGCGCCCTGTTCCTCTGGCACGTCCGCTCGGCGCTGGTCGCGATCCTGACCTTGCCGCTCGGTGTGCTGGCCGCGTTCGTCGTAATGCGGTTCCAGGGGGTGAACGCCAACATCATGTCGCTGGGCGGCATCGCCATCGCCATCGGCGCGATGGTGGATGCGGCGGTCGTCATGATCGAGAACGCCCACAAGAGGATCGAACGCTGGGAGCAGGATCACCCGGACAGACATCTCGATGGCGAGATGCGCTGGATCGTCGTCACCGAGGCGGCGGCCGAGGTCGGGCCGGCGCTGTTCTTCAGCCTGCTGATCATCACGCTGTCGTTCATTCCGGTCTTCACCCTGGAGGCGCAGGAAGGCCGGCTGTTCGCGCCGCTCGCCTTCACCAAGACCTATGCGATGGGCGCGGCCGCGATCCTGTCGGTGACCCTGGTGCCGATCCTGATGGGCTGGCTGATCCGGGGCCGCATTCCGGCCGAGCAGGCCAATCCGGTCAATCGCTGGCTCACCAATATCTACCGGCCCGCGATCGACTGGACGATGAAGCGGCCCAAGGCAGTGCTGCTGATCGCGGCTCTGGTGTTCGCCACCACGGCCTGGCCGCTCAGCCGGCTCGGCGGCGAGTTCATGCCCAATCTCGACGAGGGCGACCTGCTCTACATGCCCTCGGCGCTGCCGGGCCTCTCGGCCGCCAAGGCGAGTGAGCTGCTCCAGCGGACCGACCGCCTGATCAAGACCGTGCCCGAAGTCGAAAGCGTGTTCGGCAAGGCCGGCCGCGCCGAGACCGCGACCGATCCCGCGCCGCTCGAAATGTTCGAGACGACGATCCAATTCAAGCCCCGCGACCAGTGGCGGTCGGGCATGACGCCCGAACGCCTTGTCGACGAGCTCGATCGCCGGGTGAAGCTTCCGGGTCTCGCCAATATCTGGGTGCCGCCGATCCGCAACCGCATCGACATGCTCGCGACGGGCATCAAGAGCCCGATCGGGGTCAAGGTGTCGGGCAGTGACCTCGCCGAGCTCGACCGCATCGCGCATGATGTCGAGACCGTGGCCAGGAGCGTGCCCGGCGTCAGCTCGGCGCTCGCCGAGCGGCTGACCGGCGGACGCTATGTCGATGTCGACATAGACCGCGCCGCCGCCGCGCGGTTCGGGCTCAACATCGCCGACGTCCAGGCCATCGTCTCCGGCGCGATCGGCGGCGAGACGATCGGCGAGACGGTCGAGGGCCTCGCCCGCTATCCGATCAGCGTGCGCTATCCGCGCGAATTGCGCGACAGCCTCGAAAGGCTGCGGGCGCTACCGATCCTGACGCCCGCGGGCCAGCAGATCACCTTGGGCACCGTGGCAAACGTCTCGATCGCCGAGGGACCGCCGATGCTCAAGACCGAGAATGCCCGGCCTTCGACCTGGGTCTACGTCGATGTGCGCGGGCGCGATCTTGCCTCGGTGGTCGGCGATCTGCAGCGTGCGGTGGCGAAACAGGTCAGGCTCTCGCCTGGGGTCAGCATCGCTTACTCTGGCCAGTTCGAATATCTCGAGCGCGCGGTCGACCGCTTGAAGCTGGTCGTGCCCGCGACGCTGCTGATCATCTTCGTGCTGCTCTACCTCATCTTCGGCCGCTTCGACGAGGCGGCGCTGATCATGGGGACGCTGCCGTTTGCGCTGACCGGCGGCATCTGGACGCTTTATCTGCTGGGGTTCAACCAGTCGATCGCCACCGGGGTCGGGTTCATCGCGCTCGCCGGCGTCTCCGCCGAGTTCGGGGTGGTGATGCTGATCTATCTCAAGAACGCGCTGGCCGAGCGCGGCGCACATCCGGACGCTGCCGAGGTCGAGGCCGCCGTGCGCGAAGGCGCGCTGCTGCGCGTCCGTCCCAAGGCGATGACGGTGGCGGTGATCCTGGCCGGCCTGCTGCCGATCCTGCTGGGATCAGGCGCGGGTTCGGAGGTCATGAGCCGGATTGCCGCGCCGATGATCGGCGGCATGCTGACCGCGCCCTTGCTCTCAATGTTCGTCCTGCCCGCCGCCTACCTGCTGTTGCGCCGGCCCAAGACCGATCCCATCCCTCAACCCGTTTCATCATGAAGGAGAAGACGATGAACCATGCACGACTGACCATTGCCCTCGGCCTCGCCGCCCTGACTGCCGCGTGCGGCAAGAAGGCGGAGGCCCCCGTTGCGACTGAGACCAACGAGGCGGCGCCCGCCGCGACCATGAGCGGCGACATGGGCAACATGTCGATGGCGCCTGACGCGAACGCCGCGATCAAGGCCAAGGGCCATGGCACCGTCACCGCGATCGACAAGGCGGCAGGCACGATCACGCTCGATCATGGTCCGATCCCGGAGGCCAAGTGGCCCGCGATGACGATGGCGTTCAAGGCCGCGCCGTCGATCACCGATGCGGTCAAGGTCGGCGACAAGGTCGATTTCGACCTCTCGCTCAAGGGCAGCGATGGCGAGGTCACCGCGATCGCAAAGCAGTGATCCGCTAAGTTCGACCGGAAAAAGCTGGTTGCGGCGCCGCTCCCGGGCGGCGACGCCCGTGCCGGCCGTCTGCCTGGCTGTGCGCCCGGTCGACGGTTGCGACCGGCAACGCCCAATGCCAGCGGCGTTTCCCTGCGCGATCACCGACAATTTGAGCACGCTTCGCGGATCGCACATTGAACGTGCAAGCCGCCCTTGCTCGCGATAGCCTGAACGGCAAGGAGCCCAGTTTAGATGACCCAGCCAGTATGACCTTGTTACCCGCGACACATCATGATCTCGTGAGCGAGCTTGTCCGTCGTTGGCGAGACGATCCCGGCGCCACCTATCGCTCCTGGTTTCTGTGGGACGAACGGCTGAAAAACTTCCGCTCCATCCGTCGCGGGCTGCAGCAGGTGGTCGCAGAAATCGAAAGTGGGCGGTTCGGCGTCGCCTATCGCGGCTCGTCACTGGAAACGGTTGTCCACTCGATCGCCGAACAGCGGCAGATCTTCAAGGGCGCCGACCATGCCTGGCTGTGGAAGCCCAAGCTGCGCATTCCAGACATCTACGAAAGCCCGGACAACCAGCGGGCGTTCGGTCGCCTGCTCGACAATTGCTCGTGCTGCGATACCGCCGAGGAGATCATCAGCCACATCCGCAGCATAGACGCGCTCAAGATCAAGGGGCTGGGGCCGGCGGCGGCCAACCTGCTCTATTTCCTTCACCCGACGCTGGTGCCGCCCTTCAATACCGCGATCGTCAAGGGCTACAATGCCGTCACCGGCGCCAAGGTGAAGCTCGGGTCATGGGATCATTTTCTCGCCATGCGCGCCGGCATCCTCGACCTCAACGACCGTTACCGCGAGTTGCTCTCCAACGATCTCGGCGCGATCGGCGGACTGTTGTTCGACATTGGCTCGGGCCGCTATCCCGCGCCACCGCTGGAGGATGACGCAACGGCGGCCGACGACTGGCTCGGCAGATTGGAACATGCCAGAGCGGAGGCAAGCCGGCTCGACAAGACAGCCGCCGCGCAGGGCGAAACCGATCGCACGCACGCCGAAATCCAGGCCTGGCTGCGCGACCTCGGCCATGCCCTCGGTTACGATGTGTGGATCGCCGCCAATGACCGCGGTCGACTTCACGCTGGCTGCCCGCTTGGACAGGGATGCCTCGAGCGCCTTCCAGACGCCATTGCGACCTCTCCCGGAGCGGACTCGATCCGCCTCATCGACGTGTTGTGGCTGGCGAAGGGTGGCGACGGCGTCGCCGCCGCGTTCGAGGTTGAACATTCGACCTCGATCTACTCGGGGATCGTGCGCATGCTCGATCTGGCGCTGTCGGGGAGCGATCTGCACGCTGCCGCCGGGCTATTCCTGGTCGCACCGAATGCGCGCGAGCAGGACGTTCGCGCGCAACTCCGTCGCCCGGCTTTCAGCCGTATTGCCGATCTCGACTTCGCCTATCTGCCCTATGGCGAGCTGGAGAGAAACAGGGACGCGATCGCTCGTTTTGGAACGGGATTGAAGGCCATCAAGGCGATCTCAAGCCCCCTTCCCTGAAAGGGGGCGTTTGCGGGAGGGGGCGGAATCCTACGCCAAGCTCGCCCAGATAGCCGGCGCGAGATCTTACTTGTTGCTGCCTTCTACGGTCGCGCCAGAAAGGCGACGGCTCAGTTCTATCCGGCGATGGCTACGCATTTTGAAGGTGTCTGGCCCAACGCGCCGATACTCAATGAAGCCGAGAGAACGCCAAAATCGCTCTGCCGCTTCATTCGCTTCCAGCACGGCCAACCGAATCTCTGTGGCACCTCTCGCAGCGGCCCAGCTTTCGACCGTCGAGTAAATTGAGCGTCCGACGCCACGACCACGCTGTGCGGCATCTACGATCATGAAGCCGAGATACCATGTGCCATCACGCGGATAATCGCGGAGGATGGCCGCGATTGCATATAGGCCGCCAGGCCCCTTCCATCCCAGGACAGCTTGATTGTGGGCGCTCTTTTCGGGCGGCACATCGGAGAAAAGCTCGCGAGCATCGTCCAGCGTGGGCGCGGCCCCGTCCTGCAACAGGAAATAGTCGCTGCAACGGTTGTACAGGTCTGCAACGTCTGCGGCGTCCGCTTGGGTAAGTTTGATCGGGGCTCCCGTCATCATCATCGCGTTTTGGCAGCAAGCACGCGCTGACCGTAATCCCGGAGTTCCCCGTTGGGACCGACATAGCGGTAGAGAGTGACGCGCTCGATCCCGAGTTCCTTGCAGAGGTCGGAAACGGACGTGTCGCGTTGGGCCATAGCAGCCTGAGCGAGCCGCACCTGGGCCTTGGAGAGGGCGAACTTGCGGCCACCCTTGCGTCCCCGCGCGCGGGCAGCGGCCAGGCCAGCCATGGTGCGCTCGCGGATCATATCCCGCTCAAACTCCGCCAGTGTGGCAAAAATGCCGAACACCATCCGGCCCGATGGCGTCGTGGTGTCGATCTGCGCGCCCTTGCCGGTGAGCACCCGCAGACCGATACCGCGATCCGACAGATTCTGCACCGTGCTGACCAGGTGGGTGAGCGTTCGGCCGAGCCGGTCGAGCTTCCAAACGATGAGGACATCGCCGTCGCGCAACGATTTCAGGCAGGCGGCAAGACCGGGGCGATCATCACGGCTACCGGATGCACGATCATCATAGATATTGCCTGGCTCGACACCGGCAGCGCGAAGGGCATCGTGCTGCAGGTCGAGCGACTGCGAGCCGTCGGCTTTGGACACGCGGGCGTAGCCGATCAGCATGGATCACAAACGAAGGTTTGAGGCGGTGACGAACATGAGCACATAAGATTGGGCTATTGTGTATCTTAACCAGCATCTCAATCAAGCTATCTCAAACCGTAGCTCGGAAAGAATAAGGAGCATGTATGCCGCGTCGCGTGACCCTGACCGATCGACAGCGCGAGGCGCTGCTTCACTTGCCGGTCGATCAAGGTGAGCTGCTGCGGCACTATACCCTCAGCGATGAGGATCTCGGGCATATCCGCCAGCGCCGGCGCGCCCACAATCGTTTTGGCTTCGCGCTGCAACTGTGCGTCCTGCGCTACCCGGGCCGGGTGCTCGCTCCTGGCGAGTTGATCCCGGCGCAGGTATCGGATTTCATCGCGGCCCAGCTCGGCCTGACCAGCGACGATCTACTCCTCTATGCCGCGCGCGAGGAGACCCGGCACGAGCATCTGGCGGACCTTCGCCGAATCTACGGCTATCGCTCCTTTTCGGGGCGGGGCGCACGGGATTTGCGCGAATGGATCGCTCGGGAAGCCGAGGCGGCGACATCGAATGAGGATCTTGCCCGTCGCTTCGTTGCGGAGTGTCGCCGCACCCGCACGATCCTTCCCGGCTCCTCGACGATCGAGCGCCTTTGCGCCGATGCGCTGGTTGAGGCCGAGCGCCGGATCGAGGATCTTATCGCCCATCGCATCACGCCAACCCTGAGCGAGAATTTGGCTCACCTGTTGGAGGATACGGTGGATGGTCGCGTCACGCGCTTCGTATGGCTGCGACAGTTCGAGGTTGGCGCAAATTCAGCAGCCGCTAACCGGCTGATGGATCGACTGGAATATCTTCAAAGGTTCGATCTTCCGGCGGATTTGCTGGACGGCGTGCCGGCGCATCGTGTGACCCGGCTTCGCCGGCAGGGCGAGCGCTATTACGCCGACGGCATGCGTGATCTGCCCGAAGACAGGCGGCTTGCGATCCTCGCTGTCTGCACCCTGGAATGGCGGTCATCGCTGGCCGATGTCATCGTGGAGACCCACGATCGCATCGTAGGCCGTCTCTATCGGGCCTCCGAACGCCTTTGCAACACCAGGATCGCCGACGAAAAGGCGGCCGTTCGGGACACGCTGAAGTCCTTTGCCGAAATCGGTGGTGCTTTGCTTGGAGCGCAGGACGATGGCACGGCCCTGGACGGGATAATCGCCACCGGGCCTGGCTGGGAACGGTTCAGAACCCTTGTCGGCGTCACCTCAAGGTTTGTTCGCCAGACAACGATTTCTCGGACATAAGCGGAACATGGGCTACGCTACACGCTTCAACCGCGCCATTGGCTCGTTGAGTGGGTGGAATTCACCTGCTGGAAGTCGCCTGGCCTGCTCCCAGAGGTAATCGCCGGTCAGACTGATGTGCGCCCAGCCCATCGGAGAAAGGTGCGCAAGCAGTGCCGCATCGAACGTCGTGCCGACAGCGTTGAGGTGCTGGGCGGCCCGGTCGAGATAGACCGTGTTCCAGTAGGAAATCGCCGCAATCAGCAGGTTCAGCCCAGATGCGCGAAATTCCTGATTTTCCAGCGAGCGATCGGTGAACCGACCCTGCCGGTTGGTATAGATGGCGGCGGCAAGCGTGTGCCTCGCCTCGCCTTTGTTGAGACCGGCCTGACAGGCACGTCGCAGTTCCGGTTGTTCAAGCCAATCGAGCGTGAACAAAGTGCGCTCGATACGGCCCAGTTCAGCCAATGCAAAATCCAGCCTGTTCTGGCGTTTGTAGGCGGCAAGTTTTCGCAAGATTACTGACGGCGCCACCGTGCCATCCTTGATTGAGGCGACAATCCTGACGATGTCATCCCAATCGGCCTCGATCGCTGCCGTTTTGATGGTGCGGCCCATCAGATTTTCGATGCCCTTGTATGTCGATGGCGCAGCGATCGAACCCAGCTTGCGGTCGCCAATATCGCGCAGCCGTGGCGCGAAGCGGAACCCGAGTAGGTGGCAGAGTGCGAAAACATGATCGGTGGCGCCGCCGGTATCGGTATAGTGCTCATGCAACGGAAGGTTGCCGGCGCCCAGGACAAGCCCGTCGAGCACGTAAGGCGCTTCACCTGCCGTCGCGGACATGATCCGTGATCCGAATGATGCGAAGTGATCGGAAAGGTGAGAATAGATTTTCACGCCAGGTTCGGCGCCATATTTGGCATTGACGTCCGCCGCCCCTGAACGGCTCCGCCCCGACCGGAAGAACTGGCCATCGGACGACGAACTGGTGCCAGCGCCCCAATGCCGCGCGAAGGGTAATTCGTGATGGGCTGAGATGATCATGGCCAGCGCGGCCTGATAGTTCTCGGGTGAAAGATACCAGTTGTGGGTCCATGCGAGTTGGGCATAGCTGACGCCTTCGCTGGCATTGGCCATCCGCTCCAGCCCGAGGTTGGTGCCATCAGCCAGAATTGCGGCGAGTACCGTGCTGGGGTTGTCGTGCTCCTTGCCTGAGCGCAGGTCACGGAATGCGTTCAAAAAACCAGTGCGTTCGGCGACTTCAAGCAGCAGCTCGGTGATGCGCACGCGGGGAAGCAGGGTATCGAGCTTGCGATCGAGGGCTTCAGCTTCCGGTGGGGTGACAGGCGGCATTTGCTGAAGCTTGAGCCGGTCTCGTTCGAGCGACACTCCCTCAAGCTTGTTTGTTTTCAACTGCTTGGCAAATCGGCGCAGCCGCCAGTCAAGATTTCGTGCCCGGTCAGCGAGGTAGGATGCAGCATTTGAATCGAACGGAAGCACATCCGCCACTTTGGCGGCGTCGCGCCGACCCAGCAAATAGGCATCGAAGCGCTGATAGTTGCGGGTTCCCTCGATCCATACATCACCGGCGCGCAAACGATCACGCAAGGTTGCCATGATCGCAATTTCATAACGTCGGCGGTCGATACGGCCGCTTTCGGTGATGAGACGCTTCCACTGCCGATTGGGGAATGGCAGTGGAACGCCATCGGGAAGGTCGCGCGACTTTCGTGTGTTCGCATCGCGAATGACATCGATGGCTTTGATCAGTGCCGTCCCTGTTCCAGACGCCTTGAAGGTGAAGGCGTCCAGAAATGCCGGGCTGAAACGCCGTAGCGTGGCGTAACGCTCGGTTGCCGTTACCAGTGCGTCCTCGCCGGCAAGATCAGCAAGGGCATCTACTTGGGCCTTTGCCGCAACAAGCCGGTGCCAGCCCACCGCTTCGTCAATCAATTCGAGCGGATCGCCGCCATTCTGGACAGCCTCATCAAGTGCTGTAATCGTGGCGCCAAACAGCCGCATGAGTTGCCCCACCGACTGAATACTATCTTGGTAGCGACGCTCGCGCCCACGCCGCGCGCGCGTGAACATGCCGCCGATAAGTCGGTCAAACATTTGGATCGCGGCATCGGCAAGTCTGGCCTCAAGGTCGATCACTGCGGCCGTCAACGTCGCCCGCCTGCGATTGACGCTGTAATCCGAAAGCAGGAATGCCGGTGCCACGCCGCCCTCGCGGACAAATTGGGCAAAGCGGAATTCCGGAATGGCGCCCCCAACTACCGGGTGGATACCTATGCCGCGAACATAGCGCAGGCGCTCAAGCAAGCCATTGATATTGGCCGCAGTCGGGGCTTCTTCGAAATTACGCAACCACGCCAGCGGTGTCATGCCGAAATCCGGGTTGTTGATTACGAGTTCGTCTAGCCGTGTCAGTTCAGCAGAGCTGAGGCCTTCGACGATTGCGGCTGCGGCAGCTTTGCGTGCGCGTGCCCGGCCAGCAAGACCGGCGCGTTCCAGTGTGTCGCCTGACGGAAGAATGAACCGCTCACCCTTCAGGCCAACCATGAGGGCGCGAACAATCGGTTCACCTCTGTCTGTATACTCGGCGGCTTGCGCGGCAAGATTCAGGGCAAGTGCCAGGTCGCCGCGTCGAAACGGGCGTATGCCAAGATAACGCGCCACGAGATCGGCATGATCGGTACGGGTTTGCGCGCGCTGACCATATGCAGAGAAGGAGGAAGGATCGACGAATAACTGTGCCGCGAGGTACTGAAGAATGACGTCGGGAAGCCCGATCTCGGGTTGCAGACCAAAGCCGGGATGTCGCATCAAAGCGATTTGTGCAGCCAGACCGAGGCGATTTGCTGGACCATAGCGGCGCCCAACCAATTCAACATCTTCCGCAGAAAGGGTATAATGCCCAATGATCGCGGTTTCTTGGACAGGAGGATCGAACAGGCGCCGGCGCTCGTCTCCGGTCAGAAGTCGGCGTCGTGCCATTTTGCTCTCCCGCTGAGGCGAATAACAAAATTGACACCAAAGCGGCTTGCACTGGAGGGAGGCCATTCGTTGCCGGTTGATCCCCGAGCAATCACCCGGCGCAGCAAGACAGTTTGGCGACATCCTTATCAAACGTTTGGGCCGCCAGTTTGAGGCCTTCCACAGTGGTCAGGTAAGGAAATATCGTTGCACCCAATTCCAGGGTGGTCATGCCGTGTTTGATCGCCAGCACCAGTGTCTGGATCGAATCCGCGCCTTCGGGTGCCATGATCTGGCCGCCCAGCAAACGGTCGTTCGCCTTGTCGGCAATCAGTTTGATGAGACCCCGCGTATCGCGTGCTGCCAGTGCCCTTGGCACAGCATCGAGCGGGAGCAGCGAAACCTTGATGTCCAGGCCTTGCGCCCGTGCTGTCGTTTCAGTGAGGCCGGCGCTGGCGACTTGCGGGTCGGTGAAGACGACGGATGGCATGGAGGAATTGTCGTAGCGGTATTGGTTGCCCGTCACCGCGTTGCGCGCGGCCAGTTTTGCGCCATAGGCGGCCATGTAGACGAACTGGTCCCGTCCCGTTACATCGCCCGCCGCGTAAATGCCTGGAACCGACGTTTCGAGGTGGTCATCGACGACGATTCCACCATTACGGGCAAGCACTATGCCGCGCTCCTCCAGCCCAAGCCCGTCGCTATTGGGTCGGCGTCCGGTGGCGATGAGCACCTGTTCCGCCACGACGGTGTCACAATGCCCCTCGCAGGTCAATTCGACCCCGCTCTGTGTTTGGGCGATACGCTGATAGCCGACACCTGCGCAAACCCGCACGCCCTCGGCTTCCAAATAGTTTTTCAGCGCGGCACTCACTTCCGGGTCCATTTCGGGGAGCAGGCGGCTTCGGCAGCAGATGGTGACATCAACGCCCAGACGCGAAAACATCTGTCCCAGTTCTACCCCGATCACCCCGCCACCGATCACCAGCAGCGATTTGGGCAAGCGATCCAGCGCCAGCGCCGATGTGCTGGTTAGGTAGGGCACGCTGTCCATCCCCGGAATCGGCGGCACGGCGGCGTGCGCACCCATCGCCAATATGACCTTGCCGACCTTCATGGGCGCATCGCCGACAATCAGCGCACCATCGGCAAAGCGTGCCTTGCCCTCGATATAGCTCACACCGTCATAGGCGGGCAGCAGATCGACATATTTTTTTTGGCGCAGCGTCGTGACAAGATCGTCCTTCGACGCCGCCAATACGGACCAGTCATCCATCTGGACAGCGCCCCCAAGGCCGGGAAAGCGCGCGGCGGCAAGCCCACCATGCACCGCTTCGGCGGCGCGGATCAGCGTCTTGGAAGGAACGCAGCCAACATTGACACAGGTGCCGCCAATCGTGCCGTGACCGACGAGCGCCACTTTCGCGCCCAGATCGGCAGCGGCGATCGCGGCGGAGAACCCGGCAGAACCCGCGCCGATGACGGCCACGTCAAATCCTTCCTGCCCGGGGCGGTTGCAACAGTCGTTCATTGCTTATCGCTTTCTTGAGGCGCTGGCGGCGCCCCGCTCAGTTTTGAATAGCGCGCGCCGGATAACCCGCGTTGGTTGATGCAGCGGCAATCGCAGCAGCATTGGTGCGGCGCGGGTTATAGGTTGCGCGCGCGGTCTTGGCTGCGAAATCGACCGTGACCGCCGTTACCCCGGCGACGCCTTCCATCGCCTTCTTCACGGTGATCGGGCAGGTGGCGCAGGTCATGTTCTCTATGGCAAAGGTGGTTTGCTTCTGAGCGGTTGCGGTAGCCGCGGGGCGATCTTGCGCCGTGCCACTAACTGCATAGGCGACCCCGCCGCCAGCCATAGCCAGCACGGCCATAGCGATACATACTGTCTTTTTCATGGGTATTTCCTTTCAATAGAACCAGGGTGCCCACCAGTCGATGGTGAGCGCCAGGATGGCGACGGCAAGGCCCAGCCACAGCACCGCCTTGGTGGTCCAAGCCGATTGTGGACGAGCGCAGTAGGAACCGTCTTCACAGGGCGGTTTCGGCTTGAAATAGACATGCCAGAAGCCGTAGCCGAGCAGCGCGAGCGTTACGCCTGCGACATAGGGCTTGTAAGGTTCGAGCGCCGTCAGGTTGGCGATCCACGCGCCGGAAATTCCGAGCATAACCAACAGTAGCGGGACGACGCAGCAAGCCGAGGCGAGCCCCGCGCCGATCAATGCGCCCGCCGCAACCCAGTTTGCCTGCTTCGGCTCGTGGTTTTCGGTGAGGGCTGGCTGTCCCGCTTCCGGCGTTGAGACCATGGCTTGAATCCCTTGTTCCAACTGAGTGATTCGCAGTGTAGGCTCTGTAGCCACTACAGACTCAAGAGGTATTTTCATGGAGCAACAGGTCGGCATCTTGCGTGCCCAGCTTGCCCGGAAAACAGGCTGCAATCTCGAAACCATCCGCTATTACGAGAAGGTGGGATTGCTGCCGGGGCCGCCTCGCAGTTCCAACGGCTACCGCGTCTATTCGCCGGAACTGGTGCAAAGGTTGCAGTTCATCCTGCGCGCGCGCGACCTTGGCTATGCAATGGATGAGATACGGTCATTGTTGTCGCTCACCGATACCGGTGCACAAACCTGCGCGGAGGTTATGGCGAGAACCGAACTCCACCTTGAAGATGTCCGCCGCCGCATTGCAGATTTGCAGAAGATAGAGGTGACGCTGGCGACCACGTTAGCCAGATGCACTGGAGATGACGTTGCCGAATGTCCCATCCTGGAAGCACTCCAGTTTTTACCCCATCAAGGCAATTGACGCCATCTTTGAGGGATTTGATTTTGTGATGTCAGCTTGGAGTATAGCCTAACCGGACGTCAGGATGCAGCGGCGGTTTCTGTCAGGATAGGGTTATGGCAAGCATTTATTGACGCATGTTCCGCCGTGTCATAGAATTCAACCTGACATTTTGACCGGAGGCGGCGATGAAAGGCCAGAGGATCGGTTACGTCCGGGTGAGCACATTCGATCAGAATGTCGATCGCCAGTTGGACGGGCAGTCGCTCGACCGGATTTTCACCGACAAGGCATCGGGCAAGGACATCAACCGCCCCGAACTCGATGCCATGCTCGCCTTCGCCCGCGAGGGTGACACCGTCGTGGTCCACAGCATGGATCGATTGGCGCGTAATCTCGACGATCTGCGCAAACTGGTTCAGTCCCTCACCAAAAGAGGCGTCCGGATCGAGTTCGTGAAGGAAAGCCTGGCCTTCTCGGGCGAGGATTCCCCGATGGCCAACCTGATGCTCTCGGTCATGGGTGCGTTCGCCGAATTCGAGCGCGCCCTGATCCGGGAGCGGCAGCGCGAAGGCATTGCGGTCGCCAGACAACGCGGTGCTTATCGCGGGCGGAAACGTTCCCTCTCCGACGAAATGGTCGCCGAGCTGCACCGCCGTGTTGATGACGGCGAGCGCAAGGCCGTCATCGCCCGTGACCTGGGGATCAGTCGCGAAACCCTCTACCAGTATCTCCGCGCTGCCACCTGAGCCGGTTTCACCCAGCCTCGCTCACCCTTAGGCTTGTCTGATTGATACGACCAATGTCACGTCTCTTGAATTGCTTGAATCATATCAATGAGGATTGGAGGTCTCCTTCGTCAAACGAATGGCAAGAGCGCGACCGATTGCCGCTGCGGCGACTGGCTGGACGGCGCTTGGCGGAAATGGTGCAACCGAACTAGCATTGATCTCGCAAAGCGCATAGGAGCCATCGCTGATGGCTTCACCAGGGCGAAATAGGAAGTCGGCGTCCCAAAGAAGCGGAAGATCGTGGTCGACGATCGACAGCAACCTTTGCATCTCTGGAATCCAGCGATCCTCCATCGCTTTCCGTAAGGCTGCGAAGCGCGTCACCTCCGGTCCGAACATGGCGCGGCCCATCGGCTGTGGGGTTGACGACGTTGTATCAATGGCCGTTGGCGTCATCAGCGCAGTGATCAGGTTGTGCCCAAAGCCAACCACTCGGTGCCCGCACACGTAGCAGCGGACCATGCCCTCGGACGACTGCGGCTGATAAGCCTGATCGATCAGCACGCCGCCGTCGTTTAGAAACGGCACCCACCTTTCCAAGCACTCGGCTAGGCTGATGCGCTCCGATTTGCTTCCTTGGCGGGCCTCTTGAACTTTCACCGACGTTTTCAAAGCCGGAGCGTTTCCCGCTTCGTCTAGTTGGACACGCCATACATTCCTGCCGCCGTTGCCGTAGTTCGGCTTCAGCACGCGCGGGCCTGCGGCAAGATGTTCGGGGAAACGAGCGCGAAGGCCTTCAGCGTCCACGTATCGATCGACATCGCTGCCCCATTCCATGGATCGCGTTGTGTAGAGCACTTCCTTGACGCCGATTTTGGCGATCACGTCAGGATGCGCGCTGACGACAACGCCGCACCCCGCGACTTCGCGCAGCATTGGATCGAGCTGCGAGCGGTCGCCTGAAATGTCCAACGGATTCACCCAGACCAGCACTGCGTCGCACGACAGCAGCTCGTCCCGAATCTCGCGAACCGCCTCGTCCCTGTACAGTACAGGCCTTGCGGTCGCCCCGAGCGCCCGCAAGGCCTGCATTATCGGCCACTGCCGGGCTTCATGAAAGCGATGCGTCCACTCGGCTGCTTGCCCACGCCAAAGAAGAGCGATGTTCGGGCCGGATGTCATTGTTGCATCTCCCCATCGGACCTGTCCCCTTTGTGGTCGCGAACTCAGGTGTCGCGCAGCAGTGGGTGTTAAGCCACGGCGGTCGGGTTCAGCCGCCGCCGCGCAAAGCCGCGGCATAGCGCCGGTCGACCACTTCCCAGTCGATGTTGCGGAAGAAGGCGTCGACATATTTGGCGGCGGCGGTGCCGTAATCCATGTGGAAACTGTGCTCGTACATATCGAGCGCGAGCAGCGGCACGCCGGCAATCGCACCGTGCATATGATCCCACGCCCAATGGTTGTGCAGCGAGCGCGTGTGGAGATTGTAGACGAGCACGCACCAGCCCGATCCGCCGGCAAGGCTCATCCCGGTACGGCGGAAGTCGGCTTCCCAGCGGTCGAACGAGCCGAACGCCGCGCCCAGCGCGTCGCGGATGGAACCGGCTGCCTGGCCGTTGCCGCCGAGCCCGTCGAAATAGACCTCATGGAGCACGACCGAGCCGGTGCGGTGCAGCTCCTCGCGCTTCAATCCGCCATAGACCACCGGCGGCAGGTCCGTGTCAGCGAGCGCGGCGGCAAGTCGTGTCTCGATCATATTCAGGGCCTTGACCGAGCCCGCATAATTGTTCTCGTGGTGCGATGTGATCAGCCTTTCGGAGAGGCCGTGAAGCCTGGCGGGATTGAACCTGAGCGGCTTGACCTGATGATTTCCGGCAAAGGCGGGGACAGCCGCCGGCGCTGCGGCCGGCGTCTGCGCAGAGGCTTCGTTGATAGTCATGGCGGCGGCTCCGATGCCAAGAGTTGCGATTGCACTGCGTCGGGAAAGATGGTCGATCGTCACGCGTCACTCCTTCAGATGATCATTACATATGCGGCCCCGAGGACCGAGCAGACGCCGAGCACCGGCAGCATGCCGGCCTTGAACCGGAACATGGCGAGTATCGCACCCACCGCGAGCGCCAGCGCCGGCCAGTTGACGGACGTTAGGACTGGGAGATCGATGGTGCCGGCTGCGAACGGCACTTCGCGGACTTGCTCGAACAGAGTGTGGATACCAAACCAGACCGCCAGATTGAGGATCACGCCGACCACTGCGGCGGTGATCGCCGAAAGCGCGGCCGACAATGCGCGGTTGCCGCGCAGCCGCTCGATGAATGGCGCGCCGGCGAAGATCCACAGGAAGCATGGCAGGAAGGTAACCCAGGTGGTGAGGATTGCGCCGAAGGTCGCGGCGACGAGCGGCGGCAGCCCGGTCGCTTCGCGGAAGGCCGCGAGGAAGCCGACGAACTGCGTCACCATGATCAGCGGCCCGGGCGTGGTCTCGGCCATGCCGAGCCCGTCGAGCATCTCGCCGGGCTGGAGCCAGCCATAGGTCTCGACTGCCTCCTGCGCGACATAGGCGAGCACCGCATAGGCGCCGCCGAAGGTCACCACCGCCATCTGGCTGAAGAAGGTGGCGATGCGGCTGAACACGTCGTCGGGGCCGAACGCGAACAGCAGCGCTGCGACCGGCCCGAGCCAGAGCAGCAGCAGGACGCCGGAGATGCGCAGCGACCAAGAGAGGTTCGGCCGGGCATGGTCGGGAAGGCCCTCGCCAAGAGCGGTGTCGCGGTCGTGGATTATCTCAGCGCCGGCGGGACCATGTCCGCCGCCGCCCTTGAATGCGGCGTAACCAGCGCGGCCACCGAAGAAGCCGATCAGCGCGGCGGCAAGCACGATCAGCGGGAAGGGCACGTCGAGCACGAAGATCGCGACGAACGCCAGCGCGGCAAAACCGCGCATGACGTTGTTCTTCAAGGCACGCGAACCCACCCGGACCACCGCCTGTAGCACCACCGCCAGCACGGCGGCCTTCAATCCGAAGAACAATCCCTCGACCAGCGCCACTTCGCCGAGCAGCACATAGACATAGCTGAGCCCTAAAATCGCGAGGAAGCCGGGCAGCACGAATAGCGCGCCCGCGACCAGGCCGCCCTTGGTCTTATGGAGCAACCAGCCAATATAGACAGCTAGCTGTTGCGCTTCAGGGCCGGGCAGCAGCATGCAATAGTTGAGCGCGTGGAGGAACCGCTCCTCGCCGATCCAGCGCTTCTCCTCGACCAGGATGCGATGCATCACCGCTATCTGGCCCGCCGGTCCGCCGAAGCTGAGCAGCGCGACCCTGATCCAGACGCGCACCGCCTCGCCAAAGCTGATGCCGTGCTCGTGCAGCGTCTCGACTGCGATTTCAGCGCGTGCGCTGGCCTCCATCTTTAGTCCTCTTTTCGCCGGGTGAAGTGAGCATAGAATCCGTCGAGCGCGGTCGATCCGCGCGCGATCCGCTCCTCGTCGTCGTCGGTGCCGGCACAGATGCCGGCGATAAGCGCGCTCACTCCCGGAGTTTCCGGGCGCTCGAACCGAGCATCGGCAATATCAAGGTCGTGAACAATTTCGCCGAGCGCCCGCAGCGCGGGGTCGGTCTCGAGACCGGTGAGGAACACCAAGGTCTCGAAGGAGCAGCGGTCGCCTTCGTGGGTGAACTCAGCGTCCGCCATGTCGAACCTCAGTTCGTCAGGCTCCGGCACATATCCTTTGCCCTCGACGAACTTGAAGCTCGCCTCGGGGTCGATGAAGCGGCGAATGAGCCAGGCGGACGCGATGCGATCGACATGGACATGGCGGCGCGTCACCCAAACGCGGCGCTTTAGCTCCGCCGGGGTCAGCTCGGGCGCACCGGGGCCGCTCACATCGGGATGTTGGTGAGAGCGGCGGTCCGCCTCGGTGATGGCGGCCTGTGCCGCCTGCCGACCATGCGCACCGAAAAAGTCGATCGCGGCGACCTCGTTCAGGCGTTTGCGCAGGCGGCCCACATCCGCCGCCGCGACATACTCGCCCTCACACAGCGCGCGCGCCTCGCGTGCCAACTCCTCATAGTCGGCGTCACGCGCAGCGTCGAACACTCCGCGCAGCTCCGCATCGCCCATGCCGCCGACAAGGCGCGCTTCGAGGATCAGCGCCTCGCCGCCATTTTCGGTGATCTCGCGATGCAGTTCTTCGAACAGCGCGCGCGTGTCCTCGCGATTGGGGAGCGCATGGACGGCGTTCTTGAGCGGCGCGGCCCCGATCGCCTGCAAACGCCGCCAGACCTTCACCCGCAAATAGGCAGGCTTAGCCGGAAGCTGCGGGATCAGGAGCAACCAAGGGGAAGCTTGTGTGTTTGTCATAGTTGTATCGTCACTAGCCTACAAGTGTAAGGGTTGCATCACAAGCCTCATGAGCATAGGACTGCTTATCCCGAAGAAAGAAACCGGAGCGCAATGTCGCGGCTCGCCGGCGGCGCGCTCGCATGACGTGAGGCTTTCCGTGTCGAGTGCGCTGATGAAGGATCAATTATGCTGAAAAAGACCATCGCCTTGGGATTCGCCAGCCTCCTGCTGGCAAGCCCGGCATGGGCAGCGCCGGACTGGTCGGCTGTCGACCGGGCGATAGGACGAGCGGGGGCCGAACAGCCGGGGGGCGTTCACCGCTACAGCTTCCCGCGTTCGGACCTGAGCGTCACGCTGGATGGGGTGACGATCAAGCCCTCCCTCGCGCTCGGCTCTTGGGCGGCGTTTCAGCCGATGGGCGACGAGGCGATGGTGATGGGCGATCTCGTGCTGACCCACGACGAGGTGAACCCCGTTTTGAGCCGCCTGCTCGCAAGCGGTTTTACGATCACCGCGCTCCACAATCACCTGCTCCGCTCTTCGCCTGCGACCATGTACATGCACATTGCCGGCCACGGCGACCCGGTGAAGCTCGCGGCCGCGCTCCGGCAAGCGCTATCAGCCAGTCGGACCCCGCTCGCCGCGCCGCAATCGCCTTCGGCCAGCGCAGCCGCATCGCGGCTCGACCTCGATGTGGCCGCGCTCAACCGGTTGATGGGCGGTGAGGGCAAGACGGCCGGTGGCATCCTCCAATACAGCTTTCCGCGCGCCGAGCGGCTGATGGACGGCGATATGGAGACTCCGCCGACGATGGGCACGGCGACCGCGATCAACTTTCAGCCAACCGGGGACGGCCGAGCCGCCATCACCGGCGATTTCGTACTTGTCGCAAACGAGGTCGATCCGGTCCTGCGCGTGCTGCGGACGAACGGGATCGAGGTCACGGCGCTGCATAATCATATGCTAAACGACGAGCCGCGGCTGTTCTTCATGCACTTCTGGGCCAACGACGACGCAGCCAAGCTCGCCCGTGGGCTGCGCGCGGCGCTCGACAGGATGAACAATCAGAGGAGTTGAACTCGGACGACGGCTCATTGGGCCGTAACCGCCGCCCGCCCGACCCCACGGCCCTTATGCAGGAAGTGGAATGGAACATGGCTAGCAAACGAACTCTCACTGTTGTCGCAGGCGTGGGCGCGGCCGCGCTGGCGATCGCGGGCGTGGCGATCGCGCAAAACCACGAGGCGAACGAAAACCGGATAATCGGCAAGCACAGCGAACGAGACATCCCGCTTGCTCAGGTGCCCGAGGCCGCGATGAACGCGGCACGCGCGCAACTCGCGTCAATAAGCAAAGCGGAGCAAGTCACCCGAAAGGCGGACGGAAGCACGCTCTATGAAATCAAGGGCAAGAACAGCGACGGAAAGACGATCGAACTGTTCGTCACGCCCGAAGGCCAGGTGCTCGGCCGCGAATGATGGATCAGCACGGGGCGCCGGCCGTCGAGGGCCGTGCGCCCCTTCCGAAATGATACTGCGGAATAGGAGACGAAAATGCGGCCAAGGCGATGGATATTGTTATGCGCCGCTTTGGCCGCCCTGCCTGATAGTGCGATCGGCCAAACCGAACCCGCGTCGGCGACGGGCTCGGCGTTGTTCGTAAGCTGTCAAGCGAATGAGCCGCGATGCGGCGCTTACCTCCAAGGCGTGCTCGACATGATGATCGTCGCGCGAAAAGCGGAATGCCGCGCTCCACGCTATGACCGATCGGCGCTGCGCGCGGCATATTTACGCTGGGCGGAGCAGAATAGCTATTTTATGAGTGTTCATATGGTGGCCGGAGCTGAACGCTCGTTAGCGAAGGCTTGGCCATGTCAGTAGCATCGTACCCCGCGGCGTAGCCTGCCCGGCGGCTGCCTTTGAGGGCAGGCGGAGCGTCCGCCTGGCGGTGAATTCCGCCAGCTCAACGATCCCATGTCGCGCCTCAAGCTCGCTAATTAGCCGATGTTCGCATTATGTCTGCCAAATCGTTGTCTGGCGCACAAACCTTGAGGTGACGCC
>NZ_SCMK01000021.1 GCF_005503355.1 Sphingomonas sp. 1F27F7B
CTCGAATTCACCGACATGGCGCTGCCCGGGGACGCGCTGCTCGGCGAGGCCGGGCGCGGCTTCGCAGCGGCGATGGCGACGCTCGACATCTTCCGCACCACTGTGGGCGCCGCCGCGCTCGGCTTCGCCCGCCGCGCGCTCGACGAGGCGACCGCCCGCGCCCGCACCCGGCGGCTCGGCGACGGCACGCTCGCCGACAATCCGGTCACCCAGTCCAAGCTCGCCGAGATGGTGCTCGACATCGATACGTCCGCCCTGCTCATCTACCGCGCCGCCTGGCTGCGCGACGTGCAGGGCCAGCGCAACACGCGCGAGGCCGCGCTGGCCAAGCTGCACGCGACCGACAGCGCCCAGCAGGTGATCGACAAGGCGGTGCAGATCTTCGGCGGCCTCGGCGTCACCGTCGGCGCGCCGGTTGAGGCGCTGTACCGCGAAGTGCGGGCGCTGCGCATCTATGAGGGTGCGTCGGAAGTGCAGAAGATCGTCATCGCCCGCCAGCACCTCGCCCAGAGTACGGGCTGATGTTCCGCGTCTCCTATCCGCTGCGTTTCGCGCATTGCGATCCGGCGGGCATCGCCTTCTATCCGCGCTGCCTTGAGCTGTGCGACGCCGCAGTGGAGGACTGGACCCCGGCGGTGCTGGGCGACGACCGGCGGGCAATGCACATGGGGCGCGGCCTGGGTCTGCCCACGGTGGACCTGGCCGCCACCTTCTCCGCGCCGAGCAAGCTGGGCGATCTGCTCGATTTCGCCGTGCGGCTCACCCGGGTGGGCCGCAGCTCGATCGACCTGGAGGTGACGGTGTCGTGCAGCGGCGAGGCCCGCTTCGCCATCCGTCTCACCCAGGTGCTGATCGATCTCGCTTCCGGCAAGTCGCGATCCTGGCCACCCGAATATCGCCAACGCCTTGAAATGGAATGCCAATGACCGTCCACCAAAGCCTGTTGCCCCCCGGCTGGAAGCGCCCGCGCGGCTATGCCAACGGCATTTCCGCCAGCGGCCGGATGGTGTTCACCGCCGGGGTGGTCGGCTGGAACGACGAGGAGCGTTTCGTCGCTCCCGATCTCGCCGGCCAGTTCCGCCAGGTGCTGGTCAATACGCTGGCGATCCTCGCCGAGGGCGGCGCCGGCGCCGAGCATATCGTCCGCATGACCTGGTACGTCACCAGCCGCGACGAATATCTCGCCGGCCTGGCCGAGATCGGCGCGGCGTATCGCGAGCTGATCGGCCGCCACTATCCGGCGATGGCAGTGGTCGAGGTCGCCGCGCTGGTCGAGGCCGAGGCCAAGGTCGAGATCGAGACGATCGCAGTCGTCCCTACCGCCTGAGGAACCCTGACATGCAGAAATTCGACTGGGCCGATCCCCTGCTGCTCGACGCGCAGCTGGAGGATGAGGAGCGGATGATCCGCGACACCGCGCGCGACTATGCGCAGGCACGGCTCGCACCGCGCGTGATCGAGGCGTTCGACCGGGAAGTGACCGACCCCGAGATCTTCCGCGAAATGGGCGCACTCGGGCTGCTGGGCCCGACAGTGCCCGAGGCCTATGGCGGAGTCGGCGCCTCCTATGTCGCCTATGGCCTGATCGCCCGCGAGGTAGAGCGCGTCGACTCGGGCTATCGCTCGATGATGAGCGTGCAGTCGAGCCTGGTCATGTACCCGATCCACGCCTTCGGCTCGGAGGCGCAGCGGCTGCGCTACCTGCCCCGGCTCGCCAGCGGCGAATGGATCGGCTGCTTCGGCCTGACCGAGCCCGATGCCGGCTCCGATCCCGGCGGCATGCGCACCCGCGCGACCAGGATCGACGGGGGCTATCGGCTGAACGGCGCCAAGACCTGGATCTCCAACGCGCCGATCGCCGACGTCTTCGTCGTCTGGGCCAAGTCGGACGCGCATGGCGGCGCGATCCGCGGCTTCGTGCTGGAGAAGGGCATGAAGGGCCTCTCCGCGCCCAGGATCGAGGGCAAGCTGAGCCTGCGCGCCTCGATCACCGGCATGATCCAGCTCGACGATGTCGAACTGGGCGAAGACGCGCTGCTGCCCGAGGTCGAGGGCCTCAAGGGCCCCTTCTCCTGTCTCAACCGCGCGCGCTACGGGATCAGCTGGGGCGCGCTCGGCGCCGCCGAATTCTGCTTCCACGCCGCCCGGCAATATGGCCTCGACCGGCACCAGTTCGGCAAGCCGCTTGCCGCCACCCAGCTCTTCCAGAAGAAGCTGGCGGACATGGAGACCGAGATCGTGCTGGGCCTCCAGGCATCGCTGCGTGTCGGGCGGCTGATCGACGCCGGCCGGTTTGCGCCCGAGATGATCTCGATCGTCAAGCGCAACAATGTCGGCAAGGCGCTCGACATCGCCCGGGCCGCCCGCGACATGCACGGCGGCAACGGGATCTCCGGCGAGTTCCAGGTGATGCGCCATCTGATGAACCTCGAGACGGTGAACACCTATGAGGGCACGCACGACGTCCATGCCCTGATCCTCGGCCGCGCGATCACCGGGATCGCCGCCTTCTGACGGCAAATGGGGCGGCCGGATCTTTACCGGCCGCCCTTCCCTCACTTCACCAGCAGGATCCGGCTGTTGGGCGGATAGGCCCATTCGAAACCGCGCTCGGTGACCACGCCATTGTCCTCGAGCGGGATCTTGATCTTGCGCATCCCCCATTCGGGCACCTGCGTGTAGAGGAACAGCTCGATCGACAGGAAATTGCTCGCACGCAGCTGGTAGGTCATGCGCAGCGGGTTGAAATCGGCAATCGACGGGCCCGAGCCATGGCCCCAGTCGCCCACCGAATGACTGCCGATCACCACGTCGGACACCTTCAAGTCCTTACTGGGATCATCGTACCGGCCGAGCACGAGTCCCGGCGTCTCCGCCACCCGCTTGTTGACGGCTGCCAATGCGTCACCGGCAGTGACGCCCGGGCGGATCACGTCGAGGATCATCCGGCGAATGTCCTGCGCCTTGTCATAGGCGCGCTGCACTCCGGCCGGCGGAGCGTTCTCGCCGGGCCTCAGCACATAGGCCATGCGCTTCATGTCGGTATAGTAGAAGAGATAGTTCACGCCCCAGTCGACCGTGATCAGGTCGCCCGGCTGGATCACATGATCGCCCGAGACCGGTCCGCGCTCGCCGGGGCCGAGGATGTAGATGCTCGGCAGGCCGAAACTGTTGCCCAGCCCCTCGTCGTGGAGCCGCTCCATCATCCACCAGGCGACGTCACCGGTGGTGGTGTGGCCCGGCACGATCACTTCGTTCGACAGCGCCCGCTCCAGGATCGTCCGCGAATATTCCCCGGCCCTGGCAAAGGCCGCGATCTCGCCCGCCGAATGCCGCGAGCGGAAATCGGAGACCAGCTTCTCCGCCGAGACCAGCCGCCCCGCCAGCGCCGGCCCCAGCGTCTCGACCAGCTTCGCGTGCAGCGAATGGCTGAGCCCGTCCGCCGTGCCGATCTCGGTCGCCACGTCGATGCCGATCCGCTTCGGATCGCGCGCCTCGACGAACCTGCGCAACTCGGCCGGCGAGAGCTTCTGGTCGTAGAGCGGACACTGATCGAACGCCGCGCCGCCGATCCCCATCGCCGTGCGCTCGATCCGGCCGCTGCCGGTGCGGTCGGCGAAGACATGATAGCCGACATCGCCCACATAGCCGCCGCCGAGCAGCGCGGCATTGGGATCGTCATGCCCCTCGCGCGAGGCGACGATCCACATGTCGATGCGGTTCTCGCGCATCGCCTCGGGCAGGATCAGGTCAAGCTTGTCCTTGCGGATCTGGCACATCTGGTCCCAGCGCCGCTTCGCTTCCTGCCCCTGGGCGGGCAGCGCCCCGAGCAGCGGCAGGACGGCGAGCGGTAGGGCCAGACGGCGGAAGCGTTTGGACGACACGCTTGTTCTCCCATGGTTTCACCCTCGGGAACGTGACAGGCCCGCAACGGAAATGGAACAATAATCACGCAATTTTCGTTGATATTTCATCGCTTGTTCGGCATGGGCCCGCCTTCCCGTCCGATGGGCGCGCCCCATGGCGTTTCCGCCACGCAGCCGATCCGGCGCAAATGACGATTGATAGGTGTAGGAACATATGTTTTCGGCTAATTCGCCTGCCCGATGCCGTCCGGCCCGGCGCAACGTCTTGATCCTGTGGAACGATTGAGGGAAACATGGCGACCAGCGCGGTGAAGAAATCGGCAAGAACGGCAGAGGACCTGATGGACAATCGCAGTGTCTACGACCCGAGCAGCCCCAATTTCCGTCTCGAGAACTCACCCTTCTACCTGATGGCGCATGCCGATTTCAAATATCACGAGGACATGGACATCGTGCTGCACAAGCACGGCGTGTCCAAGCCGATCTACCGCGTGATGACGGTGCTGCGCGAGCGCCAGCCGGCCAGCATCGGCGCGATCGCCGAGGCGGCGCTGACCAAGCGCTCGACGATCAGCCGGATCATCGACCGGATGGTCGAGCAGGGCCTGGTCACCACCGAGCCCAATCCGGAGGACAATCGTATCACCGAGGTGACGTTGACTCCGGCCGGCCAGCAGACGCTGCGCAAGCTCACGCCGATCGTCGGCCGCCAGTTCAGCCGCGCGATGGACGGCGTCAGCGACCGCGACATCGCCCATCTGCTGCGCACGCTGCAGAAGATCAGCGCGAACCTGAGCAAGCTGCCGATCGAATGAGAGGAAACCCGGGGGACGATGGGCGACGCGCGGTCACCGGGCCCCGTTCTCCACCACCACCTTGCCATCGGCGATCACATAGCGGACGTCGCGCAGATTCTTTAGCGAATCTAGCGGGTTGGCCCCGAGGATCAGAATGTCGGCGATCTTGCCCGGCTCGATCGTGCCGAGCTTGTCGCCCATGCGCATGATCCTGGCGCCGACGCTGGTCGCCGCGGCAAGCACGTCGCGATTGCTCATGCCGGCCTGGTGGAGATAGTCGAGTTCGCGGAAATAGGCGTCGGGATAGCGCCATTCATTCTCGAACGGGATATCGGTGCCCACGCCGATCGGCACGCCGGCGCGCCATGCCTCGTTCACGCGCTTCAGATGATCCTGCTGGTTGATCACGAAGCGGCGCGAATGCGTGTAGTAGAAGCCGCCGCCGGGGATGCCCGCGGTCGGATAGCCACCCTCCAGCAGATTGTCGAAGGCGCCGATCGTCGGCACGAAGGCGGTGCCGTGCTTCTTCATCAGCGGCACGGCCTGGTCGCTCAGCAGCAGCGGATGCTCGAGCGTGTCGACTCCCGCTTCGATCGCCCAGTCGGTATATTTGCCATAGCTGTCGATCGCGACCGGCACACCCAGCGAATGCGCCTCGTCGATCGCGGCGGCGAGTTCCTCCCGGTCGGCCGGGGCACTGATCTTGATCCAGTCGGCCAGGCGGCGGATCTGCTCCCGCACCGCCTTGCGCCACTCCCATGGCCCGTCGACTCCGTGCGGATCGCCGCCGAGATTGGGCTTCTCGCGGCCTGTGGCGGTGGAAGTCACTTCGTCGCCATGGCCGCCCGTGCTGGCGATCAGCTTGCCGCTCCACATCACGCGCGGGCCGCGGATCAAGCCGCGATCCACCGCTTCCTTGATGCGCAGCGCGACGTCGTCCATCGTGCCGACGTCGCGCGCGGCGGTGATGCCCGCGGTGACCATCTGCTCGGCCAGCACCGTGCCCCGGATCGCCGCGGCGGCCGGGCTGTCCGAATAGCGGCCCATGTCGGTGCCGCGCTGCTGGGTGAAGTGGATGTGGAGGTCGATCAGGCCCGGCAGGATCCACAGTCCGCGCACATCGATCGTCCGCGCCGCATTGGCAGGCAGCGGCGTGCCGGCCGGCCCGACGGCGAGGATCCGGTCGCCCTGAAGCACCACCACCGCATCCGCGATCGGCGCCCCGCCTCGCCCATCGAGCAGGGTTCCGCCGACGAGCACGACGATCGGCGCATGGCTGCGGTCGATCGGAGGAATCGGCAGGCGGCGGACATCGTCCGTCGTCTCGGGAATCGCACGCTGCGCATGGGCGAGATGCGGCGTCAGCACTCCGATCAGCAGCGCCGCCGAGATCGCCGCGCCGCGCAACAACTGCTTCCGTACCGCCCCGTTCTTCCCCGATCTCCGCATGGCGCGACCCCTATCATTCCCAATTACACATGATTTAAAGCGTGATTCTCTTGACGAGACAAGGGGCATTTGCAACCTTTCCCCTCCGCGGGCTCCCGGAAGGAGACCCGCCATGGGAATCCCGCTCGATGGAACAGGCACCGCGACAGGAAGGACCGACACCGCTGGAAGTGGCGCGGACCGGCCTGGACGCGCACGAGCTTGGCGAGGCCCTTCGGCACGCGATGGACCTGGCACGTGGCGGCAAGCCGGGGCCGGCCGAGACCATCCTGCTGCGCGTGCTCGATCTCGCGCCCGAAAATCCCGACGCACTCCAGCTGCTCGGCATGATCGCGCGGCAGGCCAGCCGGCATGCGGACGCGGCGACGCTCTTCCGCCGCTCGCTCGCGGCCGCGCCGGACCAGCCCCATGTGCACAACAATCTCGGCAACAGCCTTGGCGACCTGGGCGACACCGCCGGGGCCGCCCAGGCCTATCGCGAGGCATTGCGCCTGGCGCCCGCCTATGACGAGGCCCGCGTGAACCTGGCGATCGCCCTGCTCGCCGCCGGCGACGCCCGATCCGCCTGCGACACGCTCGCGCCGCTCCTGCGCCGCGATCCGCGCAACGCGCGCGCCTGGGCGACGCTCGGCCAGGCGCGGCGGGACAATGGCGAGCTCGATCATGCCATCGCCGCGTTTCGCACTGCGCTCGCGCTGCGGCCCGGCCATGTTCCCACCTTGCTCAATCTCGGCGCCTCGCTGCGCCTCGCCGGCTGGCCCGACGAAGCCCTGCCGTTGCTGGCCCAGGCGGCCGAGACCGATCCGGCGAATCCGGAAACCGCCCACGCCCTGGGCCATTGCCTCCAGGACCTCGGCCGGATCGATGCCGCCATTGTCGCCTACGAGCGCGCGATCACCTTGCGCCCTGCCCATCGCGACGCGCATCGATCGCTCAACGGCCTGCTCTGGCGGCAGGGCCGGAGCGAGACCTGGCTCGCCAGCTATCGCACCGTGCTGGCCCTGCTTCCCGGGCACGAAGGGCTGCTCTGCGACCTCGCCGATCGGCTGCTGCTCGCCGGGGATGCGGCGGGTGCCACAGCACTGCTCGCCCCCCATGCCGAGCGCGCCGGGCCGGAACTGCGCCATCAGCTGGGCCGCGCGCGCTGGTCGTCGGGCGAAGCGGAGGCAGCACTCGCCGAGTTCGACGCCGCCCTCGCCCTGGACCCCGGCTTCGTGGCCGCCGCGCGTGAGGCCGCACGATCGCGCCTGATTCTCGATCGGCCCGCCGAGGCGCTGGCCCGGCTGGAGCCGGTGCTCGCCGCCAATCCGTCCGACCAGCAGGCGCTGGCCCTTCAGGGGCTCGGCTGGCGCCTTGCCGGCGATCCGCGCGCAGCCTGGCTCAACGATGTCGAGCGCCTCGTCTCGGCGAGCCTGCTCATGCCGCAGGACGGCGATGGCGCCGGATTCAACGCGCGGCTCGACGCGGCACTCACCTCGCATCATCGCGACCACCGTTACCCGCTCGAACAGACGCTGCGCGGCGGCACCCAGACCAGCGACGACCTGTTCGCCCTGCACGATCCGATGATCGCTGCGGTGCGCGCGATGATCGAGGCGCAGGTGCGGACCTGGATAGCCGCGCTGCCGGAGGATCCCGGCCATCCCTTCCTCCGCCGCAATACCGGCCGTTTCACCTTTTCCGGCGCGTGGTCGGTACGGCTGCGCAGCGCCGGCTTCCACGAGAACCACATCCATCCCGAGGGCTGGATCAGCGCCTGCTATTATGTCGCCGTGCCCGAGGCGGTCGACCGCCATCGCCAGGGCTGGCTCAAATTCGGGGAGAGCGGGCTCCGGCTCGGCGAGCGCGAGCGCATCGCGCGGATGATCCGGCCCGAGCCGGGGCTGCTCGTGCTGTTCCCCTCCTATTTCTACCACGGGACGGTGCCGTTCGAGGATGCCGACCACCGCACCACCATCGCCTTCGACATCGTACCCGCATGACCGGGCGCGAGCACATCCGGCCCCAGGGAGGACAGACATGACCAGCCAGACGCTCGAAAGTTTCGCCGCCGCCATCGCATCGGGCGCGATCCGCGCGATCGACCTCACCCAGACGCTGTCGCCCGACACGCCCACGCTCGTCCTGCCGCCCGAGTTCGGCCAGTGCGCCGGGTTCAGCCAGGAGGAGATCTCGCGCTATGACGAACGCGGCGTCGCCTGGTATTGGAACAACTTCACGGTCAGCGAGCATACCGGCACCCATTTCGACGCGCCGATCCACTGGATCACCGGCAAGGACCTGCCCAACAATGCTGTCGACACGGTGCCGCCGGCCGATTTCATCGCGCCGGCCGTGGTGATCGACATCTCTGCCAAGTCGGCGGCGAACCCTGACTATCTCCTCACCCCGGCCGACATCGAAGCCTGGGAAGCGGAGCATGGCCGCATTCCACCGCGCAGCTGGATCCTGCTGCGCACCGACTGGTCGAAGCGCGACGTCGCTGCCTATACCAATCGCCGCGAGGACGGCGCCCATACGCCCGGTCCCTCGGCCGAAGCGGTCCGCTTCCTGATCGAAGCGCGGGATGCGCATGGGCTCGGCGTCGAGACGATCGGCACCGATGCGGGTCAGGCGCATCTGCTCGACCCCGCCTATCCGGCGCACACGCTGTTCCATGCCGCGGGCCGCTACGGGCTCCAGTGCCTGGAGAATCTCGACCGGCTGCCGGCGACCGGCGCGGTGATCGTCGCCGCGCCGCTCAAGATCCGGGGCGGCTCGGGCAGCCCGCTGCGCGTCCTGGCGCTGGTGGCGGGCTGAACCCATGGCCGAGCGTTCGTTCAAGGCGGAAATCGAGCAACTGCGGCTGGGAGACGGCGAGACCTTTCACGGCGAGGGCATATTGGCCGTCACCAAGGCGTTGCTCCAGGCCGGGGTGGCCTATGTCGGCGGCTATCAGGGCTCGCCGATCAGCCATCTGATGGACGTGTTCGCCGATGCGAGCGAACTGATGGCCGAGCTCGGCGTCCATTTCGAAAGCTCGGCGAGCGAGGCGACGGCGGCGGCGATGCTCGCCGCCTCGGTCAACTACCCGCTGCGCGGCGCGGTGGCGTGGAAATCGGTGGTTGGCACCAATGTCGCCTCGGACGCGCTGTCCAACGTCGCCTCCGGCGGGGTGACCGGCGGGGCGCTGATCATCCTGGGCGAGGATTATGGCGAGGGCTCCTCGATCATGCAGGAGCGCACCCATGCCTTTGCAATGAAGTCGCAGATGTGGCTGCTCGATCCGCGGCCCGGCCTGCCGGTGATCGTCGACATGGTCGAGCAAGGCTTCGCACTGTCCGAGGCATCGAACACGCCGGTGATGCTCGAGCTGCGCGTGCGCGCCTGTCACGTCACCGGTAGCTTCGTCGCGAAGGACAACCGGCGCCCCAGGCTGACCGTGGCCGAGGCGGCCGAGGCACCGGTGCGCGATACCAGCCGGATCGTGCTGCCGCCCGCCAATTTCCTCCACGAAGTCGAGAAGATCGAGCAGCGCTGGCCGGCGGCGATCCGCTTCGTCCAGGAACGCGGGCTCAACGAGCATTTCGGCACCGCGGCGGACGAGATCGGCATCATCGTCCAGGGCGGGCTGTTCAACTCGCTCAACCGCGCGCTCGAACTGCTCGGCCTGTCGGACGCCTATGGCAATGCCGCGCTCCCGATCTACGTCCTCAACGTTACCTATCCGCTGATCCCCGACGAAGTCCGCGCCTTCTGCGCGGGCAAGCGCGCGGTACTGGTGGTCGAGGAGGGCCAGCCCGAGTTCATCGAGCATGAGCTGAACACGCTGGTCCGCCGCGCCGGGCTCGAGACGCGGATCGTCGGCAAGGAAATGCTGCCGCGCGCCGGGGAATATGGCAGCGCGGTGATCCGCGAGGGCCTGGCCGCCTTCCTGCGCGCCCATGCGCCCGAGCGCGCACCGGCCGAGACTGCTGCCTCAGCCCCCGCCCTGCCCGCCGCCGCGGTGCCGCAGCGCCCCGCCGGCTTCTGCACCGGCTGCCCCGAACGCCCGATCTTCTCCGCGATGAAGCTCGTGCAGAAGGAGCTCGGCGCCTTCCACGTCTCCGCCGATATCGGCTGCCACCTCTTCTCGATCCTGCCGCCCTTCCATATCGGCAACACGACGATGGGCTATGGCCTGGGCACGGCCGGCGCTTCGGCCTTCAAGCCGCGCGACCGGCGGGCGATCGCGATCATGGGCGATGGCGGCTTCTGGCACAACGGCCTCACCTCGGGGATCGGCAACGCCGTCTTCAACCAGGACGACAATCTGACGATCATCGTCGACAATGGCTATTCGGCCGCGACCGGGGGCCAGGACATCCTCTCGTCGCGCGCCAAGCCGCCGAACCGCAAGACTAACAATCCGATCGAGAAGGCCGTGCGCGGCATCGGCATCGGCTGGGCGCGAACGATGACGCGGACCTATGACGTCGCCGGCATGCGCGATGCGATCCGCGCGGCGCTGACCAGCGCCGAGAAGGGACCCAAGGTCCTGGTCGCCCAGTCCGAATGCCAGCTCAACCGCCAGCGCCGGCTGAAGCCGCAACTGGCCAAGGCGATGAAGGCCGGCGAGCGCGTGGTGCGCGAGCGCTTCGGCGTCGATCCCGACACCTGCACCGGCGACCATAGCTGCATCCGCCTGTCGGGCTGCCCGTCGCTGACGATCAGGCCCAATCCCGATCCGCTGCGCCAGGATCCGATCGCGCATGTCGAGAACAGCTGCGTCGGCTGCGGCGTGTGCGGCGAAGTGAGCCATGCCGCGATACTCTGCCCCTCCTTCTACAAGGCCCGGATCATCGCCAACCCCGATCGCCGCGACCGCTTCCGCCAGCGCCTGCGCGGCTGGGCGATCGGCGCGCTCCAGCGCCGCGCGACCCGCCGGATCGCCGCGAGGGCCTTTTGATGGCGGAGCGGAAGCGCATCGCCATCGCGGTGCTCGGCCTGGGAGGTCAGGGCGGCGGCGTGCTGGCCGACTGGATCGTCCAACTCGGCAAGCGGAGCGGCCATGTCGCGCAGGGCACCTCGGTCCCCGGTGTGGCGCAGCGCACCGGCGCGACGATCTACTATGTCGAGATGATTCCGGATAGCGGCCCGGCCGCACCGGTGCTGGCGCTCACGCCCGTGCCGGGCGATGTCGATGTGGTCGTCGCCTCGGAGCTGATGGAGGCGGGCCGCGCGATCCTGCGCGGTTTCGTGACCGACCGCACCGAGCTGATCGGTTCGACGCACCGAGTCTACGCCATCACCGAGAAGGCGGCGATGGCCGACGGCCGCGCCAGCGCGGAGCGCATCGTGGCGGCTGCCCAGAAACGCGCGAAACGCTTCATCGGCTTCGACATGGATGCCGTCGCCGAGCGCACCGGCAGCGTGATCAGCTCGGTGATGTTCGGCGCGCTGGCCGGCAGCGGCGCCCTGCCCTTTTCCCGCACCGCCTTCGAGGAAGCGATCCGCGCCGGCGGCAAGGCAGTCGAGGCGAACCTGCGCGGCTTCGCGGCAGGCTTCGACGCAGCCCAAGGGAAGGACGAACCGAAAGCCGAGCAATCCCCGATAGCTGCCCCCACCACCGAAGGCGGCCGCGCCCTGGCGGCGCGGGTCGATGCCAGCCTGCCGAGCCAAGCGCAGTTCTTCGCACTCGAAGGCGTCCGGCGGTTGATGGACTATCAGGATGCCGCCTATGCCGGCCTCTATCTCGACCGGCTCGATGGGCTGAAGGGCAGCCCCGAGCTGCTCGCCGAAACCGCCCGGCATCTCGCGCTGTGGATGTCGTACGAGGACACGATCCGCGTCGCCGACCTGAAGGTCCGCGCCAGCCGCTTCGCCCGCGTCCGCGGCGAAGTGCGGGCGAAGGACGACCAGATCGTCCAGCTCACCGAATATATGCACCCCCGGCTCGAGGAGATCTGCGAAACGCTGCCCGCCGGCATCGGCCGCCACATCCTGTCCAGCAAGCGCTGGTCGCGCTGGCTGAAGCCGCTCTTCGCCAAGGGGCGCCATGTCGAGACGACCAGCTTGCGCTGGTTCCTGGCACTCTCGCTGCTCGCCGGCTGGCGGCGGTGGCGGCGCGGCACGCTGCGCTATCGGATCGAGCAGGCGCGGATCGAGGACTGGCTGGCGCTGATCCGGGCGGCGGAACCCGAAGCGGCGATCGAGCTGGCACGGTGCCAGCGGCTGATCAAGGGCTATGGCGAGACCTTTGCGCGCGGGCTGGGCAATTACCAGCGGATCGTCGCACGCTATCGGGCCGGCGGGCTGGACGCCGCCGGGCTGCGGCATCTGCACGAGGCCGCGCTGGCGGATGAGGAAGGGATGGCGCTGGAGGAGGCGCTGGCGCCCCGGGCCGGCAAGCCGGGCGGCTAGCCTCTCGGCACGTAGCGTGTCGCCACGACCCCGGAGCCGAATTCCAGCCGGCTCACCAGCTTCAGATCGAGGTATTTCGAAAGCCCGGCAAATAGCGTCGGCCCATGGCCCGCGACCCGGGGATGCACCACGAACTCATATTCGTCGATCAGCCCCAGCTCCGCCAGGGCCAGCGGGAGCTTCACGCCGCCCACGAACAAGCCCTTGCCCGGCTCCTCCTTGAGCCGCCGGACCGCGCTGCCCAGGTCCCCGCGCACGAGCTCCGCATTCCAGTCGACGCGATCGAGCGTGGCCGACACGACATATTTCCTGGCTGCGTCGATCGTCCGGGCGAAGGGCTCCGTCCAGCTGGGATCCGCGCCGGTCCGCGCCGGCGGCCGGAACGCCGCCTCCATCATTTCATAGGTCACCCGCCCGAAGAGAAGCGCATCGGCCCGGTTGAGGTTCTCGACCGCGTGACGATGCAGTTCCTCGTCTGCGGAACCCGCGCGATGATCACAGCATCCGTCCAGGGTGACGTTGATGGAGTAGCGAAGCGGCCGCATCGAGCGAACCTGTCACGATCCGAACCGGTTGGGAAGCTCCCGCAACCCGGGCAGCGGCTATTTCCGTGCCGCGATCCAGTCGTTCACCACGGCTTCCAGCATCGTCATCGGCAACTGTCCCTGCGCCAGGATCAGGTCGTGAAATGCCCGGATGTCGAAGCGCTCGCCCAGCGCCGCCTCGGCCCGCCGCCGCAGCTCGACGATCTTCAGTTCGCCGACCTTGTACGCCACCGCCCCGCCGGGCGCGCCGATATAGCGGGCCAGCTCGGTATCGATGTTGATGTCGGCCAGCGCGGTGTTCTCGGTGAAGCAGGCGCGCGCCTGTTCGTAGCTCCAGCCCATCACGTGGATGCCGGTGTCCACCACCATCCGGCATGCCCGCCACATCTCGGTCGAGAGGCTGCCGAACGCCTCATAGGGATCGCGATAGACGCCCATCTCGTGCCCCAGCCGCTCGGCATAGAGCGCCCAGCCCTCGCGAAAGGCGAGCAGGTCGCGCTGGCGGCGGAAGCTCGGCCATTCGGGATGTTCCTGCGCGATCGCCGCATGGGTGTGATGGCCCGGCGCCGTCTCGTGCAGCGTCAGCGCCGGCACCTCGTAGAGCGGCCGCTGGTCGAGGTGCGAGGTGTTGACGATGAAGCGGCCGGGAAAGCCCCTGGAGAAGTCGCCGCCGCCCGAGCGCGCGGTGGTGTAGCCTTCCTCCAGGTCCGGCGGCACCGGCTCGACCGTGAAGGGCTGGCGCGGCAGCGTGGCGAACCAGCGGGGCAGCACGCCGTCGATGCGCTTGGCGGCGGCGCTGTATTTCTCGATCAGTTCCTCGCGGCTCCGGGCGTAGAAGCGCGGATCGGTACGCAGGAAGCGCAGCCAATCGACGAAGCTGCCCTTGAACCCGCTCTCCGCGATCACCCGATCCATCTCGCCGCGGATCCGCTTCACTTCGGAGAGGCCGAGGGCGTGGACCTGCTCGGCGGTGAGGTCCGTCGTGGTGTAATAGCGCAGCAGGAAGTCGTAATAGTCCCTTCCGCCGCGGATGTTCGCAATGCCCAGCGCCTTGCGGGCATGCGCGCGGTAGCGGCCGTCGACATAGGCCAGGATCGCGCGCTGGGCCGGGCGGATCTCGCGCTCGATCACCGCGCCAGCTTCCGCGACCAGGGCGTCTCTTCCCCGCAGCGGCGCGAGCAGCGGATCCTCCGCGACCGGCCGCTCGACCTGCTTGCGCAGCACCGCCACCGCGACGTCGACCACCCGCGCCGGCTGGGTCCAGCCCGTGGCGATGCCGCGCTCCAGATTGGCGCGCTGCTCGGCGAAATAGCCGGGCACCCCGCGCAGCCGGGCGATCCAGGCCCTGCCATCGGCGTCGCTGCGCACCTCCACGCCGCGCGCGGCATAATAGGGCGTGTTGTAGAAGCCCTCATGCGCGACGAAGGCGAAGCGGCGCTCGTCGAAGCCGATCCCTTCCACGCGCCAGCCGATGATCCCGCGGAGGAAGTCGCGGTTCCGCCTGTCCTCCGAAGCGAGCTCCGCGTCGGGCAGCGCGGCGAGCGCCTTGTCGATCGCGAGCAGCTCGGCCCGGCGCGCGGCCATGCCGGCGGGGGTCTCGACCGGCCAGCCCTGCGGAGAATGCGAGGGATCGGAGCGGCCGGCCTCCATCGGATAGCGTTCCGAGAAGCGCTCATAGCGAGCGACCAGCGCGTCGAGATCGGACGATGCAGGCGATCCGGACGCCAGCAGCAGCACGGCGCCGACCGGCAGCAGCAACATTCGCAGGGCGCGGATCATCCGCATCTCTCCTTCGGGATCAGGCGGGCACCGGCCGCCCGCTCAATTGGACAGCCAGGCCATCGTCATCAGCAGCTTGGGCAGCAGCGCCGCGCCGGCATGGAGCCGGATCGGATGCGGCTCGCGCGGTACGACCGAGAGCCGCTCGCGGCTGTTCGACGCGATCGCCGCGGCCACTTCGATGCCCAGCTGGGTGTTGATGCCGATGCCCCGGCCATTGTCCGCCTGGATCGCCAGCGCGCCGTCGCCCAGGTCGTAAAGCTCGGGCAGGAGGGACGAATTCACCCAGGCCAGCCCTTCCCAGATATGGTCGATCCGGGGATCGGACAGCGCAGCGAAATGCTGGCGGAGCCGGCGCTTCGCCTCGCGCAGATGCGCCCTGTCGCCCCGCACCAGGAACGACACCGGGAAAGCGGAAATCAGATGCCCCTGCGGATCGAGCCGCGCCGTGAAGAGATAGGAGACCTTGTCGGTGAAGGCGCCACCCTCGGGCAGGATGGCGGCGCGCTGCACGTCGTCCAGGGGAGCGGTGGCGAACTGGACGACGTGCAGCGGCAGCGCCGTGCGCCGCAGCGCCGGGTGCAGCCGGGCATTGCCGCCATTCGCCGCCAGCACCACCCGCCGCGCCGACACTGCGCCGCCGGGCGTCCGCGCGATCCATCGGCCGCCTTCGCGCCACAGCGCCTGTACCGGGCTCTCGCCGAACAGCCTGGCGCCCTGTTTCAGTGCCGCCCAGGCCAGGCCGCGGACATAGCCGAGCGGATTGAGGCTGCCGCCGTCGCCGAAGCGCAGCGCGCCGCAATAGCGTTCCACGCCGAACATGTGCCGCGCCTCGCGCGCCTCGACGAAGCGAACGTCATAGCCGCGCGACCGCCACTGGTCGGCATAGCCGCGCTGGCTCTGCGCAAGCCCCTCGCTATGGGCGGGCGTGTAGAAGCCGTCCTGCCGGGCATCGCAATCGATCGCATGCCGCTCGACCAGGTCGAACACCGCGCGCGCCGATCCGCCGATCATCCGCGTCAGCCTCTCGCCGCAGTGACGGCCGAGCAGCTGGCCGATCGTATCGGGCGCGTGCCGGATATAATCGGGCGCGACGAGCCCGCCGCTCCAGCCGGTCGCCTGGTCGCCGGGCTGGCCGGCCTCGAGCAGCACCGTGTCCAGGCCGGCTTCGGCAAGGTGGAGCGCCGTCGTCATGCCGGCGATCCCGCCGCCGATCACGAGCACCTCCGCTTCGATCTCCGCACCGAGCGGGGCGAGCCGCGGCCCCGGCGCCGCGGTCGCGACCCAGACCGGCGCAGTCGACGGCGCTTCCCCCTTGCCGCGGGGAATGGGCTGATGCTGCATCACCACGTCTTCGCCAGGGTGAAGCCGGGGGCCGGCGCGAAAGGCGAAAGCGCCCCCGCGACGTCCGTGATACGGGACGTTTGCATGAAATCTCGAACTCTCTCGTTCGCCCGCGAGGGGGCGGTGTATGTGCGCCCCTCGAAGGAGCGGTGTTCCTCGAAACGGTCTAGCCGGCGGGCATGGCTCTCCCGCTTCGCCGGGTGCGGCGCGCGATGGCGACGAAGGCCAGTACGAAGCAGAGCGCAACCGGGGTGTTCATGATCATCGGCAGCGACATCTCGTTGCTGCCGACGATGCTCACCGCGATGAAGATCGCCGTACCTTCCTGGCGCATCAGATGCTCGATCCCGATCGCGATGTTCTCGCGCCGAGTGAAACCGGCGAAGCGCACGATCGTCATCACCACACAGACCATGATCAGGTTGAGCGCCACGGTGATCCAGAACAGTGCGCCCAGATTCTCGCGCAGCACCGGCACCTGGTCGAACAGGATCATGCCGAAGGCGCTGAACAGCACGACCATGGCGATGTTCTTCAGATATTTCTTGAAGGCGATCGCGAAGGCGGGCCGCACAGCCCGGAGCGTGAACCCGGCGGCGGCGGGCAGCACGGTGATCGAGAAGATGTTCCAGAAGAAGGAGCCGAGCGGCACCTTCACCTCCGCCTCCAGCCCCAGGAAATGGGCCAGCGCGAAGTGCGCGTAGAAGGGGACGACGAAGATGTAGATCATGCTGAGCAGCAGCGTCATCGACATCGACAGGGCCAGGTCGCCCTTGGCCATGTCGGTGAAGAGGTTCGACAGCATGCCGCCCGGCGTGGTGGCGAGCAGCACGAAGCCCACCGCGAGTGCCGGGGTGGGCGCGACGGTGAGCGCCAGGGTGAGCCCGATCGCTGGCGGCACGATCAGCATCGAGCAGACGCCGAAGATCAGCGCGCGCTTGTTGCGGAACACCTGGCGGAAATCATCGGCGGTGAGCGACAGGCCCATCGAGGCCATGATCGCGATCAGCGAGCCGGGCAGCACCCAATGGCCCAGGACGGACATCAGATCGGCATAGGTCATGTCCGCTTCCCCTCAGGCCGGCTCGACGGTGATGGTGCAGGCGCCGTTCCGGCGGATCGTGCGACAATCGGCCACGGCCTTGTCCAGATCCTCCGGGAGGATGCGGGCGCAGACATTGGCCTGGATCCAGCCGAACGGCATCAGCAGCCGGCCGCCGGCGCCATAGAAGATGCCGATGTCGTAGAAGGGCCCGGGCGGCAGGCCCTGGGTGCTGCCCGGCGCGAGATAGGCGAGCACCACGTCGCCCGCGCCCGGATAGGAAGTGGCGTTCTCGGCCGGGATCGCCGGCTGGGCCATGCTCTGGGGCAGCGCGGCCGAGGGCATGGGCACCGAGATCTCCGGCCCCGTCCAGATCGCGTGCATCGCCTCGAACGACGCGCGCCGCGTGGCGAGATCGCGCAGGAAATCGCAGGATTGCGGCGCCGCGTCGGGAAGCAGGCGGCAGCGCGCCGACAGTCCCGATTTCGGCTCGGTGAAAATTACCAGATCCATCGAAAGCATGCCCCCTATTCGCCCGAAACCATCGACAGATATTCTTGCCGCTGCAGCGCGATCGGCACATTGCCGTTGGTCCAGAGATAATCGTGGAAGCGCCTGAGATCGAAGGACTTGCCTTCGCGGACCCGCGCCTCGGCGAGGAACTCTGTCGTCTGCATCTTGCCGATCTGGTAGCTGATCGCCTGACCGGGCGCGGCAGCGAAGAAGGTCGCTTCCTCGCGCGCCGTCGCCCGGTCCATCGGGACCATCCTCTCCAGATAGTCGGCGGCCTGGGCGATGGTGAATTCACCTAACGCCAGCTTCACGTCCACTTCGACCCGAAGGGCACGCAATCGCGCGAAATTATAGATGATCTCGCGCGTCTTGGGCGCATCGGCCCAGAAGCCCGCCTGGAGCATCATCTCCTCGGCATAGAAGCCCGTGCCTTCGTTGGCGCCGCTGTCATAATAGCGGCGACGCAGCGGATCGGGGTTCCGCCAGCTGAGGCTGAGCTGGAAGAAATGGCCGGGCACGCCTTCATGGACGATGATCGGCCGCGGATCGCGCATGATCGAGAGGTTGAAATAGCCGAGCTTGGGCGAGGGATCGGGAAGATAGACGGTCGCGTCCTGCCCGGTCCGGTCGATGCTGGTGAAATCGAAGGTGCGCCCCAGCCAGCCGATCGGCGCCAGATAGGCCGGGAAAGGCTGGGCCTTGTAATGGCCGACCCAGTCCGGAACGGTCAGCAGGTTCTTCTCGGTGAGGAACCGGCGGACCTTCAGCTCCTCGGCATTGAGCCGCGCGGTCACCGCGCCGATCGAGGGGCCGATCGGCAGCTCGGGCAGCCCGGCATTGCGATTGCGCTCCAGCGTCTCGAACAGCACCGAGCGCGCCCATTCCTGGCGGCCCATCGCCACCAGCTGCTCGGGCGAATAGGGATAGATGCCGACATTGCCGAGGAAATAGCGATAGCTCTCCCGGCCCACCGCCGTCTGCTCGGACAGGCCGGCGCGCTTCGATTTCAGGAAGGCGGCATAGTCGGCAAAGGCAGCGATCGCCTTGTCCAGCACGGCGACGAGGCGCTTCCTCTGCCCCGCATCGGCATGGGGGGCGAGCCCCGCCGCCATGCCGCGCAGGCTCTCCGGCACCTCGGCGAGCTGGCCCAGCGCCACGTCGACGAACGGCCCGCGCATGTCGTCGAGGTTCGCGCGGCCGGCGGCAAGGATGGCGGGCGCATTGGCCAGCAGGCGGATCACTTCCTCCAGCCGGGCGCGCGCAACCGGCGGCGGGGGCAGCAGCACCTCGAACACCGGATTGAGCGCCTGCGCCGTGTAGAAATGCGGCTGGCGGCGCCAGGCGGCGACATGGTCCATTTCCCAATGGACCCGGGCCAGCGCCGAGCCGACCAGCCGGTAACCGACTTTCTCGGCCACGGTGCGGGGAGCGGTCTCCAGCGCCTGCCAGCGCGCTTCGAACGCGGCGAGCTGCCTGCGCTGGGCGGCGACGCCGGTGGGCGACCAGTCGGGCACCCAGCCCGCGGGGCGCACGATGCGGGGGATGTCGTCGCTGCTCGCCGGCTGGGTCGTCCCGCGCCAGGCCCAGAAATCGGCACCCAGCTGCTGGACGGCCGGCTGGGCGGCAGCCGCCTGCGCCGCCAGCAGAACGGCGCCTCCCATCACGGCCGCAATGCCCCTCGCCCGCATGCTACTTCCGGTTCTTCACGTTGCGATCGAAGAACTCGACCATCTTCTTGAAGGAGAAGCGCGTCTGCGGGATGTTCTCCGCATCCCAGCCATGGTTGGCGCCGGGCAAGGTGACCAACTCGAACATCTGCTCGCGCTGGACCATCTGCTCGGCCAGCGCCATCGTGTCCGAATAGAGCACCACGGAATCGCGGGTGCCGTGGATGATCATCAGCGGATCCCGGATCCCCTTGGCCTGGTAGAGCGCCGACTGTGCCTCGTAGCGCGCGGGCATGTCCGGCCCCTCGGGCGGGCCCATGATCCACATCTGCGCCGGGAAGGCGTGCCACACATTGGTGGCCGGCGCGCCGGCGATGCCCGCGGCATAGAGGCCGGGCTTCTTCGACAGCGACATGACCGTCATCAGCCCGCCATAGCTGGAGCCCCAGATGCCGATGCGCTTCGGATCGGCATGGCCCTGGGCGATCAGATAGCGGACGCCGCTCTCGAGATCGTTGATGTCGGTCTCGCCATAGCTTTCATATTGCGTCTGGTTGTGCTCGCGCCCCTGCCCCCAGGAGCCGCGGATGTTGACGGTCAGGACGATATAGCCCTGCGCGACCAGATACTGGTCGAGCCCCCAGGTCGGGTGGGCGCGGCGCCCGCCCCATTGGTTGCGCACCGCGTCCGAATAGACCGAGCCGACGATCACCGGATATTTCTTCGCGGGATCGAAATCGGCGGGGACGCTGACCCGGCCGAGCAGGTTCATCCCGTCGACATGGCTGGGGAACTGGACATAGCTCGTCCTGGCCCAGTTCTGGCCGTAAAAATCCGGCTGAGGCGACTTGGTGACCTGCGCCGCCTTGCCCGGCTTCGCGGTGTCGATCACATAGAGTTCGGGCGGCGTGTCGTCGTTGCTGTACCAGTCGGCGATGCGGCTGAAATCGGGCGAATAGACCGGCTCGTGCGTGCCGCCCGCGGGTCCGCTGATCCGCTGGATCTTCCCGCCCGCCACCGGCACCCGGTAGAGTTGGCGATCCTGCAGGGCGGACTCGTTGGCGGTGAAATAGAGCTGCCCGTTCTTCGCATCGACTTCGAACGAAGCGATTTCCCATTTGCCGCTGGTGATCTGGCGCGGCGCCTGGCCGGCCTTCTTCTGGTGATAGAGCTGGAGCCAGCCGTCGCGATCGGTGAGGATGATCAGCCCGTCGTCGCCCGGCGCCCAGGCGACTTGCCAGTCGGGGCGCAGATGCTTGGGCTCGCGCAGCTGGTAGAAAGTCTCGCGCGCGCCGGTGGCGGCGTCGTACAGGTAGATGGTGTGTTCCTTGGCCTCCATATCGGCGCCGCTGACGAACAGCCGCTTGCCGTCATGCGACAGGCCATAGCCCCAGACATCGTGCTTGGGATCGGGGCGCTCGAACAGGCGGGACTTGCCCGTGGCGAGATCGACCAGGCCGATGCTGGTCTTGCTGGTCTCCTCGCCCGGAAAGGCGCGGATCACGCGGTTGTTCTGCAGCTTGCCCTTGGCATCGTAATAGATGTCGCGCTCGGGCATGGCGCGGTCGTCGGCCTGCTGGAAGGCGATCGCCTTGCCGCTGTCGGCCCATTTATAGTCCTCGATATAGAGCTTGGGGTCGTCGCTGCCGACCAGCCGCGTGGCAGCGGCGCCCTCCCCTGCCGCGGCATCGCGCGCCCAGAGCTGGCCGCCGGCAGCGACCGGCGATGCGTTCGGCGCGGCTGCGAGAAAGGCGAGCTTGCTCCCGTCCGGCGACACGGCGAGCTTGCGGATGCCGCGCTTGTCGCCCTCGACCTTGACGATCTTGCCGTCGGCCTCGCGGATATGGAGTTGGCCGCCCAGGGTGAAGGCGACGCGGCCATGATCGAGGAGCACCGCCTGGGCAATGCCCTTCGCTTCCGCCTCCGGCTTGCTGTCCTTGCCGAGAAAGGTCAGCCGGGTCTTCTGGCCGGTTCTGGGCGACCAGGCCCAGACGTCGCGAAACGCATAGCCTTGGTCGTTCCACAGGAACAGCACGGCGCTGCCGTCCGCCGCCCAGCTATAGCCCTGGGGGTCGAGGCCGACGAGGCTCTTGTAGCGATAGAGCTCGTCGATCGAGAAGCTGGTCCCCGCCACCCTGGCGGTGCTCCGGGCCGGCCCCTGCGCCGCCTGTTGGGCGAGCACGGGCGCCGCGGCGCTCAGCGATGCGATCATGAGGGCCGCCGACATCGCCCGGACGGAAACGCTGAACTTGATCATCTTCCCAACACCTTCAACCACATCGACGCTTCGGGCCATAGGGCCGGTTGCCGGCGGCGGGGGCAACCCCGCCGCCGGACCCGGGGCATCAGAACTTCTTGCGGAAGCCGATCGTGAACCGCCGGCCGATCGCGTCATAGGTGTCGCGCTCGTAGAGCTGGAACGGCGGGTTGTGATCGCCCAGATTGTCGATCGTCCCGTAGATGCTCAGGCTCTTGTCGATGTCGTAGGACGCGCTCAGGTCGAAATAGCTGATCTGGCCCGTCTCCGGCACCGCGAGCAGCGGCATCGCCCCGCCCGAGGCCTTGGCCGCGGCGATCCGCCCATCCTTCGCCGAACCGATGAACCGGTGGCGCAGCGAGACCTGAAAGGCATCGGAGACGTCCCAGGTCAGGCGCTGGGTGAAGCGCCATTTCGGGTTGGCGTTGCCGCAGGTGCCGCCGCCGATATAGCCGGCGCAATCCACCGCCGCGACGATCGGGCTGCTCTGCACGATGCTGTTGATCAGATAGCTGCCGGCCAGATAATAGCTCAACCGGCCCAGCGAACCGATGTCGTGGCGATAGTCGAGGCGGAAATCGACGCCCGAGGTCTTCATCGAGGCGATGTTCGCGTTGAGCAGCGGCACGTCATAGAGCTGCCCGTCCGACGAGCGGTGGTTGAGCGGCTGGCAGAAGATGTTGCTCATCGACAGATTGGCGCGGCAGGCAGTGATCACCGACTGGAGGCCGCCGCCGAACGCCGCGATCGCGCCGTCGATCTTGATGTTGTAGTAATCGACGGTGAGCTGGAGGTTCGGCACGAACTCCGGACGGAAAACCGCGCCGAGCGACCAAGTGTCCGACGTCTCCTCCTTCAGGCTGGGATTGCCGCCGGTGATCGCGCGGATCTGGACATTCTCCTGCTGGAACACGTCGATCACGCTCGCCGGCACGCCCAGCGAACTGACGCAGAAGGCACGCTCGGCCGCGGTACGATTGGCGCCGGTCGCGTTGCAGAAGTCGGTCGCCTGCGGCGCGGTGTTGGTCGCCCCCGAATAGAGCTCGATCACGTTCGGCGCACGCACCGCCCGCTGATAGAGGCCGCGGATCTTGAAGCTCTTCACCGGCGAGAACTCGCCACCCGCCTTCCACGACGTCACGCCGCCTGCGGTCGAATAGTCCGAATAGCGGATGCCGCCCTCGAACGCGAGCAGGTGGACGAAGGGCAGGTCGGCCAGGATCGGCACGACGAGCTCGCCATAGACTTCCTTGACGTCGAAGCTGCCGCCGGTCGCCTGGATGCCCGCCGAGCGCGAGAGCGCCTTGCCCTGGATATAGAGCTGGTCGGGCGTGAAGGTGGAGCTTTCCTTGCGATATTCGGCGCCCACCGAGATGCCGACATTGCCCGCCGGCAGCTTGAACAGCGTGCCGGTGATGCTGGCGCCGGCCTGTTTCTGGTCGACGACGGTGATGTTGGTCAGGTTGGTGTAGATATAGTCGATCATCGGCTTGGTCATCGACATCAGCCCGAACGGGTTGATCGTGACGCAGCGCGGATCGGCCACCTTGCACGCATAGGGATTGCTCGGATTGGTCAGGAACGCATTGGCGAAATTGTCGATCAGCACGCCGCCGCCCTGGACCTCGGTGATCCGGACATGGCCCTGATTGTAGAAGGCCTCCCAGTTCAGCTTGTCGGTCAGCGCGCCCTTCAGCCCGACGACGAAGCGCGAGAATTCGCGGGTCTGATCGTCGGTGCGCGAGCCGAAGTCGAGCAGGCGGCGATTGATGTTGAGCGAAACCAGATTGTCGCCGTCGCCGTCGAGATTGGTGCGCAGGAACTCGCGCAGCGATGAGGACAGATAGGGATTGCGCAGGTCGAACTGGAAATTCGGCAGGAAGCCCGAACTGCTCATCGGCACCGCGCCCAGCGTCGAGTTGATCTCGCTGCGGACGTAATTGCCCTCCCAGAAGGCCGTGACATTGTCGGTCACGTCGTAATGGCCGGTGATCGCCCCCGACCAGCGCTTCATTGGCATCTGGAGGTTGGTATAGGGACGATCGTTGAAGCCGTCGCTGGTCTTGTAGGCGCGCCAGCCCTCGGGCGCGAAGAAGATGCCGGCGGTGCCGATCGTGTTGCCGAACTGGTCGAGCTTGCCGACCAGCGCCGGGGTGAAGATCGTGCCCTGCGGGGTGACGCCGTTGCCGCCGGGGACGAGCACGCCCTTCCCGTTCTGCACAGCATCGACCAGGTAGAGCGTGGCATGGTCGCGCGCGGCGCCCTTCACCATCGAACGGTCGTAATAGCTGCCGTTGAAGACGATATTGCCGCGGCCATCGCCGAAATTGCCGCCGACGGTGAAGTCGATATTGTAGCGCTGGGCATCGCCGCGGTCGCTGATGCCGTACTGGCCGTTGACTTCGAGGCCCTGGAAATTGGTCTTGGTGACGAAGTTGACCACGCCGGCCATCGCGTCCGAGCCATAGACCGCCGAGGCGCCGCCGGTGACGACTTCGACCCGCTCGATCAGCGAGGGCGGGATCATGTTGATGTCGACCACGCCGTCCTGGCTCGCGCCGACGATGCGGCGGCCGTTCTGTAGCACCAGCGTGCGCGCCGCGCCGAGATTGCGCAGGTTGACCGTGGCCGAGCCGTTGCCCGCATTCGACTGGGCGCCCGCGCCGGCGACTGCCTGGGGCAGCGCGTTGAGCAGCTGCTCGGTCTCGGCGGTGCCGGTCTGGCGGATTTCCTCGCTGCCGATCACGTTGACGGGGCTGTTCGAATCGACGTCCGGACGCGGGATGCGCGAACCGGTGACGACGATCGCCTCGCCTTCCTGGGCTTCCGGCTCGGCGGTCTGCGCCATCGCGGTGCCCATCATCATCATCGTGGCGAGCAGCGCGGAACCGCCCCGCAACCCCGCCCGCATCACCGCAACCCGCTTACTGCCCATGTCCGTGTCTCCCCGAATGGATACGCCCACCTGCCTCGCTCCGCTCCGGCGTCGCTGGTTGCGCCATTTCCGTGAACAAGTGCGTGATTTTGAGCATATTAGGAACAAGGGGTCAATTCGGAGTAACGAAAAAATGTGAAAAATGTCGCTTTCCGGTAACAAAGCTGCCGGGAAACCCGCGATTGCGCACGGTTTTTTCTGTGCCGTGCGCTCGGCCGGGCCTGGTCGGAGGTACGTGGCAAACCCTCCCGCAACCACCTGGCAAGGGCCGAGGATGGGCGGATTTCCGGCGATTCGCACCGTTTCGGATTGGTCTGGAGCACCCCGCATGCCTTCGAGATAACACCGATTCGGTGCATCTTGACCAGTGCCGCCCCAACGCCCATCGTATTACAAATCATATGTTTCTGGTTTTATTTTGCGGAAGCGCATCGCCAGCGCGATACGGAACCGGCCACGACGGGAGAGATCGACATGCTCACTGGCTCGAGGACTCACATACGCCATCGTCATTCCCTATCCTCCTCTCGTCATCCCTGCGAAGGCGGGGATCCAGGGCCGAGGGCAAGGACCGCGGGGCTCACCTTGCCGTGGCCGGCTCGCCCCGCGCGCGATTGCTTCGATCGTCCCTGGCCAGCCTGGATCCCCGCCTGTGCGAGGATGACGGAAGTGATCTCCAGAGCGTGCATCGCTTCCCTATCCATGGCGCATTTATCCAGGGGATTGGCGATCGCGATGCTCCTGGCCGGGAGCGCCCTGCCGGCGGCATTCGGCGTCGCGCCGGCAACCGCGCAGCCGGCGGCCAACCAGCCCGAGGGCCCGCCCCAGGGCGCGCGCGGCCATGCCGATCTGGCCACGCTGTTCACTGCCTTCGATGCCTGGCGCACGCCGCCCGCGGTCGATGGCGTGGTCGACTACAGCCCCGCCGCGGTTGACCGGCGCCGCGCCGAGCTGCGCGGCTTCCAGGCGCAGCTCCCGGATTTCGCGGTGGCGCGCTGGGATCGCCACCAGCAGGTCGATTATCTCGCCGTGCGCGCGCAGATGGACCTGGAGGATTTCAACCTGAACATCCTGAAGCCCTGGGCGCGCGATCCGGGCATGTATGTCGATGAGTTACAGCGGCTGGCCTATACCGATCTGCCGCTGAAGGCCGACGCGCTGGCCCGCTTCCGCGCCCGGTTGAAGGCGATCCCCGCCTATCTGGCCCAGGCGCGGGTCAACCTCGATTCAGTGGCGGCCGACTATGCCGATCTCACGCTCCACAGCCTCTCCCACGGCGACGGCGTGGGCCATGGCATGCCGTATCGCGCCGTGGAGCCGGAGGGGCTGATCGGCTGGTTCGCCGATCTGCACGGCCGCGCGCAGAAGCAGCAGCCCGATCTGCTGGCGGACATCAAGGCGGCGGAAGGCGCGATCCGCGGCTTTCGCGACTGGCTCGCCGCGGCGCGCCCGGCGATGACCGCCCGTGCCGGAGTCGGCAAGCCGGCCTATGACTGGTTCCTCGCCAATGTCCGGCTGATGCCCTATACTTCGGACGAAGTGGTGACGCTGGCCGAGCGCGAGCTCACGCGCTTCTGGGCCGACTATGCCACCGAGCGGCACCGCAACCGCAAGCTCCCCGAACTGCAGCTGCCCAGGTCCGCCGCGGAATATGAGGCGCAGCTCGCCGGCACCGACGCCAAGATCCGCAAATGGCTGAAGGACGAGGCGATCATCACCATCCCGGACTATATTCCGGGCAGCTATCGGGAAGTCGGCTTCAACGCGCCCTGGATCGTGCGCCCCACCGGGCCGATGTTCTGGGAGCAGATCCAGTTCCGCGACGCCTCGCCGGACCATCTCCACGCCACCTTCCCCGGCCATCGCTTCGACGGGATGACCGCCAGGCGCGTCACTGATCCGATCCGCAGCCGAGTGAGCGACAGCGGGCGCACCGAAGGCTGGGGCTTCTATCTCGAGGAGACTGCGCTCCAGCTCGGCCTGTTCGACGACCGGCCCCGCACGCGCGAGCTGATCTACATCTTCGGCCTGTTCCGCGCCGCGCGCACGATCGGCGACGTGAAGATGCAGCGCAACGAAATGACCGTCGGCGAGACGATGCGGTTCTGGAAGCAATGGACGCCCTGGCTGGACGACAATGTCGCGCGCACCGATGCCGGCATCTATATCCGCCGGCCGCCGGGCTATGGCATGACCTACACGATCGGCGCGATACAGCTCCAGAAGCTGCTGGTCGATCGCCGCCGCCAGCTCGGCGATGCCTTCGCGATCCGCGACTATCACGATTATCTGATGAACACCGGCCGCCTGCCGGTATCGCTGCTGCGCTACGACCTTACCGGCCAGGACGACGAGATCCGCGGGTTCTGGCGGCATGTCCCGTTGTCGGAAGTGCTGCGCTGATCGCCCCCGCCTCCTACCGTCCCCAACCGCTCGGCCATGATGCCATCGGGCGTCACGACCCGGGGCTAGGACTCGTTCAGCAAACCTTGTCATCCCCGCGCAGGCGGGGACCCAGGGTTTCTCTGCCGTATCGCCCGTGACCCTGGATCCCCGCCTGCGCGGGGATGACGAGAGGTGGATGGCAGGGAAGGCGAGAGAGATGCTTGTCCGGGCGGGACAATCGCCGAACAAGGCCCGGGTGACGGTGGAATTCCGGGCAATGGGTGACGCTCAATTCCAAATGGCGATCCGGCCCGGCGCGTTGCACGCTTCCGGGCCGTCGCGCCGCGTTGCCGCTCGGAGACGCGCGCGATACCCGCCGGTTTCCGAGACCCAGCCCCCTGTCGGCAATCTAATTTGATCATTGACATGATCGAAAAAGATCGAGATTGAATGATTGTGGAAAATCGCCCGAGTGGGTGATTCCATCCCGTGAACGGCAATGACCCCGCGGGAAACGAGAGTCCGAAGGACCAATTGGGGAGGGAATATGAACACCGAGACCATGGAGCCGCGCGTCCGCGGATTCGCGAAGCAGGCGGGGCTTTCGATGCTGGCCCTCGCCACCATGCTGGCTTCGGCCGGCGCTGCGCAGGCACAGACCGCCCCGGCAGCGCCCGAGGCCGCCCAGGCCGACACGCAGCAGGCCGATGACGGCGCCGGCGAATCCCAGGGCGACATCGTCGTCACCGGCACGCTGCTGCGCGGCGTCGCGCCCACCGGCACCAACGTCATCGGGGTCACCCGCGACACGATCACCGCACGCGGCGTCAGCTCCTCGAACGATCTTCTCGCGAAGATCCCGCAGGTCGGCAATTTCGGCACGATCCCGGTGGGCTCGGCCTCGTTCGGCCTGCCGGTCCTTCGCCCCAACATCCGCAACCTGGGCGCCTCGGGTGGCAGCACCACGCTGGTGCTGATCAACGGCCATCGCGGCGTCGGCGCGGGCATCCTCCAGACCACGGTCGATCCCTCGATCCTGCCGCCCGATGTGCTCGAGCGCGTCGAGGTGGTGCCGGACGGCGGCTCCGCCATCTACGGCTCGGACGCGATCGGCGGCGTGGTGAACTTCATCACCCGCAAGCGCTTCGACGGCATCTCCGCCAATCTGCGCTACGGTTTCGCCGACAATTACAAGACAGTCGACGGCAACCTGACCCTGGGCAAGGACTGGGGCAGCGGCTCGCTGTTCCTCTCCTATGCCCATGTCTGGCACGATAATGTCCTCGGCATCGATCGGGGCTATGCCTCGGCTGATCGCACCTCGAAGGGCGGCAAGGACTTCCGGGTGACCACCTGCGCGCCGGGCAACATCCAGATCGGCAACCCCGGCGTCACCTATGCCCTGCCCGGCCTCGCCCCTGGCACGCTCAACAAGTGCGACCAGAACGCCTATGCGGACCTGTTCCCGCGCGAGGAGCGCAACTCGGTCTTCGGCTCGCTCACGCAGCAGCTCGACGACAATGTCGCCTTCGGCCTGACCGCCTATTGGTCGCGCCGCGACACCGTGGTGAACCAGGCCCAAGGCATGCTCTCCGGCACGATCACTCTCCTCAATCCCTTCTTCCGCCCGATCGCCGGCCTGACGGCGCAGACCGCCAGCTTCTCGTTCGCCAGCGTCTATGGGAACAGCCTGACCAGCCGCCAGCGCTTCGAATCCTATGGCGTCACCCCCAGCTTCTCCTTCGCGCTCGGCGACAAGTGGCAGCTGCGTGCGGAGAGCAATTTCGGCCGCAGCACCAATCTGGTGCGCGAGGCTGCGCTCGACACCACCACCGCGTCACTCGCGCTCGCCGGCCTGATCCCCGGCATGGCGCTCAATCCCTATGACCTCGCGGCCAGCAGCCCCGCCGCGCTGGCCGCCATCCGCAACTACGAGAATTACGGCGACGCCACGCAGGAACTGGCGGAGGGCCGGCTGATCCTCGACGGTTCGCTGGCGCATCTGTCGGGCGGCGACGTCCGCCTCGCGATCGGCGCGGAATATCATTACGAGAATATCTCCTCGCGCATCGCCCAGGGCGCGATCGGCTCCTATGCCAATGCCAAGACCTCGCTTGCATCGCGTAACGTGCGCTCGGCCTTTGGCGAGCTGATGATTCCGATCGTCGGCGCCGGCAACGGCAGCCCCGGGCTGCGCGGGCTGCAATTCTCGGCGTCGGTCCGCTACGACGATTATAGCGACCAGGGCGGCACCACCAATCCGAAGTTCGGCGTGAACTACAAGCCGTTCAACGACCTGACGATCCGCGGCAATTGGGGCACCTCGTTCCACGCGCCGAGCCTTGCCGACACCACCAACACCTCGGACTCGCGGGCGACCGTGCTGCCCTACAGCCCGTTCCTTGCGCCCGGCGCCACCCCCGTCGACCCGGCACGTGCGACGATCGTGCTCGCGGGCGGCAACCCGAACCTGAAGCCCGAGCGCGCCGATACCTGGTCCGCCGGCTTCGACTGGACGCCGAAGGCGGTCCCGGGCCTGGTGGCGAACCTCACTTACTACAATGTGAAGTTCAAGGACGCGATCGGCCTGGCACCGTTCCTCTCGCCGACGCTGTTCACCAACACCAACTATGCGAACTTCTACATCCTCCGGCCGACGCTGGCCCAGGCCCAGGCGGCGGTAGGCAACCTGAACGTGGTGGGGGCGCCCAGCATCGCCAGCCTCTATACCGGCCCGCTCACGCCCTATGTGCTGATCGACGCGCGCCGCAACAATCTGGGCGCGGTCAACACCGAAGGGCTCGACTTCAACCTGGCCTATACCCGGCTGACCGGCTTCGGCGCGATCAACGCCAGCATCGCCGGCACCTACACGCTCAGCCGCAAGTCGCAGGCGGTTTCCGGCGGACCGTTCACCGACGACCTGAAGAACGGCGTCGGCCGCACTTCCTTCGTCGCCACGCTGGGCGGCAAGTCGGGCGGGTTCATCGCCTCGGCCTCGTACAACTACAGGGGCGGCTTCCCGATCCTCGGCGTGGCGCCCCAGACCCGGGTGGGCGCGTTCCAGACGGTGGACGCCTTCCTCGCCTATGACCTGGGCAAGCACGGCTTCATCAAGAACGCGATGCTGACGCTGAACATCGACAACATCTTCGACCAGGATCCGCCCTGGCTGAACAGCGCTGCCGCCTATACCAATGGCAGCACCCTGGGACGGCTCGTCACCTTCGGCATCCGGACCAAGTTCTGAGAAAGGGGATCGGGTGTCGCTTCCGTCGTCTGCCCTGACAATGCGTACCCTGTTGGTCTCGGGCACGGCGGCCATGGCGCTTCTCACCGCCATGGCCGCGTCGGCCCGGGACGACGGCCCGGCACCCACCAGCCTGACGGTCGAATATGCCGATGCCGCGCTCGGCATCGACGAGCCCGCCCCGCGCCTCGCCTGGCATTCCCCGGCGAAGCGCCAGGCCGCCTATCAGATCCGCGTCACTGCCGGGGGCCAGCCCGTCTGGGACAGCGGCAAGGTGGCCTCGCCCGACAATGCGCAGATCCCCTATGGCGGCCCGTCCCTCGCCGCCCGCACCCGCTATCAGTGGCAGGTCAGGACCTGGGACGCCGACGGCAGCGAGAGCGGCTGGAGCCGGCCCGGCTGGTGGGAGATGGGCCTGCTCGCCCCGGCCGACTGGTCCGGCAAGTGGATCGCCGGTCCGGCACGCCGCGACCATGACTGGAGCGACGTCCGCTTCGAGAGCGACCTGACGCTCACGGGGACCTCCGTCGACCTGCTCTTCCGGGCCCGCGCAGCCGGCAAGACCTATGGCGAGGCCTATGTCTGGACTCTGGCCGAGGAAAGGGCCGGACCGGTGCTGATCGCCCGGGTCCGCCATTATCCCGGCGGCAGCAGCTCCGGCGTCAAGCTCACCGAGCTCAAGCGCGTACCGCTCACCGGCATCACGCTGAAGGGCGTGCGCCACAAGGTGACGATCACCGCCCGCGGCTCGGACATCGCCACCGCGATCGACGGCAAGCAGGTCGATCTGCTCACCGACCAGTCGCAGCCGCACGGCACGATCGGCTTCTCGTCGCGCGAGGCCGATGCCGCAATCATCCATGCGGTCAGCGTGACCGGCACCGGCAGCCCGGCCTTCGCCACCCGCTTCCCGGCCAACGACAATCCCTTTGTCGGCGGCACCGTCGAGGCGCAGGGGCTCACCGTCGCTGCCGGCGTTCCGAACATCGACATCGTCCTGCCGATCGAGGCGCCCGCTCCGCTCGTCCGCAAGGCCTTCGTCCTGCCGGCGAAGAAAATCGCGGCGGCGCGGCTCTATGTCGCGGGCGCGGGCTGGCCGCGCATGCATCTCAACGGCGACACGGTCGGCGCCAGCGCGATGGCGAGCGGCTTCACTGCCTATGACAAGCGCGTCCTCTACCAGACCTATGACGTGACCGACCGCGTCCGGCCCGGCGGCAACGTCCTCGGCGCCGAGCTCGGCCGCGGCTGGTACGGGCTGACCGACCCGAACGAATGGTATTTCGACCAGGCGCCCTGGCACGGCGAGCCGGCGCTCAAGGCGCAGCTCGAAGTGACCTTTGCCGACGGGTCGCGCCAGACGATCGCCAGCGATGCGAGCTGGCGGACCGTCTCCGGCCCCACCCGCAACGATTCCGTCCATCGCGGCGAGCGCTATGACGCGCGGCTGCTCCCCACCGGCTGGGACAAAACGGGCTTCGCCGGCAAGGGCTGGACCGCAGCGCAGCAGGTCGCAGGCCCCAAGGGCCTGCTCCAGGCCGCGAACGTCGAGCCGATCGCCCCGGTCGAGCAGCTCGCCCCGGTCTCGCTCACCCAGGTGAAGCCGGGCGTCTGGGTCTATGATTTCGGCCGCATCTTCTCGGGCTGGCCCGCGCTCGACGTGCGCGGGCCGCGCGGCACCACCGTCTCGCTCGTCGCCAGCGAGCGGATCGGCGACGACGGGATGGTCGTCCCTGCTTCGGGCCTGATCGACGCGCAGCTCCAGACCGATCGCTACACGCTCGCCGGATCGGGCGCCGAGCGCTGGGAGCCGAGCTTCGGCTATCGCGGCTTCCGCTATGTCGAGCTGCGCGGCTATCCCGGCACGCCGACCCTGGCCACGCTCACCGGCAAGGTCGCCCATAGCGCGGTCGCCCGGACGGGCAGCTTCACCAGCGCCGATCCGCTGCTGAACGAAATCGACCAGGCGGCGATCCGCACCATCCTGAACAACATGCACGGCTATCAGACCGATACGCCCACCTATGAAAAGAATGGCTGGACCGGCGATGCCCAGGCCTCGGCCGGCGCCGCGGCGCGCAGCCTGGGCATCGCCCGCGTCTGGACCAAGTGGCTGAACGACTATCCCGATGCCCAGGCGCCGAGCGGCGAGCTGCCCGAGATCGTTCCGGCCACGCCCTTCTACGGCTATGAAGGCACGCCGGGCTGGTCGTTCGTCTGGGGTCCGTCGACGCCCTGGGACGTTGCGGCGATGATCCTGCCCTGGGAACTCTACCAGGCCGAGGGCGACACCCGCATCCTGGCGCGCATGCACGCCATGCAGAAGCGGCTGGTCGACTATACCGCTACCGTCTTCAAGGCGCCCGACTATCGCCACGATCGCGGCCTGAGCGAATGGAGCGCGCCGGGCCCGCTCGACATCTTCGCCACCAACAATGGCGGGATCGACGCGATTACCACTGCCTATTTCTTCCACGAGGCGGACCTGCTGGCCAAGTCCTCGGCCGTGATCGGCAACCGGGCGGACGCGGACCGCTATGGCGCACTCGCCGCCGATATCCGCCGCGCCTACAACGCGCGCTACTGGGACGCGGCGAACGGCTGGTATCGTACGCTCGACGACAAGGGCGCGACCAAGGGGCCGACCCAGTCGCAGAACATCCTGCCGCTCGCCTTCGGCATGGCGCCGGAGGGCCAGGCGCAGAAGGTCGCCGATACGATCGCCAGGGACGTCGAGGCCCGGGGCCTGCGCGCCGGCGTGTTCGGCACGCGCTACCTGCTCGAGATCCTTAGCGATTACGGCCATGCCGACCTCGCCTATCGCGTCGCCACCCGCACCGAGGAGCCGAGCTGGGGCTTCTGGCTGAAGAGCGGCCACAAGACGATGTTCGAATCCTGGGGCCTCAACGCCCGCTCGCGCGACCATCATTATTTCGGCTCGATCGCAGACTGGATGCGCCAGCGCCTCGCGGGACTGCGCCCGGGCGCGCCGGGCTATCGCATCGTCCTGGTCCGCCCCGAGATTCCGCAGGGCCTGGCTTCGGCTGCCGCCACGATGGCGACGCCGCAGGGCAAGGCCAAGGCCGGATGGCAGGTCGAGAACGGTCGCCTCACGCTCACCGCCACGGTGCCGATGAACGCCGCCGGCGAGATCTGGGTGCCCGCCCGCTTCGGCATGGTCGGCACGGTGCCCCAGGGCGCCACCCTGCTCCGCCAGACCGATGCCGCTACCGTCTATGCCACCGGGCCGGGCAGCTTCACCTTCATGACCGAGGGACGGAAATGAGAACTTCGCTTTTCGCTCTCACCCTGCTGCTCGCGGGCACCGCCCAGGCGCAGGAGGTCCGCACCGACCGCGGGACCCTGCGCGGCACGACAGCCGAGGGCGTCACCAGCTTCAAGGGCATTCCCTATGCGGCCGCTCCGGTCGGGCCGCTGCGCTGGCACGCGCCGATGCCGGTCCCCGCCTGGACCGGCACGCGCGACGCCGCCGGCTATGGCAATGACTGCGTCCAGGCGCGCATGCCGGGCGACCTCGCCAACACTACGCTACCGATGAGCGAGGACTGCCTGTTCCTCAACGTCTGGACGCCCCGGCCCCGCGCCGGCGCGAAGCTGGCGGTGATGGTCTATATCCATGGCGGCGGCTTCTCCACGGGATCGGGCAGCGCCGCGATCCTTGACGGCAGCCGCCTGGCCGCGCGCGGGCTGGTGGTCGTCACCTTCAACTATCGCCTCGGCCGGTTCGGCTTCTTCGCCACGCCCGCGCTCACCCGCGAGGCCGGCGGCGGCCCCACCGGCAACTGGGCATTGATGGATCAGCTCGCCGCACTGCAATGGGTGAAGCGCAACATCGCTTCGTTCGGCGGCGATCCGGCCAATGTCACGATCTTCGGCGAGTCCGCGGGCGGGGAATCAGTCAGCCGGCTGATGGTCTCGCCGGCCGCGAAGGGACTGTTCGCCAAGGCGATCACCGCCTCGGGCGGCGGCCGCGACAGCTGGCCCGATCTCGCAGCTGGAGAAGCCAAGGGCCAGGCCTTTGCCAAGCGCGCCGGCGCCGAGGATCTCGCGGCGCTGCGCGCATTGCCGGCGGACAAGGTGCAGGGCGGCATCAACCTGCTCAACGGCGACGAAGCGCATTATTCCGGCCCGATGACCGACGGCCGGATCGTCACCGGCGATACCGACACGCTGCTCGCCGCCGGCAACGCACGCGGCATCCGCTATGTCGTCGGCTCGAACAGCGACGAGCTGGGCTTCATCCCCGCGCCGTTCCTCAAGGGCTTCGTCGCCAAGGCGACCGAGAAGCTGGGCGCCGCCGCCGATGCGGTGCGCACCGCCTATGGCTCGGCCGAGGCCTATGACCGCCACATCCCGAGCGATTATACCTTCACCGAGCCGGCCTTCTCGCTCGCCAGGCGGCAGGCCGCGAACGCGCCGACCTGGCTCTATCGCTTCGGCTATGTCGCCGAGGCGAAGCGCGCCACGCTCGCCGGCGCCTCGCACGCCACCGACGTGCCCTATCAGTTCGACAATCTCGCCGCCGCGGGCGGCAAGCCCAGCCCCGCCGACATGGCCGCCGCCAGGCTGGTCGCGGACCATTGGGCGGCGTTCGCCAAGACCGGCGACCCGGGCTGGGCAAAGTTCATGCCCGGGGCGCAGATGCTAGTGATTAGCAATAATGGGAGCGCCACCGCGCCCGCCGGCACGCCCGAGATCATGGCGATCGCCGCCGCCCGCGACGCGGCCAAGCAGAAATGAGGAAGTCCATGCGTACCCTCTTCCGGATCCTGGCGCTGTTCGCGCTGTTCGCCGGCAGCGTCACCGCCCATGCCCAGGAGACGATCCGGCTCTGGCCGAACGGCGCGCCGGGTTCGATGGGCCCGATGCAGGCGGAGACCACCGCCGACAAGAAGCCGTATGGCGTGATCACCCGCAACGTCTCCGAGCCTACGCTCACGGTGTTCCGCCCCGATCCGAAGATCGCCAACGGCACCGCGGTGATCGTCGCGCCGGGTGGCGGCTTCCACCTGCTTTCGATCGGCAATGAAGGCGACGGCGTCGCAAAGTGGCTCAACAGCCAGGGCATCACTGCCTTCGTGCTGCGCTACCGCCTGCTCCCCACCGGCGACGATTTCGGCATGGTGCTGATCCGCCGGCTGATGAACTTCAAGTCGCTCGAGGCCGCGATCGTCCCGCTCCGCCCGCTCGCCACCGCCGATGGCGAGGAAGCGATGCGCTATGTCCGCGCCAATGCGGCCAAGTTCGGCGTGAAGCAGAACCGCATCGGCATGATGGGCTTCTCGGCCGGCGGCGCGGTGACGATGTGGACGGTGCTCGGCGCCAAGCCCGCCAGCCGCCCGGACTTCGTCGTCGCCATGTATCCCGGCCTGGTCGGCAATCCGCTGACCGTCCCGGCCAAGGCCCCGCCGCTGCTCGCGATGGTCGCCGAGGACGATCCCATCGTCCGCCCCGAAGCCGGCCGGCTGGTCGATGCCTGGAAAGCGGCGGGCGCCGATGCGACCCTGGTCACTTTCCCCAAGGGCGGCCACGGCTTCGGCATCACGAAAAGCGGCAAGGCGTCCGACGCCTGGCCCGAGCACGCGCAGAAATGGTTCCAGGCCAAGGGGTTGCTCAACAAATGAACCGGATAGCCCATTTCGGCGCACTGGGCGCCGTCGCCACCGCGCTGCTCGTCTCGGGCGGCGCGCCCGAGCCTCTCGCGGCGACCACCCCCACCGGCGCCTGCACCGCGCTCACCGGCATGGCGCTGGCGGACGGCAAGGTCGTGAAGGCCGAGGAAGTCGCCAAGGGCGGCATGGTCAACACCAAGGAGGGCACGCCCGGCCTCCCCGCCCAGGCAGGTTTTTGCCGCGTCTATGCGGTGCTGGCCCCCACGCCGCGCTCCGAGATCAAGGTCGAGGTGTGGTTGCCCGCACCCACTGCCTGGAACGGCAAGCTGCTGGGCGCCGGCAATGGCGGCTATGGCGGCTCGATGCTGCTCCCCCAGCTGACCATGCAGGGGGCGCTCGGCAAGGGCTATGCCACGGTGGGCACCGATATGGGCCATGTCGGCACCGCCGACACCGACGCCAAATGGGCACTGAACCAGCCCGAGAAGATCGTCGATTTCGGCCATCGCGCCAACCATCTCGCCTCCGGCGTGGGCAAGGCCGTCATCGCCGCCTATTACGGCAATGCCCCCAAGGCCGCCTATTTCCAGGGCTGCTCGGACGGCGGGCGCGAGGCGCTGATGGAGGCGCAGCGCTATCCCGAGGATTATGACGCGATCGTCGCGGGCGCGCCGGCCAATGCCTGGAGCCGGCTGATGACCTCGTTCATGGCTACCGACCGCGCCGTGTTCGCCCGGCCCGAGACCATGATCCCCAACGCGAAGCTCAAGCTGCTTCAGGACGCCGCGCTCGCCCAGTGCGATGCGAAGGACGGCGTGAAGGACGGCGTGCTCGACGATCCGCGCCGGTGCGGCTTCGATCCCGTCGTGCTCCAGTGCAAGGCCGGCGACGGCCCCTCCTGCCTCACCGCCGGCCAGGTCACCGCGGCGCGCTCGCTGTATCGCGGTACGTTCGACGGCAAGGGGCGCAAATTCTTCCCCGGCTACATGCCCGGTGCCGAGGCCGTTCCCGGCGCCTGGGATCTGTGGCTCACCGGCCCCAAGGCCCAGCACGGCATCTTCGCCGGCGAGTTCTTCCGCAACATGGTCTATTCGAACCCCGAGTGGCAGCCGGCATCGTTCGATGTCGCGCGCGACTATGCCGCGGCCCGCCGCCTCGCCCCGGTGCTCGACAGCGACAATCCGGACATCGGCCCGTTCCTGAAGCGCGGCGGCAAGCTGATCCTCTATCATGGCTGGAACGACGCCGCGATCGCGCCGGAGAACACGATCGACTATTATCAAGCCGTGCAGAAGCGCGTCGGCGCCGCCGCGCGGGACTCGGTGCGCCTGTTCATGGTCCCCGGCATGTCGCACTGCCTGGCCGGCCCCGGCCCGAACGTGCTCGATACGCTCGGCACGATCGACAAATGGCGCCAGGGCGGCCCTGCGCCCGAGACGATGATCGCCACCAAATACGACAACGACCTGTTCGGCTATCTCGGCTTCCCGGCCAAGCCGGTCCGCACCCGTCCCCTGTGCGCCTATCCCAAGGTCGCGCGCTGGACCGGCAAGGGCTCGACCGACGAGGCGGCCAACTTCACCTGCGTCGCCCCCGGCGCGAAGCAATGAGCCTCGCCGCCAGCCTGGTCCGGGGCGCCGACGCGCCGCCGCTGATCGAGCACACGATCGGCGAGGCACTGGCGCTGGCCGCCGCCCGCTGGGGCGAGCGCGAGGCACTGGTCGCAGTCGAGCAGGATGTCCGCTGGACCTTCGCCGAACTGCTCGCCCGGGCCGATGCAGTCGCCGCCGGCCTGCTCGCGCTCGGGCTGGAGCCGGGCGAGCGGATCGGCATCTGGGCGCCCAATTGCGTGGAATGGACGCTCACCCAGTTCGCCGCCGCGCGCGCCGGGCTGATCCTGGTCACGATCAACCCCGCCTATCGCACCAGCGAGGCAAGCTTCACCATGGCCAAGGTCGGCCTCGCCGCCCTGGTCTTCGTCGATCGCTTCAAGACGAGCGACTATGCGGCGATGGTCGCCGAGCTGGCGCCGGATCTGCCCGCGCTCCGCCGCATCCTCTGTATCGGCGACGCGTCGCGTCCGGGCTGGATCCCGTTCGACCAGGTCGCCGCCCATGCCGACGAGGCGGCCCGCGCGCGCCTGAAGGCGATCGGCCCGGAACTGCGCGCCGGCGACGCGATCAACATCCAGTTCACCAGCGGCACCACCGGCCAGCCCAAGGGCGCGACGCTCAGCCACCGCAACATCCTCAACAACGGCTATTTCGTCGGCCTGGCGCAGCGCCTCCAGCCCGGGGACCGCATCTGCATCCCGGTGCCGCTCTATCACTGCTTCGGCATGGTGATGGGCAATCTCGCCGCGCTCACGCACGGCGCGACCATGGTCTACCCGGCCGCCGGCTTCGATCCCGGTGCGGCCCTGGCGGCGATCGAGCGCGAGCGCTGCACTTCGCTCTACGGCGTGCCGACCATGTTCATCGCCGTCCTCGCGCATCCCGAGTTCGAGCGGTTCGACATCACTTCGCTGCGCACCGGGGCCATGGCCGGCGCGGTCTGCCCCGAGCCGCTGATGCGCGCGGTGAACGAGCGGCTGCACATGCCCCAGGTCACCATCGCCTATGGCATGACCGAGACCAGCCCGGTCAGCTTCCAGACCGCGGTGGACGATCCTTTCGAGCGCCGGATCGGCTCGATCGGCCGGGTCCAGCCGCACCTCGAATGCAAGATCGTCGACGAGGCGGGCGAAATCGTGCCGGCCGGCACGCCCGGCGAGCTCTGCACCCGCGGCTATTCGGTGATGCTCGGCTATTGGGACGAGCCCGAAAAGACCGCAGCGGTGCTCGACGCCGAGGGCTGGATGCATTCCGGCGACCTCGCTGTGATCGACGCGGCCGGCTATGGCAATGTCGTCGGCCGGCTGAAGGACATGGTGATCCGCGGCGGCGAGAACATCTATCCGCGCGAGATCGAGGAGTTTCTCTACGGCCATCCGGCAGTGGAGGACGTGGCGGTGGTCGGCGTGCCCGACGATCGCATGGGCGAGGAACTCTGCGCCTGGATCCGGCTGCGCGCCGGCTTGTCGGGCGACGAGGAGGAAGTCCGCGCCTTCTGCCGCGGCCGCATCGCCCATTACAAGGTGCCTCGCTACGTCCGCTTCGTCGACGCCTTCCCCACCACCGTGACCGGCAAGGTCCAGAAATATCTGATCCGCGAGGCGATGATCGCCGAGCTGGATCTCCAAACCGCAAGCCAAGGATGAAGATGATGAACAAGCTCCTGATCGCCGCCCTGCTCGCCCTGCCGGGCACCGCCCTCGCCCAGACCGCGCCGGCCCCGGCGCCCGCGCCCGCGCAGGCGGCGCCGGCCGCCGCGGCGAAGTTCACGCTGGACACGCCGATCCAGGAGATCGTGGCCGACGCCCAGGGCAAGGCCGCGATCGACAAGAACCTGCCCGGCCTGATCGGCCTGCCGCAATATGACATGTTCAAGGGGCTGAGCCTCAACCAGCTCAAGGCCTATTCGGACGGCAAGCTCACCGACGAGGTCCTCGCCAAGACCGCCGCCGATCTCGCCGCGATCAAATGATGACTCGCGCCAATTTCCTTGCCTGCGTCGCCGCGACGGCGTTGATTGCGAGCGCCCCCGCGCTCGCCCAGGCCCAGAACGAACGCATGACCTATCGTGAGAAGAGCGCTCCGCTGGAGAAGCGCGTCGAAGACCTAATGCACCGGCTCACGCTGGAGGAGAAGGTGTCGCTGCTCGCCGGCGAAAGCTCGATGACGCTGCAATCGATCCCGCGGCTCGGCATCCCCGGCGTCAAGGTGACCGACGGCCCCACCGGCGTGCGCTCGCCCGAAGGCAAGCCCGCCACCGTGTTCCCGGTCGGCGTCGCCATCGCCGCCACCTGGAATCCCGAAGTGGCGAAGGCCGTGGGCGCGGCGATCGCCGAGGAAACGCGCGGCTATGGCGCCTCGGTGCTGCTCGCGCCGACAGTGAACATCGTCCGCACCCCGCGCTGGGGCCGCAATTTCGAGACCTATTCGGAAGATCCGCTGCTCGCCGGCAAGCTCGGCCTCGGCTATGTCGCCGGCGTGCAGGGCAAGGGCATCGGCGTCTCGATCAAGCACTTCGCCGCGAACAATCACGAGACCAACCGCTTCTTCGTCGATTCGATCGTCGACGAGCGGACACTGCGCGAGATCTATCTTCCCGCCTTCGAGATGGTGGTGAAGCAGGCCGATCCCTGGTCGGTCATGGCCTCGTACAACAAGATCAACGGCACCTATGCGAGCGAGAATCGCTGGCTGCTCACCGATCTGCTCAAGAAGGAATGGAAATATCGCGGCTTCGTCGTCTCCGATTGGGGCGCGACGCACAGCACCGCACCGGCAGTCAATGCCGGCCTCGACCTCGAGATGCCCGGCCCCGCCCAGCATTTCGGTGCGAAGCTGCTTGCCGCGGTGAAGGCCGGCGAAGTGAGCGAGGCGCAGCTTGACGACAATGCCCGGCGGATCGTGCGGCTGATCGTGCGCAGCGGCGCGCTCGACGGGCCGCTGCCCAAGGGCGAGATCGGCGGCGAGCGCCACCGCGCGGCCGCCCGCACCGCGGCCGAGGAAGCGATCGTGCTCCTCAAGAATGCCGGCGTGCTGCCGCTCAAGCCCGGCATCGGCAGGCTCGCGGTGATCGGCCCCAATGCCGACATCGCCCGCATCCAGGGCGGCGGCAGCTCTGCCGTCGCTCCCTTCGACAAGCTGGTGACGCCGCTGGAAGCAATCCGCGCCGCGCTGCCCGGCGTCGAAGTGATCTACGAAAAGGGCGTCGACAGCGAGGAGACGCCGCCCACCGCCGATCCCGCGCTGTTCAGCCCCTCGGCCGACAGCAGGGAGACCGGGCTCCAGGCGGATTATTTCGCCAATGCAGACTTCAGCGGCGAACCGGTGAAGCGCCAGCGCGCCACCGATTTCACCAAGCGGATCAGCGCCAATATCGCGAGCGCCAAGGTGATCGGCTATGCGGCGATGCGCTGGTCGGGCGTGCTGCGCGCGCCGGCCACCGGCACCTATGAGTTCAGCGTGCGCGGCACCGGCAGCGGCGTGCTGACGCTCGACGGCAAGGCGATCCTCGACAAGGCGACGCCCGCCAAGCCGGACAATCGCGACGTGATCGGCTTCCCGGTTCCGCAGCGCACCGTCCAGGTCCAGCTCGAGGGCGGCAAGGCCTATCCGATCCAGCTCGACTACGTCACCGGACAGACGCCCTATGAGGCGCTCAAGTTCGGCGTGCGCCTGCCCCGGCCGGACTTCGCTGCGGCGATCGCGGCGGCGAAGCGCGCCGATGCCGCGATCGTGGTCGCCGGCTCGGCTTCACTCACCGAGGGCGAAGGCTATGACCGCGCCAATTTCGACTTGCCCGGCGATCAGGACAAGCTGATCGCGGCGGTGGCCGCGGCCAATCGCTCCACCGTGGTGGTGGTCAATGCCGGCGCGGCGATGACCATGCCCTGGGCGAAGGACGTGCCCGCCATCCTCGACATGTGGCTGCCCGGCCAGGAAGGCGCGGCGGCGCTCGCCGGCATCCTCACCGGCAAGGTCAATCCATCGGGCAAGCTGCCGGTCACATTCCCGGCGAAGAGCAGCGACGATCCCACGGTGCTGACCGAGATGAAGGCCAAGTATAGCGACGGGCTGCTGGTCGGCTATCGCGGCTATGAGGCGCGCGGCGTGGCGCCGCTCTTCGCCTTCGGCCATGGCCTGTCCTATACGAGCTTCGGCTATGCCGGCCTCGCCGCGCCTGCGACGGTGGCGCCCGGTGCGGTGGCGAAAGTTCGCGTCACGATCCGCAACACCGGCGAGCTGGCGGGCAAGGAAGTCGTCCAGCTCTATGTTGCGCGTGCCGATCGCACGCCCGAGGAGCCGATCAAGCAGCTCGCCGCCTTCGCCAAGGTCGCGCTCGCACCGGGCGAGAGCCGCACAGTCGAGCTCAGCCTCGATCCGCGTGCCTTCGGCTATTGGGATGCCGCGACGCATCACTGGGTGGCCCGCGCCGGGGCCTATCAGCTGCAGGCCGGCAGCGCCTCGGACGATATCCGGCTGAAGAAGGACATCCGGGTCACGGTGAGCAAGCCGATCGACTAACCCACCAACTTCGTCACCCCGGCCCCTTCGACGACGCCCGCGTGGTCGAAGGGGCCGGGGTGACGACTATTTGGCCCGCCTTGTTACAATGCAGGGATTTCGCCTGCTTGGCTCGCATGGTCGGGGCCCGTCCCGGCCGCTCTCTGACCTGTAGGAAAAATAGGATCCCGCACACGCAAGAATGTTGCGAGATGTGCGCCGCTTCCGAAGAGAGAGTCAGGATCGAGCGCCCGGAAGAAGCCCGGTTCGCGCGACCTTTGCGACTTTTGGGCTCCCCGGACGCGCCCTAGCTGCCGGCCGCAGCCTCCAGCACCGGCAGGAAATCGGCAACCGACCGGCTGGCGCGACCGACCAGCAGCCCGTCGATCTCCGGCAGGGCCAACAGCGCCGCCGCATTGCCGCCGTCGACGGCGCCGCCATAGAGCAGCCGTGCCTCGCCCGCCTCGGCGCGCAGCATCTCGAAGATCCGGGCCAGATGCGCTTCGTCCGGCACTGCATTCCCGCCGATGCACCAGACCGGCTCATAGGCAATGGCGGCCCGCGACCAGTCGAGATCCGGCGGCAGCGACGCGCGGAGCTGCGCCGCCACCAGCGCGCGCGCATCAGCCGAGCGCTCGCACTCGCCGATGCAGATCACCACCGCCAGCCCGGCCGCCTGCGCGGCGCGCGCCTTGGCCGCCACGCTCAACCCGTCGTCGCGCGTCTCGCTATGCCCGGCCAGCATGTGCGTCGCCCCGGCCTCGCACAGCATCGCCGCCGAGACGGCGCCGGTGTGCGCGCCACCGGCCGCCGGGTGGCAATCCTGCCCCCCGATCGCCAGCGTCCGCGCCACCCGCGCCGCCCGCTCGATCAGCGTCGCCGGCAGCATCAGCCCGGCCTCGACGCCGAGCGCGTGCACGGCGGCGTCGATTCGCCCGATCTCGGTCAGGTCGGGACCCGCACCGTGCATCTTCCAATTGCCCAGGATCAGCGGGCGCCGCTTCGCCATGGTCATGCCGCGAGATAATTGCCGACGCCGATGACCACGGTGGAGAGCAGCAGCGCGCCGATGCCGGCCCATACCAGCAGCCGCGTCCCGCCGCGCACCCCCGCCCATTCCTTGAGCGCGAAGCCCCAGAGCGTGGAGAACAGGATGATGCTCGCCATGTGCAGGGTCCAGGAGGAGAAGCCGTATTTCCCCATCTGGCTCTCGCCCATCGTGTAGAAGAAGAACTGGAAATACCAGAGCGTGCCGCCCAGCGCGGCCAGCAGATAGTTGCGCAGCAGCGGCGGCCTTTCGCCCGAAGCGGCGGCGCCGACGATCTGCCCCGCCGACCGGTTGCGCAGGATCAGCCAGCCGCACCAGACGAAGTTGGTGGTGAAGCCGCCCAGCAGCACGACGCACAGCACCGGCAGCCCCTGCCACAGCGGGTCGGTCCCCGCCGCGACGGTCGCCGCGCGGATCGGCGCACCGGCATCGAGCCCCCAGGCGAAGCAGCCCGACATGATGCCCGAGAAGATCGCGATGGCGAGGCCCTTGGGCAGGTTGAACTCGCTGACGCTCTGCCGCGCGGCTTCGCCGGCCATCTCGCGCTCCTTGCGGCGTCCCGCGGCGGCCACGACCAGGATGCCGGCCAGGGTGATGACGATGCCGACAAAGGTCATCTGCCCGCTCGGCGTGCCAGCGAGTTCGCCCAGCGTGCCGCGGAAGATCGGGGGCCCCATGGTGCCGATCACCGTGGTGAGGCCGAGCGCCACCGCCATGCCGAGGGAAAGGCCGAGATAGCGCATGGTCAGCCCGAAGGTGAGCCCGCCAAAACCCCACATCGCCCCCCAGAACCAGCACCAGAACCAGGTGCTGCTCGGAGTCCGCGCCAGCACGCCGAGCAGGTCGTGCGTCTGGATCGACGCGAACAGCCAGGGCGCGATCAGCCAGGAGAAGACGCCGCCGACCAGCCAGAATATCTCCCAGGACCAAGCCCGGATGCGGCGATAGGGAACATAGAAGCTGGCGGAGGAAAGCCCGCCAAACCAATGAAACAAAACGCCAATCAGCGGATTTCCGCCCATATTACTCCCTCCCCGCGATTATCTTTTCGTCGATCTGGTCGATGCGCGTCACACCGGTCAGTCCCATGGCGACGCGCATCTCGGCCGCCAGCAGCCGCAGCACATGCGCGACGCCCGCCTGGCCCCCGCCAGCCAGCGCCCAGGCCCAGGCGCGGCCGAGCAGCACGCCCCTGGCGCCGAGCGCGAGCATCCGCACCACGTCGAGCCCCGACCGGATTCCGCCATCGGCCAGCAATGTCAGCCGGTCCCCCACCGCATCGGCGATCGCCGGCAACGCGCGGGCAGTCGACGGCACGCCGTCGAGCTGCCGGCCGCCATGGTTGGAGACGATCACGCCCTCCACGCCCCGCGCCGCCGCCTCGCGGGCATCTTCCGGATCGAGGATACCCTTGAGCAGGATCGGGCCCTTCCAATGCTTGCGGACGAAATCCAGGTCGTCCCAGCCGATCGCCGGATCGAAATTGTCGCGCATCCAGGCGAAGAAGTCGTTGAGCCCGGTCTTGCCGGCCAGCACCGGTGCGACATTGCCGAGATGGTGGGGCCGCCCGCGCAGCCCCACGTCCCAGGCCCAGCCCGGATGCGTCAGCGCCTGTCCGAACCGCCGCAGCGATCCGCCCAGCCCCGGCGCGCCGGCAAGGCCGGAGCGATAGTCGCGGTAGCGCGTGCCCGGCACCGGCATGTCGACCGTGAAGACCAGCACCGGACAGCCCGCCGCGCTCGCCTGCTCCATCAGGTCGATCATGAAGCCGCGGTCGCGGATCATGTAGAGCTGGAACCAGGGCGGCGTGGCCACCGCTCCCGCGACTTCGGCGAGCGGGCAGGCCGAAACGGTCGACAGGGTGAAGGGAATGCCAGCCGCCTCCGCCGCCAGCGCCGCCTGTACTTCGCCGCGCCGTGCATTGAGCCCCGCCAGCCCGACCGGCCCCAGCGCGACCGGCATCGCCAGCTTCTGCCCGAACAGGCTCGTCGACAGGTCGATCGCGGAAATGTCGCGCAGCACCCGCTGGCGCAGCGCCACCGCCTCGAGATCGGCGACGTTCCGGCCCAGCGTCACCTCGGCATAGGAGCCGCCATCGATATATTCGAACAGGAAGCGCGGCAGCCTGCGCCGCGCCAGTGCGCGATAATCGGAGATCGACGCCGCCTTCATGCCGCCTCGCTGCTGCCCGTCGCCAGGCGCCGCCAGCGCGCGGCATAGCCGGCGAGATCGCAATCGAGCGGCGCTACCCGGATGAGCGCCGAGGGCGGTGCCAGCGCCGGATCGATCAGGCGCAAGGCTCCATAGGACACGTCGTTGTGCTCGTTGGAGACGAAGACGTGCAGGTCCGGCCGAAGCGTGGCCAGCGTGCGGACAAAGGCCTGCGCCTCGCCGAACCGCCCCTCCACCAGCACGCGCTCGCCCGCCCCGATCAGGTCGAGCATCGCGTCGGCGACCAGCGCGGCATAGAGGCAGACTGCCGCGCGCAGGCCCATCGATTCGGTCGGCCGGTTGATCCAGCGCGTCGCGCCGCCCGGGAACGGCCCGACCCCGGGCGTCAGCGTCGGCAGCACCATTGCCCCGCTCGCCACGACGCCGGGCAGCGCCGCGATGATCGCCGGCTGATCGGGATTGATGTCGACGCGCCGCGTATCGATCCCGGTCAGCAGCTCGATCTCACGCCCACCCATGAACCGGGCCGAGGGGATCGGGGTGCCATGGGCATCGACGTTCACCAGGCAGTCGCGCGTCTCCGGCAATCCCGCCAGGTCGACGCGCGCACCCTTGCCCGGCGTCCGCATCGCGACGAACCAGGTGCCGGTCGAGAGCACCGTCGCCTCGTGCTCGGCAATATCGGCAAAGCCCCGCGCCGCGAGCAGGGCGGCGTTCGAATCGTGGAGTCCGCAATGCACCGCGACATCGGTCGGCAGGCCGGTGCGCTCGACCCATTCGGCGCTGATCGTGCCGATCGCCTCGCCGGCGCGGCGGAGCGGCGCGAGCCGGGCTGCCCAGCCCCGTCGCTCGGCAAGCGCGGACGGTTCGCCCGAAGCGGGGCACCAGAGATCGCTGTGGCAGCCCAGGCTCGTCACTTCGGATGCCGCGACGCCCGAGAATCGCCATGCCCAATATTGCGGCCAGGGCAGGATCGTCGCGTCGCCGCGCAGCAGCGCCGGATCGAGCGACTCGAGGAAATGCAGCTGCAGCCCGAGGTTGAGCCCATCGGGCAGCGCGGGCGAGCCGGTGCGGGCAAAGGGATCCCGCTGGCGATGATAGACGGCAGCGCACTCGGCCGGAATCGCCTGCTCATAATCGAGCGGCGGCGCCGCCAGCGCCCCGTCGCGCACGATCGCGGCAGCGGCGCCGTGCCCCACGGGGATGATCCGCGCCACACGCCCGAGCCCGACGAACTCGCGCAGCACCGCCTCGGCCCACGCCTCGATCCCGGCCGCATCGAGCGCCCGAACGCTCTCGCCGCCCAGCACCGCCACCGGCCGGTCATTGGGCCGCGTCCGCCGGGCCAGCATGGCCCCCGACGCATCCCAGAGACTGAGCTTCGACAAGGTCTTACCCAAATCGAGCACCACGCTCAGCCCATCACCCAATGCTGCCTCCCCAATTTGTTATGATTGATATTTAGCGAAGTTGATTGTATCTGGCTAGACACCTTGATAGAGAAGCTCGCGCCGAACGGGGCGCTGGGGGAGAGTAATTCCGGATGCTTGAAGACGAGACAAGAGTGCGCCGGGCGGTGTCCGCCATTCCGTTTGCCGTGCCGCGTAACCGCTGGTCGGATGTGGAGGCGGCCGACATGTCCCCGGAGGGGCTGCTGCTCTACCGGTCGAACCTGCTCGGCTCGGACCTGACCGTCACCAATTTCGGCGGCGGCAACACTTCGGCGAAGCTCGAGATGGCCGATCCGCTCAGCGGCGCGCCGGCATCGGTGCTGTGGGTGAAGGGTTCGGGCGGCGATATCGGCTCGATGAAGCTCGATGGTTTCGCCACCCTCTATCTCGACAAGCTGCTCGCCCTCGAATCGCGCTATCGCGGCGTGGCGTTCGAGGACGAGATGGTTGCGTACCTGCCGCACTGCACGTTCAACCTGAACGCGCGCGCGGCGTCGATCGACACGCCGCTGCACGGCTATCTGCCCTATGCGCATGTCGACCACGTCCATCCCGACGCGATCATCGCACTGGCCGCATCGAGCGAAGGCAAGGCCGCCACCGATGCGATCTGGGGCGGCGCGATCGGCTGGCTGCCCTGGAAGCGCCCGGGCTTCGAGCTGGGCCTGCAGCTCCGCAAGCTCGCCGCCGAGAGCCCGAACCTGCGCGGCGCGATGCTGGAGGGCCATGGCATCATCTGCTGGGGCGACACCGCCAAGGCCTGTTACGACAACACGATCGCGCTGATCGCGGACGCGGCTGCCTATCTCAACGAGCGCCTGGCCCGGGGCCCGGCGTTCGGCGGCGAAGTGGTCCCGCCCCTCGCTGCCGATGACCGCGCCGTCCTTGCCGCCGCGCTGATGCCCCGGCTGCGCGGCCTGATGCGCGGCGCACGCGGCAAGATCGGCCATTTCTCCGACGATCCCGAGACGCTGGAATTCGCCGGCAGCCGCGATTTCGCCCGGCTGGCCGCGATCGGCACCTCGTGCCCCGATCACTTCCTGCGCACCAAGATCGCGCCGCTTACGCTCGATCCTGCCCGACTCGACGACGAGGCCTATCTGGCCGAGGCGCTGGAGGCGTATCGCCAGGACTATGCCGCCTATTATCAGCGCTGCGCCGAGCCCGGCGATCCGGCGATGCGCGACCCCAATCCAGTGGTGGTGCTGATCCCCGGCATCGGCCGCATCACCTTCGCCGCCGACAAGACCACCGCGCGCCTGGCCGGCGAATTCTATGGCAACGCGATCAACGTGATGCGCGGCGCCGAGGCGATCGGCGATTATATCGGCCTGCCCGAGAAGGAAGCGTACGGCATCGAATATTGGGCGCTCGAGGAAGCCAAGCTGCAGCGCATGCCCAAGCCCAGGCCGCTGGTCGGCCGCATCGCACTGGTGAGCGGCGGTGCCGGGGGCATCGGCGCGGCCACCGTGCGGCGCCTCCTCCAGGACGGCGCCTGCGTGATGCTGGTCGACCGCGACGCCGAGGCGGCCGAGCGGGTCCGCGCCGAGATGGCCCAGACCTTCGGCAAGGACGTGGTCCGCGCCGAGACCTGCGACGTCACCGACGAGCGGCAGGTCGCCGCTGCGTTCGAGGCGTGCACCCGCGAGTTCGGCGGGCTCGACATCCTGGTCGCCAATGCCGGCATCGCTTCTTCCGCTTCGGTGGAGGAGACCAGCGTCGCGCTGTGGCGCCGCAACTACGACGTGCTGACCGAAGGCTATTTCCTCAGCGCCCGTGCCGCCTTCCCGCTGATGCGCGCGGTCGGCGGCGGATCGATCGTGTTCATCGGCTCGAAGAATGCGCTGGCCGCGGCAGTCAACGCCTCCGCCTATGCCTCGGCCAAGGCCGCGTCGCTGCACCTCGCCCGGTGCCTGGCGCTGGAGGGGGCCCCGCACGGCATCCGCGTCAACACGGTCAATCCGGACGCAGTGATCAAGGGCTCGCGGATCTGGGACGGCGACTGGCGCAAGGAACGCGCCGGCGCGCACGGCATCGATCCCGGATCGGAGCTGGAAGAGCATTACCGCAACCGCTCGATGCTCAAGCGCGACGTGCTGCCCGAGGACGTGGCGGAGGCGGTGCATTTCTTCGCCTCCGAAGCCTCTTCCAAATCGACGGGCAACATCGTCAATGTGGATGCCGGGAACGCGCAGGCTTTCCCCCGATAAGAACAAGAGGGTGCAATGGCGAAGGAACTGCCGCTTTCGGTCGACCAGATCGAAAGCCACAATGCGGCGCGGGTGGAAGCGCTGCGCGACGAATATGACAGCCTGGGCCGCGCGCTCGCCCGCCGCGGGATCGATATCGAGGCAGTGAAGGCGCGCGTCGCCGGCTTCTCGGTGGCGGTGCCGAGCTGGGGCGCCGGGCGCGGCGGCACGCGCTTCGCCAAGTTCCCGATCCCGGGCGAGCCCACCACCATCCACGAGAAGCTTGCCGATTGCGCGATCATCCACCAACTCTCCACCGTCACGCCGCGCGTCAGCCCGCATTTCCCCTGGGACAAGGTGCGCGACTATGCCGCGCTGCGCGACGAGGCCGCCGCGCTCGGCCTGGGCTTCGACGCGATCAACTCGAACACCTTCCAGGACCAGCCCGGCCAGAAGCTCAGCTATCGCGACGGCAGCCTCTCGGCCGGCGATGCCGGGGTCCGCACCCAGGCGGTCGAGCATAATATCGAGTGCATCGAGATCGGCCGGCAACTCGGCGCCAGCGCGCTCACCGTCTGGGTGGGCGACGGCACCAACTTCCCCGGCCAGCAGGACCTCGCCAAGTCGCTCGACCGCTATCTGGAAGCGGCGGCCCAGGTCTATGCCGCGCTGCCCGAGGATTGGCGCATGCTGCTCGAGCACAAGATGTTCGAGCCGGCCTTCTACTCCACCGTGATCTCGGACTGGGGCTCGTCGATCCTCGCCGCGCAGGAACTGGGGCCCAAGGCCAAATGCCTGGTCGATCTCGGCCACCACGCGCCCAATGTGAACATCGAGCAGATCGTTGCCCGGCTCCACCGCTTCGGCAAGCTCGGCGGCTTCCACTTCAACGACAGCAAATATGGCGACGACGATCTCGACAGCGGATCGATCAACCCGCACCAGCTCTTCCTCGTCTTCAACGAGCTGATCGAGGCCGAGCTGAACCCGCGCGACGGATTCGATCCAGCCTATATGATCGACCAGTCGCACAACGTCACCGATCCGATCGAGAGCATGATCTCCTCGGCCGAGGCGATCGCGGGCGCCTTCGCCAAGGCGAGCCTGGTCGATCGCGCGGCGCTCGCCGCGGCACAGGAGGCCAATGACACGATGCTGGCCTTCCTCACGCTGAGAAAGGCCTATCGCACCGACGTCTCGCCGATCCTCGCCATGGCGCGGATGGAGAATGGCGGGGCGATCGATGCGATCATCGCGTACCGAGACAGCGGCTGGCGGGCGCGCAAGGCACAGGAGCGGACGACGGTCGGGCTCGGCGCTGGCATCGTTTGAGCGGAAAAGATTGATTTCGGAGGATTTGCCCGGCACAAAGCCCCAGGAAATTTGGGGCTCCACCGGAAATGCATGTCGAAGAGCGCGATAGCCTGATCCTCGATCTGATCGGGAAAACCGGCTTCGTATCGTTCAAGAATCTCGAGGCGACGATCCCCGCTTCGCCGGCCACGCTGCGCCGCGATCTCGACCGGCTGGAGGGCAAGGGCGTGATCCAGCGCGTGCGCGGCGGGGCGCGGCTCGTCGAGGACGAGGCGGGCGAGCGCACCGATGTCCAGTCGCTGGCCGGCGTCCCGTTCCACGAGAATATCGATCGCAACCGCAAGCAGAAGGAAGCGATCGGCCGTGCCGCCGCCGCGCTCTGCCAGCCGGGCGAATCGATTATCATCGACGGCGGCTCGACCACGCTGCAGATGTGCCGCCACCTGGCCGGCCTCAACCTCCAGGTGCTCACCAACTCGCTCCACGTGGTGAGCGCGCTGCTGCCCCAGGCCGGCACCCGCATCGCCGTGCCCGGCGGATCGGTGTTCCGCGAGCAGAACATCATCCTGGGCATCGGCGGCGAGGAATGCATGCCGCGCGTCCATGCCCCGCGCCTGTTCATGGGCGCGGCGTTCCTCGGCGCGCAAGGCGTGATGCAGGCGGATGTAGTCCTCGCCGCCGCCGAACGCCAGATGATCGACCGCGCCGAATGGGTCGCGCTGCTGGTCGACAGCTCCAAGTTCACGGCCCCCTCCGGCTCGGTGGTGTGCGGGCTGGACGAGCTCGACGTGATCGTGACCGATGCCGCGATCGGCGATGCGCATGCCCGGATGATCGAGCAGGCGGGGGTGAAGCTGATCATCGCCTGAAGCCGCCCTGCCGCCACGCCGACGGATCAGGGCGTGCGCAGCAGCACTCTGCCGAACCGCGCGGCTACGGGCTTGCCGTGTGCCAGCGCGGCCTGGCCGTTGACGAAGACATAGTCCATGCCCTGGGCATAGGCATGGGGCTTCTCATAGGTCGCCGTGTCGCGCACCGTCGCCGGATCGAAGACGATCACATCGGCAAAGGCGCCCTTGCCCAGCGTGCCGCGATCGGTGATCGCGAAGACCCGGGCCGGCAGGCCGGTGGCCGCGTGGATCGCCTGGGCCATGCCGATCACCGGCTTGTCGAGCACATAGCGGCGCAGCTTGCGCGGAAAGGCGCCATAGGCACGCGGATGCTCCGCGGTCCGGCCGAAGGGCGGCAGGCCGCCGTCCGTCGACGTCATCGTCCAGCCCTGCCGCATGAACGCCTCGACGTCGTTGTCGCTCATGTTGAACGACACGGTGGGGGCGCCGCCCCGTTTGAGCATCTCGATCGCGGCGTCGAGCGGTTCCAGCTTCATCTGCGCGGCGACTTCGTCGAGCCGCTTGCCGTCAAGCGAGGGATCCGCCTGGTAGTGGCGGATCTGGATCGCATGCGGCCCGGCACGGCGCGCCAGGTTGGGCGCCATCTCGGCGCGGATCCGCGCGCGCATCGCCGGATCCTCGAGCCGCCTGGCCAGCGCCTCCGCCCCGCCTTCCTGCGCCCAGCCGGGAACCAGCGAGGCCATCAGGCTCGATCCCGAGGCGGTATAGGGATATTGATCGGCCCAGACCTGCACGCCCTCGGCGCGCGCCTTGTCGATATGCGCGATCACTTCGGCTGACTTGCCCCAGACCTGCGGCCCCAGCACCTTGATGTGAGTCACGACGCCGGGAAGCCTGGCCTCCCGCGCGACGGTGATCACCTCTTTCACTGCCGCGACGACGCCGATGTCGTAATTGCCCTCGTCGCGGATATGGCTTTCGTAAAAGGCATGCGGAAAGGCCGCCGCGGCCTTGGCGAGGCCGACGATTTCCGCCGTGTTCGAATATTTCGCCGGAATGTAGAAGGGCCCGTCGGACAGGCCGAACGCCCCCAGCTTCATCGCCGCGGTGACCAGCCCCTCCATCCTCGCCTGTTCCTCGGCCGTGGCGAGGCGATCGACATTGCCCATTACCGCCGCGCGGACGGCATTGTGGCCGATCATCGGAGCGACGTTGACCCCGGGGATGTTGGCCCTGAGGTCGGCGATCTGCGGCGCCAGGTCGGCCGGGCCGCCGCCGTCCGGATTGAGGAACAGCGTGGTGATGCCCTGGTAGAGCATCGGCAGCGCGGCGGCGAGTTCCGGCGTCTGGATGTTGGGCGCCGCGTGCGAGTGCGGATCGATGAAGCCCGGCGCCACGATCTTGCCGCGTGCGTCGACCACCGTCTTCGCGGTCGCCCTGGCGGGGATCGTCCCCACCGCGACGATGCGATCGCCCATGATCGCGACATCGGCGCTGCGACCCGGCGCGCCGCTGCCGTCGTACACCGTGCCGCCGCGGATCAGCACGTCATAGTCCTGGGCGAGCGCCGGGGAGACCGTCGCGAGCAATGCGACGGCGGACAGCGTCAGGGCCTTCATCGATCCGTCTCCCTTCACATCTTGAACCGGGCGCCGATGCGGAAGGTCCGCCCGAGCAGGTCGTAGATCGACTGGTTGGTCGCCGGCGTCGCATAGGCGCTGCCCGCTGGTCCCGGCGCCACCACCGGCGGATCCTTGTCGAGCAGGTTGCTGACGTTGAAGAACAGCTGCACGTCCCTCCCCCCCATCTTGAAGCCCTGGGTGAACGAGGCGTCGAGGTAGAAGGCGCCCTTGATCCGGTTGTCGTTGATCGTGCGGTGGGTGACCGTGGAAGTCGGGCAGCCGCTGGTGCATTCGACGAAGCTGTTGTCGTAGACGCCGTCGCTCACGCCGCGCCCGATCAGCGTGACGTTGAAATCGTCCACATCATAGCTGGCCTGGGCGCGGTAGAGCCATTTCGGGGTGCCGCCCGGGGCGTTCTGGCCCACCGTGTCGGTCGGCGCGTCGATGCCGTTGTCGAAATAATTCTTGATGTAGCGCGTCGCCATGCCGCGCAGCGAGAAGTTGCCGGGGCCGACGCGCGTCCGGTACGAAGCCTCGAAATCGATGCCCTGCGCCTTCTGCACCGCGAAGTTGAACGGGCTCTCATACACCTGCAGGTTGTTGCCGAACGCATTGGGCCCGCGCACCACGGCCGCGCAAAAGGCCTGGATGCCTTCGTTGCAGCGATCGACGATCGTCTGGGCGGCGACCGATCCGATCGCGCCGTTGATCTTGATGTTGTAATAGTCGACCGACATCGCGAAGCCGCGCAGGAAGCTCGGCTGCAACACCACGCCGACACCCCATTGATCGGCCTTTTCGGGCTGGAGCAGGGCGTTGCCGCGGGTGGTGCCCGCAAAGGTGACCGACGCGTTGTTCTGCGAGGAATCGATCAGCACGTTGATCCGCGTCGATCCGGCGGTGAACAATTCGCCCAGATTGGGCGCGCGAATGTCGCGCGAGCGGGTGGCACGGAAGCGGATGTCGGGGATCGGCTGGAAGGTCAGGCCCGCCTTCCAGGTTGTGACATAGCCCGAAGTCGAATAATCGGTCCCGCGCACCGCGCCGTTGAGGTCGAGCCCCTTGATCACCGGCACCGCGAGTTCGACATAGCCTTCGGTCACGCTGTACTGGCCGAAGCTGGGCAGGAAGTTCCCGACGAACCAGCCGCTCTGATATTCGGTGGGCACGAAGCCGCTCACCTTCTCGCGGCGATGCTCGCCGCCGACCGAGACGGAGACCGGGCCGGCCGGCAGCGCGAACGCGTCGAACGCCAGGTTGGCGGCGACGACATCCTGCTCGAACTTCTGCCGGCGATACGGATTGCCGAGGACATAGGCGAGCGCTTCGGGGCTGGCGACGCCGATGCCGAGGCGGTTCAGCGGCACGCAGCCATTGGTCGGCGCCGTCAGCGTCGAACGGCACACGATCGTCCCCGCCGGCACGCCCATGGCATTCCCGGCCGGCGCGAACACCGCATCCTGCGCCAGTGCGAGCCGCGCATTGTTGGTGATGTCGCGCGCCATCTCGCGCGTGCGGCTGACACCCTTCTGGTAATAGATGTCCCAGCGCGCGGTGCCGGCGAATAGCGGGAAGCTGCCATTGGCGCCCACCACATAGCGCTGCAGCTCGCGCTCGGTATCGTTCTTGCGGATCGGCAGATCGGCATTGCTGGTGCCCAGTGTGAAGCTGGCGATGCCGCCGAGCTGGGCACGGACCGAAGCCGGGATATAGGCATTGTCCGAACGGATCGTGACGTTCGCCTGGTTGAGCTGCACGCCGAGCCAGCCGAGATTCTGCGACTTGGCATAGGAAGCCTGGCCGAACAGGTTGAGCCAGTCGGCCACTTCGAAGCTCACGCGTCCGAACAGGCTCTTGCGGTTCTCCTCCGGATCGAGCGACTGGAAGCCGTTGACCTGAGTCGACTGCCAGTCGCCGCCGATCTGCCAGGGATCGCGGTTGGTGCCGAAATTATACTGGCTGACCGCACCGCCATAGCCGAACTGGGTGCCGCGCAGCGCGGTGTTGAGGATGATGCCGCCCCGCGTCGCCTGGCTGAGCCCGGCGCCCGAGACCACCAGCCGCTCCGGCTGGCCGTTCCCCGCCACATAGGCGGGGTTGTTGATCATGTACCACCCACGGTTGTTCCAGTCGCGCGGAACGCCGTGCAGCCCTTCCTTTACCGCGAGTTCGCCGTTGAGCAGGATATGGCCGCGCCCACCCGCGAAGCCGGTGCCGGCGGTCAGCGTCGCGCGGTAGTTGGGCGCGTCGCCATAAGTGGAGATGCCATATTCAACCGTGCCCTTGAGGCCCGAATATTCCTTGTCGAGGATGAAGTTCACCACGCCCGACACGGCATCCGAGCCATAGGCGGCCGAGGCGCCCCCGGTGACGATCTCGACGCTCTTGATCAGTCCCTGCGGAAAGGTGTTGACGTCGACCAGCCCGCCGACGGTCGATCCCACCGAGCGCTGGCCGTCCAGCAGCACGAGCGTGCGCGCGGTGCCCAGCGCGCGCAGGTTGAGCGCGTTGACGCCGGCGGTGCCGGCCGAGATGTTGAGGTTCGAATTGGCCGGCGTCACGCTGCCGACGAGCGACGGGATCTCGTTGACATAATCGGCGACGTTGGCGGGCGCGCTCGCCGCCATGTCCTCCGCGTTGATCACGGTGAGCGGCGTCGGCGCCTGATAGCCGTTGCGCTGGATGCGCGTGCCGGTGACGGTGATCTCGGTCTGCGGCGTCTCGGCTGCCGGCTCGGCATTCTGCGCTTCCTGCGCATATGCCGCACCGTTCCAAAGCAGCGCGATCGCCAGCGCGGACAGAGAGGCGGCCCTCGATGATCTTGTCATATTTCTTCCCCTTCCTCAGTGTAGTCGAGCGATGATGCCACTCGTGCGCCGGTTGCTCCGGCTGCACCGCATCGGCTCCTTCCTGCGATTTCCCCGTCAGTCGCTTATCGGCAGCTCCCCGGCCTGGGCTGGCGCGGCAGCGGGCGGCCGCCGGCGGCGCCGGTCGGCTCGCCATTCTCGATGGCGACCACGCCGTTGACGATCACCGTGCGCATGCCCGTGGAGAACCGCGCCGGATGGACATAGTCGGCCCGCGGCGCGAACCGGCCGGGATCGAACGCGATCACATCGGCAAAGGCGCCGGCCTTGAGCTGCCCTCGCCCTTCCAGGCCGAACATCGCCGCCGTCACGGCGGTGCTGCGATCGATGAAGGCGCGCAGGTCGATGACCTGCTTCTCCTTCACATAGGTCGCGTATTTACGGGCGAAGGACGCATAATAGCGCGGATGGCCCTGCGACGCGTCCGAGCTGGTCACCACCCAGGGCTGTTGCATGAACGCAGCGATGTCCGCCTCGCTCTGGTTGAACGACGCGACGCCCGCCTCGCGCTTGCGCAGGATCGCGATCGCGGCGTCGATCGGGTCGGTGCCGGCAGCCGTCGCGACCTGGGCCAGCGTCTTGCCCTCCGCGTCGGCCGGGCCCGAAGTGATCAGCAGCGATGCGGGGCCGCCGCGCCGGCGCAGATTGTCCGCGATCTCCGGCCGCATCTTGGCCATCGCGGCAGGATCGTCGAACCGCCTGAGCATCGCGGCGCGCCCGCCATCCTGGGCCCAGCGCGGCATCAGCGCGGCCGACAGCCCGGTTCCCGAGGCGGACCAGGGATATTGATCGGCATGGACCACCTGCCCCGCCTTCCGCGCCGCCTCGATCTGCGCGATGATCGCTCCGGTCTGGCCCTGCACGTCGACGCCCAGCGCCTTGATATGCGCGATGTGGACCGGGATGCCCGCCTCGCGGCCGATCTCGATCGCTTCGGCGACCGCGCCCTTCAGGCCGATCGTATAGGAGGATTCGTCGCGCAGATGGCTGTCATAGATGCCGCCCTTCTCGGCGGCGGCGCGGGCCAGCGCGACCACCTCGTCACGCTTGGCGAAGCTCTGCGGCGCGTAGAACAGTCCCGTCGAGAGCCCCAGCGCGCCCTGGCACATGGCCGAGGAGACCAGCCCCTGCATCCGGGCCAGCTCTTCCGGGGTCGGCGCGCGATCGTCCGGGCCGATCACCTTCAGCCGGACCGCGCCGAGGCCGACATAAGTGGCGAAGTTGATGCCATAGTCACGGCTCGACTGGCCGAGCGCCGCTTCTCCCTCACCGCCCTTCGCTCCGCTGTCGCGGCCGAAGGTGCGGGCGATGTCGGGATCGCCGCCACCGTCCACGCCGATAAAGGCCGTCGTCACGCCCTGGGTGAGAAATGGCAGCACGAGCCGCGCAGCAGGATCGCCGGACGCCAGGGCATTGTTGACATGGGTGTGGGTGTCGATGAACCCGGGCGCGACGATCAGCCCGGTCGCGTCGATGATCTTCGCGGCGCTGCCCGGCGCCTTCGGGCCGACATAGACGATGCGATCGCCGCGGATCGCCACATCGCCCCGGAAAGGCGCGGCGTTGCCACGATAGATGGTGCCGCCGCGCAGGATCAGGTCGGCGGCCGGTTCCGGGCCGCCTCCCCGTGCGAGGGCCACCCCGGCGGCGGCCAGCGCGATACCTGCCGCTACGCCAATCTTCAGCTTTCGACCCCGAACCATCCGACGCGACTCCCCCATTTGCTTATTACTTTCGGTTATGGCGTTCCCCAGAAGCCGGGCGCCGGCAGCGACAGCATGCCCCCGGCGCCGCGAACGCCGCCCGGCCGGTCTTCCGCCAGCCACAGCGGACCATCGAGATCGACGAAGCCGGACCGCGCCGCGATCACCAGCGCGGGCGCGATCGACAGCGAAGTCGAGATCATGCTGCCCGTCATCACGCCGAGCCCGGCTGCGGCGGCGGCCTCTGCGAGCGCGAGCGCCCCGGTGAGGCCGCCCGTCTTGTCGAGCTTGATGTTGACCACCTGATATTTGCCGGCGAGCGCCGCGACGTCGCCGGCGATGTGGGCGGATTCGTCCGCGGCGATCGGAACCAGCGGTGCGAACCCTTCCAGCGCCGCATCCTCGCCAGCGGGCAGCGGCTGTTCGAGCAGGTCGACGCGCAGCTCGGCGAGCAGTGGCTGCAGCCGCTCGACTTCGGCGATCGTCCAGCTCTCGTTCGGGTCGACGATCACGCGCGGGCCCGGCGCCGCTTCGCGCACACGCCGGATCTGTGCCTCGGGATCGCTGCCGTCGACCTTGATCTTGATGAGCGGCACGTCCGCCAGGCGGTGCGCAGCCACCGCCATCGCCCCGGGCGCGTCCAGGCTGACGGTCATCGCCGTCGCGGTCGGACCGAGCGGCGCCATGCCGAGCAGTTCGGGAACGCTGCGCCCGGCCAGCTTCGCCTCCAGGTCCCAGAGCGCGCAATCGACGGCGTTGCGCGCGGCGCCAGCGGGCATCAGGGCGAGCAGTTCGTCGCGGGAAACCCCGGCCTCGATCGCGCCGCGGGCGGCTTCGATCTCCGCCAGCGCGCCTTCGATCGACTCCCCGTAGCGCGGATAGGGAACCCCCTCCCCGCGCCCGGTCGCCCCATCGGCCGCGATCGCGACGGTCACCACCTCGGCAACTGTCTTCACGCCCCGCGAGATGCGGAACGGCGTGGCTAGAGCGAAAGCGTCGCTACGCGCGATGAGGCTTCGAAGCATTGGTCGATCCTGTCGATGATGGGGTCCACACCCATGGCATAGGGGTCCGTACAGGGCAGGCCGAGCGCATCGGCGGTCTCGGCGCAGAGCCGCTCGGCTTCCGCGCGCGCCAGCTTGGAGGTGTTGAGCGCGACGCCGACTGCCTGCACCTCGGGGCTGGTGAGCCGCGCCACGGCCAGATTGGCCTCCAGCGTCTCCTTCAGCCCCGGCACCGGATAATGCGGAAGGCCGCGCATGTGCGCGCGCATGGGATCGTGGCACAGTACCAGCGCCGCCGGCTGGGCGCCGTGCAGCAGGCCGGTGGAGACGCCGGCGAAAGAGGGGTGGAACAGTGATCCCTGCCCCTCGATGAGATCCCAGCCGCCATCGGTGCGCGCGGGCGAGATATCCTCGATCGCGCCCGAAATGAAATCGGCGATGACCGCGTCGAGCGGCACGCCGCTGCCGGCGATCAGGATGCCGGTCTGGCCGGTCGCGCGGAAATCGGCGGCCATGCCCCGCGCGCGCATGCCGCGCTCGAGACAGAGCGTCGCGTACATCTTGCCCACCGAGCAATCGGTGCCGACAGTGAGCAGCCGCTTGCCCTCGCGCCGCTTGCCGTTGCCGACCGGGATGCCCGGCCGGGGATCGCGCACGTCGTGCAGCTGGCGCCCGTGCCGCGCCGCCGCCGCGACGATCGCCGGCTCCTCGCGCAGCCGGTGATGCAGGCCGGACGCCACGTCGAGCCCGACCTCGATCGCCGTGATCGCATCGGCGACGAGATCGGCGCTCATGCGGCCGCCGGCATTGGCGATGCCGAGCACCAGGGTCCTGGCGCCCGCCGCGACTGCCTCCGCAAAGCCCATGCGCGACAGCCCCAGCGTCAATCCGCAATCGTCATGGCGGAACTCGCCGACGCAATCGTCCGGACGGAACACCGCCAGGCCGCGCGACGTCTTGATTCCCACCTCATCGTTCGAATGGCCGAGATACAGGAGATAAGGACTGGCAATCATTGAATACCCCGATCGATGCCTTGAGCCGCATGATTGCCCAAACACGGCGCCGCGCCACGTTCGAAAGCCGCGTTGCCGCATAACCATTTGTTATGGGAAGGCGGAGTTGAGACGAGCGCGGCGTAAAAAAACCGCCACTTGCAATAAGGAAATTCGTTGGTCAGGTATCTGAACAGTCACGAACGACAAGAAGTCGCGTAGATAGAGAACAAAAGGCAGGAGAGGCACGACGAAGAAGGGGGCGAACTTCGAACGACGTCGCCTGAGAGCGACGTGGGTGGCGGAAACCGTGATCCCGTACGAGAGCACGGTACGGGCGTGGCTCGTGCGCGCACGCGTCTCGGAGGAGGACATCGATGATATCGTTCAGGAAGCCTATTGCCGGATCGCCGCACTCGACACGGTCGACCATATCACCCGGCCCGGCGCCTATTTCTTCTCGATCGTGCGCAACCTGCTGCTCCAGCGACTCAAGCGCGGCCGGATCGTATCGATCGACATGATCGCCGAGATCGAAACCTATGCGATCGACGACAGCCCCTCCCCCGAACGGGAAGCCGCGGGCCGGCTGGACTATGCGCGGCTGCGCGCGATCATGGCGAAGCTGCCCGAACGCTGCCGACGCATCGTGGAGATGCGCAAGATCGAGGGCATCTCGCAAAAGGAGATCGCCCGCCGCGTGGGCGTCAGCGAAAGCGTGGTCGAGAACGACGTCCATCACGGCGTCCAGACGATCCTGCGCGTCTGGCGCGACGAGGACCGGCGAGTGACGGCCTGGCTGAACGGCTTCGAGGCAGGCGCGCCCCGCGCGGACGGAGGGCGCCGGTCATGACCCACCAGAGCGCACGCGAGATCCAGGACGAAGCCGCGCGCTGGGTCGCGCGGATGGACGGCGCCGAATGGAACGACACCGACGAAGCCGAACTGGCGCTCTGGCTCGACGCGGATCCCCGGCGGCGAGGCGCGTTGCTGCAGGCCCAGGCGGCCTGGGCGACGCTCGACTCGCTGCGGCCGGCCAATGCCGACGGGGAATCGCTCGAGGCGCGGGACAGGCGCTTCGGCGCCGGCCGCCGGCGCTTCCTGATCGGCGGCGGCGCGGCGATGGCCGCATCGCTCGCGGGGGCGGCGTTCCTGCTCGGCCACGGCACCGACTATGGCACACAGATCGGCGAGATCCGCCGCGTGCCGCTCGCCGACGGCTCGACGATGGTGATCAACACCGCCAGCCTCGCCTCCGTCGACCTGGAGGCGGCGCAGCGGCTCGTCCGGATCCGGCAGGGCGAGCTGTGGTTCCAGGTCGCCAAGGATTCGAAGCGCCCCTTCCTGGTCGAGGCGGGCAAGATCCGCGTGCAGGCGGTGGGGACCGCCTTTGCCGTCCGGCGGCGTCAGGCCGGCGCCGACATCTTCGTGACGGAAGGCGTGGTGGAAGCCTGGACGAGCGGTGCCGGCGCGCCGCACATTCGCATCGCCGCGGGCGAGCATGCCTTCGTGGCGGACGATGCCGCAGTCGTCCGGGCGCCCGCGAGTGCGAGTTCGGTCTATCGGGCGCTCGCCTGGCGAGAAGGCAAGATCGACCTTGCCGGCGTCACGCTCGCCGATGCGGCCGCCGAGTTCAACCGCTACAATCGCCGGCAGCTCGTCATCGTCGATCCCGGCATCGCCCGCGAGAGTTTCGACGGCACGCTGCGCACCGACGACCTCGAAGGCTTCGCCATGGCCGTCCAGGAAAGCCTGGGCGTGCCGATCGACCTCAGCGACCCGAACGAAATTCGCCTCGGCCGGCCACGAAAATAAAAAGGAAAATCTCCGCCGGAGACTCTTGCGGGATGACGGGCGAAAAAGCCCGCAAGGGAGAGGAAGAACATGGGGATTATGCGGGGGCGTGCCGCCCTGTTGGGGGCAACTGCGTGCATCTTTGCAGTGACTGCACCATCGGCTTCGGCGCAGCGGCGTAGCTTCGACGTATCGGCCCAGGCCGCGGAAACCGGCATCGTCGCGCTGGGCCATCAGGCCGACATCCAGATCATCGCCGCCCGGAAATACACCAGCGGGAAGCGCACCGGATCGGTGCGCGGCGAGATGACGATCGATCAGGCACTCGGCGCGCTGCTCCAGGGCACGGGGCTGGTCGCGCGCCAGACGGGCGCGAAGACCTATGTCGTGCTGCCGGTCGCCGGCGCGGCCACGCCCACCTCCAGCACCCCCGCTCCCGCCGCACGGCCGGTCCAGGTCTCCGGTACCAGCGAGGCGCCCGGCGCGACGCAGGACGAGGGCCCGGCGGAAATCATCGTCACGGCCCAGAAGCGCGAGGAATCGATCCGCAACGTGCCGATCGCGGTCTCTGCCTTCTCTGCCCAGGCACTGGACGACAAGAAGATCGAAGGCGGCTCCGAACTGCTCCGCGCGGTGCCGAACGTCACCTTCTCCAAGAGCAATTTCAGCATGTACAATTTCTCGATCCGCGGGATCGGGACCAAGGCGGTTTCGGCATCGAGCGATCCAGCCGTCGCGGTGAGCTTCAACAACACGCCGCTGGTGCGCAACCGCCTGTTCGAGTCCGAATTCTTCGACCTCGCCCGTGTCGAGGTGCTGCGCGGGCCGCAGGGCACGCTCTATGGCCGCAACGCCACCGCCGGCGTGGTCAACGTGATTCCCGCGCTGCCCGACAATGACCCCGCCGCCGAGCTCAAGCTGGAGGGCGGGAACTACGGCACGATGCGGGCGTCGGGCATGGTCAACATGCCGCTTGGCGAGACGCTGGGCATCCGCGTGGCCGGCGCCTGGACCAGCCGAGAAGGCTTCGACTACAACAGTTTCACCAAGCGCCACGTCAACGGCCGCAACCTGTGGTCGACGCGCGCGATCGTTCAGTGGAAGCCGAGCGACGATTTTAGCGCCAACCTGATCTGGCAGCATTTCAACGAGAAGGACGACCGCGCGCGCACCGGCAAGCAGCTGTGCACCCGGGATCCGGGGCCTGCCAAGGTCGGCGCCGTCACGGTGTCCAGCCCGCAGTTGCGCGGCAAGCTCAGCCAGGGATGCCTGCCGGGCTCGATCTACGACGATGCCGCCTATGGCGTGCCCAATGCGTACAGCCTCGTCTATCTCGAGGTGCCGGCCATGATCAGCTATGGCCAGCAACGCAATCCCGCTCGCCCCGACGGGCGCGGCGGCCCCATCGTCAACGCGCTTCTGCCCATCGATCCCTATGGCGGCGTGACCCAGTCGCGCAACCTGCGCGAGATCTCGACAAGCTACGATCCGGTCTTTCGCGCAAGGAACGACGTCATTCAGCTCAACCTGGAGTTCCGGCCGTCGGACGGGCTCCAGCTGGTATCGCAGACTGCCTATTCGCGGGATCGGTTCTACTCGTCCCAGGACTATAATCGGTTCGTCAGCAACCCGATATTCAGCGATTCTTCCCAGGTTCTCCTCGATACGCTCGGCAGGTCGGTCGACACGACCAACCTGCCGACGCCGGGCGGCATCTATTGCGACCCCCAGCTGGGCTGCTCGAACAGGATGATTTCCGCCGACATCAGTAAGTCACGTAATAGTCAATGGTCGCAGGAATTTCGCCTGCAATCGAGCTTCAACGGACCGCTGAACTTCAATGTCGGCGTCAATTATCTGAATTTCGAATCCAAGGACGATTATTACGTCTTCAACAACATGTTCACCTTCATTGCCGATTGGTGGTACAGCATCGGCGGCACCCCCCGCGCGCGCACGCTTCTTCCCTGCGCGCTTGGCTATGAAGGACGCGAATGCCCCTATGTCGATCGCAATCCGATCGGCAGCCTGAACAACCAAGGCCATAATTATTTTCTCAGCCAGAACGGCGTGCGGATCAAAAGCTGGGCGGGTTTTGGCGAGCTATATTGGAAGTTCGCTCCCAGCCTGAAGCTGACGATGGGCCTGCGGTACACACGGGACGAGAAGATCTCGACCCAGATCCCCAGCCAGCTGCTGCTTGGCGGCGGCATCGACAATCCGTTCGGACCGGCACTGGTCGGCGATATCACCGGCGGGCGCGTGAACAGCGGCTATCCGGCGCTGCCCGACATCCGACAGAAATGGGGCGAATTCACCGGCCGGGCCGTGCTCGACTGGAAGCCGGACCTCAGCTTCACCGACGATACGCTGGTCTATCTGTCGGCATCGCGCGGCTACAAGGGCGGCGGCACCAATCCGCCCCGCGTCGATTTCAATCCGTCGATCGTGCAGTACCAGTTCCTGCCGCAGACCTTCAGGCCGGAGTTCGTCAACGCCTTCGAGATCGGCATGAAGAACAGCTTCGACAATCGCCGCCTGACCTTCAATGCCACCGGCTTCTTCTACGACTACAAGGACTATCAGATCTCGCAGATCGTCGATCGCATCGCCTATAACGAGAATTTCGGCGCGACGAGCATGGGGCTGGAATTCGAAGCGGCCTGGCGCCCGTCGCGCGCCTTTCGCATCGACGGCAATCTCGGCCTGCTCAAGACGCGGCTGAAGCGGGGCTCGGAGTCCATCGACGTGATGAACCGGACACAGGGCAATCCTGACTGGATGGTGCTGCGCCCATGGATCCAGGTTCCGTCGAACTGCATCGCGCCCAGGGTGTTCGTCGAACGAGCCCTGACGCTCGGCAACACGGGCGCCCTGGCCTCGCTCTGCCCGGGCGCGACCCGGGTCGGCACCTACAATCCGGCGGTCGCCAGCAAGTTTCCCTACTACAACGTGCTGGGCTTCACCTACGACGCGTTCGCGCCGTACAATCCCAGCACGGTCGGCCTGAACATCAATCAGGGCGGCAGCGGCGCACCCAATGGCGGACGCGGCTTCGCGGCTGACCTGACCGGCAACGAGCTACCGAATTCGCCGCGCTGGACGGCGAATATCGGAGCACAATATACTTTCTTTCTGGACAGCGGAAATTGGGAACTCACGTTCCGTGGCGATTATTATCGCCAGTCAAAAAGCTATGCCCGCATTTACAATACCGAATATGATCGACTCCACGCCTGGGATAATATCAATCTGGCAGTGACTCTCGCGCGCCCAGAATCGGATTTGACCTTTCAGCTCTACGTAAAGAACTTGCTCAACAAATCCCCGATCACTGATTTCTTTACCAACTCGGACGACACCGGCCTGACGACAAATGTCTTCACGCTGGACCCTCGCCTCATTGGCTTTAACATCAGCAAAAGATTCTAGTTTTCGATAAAAAGTAACCTTGATTCATGTTGTTTTACGTAAATACATAATGTATGTGTGAGTCGCGCAACAATAATTGCGCATAATTTCCTAAAAAACAGGAGATGGATCATGAAGGCAATTGCAAAATTTGTCGCGCTTGCGGCCGCTACTTTTGGCGCGCAGATGATCTCTACGTCGGCAATGGCGCAGGTTACTCCGCCGCCGAGCGCTACCTATTCGGGGCTCGTCGATGTTCAGAAGGGCCTGGCCTTCCAGTGCCGCGTGGGACTGATCGTGGACGCCACCACGAGCAAGGTCACCGTTTCGCTGACGCCCCCGTCGCCGCCGACGCCTTCGGCATGCTCGCTGCTGAGCTTCGTGGGTAACCCCTACACCTACACCTTCAACGCCAGCACTGGCGAGTTCAAGGTGCTGGGCGTGTATGTCAACACGATCACCGCGGGCAACTGCGCCGGCGATATCACGGCGACCTGGGACGACGTGGCCCATGAATTCCTGATCGACTCGTTCCTTCCGGCCGCGACCGCTGGTCCGGACTGCACCGTCGTCGGGATCGCCTCCTAAAGGCAAAGGGCAACTTCGACGTTCCGCATCAGACGTCGAGGGGCCAACTGGCGGGCGCACGGATCGTGCGCCCGCTTCCTTTTCCGAGAATCCCGCCCCGGCAGCCGCGCAAAGCGCCAGGACATGGCCTTTCGAAGCGATGGCGCTTGAAAGACGCGGGATGTCATGCGGTAAAGGTGGGCATTGGGTAAGGGCGCCAGATCTCCGATGAATGCAGCTCGTTTCGCGCTGTTGCTTTCCGCCGCACTACCCATATCGCCCTGCCCTGCGGCCTGGGCCCAGGACACCAGCACGACAACCGGCCCGACAGCGGATGGGCAGGAATCCGCATCGGCAAGCAAGGCCACGGCAAGCGACGAGATTGTCGTCACCGCCAAGCGCTACGGCGAAGCCAGGGTCGCGGCCGAAACCGAATTCGGCGAAGACGAGATCGCCGGCCAGGGCGCCGACAGCATCGGCATGCTGCTCGAACGCCTCGCGCCCTTCATCGACCCCTCGGGCGAACAGCCCGTCATCCTCATCAATGGGCGCCCGGCCGAAGGCGACCGCTCGATCCTTTCCTATCCCGCCGAAGCGTTGAACCGCCTCGAGATCCTGAAGCCCGAAGCCTCCGCGCAATATGGCTATCCGCCGGGGCGGCGGGTCGTGAACCTGGCGCTGAAGAAGCATTTCGCCAGCCTGACCGCCGATACGGCGTTCTCGGCGGCAACGCGCGGCGGGCAATATGCCGGCGAACTGTCAGCCGGAAGAGTGGCGATCAACGGCCCCGTTCGCTGGAACGCACAGGCGCGCATCGGCTTCGACAGCGCCCTGCTGAAAAGCGCCCGCAGCATCCCGCCTCGCGAAGGAGCGTTCGACGGCATCGGCTTCGTCACCGGCCCGGACAATATGGAGATCGACCCCGCACTCAGCCTCTTGGCGGGACGGCCGGTGACCATCGCCGCGCTTCCGGCCGGCGCATTATCGCCATTGCCCGGCCTGGCGGATTTCGCCGCGACCGCCGGCACTGCCCATCCCGTCGACCCCAATGATTTCGAGACGCTGCAGCCGTCGAGGCGCACCCTGTCCTTCAACGCGGGCATGACCCGGCCGGTCGGCGCCTTCTCCGTATCGCTGGGGATCAATGCCAGCAGCACCACTTCCGAGGGGCTACGCGGGCTCCCGATGGTTTCCGCCGTCATTCCTGCCGCCAGTCCCTGGTCGCCCTTCTCCCGGGACGTCATCCTGACCCGCCCCTTCGCGGGCACGCGGCCGCTGCGCAGCGACAGCAGCTCGACCTCGCTGGGCATGACGCTGACGGCGTCAGGCAGGGTCGGCGGCTGGGAAACCTCCTTGTCGGCCGCCTATTCTCGCGCCTGGAGCAACAGCCTGCTCGAGCGCGGAGTCGATGTGACGCGCTTGCAAGCGCTGGTCGATGCCGGCGATCCCGCATTCAATCCCTATGGCCCGCTGAACGACGATCTCCTGCTGGTGAGCCGAAATCGAACGCGCGCAGAGAATCTCGATGCCCGGGCCACCGCCGGCAAGGCGATCCTGAATTTGCCGGCCGGGCCGCTGACCGTGAATTTCGCGGTCGCGGCCAGCCGCTCCGTCACCACAAGCGCGGGAAGCGAAGACCTGGCCCAATCGTCCGCGACGCGCGAATTGGCAAGCGGGGCGATCGGGATCGGCGTGCCCCTGTCGCGAAGGGGCGGCGGGCCGCTTGGCGACCTTTCGATCGACTTGTCCGCAGGCGGCCAGGTGCAATCGGGCAGCGGGCTGCAAAGCCGGTTCAGCGGCGGGGTTACCTGGTCTCCCGTTCCCGTCCTTCAGTTTCGCGGGTCGCTGGAACATAGCGAAACGACGCCTTCGTTCGAGCAGCTCGACGGAGCGGTCATATCCAGCGTCAACCGAATCTTCGACTATGCCCGGCAGGAGACCGTCGACGCCATCTGGATCACCGGAGGCAATCCCCGGCTCGGCCGCGGCCGCCAGGAGAACCGCTCGCTGGCAGTGCAGCTGCGGCCCTTTGGCGATCAGAGGCTGACGCTGAACCTGGGCTATCGGGAACAGGTCGCAACTGGTGGCGTCATTCCCTTTCCCGAGTTGACTCCCGCCATCGAGGCGGCATTTCCGGAACGTGTGACGCGCGACCCGGCGGGGCGGCTGATCTCGGTCGACGCGCGCCCCATCAATCTCGAACGGGATACCGACGCGGACTTGAGATCCGGGATCGCGCTGCGCCTGCCGGCACCGCGCCGGCCGGGCTCGGGTACGCCATCGCCAAATCTGCGCGGCGACCCTCTCCAGTTCAGCGCGTCGATCAATCATCGCTGGCGGCTCAAGAGCGAGGTGCTGACGCGATCCGGCATTCCGGCGATCGATCAGCTCGGCGACGATGGCAGCCAGTCCCGCCATTCGCTGTCACTTCTACTCACAGCGGGCAAACGAGGCATCGGCGCCAGCCTGAACGGAACCTGGAGCAGCCCGACCCATTTGCGAAACCGCGCCGTGCCGGGGGGAACCGGCTCGCTGGATTTCAAGCCGGCGACGATCTTCAACCTGTCCTTCTTCGTCGAGCCGGATCGTCTGCGGCGGAAGGGCGATCCGTCCGGCTGGATGAAGAATGTGCGGCTCTCGATCGACGTCCGCAATCTCTTCAGGGGCTATCGCCAGGTTACGCGCCCGGACGGCACGGTGCCGCCCAACTATAGTCGGGACGAAGTCGATCCGCTGGGACGCACGATACGCCTGACCCTTCGCAAGCGCTTCTAGCGCGGCAGCATCACCGCCGGGCCGATCGCCCGGCGCCCAGGCGCGTGATCAGAATGGCCGCACGCTTGGCCTGGCGCCGGATGCTCGCAAGGTCCACGGTCTCGCCCGGCGCATGATCGCCGGTGCTGTAAGTCCCGAGGCCGGCGAGGCTGTCGACGTCATGGGCCACGAACGAGATGTCCCCGGCGCCGCGCTTGAGCGGATCCAGCGGCGCCATCTCGGCCAGACCGAGATCGCGGTTGACGCCGTTGAGCGCCGCCAGCAGCGCCTTGTTCCCTTCGGTCGGCGCCATCGCCGGATAGCCTTCGCCGAATTCGATCCGCGCGTCGGTGCCCGGCGCGTGCGTCGCGACGATCGCTTCCATCTTCGCGCGCACCCGCGCGGTCTGCTCCACGCTAAGCGTGCGGAAATCGCCCGTGGCCACGGCGGTGGCGGCGATGATGTTGGTCTTGCCCGCGGCCCGGGCATTGCCGCTCTCGTCGATCGAGGCGCTGGCGCCGCCGGCGATCACCCCGGCGTTGAAGGTGAGGTTCGGCTCGGGCAATTCCTTGCGGAAGGCGGCGAGGATGCGCGCCAGCTCGTTGATCGCGCCGTCGCCGAAGTCCGGGCCGAAGATCAGCGAGCTGTGGCCGGTCTTGCCGGTCGCGGTGATCCGCCAGTCGGTGACCGAGCGGCGCGCGATCGAGCCCATGTCCTTGCCGCCATCGACGACCAGCCCTTCGAAATCGAGCGCGACATCGGCGCGCTTGCCCGCCGCGATCAGATCGGCGCGCGCGACGCTCTGCGGGCTACCGGCATCCTCCTCGTCGCCGGTCAGCACGATCTCGATATTCGCGTCCTTGAGCGTGCCCGCCGCCTGCATCGCCCGCAGCGCCGCGACGATCACGACCATGCCGCCCTTGTCATCGCCCGCACCCGGCCCCTCGGCCCTGTCGCCGGTGCGGACGAACTTCTGGAAGGGCGAACCCGGCTCGAACACGGTGTCGAGATGGCCGATCAACAGGATGCGCCTGCCGCCCGGCTTGCCGCGATGGACCGCGATCAGGTGGCCGGCGCGCTGGACGGCGTCCATCGGCTTCCAGCTGACGGCGAAGCCGAGCGGCTCGAGCTCCGCCCGCATCATCTCGCCGACCCTGGTGACGCCCTGGAGATTCAGCGTGCCGCTGTTCTGGTCGACCAGCCGGGCGAGCAGCGCCACCGAGCGCTCGAACTCGGCATCGACCGTGCGGTCGATCACCTTTTCGGACTTCGACAATCCCTGCGCCGCGGCGGGCACGCTTGCGAGCAGCGTCCCGGCCAGCAGGGCGGCGGTCGCGATGCGGATCACAGCTTGGCCCCGCCCATCTTGTAGGTCAGCTGCACGTAGAAGCTGCGCCCCACGCCGTCGAACCACGAGATGTCGTAATAGGGATAGGCGCCATAGGTGCGGTCCTTGATCGGATTCTGGTCGAACAGATTGTTGATCGTGCCCGACAGGCGGAAGCGATCGGTGATGTTGTACTGGGCCGACAGGTTGAAGAGATAGCTTTCCTTGATGAACGCATTCTCGTCGTAATTGGGCAGCCTGCCCAGGCGCTGCCCGGTCAGCGTCGTCGAGAATTTGCCGAGATCCCAGCTGAGGCTCGCCGTGCCCTTGTCGCGCGGGATGTCGTAGCCGCTGTCATAGGTGAGCTTGTCGACCACCGGATCGCCCGGATACTGGCGGATCGTGTGGTTGAGCACATAGGTGTAGCTCGCCGAGAGCGCGAAGGTGCCGATCCCGGCGGTGGGGATACGGAGATGCGCGGCGAAGTCGATGCCGTCGGTGGTCTCCTTCGCCACGTTGATCGGATTGATGAAGACGCCCTGGAGCTGCCCATCGAGCGCGCCGCCGACATAGCGCTGCACGCGCGCCTTCGCGTCGAGGCAGGTGGGCGAATTGCCGTCGACCGGGCTGCCCGCCGCGGTCTGCCCGAGGCGGCAATCGGCTTCGTCGCGCAGGATGCTGTCGATGTTCATGTCGAGCACCTGGTTCTTCATCGCGACGCGGAAATAGTCGACCGAGACGTCGAAGCGCCGCGACGGCTGCCACACCACGCCCGCATTGAGCGAAGTCGAAGTCTCCGGCCGCAGCCGCCGGTTGCCCGAACGGTGCGAGACGATGCCCTGATCGGCATAGCTGCAATCCGGCAAGGCGACGCCCGGCTCGTCCCTGCGGCAGAGATAATAATCGGTGCCGGAGGGATGGGTGTTGCCGGGCCCGCGGAAGACATAGTTGAGATCCGGCGCGCGGAAGCCGGTGCCATAGGCGCTGCGGAGCATCAGCGACTTGGTCGGCCGCACCACTGCGCCGAGATTATAGGTGAACTTGCCGAAGCCGTTGCCGGCGAAGCTGTAATGATCGTAGCGCGCCGCGGCATCGAGCTCGAGGAAGGAGAAGGCCGGGATGCGCAGCTCGCCGCCGGCGCCCCAGTGCTGGCGCGTCCCCTTCCCGTCCGAATCGACCAGCCCGACATAATATTGGGTCAGCGCGAGCGGATCGGGCTTCAGGTCATAGCCCTGGTTCCCCACTTCGGCGCTCACCGCGAAGCCGACCGGGCCGCCGGGCAGGCGGAACAGCTCGGTATTGTTCACCGTGGCGGCGACGTTGTTGACCCAGGATTTGGGCCGGTAGATCGAATCGGCGGTGATCGAGCGATACTCGGCCGGCGTCAGCGGCGTGTAGAGCCGCGTCGGATTGGCGTTGAACTGGGCATAGCCCGAGTTCGGATCGACGCCGACCTGCGGGCCGAGGAAGAAGGCATTGGCCTTGGAGATCACCACCTGGGGGAAGGAAATCCGCGCGCTGTATTCGGCGTGGTTGAGGCTGAACTCATAGTTCCAGGTGCCGCCGAAGCTGCCCTTCACGCCGGGCGTGACGTTGTAGCTGAACGAGCGGTTGCGGGTCATGCCCACGTCGAACCCGCCCATTTCCTCGGGCGTGAATTGGCGGGTCCAATTGTCGAGCTGGTCGCCGCTGTCGGTGTCGCCGGGGGCCAGGTAATTGGGATTGTAGAAAGTGCCTTCCTCGTTCCCGTCGGGCGCGACGTACGACCAGGACAGCACGTCGCGGAACAGCTTGAGGTTGGAATAGCTGGCCTGGAAGTCGAGGAACAGCTCGGCATGATCGCTCAGCGCATAGCCCATCGTACCGAAGCCGCTGGCCGATTGCCGCTTCGAGAGCATCGTGCCATAGGCGACCGACGCATTGCTGCCGCAGAAATAGCCGTCGCCGGAGATGGTATCGCGCCTCGGACGCGCGGCATAATAAGTGGTGCCGCGATTGAGCGACGACAGCCGGTCGCACGTCGCCTTGCCGGGATTGATGTAATAGAGATATTCGTCGGCGCGCAGGAAAGTGCGGCGCGCCAGCGGGGCGCCGGTGGGATCGTCGGCGGTCGAATCCTGCAGCTTGCGCTGATATTGCCACAGCGGCCGCTGATCGAGCAGCTCGATGCCGATCACGCCGTGAAAGCCGCCGGTCTCCCAGCCCGTGGTGAGGCTCAGCCGCTGCGACGATCCGCCGCCATGCTCGGTGGCGCCGTAGCGATAGTCGATGCGGGTGCCGTCGGGCTTGGACTTGAGCTGGAAATTGACCACGCCCGAGATCGCGTCGGATCCGTAGATCGCCGAGGCGCTGCCGCTCAATATCTCGACTCGCTCGATCAGCCCCACCGGGATGTTCGAGATGTCGGTGAAATTGCCGTTGCCCTTGAAGGGCAGCGGGAAGTCGGCGATGCGGCGGCCGTTGACCAGCACCAGCGTGTGGTTGGGGCCGAGCCCGCGCAGATCGACCTGCTGCGCGCCGGGCGTGAAGTCGGCGCCGGAGAAGCTCTGCTGGCTCTGTGTCTCGCCGCCATTCTGGGTGATCGCGCGCAACACGTCGGGTACGCTCTGATAGCCGCTGCGCAGGATGTCGTCGGCCGTGATCGTCGTCACCGGCGCGGGGCCCTCGCCCTGGATGCGCGGGATGCGCGAGCCGAGCACGACGATCTGCCCCTCGCCCTGGCTCGCTTCCTGGCCGGCCGCCGGCACGGTCTGGTCGCTGGACGCCGCCTGCGCCATCGCCGCGACCGGGATTGCGATCAGGCTCGTTCCCGCCAGCGCCAGCGCTGCGAACTTCATGTACCGCATATATCGACCCCCCTTTGCATTTGTGACATATTGATAACGAGAGTGATCAAAATGAAACAATAAAAATGCAGTTTGGGCATAACATACGAACGAATTGAAAAGGACTATGGCCTTGAAGACACTGTTGCGCCTCGCGCTGGCCGTCCTCGCCCTCCTCGCGCCGGCGGCGGCACCGGCCCGACCGGACGGGAGCTACAGCTATTATGCGGTCGGCGACCTTGCCGCGGCGCGGCGCGGCGCGACCGCGCCGGCCCTGATGCTCGTGGGCGGCGGCGACTGGGACTACGGCGCCTTCCGCTGGTTCGCCGAGCGGGCCGGGCACGGCCATATCGTCGTGCTGCGCGCCTCGGGCGAGGGCCAGGCCGGCGAGGAGATCTACCGTCAGGTCGGCGGCGTCGCTTCGGTCCAGACGATCGTCTTCCACAGCCGGGCGGCGGCGAACGATACGCGCGTGCTCGACATCCTCGCCCGCGCCGACGGCATCTTCATCGCGGGCGGCGACCAGGCCAATTACGTCCGCTACTGGAAGGACACCCCCATCGCCCGCGCGCTCGACGCACATGTCCGCAAGGGGCGTCCGCTCGGCGGCACCAGCGCCGGTCTCGCGATCCTGGGCGGCACCGCTTATGGCGCCATGGACGGCGGCAGCATCGACAGCCCGGCGGCACTCGCCGATCCCGGCGGGGCGGCAGTGACTCTGGTCACCGGCTTCCTGCACCTGCCGCGCATGGGCCATATCGTAACCGACACGCACTTCGCCAAGCGCGACCGGCTCGGCCGGCTCGTGGCGTTCGTCGCCAAGGCCCGGCTGCACGACCCTCGCGCAGTGGGCCTGGGCGTCGACGAGGGCGCCGCGCTCTGCGTCGAGGCGGATGGCAGCGCGAAGCTCCACGCCCCGCCGGGCGGCCATGCCTGGCTGGTCCAGCCGCGCGGCGCCCCGCGCCTCCGCCCCGGCAAGCCACTCGACTGGAACAGCGTGCAGGTCACCGGGATCGCCCCCGATGGCGCGCTGGACCTGAACACGCTCCAGGTCACCCGGCCCGCCTTCGGCGGTGTGGCGCGCGTCGCCGGGGGCAAGCTGATCGGAGCGCCGGAGCCGAAATGACGCTGCGGTCCGAAGAAATCGATCCCCGGATCCTCGCGCTGCTGCGCGAGGATGCCCGGCGCAACGTCTCCGAACTGGCCACGGCGCTGGGCGTCTCCCGCACCGCGATCTACAGCAGCATCGAGCGGCTCGAGCGGCAGGGCACGATCGTCGGATACACGGTGCGCCTGGGCGAGGACTATGACCGCAGCCTCATCCGCGCCCATGTGATGGTGAAGCTCTATCCCAAGGCCACGCAGGCGACGATCGACCAGCTGATGACGATGCCGGCGGTGGCCGGGCTCTATGCGATCTCCGGCGAATATGACCTGATCGCCGTCATCGAGGCACCGCACGTCAACCGGCTGAACGACCTGCTCGATGCGATCGGAGCGATGGAAGGGGTGGAGCGCACCACTTCCTCGGTCATCCTCGCGACCAAACTCCAGCGCTGACGACCGGTCAGCGCTGGCGGGATTCGATGGCGACCGCGCCCGGATTGGCGATGAGATCGCGGATCGCGGCCGTATCCCCCTGGTTGACCACGCCATAGACGCGCACCGATCCAGCGCGCGGATCGGTCAATATCAGGCGGTCCTTCGCATAGCGGTTCACCTCTTCGATGACTTCGCTCAGCGGCTCGCCCCGGAAGACCAGCCGCCCGCGCGTCCAGGCAACGGCGCTGTCGGCATCGATATCGGCCGCCTGCCGGATGAAGCCCGTGTCGCCGCCCATGCCCTTGGCGATGCCGAACGACAGGCGCTCGCCCTTGTGCGCCAGCTTCTCGATGGGCTCCGCACTGCCTCGCCGCCCCGGCTCGGACAGGGCGACACGCACCACGCCCTCGACGACAGTCACCTTGGCCTCGCCCTTGCCCACGCTCACATCGAACATCGTGCCGACGGCGACGACCTCGCCGTGCCGGGTCTCGACGACAAAGGGGCGGCTCTTGTCGTGCGCCACCTTGAACAGCGCCTCCCCGGCCACCAGCCGCAGCCGGCGCTCGCGCGGCGCATAGGCGACGTCGACTCGGCTGTCCGCCGCCAGGGTCACCACCGATCCGTCGCTGAACGCGATCCGCCGACGCTCGGCATGGCCGGTCGCGACGCTCTGCACCGTTTCCCGCGCGGTCCGCGGATGCGACAGCCAGAAGGTGCCGCCGACCACCGCCAGCGCGGCGATCCCCGCCGCTGCCCGGCCCAGCCAGGCGGGCCGCTGCCGCACCGGTGCCGCGCCGGGGCGCTCGAACTCGCCGAGCCAATTCCAGAAAGCCGAGGCCTCGGCCCGGTCCGCCGGATGGAGATCGGCATCCCGCCCGTCCAGGAACGCGTCGAACACCGCGGGCGCGCGCTTGCCGAGATTGCGTTCGCTCATGCGCCGCGCTCCATCAGATGCGCGAGCCGGTCATAGAGATGCGCGACTGCGTGGTTGAGGTGCTTCTGCACCATGCGCGGGGAAATGCCGAGCTCGCGGGCGATCTCGCCGGTGCCGCGCTCGTCGAAGCGCCGCATCACGAACACTTCCCGGCAGCGGGGCGACAATTCTTCCAGCGCCGCTTCGAGCGCTGCCTGGAGATCGGCGACGCAGCGCCGGTCTTCCTGCGACGGCCGCACCGGCGGATGGATCTCGGGGCCCAGCGGCACGACCGGCAGCGCACGGCGGTGCCGATCGGCAATCAGATTGGCGGCGATGCGGAAGAGATAGGCCTGGGGCTCGTCCACGGTCCGCTCGCGCGCGCTCGCGACGAGCCGGGCACAGGCTTCCTGCACCAGATCCTCGACTTCAGCCGCATCGTCGACCCGGCGCGCGACGAACGCGCGCAGCGCCGCGCGATAGGAATCGAACGCGCCGTCCTCCGACTCCGAAGCCGCCTGCATCTCTGGTCGTCCGGCGGCCAAGCCCATACCTCCCTGTCGCGCACCAGCGCATATTCCTCCTGCCATGACGCGCGGTTACGGCAAAGGCGAACCTTGCAAGGACGCAACACCCGAAAAAAATTTAGTCCAATTTGGTTCGCGTGTGGGGACCCCCAGCGTCATAAACCATGATTGCCGCGTCCAGGCATCGATTCAGGGGGGTCGATATCCATGAACACACGCCAACTGCTTCTCGCCACCGTTGCCGCCTTCGTCGCCGTTCCCGCCGCCGCGCAGGCGCGCGAGGCTGTGCGCCACGAGATCCATTTCTCGGGCGGAAGCCTCGACAGCGCGCTGATGCAGGTCGCCCAGCAGACGGGGGTGCAGCTGGTCTTCACCGATCCGGCGATCGCCCGGATCAAGGCGCCGCGGCTCGACGGCCGATACACGATCCGCGACGCTCTCGAGCTGCTGCTCGGCAACAGCCGCTACACCTATCGCTTCACCGGCCCGAACAGCGTGCGCGTGATGCCACGCGGCGACGCCCAGCCGGCGGCCCGCCCTGTCGCGCTCTATCAGGACAGCCCTGCCCCCGCGCCGACCGGCGACCAGCAGGCAGCGGCCGAGACCGCCAGCGTCGAGCAGGCCGTGAACGGTGACGAAGCGCCCCCGCCCGAGATCGTGGTGGTCGGCTCGCAGATCCGCGGCAGCAAGGTGACCGCCGCCCTGCCGGTGACGGTGGTCGACGAAGCGCAGATCGGCGCGACCGGCGCGACGTCGGGCGACGAACTGTTCCGCTCGATCCCGCAGCTCGGCGACGTCAGCTTCAACAGCTCCTATCTGCCGAACAGCTCCAACTCGGCGCGCGGCGACGTGGGCTCGATCAACCTGCGCAACCTCGGCGTCGGCAACACGCTGGTGCTGCTCAACGGCCGCCGCGTGGTCAATCACCCCACGAGCCGCGCCGACGACAATCTGGTGCCGGTGCTGACGGTCAACACCAACGCGATCCCCGTCTTCGGGCTGGAGCGCATGGAAGTGCTGCGCGACGGCGCCGCGGCGATCTATGGCTCGGACGCGGTCGCCGGCGTGGTCAACACCGTGCTCAAGACCGACTATAGCGGCGTGGAGCTGGAGGGTCAGGTCGGCTGGGGCCAAGGCTCTCGCCTGTTCGAGACCAACACCCATCTGCTCGCCGGCCGCAATCTGGGCGATCGCGGCAACATCACGCTGTTCGCGAGCTACGACAAGCGCGACGGCGTGGTCGCAAGCGACTTCGACTATACGCGTTCGAACGACAATCGTCCGCTCTTCGTCGGTACCCGTTTCGAGGGCGCGACCTCGCTCGACGGCCGCTCGACGATCACGCCCTGGGGCTCGTTCCAGACGGTGGGCAATGTGGTGGTGCGCCAGGGCACGACCGCGCTCACCAATACCTCGGGCCAGTTCCACATCCAGCCCACCAGCTTCGCCGGCTGCGCGGCCGGCGGCGCGGGCACGATCGGCGGCACCAACTGCGTCGCCACCGGCACCAGCTCGGCCGCGGCGATCCGCGAGCTGCGCTTCGATGCGCCGCTCGCCTTCAACACCAACGTCACGCCCAATATTCGCCGCATCAACCTGTTCCTGAACGGCCATTACGAGCTGGGCGGCGGCGTCGAGCTGTTCGGCGAGGCCGGCTATTACAACGGCCAGAGCAACAGCATCCAGGCATCGAGCGGCACGCTCTCCTCGGGCCCGCTGACGATCGCCGCCAATGCCTATTACAACCCGTTCGGCCCGGTCGGCAGCCCCAACCGCTTGCCCGGCATCAACGCCGCGGCCACCGGCCAGGCAATCACGCTGTCGAGCTATAATTTCGCCGATGTCGGCCCCAACCATGTCGACGTGCTCAACACCCAGTATCGCCTGCTCGGCGGCCTGCGGTTCAAGGCGCTCGGCTTCGAATGGGAGAGCGCCGCGCTCTATTCGGAAGCGCGGGTGCGCGACACGTCCGACGGGATCAGCCAGACGCTGCTCCAGCGCCAGATCAACCTGACCACGCCGGACGCCTACAACCCGTTCAACGGCAGCGGCATCACGCCGCCGAGCGGCGCCGACAACACGCCGAGCAGCCTCGCGGCGATCAACGCGATCAAGATCAAGACCACGCGCGTCAGCCAGTCGACGCTGGCGATGTGGGACATCAAGGGCTCGACCACCGACCTGCTCCGCCTGCCCGGCGGCAATGTCGGCATCGCGATCGGCGGCGAAGTGCGCCGCGAGACCCAGCGCGACGACCGCGATCCGCGCGTCGACGGGACGATCCAGTTCACCGATTCGATCACCGGCGCGGTCAACGGATCGGACCTGGTCGGCACCAGCCCCTCGCCCGACACCAGCGGCCGGCGCACCGTCGCCGCCGCCTATCTCGAGCTGGCGGTGCCGGTGATATCGCCGGACATGCACATCCCGCTGGTCCGCAACATCGAGCTCCAGCTCGCCGGCCGCTTCGAGCATTATTCGGACGTCGGCTCGGTCGCCAAGCCGAAGATCGCGGCCGCCTGGGACATCGTGCGCGGCCTGCGCCTGCGCGGCTCCTATGCCGAAGGCTTCAAGGCACCGAACCTCGAGCAGATCAACGCGACGATGGTCACCCGCTCGAACACCCGCACCGACTGGGTCCGCTGCGAGGCGCAACTGCGCCAGCCGCCGTTCCTGGCCGATGGCGTCACGCCGAACCCGCTCCGCATCAGCAGCTTCGCCAATTGCTCGCAGGGCTTCGCCACCACCGCGCGGCGCTCCGGCAATCCCGACCTGAAGCCCGAACAGTCCAAGACCTGGACGGTCGGCGTCGTGCTCGAGCCGCACTTCCTCGATGCCGCGGTCGGCCGGATGACCTTCACCGCCGATTACTGGCATGTCAGCCAGAAGGGCATCGTCGGCCTGTTCGGCGAGGGCAATGCGCTGATCAACGACTATCTGCTGCGCGTGCAGGGATCGAGCGACCCCAATGTCATCCGCGCCGCGCCGACGGCGGAGGACAATGCCCTGTTCGCCGGCACGGGCCTGGCGCCGGTCGGCCGCGTGCTCTACGTCAAAGACAAATACGTCAACCTGCTGCCGCAGGAGGCCGCGGGCGTCGATCTCGGCTTCAACTGGCGGCTGCCCGATTTCGGCGCGGGCAAGATCAGCCTGAACGCGAACGCCGCCTATCTCGACAAGTTCTTCCTCGAACCTTCGCCGCCGATCCAGAACCTGATCGCCGCACGTGCGGCGGGGACGATCAACGCCGGCACCAACATCGCCGATGCGGGCGACCTGGTGCGCCAGAACGGCAAGCCGCGCTGGAAGGTCACCGGCTCGATCACCTGGGAGAAGGGCCCGTTCCAGATCGGCGGCTTCACCCAATATACGAGCGACGTCCAGGATACCGGCCTGATCGATTCGGCCGGCGCCGCCTGGCTGATCGAGGATCGGATGACCTTCAACCTCTATGGCCAGGTCACGATCGGCAAGCGCGACAATGGCGGCCGCTATCGCCTGCGCATCGGCGTCCGCAACCTCACCAACGAATCGCCGCCGCTCAGCTCGAACGGCTTCCTCGGCTCGCTCTACAGTCCCTATGGCCGCTACTGGTACGCCAACATGCGGGCGAGCTTCTGATGCGGATCGCCCTCGCCCTGGCGCTGGCGTCGCTCGCGACGCCGGCCATCGCCCAGGAAGCGCCGGAGGCGCCCGCTACGCAGCGCGTCTCCGGCGGCGACATCGTCGCCTATGACCAGATCCACAAGCCCGTGATCGGACGCGGCGGCATGGTCGTGAGCCAGAACAGGATCGCGGCGGACGTCGGCGCTGCGATCCTGCGCAAGGGCGGCAACGCAGTCGATGCCGCGATCGCCACGGCTTTCGCGCTGGCGGTGACGCTGCCCCGCGCCGGCAATGTCGGTGGCGGCGGCTATATGCTGATTCACATGGCCCCGAAGGACGGCAAGCCCGCCCAGACCATCGCGATCGACTATTACGGCCAGGCGTCGCGCAACACGACCTCCGAACTGCTGCTGGGCGCCAACGGCAGGATGGACCCCGCCAAGAGCTATTCGATGAAGGGCGTCGCCATCCCCGGCACGGTCGCCGGCCTGTGGGAAGCGCACAAGCGCTTCGGCTCGCTGCCCTGGGGCACGCTGATCGCGCCTGCCATCGCGATGGCCCGCGACGGCGTGATCCTGTCGGACGACGAGGCCCAGGCCAATGCCGACCAGAAGAAGGCGATGCACGACGATGCCGCCGCGCTCGCCGTCTTCTTCAAGCCGGACGGCAGCGCCTATGCGCCGGGCGAGCGCTGGAAACAGCCTGATCTCGCGGCAAGCCTCCAGATCATCGCCGCCAGGGGCCGCGACGGCTTTTACACCGGCGCCATCGCGCAGAAGATCGCCGCGGGGATGAAGACCGGCGGCGGCGTGATCGACGAGAAGGACCTGGCCGATTATCAGCCGGTGATCTCCGAGCCGATCTGGTCGAGCTATCGCGGGCTGCCGATCGCGTATATGCCGCCCACCGCTTCCGGCGTGAGCGTCGCCGAAGCGATGAACATCCTCGAGCGCTTCCCCGTCCGCGAGCAGCGCTGGGGCAGCGTCGCCAACCTCCATCTGCTGGCCGAGACACTGAAGATCGTCTGGTCGGACCGCCGCCTGGTCGGCGGTGGGCCGGACTGGCGCACCCCCGCCAAGGGACTGGCCAGCAAGGACTATGCGGCCGAGCGCGCGAAGCTGATCCGTGGCGACGGCTCGCTCGACGCCAGGACCCTGCCCGACGGCAATCCCTATCCCTACGAGAGCAAGGACACCACGCACTTCTCGGTCGTGGATGCGGCGGGCAACGCCGTCAGCAACACCTACACCCTCTCCGCTTCCTATGGCGCGCACGTCGTGGCGCCGGGCACCGGCATCCTGCTCAACAACTCGCTGGGCAACCTTGCCTGGGGCCGTCGCGGCGAGGAGTGGAAGGCGACCCAGCCGGTCCCCGGCAAGCGCGTGGGCTCGACGATCACGCCGATGATCGTGTTCAAGGGCGACAAGCCCTGGCTCGTCACCGGCACGCCCGGCGGCGGCTACATCATCGCGACCATGGTGCAGATGCTCTCCAACGTCATCGATCACCGCCTGAACGTCGCCGAGGCCGCCGAGCGCCCGCGGATCAACCAGTCGGGCGGCGACGGCCCGCTCGAGCTGGAAGAGGGTTTCTCGCCGGACATCATTCCCCTGCTCGAGGCGAAGGGGCACAAGGTGCGCCCGTCGAACACCATGGGCTCGGTCCAGTCGATCATGGTCGAGGGCGACAGGTTCCTGGGATCGGCGGACACGCGCCGGCCCGACGCCGCGGCCATCGGCGCCAAATAGAACATAGGAGAGTGCACGAGATGAGGATCAAGACCGCGCTGCTGCTCGCCGCCGCGCTCGCGCCGCTTTCGGCCCAGGCGCAGGGCGTGCCCGAGGCCCAGCGCAGCGCCATGCTCGCCGGCATCGACAAGCGCGCACCCGACCTGGAGAGCAGCGCCAAGGCGATCTGGGGCTGGTCCGAAGTCGGCTATCAGGAGAACAAGTCGTCGGCGCTGCTCCAGGCACGGCTGAAAAAGGCCGGCTTCGCCGTCACCCCGGGCGTCGCCGGCATGCCGACCGCCTTCGTCGCCAGCTTCAAGCAGGGCTCGGGGCCGGTGATCGGCATCCTCGCCGAATATGACGCCCTGCCCGGCCTCGCCCAGACCACCGCGCCGACCAAGACCGCGATCCCGGGCAAGGCAGCCGGCCATGGCTGCGGCCACAATTTGTTCGGCGCGGCGAGCGTCGAGGCGGCCATTGCGATCCGGGAATGGATGATCGCCAACAAGGTGCAGGGCGAGTTGCGCGTCTATGGCTCGCCCGCCGAGGAAGGCGGCTCGGGCAAGGTCTATCTCGTCCGCGCCGGCCTGTTCGACGATGTCTCGGCAGTGCTCCACTGGCATCCCGGCGATGCGAACGGCGTCTCGACCGGCAAGAGCATGGCGAACATCTCGGGCAAGTTCCGCTTCCATGGCATCAGCGCCCATGCGGCGGCATCGCCCGACAAGGGGCGCTCGGCCCTGGACGGCGTCGAAGTGATGGACGTCGCGGTGAACTTCATGCGCGAGCATGTTCCGTCCTCGACGCGCATCCACAACATCATCACCGCGGGCGGCGAGGCGCCGAACGTCGTGCCCGATTTCGCCGAGAGCTATTATTATGTCCGCAACGTCGATCCCGTGATCGTGCGCGACGTCTGGGCTCGCGTGGTCAAGGCGGCCGAAGGCTCGGCGATGGCGACGGGCACGACGGTCGACCACGAGATCACCGGCGGCGTCTATTCGATGCTCGCGAGCGAGACCCTGGCCAAGGTGATGAGCCGCAACCTCGACGCCGTGGGCGGCGAGAAATGGACACCCGAGGAGATCGCCTGGGCGACCGAACTGCAGAAGAGCCTGCCGACGCAAAAGCCGCTCGATTCGGTGACGCAGACCAGCTCGCGCGAGCGCGGCCCCGACGGTGGCGGCTCGACCGACGTGTCCGACATCAGCTGGACGGTGCCGACGATCGGCCTCAGCACCGCCACCTGGGTTCCCGGCACACCGGCGCACAGCTGGCAGGCAGTGGCGGCGTCCGGCTCGTCGATCGGGATCAAGGGCGCCGCGGTGGCGGCCAAGACGATCGCGCTGACGGCCGCGGATCTGTTGCTGAGCCCTGAGACGCTGGCGACAGCGAAGGCCGAGCTCGACAAGGCGCGGGGTCCGGCGTTCCGATATGATGCGCTGCTGGGCAAGCGGGCGCCGGCGCTCGATTATCGCAAGCCCACGCCCGCCTGGGAAGGCACGGCGAAATCGAACTGACCGCTTGACCGGCCGGCGGTCAGACATCGCCGGCCGGGCCGGAGATCGCCTATGCGGCGGCGCTTGCCCGGCGTCGCCGGCCGAGCAGATCCGCATAACTGGCAACCACCTTGTCCAGAATCTCGGACCAGCGATAGCCCCGCGCTTCGGCATGTGCCGCCGCCGCCATCGCGAATCTGAGGTCGGGGCGCTCGACCAATTGCGCCACGGCGTCGGCAAGGGCTGACGCTACCGGCGGCGTCAGCAGGCCGGACCTGCCGGAGACGATGAGCGCCCGGGCGCTGCCCGCATCGGCGCTGACGACGGCGAGGCCGGAAGCCATCGCCTCCAGATTCACATTGCCGAACGCCTCGGTCATGCTGGGGTTGATCAGGATATCGGCGCTCGCCACCGCGCGGCCCAGCGCCCGGCCGTCGAGATGGCCGGCGAAGACCGCGTCGGGCAGCAATGCCCGGAAACGCGCTTCGGCCGGGCCTGCGCCGACGATCAGCGGGCGAAGCGGATAGCCGCGTTCGCGCAGCGCCTGGATGGTATCGGCGAAAGTCGCAATCCCCTTCTCGACGACCAGCCGGCCGAAGAAGATCGGCACGATCTCGTCGTCGCGATACCCCAGGCCACGCCGCCAGCCCAGGTCGCGCAATGCGGGCGAGAAGGCGGCGGGATCGACGCCGCGGCCCCAGATCGCGATGTCCTCGTCCGGCACGCCCATCGCCGCCAGACTCTCGGCCGAGTCTGCGTTCGGCGCCAGGACGCAGTCGCTCGCCCGGTAGAAGCGCCGCAACCGGCGCTCGCCCCAATGCCGCAGGGCGCCCAGGCCATAATAGTCGAAATAGGTCTCGAACCGAGTGTGGAGACTGGCCACCACCGGCACGCCCAGGCCGCGTGCCAGCTTCTGCGCGCCGGTACCGAGCAGATCGGGCGCGGAGACGTGCACGATGTTCGGCGCGAAGCGCTCGACATCGGCACGCACCGAACCGGGCAGGCCGAGCGCCACGCGGAACTCGCTGCGACCGGGAATGGGCACCGACGGAACCGACACCAGATCCCCGGCGGGTGCAAAGGCCGGATCGGCGATCGTCGGCGAATAGACGCGCACGGCCGCCCCCCGCGCAAGCAGGTGATCGACGAGCCGGTTGAGCGCGCGATTGGCGCCGTCGCGCACGCAATTGTAGTTGCCGGAGAAGAGCGCGATCCGCATGCCCGCGGCAGCCATCGCGTCATTGGCCGGATTCGTCGTATTCGGCTCGCACAAGGCCGTATCGGACGGCCCCATCGCGCGGATGAGGACAGGGCGCCCGGCCTGGGAAGCTGGCGCATCTGCGCGGCCATGGGTGACGCGTGACATCTTCATCGTGGACAGTCGAATAGCATGGGACGCAGTGGGGAACGATGACGCTCCCCAGGCGGCCACCATATTCATTACGGTAGATGAATGACGACTGACACGGCACGCCGATTCTGCGCGTGCGAAGCTTCGTCGGAGCCGAGCGCCTCGGGGCGTTCCTTGCCGTAGGAAATGGTCGTGATCCGGTTCGGCGCGATGCCTTGCAGCGCCAGGAAATCGGCCGCGGCGCGCGCACGGCGGTCGCCCAGCGCCAGATTATACTCGCGGGTGCCGCGTTCGTCGGCATGGCCCTCGACCAGGAAGCCCACGCGCGGATGCTGGCGCAGCCATTGCGCCTGGCGCGTCAGCGTGGCGCGAGCTTCGGGCGAGAGGCTGAACGCATCGAAGGTGAAGAAGACACGGTCGCTCCCCGCGTTCGCCACCAGGTCCGCCTGCAACCGCGCCAGCGCGGGATCCTCGCCATTCTCGACATAGGGTTCGCCGCCACCGGCGCTCGGCACGTCCGAGACGTTGCCGGGGTTCGTCCGCTTGGTGCAGCCGCCAAGGGCCACCGCGCCCATCACCACCGCCAGCATCAGTTCCCTACGCATAACTTCTCCAAGAAATGTTCCGGAAACATCCCTAGAGAAGCTTGGCGAACGGGCGTTACTATAGGTTTTTTATGCATGGACCGGGGCCGGCCACGGCCATAGGCATTCCACGAGAGCGCGCTTTTGCACCCCCTCATGCAGGCCTCCCCCCAAAAGAGGCGCGCGTTCCCACCGCGGCGGCGGGCACCATGGGCTCCCGGCCCCAGCCCGCCGCCCGGACCAGCCGCCGGCAAGCACCTGGAGCTCGATGACGACCGGACGACCAAATCCCCTCATCGGCTTCCTGACGGCACGGCTGCATCTCGATCGCGCCGGCCTGCTCCGCACCGCGATCGTCCTCACGCTCTCCGCGATAGCCGCGTTCGCCGTACATCCACTGGGCGAAGTCGCCGCGGCGCTGGTGTTCGTGCTCGGCATCACGGTGGCGGGTGCGCTGAGCGGGCTCGCCGCGGCGCTGATCGCCGCACTCGCGGCGTTCCTGATCTACAATTTCTACCTGACCGAGCCGGCGCTCACTTTCCGGATCGCGACGGGCAGCGACCTCGCGCCGCTTGTCGTGTTCAACCTGTGCGCCCTGGTGTCGGGGGTGCTCGCCGGCCAGCTCAAGGATCATGCCCTGGCGGCCCGATCGAGCAACCTCCAGCTCAACAGCCTGCTGGCGCTGAGCCAGGAACTCCAAGCCGCCCCGCGCCCTTCCGACGTCGTCGCCACCGTGGAGCGGGCGGTGCACCGCATCCTCGGCGCCCGCGCGACACTCTTCCGCGCCGATGACGGGGCGCTGCGCTGCCTATCGGCCTTGCCCCGCGAAGCGGACTGGCACGATTTCGCGCAGCGGATCGCCCAAGATCCCCAGGCGCCCGGGGACAGCCCGCTGATCGGCCGGCGTCTCGAACTCGCCGACGTGCCGGTCACCGTCCTAGTGCTCGAACCGCTGCGGCCGGGAAAGGTCGAGCCGGCCTTCATCGATGCAGTCGCCAACATGGTCGCCCTGGCCCTCGAACGCGCAGCGCTGTCCGAACGGATCACCGAGCGCAGCGCCCTGGCGCGTGCCGAGGAACTGAAGAGCGCACTGCTCGCTTCAGTCAGCCATGACTTCCGCACGCCCCTCACGGCGATCAGCGCATCGGCATCGAGCCTGATCGCCTATGGCGAGAAGCTCGATGCCGAGACTTCCGCACGCCTGCTGCGCGGCGTGGTTGACGAGTGCGAGCGCCTCAATCGCTATACGGCGAACCTGCTCGAGATGAGCCGGATGGAAGCGGGCGGCATCGCGCAGCCGCTGCAGATCCTGGGCGCAGCCGAAATGGCGGGCGCGGCGCTGCACCGGATCCGGCCGCGCGCGAGCGGGCGGCAAGTGACGTTGCATGCGCCGGATCCGGATCTGCCGGTCGCCGCCAACCCCGCCCTGTTCGAGCTGGTGCTGCTCAACATCCTGGACAATGCGATCCTCTACAGCGACGAGGGCGCACGAGTGGAGATCGCCATCGCCGCGGAGGACGGCGCCTGCCGGATCGACATAGCCGACAGCGGCCAGGGCATCCCGGAGCACGCGCTCCACCGGGTGTTCGAGCGCTTCTATCGCGCCGGCCGGCCAGACGCGACCGGGCGCGGCAGCGGCCTGGGCCTGGCGATCGCCAAGGGGTTCGTCGAAGCATTGGGCGGCACCATCCACGCGACCATCCCCGGGCTCGACGGCCGCGGCACCCGCATCATCATCCGACTCCCGCTCGCCAAGGCTATGCAAGCATGACCAACATCCTCCTCGTCGACGACGAGCCCGCGCTGATCGCCGTGCTCGAGCCGGTGCTGGGCGCCGAAGGCTATAGCGTCGCCGTCGCCTCCGGCGGCGTGCCCGCGCTGCGCATGGCCGAGGACATGAAGCCCGAAGTGGTGCTGCTCGACCTCGGCCTGCCCGACATCGACGGCAAGGACGTCATTCGCGCCCTGCGCGCGACGAGCGAAGTGCCGATCATCGTCATCTCCGCGCGCCACCAGGAAGCGGAGAAGATCGCCGCGCTCGACCAGGGTGCCGACGATTATGTGAACAAGCCGTTCGAGATCGGCGAGCTGATGGCCCGCATCCGCGCGGCGATCCGGCGCAGCTCGAGCCTGAAGAACACGCCCGCCACCTATCGCAGCGGCCCGCTGGAGATCGACTTCCAGGCACGGCGCGTGTCGCTGGCGGGCGATGTCGTGAAGCTCTCCCCCAAGGAATATGAGCTGCTGCGGACGCTGGCGCTCAGCGCCGGCCAGGTGGTGACCCACAAGCGGCTGCTCGCCGTGGGCTGGGGCAGCGATACCGCCGACAGCCAGTATCTGCGCGTCTATATCGGCCTGCTCCGCCAGAAGATCGAGGAGGATCCGAGTGATCCCCGGCTGCTCGCGACCGAGCCCGGAGTCGGCTATCGCCTCGCCAGCGCGAGCTGAATTCCCGCAACATCTCCGGCCCGTGCCGGAACATGATCCCAGCCGCGGCCGCCAGGCTGCGCAGAACGAGGCAGAGCCGTGGAAACCGTTTCGATCATCCTGTTCCTGCTGCTCGCCGTCGTCGTCAGCGGCGCAGTCGCGCGGATGCTTCCGTTCGGCGTGCCCACGCCGCTGGTGCAGATCCTGCTGGGCGCCGCGATCGGCCTGTCCACCTCGCATCGCGTCGAGCTCGACCCCGAGCTGTTCATGTTCCTGTTTCTGCCGCCGCTCCTGTTCTTCGACGGCTGGCGTATCCCCAAGGACGAGCTGTTCAAGGACCTCTCCACCGTCGTCGAGCTGGCGCTCGGGCTGGTGCTGCTGACCGTGATCGGCATGGGGCTGCTCATCCACTGGATGATCCCCGCGATGCCGCTCGCAGTGGCGTTCGCGCTCGCCGCGGTGATTTCGCCCACCGATCCGATCGCCGTGTCGGCGATCGCCGCGCGCGTGCCCATCCCGAAGCGCATGATGCACATCCTGGAAGGCGAGTCGCTGCTCAACGACGCGTCCGGCCTGGTCTGCCTGCGCTTCGCCGTCGCTGCCGCGCTGACCGGCACCTTCTCCGCCGGGCAGGCCGCACTGACCTTCTTCTGGGTGGCCGGCGCCGGGCTCGCGATCGGCGTGCTGGTCACGCTCGCGGTCTCGCGCGCCAAGGCATGGGTCACGCGGCGCTGGGGCGAGGATACCGGCTCGCAGATCCTCGTCAGCCTGCTGATTCCCTTCGGCTCCTATCTGCTCGCCGAACATCTCCATGCATCGGGCATCCTGGCTGCCGTGGCGGCGGGCGTGACCATGACTTTCGCCGAAATCTCGCGCCAGGCGATGGCAGTCACTCGCATGCGCCGGAACTCGGTGTGGGACACGCTCCAGTTCACGCTGAACGGCGTCATCTTCGTGCTGCTGGGCGAGCAACTGCCCGGTATCGTCGCCGGCGCCAAGCGGACCGTGCTGCTGACCGGCCATGCCTCGCCCTGGTGGCTGGCAATCTATGTCGTGGCGATCGTCGCCGGGCTGGCGGCGCTGCGCTTCGCCTGGGTGTGGACCTCGCTGCGGCTGACCATCCTGCGCAAGCGCGAAGGCGTGGTGGCGATGCGCAGCCCCAACTGGCGACTGGTCGCGGCGACGTCCTTCGCCGGTGTGCGCGGCGCGATCACCCTGGCCGGCGTGCTCACCCTGCCGCTGGTGCTGCGGGACGGCGCACCCTTTCCCGCGCGCGATCTGGCGATCTTCCTCGCGGCCGGCGTGATCATCGTATCGCTGGTGATCGCCAGCATCGCGCTGCCGGTCCTGCTCAAGGGGCTGACCCTGCCCCCGGAGCCGTCCCGCCAGGCGGAAGAGGATTCCGCGCGCGTGACCACCGCCGAGGCCGCGATCCGCGCCGTCGAGCGACACCAGCATGCCCTGGGCGAGGCGCATGGCGATCCCGATCGCTACGCGGCGGCCGGCGCGCGGGTGATGGCCTTCTATCGCGAGCGTATCGAGGGTCTTGGCGAAGACATGGCAAGCGAAGCGCGCGCGCAGGAAAGGCTGGCCAGCGAGCTCAGGCTCGTCGGCATCCAGGCCGAGCGGGCGCGGCTGCTGGAACTCGGCAGGGCACGCGCGATCGGCAGCGAGACCGCCCGCAAGCTGACGCGCGAACTCGATCTCGCCGAGACGCGGCATCGAGGCTGAGAGCCCGATACTCCATCGCCGGGAACATCTCGAAGCTTTCGACGCGAACCGCGCCGCCCAAGGGCAATGCCGCACGCACCGCCATCATGACCCCCGGCGAAAATCCGGATCATGCATGAATGGGCACCCTTCTCCATCCCTGCACCGACAATTGCTCGACACAACCGGAAACATGGCGGTGCTTTGCCATCCCGGTATCGATTGATTCCGATTTCGGAAGTATTGCATCGAAACCGCCCGCACGATGTTTGATAGAATTGACGGGCCTTCTAACAACGTTTCGCAGGTCAATACATTACAACCAAAATACTTGCGCAGATGTTAACCAGTCGGCTCCGACAGAGTTGCGTAGATTTCTCTGGGAGGAGACTGTCATGCGTGCCGATGTGATCGATAAATCCACGGGCAATACTATTCATGTTCCCGGCGACGCCATCGATCTATCCAACCCCAGCGTGGTTCGGCTTGACATTGACCGGTCCCAGGTCGCCTCTCTGGAGCGGCAGGGCAACGACCTGATCGTCCACCTCACCAATGGCGAGACGATCCGGGTCTCCAATTTTTATGTCCAGACAAATGGCGCCGCGAGCGACCTCGTGGTGCGGGAACATGATCATCTCTGGCTGGCGGATACGACGGCTTCGGGACCGGTACGCTTCTCGGCGCTGCACGGAATCGACGATCTGCTGATCGGCGCCGAGGCGGCCGGCGGCGCTGGCGGCGGCGGCGCGCTGCTGCCGGTCCTGCTCGGAGGTGCCGCCGTGGCGGGTGGCGCAGCGGCACTGGCGGGCGGCGGCTCCAGCCGTGGAAGCAGCGGCCCGGGCAGCACCGCGGACACGACTCCGCCCAGCGCGCCGACGGCAACGGTGAGCGGCAACGGCGCCAGCGTCACCGGCACCGGCGAAGCAGGTGCCACCGTGCAGGTGCGCGATTCCTCGGGCACGCTGCTCGGAAGCGGCACGGTAGGCAGCAACGGCAGCTATTCCGTGACGCTCAACCAGCCCCAGACCAATGGGCAGACCGTCACCGTCACTCAGACCGATCCCGCCGGCAACGTCTCGCCGTCCACCACGGCACATGCACCCGATACCACCCCACCCGCCGCCCCCACCGGCGCGGTGAACGGCGACGGCACGATCGTCACTGGCACGGGCGAGCCCGGCGCGACCGTCACGGTGCGCAACGGCAGCGACGCCGTCATCGGCACCGCGGTCGTCAACGCCCAGGGCAATTATTCCGTGACGCTGACCACCCCGCAGAACAATGGCGGCACGCTCACCGTCGCGCAGACGGATCCGGCCGGCAACGGCTCCAACCCGATCACTCTCGCGGCGCCCGACATAACGCCGCCCAGCGCGCCAACCGCCACCGTCACCCCCAACGGCACCGCGGTGACCGGGACCGGCGAACCGGGCGCGACCGTCACCGTGCGGGATCCCGATACCGGCACATCGGTGGGCACTGCCGTCGTCGACCAGAACGGCAACTACACGGTACCGCTGGCGCCGGGCGTGTCGGACGGCGGCATGCTCCAGGTCACCCAGACCGATCCCAGCGGCAATGTCTCGCCTGGCACCACCGTGACGACGCCGGACCTGGTCGCCCCCACGGCGCCGACCGCGACGATCGCGCCGGACGGCACTTCGGTCAGCGGCACCGGCGAGCCCGGTGCTACCGTCACCGTCACCGGTGCGGGCGGCGTCGCGATCGGCACGGCGGTGGTTGCCGGAAATGGCAGCTATTCCGTCACACTCACGCCAGCCCAGGCCAATGGCGAGGCCCTGACGGTCGGCCAGACCGACGGCGCCGGCAATGCCTCGCCTACCGTCACCGTGACCGCACCCGACCTCACGGCGCCGGCCGCACCTACTGCAGGCGTTTCGGCGGACGGCACCGCAGTGACCGGCACCGGCGAGCCCGGCGCGACCGTGCATGTCCAGGATGCCAGCGGCAATCCGCTGGGCAGCGCCGTGGTCGCCGCCAATGGCAGCTTCAGCGTCACGCTCACCACGCCGCAGGCCAATGGCCAGGTGCTGGAGGTTTCCCAGACCGATCCCGCCGGCAACGCGTCGCCCGAAGTGGCGGTGACCGCACCCGACATCACTGCGCCGCTCGACCTGACCGCAGCGGTGGGCGCCAGCGGCACGATCGTCACGGGGAGCGGCGAACCCGGCGCGACGGTGACGGTGCGCGATCCCGCCGGCACGGTGATCGGCACTGCCACCGTCGCCGCCAATGGCAGCTACACCGCGACGCTCACCACGCCGCAGGTCAACGGCCAGGTGCTGCAAGTCACCCAGGCCGACGCCGCCCATAATGTCTCCGCCCCGGTGACCGTCACCGCGCCCGACATCACGCCGCCGGCCGCGCCGGTCGCCACCGTCTCGGCGGACGGGACGGTAGTGACCGGCACCGGCGAGCCCGGTGCGACCGTGCATGTCCAGGATGCCAGCGGCAATCCGCTGGGCAGCGCCGTGGTCGCCGCCAATGGCAGCTTCAGCGTCACGCTCACCACGCCGCAGGCCAATGGCCAGGTGCTGGAAGTCTCCCAGACCGATCCCGCCGGCAATGTCTCGCCCGAAGTGGCGGTGACCGCACCCGACATCACTGCGCCGCTCGGCCTGACCGCAGCGGTAAACGGCATCGGCACGGTGGTGAGCGGCAGCGGCGAGGCCGGCGCCACCGTCACCGTCCGCGACCCCTCCGGCACCGTGATCGGCACGGCCGTGGTCGCCGCGAACGGCAGCTACACCGCCACCCTCACCACGCCGCAGCTCAACGGGCAGTTGCTGCAAGTCACCCAGGCCGACGCCGCCCATAATGTCTCCGCCCCGGTGACCGTCACCGCGCCCGACATCACCCCACCCGCACTGCCCACCGCCACGGTCTCGCCCGACGGCACGACGGTGACCGGCACCGGCGAGGCCGGCGCGACCCTGACCGTGCGGAGCCCCGCCGGCACGGTGCTCGGCACCACGACAGTAGCCGCCGACGGCAGCTATTCGGTCACGCTCTCGGTTCCGCAGACCAATGGCGAAGTGCTGACCGTCCGCCAGACCGATCCCGCAGGCAACCCCTCGCCCGACCTGCATGCGACCGCGCCGGACATCACCGCGCCGACCGGCCTTACCGCCGCCGTCAACGGCACCGGCACGATCGTGACCGGCACCGGCGAAGCGGGGGCGACCGTGATCGTCCACGATCCGCTGGGCAACGCAATCGGCACGGCCGTGGTCGCCGCGAACGGCGCCTATGCGGTGATCCTCACCACGCCGCAGGCCAATGGCCAGCTGCTCGAAGTCACCCAGACCGACCCTGCCGGCAACATCTCGACTCCGACCCCGGCCCTGGCGCCCGACATCACACCGCCCATAATGTCTCCGCCCCGGTGACCGTCACCGCGCCCGACATCACCCCACCCGCACTGCCCAC
>NZ_SCMK01000022.1 GCF_005503355.1 Sphingomonas sp. 1F27F7B
TTGCTGAGGTCGACGGAACCGTAGTTATCTGGAGTGAAATCATGGAAAACCGAAGGAAACCTGCGCCTACCGCCGCCACGCTCGACATAAACTGCGACTGCAAAGAATATGTCCTCGACTATCTCGCCCATTCGTTCCCGGTACAGCTCTACGAGCCGTTTTCCGACAGCGAGGGCAACCTGTCGTCGCGGCCGGTCTATCGCGACGGTCAACCCGTCGAGAGCCGCGAGGCTGTCGCCCGGCGTGACGAACTGATCGAACGGCTCGCATCGCTACCGCCGGTTCCTGGTGCGCTCGACCAGATCGTCCAGCGTTTCGGCACGGACGTTGTCGCCGAGGTGACCGGCCGCTCGCGGCGCGTCGTGCGCAAGGGCGATCGGCTCGCCGTCGAGAACCGGGCGGCCTCCGCCAATCTCGCCGAGGCGGCCTCGTTCATGGACGACGACAAGCGTATCCTCGTTTTTAGCGACGCCGGCGGCACCGGCCGCAGCTATCACGCGGACCTCGCTGTCCGAAACCAGCGCCTGCGCGTCCACTATCTGCTGGAGCCTGGCTGGAAGGCCGACGCGGCGATCCAGGGGCTCGGCCGCACCAACCGGACCAATCAGGCCCAGCCACCACTGTTCCGACCGATCGCCACCGACGTGAAAGCCGAGAAGCGCTTCCTCTCGACCATCGCGCGGCGGCTCGACACGCTCGGCGCCATCACGCGCGGCCAGCGCCAGACCGGCGGCCAGGGCCTGTTCCGGCCCGAGGACAATCTCGAATCCCACTACGCGCGCGATGCGCTGCGCCAGCTCTACCTGCTGCTCGTGCGCGGCAAGGTCGAGGGATGCTCGCTCGATCGCTTCGAAACCGCCACCGGCCTCAAGCTGATGGACGACAACGGCATCAAGGACGAGCTGCCGCCGATCACCACTTTCCTCAACCGGCTGCTGGCGCTCACCATCGAGTTGCAGGGCATCCTGTTCACCGCCTTCGAGCAGCTCCTGACGGCGAAGATCGAGGGCGCGATCCGCAGCGGTCACTATGACGTCGGGCTGGAGACGCTGCAGGCCGAGAGCTTCGTGGTCACCGACAGTCAGGTGATCCACGTCCATCCCGGCACCGGCGCGGAGACGCGGCTCCTGACCATCACGCGCCGGGAGCGTAACCGACCCGTCACGCTGGCCGCTGCGCTCGACCATCTCTCCGATCCGCGCGCGCGGCTCTTGGTCAACGGTCGCTCCGGCCGGGCCGGGGTCCAGATGCCGGCCCCGTCGATGATGCTCGACGATGGCGAGATCGAACGCCGTGTCTGCCTGATCCGGCCGATGGAGCAGCATTATGCGCCGCTGCGTATGATGGACGAAAGCCACTGGGAGGAAGCCGATCCCGATCGCTTCGCAGCGGCTTGGGAGACCGAGCTTGCCGACATCCCGGACTTCTCCGACAGCACGATCCACATCGTCGCCGGCCTGCTGCTGCCGATCTGGAAGCGCCTGCCGGACGAGTCGACCCGGGTCTACCGGCTTCAGACCGATGCAGGCGAGCGCATTATCGGCCGCCGCGTCTCGCCGGCCTGGGCTGCGAACGCCACCTCGCAGGGGGCGAGCACGTTGAGCCCGGAACATGCTTTCGCCGCGCTGATGGAGGGGCGCACGATCCTCGATTTGGCCGAGGGCCTCCAGCTTCGCCGCGCCCGCGTTATGAGCGCCTATCGCCTGGAGCTGACCGGCTTCACCGAGGCGATGCGCGAGCGGCTGCGGGCCTATGGCCTGTTCAGCGAGATCATCTCCTGGAAGCTGCGCTTCTTCGTGCCGGCTGACGCCAGCGGCGTGAGCATACTCACCAAGCTGCTCGACACTTATCCGGTGGCGCGCATCTCCGAACGGGAGGCCGCGTGATGTCGCGTCACGACGCTTCCGATCTCGCGCAGCGTCTCGGCCGGCAGGCTGAGGCGGTGTGCCGCCATTACCTCTCCAGCGGGCGGCGCGAGGGGCGCTACTGGCTGGTCGGCGACGTGCGCAACACGCCCGGCCGCTCGATGTATGTGCGGCTCAAGGACTCACCGAAAGGTCCGGCCGGCAAATGGACCGACGCCGCGACCGGCGAGCATGGCGATCTTCTCGACGTGATCCGGGAGAGCTGCGGCCTCATCGACTTCAAGGATGTCGCCGACGAGGCACGGACCTTCCTCAGCATGCCGCCGCCCGAGCCGATGCCGGCAAACCCGCGTCAGGCGCCTGCGCCGCACGGATCGCCCGAGGCGGCCCGCCGCCTGTTCGGCATGTCGCAGCCGATCACGGGCACGCTCGTACAGTCGTACTTACGCGAACGCGGCATTACGGATTTACGCGGAACCGGAAATCTGCGCTTCCACCCGCGCTGCTATTATCGGCCCGACGAGCATTCTCCGACCGAGACCTGGCCGGCGATGATGGCCGCCGTCACAGACCTTGGCAGCAAGATCACCGGGGCGCATCGGACCTGGCTCGACCCACGACGCCGCGACAAGGCGCCGCTCGACACACCGAGGCGTGCGATGGGCGATCTTCTCGGCAACGCGGTTCGCTTTGGCACGGGCGGCGAAGTCATGGCGGCCGGCGAAGGCATCGAGACCGTCCTGTCGGTCAGGCAAGTCTTGCCCGACATGCCGATGCTGGCGGCGCTCTCCGCAGCCCATCTCGCCGCCATCCTGTTCCCGGACACGCTGCGGCGGCTCTATATCCTGCGCGACGACGATCCAGCCGGTGACGGTGCGCGCGACAGCCTGGTCGAACGGGCGAACGCGGCCGGGATCGAGGCGATCGTGATCTCGCCCCAACGCGGCGACTTCAACGAGGATCTCCGCACCCTCGGCATCGATGCGCTCAGAAGCCAGACCCGGATGCAGATCGGGCCGCAGGACGTGGCGCGCTTCATGGGTCTGGCGGCATAGCCGGCAGGAGGAGGGTGGCGGCGATGCCGCCATACCCGTCCGGATGCCCCATACAATTGAGAGGACCGCGCCTCGGCCTTCGAGAGGGCGATCGGCCCACAGTCGGGCCGGCCCGGCAATGGCGGCGGCCGACTATTTTCCGGCGGCGCGTGCCGCGCCTTTCCATCGCGAGGCAAAATAGCCGGCCTTCGCCATCCTCCGCTGACGCTCCGGCCCTGCGCTGCGCTCCGGGTGCAGAGCCGGCCCGCCGGTGGGCTTCGTCGCCATGAAGGCCGCGACGGTCGCGGTCCTAACGACGGAGCATCCCATGGACGACCACGACGACTTCGAACCCCACCACGAATCCTCACCCACCGACCATGTTCTCAACGAATTGCAGCTCCACGGCTACCGGCCCTTCGCCGATGAACCGGACCAGCGGCTTCTTCCGGACGGCAACGCGGTCGCGGGCGCCGTCGCCGACATCTTCGACGCGCTGATCGTCACGCTGGAAGACACACGCCTCGAACCCGATCTCGACGATCTCCTCTGGTCGACCGTCAACGTTTTCCATCGCGCCACCGAACGGATCGCACGCGAGCTCGACGATAACGAGCAGGCTCAAAAGCGCTCGCAGCGAGAACAGGACGGCAGCGAGGTGAAGTCGGTCGAACTCGAGCGCCAGATCGCCGAGGGCAAAACGCTCATCGAGCGCCAGGCCGCCTTCGAGCTGATGCGCGACCAGGCCGCCGAACACTACGAACGGCACGTCGGCAAGCCCTGGCTTCCGCGCAGCGGATCGAAGGTCAACCATCGCAATCTCACCTCGGCGATGATCGACAGCCGCGACTTCCTGATGGCGAAAAAGCGTGCCGATCAGGAGGTCCTTCTTCCTCCCGGCCCGAAGATCGTCCTCACCGGCGGGCTCGACTTCAACGATCACCGGCTCATCTGGGCCAAGCTCGACCAGGTGCTTGAGAAGCACTCCGACATGGTGCTGGTACACGGCAAGTCGCCGAAGGGCGCTGAGAAGATCGCCTCGCTCTGGGCGAAGAACCGCAACGTCCCACAGATCGGCTTCGCGCCCGACTGGACGAAGCATGGCCGCGCAGCGCCGTTCAAGCGCAACGACGAGATGCTGGAGATCGTGCCGAAGGGCGTGATGCACTTCCCGGGCACGGGCATCAACGACAACCTGGCCGACAAGGCGAAGAAGCTCGGAATCCCGGTCTGGAAGTTCGGCGGCGCGTGAGCGCCGTCAGACTTCGCAATACTTGCCGATCACGAGTATTGTTATGCGGCCGAATATCACGAAGGAAAAGCCTCTGAAGCTCGACCTGGATCTTCCGGCGCGCACCGAACCGCTCATCATTCCCTGGCCGTCGCCGGGAATGCCCGGCGGGTTCCTTCAGTTCGACGATCCGCAGACATGGCGGAAATTCATCGTCGGGCTCAGCATCGACGAGCGCATTCCGGACATCGTGCGCGCGAAGTTCGCGCGCGCGCAGATACTCTACCTCCTGGGATGGGTCGACCGCGACGTGCTGAAAGCCGGCGAACTTGCGGCGCTGATCGCCCTCGCACTCGCCACGATGGACCGGTACGGCGGCCAGATCCCGAAGAATGGCCGCACCTTCGCGACGCTGCTGAAGCACGTGGTGGATTCCGACGGCCTGACCGACACGCACATTCCGATGATCGTCCGCACCGGGGGCACCGCGATCGGGTTCGTCACCGGCGAGGCGAAGCCCAGCCTGAGCCAGCGGCGCAACGGCATGGCCCATGGCGATCAATTCGACGGCTGCCGGTCGTTGGACTGCTCGAGCTGGTGCGCGACCTGATCAACTATGCCTACCGCGATATTGGCGACGCCCCGGCATGGCGAATGCAAGTGCTGCCCGACTGACGGGACAGGACCGGCTCCCGACGCCGAGCACCACACCCGCTTTTATGCGCTGATCCTTGGTCAGACTGGTCGCTTGGCGCCATCAACCCGTAAAGGGTCGGCTATGCGAGCATGCCGCCGCTGCGGCTGCGCCTGCGCGGTGATTGCAGCGACCAGTCCGACACTTCGGGCGCCTGTCAGCGGGGGATGGTCCTCCGCTCGAAACAGGAGCCGGATCGATGTCCCTCAAGCAAGCGAACGCCTTCGCCTTCAGCCTCGCCACCTCGCTGATGGCCGCTATCGTCATCTTCCAGGCCGGCGACGGCACCCATTCAGTCACGCTCGCCAGCGAATATGACGGCGACGCCGCAGCGATTGTCCATGAGATCGATCCTTTTGCCTGACCGGGGCAACCCCGTCCGCCGAAGCGGGAAGTCCCCCGGGATTTCCGCTCCCGGCGCACTCGATCTTAAGCTATAGTGCGGTCGCGCCGTGGTGGTGGTGGCAGGCGCAACCGTCAGACCTTTTGGCACGGAGGCCACCACTATGATCATCCTCGCAATACTCGCATCTGTCGCGGCCATAGGCGGGCTTTGCTGGCTGTTGTTCACGCTGGCCGTCTTTGCGCTGCCGGCCTTCGTCGGCTTCGCCGCAGGCGCCTGGGCCAACGGCACCGGCGCCGGCATTGCCGGCGCGATCCTCGTCGGCATGGTCGCCGCGGCCGTCACGTTCGCGGTCGGGCAGCTCCTCATCACCTTCGCAAGGCCGATGTGGCTGAAGCTCGGCGTCGCCATCGTATTCGTCGCACCCGCCGCCGTCGCGGGCTTCCACGCCACCCATGGCATCGTGAAGCACCTGATGCCCTCGGACGTTTGGCAGATCACTTTCTCCGTCATCGGGGCCATCGCCGTTGGCATCACGGCCTTTGCCCGGGTCGCAGGAATGGCAAAGGCCAGCGGCCCCACCAGCCGAGACCTTGCGCGGGCCTGACGTCACCCATGCCTCATGGTGCGGACCAGGGCGACGATCGGGGCAAGCGTCCCCGTCAGGAGAGTGGGCGGTTGCGGGGCTTGGAAAGCGGATCGTCGTTCGGCCCTGAGAGCGACCCACGGCGTGCGCTGGCGAAGCGTCAGCCGTCGTAGCGGAAACCGAGATTCGTTGATGCGGGGACTTCCGCCGGAGGCAGGCCGGGTCAGGATGCCGTGATCGGCCCGGACAGAGGACGACAGCTCGCCGGTGAGGTTCGCGGCGATGTCATCTTGGCGGCAGCGGCGGGGCGCCATCTCTCCCTTTCTGCCCGTCACGCGACCGCTCCAAACGGCCTCTCTCATGGCCTGATCTGGCCGAAGGCCGGCTTCGCCTCGATCGCCTATGACGCAACAGCCGCGTCAAACTTTCTTCCCCTGCCGGCTGCGCCGTCATTCCTCGCGAGACAAGAAAGCCCTCCTTAGCTGTCAAGCCCCTTCGGGGTGCGCCGTCGATCGCCTCCGGCCAACCGATCGCCATCGAGGCCGCAATGGTGCGGGCTCGGGAACGGAAAACGGAGACTTACAATGGCGACCATCGGCACCTTCAAGAAGACCGGCTCGAACGAGTTCACCGGCGAAATCGTTACCCTCAGCGTCCAGGCCAAGAACGTCCGCATCGTCCCGGACCAGCGCGCCACCGGCGAGAACGCCCCCAGCCACCGGGTCCTGGTCGGCCGCGCCGAGATCGGCGCCGCCTGGTCCAAGCGCTCCAACGAGGGCCGCGACTACCTGGGCCTCAAGCTGGACGATCCGAGCTTCAACGCCCCGATCTACGCCAACCTCTTCGACGACGAGGACAGCGACACCTTCTCGCTGATCTGGTCCCGCCCCAACGGGCGCCGGGGGGACTGACGCCCGGCGCAAGGCCCCGGCCGAAAGGCCGGGGCCTTCGGCGTCCAGGGCGACCGAATCAGTCACCGCGAAAGCGCCTCCCTGGCAGGCCCGAGAGCGCGATTCAGGTGGAAATATCGCTATGAAGCGACTATTATAGTCGTAGTTCTGGCGTGCGCGTAGGTCCGAGTGGGAGGTGATCATGCATGATCACCGCCCGACAATCGCGGGCCGCACGCGCTTTGCTGGGTTGGACACAGGAGACGCTCGCGGACAAGGCCCGTGTATCCCTCACCGCACTCAAGCGACTGGAATCCGAGAGCAATCTCGGGATCTACGAAAGCACGCGCGACGAGGTGAGACGGGCCTTGGAACGAGACGGGATCGTCTTCTTGAGCTCCGACCAAGGCGTAGGGGTCATGCTTGTCGATCACCAGGTTCGACGCTGAATATTGGCATATCGCCCCCGTGACGCGATTGTCCGGCGACACGGCTTGCATTCGTAACGGCGTCAGATCATCGTTAACAAATCCCTCCACAGTGGATATTCCGGACAGCAGGGGGATGCGGTGACGACGCACGACTTCAAGGATGAAGCACCAACGGGATCGGCTCTCACGCCGTACGACCGGGCGCATATGGCCTTGTACCTGCGCCTGATCGATTCATGGCGCGACGGAGCCGACTGGAGAGAAGCCACTCGCACGTTGTTCGGCCTCGATCCTGACGCTGATCCGGAGCGTTGCCGTCGCGTTCATGCGACACACCTCGCACGGGCGCGCTGGATGTCCGAGCACGGCTACCGCGAAGTCGCGAGAGAGAGCCTTGCCCGTTAGCGCCCGCGATGCCTCGGGAGCAACACCTGTTGCTTCAACCTGGACTTCCGCGCAACGCAACTCACGGTAATCATTGTCAGTCCGAACTCGATCGGAAGACGATGAGGAGCAAAGCTGTGACGCCGGATCCCTCTCAGTGGCGAGCCTCGGCAAATTACGATCACGTCGATAGACTGAGCGCTTCTGATCTTGCTTGGGAGTGGCTTCGGCGCAATGACGCCTACGACCGTGACTTCACGGCGCTCCTCCATCGAGACCTCTCTCCCGAACAAGATCTAGAAGACTTCCGACTTCGTTGGGGGTTGCGATTTCCCCGTCGATCCGCTGGATCCGCCGCCGGCCGCTGCCGTGCTCTGGTCGCCTACGGACGATACCAGCACTGTTATTCTCGACACGGCGCCGGACCTTCTCGCGACGACGACGAGCACAGCGGCGATATTACCGCCGCCGCTTGCATCTGATGCAGTCGGCGCAGATTTCAGAGTACATGACGCTGGCGCCCCATCGCTCCAGCTCATCCAGATCGGCGATGCGGCGACGATCACACCGCTGGTTGCGGTCATCCCGCTCGACATCACCGGCTTCGACCGTCTGGAGTCGGTTGAACGCCTGCTCGCGACGCTTCATCATCGCGCCGTGCCGCCAGACACGCGATTGACAGCCCAGCAACGTGCGAGAGCTCGCAGAATGCTCCAGGCATTCGACGGATTCCGCTATGGCGCCACGCAACAGTCGATCGCGAAGGTGATCTTCGATATCGACGATGTCAGCCGCGACGAATGGCAAGCCTCGTCGCGCCGACATGCAATCATGTCTCTGCTACGCGAAGCTAGACGCATGATCGAGGGTGGTTACCGTAAACTTCTCCGGCATCGCCGCCGCCGCGACTAACCGGCGTCAGCCCGCTATGCGGCGCGCCGCAGACCGCCGGCCTCGGACGATGCGATCACGGTGTGGGAATTAGGCTCCCCCCAACTCTCCACGACAACTGACCGGCCTTCTTTCGCCACCGTACCCGCAAGCCGCCGCTCATCCGTAGCGGCCGCCGCGAGAGCACGGAGGTTCGATCATGGGCGAGGAAGCCGCCAATCTACCGCCACGATACCTGCGGACCGAGGAAGCAGCGCGCTTCTTGGGCCTATCAGAGCGCACCCTTGAAAAGCACCGTACGTATGGCACTGGTCCAACCTATCGCAAGTTGGGTGGCCGCGTCGTTTATTCCATAAACGACCTTCAAGCCTGGGCAGATCGCGGTCTCGTCACCTCGACCTCCGATCCGAGCGGAAACGTTCCACCCGCCAAGCCCCAGAAGGCCGCGTCGCTCGCCGTAGGCCGCACACTGCGCTGAGACGGTCGCATGTCGCCCCGTCATCAGCATCACAGCGGCGAGCGCGCGCAACTCGATCTGTTCCGGGCGCTGCCGGGCGATCTCGCGCCCCGCGACGCGCAGGATCTCATGGCCTATCCGTTCTTTTCGCTCGCCAAGTCGAAGCGCCTGGCGCCGATCGACTTCAAGGCGGGATCGGTCAAGATCCGCGTCGAAGCCGTCGCCGAGCACGGCATGGCGACAATCTGGGATGCCGACGTCCTGATCTGGGCCGCCTCGCAGATCGTCGAGGCGCGGGACGTCGGCTTGCAGCCGTCACGCCTCATGGCGACCACTCCCTACGAAATCCTCAACTTCATCGGCCGCGGCGTGTCGCTGCGCGACTACGACCGCCTCAAGGCTGCGCTCGACCGACTTCAGTCGACGACGGTAGCGACCTCGATCCGCCAGCCGACCGAGCGGCGGATGCACCGCTTCTCCTGGATCAACGAATGGAAGGAGCGCGCCGACCATCGCGGCCGGCCGCTCGGCCTCGAGCTGATCGTGCCCGATTGGTTCTACGCCGCCGTCCTCGACGACGCGCTCGTGCTGACGATCGACCGCAATTATTTCGGTCTGACGGGAGGCCTGGAGCGCTGGCTGTACCGCCTCGTGCGCAAGCACGGCGGCAAGCAGGAGTTCGGCTGGAGCTTCGATTTCCCGCATCTCCACGCCAAGTCGGGCAGCCTCTCGCCACTCAAGCACTTCGCCTACGACCTTCGCGACATCGTCCGCCGCCAACCGCTGCCAGGCTACCGCCTGACCATCGAGCAATGCCTCGGCGGGCCGGAAATCCTCTCCTTCGTGCCGACCGATCCGGATGCCCTCGGCATCCCGCGTCGTCGTCGCCGGACCAAACCTCACCCTGGGGATAAGCTGTGAATCGTCTCGTGCTATCAGGGACCGGCACTCTCGTGCCATCGGGGACCGGACTCTCGTGCTATCGGGGACCGAAATCGCCGAATCCTCGCGCTGAATCAGCAGCTTGCGAGCCCCGTAACTTATCTAACCTAGATTCCTACGGAATCTTTCTAACGCGACCGCGCTTTTCGGCCGCTGTGGACGAGTCCCCGATCGCCGGGAGACCGTCATGATCGTCGCGTTGCTCAACCAGAAAGGCGGGGTCGGAAAAACCACGCTCGCCCTCCACCTGGCTGGTGAATGGGCTCGCCGTGGACAGCGTGTCACGCTGATAGACGCCGACCCCCAGGGTTCGGCGCTCGACTGGTCGCAGCAGCGCAGCCGGGAGGGGCTGGAGCGGCTGTTCGGTGTCGTGGGCCTGGCCCGCGACACGCTCCACCGTGAAGCGCCGGAGTTGGCCCGCGACGCCGACCACGTCGTCATCGACGGTCCACCGCGCGTTGCCGGGTTGATGCGCTCGGCGCTGCTCGCGGCCGACCTCGTGCTGATCCCGGTGCAGCCGTCGCCGCTCGACGGCTGGGCCTCCGCCGAAATGCTCGCGCTGCTCGGCGAGGCGCGCATATATCGGCCGCAGCTCGCCGCCCGCTTCGTGCTGAACCGCTGCGCGGCCCGCACGGTGCTGGCACGTGAGACCGCCGAGACGCTCGCGGATCACGACCCGCCCTTACTCTCGACCACGATCGGCCAACGCATCGTCTTCGCCGACGTCGTGCAGACCGGCCGGCTCGCCGCCGAGCAGGACGAGGATTGTCCTGGCGCGCGCGAGATCGCCGCGCTCGCGGCGGAAGTCGCGAGGATCGGCGCATGAGCGAACGGTCCCCAAAGCGCAGCTTTGCAGCGCGTCCCGCCGATCCCGAAAGCTGGATCAAGGCGCCCGATCGCCACGCCGCCCGCGGTCAGCCCGCCGAGGACTACTCGGCCCGGCTGACGATAGACGTCACCGCCGACATGCGCGGCCGCATCAAGATTGCCGCCTTTCAGCGCGGCCAGACCGTCGCCGACATGCTGCGCGCGCTGTTCGAGCGCGAATTCCCACCCCCGTCAGGAGAAGGACAATGACCGGCCTTGTCGCCGCGCCAGCGCGCGTCGGCCGTGCTGCCGCCGAGCCGCCGCCCGAAGCGTTCACTGAGGTCGAACTCGTCTGGATCGAGAAGCAGACGGAGCACTGGGTCCGCTTCGGCCGAGAGCGGCGCGAGCAGATCCTCGATCGCCGCCGCCGCATCCTTTTCTTCCCTCCCGGCAGCGTCTTCGCGCTCGTGCGCTGGGCGGCGAACGAGCATGGCACCGTTCTCTCGCGGCTCAACATCCTGCGCACGGTTGAACGCGGCGCAGCGTGCCAGACCGTTCCGACGGTCACGCCGGGCGCAGAGGTCCTGCTGCATGTCGATGGCTGGCCGAAGGTTGAGCGCATGCTCCAGCTCATCGACGCCATCGAGGCGCGCGGCATCGATCCGATCGACGTTTCGCCCGACCATTGGCGCCACGTCCATAACCGAATGACCGTTGGCGAAACGCCGCGCGCCTATGGTCCGCGCCAGCATCGCGCCTTTCTCCTGCGTCGGAGGATCGGCGCATGACCCGGCTCTCCTACGCCGTCATCACGACGGCGGCCGTCTCGCTTATCGGCGTAGCTTCGATCGCTTCGTTCGCGCCGCGCCTGATCTGGAACGCGTCCGCCAGCACGCCGGTCGGCTTCTACACGATCGGCGATGTGGGCGCGGTCGACGTGACCGATCTGGTGGCCGTAGACGCGCCCGAGCCGCTCGCAACCTTCCTGTCCGATGGCGGCTACCTGCCGCGCGGCGTGCCGCTCTTGAAGCGCGTCGCCGCGGTCCCAGGTCAGCGCGTTTGCCGGACCGGGCTCGCCATCACCGTCGACGGCGTGCCGATGGGCGACGCGCTCGATCGCGATCGTCGCGGTCGCCCGCTCCCGGTGTGGCAGGGCTGCCGCTCGGTCGCCGCCGGCGAACTGTTCCTGATGAACTGGCAAGTCCGCGACAGCCTCGACGGTCGCTATTTCGGCCCGCTTCCGGCCTCCGCCGTGATCGGCCGGGCCACCCCTCTCTACACCGACGAGGACGGCGATGGCCGCTTCGTCTGGCGCGCGCCGACGCGGTGACGGCGCGCCCATGACCCTGTCCACCGCAATCTGAAGGAGACGACCCATGCCCGTGGTCGGTCAATTCATACGCGAAAATGACGGCTTCATCGGCCACCTGACGACGCTGTCTCTACACCAAGACATCATTATCGTCGCGGCCGAACCGTCCGATGCGGAGAAGGCGCCAGACTTCCGCGTCCATGTGCTCGACACCAACAGCAACGAGACCGGCGCGGAGATCGGCGCCGGCTGGAAGCGCACCGGCGAGAAAGCTGGCGAGTACGTATCGCTGCAACTCGACGATCCGACCTTTGAACATCCGATCCGCGCCAACCTGTTCCAGTCGGCCGACGACAAGTCCGCCTGGGGCCTGCACTGGAACCGCCCGCCGAAGCGCGGCGAGCGGGACTGAACGATGCCCGCCGCGCGCCGTCAGCCTGCCGTCGGAGGGAGGATCATCCTCCGACGCGCAGCCTTCCTTCTCCTTTCCGGCCTGATCCTCGCCGCGCCGGGTGCGAGCACTGCCTACGCACAGCAAGCGCCCGCCGAGCGGCCATCGCGCAGCGATCCCTTTGGCGCTTTCATCGCGGAGGCGGCGCAGAGGTTCGGCGTTCCAGAAGCGTGGATACGCGCCGTCATGCGCGCCGAAAGCGCCGGCGATGTGCGCGCCATCTCCCCGGCGGGCGCGATGGGCCTGATGCAGATCATGCCTGCCACATGGGCCGACCTGCGCGTCCGCCATCGGCTCGGCGGCAATCCCTACGACCCACGCGACAACATTCTGGCAGGCGCTGCGTATCTGCGTGAGATGCACGACCGCTACGGTTCGCCCGGCTTTCTGGCGGCCTACAACGCCGGTCCCGGCCGGTACGAAGAGTATCTCGCCGGCCGCCCATTGCCGGCTGAAACGCGCGCCTATGTCGCGACGCTTGCCCCCGTTGTCGGCGGCGGTGAACTCGTAGGCCCCGTCACGGTGGCGGCCGCCGATCCGCTGGCTTGGACGCGGGCGCCGCTCTTCGTCGTGCAGTCGTCCGGCAGGGCGTCTGCCGTTCCTTTGCAGACTGAGCGCGAGCCAGACGCCACCACGGCGGCAGCCCCGGAGCGCGATGAAGGCCCGGTGGCTGCGCTCACCGATGGCCTTTTCGTCGCGCGCAATGTCCCCGGTGGCCCGCGATGACCGCGTTCGCACCCTTTCGCATTGTGGCGTGCTCTGGCGGGCGAAAGGCGGTCTGGAGAGGAGGAGCAGTCAGCACAACCGCACGATGGCGAGATAAAAGCCGGCGATGTGCGGCTTGGTGCGGTCGTGTGTTTTCAGAGGCTTATGGCACATTCGCGCGAGGTGCGCCTAATCGGCGCAGCCTGCGCATTCGCCATTTTGCCAAGGCTTTCCGCGCGTTTGCGCGATGTGCGGGGCCTCGGCCATGAGCGGCGACGACGATTTCCGCATCCGACCTGGCCGCATCCGTTCGACCCGCGCACAGCAGGCGCGGCCCTTTATTGCCCAGGCGCTTGCCGCCGCACAGCGGGCCGGTGGACGCGTCTCGCGCTCCGGCCAGATCAGCAAGGGCAATCGCTCGCGGTTCGGACGCGGGCAGCGCGCGACGGTGCAGGCCAATCGGCTGCTCACGAGCCGGTCGCGCAACGTCGTCATCAAGACACGCGTCGTCCGTCATAGCGCGCGGGCCGCGCCGCTCTCCGCACACCTCAGCTATCTCCGCCGCGAGGGCGTCACCCGGGATGGGGAGAAGGCGCACCTGTTCGGCCCTGAGACCGAGGACGCGGATCCGAAGGCTTTCGCCGAGCGCACCCAGGACGATCGGCATCACTTCCGGTTCATCGTCTCACCGGAGGACGCGACCGAGATGAGCGACCTCAAGACCTTCGCGCGCGAGCTGATGGGTCAGATGGAGAAGGACCTCGGCACCAAGCTCGACTGGGTCGGCGTCGATCACTGGAACACCGACAACCCCCACGTCCACATCATCCTGCGAGGGCGCACCGATGACGGCCAGGACCTCGTTATCTCCCGCGATTACATCAAGGAGGGCATGCGCGCCCGCGCGCAGGATCTCGTCACCCAGGAGTTGGGGCCGCGCACCGAGCAGGAGATCCGGCGCAACCTGGGGCGTCAGGTCGAGGCGGAACGCTGGACCGATCTCGATCGCCAGATCGCCCGCGACAGCTATCGCACGGGCGTCGCCGACCTCGCCCCACATCCCGATCGGCAGCCAGACGAATTCCACGCGCTGAAGGTCGGTCGGCTGCGCAAGCTGGAGACACTCGGCCTCGCCGATCAGATCGGTCCCGGCCAGTGGGTCGTATCGGAGAATGCCGAGAAGACGCTGCGCGCGCTTGGCGAGCGCGGCGACATCATCAAGCGCATCCACCGCGGCCTAACCGAACGCGGCATCGAGCGCGGCGCCGCGAGCTATGTGCTCGCCGGCGAGAGCATTGACGATCCGGTCATCGGCCGGCTGGTCGACCGCGGCCTCGATGACGAGCTGAAGGGCACGGCCTATGCCGTGGTCGACGGCACCGACGGGCGCACCCACCACATCAAGCTTGCCGATCTCGACGCCGCCGGGGACAGCTCACCGGGTTCGATCGTCGAGCTGCGCAAGTTCGACGACGCGCTGGGCCGCCGGCGTGTCGCGCTCGCCGTTCGCTCGGATCTCGATATCGAGCGGCAAGTTCATGCAACCGGCGCCACCTGGCTCGACCGGCAGGCCATCGCCCGCGAGCCGGTAGCGCTCGGCGGCGGCGGCTTCGGCGCGGAGGTGCGCCAGGCGATGGACCGGCGCGCCGACCATCTTATCGCCGAGGGGCTTGCCGAGCGTCAGACGCGCGGCGTCAGCTTTTCGCCGGGGCTGATCGAAACCTTGCGCCAGCGCGAGGTCGAAGCGCTGGGGGAGAAGCTCGCGGCCGAGACCGGCCGGCCATTCTCGAAGGCCGGAACGGGCGAGTATGTGGCAGGCACCTATCGCCAGCGCTTCGCGCTCGCGTCGGGCCGCTTCGCCATGATCGACGACGGCCTCGGCTTCCAGCTCGTGCCCTGGTCGCCCTCTCTCGAACGTCAGCTTGGCCAGCACGTCTCCGGCGTCTCGCGCGGCGGCGGCGGCGTCGACTGGAGCTTCGGTCGCAATCGCGGCCTCGGCATGTAGCCCAACCAAGAAAGGAGTGCCCCGCCATGTCGGCGACGAAAATCCTCTGGGGTCAGATCCTCACCGTCTTCCTGATCGTGTTGATGACGACCTGGGGCGCGACACAATGGACGGCCTATCGTCTCGGGTTCCAGCCTCAGCTCGGACTGCCCTGGTTCGAACTGGCGGGCTGGCCGATCTACTATCCGCCCGCCTTCTTCTGGTGGTGGTATTTCTACGACGCCTATGCGCCGCCGATCTTCGTCGAGGGCGCCTATATCGCCGCATCGGGTGGCTTCATCTCCATCGCCGTCGCGATCGGCATGTCGGTGTGGCGGGCACGCGAAGCGAAAAACGTCGAGACCTATGGCTCGGCCCGCTGGGCGCGGCCGGAAGAGGTGAAGGCCGCGGGCCTGCTCGGTCCGGATGGCGTCGTGCTCGGCAAACACGAGCGCGACTATCTTCGACATGACGGCCCCGAGCATGTGCTGTGCTTCGCGCCGACGCGTTCCGGCAAGGGCGTGGGCCTGGTGGTGCCCTCGCTCTTGACCTGGCCAGGCTCGGCGATCGTCCACGACATCAAGGGCGAGAACTGGACGCTCACCGCCGGCTATCGCGCTCGGCATGGCCGCGTGCTGCTCTTCGATCCGACGAATGCGAAGTCGGCGGCCTACAACCCGTTGCTCGAGGTGCGCCGCGGCGAGTGGGAGGTGCGCGACGTGCAGAACATCGCCGACATTCTGGTCGACCCGGAAGGCTCGCTCGAGAAGCGGAACCACTGGGAGAAGACGTCGCACGCGCTTTTGGTCGGCGCGATCCTGCACGTCCTCTATGCCGAGGCCGACAAGACCTTGGCCGGCGTCGCCGCCTTCCTGTCCGATCCGAAACGCCCGATCGAGTCGACCCTCGCGGCGATGATGAAGACCGCCCATCTCGGCGAGGCCGGCCCGCATCCGGTGATCGCCAGCGCGGCGCGCGAGTTGCTCAACAAGTCCGACAACGAGCGATCAGGCGTGCTGTCGACCGCGATGTCCTTCTTGGGCCTGTATCGCGATCCCGTCGTCGCCGAGGTCACCCGCCGCTGCGATTGGCGCATCGCCGACATGGTAGGCGGCAAGCATCCGACCACGCTCTACCTCGTGGTGCCGCCTTCTGACATCAACCGGACCAAGCCGCTCATCCGTCTCATCCTGAATCAAGTCGGGCGCCGGTTGACCGAGGACCTGCACGCCAAGGGCCAGCGCCATCGTCTACTCCTGATGCTCGACGAGTTTCCCGCGCTCGGGCGCTTGGACTTCTTCGAGAGCGCGCTTGCCTTCATGGCAGGCTATGGCCTGAAGGCCTTCCTCATTGCGCAATCGCTGAACCAGATCGAGAAGGCCTACGGCCCGAACAACTCGATCCTCGACAACTGCCATGTTCGGGTCAGCTTCGCGACCAATGACGAGCGCACCGCCAAACGCGTTTCCGATGCGCTCGGCACCGCCACCGAGATGAAGGCGATGAAGAACTATGCCGGCCACCGGCTCTCGCCCTGGCTCGGCCATATGATGGTGTCGCGCTCGGAGACCGCACGGCAACTGCTCACGCCGGGCGAGATCATGCAGCTACCGCCGTCGGACGAGATCGTCATGATCGCCGGCATTCCACCGATCCGCGCCAAGAAGGCGCGCTACTATGAGGACAGCAGATTTCAGGAACGCATCCTGACGCCACCTGCACTCACCAAGCCGACAACCGCGAGGGCCGACGACTGGAGCACGCTGGCTTTGCCCGAACGTCCGGTGTTGAACACGGCCGTCGCCGTGGAGGATGCAGGCGATGATGATGACCCAACGGATTCGGAGCGTCGGCACCAGCCTGAGCTGAGCCGCACCAAGACGGTCGAGCGCAAGCCGGTAATCGAGAACGAGTTCGAGATAGACCCTCGCGATGAAGTCGAGGAGGACGCCGCGCGCCTCAGCCGCATGACCCAGACCATGCGCCAGGTCGCTCGCCAAGCCTCGCTCGATCCGGGCGACGGCATCGAGTTGTAGGAGGCGCCCGTGAGCAAGCCGCCGAAGAAGCAGCGCCTTTCCGTCTATCTCGACCCGGACGTGATGAAAGCACTGGCGGCCCATGCAGCTCGACGCGATCTCTCGCTGTCGCTGGTTGCCGAGGCCGGCATCGCATCCTTCCTTTCGCCAGACGCCGCGGAACGGCAGGAAGCAGCGACCACAAAGCGGCTCGATCAGCTCGACCGGCGAATGGCGCGCATGGAGCGCGATCTCGGCATATCGGTCGAAACGCTCGCCGTGTTCATCCGTTTCTGGCTGACGTCCAATCCGCCGTTGCCCGAGCCGGCCCAGGTTGCGGCGCGTGCGAAGGCGGCGGAGCGCTACGAAGCCTTCGTGACCGCGCTCGGCCGTCGACTCGCGACAGGACCGAAGCTCAGACAGGAGATTTCGGAAGACATCCCGCCCGCGCGCGACGCGGAATAATCATCGACGCGCGCGCCGCAAGTATTCGGGCGTTCCGCCGTTCTCCTGTCTTTGTACGCCACAGTACGACGGCCATGCGACGGTTGTTGTCAGGCCATGATTTCTGCCTCTTCTACTCATCCCCGATCCAGGGCCGCACATCGCGGACCCGCAAGAGAACGGGGACGACGTGGCGGCAACTCACCAGAAATCGGAAGCGATTCTTCGCGGTGCGCGAATGCTGCGCACAGCCCTCGGGTCTGCGATCGCCACGTTTCTGGAAGATCCCGCGATCGTCGAGGTGATGCTCAACCCCGATGGGCGGCTCTGGGTCGACCGGCTGTCGGAAGGTCTTTCCGATACGGGTGAACGACTGTCCCCCGCCGATGGCGAGCGCATCATTCGCCTGGTCGCGCATCATGTCGGCGCCGAGGTGCATCCCGGCGCTCCGCGCGTTTCGGCCGAGCTGCCCGAAACAGGAGAGCGGTTCGAAGGGCTGTTGCCCCCGGTGGTTTCCGCGCCGGCCTTCGCGATCCGCAAGCCCGCCGTCGCGGTGTTCACCCTGGACGACTATGTGGCGGCCGGGATCATGTCGGCTGGTCAGGCCGAAACCCTCCGTCAGGCCGTGGCCGACAGGCGCAACATTCTCGTAGCCGGCGGCACCTCGACCGGCAAAACCACGCTCACCAACGCTCTGCTCGCCGAGGTCTCGAAGACCTCGGATCGCGTGGTCCTGATCGAAGATACGCGCGAGCTGCAATGCGCTGCGCCCAATCTGGTGGCGATGCGGACGACGGACGGCGTCGCCTCGCTCTCCGATCTGGTCCGCTCTTCGCTCCGCCTACGGCCGGATCGCATTCCGATCGGCGAGGTCCGCGGCGCCGAAGCACTCGACCTGTTGAAGGCATGGGGCACCGGGCACCCAGGCGGCGTCGGAACGATCCATGCCGGCACCGCGATCGGAGCGCTGCGGCGTCTCGAACAACTAATCCAGGAAGCAGTCGTCACCGTCCCGCGCGCGCTGATCGCCGAGACGATCGATCTGGTGGCCGTGCTCTCCGGCCGCGGCGCCTCGCGTCGCCTGGCCGAACTCGCCCGCGTCGAAGGTCTCGGCCCTGAGGGCGACTACCGCATCACCCCCGCAAGCCAGCCCTCCGCAGGAGACCCGTCATGATCAAACCCGCTTTGCGTATCCGCCAGCACATCGCCTCAGCGGCGTGCATGATTTTTCTTTCGCTCGCTTTGGCACCCGCCGCCCACGCTTCGGGCTCGTCCATGCCCTGGGAGGCGCCGCTTCAAAAAATCCTCGAATCGATCGAGGGGCCGGTCGCGAAAATCATCGCCGTTATGATCATCATCATCACTGGTCTGACGCTCGCGTTCGGCGACACGTCGGGCGGCGCCCGCAAGCTGATCCAGATCGTGTTCGGCCTGTCGATCGCGTTCGCGGCGTCGAGCTTCTTCCTGTCGTTCTTCTCGTTTGGCGGCGGGGCGCTCGTCTGATGGCTGACGGCGCGGATCATGGCGGCGAGCTGCCGGGCTTCTCCGTTCCCGTACACCGGGCGCTGACCGAGCACATCCTGCTCGGCGGCGCGCCGCGTTCGCTCGCCATCCTCAACGGCACGCTGGCGGCCGCGCTCGGCCTCGGCCTTCGCCTATGGCTAGTCGGCCTCGGGCTTTGGGCTGTGGGGCATTTCGCGGCGGTTTGGGCGGCCAAACGCGATCCGCAGTTCGTCGACGTCGTGCGCAAGCATCTGCGCGTCCCCGGTCACCTGTCGGTCTGAGGGAACGACGCGATGATGAACCTTGCCGAATATCGCAATCGCAATACGCGGCTTGCCGATTTCCTGCCTTGGGTCGCCCTGGTCGGAGAAGGCGTCGTCCTCAACAAGGATGGTAGCCTGCAGCGTACTGCGCGCTTCCGCGGTCCTGACCTCGACAGCGCCGTGCCGGCCGAGCTGGTCGCAGTCGCGGGCCGGCTCAACAACGCTTTCCGACGTCTCGGCTCCGGCTGGGCCATCTTCGTCGAAGCGCAACGCCACGACGCCGCAACCTATCCCTCCAGCCTGTTCGCCGACAGCGCCTCTGCGCTGGTCGACGCCGAACGCAAGGCCGACTTCGAGGAAGCAGGCGCGCACTTCGAGTCCAGCTATTTCCTCACCTTCCTCTATCTGCCGCCGGCCGAAGACGCGGCGCGTGCCGAAGCATGGCTATACGAGGGTCGCGACCACGGCGGCGTCAACGCGCGCGAAGTGCTGCGCGGTTTCGTCGATCGTACCGATCGTATCTTGAATCTGATCGACGCCTTCATGCCGGAATGCGCGTGGCTCGATGACGCCGAAACACTCACCTATCTACATTCGACCATCTCGACGAAGCGTCATCGTGTCCGCGTCCCTGAGACGCCGATGTATCTCGACGCTCTTCTGGCCGATCAACCGCTGACCGGCGGACTCGAACCTCGCCTCGGGCAAACGCACCTGCGCATCCTCACCATCGTCGGTTTCCCGACCGCGACGACGCCCGGCATTCTCGACGAGTTGAACCGGTTGGCCTTTCCCTATCGCTGGTCGACGCGGGCCATCCTTCTCGACAAGACCGATGCGACCAAGCTGCTGACCAAGATCCGTCGGCAATGGTTCGCGAAGCGCAAGTCCATCGCCGCCATTCTCAAGGAGGTGATGACTAACGAAGCCTCGGCGCTCGTCGACACCGATGCGGCCAACAAGGCGGCCGACGCCGACATGGCGCTGCAGGAACTCGGCGCCGACTATGCCGGCCAAGCCTATGTCACCGCCACCATCACCGTATGGGACGACGATCCGCGCATCGCCGCCGAGAAGCTGCGGCTGGTCGAGAAGGTCGTTCAGGGGCGCGATTTCACCGCGATGGCGGAGACCATCAATGCCGTAGACGCCTGGCTCGGCTCCTTGCCCGGCCATGTCTACGCCAATGTCCGCCAGCCCCCCATCAGCACACTCAATCTCGCCCACATGATCCCGCTGTCAGCGGTGTGGGCGGGACCGGAACGGGACGAGCACTTCGATGCACCCCCACTGCTTTACGGCAGAACCGAAGGCTCGACCCCGTTCCGGCTTTCGATCCATGTCGGCGACGTCGGCCATACGCTGATCGTCGGCCCGACCGGCGCCGGTAAATCCGTGCTGCTGGCGCTGATGGCACTGCAATTCCGGCGCTATGCGCAATCACAGGTCTTCGCCTTCGACTTTGGCGGATCGATCCGCGCCGCCGCGCTCGCCATGCGCGGCGACTGGCACGATCTTGGCGGTGGGCTTACCGAAGGCGCTGAAGACAGCGTGTCCCTTCAGCCGCTCGCCCGGATCGACGATGTCACCGAGCGGGCCTGGGCCTCCGACTGGCTGATCGCGATCCTGGGGCGCGAGAGCGTGCCGGTTACCCCCGAGGTCAAGGAGCATCTCTGGTCGGCGCTCTCCTCGCTGGCGTCTGCGCCAGTTGCGGAGCGCACGCTGACGGGCTTGTCCGTCCTGCTCCAGTCCAACGACCTGAAGCAGGCGCTGCGACCCTATTGTGTCGGCGGCCCCTATGGTCGTCTTCTCGATGCCGAGTCCGAACATCTCGGCGAGGCAGACGTACAAGCCTTCGAGACTGAAGGACTGATCGGAACCGGCGCCGCCGCCGCCGTGCTCGCCTATCTCTTTCACCGCATCGAGGACCGCCTCGACGGACGGCCGACGCTCCTGATCGTCGATGAAGGCTGGCTTGCGCTCGACGATGAGGGATTCGCCGGCCAGCTCCGCGAATGGCTGAAGACGCTGCGCAAGAAGAACGCCAGCGTCATCTTCGCCACCCAGTCGCTCTCCGACATCGACGGCTCGGCGATTGCACCGGCGATCATCGAGAGCTGCCAGACACGCATCCTTCTGCCTAACGAGCGCGCGATCGAGCCGCAGATTACCGCCATCTATCGCCGCTTCGGTCTCAATGACCGGCAGATCGAGATCCTCGCCCGCGCGATGCCAAAGCGCGACTATTACTGCCAGTCGCGGCGCGGCAACCGCCTGTTCGAGCTCGGACTATCCGATGTCGCGCTGGCGCTGTGCGCAGCCTCATCCAAGCAGCACCAAGCGCTGATCGCCGAGGTTCACGCGCGAAGCGGCACCGACGGCTTCCTCTCCGAATGGCTGATCTCGAGCCGGCTCGCCTGGGCTGCCGATCTCATTCCCAACCTCACCAACGTCATCCCCCAAGCCCATCAGGAGGTATTCTCATGACACGCTCATTCCGTTCGCGCTCTCGCGCACTGCGTTTCGCCACGATCATCGCTGCGACACCAGTCGCTATCTCGCTCTTTATCAGCACGCCAGCGGCGGCCCAATTCGGCGGCATCGTCTACGATCCGACGAACTACGCGCAGAATGTGCTGACGGCTGCGCGGACGCTCCAGCAGGTCAACCAGCAGATCACGCAGCTTCAGAACGAAGCGACAATGCTGATCAATCAGGCCCGCAACCTTGCGAGCCTGCCATACTCGTCGCTTCAGCAGCTTCAGCAATCGGTACAGCGCACGCAGCAGCTCCTGCAACAGGCGCAGGGCATCGCCCTCAACGTCCAGCAAATCGATCGCGCGTTCCAGACCACCTACGGAAATGCATCGATGTCGGCTTCCGATCAGGCGCTTGTCGCGCAGGCGCGTGAACGCTGGCAGAACACCGTCGGCGGCTTGCAGGACGCCATGCGGGTCCAGGCCGGCGTTGTCGGCAACATCGACACCAACCGTAGCGAGATGTCCGCGCTTGTCGGGCAGAGCCAGGGCGCGGCCGGTGCGCTGCAGGCGACCCAGGCCGGCAACCAGCTTCTCGCCCTGCAGGCGCAGCAGCTTGCCGACCTCACCGCGGTCGTGGCCGCCAACGGCCGTGCGCAGAGTCTGTCCGAGGCCGAGCGTGCGGCCGCGGCCGAGCAGGGTCGTGAGCAACGCCGTCGCTTCCTGACGCCTGGCAACGGCTACCAGCCGGGCAACGCCCGCATGTTCCCGAACGGCAACTGAGACCGCGGCCATGGACGGCAAGATGCTCGCTAGGATCGGCGCGGCGGTATTCGTCGCCGTCGCGATCACCGCGACCGCGATCGAGATGACGCGGAAAGAGGAGGCGCCAGCGTCTTGGTCGTCAGGCCGCGCCGTTCAAGCGCGGGTCGATCCGCTGCGCGACGCCCTGATCCGCTGCCAGGCGCTCGGCGAAGACGGACCGCGCGATCCGGCGTGCCGCCGCGCATGGGCCGAGAACCGAAACCGCTTCCTCGCGCCCGGTGCCCGCCCGGCCGAGCGTTTGCCGGACATGCCGTCCGCGCCGCGAGAGAGCCTCACCCCTCAGCCTGATGAGCGCAACCCTCCGATGCCGCCGGCCGCCGCGCCAAGCCTCACCCCACAGCTCGACGAGGCTCGGTAACGTCATGGGCAACACCGGCGTTATCGACCATTTCCTCGAGGTCTTCACCCGCTACATCGACAGCGGTTTCGGACTGCTCAGCGGCGAGGTCGCGTTCATTGCGACCACGTTGATCGTGATCGACGTGACGCTGGCCGCGCTGTTCTGGAGCTGGGGCGCCGACGACGACATTTTGGCCAGGCTGGTCAAAAAGACGCTGTTCGTCGGTGTCTTCGCCTACATCATCGGCAACTGGAACAACCTCGCCCGCATCATCTTCGAAAGCTTCGCGGGCCTCGGCCTCAAAGCCAGTGGAACAGGCTTCACCACGGCCGATCTCTTGCGTCCGGGCAAGGTCGCACAGACGGGTCTGGACGCCGGCCGGCCGCTGCTCGATTCCATTTCCAGCTTGATGGGCTACTGGTCGTTCTTCGAGAACTTCATCCAGATCGCCTGCATGTTCCTGGCCTGGGCGCTGGTGCTTCTCGCCTTCTTCATCCTCGCCATCCAGCTCTTCGTCACGCTCATCGAGTTCAAGCTGACAACGCTCGCCGGCTTCGTGCTGATCCCGTTCGGCCTGTTCGGCAAATCGGCCTTCATGGCCGAGCGCGTGCTTGGCAACGTGATCTCGTCCGGGATCAAGGTCTTGGTGCTGGCCGTCATCATCGGCATCGGCTCGACGCTCTTCTCCGAATTCACGTCCGGTTTCGGCGGCCAGAACCCCTCGATTGATGAAGCGATGGCGATCGTGCTGGCCGCTCTGTCGCTACTCGGTCTTGGCATCTTCGGTCCCGGCATCGCCAGCGGGATCGTCTCAGGCGGTCCTCAACTCAGCGCCGGCGCCGCCGTCGGGACGGGCCTTGCCGCCGGTGGCATGGTCGCTCTCGGCGCCGGCGCCGTCGGCGCGGCCGCATCCGGCGGTGCCGCACTGGCTGGTGGCGCCGCCGCCGCCGCCCGGGGCGGCGCCGCGCTCGCGGGTGGCGCATCGACCGCATACAGCCTTGGCGCAGCCGGACAGTCCGGTGCAGCCGGCGTCGCTTCCGGGCTCGGCGGGGTCGCCCGCGCCGGCGGCAGCGCCGCCGTGTCGCCGCTGCGCCGTGCCGCGTCGCGCGCTGCCGAAAGCATGCGTTCCAGCTTCAGCGCTGGCGGCAAGGCGGCATTCGAAGCCACAGGCGGAACTTCCACCATGGGCTCGATCGGCGGTGATGCCGCCGGCGACGGAGCAGCGCCCGCGCGCGCTGGCGGCGCTCCGGCCTGGGCGCAACGCATGCGGCGCTCCCAACACATGACCCACGCCGCGCAGGCCACAGCCCATGCCGTTCGCTCAGGCGACGCACATGGCGGTGGCTCGTCCGTCAACCTGTCCGAAGGCGATCGCTGATGTTCAAACGACCCTCTACCCATTACGGCAAGGCCCCCGAGCCGGAGACGCCTTATCAGCGCGCCGCCCAAGTTTGGGACGAGCGCATCGGCGCATCACGCATCCAGGCCAAAAATTGGCGATTGATGGCGTTTGGCTCGTTGCTCCTGTCAGCCGGATTCGCCACCGCGCTCGTCGTACAGTCAGCCCGCGGGACCATCGTGCCCTGGGTGGTCCAAGTCGACCGGCTCGGCCAGGCGCAAGCGGTTTCCCCCGCTCAGGCGGACTATCGTCCGACCGATCCGCAAATCGCCTTTCACCTCGCGCGCTTCATCGAGCAGGTCCGATCGATTCCCGCGGACGCCATCATCGTCCGCCAAAACTGGCTACGAGCTTACGATTTCACGACCGACCGCGGCGCTGCAGCCCTGAACGACTACGCGCGGTCGAACGACCCGTTCGCAAAGGTAGGCCGTCAGCAGATCGCCGTCGATGTCTCCAGCGTCATTCGCGCGTCACCCGACAGCTTTCGCGTTGCCTGGGTCGAGCGCCGCTACGAAAACGGCCAACTCGCCGAGACCACGCGCTGGACCGCGATCCTGACGATCGTGGTCCAGATCCCCCGCAACGCCGATCGCCTCCGAGCGAACCCGCTCGGCATCTACGTCAACGCAATAAATTGGTCACGGGAGCTTGGGCAATGAAGCCGTCTTTCCGTAAAGCCGGAAACCCGGCTTCACACAGTCTCGCATTTCCGGCTCTCCGCAGAGCCGCAATCCCGGCGATCCTGCTGGCGACGACTGCCCTCGCTGGCTGCGCCACCACCACGCCGCCGCCCGAGATTTCCTACGACAACGCGGCTCCCGCCGTGCAGACTATCGATCCGCCTGCACCTGTCACCGTGGTCGAGCTGCCGCGCCCGCTGCCGCTGCCCGGCCAGTTGCAGCGCGTCGAGCCATCGCGGCGTCCGGCCGAGCCCGCTGATCCGACGGCGCGAGTGAACCAGGCCAACGCCGCCGCGCGCATTCAGCCGGTGCGCGATGGCTTCATCAATTCGATGCAGGTCTATCCCTTCACCCAAGGCGCACTCTATCAGGTCTATACCGCCGTCGGTCAGATCACCGATATCGCGTTGCAGCCGGGCGAGCAGCTCGTCGGCTCCGGCCCCGTCGCCGCCGGCGACACCGTGCGCTGGATCATCGGCGACACCGAGAGCGGCGCGGGTGCGACGCGGCAGATCCATATCCTGGTGAAGCCAACGCGCGCCGAACTGATGACCAACCTCGTCATCAACACCAACATGCGCACGTACCACATGGAGCTTCGGTCGACCGAGCGCACCTATATGGCATCGGTCTCCTGGCAGTACCCGCAGGACCAGCTCATTGCGCTGCGCCGGCAGAACGCCGAGGCCCAGGCGGCGCAGCCTGTGGCGAGCGGTGTCGATCTTGCCAACGTCAACTTCCGCTATGCGATCGAAGGTGATCGGGCACCCTGGCGTCCCTTGCGCGCTTTCGATGATGGTCGCCAGGTCTTCATCGAGTTTCCCCGCGGCATCGGTCAGGGCGAAATGCCGCCTCTCTTCGTCGTTGGCGCGGAAGGCGACACCTCAGAGTTGGTTAACTACCGCGTGCGCGGGCACCACATGATCGTCGACCGCCTCTTCGCCGCCGCTGAACTGCGATTTGGTTCCGGCGATCGGCAGCGGCGCGTTCGCATCACACGCACCGACGGGAGGCCGACTTCGTGAGCGAGAACCCTCTCCGGAATGAGGATGCGCCCAACGACGACGCGCAGCCGTTGACCGGCGAACCGGCCAGCGCGGCGCCGATGCGGCTGCGCGCGGATCCACCCCGCGTCACCCGGCTATCGCGCAAGGTCCTGGCTGGCGTGGGCCTCGTCGCGAGCCTCGGCCTCGGTGGCGCCTTGATCTACGCGCTTCAAACCCGCGACAGCGGCCGACCCAATGAGGAACTCTACTCGACCGAGAATCGCTCGACGGCTGACGGGCTCGCGGGCCTGCCGCGCGATTACAGCGGTGTTCCTCGGCTCGGTCCACCGCTTCCCGGCGATCTCGGCCGGCCGATGCTCAGCCCGGCGAACGGCGGACAGCCTGTTCCGGCCCCTGGCATCGCGACTCCGAATCCCGGGCTTAGTCAAGAGGAGCAGCGGCGCCTTCAGGAAATCGAAACCGCCCGGACCAGCCGGCTGTTCTCCGGGTCGGAGTCCCGCGTCGGTGCCCCCGCAACAACGCCGGCCGTCGTGCCTCCGCCGACGCCAAACCTCGCCAGCCTCGGGCTCGCGCCGCCGCCGGCAACGCCTTCGGCCCAGGATCGTCAGAACGCCTTCCTCAATGCCGCGCCCGATCGCAGGACGGTGGCGCCCGATCGAGTCGTCGCGCCGCTGTCTCCGAACGTTCTGCAAGCCGGCGCCGTCATCTCGGCTGCGCTCATCACCGGAATTCGTTCCGATCTACCTGGACAGATCACGGCGCAGGTCACCGAGAACATCTACGACAGCCCGACCGGGCGAATCCTTCTCGTGCCGCAGGGCACGCGCGTCGTGGGCCAGTACGACAACAGCGTGCAATTCGGACAGAGCCGCGTGCTCTTGGTCTGGAACCGGCTGATTTTCCCGAACGGTCGTTCGATCGTGCTAGAACGCCAACCCGGAGCTGACTCCCAAGGATTTGCCGGCCTTCAAGATGGCGTGGACTACCACTGGTGGGATCTCGCCAGGGCCGCTGGTCTGTCCACACTCCTCAACGTCGGTGCTGAACTCGCCGTCGATGATCAAGACCGGCTGCTGCGAGCCATCCGCAATGGTGGCCAGGACACGATCAACGATGCCGGTCAGCAGATCGTTCGCCGCCAGCTTAACGTCGCTCCGACGCTCACGATCCGGCCGGGCTTCCCGGTCAGGGTGATCGTGACGCGGGATCTGGTACTCGAACCATATGGAGGGTGATCATGGCGAAGCTCAAGCTTGGCGCGCTCTTGGAAGACAAGGCTGTTAAGGTGTCGCTCGAACTGCCGGCCTCGCTGCATCGCGACTTGGTGCTCTACGCGGAGGTCCTGGGGCGCGAACAGCGGCAAACCATTTCAGATCCGATCAAGCTCATAGCGCCGATGTTGCAGCGTTTCATCGCGACCGATCGCGCGTTCACAGCCGCCAGGAAGTCAGCTCCGGACTGACGGGGACGACCCCATCAGTATATTCCGTGTATGACGCGAACAGCGGTGCTAACCAAAAGCAGCCACAGCGCCTCGTCCCAATGGTTGAACCCATCACGCCTCAGGAATTTCTCACGGAGCGTGATTGCAAAGACGGCGCTACAGATCGAGTAAAGCGAGAGCACGAGCGACACCATTGGGAAATAATGCGCCCGGCCGTATAGCCCAATAATAGAGGAGACGCAGAGTTTTGTAGCGAAGCGCCGAAGCGTCAGGCGCGACTCCGCGTCTAGATGCGGCATCATGAATGCTCGCTGCCATCATCGCGCCAACTATGCGTTCGCGGGTCCCATCGATCAGCTCGCACGTGCGCGATAGCGCGGTGCGGCCTTCAAAAAAGTATGCCTGTCTCGATCAGCGCGCGCAGCTGATCGCGTCGATCGAAGTCACGACCGAAGCCAAAGCCCGCCTCGAGGTTCCCGATCCGAGTGTACGACACCTCTCCTCGCGCGAAGAATATGCCTTTCTGATAAGTCGGCGTTAAGGTCAGCGACCAGGCACTGCTTCCGGGACCATAAAGCAAGTTCGTTGGCGCACACGACGCGTCCGATCCGCATCTTCCCCCGCTAGTCTTCAGATACTCAGCCCGCGCGCCGAGCGACCACTCCTTGTCGATCGCGTATTTAACGAGCAGCGCCCCGCCGTAGGTATCGGCGGAACGATTGATGCCGAGCTGATCATCGCGGCCAACGTGGCTGTATTGGAGATACGGCGTCAGCGTGAGCGGACCGCTCGTATGGGTGTAAATGAGATTGAAAATGCTGCTATTGTTCTGCGCCAAAGGCGTCGCGAAGGAGGATTTGTCATTACGCGATAGCGCACCAGCGCCGACGAAGCTCAGCGAATTCGAGGAATCAAACGCGTAGGAAAGCGTGCCCGAGAGCCAGTTCAGCTTTCCCGAAAAGTAGCCGTCGTTAAGCGAGACCGCCGCACTGACGGCTCCCTTGGCGTAGTTCACTTGGACGCCGCGGCTGATGGCCGGCTCCTGATTCCACAGCAAGCCGCGCTCGATATTGACGTTTTGGAAGGTGAACGTCGACTCCGCGCCGACCATCGTCGGCAGTAATCCGGCAGACACGGATAGTTCGGGCGATATCACCGCTTTCGCGTACGCCACCGGAACCGGACCAAAAAGCTGTTCTGTCGCTTCGGTCGCCTTCAGGTAAGACGTACCCAGCGAAGGGATGGAGTAAATGCCCGTCTGAACATAGAACTGTAGCGGGCCCCGGGTCGTTTGAAACTGGACTTGCGCGTTGCTGATATCGACGAAGCCATCGCGGTTGCCGATCCCGCCGGCGTGCGTTGCATTGGTCTGCGCGACGCCGATGCCCGTCACTTGGCCCGACACCAGAACCTGACCGAACGGTCCTGCCTCAAGCGCGATGGCGTCAGGATTAGGGACGAGGGGGCCAGCAAAACTGGGTGCCGGAACCGGATCTGCATATGCCGCGCTCGCGCCGAAGAACGTAGCGCACGCCACTCCAAGAGCCAGGGTCGAGGGCGATGTCAACCACCGTTTGTGTCGCGGCGTCGACTTGCGAATAGCAGAGAAATCGGCAGGTCCGGGCATATTGCATCCCCATTTGATTGGGCAGATGCAGCGAAGCACTAATTTTACGCGTATAAAGGCGGCGCTTTATCTGACGCTGGGACGTAAGGATCGCATATATATTTGGGAGGGATCGGCACTGTTTGACGCCGCTTAGACCGCCTGGCGGTAATGGAACTCAGGAACGGCGGCTTCGACCATTATGCAGTAGCTGCTTGCCCGGACGTCAAGCTCAGCAGCCGACGAAAGGGCGGGTTGTCGTTCTCGGTCGACCAGACCGCCGAGAAGGGCACCGCACAACCTTCGAGCCTCCGATAGGTGATGCCGGGGAACGCCGTCTCCGCGACCGATTGGCTTGCTATCGAGATGCCCCTGCCAATCGCAACCAACTGCATCAGGGTCTGTGACGACACCCGGTCACGCTGTATCCGTGGCGAATATCCAATAGAGGAGAGGTGCCGGAAAACGAACGCTTCGATATCGCGTCCCGGCGTAGCTTCGGTCACCAGGAACTGCTTCAGCCGGATGTCACTCCACGCGATTTCGCTCTTCTTCGTGAGTGCATCACTCTCCGGCAAGACGACGAACACATCCTCGCTCCACAGCCGTTTGGTGGCGAGGCTTCCAGTGTCAAGCGGCGCGGCCATGAACGCGATATCGAGATTGCCGCGCTCCAGGTCCTCGAAGAGCTGTGTATGTGTGCCTTCCACAAACTCAAGCTGCACCGCTTCATGCTGCCGACAAAAGCGAATAAGGAGCTCCCCGAGAAACCCGGTTGCGAGCGGGGATGACAGGCCGACGCGAACCGTACCGGACCTGCCGCGACCTATCGTGCCGACATCGCCTACCGCGCGATCAATCTCGTTCAGCGCGGCTTCGGCATGCTCGACAAAAATCGAGCCAGCTTGCGTTAGCGAAACGCCCGACCTCTTGCGAAGAAATAGGCTGGAGCCCAGCCCGTCCTCCAAGTTTCTGACCTGTCGACTGATCGTCGACTCCCGCACCCCAAGGCGTGAGGATGCCTTGCGAAAGCTTCCAAACCGGGCGGCCGTCACAACGTATCGTATGTGCCTAAGTTCTAGCTCAAATGCCTTCACCGCCGGAGGGGCCGAGCTGTGCAGCGATGTTGGCGGGGATGGAAGCTACAGCGCATCTCGGCGTTACCTGTGATTGGAACGCGTCGAGTCGAACGCGATGCTATAGGAAGCTGCTTACCCCGCGTGACATAAGGATCGCGTAGAGTTTCGGGGGCGACCGCAAAGACCGCGTAAGACGCAGCCCTCATTCGCCAGTTCGAAAGCCTACTCTACTTCACTCGCATTCATCTATTCATGACCGGCCAAGAAGCGTCGCAGGCGGTAGCTGTGACATGCTTCCTTACGCCATCCTTATACACCGGCGTAAAAACTCAGCGCCGCCTTTACGTGCAACGTCTTAAAGGCGTCCCGCAGACTGACACTAAACTGGAGCTGCAGCCAAAATGCTCAGCAACTTTCTGGCCGAGAAGCCGAGATCTGCGCGTCTACTGAGCCGCGTGCGTCCGCGCTCGCGCACGCAGAGACGATCTTTCGGCGTCGTCGCGCTGTTTGGAGAATCCTCGTGACCGAAACCCTCATGATTGGTCTGGCCGGCGCCTGCGCGGTCGGCCTCTTCATCTACCTTTTCTACGCCCTCATGAAGCCTGAGCGCTTCTGAGCATCAACGATCCATTCTAACCGGCAGGTGGCAAATATGGGCGACCTCATCTTCGTAGCGGTAACGCTCGGATTCTTCGCAATCACAGCAGGGTTCATCGTGGCCCTCGATCGAATTTGAGGGGGCTCTGATGGGATACGATCTGAATCAATTCATCGTCGTTCTGGCGATCATGACGGGCCTCGTCTTTGTGACTGGCCCGTGGCTCAAGCGCATCTTCACCGCGCCTGGACACAATATTATCGAGCGCGGCACCTACCGGTTGCTGGGAGTCGATCCCGCCGAGCCGATGTCTTGGAAACGCTATGGCGCGGTGCTGCTCCTCAGCAACGCCGCCATGATGCTGCTCGGCTACCTGATTTTGCGTATCCAGCAACTTCTGCCCGGCGATTCGCTCGGTCGCTCTTCGCAGACACCCGACCTCGCGTTCAACACCGTCGCCTCGTTCATCACCAATACCAACTGGCAGGCCTATTCTGGCGAAACGAGCCTCTCGAACCTGTCGCAGATGGCGGTCATCACCTTCCTGATGACCGTCAGCGCCGCGACCGGCGTTGCCGCCGCGGGCGGCTTCATCCGGGGCCTTAGCCGCAAGAGCGCCGGCGACATCGGCAATTATTGGGTCGACTTCACGCGCGTCACCTACCGCCTGCTGCTCCCGTTCTGCTTCGTCCTTGCGCTCATCTATGTGTGGCAGGGCATGCCGCAGACGCTGACGGCCGACACGGTGGTCACGACGCTCGAAGGCGCTCGCCAGCAACTCATCATCGGGCCGGTGGCCAGTCTCGAGACCATCAAGCACATCGGCACCAACGGCGGTGGCTTCTTCGGCATGAACGCCGCGCATCCGTTTGAAAACCCGACACCGCTCACCAACACGCTGCACATCCTGAGCATGTTGTTGATCCCGTCGGCCCTGACCTACGTCTTCGGATCGATGATCGCCAACCGCAAGCAGGGTTGGTCGTTCTTCGCCGCCTTCTTCGTCATGTTCCTCGGTTTCCTAGCGCTGGTCTACGGCGCCGAGCATGCGGGCAATCCGATGCTCTCGCCGCTGGGAATTGATCAGGCGCAGACCGCAACGCTCGGCGGCGGCAACATGGAGGGTAAGGAACTTCGCTTCGGCATCGCGCAGACCAGCCTGTTCGTGACCACCACGACGGCGGCGACGACGGGATCGGTCGACTCGATGCACGCCTCGCTGACGCCGCTTGGCGGCCTCGTCCCGATCGCCCAGATGATGCTCAACAACGTGTTCGGCGGCGATGGCGTCGGCCTCATCAATCTCGTCACCTATGCAATTCTGACCGTCTTCCTGGTCGGCATGATGATCGGGCGAACGCCCGAATTCCTCGGCAAGAAGGTCGAGGCGCGCGAGATGAAGTTCGTGATGCTGGCTGTTCTGGCCCATGCCTTCAGCATCCTCGGTTTCACGGCGCTCGCATGCGTCATGCCCTCCACCGTCGACAGTCTGGCCAACATGGGGCCCCACGGTTTCAGCGAAGTGCTCTACGCCTATACCTCGGGCACCGCCAACAACGGTTCGGCCTTCGCCGGCTTCAACGCCAACACGCCCTTCTTCAACACAACCATTGGGCTCGCGATGCTGGTCGGGCGCTATCTGACCTTGCTGCCGATGCTGGCGGTCGCGGGCGTGATGGCGGCGAAGACGACGGTGCCGGCTGGCCCAGGGACGCTCTCGACCGCAACGCCGCTGTTCACAGGGCTTCTCGTGTTCGTGGTGTTGGTGGTCGGGGGTCTGACCTTCCTCCCCGCGCTCGCGCTCGGCCCGATCGTCGAGCATCTGCTGATGCTGTCTGGCACGACATTCTGAGGACATCGCCATGCACAACGATCAATCGACATCCGCCGACCTCTCTGCCACCTCCGCCTTCAAGGGCATCGCCCGGCCGGTGCTCGTTTCAGCCCTGCTATTCATGGTGGTGACAGGTCTGGCCTATCCGCTGGCGACAACCGGCGTCGCCAATCTGCTCTTCCCGAGCCAGGCTCAGGGAAGCCTGATCGAGAGAAACGGGCAGGCCATCGGGTCTCGCCAGATCGGACAATATTTCGCCCGCCCGGAATATTTCCATAGTCGGCCAAGCGCCACGTCGGGTCCCGACCCGCAGGACCCCTCCAAGACGGTCGACCAGCCGTATAACGCTGGAGCCAGCGCCGCGAGCAACCAGGGTGTCCTCAGCAAGAAGCTCCTCACCGCGGTCGAAGAGCGCGCCATCGCCTACCGTCAGGAGAACGGACTGGCGGCCAACGCCGCCGTTCCGGTCGACGCGGTGACCGCGTCCGGCTCAGGTCTCGACCCGCATATCTCGATCGCCAACGCCAACATCCAGGCGCAGCGGGTCGCTCGCGCCCGAGGGGTGGCGGTGGACCGCGTCCTGGCGCTGATCAATGAGAATGTAGATCGACCGCAGTTCGGTCTGTTCGGCGACCCACGCGTCAATGTCCTTGCACTCAATCTCGCGCTCGACGCGGCTGCCGCGCCGGCCCGTCCGGCTGCCCAATAAAACCGAGGTGGCATCATGTCCGATCTAGAGACTCCTACGGCGCAGAGCGCCGCCGTCCTCGGCGGAAACGTCAAGCAAGTGCCGTGGGCATCAGTGGCCGCGGAAGCCTTCAAGAAGCTGTCACCGCGCGTTCAGATCAAGAACCCGGTGATGTTCGTCGTGTTTCTCGGCAGCATCGTCACAACTTTGCTTTTCATTCAGGCCGTGACCGGCAAGGGCGAGGCGTCCGCTCCCTTCATCTTCGCGATCGCCGCATGGCTTTGGTTCACGGTCCTTTTCGCCAACGCTGCCGAGGCCATGGCGGAAGGGCGCGGCAAGGCGCAGGCCGATGCGCTGCGCGCCACCCGCCAGCGCGTTCTCGCTCGGATGCTCAAGGAGCCGCGACGTGACGCCGAATCCTGGCCTCAGGCGAGCGACGAATTGGGTGTGGGAGCATACGTGCTTGTCGAGGCCGGCGAGATCATCCCGGCCGACGGCGAAGTGCTGCAAGGCGCAGCTTCGGTGGATGAGTCCGCAATCACCGGCGAGTCCGCCCCCGTAATCCGCGAGGCAGGCGGCGACTTCGCATCCGTGACGGGCGGCACACGCGTGCTTTCGGACTGGATTGTTGTCGAGGTCACTGCCAAGCCGGGCGAGGCCTTCCTCGATCGCATGATCGCGATGGTCGAAGGCGCTAAGCGTGGCAAGACACCCAACGAGATCGCACTGACGATCCTATTGGTGGCACTCACGATCATCTTCCTGCTCGTCTGCGTCACCCTCCTGCCGTTCTCTAGCTTCAGCACGATCATCAACGGCTCGGGCACGGTGGTGACGATCACGGTGCTCATTGCGCTTCTCGTTTGCCTCATCCCGACGACGATCGGAGCACTGCTCTCAGCCGTGGGCATCGCCGGTATGAGCCGGATGATGAAGGCCAATGTGCTGGCCACCTCTGGCCGCGCGATCGAGGCGGCGGGTGATGTCGACGTCCTCCTCCTCGACAAGACCGGCACGATCACGCTCGGCAATCGCGAGGCGACGAAGTTTCATCCCGCGCCCGGCATCAAAGAGCCCGCGCTGGCCGACGCGGCGCAGCTCGCATCCCTTGCCGACGAGACGCCCGAAGGGCGCTCTATCGTGATCCTGGCCAAAAACGCTTTCGGCATCCGCGGCCGCGAGCTTCAGGGCGCGGAGACAATCGGTTTCACCGCGCAAACCCGAATGAGCGGCATCAACATCGACGGCCGCCAGATCCGGAAAGGTGCGGCCAGTGCGATCCGCGCCCATGTCGAGGCGATGGGCGGTGTCTTCCCCAAGGAAGTGACCACGACCGTCGAAGAAGTTTCTCGCCGCGGCAGCACACCGCTCGTCGTTAGCGACGGAACCAATGTCCTGGGCGTGATCGAGCTCAAGGACATCATCAAAGGCGGGATCAAGGAGCGCTTCGCCGAGCTTCGCGCGATGGGCATCAAGACCGTGATGATCACCGGCGACAACCAGTTGACGGCAGCGACCATCGCGGCCGAAGCCGGCGTCGACGATTACTTGGCTGAGGCGACGCCGGAGGACAAGCTCCGGCTTATTCGTCAGTACCAGGCTGAGGGACGGCTCGTCGCGATGACCGGCGACGGCACCAACGACGCGCCCGCGCTCGCCCAAGCCGATGTCGCCGTCGCGATGAACAGCGGTACGCAGGCGGCCAAGGAAGCCGGCAATATGGTCGATCTCGACAGCAACCCAACCAAGCTGCTGCGCGTCGTCGAAGTCGGCAAGCAGATGATCATGACGCGCGGCGCGCTCACGACCTTTAGCGTCGCAAACGACCTGGCCAAGTATTTCGCGATCATTCCCGCCGCCTTCGTCGCGACCTATCCGCCGCTCGCCGCGCTCAACGTGATGGGACTGCACAGCCCAGCCTCGGCGATTCTCTCTGCGGTCATCTTCAACGCGCTGATCATCGTCGTGCTAATCCCGCTCGCCCTACGCGGGGTGAAGTATCGCGCCGAACCGGCGGCGCGGCTTCTCGGTCGCAACCTGCTCATCTACGGATTAGGCGGGATTATCGTGCCATTTATAGGTATAAAGCTCATCGACCTCGTGCTCACGCCGTTCTTTTAGACGAACGGCGTGCGGCACTGGCGTGAGGCAGTAGACGATGAACGATCAGCGACCTGATCCGGACGCTCTTCTGGAGGCCGTAAGAGGTAACGCAGAGCACTCCAAACGCGGACAACTCAAGATTTTCTTCGGGGCCTGCGCTGGGGTGGGGAAGACCTTTGCGATGCTTCAAGCGGCGCGGCAGGCTCAGGATGAGGGCGTGCGGGTCGGGATCGGCATCGTCGAGACGCACGGCCGCAAGGAAACCGAGGCGCTGATCGACGGCTTTGCCATTCTCCCGCGCAAGACGTTGCCGGGTAATGGCAGGCCTGTCACCGAGTTCGATCTCGATGGCGCCCTGGCGTCCGACTACAAGCTGCTGGTGGTCGACGAGCTTGCCCACACGAACGTCGCCGGCAGCCGCCATGCCAAGCGGTGGCAAGATGTCGAAGAGCTGCTCGACGCCGGCGTCGATGTCTACACCGCGCTCAACGTACAGCACCTCGACAGCCTCAACGACATCGTCGGCGGCATTATCGGCATTCGCGTCCGTGAAACCGTTCCCGATCGCATTTTCGATTCCGCGACCGATGTCGTGCTGGTCGACCTGCCGCCGGACGATCTGCTCGCCCGCATGAACGCCGGCAAGGTCTACTTGCCCGTGTCAATCGAGCGCGCGCGTCAGAACTTCTTCCGCCGCGGCAATCTGATCGCGCTACGCGAGCTTGCGCTCCGCCGCGTCGCCGACCGGGTCAACGCCGATGTCCGGACCTACCGCGTCTCGCACGCGATCAAGACGGTCTGGCCGACGCAGGAATTGCTCATGGTCTGCGTCAGCGCGGATCGGTCCCAGGAAAAGCTCGTCCGTGAAGCCGGGCGCCTCGCCCAGCGGCTTCAGGCCAAATGGATCGTCGTCCACGTCGATCAGCCCTATCAAAATAATGACGCGCGATCCCGCGAGGCGCTGCTCGTCATCGCGAAGACGGCCCAATCAGCCGGCGCGGAATTTGCAAATGTCCCTGGCCAAGACATTACCGAGGCGATCCTCGACTATGCTCGAAAGCGCAACGCCACCAAGCTAATCATCGGAAACACAGCTCGCCGACGCATATTTACGTTCAAACGCCGATTGCAGGAACGGCTTGCCCGCGCCAATCCGGAAATTGGGCTCCTGCTGCTGAGCGTTGACGAAGTCCGGGCGACCCGCCGAGTTCGTTGGATACCGGAGGAGCCGCAGACGCAGATCGCGGCGCTTGGCATCGCCACGCTCGCATGCGGCGCGGCGACCTTCCTCGCCTCCCAGCTCGTAGGCTTTTTCGATCTTTCCAATGTCGTCATGCTTTTCCTGGTGACGACCGTGTTCATCGCCTTGCGACTCGGCCGCCTCGCTGGGGCGTGGGCGTCCCTGCTTTCGGTAGGCTGCTTTGACTTCTTCTTCGTCGAGCCGAAGCTCTCGTTCGCGGTCACCGACACGCAATACATATTCACTTTCGCGCTTATGATGGTAGTCGCAGTCGTGATCAGCCAACTCGCGGCGCGGCTCCGATCGGAAGCTCGTGTAGCCCGCGCCGGAGAACGAAGGGCGTCGGCCTTGGCCAGGATCGCCCGCGACCTCTCAAGCGCGATCAAGATAGACCAAGTTGTCGCAATTTGCCGGGAAGCGCTGACACCACTGTTCGAAGCGCGGATCATCCTCCTGGTTCCCGACAAGAACGAGCGCTTGATGCCTACCGAGGACCCCGGCCTTGTCGATACATCGACCGCACAATGGGCTTTCGATCATGGACAGCAAGCGGGCCTTGGCACTCAGACCTTGAGCGCCGCCCACGCCCTGTACCTTCCCCTGAAAGCGTCGATGGCCATGCGCGGAGTGCTGGCGGTCGTGCCGGTCGGCGCGCCGCTGCCCGACGATCCGGACGATCGCCGTCTGCTTGATGCCTGCTGCTCGACCATTGGCCTCACGCTCGAGCGCATCCACTTCATGGAAGTCGCACAGGAAACCCTGGTCCGGATGGAGGGTGAGAAGCTCCGCAACGCGCTGCTGTCGGCCGTATCGCACGACCTCAAGACGCCGCTGACCGCGATCCGCGGCCTGGCCGAGACGCTCGAGCATCGCAAATAGCTTCCAGTCGAAGATCGCAGTGACCTGGCGCGCTCGATCCGGGTTCAGGCTGACGAGCTCAAGCGCCTCGTTGCCAACCTGCTCGACCTGGCACGCATGCAAAGCGAAGGCGTGCGGCTCAACAAGGAATGGAATTCCTTGAGCGAGATCGTCGGCAGCGCCGTGTTACAATCGCGCGCGATCCTCGAACCTCGCAAGGTTCGCACCAATCTGCCGGCGGATCTTCCGCTCATAGAGGCCGATGCCACGCTCATCGAGCGCGTTCTGATCAATCTGTTCGACAACGCCGCCAAGTATACCCCGCGCGATAGCACGATAAACGTTCGGGCCGGTGCTACGGCGGACACCATGTATCTTATCGTTGAAGATAATGGCCCCGGGCTCCCCGTGCGGGATCCGGAAATGCTCTTCGAGCCGTTCGCGCGTGGGCAGAAGGAGTCGTCGGTCGCCGGCGTTGGATTGGGGCTCGCGCTCTGCCGCAGTATCATCACGGCTCACGGCGGAAGCATCCGAGCCGAACAGCGCAAACCAAACGGAGCCGCGTTCGAGATACGACTGCCGCTTGGGACGCCGCCTGCGATCGAAAGTGAACCGATCCATGATCAAGCCGCGCATTCTGATCGTTGAAGACGAAGCCGATATTCGGCGCTTTATCCGCATGGCGCTGGAAAAAGAGGGCATGAATGTCTTCGAGACGGCGACGGCCGAAGAGGCGCGGCTGAATGCGGGCAGTCGCAAGCCCGACCTGATGATCGTCGATCTCGGACTACCCGACGGCGACGGCAAGACGCTGATCCGGGAAGTGCGCGGCTGGATGTCAGCGCCCGTTCTCGTACTCTCCGCGCGCGAGCAGGAAACCGAAAAGGTGGAGGCGCTTGACGCCGGCGCCGACGACTATCTGGTCAAGCCGTTTGGCGTGCCCGAACTCCTGGCGCGAGTGCGGGCACAACTGCGGCGCGCCGGCACCGTATCGAACGGCGGCGCAGCGTCGCCCGTAGCCAAGTTCGGGTCGGTCACCATCAATCTTGCCACGCACGAAGTTGCGCGCGCGGGCATACCCGTCCATCTCACGCCCAACGAGTTTCGACTTCTGACGGCGTTGGTCCGTGGCCACGGCAAGGTGCTAACCCACCGCCAACTGCTTATGGAGGTGTGGGGTCCCGGATACTCGGAACGCGCCCATTACCTCCGCATCTACATGGCGCAGCTCAGGCAAAAGCTCGAAGAGGAGCCGTCGCAGCCCCAGCACCTCCTGACGGAATTGCAGGTCGGATATCGCTTGTCCGGCCTGGAGGCCGCCGAGGCACGTCATAGCTGACCCTGAACAACCGGATCAATCCGACAATCCGCAAGGACCAGATCATGGCCGAAAATCAGAATGAAACTGTCATCGAGTTGGCCACCGACGGCCGTATCGAGAAAGCTGACGTCGAAACCGCCATGCGGCAGCTTGATACGGCGCTTGAGCGCGGCGACACCGTCCATGTCTTCGCGGAAGTCCGCAACTTCAAGGGCATGTCCTCGGAGGCGTGGCGTAGCGATCTTGGCAATGCGTTCCGCTACTTGGCACGGCTCAGACAATTCGGACGGATCGCCATCGTCAGCGACCAGGCTTGGATCCGTAACGCCGCCCGGATCGAAAACGCCTTGCTGCCCTATGTCAGGTATCAGTCCTATACGCCCGATCGTCGGGAGCACGCCCTCGCCTGGGTTCGCGGTGACGTCGATTGCGCGCATCCTGAAAGCCTGCGGGTCTTAGAGAACGGTGATTCCGATATTTTCACCTTCGAGATCGACGGGCGCATCACCAGCGCGGATGCGCGCAATCTCGCCGAGAGGCTTTCGGCCGCGTTCAGCGGCGGGGGCGGTCGCCGCCTCCTCGGCATCGTCCGTCACTATGACGGCTTCGAGCCGTCGCTGCTCGTTGATACGAGGCTGCTCGAACTGAAGATCGGGCTGTTACGCCATATCGAGCGATATGCGCTCGTCGGCGGGCCCGACTGGATAAGTCGCCTCACCAACCTCTTCGATCCGCTGCTCAAGATGGAAGCCCGTCATTTCGCCGCTGGCGACGAAGAGGCTGCACGGGCCTGGCTGCGTCGCCATGGCGGCTGAAGAAGAGCCCGTCCCCGCCAGCCCATCGGAGACTGCTTCCTCGGTCCGGAGCACCAACGCGAGGAGCGTCGATCCGGTATCGGACGAAGCATATTTCGCCCGCCGGGCGGCACAGGAACTGGAGTTAGAGCGTGATCCGAGCGGTGTGAATCGGTTTGGGATTCCTTCTCATGTCGAAGCGTGATTCAGACTGTCTGCCGGGAGGAGGCCGGTGGGCATGTCGACACCTCTCTCGCTTGATCTCCGGGTCCGTGTTCTGGCCGCGGTCGCGTCGGGGCTGAGCCATCGCCAGGCGGGTGAGCGGTTCGGGGTTAGTGCGGCGAGCGTCAGCCGTTGGCGGGCGCTGGAACGCGAGCAGGGCGACGCGCGCCCGAGGCAGATGGGCGGGGACCAGCGCTCGCATGCGGTTGAGGCACACGGCGAGCTGATCCTGGCGCTTTACGAGGCGGAGCGGGACATCACGCTCCAGGAACTACGGGCGGCGCTCGCAGGGTGCGGGGTCGCGATTGGCTACGGCGGGCTGTGGCGCTTCTTCGCCCGTCACGGGATCACGGTGAAAAAAAGACGGCGCATGCCGCGGAGCAGGACCGGCCGGACGTCCTGAGGCGACGGGAAGCCTGGTTTGAAGGTCAGCTCGACCTCGATCCTGCCCGGCTCCTGTTCATTGACGAGACCTGGGCGTCCACCAACATGGCTCGCACGCGCGGCCGGGCACCCCGAGGGCAGCGCCTGCGGGCCGCCGTTCCCCACGGCCATTGGAAAACGACCACCTTCGTGGCGGGCCTGCGGCAGGACGGGATCGTAGCGCCCTTCGTCCTCGACGGCCCGATCAACCGGCACAGTTTCGAGACTTACGTGGCCCGTGTGCTCGTTCCGGATCTGCGGCCGGGCGACATCGTCATCCTGGACAACCTGTCGAGCCACAAAGGGCCGAAGGTGCGCCAGATGATCGAGGCAGCCGGTGCGAGCCTCCGCTACCTCCCACCCTACTCGCCCGACTTCAACCCGATCGAGAACGCCTTCGCCAAGCTCAAGGCGCTGCTGCGCAAGGCCGCCGAGCGGACGGTTGGCGCTCTCTGGGACAGGATCGGCACCCTCCTCGACGCCTTCACGCCCATCGAGTGCGCAAACTACTTCGCCGCAGCCGGCTACGATGCAGTCTGAACGGATTCCGCTCTAGCAGCCAACGCTTCAGATGTAGCGGTCAAGAGACTTCATCTCGATCTCGCCGCGCGATATGCAACGCGCCGCGAGTTGGCTGCGCGAGACGTCGAGGCGAGTCATCCAATCTGTCGAACATGATTTTACCGCCGGCCGCCGAGAGCGAGGTCAAGCCCCGACCAGAGGTGCTCCCCAAGCCGGCATCGACCGCAATGTCTGCGCCGCTTAGAACCACGGCGAGCCAATCAGCCCGACGTCACAAGCGCTGTAGCCGCACACAATCGCCGGTCATCGCGATGACGACTGCAGGTCAGGCGACTAAGCTCGGGCCGCACCTCCTCATACAGAAAGAGGACTGATGCCAGTCATCGCAGCGTATCTCTACCGCGACGGTCGTCGGGTTCGCGAAGTCGACATCGGCGAACGGGTTGATTGCCCGACGGATCGCTCCGAGTTCGTTTGGATAGGCTTGTCGGACCCATGCGCGGAGGACGTCATGGCGTTACAGGCCCTCTACAAGCTTCACCCACTCGCGGTAGAAGACTCGCTCAAAGACGGCCAGTTGCCGAAGGTCGATATCTACGGCGATCAGTTGTTCCTGATCGCGCGCACCGCGCAACTGGACGACGGCGTCATTGCCTACGGACAGACCGCCGTGTTCCTCGGTCACAGTCACATCATCACGGTGCGGCAAGGCTCAACCCGATCACACCTTCCGCTGCGCAAGCACCTGGAAGAGTCGCCAGATCTCCTCGGCCAAGGCACGGACTATGTGTTGCACGCAGTGCTGGATTTCATCGTCGACGGGTACATTCCACTGGTCGAGTCGCTCGAGGAAGAAGTCTCGGCTATGGAGCAGCACACCCTCGACGCCTTCTTGGGTCGAACCGAGATCGCCCGAATATTCACGCTTCGGCGTCAGCTCACTCGCTTTGGACACATCCTGATACCCATGGAGGAGGTGGCCCGTAAGTTAGCTCAGACCAACCATCCTTGCATCGATGCCGAGGCTCGCCACTATTTCGGAGATGTGCTGGATCACGTGCGGCGGGTGGAGACGATGAACACTGGTCTCCGCGAGGTGCTGACTTCCGTTTTCGAGTTCAGCAATCTGATGGAGCAACAACGCACTGGCGCCATCACCCGCCAACTGGCAGCATGGGCGGCGATCCTGGCCGTGCCGACTGCCTTGGCTGGCATTTACGGGATGAACTTCGAGCATATGCCCGAGTTGCATTCCGTCTATGGCTACCCTGCGGTTATGTCGATCATCGCCGTGATATGCCTGACACTATACCGGCGCTTCCGAAAAACTGGATGGCTATAGCCCACACTACTTAAGGCCAAAGACGCGGCATACCTCATGGCTGCCGACTTAGGAAGTAAGGCGAATATATACACCATCTTTACGTCTAGCCCGAAAATCTGATCTCGAATCTTTATGATCGTGCCTTTAGTTGGATGGCCGCCACCATGGAGGGCGGCATGCCAATCGCAGCAACTGATGCAAGGAATGCAGGGTTACGACTAGCGGGCTTGCTGGGCGTGATCATTGCCGCACTTGCGTTGAGCCGCCTGTACGCACTTGTCCATGCGCTTCCGCTGCATGAAGCCACGCCCTTTGAGATGCTTCTGGCGGCGTTGGGCTTCGTCGGCATGAGCGCGGGCAGCGCCTTGCTCGTGCTCGGTCGCCACATCTTTGATCAGATCGAGCTACCGAGGCGCTCCCCGGCGACACCTCTCCACATTCCCTCCGAGGAGGCCTCGCACGCAATGAGATGGACCGTGGCGCCCGCCAATCCATCATCGGTGTCTCCGCGCCCGCAGCGCGCCAGCAACCATGTTCTGCTGCGGGGAGCACGATGAGGCACAATGATGAATCCAGAAGGCCTCCTGATGCTTCTGCTCATCATCGGCGGGTTGCTGTGGTTGAACATCTACCTCCGCGTAAAGCTGTTTCTGGCGAGCCGCCGGGACAGGCGCAAAGCAACAAAAGACCGCGGATCGGAGGAACGCTCCGCCTGAAAAAATCGCAAAAATGATTGGAGCAGCCGCGATCAACCTGAGAGCAAGCGAACTTCGATCAACGTCGCGGCTTCGATTGACCGTCCGCTCGGTTTCACGGAATGACCAATGTCTGGCGCGTCCGTCTTCATCATCTTCTTGGCCGCGCTCTTGATTGCAGCACGCCTGTTGCTTCGCCCGGAGCGCCGACCGCCGGTCCCCGCGAGCGAAAAAGCCGAAGGCATTCCACGTATGGATAGACCAGTTGGAACACGCCCTACAACGTTTGAGCCAAGCAAAAGTCGCCGCTTTCTCAAGTTGTCCGCCCCTTCCGGTGGGCCTCAAAAGATGCTCTCACATAGCCTGCGCGACGCTTGCAGTCATTTCACCGGCGGCAGCACATCGGCATCGCTTCGGATCGGACTGGACGCCTCCCTGAGCTATGGCCCACTTCGAAACGTGCTCGCTCGGCTCAAAAAACAGAACCAGCAATAGATGTACGTTTTGTCGAGGGTAACGGCGACGATATCGCCGATCAAGTTGCGCGCGGAACAATTAACGTCGCTTTCATACAAGAGCGGGTAAATAAAGCGTCCATCGTGTCCGAGCACTGCTGGAACGAGACGATCGTAGTGGCCTTGCCGGAGGGTCATCGGCTCGCCGGTCACCACGCCCTTCGTCGCGAAGCACTCAGATGCGAAACGTTTCTGATGGCGATCGATGAAACGCGCGTCATCCGCACGGCGAACGAAATAGCGACAATACTCGAAGGCCGGCCACGGTTGATCATTCCAACCCAGGTCCATCGCGACACTCTTATGCATCTCGTAGGATTGGGGTTCGGGATCGCGCTGACACGCTCTTGCGCACTAGGCGTTTATTATCCCGGCGTCATCTACCGACCGATCAGCGCTCCGGAGCCTCACGCTGCGGTCTACGCAATATGGCGGCCGGAGACCCTCTCGCCAGAGGCCTCAGTTCTGCTCGCCTATGTCCAGGCCGAAGGCCGTCAAGGAGCGGTGGAGTGATCGCCCCGTCAACCCATGCTGCGCGCCGCCGCCTGAGCTTCCTTCAGCTCATCAGGGCTTTTGCACCGACCTCGCCCAGGGTGCTGTAGGATGCCGCCCCTCACCATTCTTTCCGCGGCCGTTAAGATCATCGGCGTCTCAGGCCTGATCGGCCTGCTCGTGGCGGCTCATCATATACCAGCGGCCGCGACGCCGTTGCGCGCGGTCGCCTTGCTTTGGTTTCTTGCGCTCGGGATCATCTACGTTCTGATCCCGGGGAAACGAAGCGGGCGCTCCTTCCTTGGTCGCCGTCCATGGCGTTGAACAGCTTTCACGCTGATGTCGGCGACTGGATCCTCATGCTCGCGCGCTTCGCTTTGCTCGTGTCGCTGGTGGCGTTGTTCGTACGGCGACGCCAAGTCACACGAGGCATAATGGCGAAGCTCGACACGCTCTCTAAGTCTCGGCTCATCAACAAAGCCAAAGATCGGTCGGTAACCGAGGCTCCACAAGAACCTGTAGCTGGAGATCGAGGTCGGCTTAAAGGATCTCAGGACGAGAAAGACTGAAAGCGGAGATCTTAGACGAAGCTAATCTGCCCTAACGCAATATTTGCGCGGTTTGGCCCGATCATACGCCATCCTGATGTCGGTCGAGCTACCGTTCGTTGCATTGGCCTCGCGCGGCCGTGACCGGCGAGCCTTGGAGCAATGATAGGGCACTCGCCGACCATGTGGGAAGCGGTCACGCGATTCCGGTGGATGAGGTTGTTGCGTGAGCAGGATAGCCGCTCGCGGTTACACCTCCGCGCGTTTTGCGGGCAAGTCGGATTGATCCTCCTACTCTGCGCACCAACCTTTGCGCTCGATCATCGGCCGCCCTTTCTTTTCCTGTTCTTCGTGCATTTAATGTTTGCTGCATCCGCGCTCGTTCTCGTTGGGGTGGCGCTGGTCACGCGACAGCCAGTTTCGCGTACGAGCCTCTGCATGTGGGATCACGTCTTCGCGATGTTGCTCCTGATGCTGATCAGCTCCGCGGCACTCAGAATGCTGGTCAGCTAAGGCCGTGCGCTCGCCGTTCTCAGCCAAATCGGGTTCACCGGGTTACGTAACACATCGCTCTGAGGCTCGCGGGGCGATTGACGGGGCTAGGGCCGCAGCCCATGGTCGCCTGGTTATGCAAGCGTCGAAGGCTCACGTCCGATTCTGCAATCGCGGGTGCCAGCTCATGTCGGGCTGTTAGCCCCGGGTCCGGACGTTCGCGTGCTGGGTTCGGGGTAAGGGCATAGCCCGATCCGCCACGCCTCGCCAGCGTTCGCAACCCTCACACTACGAGCCTTCGTCATGACCCTTGTTAAAGCTGCCGCGCGCCCTCCCATTCATATGATCGACACCGAAGCCGATGCGCTGTCCGATCTCGGAATGCGTGCCCACGCCCGCCAGTCAGATGTTAGCCGCCTGTTGATGGCCGAGATCGAACGCGCCAGGATTCACACCGCCGAGGACATTCCTCCTGACGTCGTTACCATGCGTTCGACGGTCGAGTTTGTCGATCAGGCAACCAGCACCCGTCGTACCGTCGAACTTGTCTACCCTGCCGAGGCCGATATTGCTGCGAACCGGATCTCCGTAATCACTCCTGTCGGCGCCGGGCTCATTGGCTTGCGCGAAGGTGACTCAATACTCTGGCCAGATCGCGATGGACACGAACGCACGCTGAGCGTCGTAAAGGTGATCCAACCGGCACGAGACACGACAGCAAAAAGTCGCTGATCGCGGACTTACGAACCTGCCTGAAATCTTTCCGTCTTAGAGCCGTTCCCGCTTACGTAGCGATGGCCAAGTCGTCGTCGTAGCCGGCGGCTGCGAGGCAGTTACGGCACTCGTCTGGGGTGAAGCGGCTGAAGGCCCGCCGGATGGCGTCCCATAGGTCAGGCACGGTGCGGGCGGCTGCGGTCTGCAGCAGCCCTTTCAGCTTGGCGAAGATCTGTTCGATCGGGTTGAACTCGGGGCTGTAGGGCGGAAGGTAGAGTAGCCGCGCGCCGACCGACTCGACCCGCTCGCGGATGCCGCTGACCTTGTGAGCTTGCAGGTTGTCGAGGATCACGGTGTCGCCGGGCCGCAGCACCGGGACGAGGCGGTTGGCGACGTAGTCGCGAAAGCGCTGGCCGTTGGTGGCGCCATCCGCGAGATCGAGGGCGCACAGGCCGGTGGTGCGCAGAGCGGCGGTGACGGTGGTCATTTTATAATGGCCCTGCGGTACGAGCAGCCGGCAGCGCTCGCCGCGCGGGGCGCGGCCGTAGTGGCGGGCCATGTTGGTGGCGGCCGCCGTCTCGTCGAGGAAGACGAGCTTGTCGGGATCGAGGTCGGGCTGAGCCGCGAACCACGCCTCACGCGCCGCCTTCACGTCGGCCCGCTCCTGCTCAGCTGCGTACAGCGCCCCTTTTTGCGGGTGATGCCGTGGCGGGCGAAGAAGCGGGACAGTCCGCTCGTGCTGGTCTGCACGCCCTGCTCGGCCAGGGCGTCGCGCAACTCGCGCAGGAAGAGTTCGGGCCGTGCCTCGTCGAGGGAGAGGATCAGATCCGCATGCGCCTCGATCGCCGGCAAGCTGTCGTCGCTGTGCGTCGGTTTGGGGACGACGTTGCCCTGCTGCGCAAACCGCTGCGACCAGCGGCTGGCGCTCGACACGCTCACCCCGAACCGCGCCGCCGCCCGATGAAACGAAGCGCCCTCTACCACGGCCGCCACGACGCGCTCGCGCAGATCGATAGACAAGGGTGAAGGCATCGCTGGCTCCTTCACTGGTCAACGCACCAGCCACTATCCCGTCGCAACACCGCCGGGAATGGCTCTAGCCGACACTGGGGAGCTTCGCTCTAACCCATTGCGCCAGCCCTGAGGGGCGTGGCGCACCCGACACGATTCGAACGTGTGGCCTCCACCTTCGGAGGGGATGTAGTCAGGCTCCTGGGGTTAGTGCGATCGCGCGATCCCGTCTAAAACGCTGACACTAAATGCGAATCTCGCCAACGATTCTGATTGGGTAAGGGACACTTCGTTGCTCCCCATTCCCGGCGCTTCCTTGGCGCGTTCGCCAAGGGAAAGCCGCTCGCCACACATGCCAAAACTCACAAAACGTAACGCGGACTCCGCCAAGGCGCGGGAGACGGATTACTTCATCTGGGACACCGAACTGCCTGGCCTCGATCTTCGGATATATCCATCCGGCAAGCGCAGCTATGTCATTCATTATAGGTTCGCCGGCCGCTCCCGCCGATTCACCATCGGGTTGCATGGCTTCTGGACGCCCGAGCTTGCGCGCCACGAGGCAAGGGTTCTCTTCGGCAAGATCGCGCGTGGCGAAGATCCGTCTGAACAGCGGCAACTCAATCATAAAGCCATAACGGTCAAGGAGCTGTGCGGGCGCTATCTCGAGGACCTGAACGCCGGCTTGATTATGGGCAAGGGTGGACGCCCGAAGAAGCCGACAACCATCGTCAGCGACGTCGGTCGAATCCGCCGTCACATCATTCCGTTGGTCGGGACGCGGCGGGTGAAAGACCTCACCAAGGCGGATATCAATAAGGTGTTGAAGGATGTCATAGCCGGTAAAACCAACGGCAGTTTCAAGACAGGAAAATTGCGGGGCAAGTCCATCGTGCGAGGCGGTGTGGGAGCAGCCTCACGTACTGTCGGACTTCTCAGCGGCATACTGACCTACGCCGTCGAGGCAGGAATTATAGAAGCCAATCCTGCGCACGGGGTTCGACGGCCAAAAGATAATATTCGTAGCCGTCGTCTCAGCGACGCCGAGTATCAAACGCTCGGCTCTATCCTCCGGGCAGCAGGGAAGAACGACAGGTACAGGATGACGGTGGAGCTCATCCGGCAGCTCGCGCTGACAGGATGCCGCCGGTCGGAGATGCTGGTGCTCCGCTGGGAGGAAGTCGATATCGAAGCAAGCTGTTTGCGACTCGCCGACAGCAAGGAGGGAGCGTCTGTGCGACCGATCGGCCTGCCTGTCGTGGAATACCTCGAGGAGCGCAGCGCGAAGATTTCAAAGACCTACGTCTTCCCAGGAGGCGAGGAGGACAACTCATTCGGCAGTTTCCCCAATCACTGGGAGAAGATTTTCCGGAACACGGCCCTGGTGGATGTCACGCCGCATGTCCTTCGACATAGTTTTGCGAGTGTAGCCAACGACCTGGGGTTTACGGAGTCCACGATCGCGGCGTTGATCGGTCACTCGCGAGGCTCCGTCACCAGCAAATATATTCATACGCTGGACGCGGCGTTGATCATGGCGGCCGATACGATCTCCGGTTACATCGAAGGCCTCCTTGACGGCGTGGAGTTCAAGCAAACGTCTTATGCGCTCGACCGTGGGGCCAGGAAGGCGACTTTGGCTCGTTTCCTTAAGATGATGAGCAGCGCGCGAGACGATGCCCCGGTTCCCGAGGAGCATTTGGCGGCATGATGCGGAACCGACAGCGCGTGGAATATCGGAGGGAGAGCGTGGGCGTTGAAGTCATCCAGCGTGTCCAACTCGCTGGACAGAATCGGCAGTTGGTCGCGTCATTGCCCATGCTTGATGAGCGTGACGGGATCGAATTGCGCGTGATCAGGGGCAACGGTGAAGTTCAGACTGCGCGTTTGCCGCCAAAAGCAGCGGGGATGGTCAAGGCGTTGCTGGATGCCTTGGGACGCGAAGAACGGGTTGTTCTGCTATCAGAAGGCCTATCCTTCCGCGCCGATCTGGGCCCGCGTGACGGCTGAAGCAGCCCGCTTCAGTTTTCGGATCGGTGCCAGATCAAGCAAGTCCAAATATTCCAAGTAAGCGTGGATCCGGCCGCGCCGCAGCTCGGGAAAGAGGTGCCGATCTTCTCCGGAACCATCTGGATGGTGACGATCAGGCTATGAATATCGCACAAATTCGCGCGCCTGCGCGAGTCCTCGCGATTAGAAATTGGACGCGCTTGCCGGGCCATGGGTTACGAAATCACGCGTTGCAGATTGATCTAGTTTGGTGCGACGGTCATACCTATATGTCGATCCCTAACCCACAAACGGAGCGAATCTTCACTTACGAGGCGATGAATCGCCCTCTATTTGAGGAGCCCACGGAAGCGGTCGAGCGAGAGGACCCATTCACCGGGCCCCAAGGCTTCATGATCGGCGACGAATTCCTCCCCAAGCGACCCGAGCTTGCTCAGCAGTATTTCGATGCTGCGCACCTCATTCTCGAGTCGATCAAACGCGGTGATTGGGAAGACTATAAGTTGGTTAATCCTGCGCTGTTCCTCTACCGACATTCGCTTGAACTGTTACTAAAAGAGATTGTCGGTGGGAGCCGAAGAGGCCACGATCTGGCCGAGCTCGCCGATGCGCTCGCTGAGGCCGTCCGCGCTCGAACGGGTGGCTCCGTGCCATCGTGGATCATGACGCGGTTGAAGGAGATCGCCTCAATCGATCCCGGCTCGACCGCATTCCGGTACGGTGAGAACTACGATCCTGTCGCCAAGCGGTCGACGCCGCCCGTTAGTTCAGCACTTTATGTGAGCCTGCCTCACCTACAACGCGCGATGCTCACGCTCAACGCGGCGTTGGTCGGGGCGATCGCTGAGATAGCGACGAGCCATCCTGTTCGCTACGTCGCTGAAGACGATTGATAGCCTTTTCGCCCGAATAGTAGTGGCTAATCGGAGTCAGTCAGCAGGCGCCACCACGTCGCCCCTCGCTGTGTTTTCCGTGTGCTGCCGTTTCGGACGCCCTCGTCCAGCAGGTGGACAATCTTGCGGCCGTCGGGCGAGGACGCGTCATGTATTTCGAAGATGACGCCGTCATCATGACGCTCAAAGCGCGCAACGGGATCGGTCATTCCGGCGATCTCCGGGAGCTGCAGCTTCATCGTGTTCCGCGCCTCGCCGGCTTTGGACAGCGTCATAGTCCTTGAGCGCCCCGTTCTGGCGTCCCGCAGCGTTCGGCTGCCAGCGAAGAAGCCGTCGAACACGCGTAGCGGTATCTGCGTCTGCGTTCGTCCCCGACCGTGTCGGAGTCGCATAACCATGGCTTTCGCGGTCGGCGAGGAGGCGCTCGGAGCTAGATGATCGCTTGGCTCATCGAAAACGATTTCCAACCTCCACCCCAAGGCGTTCACGGCGAAGCCTAGATCGGGCAGATCATCTGCCTCGAAATCGAGCAAACGAGGCGATCTGAGCTCAAGAACGGTTTCATGTTGGGCCAGGCGCATGAACTCTAACACCTTGGCCGCTTTCGCGTTCGACGGTCCGGTATCATAGCGCCTGATCAAATCACGGCGTGCAAGCCGCGTGAGATAACTGTCGACCCTCCAGCGGTCGGCTCTGCTGCTGCCCCAATCTCGTGTCAGCCAATCGTAGGCTATGTTCGCACAACGAATCGCCTCTGAGCGATCGAGCCCTTCGGCCAGCGCGAGTAACGACAGCGGGGAGATGCGTTCCATCTCTTCGTGGCAGGCTTCCGTACTCTGCCACAGCTCTGCTCGGGTGCCGACATGCACCGTATCGCGCCAGATGAAGACGTCGATCCAGATTTCGCCTGGAACTGCGGAGCGGAATTGTAAGCGGTCGAGCGTTTTGGCTTCGGTCGTCGAGTACAACTCGAAGGCTTGTATATGAGCTGTCGGGTCGCCCGGTCTCGAAGGAACCGCAACGTGAAGGGCATTGGCTGCTGACGTGACCCCCTGAAACTCCTCCACGAATAGCTAGAGTCCGCCCCTCGAAAGGACGGACAGAATGAAGCGATCACGGTTTACGGAAGAGCAGATCATCGGGATCCTGCGCGAGCAGGAGGCCGGTGTTCCGGTGGCGGATCTGTGCAGGAAGCACGGGCTGAGCTCGCCGACCTTCTACAAATGGAAGGCCAAGTATGGCGGCATGGACGTGTCGGAGGCCCGGCGGCTGAAGGCGCTGGAAGAGGAGAACGCCAAGCTGAAGCGGATGCTGGCGGACTCGATGCTGGACAACGTCGCGCTGAAGGATCTGCTGGGAAAAAAGTGGTGACGCCCGCTGCGCATCGAGCGGCGGCGGCGCACCTGCAGTCGGCTTACGGGATGAGCGAACGGCGGGCCTGCCGGGTGCTGGGCGTGGACCGGACGAGCGTGCGCTATCAGGCGACGCGACCGGACGACGGCGCCCTGCGCGATCGGCTGAAGGCCCTGGCCCAGGAGCGTCGGCGGTTCGGCTATCGACGTCTGCACGTGATGCTCCGGCGCGAGGGCCATGCGGTCAACAAGAAGCGTGTCCAGCGGATCTACCGCGAGGAGAAGCTGACGGTGCGTCGGCGCGGCGGGCGCAAACGCGCGATGGGCACAAGGCGGCCGCTGGAGATTCCTCTGGTCGCAAACCAGCGCTGGTCGCTGGACTTCGTGTCCGACCAGATGACGGACGGGCGGCGCTTCCGCATCCTGACGGTGATCGACAACTGCACCCGCGAGTGCCTCGGGCTCGTCGCCGACACCTCGCTGTCAGGGCGACGGGTGGCGCGCGAGTTGGACGCCATCATCCTGCGACGCGGGCGACCCGAGACGATCATCAGCGACAACGGCACGGAATACACGTCCAACGCCATCCTGGCCTGGGCCGACGACGCCGGTGTGGGCTGGCACTACATCGCGCCGGGCAAGCCTCAGCAGAACGGCTTCAACGAGAGCTTCAACGGCCGTCTGCGTGACGAGCTGCTGAACGAGACGCTGTTCCGATCCCTGCCGCACGCCCGTGCGGTGCTCGAAACCTGGCGGCGCGACTACAACGAAACCCGGCCGCACTCGAAGCTCGGCTGGCTGACGCCGCAGGCCTACGCAGATGCGCTCAGCGGAAAGATCGGCCGGTCCGCTGCGCTGGTTGGAGGCTGCGCTGACCGGCCTCTTGCCAACCCCACCAACCCCAGTTCAGATCACCAAAGGACTCTCGTTATGGCTGGATGAGAAACGGGGGTCACGTCACTGCGGGCGAAGACGCAAATAGCGGCAAAGCGAGGCCGTGATCGGTTAGACGCTCATATGCGATAAGCATCATCGCTACGGCGCTCTCGCCACGGGCGGTCATGCAGCGGCGCTTCCAAGCCGGCGCCGCATGATTTGTGCGATCATGTCAGCGAACGAATCTGGCGTTTCGTTGGGTCGCCAGTCGTAGGTTTCGAAGTCGACGTTCAAGTCACGAATGGACTTCAGAAGCGCACTGTTAGCCCCGTTTGGGTCCTCAAGAAGTTGTTCTGGGAAGACAAGTAGCCGGGTGTGGCCCTGCCTTAGGTCTATAGACTGCGCATAGGCGAGCTCGATAGCTGAGGCGCGGCGGTCCGGCTGGTCACGACCTGTAGCGGCAAGCGACGCGATCCGAATCCAATTTTGGGCTACGGACCGCCAGTGTGGGATTGAGCTGGCAAGCCCGGTCTTCACCTTTGCGTCGAAGTATTCCTCGACGCCGCCGAAGGCCCACTCGATATGACGAAGCGCAGACGCGAGTTCTGGCTCAAGTTCATAATCGTCAAGATATATGGATGGATCTACGACAGCGTTATAGAAGCCTGCCATATAGGCCCCAGTGTCGAACGGAAATACGTGATAAGGGGCAGGTAGTGCGCTCGGTGACAGCGCGATGGCGAACGGGAAAAAGTTGAGCTGATCGTTCTTCTCATCGCCTTTTCTGAAGCGATAAGCGGGACGCGCCACAAAGAAGTAGACAAGTTCCTTTCCGAAGACGCTGCATTGGCGCCGTTCTAGAAGACCTCCGTTGATGACACGTCTGCCCCACCCTACCGTGGTGACATGGATCAGGTCAGGAGGGGAGATTGAAACCGTGGGGCAAGCTGTTTTTGCTAGCTCAACGAGTTCGCGATTAGCGTCGACGCCACGAGGCTTCCTCCTGGTGTCTGCCGTCATACCTAATGTCACTCCCTCAGCCTGCATTTAAGCCGCCCGCGCCGCTCGTCAAAGGTCAGAAAGCTAGTCTTTCCACGTCCGGGTTACCAGAACGAGCGGTGTCGCTACGCCACTCGTCGGAAAACGCGCCGCTATTCGTCTCCGTTGCCGCCGGCCGGTACGCCTACTCGGCGGCAATCACCGAAGGCTGAAAGCCCATCACCTCGTCATATCGACGAACTTTTGCCCCCTTTGATCGCGACAGGCCCGGCTTTGCAAACACGATGATGTATTCGTGCACATTCTTGAAAAGGAAGTTTGGCGGATAGGGGTAGCTTCCAAATATTGGTCGCTGACCATTCGCTGATCCCCAGCGGCCTCCGGTGCCGTCTTTTGACCAGATGATCTCATTGATCATTACGAGGCCTATGTCGCGGAGTAGCACCCCAATGTCGGTGCTGAGCGGGAACGTCAACAGGCCGTGATCGGTCATTTGGTTGACGTTCGCGGTAACGACACAGAGCTTACGTCCAGGCCGGAGTACCCGGTAGCACTCCTGAAAGACACGACGAAGCTCGTCGAGGAAATCGACATAGCTACCCGCAGTACCGATGTCAGTGTTTCGGCCCCCATAGTCCGCCTTGTCCCAATAAGGCGGACTGGTGACGATAAGGTCGATGCTGCCGTCCTCGATCCCGGACAAATCGCGAGAGTCGCCCTGACGCGCGTCAAACGCGTTCAGATCGAGCTGCTCTTTCTTGACTCTTGCGCGCATCTCTTTGACGAAGTTCGGGTTCTGATCGATGCAGATCGCCTTACGGCCTTCGCGGATCGCGGCGACCGCCGTTGATCCGACGCCGCCGAAGGGGTCGAGCACCGTCTCACCCCAGAAGCTAAAGAGCTTCGTCAGACGCTTGGGAATTTCAGTAGGGAAAGTCGCCGGGTGGAGATCGTGACTGACGTTCGCGATACTCCAGACCGTCTTAGTGTACTCCCGCCACTCTTCCTTGGTAAGCGCACTGAGCGCCTTCACTTCTGCGCCAGGCTTCATTCCACTACTCCTTCATCTTTTCTGTTCCTTGCGAGCCGGACCGAGCCGTCGATCGAAACGACTTGTCGTTCGAACTCGCGCAGCATGGCGGCCGTGTCGGGATCGGCTCCAATAAGGTCCGCCAGCAGCGCGTCGATCGCGCTTCGCACATTGCTGATCTCTGTTGGGCGAAAGGCAAATGTCAGCCGGTCGCGGTTCGCGCTGCAGATCACGTCTCGTTGCAGGCCCGCCCAAGCTGATCTCCCGAGGTGCCCGAGTTCTTCCGCTAGCCTCTCCGGCATCCGCATATTGAGCAGCGGCAGTTCCGTGAGGAACCAAGCCGGGACGTGAAAACCATCGCACTCGACGTGCCAGAGCCAGTAAGTAATCCGCGATGATAAGATGGCGGTTACTATGTCGGCTTCTTCGACGGTGGAGCAGTGGAGTCGGTTAATTCCACTGGCGCTAAGCGTCCCGCGCCAGCTAATCTTGTCTGGATAGTTTCTGAATACGTTAAGAAAGTTGTAGGCGGTACCCGCCACGAAGACGTCGGAGCTGATCGCCGTGCCGACGATCTCAGACGCGGCCGCCTTGCTAGGCTCTGGACGCGCACCTGATCGCAGCCGGTAAGGTTCGAGCGCGCGGTAAAGGGCGACCTCCGCGTTAGACCCGAGCTTAGGAACCAGACGCGCGATAGGCGCCTGACCCATCTCCGCCGTCCTCTTCTCGGTGAAAATCGTCGAGCGCTGCCTGCTGGTCCACTTCAGGAGGCGGCTCGTTCGGATGGAGGCAGGTGTAGGCCCAGGCCGCTTGATGGCGATTGTCGCACGGGTCTTAGCCTCCTCGCCGAACAAGGCGTGCGGCTGGCGGTCGAAGAAAAGTAGGGTCCACTCTCCACCGTGGGCCGACATCGCTGAGCGACAGCGCCGGTGGTCTGCAGAACGGTTCGCGCCGAGGGCGAGGGGCACGACCAGAGCAGCGGCGTCATCCGGCCCACTCGCCACTGTCCAACTCAGCTCGATGAAGGGTAGGTAGAGCGATGATGTCGGCCTACCATCGGCCATTGGGACAACGTCACCGGTCGCATAAGGTGGATTGCAGATCAGCCGAAGCGGTCCTCCGCCTGGGGCAAGTCGCGCACGCAAGTCACTGGCGCGGGCAACTGAGGGCGTATCGACGGCTACCAAGTTGCTCCGGATCGCTGCCCACGTGGTCGACGGATTCACCGTTTCGGCCGCGACTCCGGCTAGCAGCGTGAACGCGGCAAAGTCGCAAGCTTGGGGAGAGATGTCGCACCCGGTGAGTTTCGTCTCAGCGAACCTCACGCGGTCTCCCGAAGCATAGCGACGCAGTGCGGCGGCGAGGAACACGCCGCTGCCGACAGCAGGATCTAGCCACCATTCATCAGACTCGGCTTTCGCCGGGCCCGCGAGGGCGGCCACCATGAAGTCCGCGACGTCTGCCGGCGTATAGAACGACCCAACTTTCTTTCGCTCGGCACGACTGACCGAAAGCGAGACATCTCGCAGGACGTCCAGCCGAGTGGTCCGCCCATAGGTGTCGAGCAGATAAGGGAGAAGTTCTAGAAGATGCACCTCCCCGGCGAGCGGTTGCAACGGCGCATCAAGGGCTGACCAACTCGCGAGGTCGCTCAGTCCAAACCAGGCCTTGGCGCGACAGCCGTCGGCTGCATGTCCGGTGCGGATCATATCCGCGAGAGTCACAGCCACCGCGGCCCACGCGGCCCGTTCTTCCGAGCCCGTTCTGATTACGTCATGCCGCGAAGCTTTCTCGATCCAGCCGCCGTCGAGCTTAAGTTTACGAGCAACGGCAACCGCGGCGAGGACGTGCTCGCGAAGTGGCGCGACCAAGCCCTCCAGCGAACGCCCTGCTCTCGGCGAAGCCAGCCTGTTCGCCGTCATGAAAGTCGCTCGGGCGCCGCAATCAGCGCCCCCTTCAACCACCGCTCATCCAGTTCGCGCTCTATGAGCTCGGCCGCACAATCCGAGTTAGAGCGTCCAAGCGCATCGGCGTGGACGCGGAACCGTTCGGCATGATCGGCGTGGACATAAGCCGATACCTTCTTCGATCGCGCCTCCTGACCCGAAGATGGACCATTAGTTGGCCGGAGCAGTTGCAGCTCAATTTCTCGCAGGATGAGTAGGGTCAACAGGGCCGACCCACTCGTCAGGCCAATCTCCTTAAGGTACGCCTCGAACCGAAGATGGCTGCTCGCCTGCACGTACGCATGTACGGCTAGCTTCTCGGCCCTCTCTCGGTAGTCAGGATCGCACCTCATCATGAGGTGAGAATGCCTGACTCAGGATGAGGTGTCAATAGCGTTCGCTTTTTGTTCTGATATTTTCTGAGGCCTTCGTCAATGCTTATTCCTCAGTTCTATGGACGTCCTTTCGTCGACACGCTGGCGCGCGAGTTCGCTGCGGCGGACAGGAGTTACATCGCCACGGCTTGGGTGCGGGCATCCGGCGTCGGGCTTCTATGGAACAGCTTGACCGGAATGCTTGGGCGCGGCGGGCGGCTTAGGATCGTGGCCGGCATCGATCGCGAGAACACGTCTCGTGAGGGATTGGCGATGCTCCTGGAACTGGAAGGAGATGTGCGAGTCTACGTCCGACACAACGAAGCCACTCCGATCTTTCACCCAAAGCTTTATGGGTTTCGATCAGGGGTCGAGTGCCGCGTTCTCGTGGGCTCAAACAACATGACCGGAGCAGGCCTTTCCCAGAATGAAGAGGTCGCCGCGTTGCTCGTCGAAGAAGTCGGCGGGCAGCTCGAACGTTCACTGAAGGCCTACATGCGGCAGCTTCGCGACCCCGCAGACGGACTCGCAAGACGGCTGGATGAACATCTCCTCGATCAACTCGCAAGAGCGGGGTATGTCGAATCGGAGGCCCGGCTCAGAGGCAAAGCAGGCAACTCAGGCCCTTCCCTCCCGCCGGCGAACAGACTTTTCGGGTCGCGCCAACCAGTCCGCCGCCGTATCCCGGCAGGGGTTCCCCTACCGAGCGGGATTGAGCCGCGCCCAGAGACACCGGTAGCCGATTGGAACCGCGTATTCGTCAAGCTCCGGCTGGCTCGTGGAACTCAAGGCCAACTTCCACTTGCCGTGGCGCGGGAGGTCAGGCGCCGGTTAGGCGAGGATGATCTAGACGGTCCGTTCACCGTTATCGATCGCCATACTCGGGCGGAGCGTCAGATTAGCCCCACCTACCCGAGGCGGCGCCCGGAAGCCGCAAACACCTACAAAATCGAAGCTATGCCAGCGCAGGGGCATGCCATCCTAAAACTCGAGCTAGTGGGTAGGCGGATATTGGCAGAGTTCTTCGACAGCGCGCAAACGGATGGCCAAGCCGTATATGAGTTTCTGATCGATGGACTGCGGTCAGAGCCGCCAAGCACTGTGGACCCGAATGGTGCCGCCGCACGACGTGCGGCTGGGGAGAGCCTAGAGGATGCGACCGAGGGCGTTACCCTGTACCGCTTCGATTGAACTCGGAGCCCGCCAACCGCCGCGACTAACCCACTTGCACATCTGCCATTTTGGTCAGACACCGGAGTGCGGCTTTGGCGTAACGTGGCGGCTAACGGCGGTACTTGGCGCACCCGACAGGATTCGAACCTGTGACCTTCGGCTTCGGAGGCCGACACTCTATCCAGCTGAGCTACGGGTGCAATCACTGTAGCGCCTAGCCCGACCGACCTTCAGAGGTCAACGGATTCGGCGACATTCAACTCACTTCTCAGATCGATCGTCTAGCTGCCGCGCATGCGCCCGCCAACGTATCCATCTTCCGCCAATTTTAACCCGCTGCCTGCTTACGCGGTGCTTACGCGACAAAATCGGCCATCTCCAAGGGGCTTTATGTTTCCTCTAACCCCTTGCTTTCTCTTCCCTTCCTTCGAAATTCCGCCCCACGCTCCCCTTGACATCAGCCTTCGGAGGGCAGCGCTCTATCCAGCTGAGCTACGGGTGCATGACGGCAAACCGCCGGGAGCACGGCCTCTACAGCAGGATGGCGTGGTCCTCAATCCCGAAAGCGCGACCGGGCATTGGCCGGAATCCTAGCGCAGACGGATGCCGGGCTCGACGGTCGCGCCGCTCAGCGGCATCAGCATGTCCACTCGGAAGCCGGTCTCGTCCCGGCCGGCCTTCACCGACGCATCGGTGCCGAACAGCGTCTCCAGGCGGCGGCTCACGATGGAGAGGCCGCGCCCCGTGCCCGCAGGAACGGCGCCGGCGCCGGTCCCCGTGTCTTCCACCGTCAGCCGCAGGCGGCCGGATTCGCGCGCCGCGCGCACCGTCACCGACGCGGCGCCGCGCGACGGGTGCACGGCATATTTCAGCGCATTCTCGACCAGGGGCTGGAGGATCAGCCGCGGCACGGCTGCTTCCGTCAGGTCGTCCGGACAGTCGATCCGCACGTCCGGCGTCCGGGCGAAACGCACCGATTCGATGGCCAGATAGGCCTCGATGAGCTCGATTTCCTCCGCGAGCGGAACCAGGGCGGCATCCGCCCCTTCCAGGCAGGCGCGCATATAGAGCGACAGGCGCTCCAGCAGCATCTCCGCCTCGGCATTCCGTCCGGCGAGCACCAGCGACGACAGGCCGTTGAAGGTGTTGAACAGCATGTGCGGATTGAGCTCGTTGCGCAGTGCCTCGAGCTGCGCCGCGCGCGCGGCCTCGCGCGCCTCCGCCGCGTTGCTGGCGTTCCGCGTCGCCTGGTCCATCGCGGCGATCAACTCGAAGATCAGCGCCTGAATGGCGAACAGCCAGATGTAGATGGTGGCGTTGAGCGCCAGGGCCCGCATGTATTCGCCAGTCGGCTTGCGGCCGAACGCCATCCGCATCAGCTCGTAGGACCATTGATCGGCCGCGGCCTGCGCGACGACGATGGCGAGCAGCAGGGGAGCCAGCCTGACCCAGCGGGCAGTCAGCGAGCGGGCCTGCAGCTGCCTGATCCCCGCCAGCAGGATCAGCGAAAGGGGAACGCCGCTGATCGGCACGCATGCCACATAGGCCAGGTACCAGAGCTCCGGCAGGTGGTTGCTGTTGATCCCGCCCAGCGACGCGAACGCCGCCATCGTAGCGAGCCAGAGGCCGAGCGTTATCAGGACGACTTGCCTACGATCCACGCATTCCCCCCAACCCGGATCCAGTCAGGCACGATCGAGTGCCAGAAAAATGCCCGTCCTGAAAGGATCCGAATCCGCAGTATCTGCCCGTGAAGGGCATCGCGCCGTGTCGGGCAGGGTCCCGGCGCACTCGGTGGGGAGTCAACGCGCCTCCGCTGCCTTGATCCCTTTCGGCGCCGGCGTCTTGGGCGCATAGGGGCAAAGATCCGCCACCACGCAGCGCCAGCATTCGGGCGTGCGCGCCTTGCAGGTGTAGCGGCCATGCAGGATCAGCCAGTGATGCGCGTGCAGCCGAAAGGGCTGCGGCACCACTTTCTCCAGCTTCTTCTCCACTGCGAGCGGCGTCTTGCCCGGCGCGAGCTTCGTGCGGTTGCCGACGCGGAAGATGTGCGTGTCCACGGCGAAGGTCTCCGCGCCGAACGCGACGTTCATCACTACGTTCGCGGTCTTGCGCCCCACTCCCGGCAGTTGCTCGAGCGCGTCGCGGTCGGCGGGAACCGTGCCGCCATGGTCGCGGATCAGCGCTTCGGAGAGTGCAATGACGTTCTTCGCCTTGGTGTTGAACAGCCCGATCGTCTTGATGTGCTGCTTCAGCCCTTCCTCGCCGAGCGCGATCATCTTCTGCGGCGTATCGACGGTGCGGAACAGCGCACGCGTCGCCTTGTTCACGCCGACATCGGTCGCCTGGGCGGAAAGCACCACCGCCACCAGCAACGTATAGTCGTTGACCGATTCCAGCTCGGTCTCGGGATGGGGATTGTCTGCGGCGAGGCGCGAGAAGAATTCGAAGACCGCCTCGCGCTTCACCCGCCCAGCACCTGGTCCATGGTGTAGCGGCCGGCCGGCCGGCCCGCGAGCCACAGCGCCGCGCGCACCGCGCCGCGGGCGAAGATCGCGCGATCGTCGGCGCGGTGGATCAATTCGATCCGCTCGCCCTGCGTCGCAAAGACGACGCTGTGATCGCCCACCACCGAGCCGCCGCGCAGGCTGGCCAGGCCGATCGTCCCCGCCGAACGCGGCCCGACCGTGCCGGCGCGATCCGTCACTTCGGCCTCGGCCAGCGTGGTGCCCATGCCGGCCGCCGCGGCATTGCCCAGCATCAGCGCGGTGCCCGAGGGCGCGTCGGCCTTGTGGCGATGGTGCATCTCGACGATCTCGATGTCCCAATCGGGGCCGAGCTGCGCCGCCGCTTCGCGCACCAGCCGCTGGAGCAGGCCGATGCCGAGCGAGGTGTTGCCGGTCTGCAGCACCGCGATCCGCTGCGCGGCCTCGTCGATCAGCGCATGGTGCTGGGGCGAGAGGCCGGTGGTGCCGATCACGATCGGCTTGCCCGCTGCGCGCGCGGCGGCGAGATGCGCCTCGAGGGCCTGGGGAGCGGAGAAGTCGATCAGCACGTCGGCGACGGCGGCGATGCCGGCGGGATCGTCCCCGGCGTCCGCGCCGCCGGCGAGCTTCGCGTTCATCTCCGGCGCCGCTGCCGCGATCGCCTGCCCCATCCGGCCGAGGCTGCCATAGATGCCGATGCTGGTCATATGCGCTCCTCTGGCACAGCCGGGGGCCCGCGCGACAGGGTTATTTCGCGTCGCCTTCCTGCTTCTTCGGCTTCCGGCCGAGCGGGATGGTCGCGGTGGCCATCAGCCCGACGCCCCTGGCGCCCGGCAATTCGCGCTGCGCCGCCGCCACCGTGCCGCCGCCGCCGGGCAGGCGGAAATGGGGGCGAAGCGGCTTCTCCGCCCAGCGCGCTTCGTCAAGCGTGGGGAGGCGCATGCCATTGGGGTTGCCGCAGACCGTGATCGTGTCGCCGCCGGGCCGGCAGGGCCGCTTCGGCACCATCGCGGCATCGCCGGCATCGTCGGGGCTCGGAAAGATCGGCGCGCGATCCTGTGCGGCGAGGGCGACGAGAAGGAAGGCGACGAGCATGGGAGGAGTGAGCGCCCGATTTGCGGCAGGGGGATGGCGGAGCGGTCAACGAAGCGGGCAGGCCGTCCGCTCGCCGGCCGAAGCGGAAGCCGGCGACGGGGTTCCGATACCGGGATGTCCTCGCGCGGCGGTCAACGCCGCGCTAGACGATGCGCATGCGCGACATCCACAACATCGTCATCCTCACCGGCGCCGGGCTGTCGGCGGAGAGCGGCATCGCCACCTTTCGCGGGCCGGGCGGGCTGTGGGAGGGGCACCGGGTCGAGGATGTCTGCACGCCCCGGGCGCTCGCCCATGATCCGGAACTGGTCCATCGTTTCTACGACGCGCGGCGGGCCAGGCTGGCAGAGGTGGTGCCCAATCCGGCGCATCGCGCGCTCGCCCGGCTCGATGCGGAATGGCGGGGCGGGTTGCTGATCGTCACCCAGAATGTCGACGACCTGCACGAGCGCGCCGGGGCGAAGCGCCTGCTGCACATGCATGGCGAGCTCAAATCTGCCCTGTGCGCGGCGTGCGGCGACAGCACGGAATGGGAAGGGGCGCTGCCGCCCGAGACGGAATGCCCCGATTGCGGCACGCCGGCCCTCAGGCCCGACATCGTGTTCTTCGGCGAAATGCCCTATCACATGGAAGCGATCGAGCGGGCGCTGTCGGAGGCCGATCTGTTCGTCTCGATCGGCACGTCCGGCGCCGTCTATCCGGCGGCGGGCTTCGTCCAGACGGCGCGCCATTACGGCGCGAGGACGCTTGAGCTCAACCTCGATCCGAGCGCCGGCAGCACCTGGTTCGCCGAGACCAGGCTGGGGCCGGCGGGAACACTGGTGCCGGCCTGGGTGGAGGAGATGCTGGGCCGGGCGCCCGGGATCTGCTAGGCCCGTCGCGTCGAAAAGGACCTGAGCGGCATCGGTAAGCCCGCTCCCTCGCACGCGAGGCTCCGTGTCGCTCCCCGGACGAACCCGCGACAAGCAACCGGCGCGTACCGCCGGGGCTTGGCGCGTGCGATATGCCCGAACCGATCCCCGATGGTCGCGCCCCGAAGCGGAGCGAGTCCATGCCGATCATCACTGCCAATCCCGATATCGTCACCCAGATCAACGTCTTCACTGTTCCCGAGGGCGGGCAGGAAGCGATGATCGCTCATCTGCGGGAAGCCGCGCGGGCTGCGCGCGAAGTCGAGGGCTGGCTCTCCGCCAGCCTGCACTGCAGCCTCGATGGCAGGCGCGTGGTCAATTATGCGCAGAGTGCCGACCTTGGCGTCGCGCGCCGCGTGTTCGAGCATCTGAACGCAAGGGGATTGATCGACGGCAACCGGCGCCATGGCGAGGCGCATCCCGGGCTCTACCGGACTGTCTTCACGCTGGAGAAATAGCCGGTCTCAGGCTGCCTTCTCGACGATGCCGGTTCGCACGCGGCGATCCACGCTCAGCTCGAACACGTCGTGCCGCGCCTGGACGCCGTCCACATCCATCGTGGCGAGGCCGCGGCCGACTTCGTCGAGATCGATCTCCGCCATCAATATCTCGGGCGCCGCGCCGGCCTGGGCGATCGCCACGCCGTCCGGCGCCAGGATCGCGCTGTGGCCGTGCTGGACCTGGCCCTCGGGCAGCCGGTCGAGCAGCTTGCGCGCCGAGCCGTCGCCGCCGGCCTTCTCATAGCCGGCGATCAGCTCCTGCCTGTGCTGCACCGTTCCCGCCGCTAGCACGAAGGCACGCCCTTCATAGGCATAGTGCGCCGAGGCGAGCATCGCGATGTCGGTGAGCGACGGCCAGGCGGCGACGTGCACCGCCTCGCCTTCGTGATGCATCGCCGCGCGGGCAAGCGGCATCCAATGCTCGGTCGAGGCGAGCTGGCCGATCCTGCCCCAGGCCGCTTCGTGCACGCCGAGCGTCGATCCGTCGCCCTGGCCCAGCATCAGCTTCTCGGCGGGAGAGAGGATCAGCTTGCGGTGGCGGAGCACCGGTGCCTTGGGCCGGAACAGGAACTGCGTCGCATAAAGGCTCTGGCGCACGCGCTCATATCCGCCGACCGAGACTGCGACATCGGCGATGTCCACTGTCCATTGCAGCGGCTGGAAGCGCGGATCCTCGCCGCGGATCGCCTGGTCGAGCAGCAGCGCGTGCAGCTCGCGCGTGCCCGGATGGTCCCATAGCCGCGCCGGGGCGACATGGTCGAGCCAGGCCGGATAGCCGCCGAGAAAGCCCTCGCCGAACGCGACGACGCGCGCGCCCCTCTCGATTGCCTCACGCGCCTTGGCGATGGCCTTGTCCAGCCCCGCGCCCATGGCGAACGGAACCGGCGAATCCTGTACGATGGCAACCTTGAGCTTGTGCGTCACTCGACCCAGTCCAACCCTATCTCACGGTAAAGCGAACGGTCTTCCTGCCATTCGGGCCTTACTTTGACGTGAAGATAGAGATGGACCTTTACGCCCATGAGACGAGACAGCTCGGCGCGGGCACGGGCGCCGATTTCCTTGATGCGGGCACCGCCCTTGCCAAGCACGATCGCGCGCTGCGTCTCGCGTTCGACCAGGATCTGCTGGTGGATCTCGACCGATCCGTCCTCGCGCTCCTTGTACTGCTCGGTCTCGATCGCGCTCGAATAGGGCAGTTCCTGGTGGAGCTGGAGATAGAGCTGCTCGCGCGTCACTTCGGCGGCGAGCATGCGGTCGGTGGCGTCGCTCACCTGGTCCTCGGGGAAGTGCCACGGCCCTTCGGGCATCGCGCCGGCGAGCGCGGCCTTGAGCTCGGCCACGCCGTCGCCGGTCTGGGCCGAGACGAACCAGGTCTCGTCGAACGGGAGCAGCTCGTTGAGCTTCGCCGCATGGCCGAGCAGCCGCGGCTTGTCGGCCAGGTCGACCTTGTTGAGGATCAGGATCTTGCGTTCCGACCGGCTCCTCAGGCTCTCGATCACGGTCTGCACCTTGGGGCCGATCCCGCCCTTGCCGTCGACCACCAGGGCGATCAGGTCCGCGCCCTCGGCGCCTTCCCAGGCGGCGGCGACCATGGCGCGGTCGAGCCGGCGCTCGGGGTTGAAGATGCCCGGCGTGTCGACCAGGATCAGCTGCGCATCGCCGTCGATCGCGATGCCCATCACCCGGGTGCGTGTGGTCTGCGCCTTGGGGCTGACGATGGCGACCTTCTGGCCGACCAGCGCGTTGACCAGCGTGGACTTGCCCGCATTGGGGGCGCCGACGATCGCAATCAGGCCGCAGCGCCGGGTTTCGGTGGTATCGGTCATATCATTTCCAATTCGCGCTCCCGCAAGCGGGGGCGGGGATCAAGCCTTGAGCTTCGCGAGCAATGCCGCCGCGGCCGCGGTCTCGGCATCCTGCTTGCTGGTGCCCAGCGCCTCGGCCTCGGCGAAGCTGCCGATCGACACCTTCACGGTGAAGCGCGGCGCGTGGTTGGGCCCCGAGCGATCGGTCACTTCATATTCGGGCGGACGGCGGTTGTTCGCGGCGGCCCATTCCTGCAGCGCCGACTTGGGGTGCCGGGGAGCGCTGGCATGCGCGTCGATGTGCTTCGCCCAGGCCTTGCGGACGAAATCGCGCGCCGGCGCAAAGCCGAACTCGAGATAGAGCGCGCCGATCAGCGCCTCCATCGCGTCGCCCAGCACGTTGTCGCTGTCCGCCGCGCCGTCGCCGCGCGCCTGCTTGCCGAGGCGGAGCAACGGCGGCACGCCGACTTCGCGCGCCACATTGGCGCACATCGGCCCGGTCACCAGTGCGTTTAGGCGGCGGGAAAGCGCGCCCTCGGGCTCGCCGGCGAAGCGTTCGTACAGCCATTCGGCGATGGCGAGGCCGAGCACCCTGTCGCCCAGGAACTCCAGCCGCTCGTAATTCTCGGCCGCCTGGCTGCCATGCGTCAGCGCACGCTGATACGGGGCCAGGTCGGAAGGGCGCTGGCCGAAGGTCCTGACGATCCACTCCCCCAGATCGGGAGCGCTCAAAAGCCTTCCCCGATCCGGCTCCAGCGCGCCGCGGTGAACCAGGTCCAGGGCAGGAACCAGTTGGCGCTGCCGTCGGTCGACCAGAAATTGACCACTGCCTTGCCCTCGAGATTCTCGAGCGGGACATAGGAGATGCCGTAATGCGCGGCTTCTTCCGGCGTGGCGCCCGGGGGCGGCGCGTCGAAGCGGCTGTCGGTCGAGTTGTCGCGATTGTCGCCCATCAGGAACACATGGCCCTGGGGCACGTGATAGACCGGAGTATTGTCCTGCTGGAGCATGGCCTGGTCGAGGACGCCATAGGTCTTGCCGCCCGGCAGCGTCTCGCGGAACTGCGGCACGCTGCAGACCAGCACACCCTTGTCGTCGGTCTTGACGAAATCGGTCTTGCAGCCGTGATAGTCGTTCTCGGGCCCCGCGACCGGATAGTTGGGCGAGATCGGGACGGTGAAATTGGCGATCTGCTGCTTCGGGATCTTCTGGCCGTTCAGGATGAGCTGCCCGTTGACCATCTGCACGCTGTCGCCCGGCAGGCCGATGACGCGCTTGATCCAGTCCTCGCCATTATGGCCCGGGGCCTTGAACACGACGACGTCGCCGCGATTGGGCGTGCCGCCGAAGATGCGGCCCGGGATCAGCGGCACGCTCCAGGGCAGCGAGTGCCGGGAATAGCCGTAATTCCATTTGGTGATGAACAGATAGTCGCCGATCAGCAGCCGCGGCAGCATCGATTCGGACGGGATCGAGAAGGGCGAGAAGATGAAGCTTCGCACCACGAAGACGATCAGCGCCAGCTTGACGAGGAAGACGCCAAGGTCCTTCCACTCGTTCTTGGGCTTCTCCTCCGTGGCTGTGGCCGCGGCGGCGGGCTTCTCGTTCAGGGAATCGGCGGACGTGTTTTCCATGGATACCTGCTCTGCTTGGGGCGGGCGGTGAGGTCAAGCCGATGAATGGAGTGGCGGCGGCGATCCCGGGACGATAGGGGCTCGATTGCCGCAAAGGAGATGAACATGGCATTGCCCGACTGGTCCGCCGTCAAGTCGCTCGAAGTCCCGACGCTCGCCGAGCTCTTCGCCCACGATTCGCGCCGGGTCGCCACCTTCTCCGCCGATGTCGCCGGTATCCGCTTCGACTGGTCGAAGACGCACCTCACTGCCGATCTCGTCGCCGCCTTCACCCGGATCGCGGCAGAGATGGGCCTGGTCGCCAAGCGCGATGCGCTGTTCGCCGGCGAGAAGGTCAACGTCACCGAAGGCCGCGCCGTCGAGCATACCGCCGAGCGCGGCGAGGGCTCGCCCGAGAGCGTCGCCCGCGCCCAGGCCTATCACGCCCGCATGCGCGCGCTGATCGACGCGATCGAGGCCGAGGCCTTCGGTCCCATCCGCTCGATCCTCCACATCGGCATCGGCGGCTCGGCCCTGGGCCCGGACGTGCTCGTCGACGCGCTCGGCCGCGACGCGGACCGCTATGAAGTCGCGGTCGTCTCGAATGTCGACGGCGTCGCGCTGGAGACGGCGCTCGACCGCTTCGATCCGCAGACCACGCTGATCGCCATCGCTTCCAAGACCTTCACCACCACCGAGACGATGCTCAATGCCGAGAGCGCGATCTCCTGGCTGATGCAGGGCGGCGTCGCCGATCCCTATGGCAGGCTCGTCGCGCTCACCGCGGCGCCCGAAAGGGCGATTGCGTTCGGCATCGACGAGACCCGCGTGCTGCCCTTCGCCGAATCGGTCGGCGGGCGCTATTCGCTGTGGTCGTCGATCGGCTTCCCCGCCGCGCTGGCGCTGGGCTGGGACGCGTTCGAGGAACTGCTCGAAGGCGCCGCCGAGATGGACCGGCATTTCCGCCTCGCCCCGTTCGAGGCGAACGCGCCGGTGCTGGCTGCCTTTGCCGACCTCTATTACACGCAGGTCCGCGGTTGCGAGACGCGCGCCACCTTTGCCTATGACGAGCGGCTCCGCCTGCTGCCGAGCTACCTCCAGCAGCTCGAGATGGAATCGAACGGCAAGCGCGTCACTGCGGAGGGGCAGCCGGTTTCCTGGCCGACCGCGCCGATCACCTGGGGCGGCGTCGGCACCGATGCCCAGCATGCGGTGTTCCAGCTGCTCCACCAGGGCACGCGCCTGGTGCCGCTGGAGTTCATCGGCGCGATCGAGCCGGGCGACGGGCTTGCCGAGGAGCATCACCGCCAGCTGCTGCTCAACATGTTCGCCCAGGGCGCGGCGCTGATGGCCGGCCGCGCGAACGACGATCCGGCGCGGGCCTATCCGGGCGACCGGCCCTCGGCCACGCTGCTGCTCGACCGGATCGATCCGCGCACATTGGGCGCCGTCCTGGCCTTCTACGAGCAGCGCACCTTCGTGAACGCCGTGCTGCTCGGTATCAACGCGTTTGACCAGTTCGGTGTCGAGCTCGGCAAGGAAATGGCGAAGGCCGCGGATGCCGGCGGCCAGGACTTCGACGCGTCTACCAACGACCTGATCGCACGGGCGTTCGGATGAGCGGCGGCGAGGACTATGTCTATGACGAGGCGAGCGGGGAATGGATCCCCGCCGCCGAGGCCGGCGCGAAGGCCGACGCGGCGGATGCGGTCGAGGTGCGCGATTCGGTTGGCAACCTGCTTCAGGACGGCGACCAGGTGACGTTGATCAAGGACCTGACCGTGAAGGGTGCGGGGCAGACGCTCAAACGCGGCACGCTGATCAAGTCGATCCGCCTCACCGGCGACAGCCAGGAGATCGACTGCAAGTTCGACGGCATCAAGGGCCTGGTCCTGCGCGCCGAGTTCGTGCGGAAGCGCTAGGTTGAGAACTCATATTCCTTCAATCGTCATACCCGCGCAGGCGGGGATGACGAAGGAAAATCAGATACTTGTTTGGGTTCCCAACCTAGCCGAGCCGGCGGGCCAGCCCTCTTTTCAGCCTCGCATGCGCCGATGCCTTGATCTGGCAGATGCGCGCGGCACCCACCCCCAGCACCTGGCCGATCTCCTCGAGGTTCAGTTCCTCGACATAATAGAGCTGGATCACCTGCTGCTCGCGCTCCGGAAGCTCGGCGATCGCGGCGATCAGCGCTTCGCGCTGGTCGCTCTCCGCCAGCCGGTCGAAGGCGCTGGGCTCGTCGGACATGAACCAGGGGCTTTCGTCCGAATAGGCGTCGTCGATCGAATCGAAGCGCACCGCCTCGGCATTGGCATAGTCGGTGCGCAGCTTTTCCGGCGTCACGCCCAGCCGGGCGGCGACCTGCTCGTCGTCGGGCGCGCGGCCCAGTTCGTTGGTCAGCACCGATATCGCTTCCTGATAGGCCTTGCGCCGGCGCATCGCGCCGCGCGTGGTGGTCGCCTGGCGGCGCAGCTCGTCGATCATCGCCCCGCGCAGCCGCGTGGCGAGATATTGCTCGAAGGTCACCTGTCCCCGGTCCTCGAACCCGGCCGCCGCTTCGATCAGCGCGACCAGCCCGACCTGGATCAGGTCCTCCACTTCGACGAGCGAGCTCATCGAGCCATGGATGTGCCACGCTATCCGGCGCACCAGCGGCAGGTGCCGGCGCACCAGCGCCTCGGGGTCGCGCCGCGGCGGCGTGGGCGTGTAGGTCAGGGGCGAGAGGGCCAGCGAAGCCATGGCGTCGAGTTTCCCCGGAGTGAAGGCGTTCATGCGGGCAGCGCCTCCGGCGCACCGATCACGGCGACGACTTCGACGGCCTTGTCCTCGGGCACTTCGAAGAAGCTCATCACCGGCGTGTCGGGAAGGACCGTCCTGACCAGCTTGCGGATCGCGACGCGGATCGAAGGCTGGACGACGAGTGCGAAGGGCTTGGCCTCGGCGATCAGCGGCTGGGCGGCGCGCTGCAAGGCCTCGGCGATGCGGCGGCCGAGATCGGGCTCGATCGTGTGGCGCTTGGACGGATCCGAACGGACCGCCTGGCCGAGCAGCGCCTCGAGCTGGCCTTCGAGCGTCATCACCCGCAGCGGCTCGCGCACGCCGCACAGGCGCTGGATGATCAGCGGGCCGAGCTCCGGGCGGATCAGCTCCATCAGCTCGTCGGCGTCGAGGGTCCGCTGGGCGGCCACGGCAATGGCGGCGGCGATGCGACGGAATTCCTTGAGCGGGATGCTCTCGGCGAGCAGGCCGCGCAGCACCTGGGTGAGGGTGGTGAGCGGCACCGGCGCCGGGCAGAGCGCGGCGACCAGCTGCGCCGAGCGTTCCTTGAGCCCGTCGAGCAGCGCCTGGACTTCGTCCGGGCCGAGCAGGTCCGACGCGTTCTGGATCAGGCATTGATTGAGATGGGTGGCGACGACGGTGCCCGGATCGACGACCAGATAGCCGAGGCCGGTGGCGGCATCGGAATCGCCCTGGGCGATCCACATCGCATCCAGGCCGAAGGTCGGATCCTTGACCGGCTTGCCGTCGAGGCGGCCCGAGGCCTGGCCGGTGTCGATCGCCAGCACTTCGTCAGGCGAGACATTGTCCTCGGCCACGACCACGCCGCCGATGACGATGCGATAGGTGAAGGGCGCCAGGTTGATGTCGTCGCGCACCCGCACCTGGGGCACGACGAAGCCGAGTTCCTTGGAGAGCTGGCGGCGCACCCCGGTGATGCGGCCCATCAGCGGCCCGCCGCGGCGCTCGTCGACCAGCGGCACCAGGCCATAGCCGATGTCGAGCATCACCTGCATGTTGTCGGTGACTTCGTCCCAGCCGATCTTGGAGAGATCCGCCGGCTCGGCCGGCGGCGCGGCGACCGGCTTCGGGCGGTTGGCCGCCTTGCGCAGGCGCCAGGCCGCAAAGCCGGCGGCGGCGGCGGCGGGCAGCATCAGGAAATGCGGCATGCCGGGGAGCAGGCCGAGCAGGCCGAGGATGACGGCGACCGGCATCCAGGTCTTGTGGCTGGCGAACTGGGTGCCGATCTGGCCGGCCAGATCGTCGCTCGACTTGACGCGGGTGACGATGGCCGCAGCGGCGATCGAAAGCAGCAGCGCCGGCACCTGCGCGACCAGCGCGTCGCCGATCGCGAGCAGGACATAGGTGGAGGCCGCTTCGCCCACTGCCATCTGGTGGCTGGCCACGCCGAGGATCAGGCCGCCGATCACGTTGATCGCGAGGATCAGCAGGCCGGCGATGGCATCGCCCTTCACGAATTTGGAGGAGCCGTCCATCGCGCCGTAGAAATCGGCTTCGGTCGACACTTCCTCGCGGCGCTTCCTGGCGTCGTCCGGCGTGATCAGGCCGGCGTTGAGATCGGCGTCGATCGCCATCTGCTTGCCGGGCAGCGCATCGAGCGTGAAGCGCGCGCTGACTTCCGAGACGCGGCCGGCACCCTTGGTGACCACGATCATGTTGATGATCACGATGACGGCGAACACGACCAGGCCGACGACATAGTCGCCGCCGATCATGAAGGTGCCGAACGCCTCGATCACATGGCCGGCGGCGCTCTCCCCCTCATGGCCGTGCACCAGCACGACGCGCGTCGAGGCGACGTTGAGGCCCAGGCGGAACAGGGTCGCGAACAGCAGCACGGTGGGGAAGGCGGAGAAGTCGAGCGGCTTCTGCGCGTTCAGCGCCACCATCAGCACCGCGAGGCTGATCATGATGTTGAGGATGAAGAAGGCGTCGAGCAGGAAGGCCGGGATCGGCACCACCATCAGCGCGACGAGCAGCAGGATCGCGCCGGGCAGCGCGAAGCTCTTCAGGGCAGGGGCGGCGCCTGCGGGAAGCGAGATTGCGGACACGGAGAGTTACGCTCCCAGATTCGCGAGCATGAGATAGGCGAGGCGGGCATTTTCCGGCGTCGGCCGGAGCGGATCGATGCGGCGGCCGAGCGGATCGCCCGGCGCGCCCTGCGAGACGTTGAGCTGCGCCAGCGTGTTCTGCACCCAGTGGCGATCCCGATCGACCGCGCCGTTGCCGAGCACGACTTCATTGTCGCCCGCGCTCCAGGCGCGCGCGGCAGCGTCGAAGCCGGCGTCGAACCCGGCGTCGAGCCCGTCCGCGGCGATGCCGGCAGCGCCGCCCGCGGCCGCGCCCTGATCGAGCTTGCCGGCGAAGCGGGCATAGATCTCCGAGAGCGTGCGCGGCTGGCCGTTCGACGCGTAGAAGACGCTGCGATTGGTGCGCGCGGCGGCGGGGAACAGCGAGGCGCCGGCGCGGCCGGGGCTGTCGGCCATCGCGCTCAGGAACTTGTCGGCGCCGCCCAGGCCGAGGAAATGCGCCATGTAGAGATCGGTGCCGGTGGCCGGGCGGCCGAGCGAATCCTCGAGCGCCGCCTTGTTGTCCGCGGCATGCTCGGCCGCCATGATCGCGGCGGTCTGCGGATCGCGGCGGAGATTGAGGATCGCGCTGCGCGCCGCCGGATCGCTGACGACATAGCGGCCGTTGCCGGTCTGCCGGATCGAATCCGCCGCCCAGGAAAGGCCATGCTCGGCGCCATGCTGCTTCACCACGCCGAGCCAGCTCTGCTCGATGAACTGATAGAGGCCGGTGGCCGAGGAGGTGCCGGCGCGCGCATCGGCGCGCAGGCCGCTTTCCACCTGGGCCTGGCCGAGCAGATAGTTGAAGTCGATGCCGGTCTTACGGCTCGCCGCGGCGATCGCCGTCTGGACGCTGGCCCTGGTGCTGACCGAAGTAACGCTCATCGAGTCCCGATCCGGATTGCCCTTATTCGGGGCTATCGCAGCAAGGACCGTGCCAGTTCTGGTTAACGAGGATTAGTCAGGCGCCTCTTTTGGGGAGCCGCACCGGCCCGCTCCCCCACCCGGCCTCCCACATAATACCGCCGTTGGGAGGCCGGGTGGGGGAGCGGGCCGGTGCCGCGCCTTAAGCCAGCGCGTACCCGGCGGCCTTGTAGGCGGGGGCCTGCTGGCCGGAAAGGATTTGCAGGCGGCGGCGAACATTTGCCGCCATCAGGTTCACATAGATGCGGCAGGTCTCGTTGAGCTTGTGCGCCTCGGCGGCGAGCTCGCGAACCTCGGGGCCGGGGGCCTCGCCGTCATGGAGCGCGACCGTGTCGATCGCGATCAGCTTCGCGCGGGTGGCCGCCTCCAGCGCCGCGACGTCGTTAGCCTTCAGCGCCGCGATCTCGGCGTGGAGGCATTCGATCACCTGGATGAGCGCGTCACGACGGTTCACGGGACTTCCAATCGAGCTTGAAGGCGAGCAGCCGGTCGGCGATCGTCGAGGGAGAAATCGGGAATTTATTGTCCTCGATCGCCTTGCGGATGCGCGAGACCCGGTCGAGATCGACCGGCGGCTTCAGCGCCTGCTCCGCGGCGATCTCGGCGGCAGCGCTCCGCACCGCCGGGGCCTCGCCCGGGACCGGACGGACCGCGGCAATCTTGCCGGCCGGCTCGACGGGCACGGAGCGACGGTCGGTGACCGCGCCTGCCTTCGTGCCGATTGAGTCCACCATTGCCTGCGATCCTCGCTGTGCCTGCAGCCCTTCAAACGGCCGCGACGGGCGAAGCTTTACGGAAAAATTCAGCCGCCCTCGGCAAAGCCCGGCAGGCGGGCGCGGCCGGGCTCGATCGCGATCGCCTGGATCGGCGGCTGCTTGTCGTCGACCTTGATGCCGATCCGGCCGCCCGGAGGCGCGTCGTTCATCGCGATGCCCTGGCGCGAGATCGAGAAGCCCTCGGCCCCCGCCTCGACCGTGACGGCGTCGCCCCGCTTGATCACCGGCTCGACCTTCACCGGCGCGGCGGGGCGGACGACGACATTGGCAGGCATCGGCGCCTCCACGGCGGCCTTGGGCCTGGGTACCGCGGCGACGGGCACGAAAATCTTCCAGGCCGGCGCCATGCAGCGCACCACGACGGCGTCGTGATTCTCGCCGCGCCATTCGAGCTGGGGCGCGACGCAGGGGGCGAGCTTCAGCCGCCGGTCGATCGGCGCGATCGCCCCGCCCTGCTCGCCGACATTCTTGCCGGTGAACTGCGTGACGACTGTGTCGAGCGCGGCGACGGACTGGAAGTCCTGCGCGGCGAGGCTGAGCGCGAGAGCGAGGATCATTGCCGGTCTCCTTCGTAACCGAGAGCGAGGACGGCGCGGCGCTGGCCGCGGCCGGTGGAAAGCAGGATGCGCGCCGGATCGACGGCGCGCTGGCGCACGAGCAGGGCAGCGACCGCGCGGGCGCGGTCGGCGGCGAGGATCGGGCCGCTGCCGGTGGCGGGATCGACGTCCGCCGCCGATCCGTCGACTTCTCCCGTGATGCGCAGGCGCGTGCGCGGGTCGCGCGCCGCTCCGCGCGCCCATTCGAGCGCCGAGCCGGTGTCCGCCAGCACCGCCGATCCGGGCGCGAAGCCAGTGGCGGTGGCGATGTCGACCGGCATGGGGGCAGGTGCCGCCTCGCTGACTCCGAAGCCGGCGCGGATGCCGGCGGCGAGCTTCGCGGGATCGACCCGCGTCGCCTGGAGGAAGACGAAGAAGCCGACGAGCAGCAGCGAGAGATCGGCCAGCGTCATCAGCCAGGGTGCGCGCGCGGCTTCGTCCTCGTCGAACGCAGTCACGCCGCGATCTCCTTGATCCGGCCGGCGCCGGGCTCGATCCCGGCCAGCGCGGCAAGCGCCGGCTGGAGGCGGAGGCGCTCCTGCGCCTCGTGCCGGGCGCGGCGCTTCAGGCGTGCGGCGACCGGCAGCAGCGCGAGATTGGCGAGCAGCGCGCCATAGAGTGTGGCGAGCAGCGCGACGGCCATCGCACCGCCGATCGCCTGCGGATCCTTCATCGCGGCGAACATGCCGACCAGGCCAAGCAGCGTGCCGACCATGCCCATGGCCGGCGCCAGCTCGGCCGCGCCCGACCAGACTTCCCATGCGCCGCGCTGGCGCTCGAAGCGCGCGCAGCGGCGCTGCTCGAGCAGCGTCCCGACATCGCCCGGGCCCGCGCCGTCGACGATCGCGGCGACCGCGGCGGCAATGTCCGGATCCTCGATCTTCGAGCGGTCGAGCGCGATCACGCCGTGGCGCCGCGCGATCCGGCCGAGCGCCGAGACCTGGGCCAGCAAAGGCTCCACGTCGAAGCGGCGGCGCGGCAGCACGCCGAGCGCCGCGACGCCGCGGGCAAGATCGCCCGACGCACTGCGCAGCACGGTGCCCGCCAGCGTCCCCCCGCCGACGATGACGAGCGCAAGCGGATCGAGGAAGGTCCCGAAGGCGGGCAGTACGTTCATGTCCATGCCCGTGTGGGTGCAAGAGGCGGGCCAATTGCCACTGCGCGGGAGGGCGGCAACGCGGCGACGGGCAGGCGGCAACCGGCTGCCGACAGACCGGCAAAAACCTGCCGCCCCTTGCCGCCCTACAGGGGAAAGCGGGTTTTTTCGCCCCCTCGGGCAAATTGGCACGCCGGTTGCAGGAGCCCCGACGAACTTTTGTGCGGGAGACGTGCAATGCCCAATGACAACCTCTTCGGCGTACATGGCACCGCGCTTGCCGTGCGCTCGCAGCGCATGGGCATGCTGGCGTCGAACATCGCGAACGCCTCGACCCCGGGCTACAAGGCCCGCGACGTGGATTTCCGCGCGGCACTGAACAGCGCCGCCACGCCCGGCGGCTCGATCGACACCGCGATCGACGCCAACACGCTCTACCGCGTGCCGCTCCAGCCCTCGGCCGACGGCAACACCGTCGAGCTGACCACCGAGCAGACCGCCTTCGCGGAGAATGCCGTCGCGTATCAGACGACGCTGTCGTTCCTCAACGGCCGCATCAACCAGATCACGCGCGCGCTGAAGGGAGAATGAGCATGGGCGACCAACCGCTTTCGATCTTCCAGGTCTCCGGCCGCGCGATGAGCGCGCAGCTGGTGCGGATGAACACCACGGCGTCGAACCTGGCCAATGTCGGCACGGTCGCGTCGAGCGCCGACGCCGCCTATCGCACGATCAAGCCGGTGTTCCGCACCGCCTTCGACCAGGCGAGCGGCATGTCGACCGTCGATGTCGAGCAGGTCGTCACCGCGGGCTCCGATCCCACCAAGCGCTACGATCCCGGCAACCCGATGGCCGACAAGGACGGCAATGTCTGGGAAGCCGCCGTGGACGAGACCCGGGAGCTGGTCGACATGATGGAGACCGCCCGGAACTACCAGAACAACGTCGAAGTGATGCAGACTGCCAAGCAGCTCATCGTCGACACCCTCAAGCTGGGCCGCTGATCATGAGTGACTTCGATTCCACCCTCGCCGGACTGGGCGTCTCCCGGTACAACAAGAAGAGCACGACGAGCGGCACCACGCTCGACACCAAGGACACGTCGCGGCTCGGCAAGACCGACATGGGCGTGTCCGACTTCCTCGCGCTGATGACCGCGCAGCTGAAGAACCAGGACCCGTTCGCGCCGGTCGACAACAGCCAGATGGTCGCCCAGATGGCGCAGTTCTCGTCGCTCTCCGGCATCACCGAGATGAGCACGACGCTGAAGTCGATCGCCGGCAAGTTGGGCGCCACCACGCTCAACGACGCCATCGGCTATGTCGGCAAGAACGTGCTGGTCCAGGGCTCGACCGCCTATCCGCGCACCTCCGGCGGCCTCGCCGGCGCCGTCGCGCTGGACAAGGACGCGACCAACGTCACCGTCACCATCAAGGACAAGGACGGCAACACGCTCAAGACGATCGAGATGGGCAAGGAGACCAAGGGCGCGGTCGCCTGGGACTGGGACGGCAAGACCGATGCGGGCGAGACCGCCGGCAACGGCCCGTTCAACGTCAGCGTCACCGCCACCGACGGCACCGGCAACGTCAAGGCCTATCCGCTGGTCTGGGCGCCGGTCACCGCCGTCTCGATGGGATCCGACGGCAAGCCGGTCCTCACGCTTCCGGGCATCGGCAACGTGTCCACCGACGCCGTCTGGCAGGTCGGCTGAATCCATTTCCTACGGAGTAACGGAAAATGTCCTTCTTCACTTCGCTCTCCGGCCTGCAGGCAGCGCAGACCGACATGTCGACGATCTCGCACAATCTCGCGAACGTGCAGACCAACGGCTTCAAGAAGAGCACCACCCAGTTCGCCGACGTCATCGCGTCGACCGCCAATATGAACCCGACCCAGATGGTCGGCTCGGGCGTGGTCGTGAAGGCAGTGCGCCAGCAGTTCGGCCAGGGCGGCTTCACGCAGTCGTCGTCGGCGCTCGACGTGGCGATCTCGGGCGACGGCTTCTTCATCGTCAAGGGCGACGAGAAGAGCGGCAATGGCGTTGCGTACACCCGCAACGGCAGCTTCCAGGTCGATGCCGATCGCTATGTGGTCGACGCGCAGGGCAACAAGCTGCAGGTCTATCCGGTGGACGGCTCGGGCGCGGTGGTCGCGACCGGCCTGTCCTCGACGGTGAGCCTGCGCCTGCCGCAGACCAGCGGCACCCCCCAGGCGACCGAGAACGTCAAGCTGGGCCTCAACCTCAATGCCGGCTCGGCGATCCCGTCGACCAATCCGAAGTTCGAGAGCGCCGGCTACAAGTTCGACCGCTTCGACCCGACCACCTACAACCAGTCGGTGCAGACCACCGTCTATGACGCGAACGGCAATGCGCTGACGCTGACCAACTATTTCGTCCGCGAGACCAAGCCGACCGACAGCGACGCGACCAGCACCTGGAAAGTCTATTCGTTCGTCGGCGACCAGCAGCTCAACGCGGGTGACGACGCCAACACGATCAAGCAGTTCGAACTGAAGTTCGACAGCACCGGCAAGCTCTCCGAGCCGACCACGCCGATCACCTTCATGGGCTTCCTGGCGCCGGGCGCCACGTCGGAGCAGGTGCTCAAGCTCGACCTGACTCAGGGCACCACCCAGGTCAGCTCGCCGTTCAGCCTCAACTCGACCAAGCAGGACGGCTCGCCCGTCGGCCAGATCGAAGGCGTGACCATCGCCGACGACGGCACCGTCACCGCGAGCTTCTCGAACGGCGACACCCAGGCGCTCGGCAAGGTCGTGCTGGCCAGCTTCACCAACAATGCGGGCCTGCGCCAGCTGGGCAATTCGACCTGGGCCGCCACCGGCTTCTCGGGCGATGCGCGCCTGGGCGAGCCGGGCACCAACGGGTTTGGCGGGCTGATGTCGGGCGCGATCGAGCGCTCGAACGTCGACATCACCGAGGAGCTGGTCAATCTGATCGCGGCACAGCGCAACTTCCAGGCGAATGCCAAGGCGCTCGATACCGCCAGCCAGATGTCCCAGACCATTTTCAACATCCGCAGCTGATCTGATCGGCTGAGGAGGAGCAAGGCATGGACCGGCTTGTCTACACCGCGATGTCGGGGCTCAGGAGCCAGATGCAGTCGCAGGCGACGATCGCGAACAACATCGCGAACGCCTCGACCATCGGCTTCCGCGCCGAGCGCGTCAGCTTCGACCGGCTGGTCCTTCAGGGTACGGGCCTGGACTCGCGCCAGCTCGCCGCGGAGGAAGTCAACGACTTCGACCGCTCGAAGGGCACGATGGTCCAGACCGGCAACCCGCTCGACGTCGCGGTGAACGGCGACGCCTGGATCGCGGTCCAGGCGACCGACGGCACCGAAGCCTATACGAGGCGCGGCGATCTCCGGATCGCGCCCTCGGGCGTGCTGGAAACCGGCGACGGTTTCCCGGTGATGGGGTCGGGGGGCCCCATCACCGTGCCGCCCGCCGACAAGGTCTCGATCTCCGAGGACGGCACGCTATCGATCGTGCCGCGCGGCGGCGACCCGACCCAGCCGCAGGACGTCGACAAGATCAAGCTGGTCAGCACCGGCGGCAGCCAGACCGCCAAGGGGCTCGACAATCTTCTCCATGTGAAGGGCGGCGGCGTGCTGCCCGACGACATGGACGCCAAGGTGACTTCCGGTTCGCTCGAGCAGTCGAACGTGAACCTGACACAGGCGCTGGTCGACATGATCGAGAACCAGCGCGCCTACGAAGTGCAGGCGGGCCTGCTCAAGGAAGCCAAGAACATGGACGAGAGCACCGCATCGCTGATGCGGATGCCGTCCTGATGAGGAGTTAGAACATGGGATCGGCAGCACTGCACATCGCGCGCACGGGCCTCGACGCCCAGGACACGCGCATGCGGGTCATCTCGAACAACCTGGCGAACGTGAACACCACTGCGTTCAAGAAAGACCGCGCCAGCTTCGAGACGCTCGCCTATCAGGTCGTCACCGCGCCCGGCGCCGCCTCGACGGCGGAGACCAAATATGCGACCGGCCTGAACCTGGGCACCGGTGTCCGCGTCCAGGGTACGCAGCGGCTCGAGACGCAGGGCTCGCTCCAGACCACCGGCAACGGCCTCGACATGGCGATCGACGGCAATGGCTATTTCCAGATCCAGCTGCCCGGCGGCGGCCTGGGCTATACCCGTGCGGGCAATTTCTCCCGCTCGGCCGAGGGCCAGCTGGTCACCGCCGAGGGCTATCAGGTGATGCCCGGCGTCACCATTCCCGAAGGCGCGATCTCGGTCACCGTCGGCAGCGACGGCACCGTCTCGGCGCAGATGCCGAACCAGACCGACCTCACCCAGATCGGCCAGATCCAGGTGGCGAGCTTCCCCAATCCGGCGGGGCTCCAGGCGGTCGGCGACAATTATCTGATCGAGACGCCGGCGAGCGGCACGGTCGCGCTCGGCAATGCCGGCATCGATGGCCGCGGGACGATCCGCCAGGGCATGCTCGAAGGCTCGAACGTCAACGTCGTCGAGGAGCTGGTCGACATGATCGAGACCCAGCGCGCCTATGAGGTGAATTCGAAGATGATCTCGGCGACCGACGAGATGCTCAAATATGTCAACCAGAACATCTGAGGCCGGACGATGAAGTTCCTCACCAGCCTCGCCGCCGGCACGCTGATCGCCGCCGGGCTCGCCTTCACCGCCACGCCGGCGCAGGCGCAGTTCCTGGGCATCGGCAAGAAGAAGCAGACGGAGGATTTCTCCGCGACGCTTCCCGCGCCGGTCACCGCCCAGCCGCCCGCCAACGGCAGCATCTTCCAGACGAGTGACGGCTATGCCGCGCTCTACGAAGGCATGCGCGCGCGCCGGGTCGGCGATCCGCTGACCATCCTGCTGGTCGAGAAGACCGCCGCCTCCAAATCGGCGGGCAGCAAGCTCGACAGCGGCGGCGGTTTCGGCCTTACCCCGCCCACCACCGGCGCGCTCTCGCTGTTCAAGGAAAGCGACGCCAGCGTGAGCGGCAAGCGCAATTTCGGCGGCACCGGCACCGCCGACCAGGCCAATGCGCTTTCGGGCGAGATCAGCGTCACCGTCGCCGCGGTCTATCCCAACGGCACCATGCTGGTGCAGGGCCAGAAGCGGGTGACGCTCAACCGGGGCGACGAGTTCGTCCAGATCAAGGGCCTGGTGCGCACCGCCGACATCGACGCGAACAACCGCGTCCTGTCGACTCGCGTCGCCGATGCCCGCATCGCCTATACCGGCAAGGGCGACGTCGCCCGCGCCAGCCGCCAGGGCTGGCTGAGCCGGTTCTTCTCCGTGATCAGCCCCTTCTAAGCCGGAGCAGAAAGATGATCCGCCGCTTCCTCGCGCTCGCCGCCCTCGCCGCTTTCTCCCTTGGCCTCGCGGCCGCGCCGGCCCATGCCCAGCGCGTGAAGGACCTGGGCGGGTTCCAGGGGATCCGCACCAACCAGCTGACCGGCTATGGCGTCGTGGTCGGCCTGCCGGGCACGGGCGACGACAATCTGGAATATACCGTCCAGTCGATGAAGGGCGTCACGTCGCGTTTCGGCCTGCAATTGCCCCAGGGCGTGGCACCGGGCCTGAAGAACGCCGCGGTGGTGATGATCACCGCCGAACTGCCCCCCTTCGCCAAGCCGGGCCAGAAGCTCGACATCACGGTATCGTCGATGGGCAAGGCCAAGTCGCTGCGCGGCGGCACGCTGATCCTCACCCCGCTCCAGGGCGCCGACGGCCAGATCTATGCGATGGCGCAGGGCAACCTCGCGGTGGGCGGCCTCGGCGCCGAGGGTGCCGACGGCTCGAAGATCGTGGTCAACACGCCGAGCTCGGGCCGCATTCCCGAGGGCGCCACCGTCGAGCGCGCAGTCGATACCGGCTTCGACAAGTCGCCGTTCCTCACCTTCAACCTCGCCCGCGCCGACTTCACCACGGCACAGCGCGTGCAGGACGCGATCAACCTGCGCTTCGGCACCGGCCGCGCCCGCGCGATCGACGGCGTATCGATCGCCATCCAGGCGCCGGAGGGCCGCGACGTGCGCGCCGGGCTGATGAGCGAAGTCGAGAACCTCACCGTCGAGGCCGCGGAAGCGCCCGCCAAGGTGATCGTCAACGCCCGCACCGGCACGGTGGTGATCAACTCCGCTGTCCGCGTCAGCCCCGCCGCGGTAACGCATGGTAAACTGACCGTTCGTATTGATGAGAACCAGCGCACCAGCCAGCCCGCGCCGTTCAGCAAGGGCGAGACCCGCACCGAGCAGCACAGCACGGTGGGCGTGGAAGAGGAGAAGCACCCCATGTTCCTGATGGCGCCCGGCCCCAAGCTTTCGGACGTCGTCAAGGCGGTGAACGCGATCGGCGCGTCGCCGGCGGACCTCGTCGCCATCCTCGAGGCGCTCAAGGAAGCCGGCGCGCTCAAGGCGGAGCTGATCGTCCTGTGAGCGGCGCGCTTCACCCCATCGGCAGCCCGTCGGGCGGCGTGTCGACCGACACGTCGCGCCTGGCGTCGAAGGAGAATCTCGAAGCCGCCGGCCAGCGCTTCGAGGCGGTCTTCACCGGCATGATGCTCAAGTCGATGCGCCAGGCCAAGCTGGGCGATGGGCTGTTCGACAGCAAGGGCGAGGAGCAGTTCCGCGACATGCAGGACCAGCAGCTCGCCCAGAGCATGGCCGCCCACGCCCCGATCGGCATCGGCAAGGCGATGACCGACTTCCTGGCCAGGAACCTCAAGACCGAGACGGCGGCCCAGCCGGGCACCGCGCCGGCTGCCGCGCAAGGAGGCGTCGTCAAATGACCGACCTGCTCTCGATCGGCGCCGGCGGCGCCCGCGCCTATCAATCGGCGCTCGCCACCACGTCGGACAATATCGCCAATGCCGCGACCACGGGCTATTCGCGCCGCGTCGCCACCGTCCGCGAAGTCGTCGCGACCGGCGGCAACACCAGCGCGATCAATTCGGGCCTGGGCGCCAATGTCGGCGGGGTCACCCGTGCGGCCGATGCCTTCAAGGCAACCGAGGTGCGCAGCGCAAGCTCCGACCTCGCCCGCACGCTCGCCGGCGCCGCCTGGCTGGGGCGGATCGACAGCAGCCTGACCCAGAACAAGCTGGGCGACCAGCTGACCGCCTTCTTCACCTCGGCCAAGGCAGTGGCGGCCGACCCGACCGCGCTGCCCGCGCGCGCGACCATGCTGGAGAATGCCGCCGGCGTCGCCGCCGCCTTCGGCGCCACCGGCAAGGCGCTCGACGGCGCGATGACCGATCTCAAGGCTTCGGCGGAGACCGCGGTCACCCAGCTCAACAATCTCTCGGCCAGCCTCGCCAAGGTGAATGCCGGCCTGGCCCGCGCCAATGAAGGCACCGCCGGCCAGGCGGCGCTGCTCGACCAGCGCGACCAGATGCTCGAGCAGATGAGCGCGCTGACCGACGTGACCGTGAGCTTCGACACTTACGGCCGCGCCACCGTGCATGCCGGCGGCAATACCGGCCCGCTGCTCGTCGAGGGCGCGCAGGCGGCCCAGGTCGCGCAGGCGAGCAACGACGAGGGCGCCTTCTCCTTCACCGTGAAGCAGAGCAGCGGCCAGGTGCAGACGATGTCGCCGAGCGGCGGCGCGCTCGCCGGCATCGCCGAGAGCGGCGCGCGCATCGCCGCGGCCCGCGACCAGATCAGCCAGATGGCCAGGGACTTTGCCGTGGGCGTCAATGCCGTCCAGGCGGCGGGCGCGGATCTGCAGGGCAATGCGGGCCAGCCGATCTTCACGGTGGGCGATCCCGCCTATCAGCTCGGCACGGTCATGACCGATCCGCGCGGAATCGCCGCCGCGGCGGCGGGCGCGGGCCAGCGCGACAATTCGAACCTCGCCGGCCTCGACACGCTGCGCACCAGCGGCAATTTCGAGCAGGGCGTGACCGACCTCACCGCCGCCAACGGCGCGGCGCTGTCGGGCCGCAACAGCGTTGCCGACGCGCAGAGCGCGATCCGCGACGCCGCCGTCTCGGCGCGCGATTCGGTGAGCGGCGTGAACATCGACGAGGAAGCGGTCGACCTGATGCGCTTCCAACAGGCCTATCAGGCGTCGACCCGCGTGATCCAGATCGCGCGCGAGACCCTGCAATCGATCCTCGATATCAGGTAGACGATCATGCGCATCTCCACTTCGCAGATGTACAGCCGCCCGGTGTCGCTGATGACGCAGCTCACCGCCGCGGCCGACAAGACCCAGACCCAGATCGCCACGACCAAGCTGGGCGTCACCGCGGCATCGGACGCGGCGGCCTATATCAAGCTGCAGCAGATCCAGCGCGCCACCACCGCCGACGCGACCTACAAGGCGAACATCACCGTTGCCCAGGGCGTGGTCTCGCAGACCGACCAGACGCTCGACAGCGTCGAGACGCAGCTCCAGCGCGCGCTCGAGCTCGCCACGCGGGCCAAGAACGACACGCTCTCTGCGTCGGATCGCGCGTCGATCGGCGAGGAGCTGAGCTCGATCCGCGACACGCTGTTCGCGCTCGCCAACACCAAGGACGACATTCGCGGCCAGCCGCTGTTCGGCGGCGCGACCGGCGACGCCGCCTATGTGAAGAATGCCGACGGCTCGATCAGCTTCGCCGGCACCGGCGAGCCGTCGGCCATCCCGATCGGCGACGGCGAGAGCATCCAGCCGACGATCAGCGGCCAGCGGGTGTTCAGCCCCGCCGGGGCCGACATGTTCGCCGTCCTCGGCAATCTCGCCGATGCGCTGAAGGCGGGCGGCGACGTCCAGACGGCCGGTGCCACGGCACTGGACGGGATCAACGCCTCGCTCAATACGGTGGCGCTCGCCCGCGCCTCGGTCGGCGCGCGCGGCGCACGGCTCGATCTCCAGGCGGACCGGCTGACCAGCGTCGCCGAGACCCGCGAGGCAACGCGCTCGGGCATCGAGGACACCGACATTCCCACCGCGGTAGCGAGCCTGCAGAAGACGCTGACCGTGCTGCAGGCAACCCAGGCCAGCTTCTCCAAGCTGACCAGCGTCTCGCTGTTCGACTATATCAAATAGGCGATCGCGGGCGCTTCCGACGCAGGATGCCGCCCATCGGCACTGCGCGGCTAGGCGGCTTGCCGGAAAAACCCAAGCGAAACGGCGAAATAATTCGCGCCGGTAACGAATTAACCATGTTTTTCCGCTGAAGATCACGGCGAAGCGGTCGTTAACCGAGACGACAAAACAGGGGTTCTTCGCGCACATGTTTCCGGCAATCGGCCTCGTCATCCTGCTCGCGATGGTCTTTGGTGGTTTCGCGATCACCGGCGGCGCGCTCGGCCCCGTGCTCGAGGCGATCCCGCACGAGATGCTCATCATCGGCGGCGCCGCCATGGGCGCGCTCGTCATCGGCAATTCGATGAAGGAGCTGAAGGCGCTGGGCGGCGGCCTGGTCAAGGTGCTGAAGGGCCCCAAGTACAAGAAGCAGGACTATCTCGACACGATCTTCCTGGTCTCCAAGCTGATGAAGATGCTGCGGACCGAGGGCCCGATCGCGCTCGAGCCGCATGTCGAGGATCCCAAGTCGAGCGCGATCTTCGCCGAATATCCGCGCCTGCTCGCCGATCACACGCTGATCAACCTGATCACCGATACGCTGCGCCTCGTCGTCGTCTCGTCGGGCACGCTCGACGTGCATGCGGTCGAGGAAGTGATGGATAACTCGATCAAGACCCATCACCATGAAGTGCAGGGACCGCAGACGACGCTCCAGTCGCTGGGCGACGCGCTGCCCGCGCTCGGCATCGTCGCCGCGGTGCTCGGCGTGGTGAAGACCATGGGCTCGATCGACAAGCCGCCCAGCATCCTGGGCGCCATGATCGGCTCGGCGCTGGTCGGCACCTTCATGGGCGTGCTGCTGGCCTACGGCATCGTCGCGCCGCTGGCGGGCCGCCTGCAACAGGTGATCGACGCCGATTCGGCGATCTATCACGTGGTGAAGCAGATCATCATCGCCTCGCTCCACGGCCATCCGCAGCCGCTGGTGATCGAGGCCGCCCGCTCCAGCATCGCGCATGCCAACCAGCCGGGCTTCGGCGAGGTGTTCGACGGGCTGCGCGGTCGCTAAGCCATGGCCGCTCCGCGCGCACCTCACGGGAATCAGCTCCAGCCGAAGATCATCGTCAAGAAGATCATCGTCGAGGGGCATGGCGGCCATCACGGCGGCGCCTGGAAGGTCGCCTATGCCGATTTCGTGACGGCGATGATGGCGTTCTTCCTGCTGCTCTGGATCCTGGGCGCCACCACCGAGAAGCAGCGCAAGGCACTGGCCGATTATTTCGCGCCGACGCTCGTCGAGCTGAAGCAGAACAGCGCCGGCTCGAACGGCCTGTTCGGCGGCGAGGCGATCAACCAGCGCGACAATTATCCGGGCAAGGCTTCGCAGACCGGCACGCGGGCGCTCACCGTGCCGGTGGGCGGCAGCGGCGGCAACAATGTCGGCACCGGCGCCAAGGGCACGCTGAAGGACCAGCGCGCTCTGACTCAGCAGGACCAGAAGAATTTCGACGAGACCGCCAGGCGGATCCGCGAGCGCATGCGCGCGACTCCGGCACTCTCGAAGCTCGCCAATCACGTCCGCTTCGTGCCGACGCGCGACGGGATGCGGATCGATCTGCTCGACGACGCCAATTATTCGATGTTCAACCTGGGCACGACTGCGCTGGTGCCGGAGGCGAGCGCGCTGATCGGCACCATCGCGGATTCGATCAAGGGCATGGAGAACCCGATCATGATCCGCGGCCATACCGACAGTCTCGGCTATGGCGATCCGCTGGCGATGAACAACTGGATGCTGTCGAGCGGCCGCGCCGAGGCCACGCGCAGGCGGCTCCTGTCCGGCGGCGTGACCGAGATGCGCTTCGAACGGATCGAAGGCGTGGCCGACCGCGAGCCGCTGATCGCCGACAACCCCGCCGATCCGCGCAATCGCCGCGTCTCGATCACCTTGCTCTATCGCCGGATCATGGACCAGGACCAGCAGGGCCGCTTCCGCCCCGGACTGCGCGCCAGCCGCGAGGCCGGCACGCCGCCGGGGCACTAGTCGGGCGGCCGATGGGATCGCGCAGTCTGGGCGCATAGGCCGCAGGCGTCGCGCCGTTCCGGTCGGTCACCCGCTGGCGGGCATCGAACAGATTATCGGCCCGAAGCCGGAGCCAGCGTTACACTTCAGCCCTTCATGCGCAGCAACGCATCTCCGTCATTATCCCGCAGACCCGTAATCTCTCCGGTTGCCGTTTCGCGGGTGACGGCGACCTCCTCGCCCGTATAGCGATCGATGAACTTGTCGCGATCGAACGCTATCAGATGGTTGGTCTTTCCGGTGGTGAGATCCTTGAGGACCAATTCGTTGCCAGCACCGGACGTCGCGCTGAAAAAATAGTTCTCCGCCCCCGGATATCGGTATCGCCCGACTATCGCTGCCAACTCGCCGGCAGACACGGGAAGTCTGGTGACCGAGCGTGTCGGAAACAAACCCAACCCGAATTTGTTGGAGATGGATCGGGCCAGCTCATTCCTGACCACCCGGCCATTCTCCGAATTGGTCATCAGGATGACTCCAATCCGGCGCTGCGGAAAATAGAAAAGTTCGCTCTTGAAGCCGGCGTTGCTGCCGCCGTGACCGAATGATGCGGTTGCACCTGTCCCCCGCAGTTCGAAACCGAGACCGTAGCCATTGCCGCCTTCGGGTTTGCCGCTTGGCCGGATCATTTCGCCGGCAAGCGATTGGGAGATGAGTGCGCCCCTCGTTCCGGATAGCGCCTTCAAAACGCCGAAGCAGAATTTCGCCACGTCGGAAGGTGTCGTCCAAAGGCCCGCCGGAGCGAGTTCGGGATAGACGTGCCAGCCGCCTGGATAAGGCTGGCCATCGAATTGATGAGCACGACTGACGTTCCCCTCGGGATCGGGATCAAACGTGCTATCGGTCATGTGCAGTGGCGCCAGCACGTGGAGCTGCAGGTATCGACCGAAGGGCATGCCGGACTGGTCTTCGATCAGTTTCTGCAGCACGACATAGCCGCCACCGGAATAGGAATATTTCGATCCCGGCACCGTCACCACGCGCAGCGCCGGGCTGTTGCCCTTGCCGTTCAGCACGTCGTCCGCGCTCGGTATTGTCCGGGTCTTTTCATACCCGGCGAAGCCGCCGACATTCAGCCCGGCGGTATGGCTCAATAGTCGGCGTATCGTGACCTTCTCGGAGCGAGTCAGGTCGTTCTCCGGTACTTTCCAGGTGCGAAGATAGTCGTTCACGTCGCGGTCGATATCCAACCCCTTGGACTGGACCAGTGTCATGACCGCAAAGGCGGTGACCGGCTTGCTGATGGAAGCCGCCTGGAATCGAGTGTGAACATCGACAGGTCGGAGCCGTCGGCTATCGGCAGATCCGTATCCCTTCGCCCAGATGACGTGATGGTCGTCGAAGACGGCAGCGCTGACGCCCGGGACGCCGAACAACACCATACGCTCGTGGAGATCATATGTCTTGCCGGCGTCCTCCGCCAAAATCACCCGCGGCACGAGTCCCTTCTCGATGCCGGCGGCCTCCGCGGCGGATAGGTCAGCGACGGGCCGAGGCGCGAGCTGGGCGACGGCTCCGCTGCAACAGACAATCGAAGAGACCACGAATGTAACGCCGCGGAACATACGCCCCCTCCGGTCCGAATGAGTTCCGAGCTTCAAGCTGCTCATGAATTGTGGCCGACGCGTGACCACTATTCAGTGCAGATTGCCTGTGCATTGGCGGGCCGTCGATCATGCCATCGATGATGCCCGAAGGTATCGCGAAGCCGTAATCGAACCGGCAGCTTTCTTGACGACTTCGATCCGGTCCTTGGGCTCGATGGACGACTCGGTCCTGGATATGAGGCGGTTTCTATTGAGTACAATATCCGCCCCGGGCCGCGCGCCAGCCGCGAGGCCGGCGCCCTGCTGGGGCGGCGTTGATTCCTTGATCAGAAGAACTGCTTGCGGAACGTAACCTTGATCGTGCGGCCGATGGGATCGCGCAGATTGGGCGCATAGGCCGAAGGCGTCGCGCCATTCTGGTCGGTCACCCGCTGGCGGGCATCGAACAGATTGTCGACCCGAAGCTGGATCCGCGAGCCGCGGAACCAGGGATGCTTCAGCAGGAAATCGATGTCCTGACCGGGATTGAACTCGGCCAGCAGGTTCAGCTTGGCCAGGCTGCCGAAGTTCAGCTCGGTGGCACTGCCCGGTATCGTCGCCGTGCCGCTGGTGGTGCGGGTGCCGCTCTGCCAGTTGCCGTTGAGCTGCAGCAGCAGCGCGTCGCGCTTGAGGCCGGCGATGAAATCCACCCGGTGCGCCGCGATCGACTGCGAGCCCTCGCCATCCAGCCGGTCGATCACCGGCAGGCCGGGCCGGATCTGGATTTCGTCCTTGAGCACCCAGGTGTGATAGGCGCTGAGCAGGATGCGGTTGCCGCCGCCCCCGCCGCCAAAGCCGCCG
>NZ_SCMK01000023.1 GCF_005503355.1 Sphingomonas sp. 1F27F7B
TCCCTGGGCTGGACTGGTGTCGAAGGTGCCCGCGATACGGAGCGCAACGAGCGGGCTGAGGATCACGCGCGCCGCGTCGAGTGGCAGGCGCGGTCGCGCCACGCCCTTGTCGGCGGCATTCTTGGCGATCGTCCCGGAGCCGCTGGTGGTGACGATCTTCGAATATTTCAGGAAGGTGTCTCGCGTCTGGACGGTGAAGCCCCGGCGTGCCGATTCCGCGATGCCGTTCTGGGCATAGCCATAGGTGCCGCCGACGATGACGCTGCCGTCGAGCAGGGTCGTGCTCTGGCCGGGCAGCGGCGCGCCCGTGCCGCTGTTCTCCACCAGTCGCAGCGCGCCGGGGATCGCCATCGCATATTTGGCCGGCACGAGCAGATACTCGCCGCCCGGCACGCCCGGCGCGCCGTCGAGCCGCACCGTTCGCCCGGCATTGCCGCCATAGAGATCGACCGGGCCGCCGCTGCCGTAATCGGCCGAATAGAGCGGGTCATAGGGCGCGATCCTGTTCGCCTCGCTGACCGGCACCAGCGCGAAGACCTGCCGCTGGTCGGCGAATTGATACCCGCGCCCGGTGGCCGGATCGAAGCCGTTCCCACTGAACGGATCCCGGTTGAACCGGTCGAGCAGGTCGCGCGATCCGCCCACGCCTGACTGGAACTCATAGGCGAACAGGTCGCCGCCGCCGCGCCCATCGACCCGCGCACCGGCTTCTTCGACGATCGAGGCCGCGGCCAGATTGAGCTGTCCGGTCGGCAGCCGGGTGATCGGCGTCGGGATCGTCGGGAAATAATATTCGATCAGGTCGGACGTACTGCCATAGGGGATGTTGAGGCCGGCACCCGAAACCGTAGTGACGCTGCCCGCGCCGAAGCTCAGCGCAGTGGTGGCCAGAGCGGACATTCCGCTGAAGTTCACGGCGCTGTTCGAGCCGAGCTCAAGCAGCCCCAGCGGCGCCGCGAGATACCCGTTCTGCGCGATCCGCGCGGCAAGGACGCGCAGATGCGTGCCCGCCGACAAGGGCGCGGGGACACTCGCATCGAGATAGGTGTTGCCGAAGGTGATGCTGTGGTCGCCGAGCGCGGCAATGTCGAAGGGATCGATATTGCTGGTCTTGCCTTCGAGCAGCGCCTGCAGATTGCCGGTGCCGGTCGTCGCATAGGTGCGGCGCGCGTCGATCAGCAGGTCACCCGCGGTGAGGAGCTGCCCGCTATAGGCGATCTGTCCCAAGCCGCGGTCGTTCACGCCCGTCAGGCGGAGATCGCCCGCGCTGCGCAATCCGATCGAGGCTATGCCGCGGTCGAAGGCGACGCCCCCCACCAGGTCGATGCCTTGCGCACCGGCCACGAACTCGACACGCGCATCGCCGGTCGTTCCACCGGGCAGCGCCGCGGAGCGATCGCTGGCGAACCGGATATAGCTTGCCCCGACCGATGCCCTGGTGCCCGCGGTCGCCGCGACATGGACCTGGCTGCCGAACTTTGCCCCGGCAACCGTCGGGTCCTGCGAGAGGACCATCAGCGACTTGCGCAGCGAGAGCGAGAAGTCGCCGTCCAGGGTAAGCGTGTTGCGCGCGACCAGGCTGTCGAAACCGCTCGCCGCGATCATGCCCGCATTGAGATAGTCGAGCCCCCCGGCGGCATTCGCGCCCAGGGTCGGCAGCAGCCATTCGAGCCGGCCACCCTCGGCCTTCGCCGTGCCGCCATGCGCGTTGATCGGCGTGATGCCGAGCGAACCGCCGCCCAGTGCCGAGATCGTGCCCGCCGCGCTCCACTCCAGATAGGGCGTGAAATTGCCCAGTCCGGTCGCCAGGTCGACGAACGCGCTGGCGCCGCCGATGTCCAGCATCGCGCCGTCGCGCCGGGTCAGGGTCGATTGCGACAGCACCGCCGAGGAAGAGCCGCGCCGCGTTGCTTCCATGCCGGAGCGGAGCGCGATGCTGCCGCCATCGAGCAGACGCGCCGTCCGGACCTGGGCCCCGCCCGGCTGAATCGGGGTGCGCGGGTTGAATATCGCGATGCCCGAAAGATCCGTGACGCTGCCATTGTCGAGCAGGATCCCCTGCCCGGCATCCAGCCGGCCAAGGAAGTAGATCAGTCGGTCCGAGCCTTCGCGCGAGACCAGCTCGCGATTGGTGATCACCCGGTTTGGGTTCGCATGGTCCGTGACCCCGGCGGCGTTGAGCGCACTCTCGTCGAACCGTCCGAGCGCATCGGTTCCGCCGCCGAACGCGTCCGCCAGCCCATGGCCACCCATATCGCCCCCCCGCACGCCGAGCCCGCCGACGACGAGGTCATTGGGCAAGTCGTTGCGCTGGGTGATCGTGCCGCCGTGCAGCGCGATCGTGCCGCCATTGTAGAGCTTCCCGACCGTGAGGCTCGCCTCGGGCGCGCCGCTGATCGTGCCGCCCGCGAGCACGTCGAGCTCGGTGAGTCCGCCGAGCACCAAGTGCGCCGCCTTCCGATCCCATATCGCCTCCATCCGCGAGGGCGCGAGGAACGATTGGCCGCGCAGTTCCGCCCCCGTTGCGAGTCCGCGCAGCGCGCTCGCCTGATCGGCGTTCGGCACCGAGGGGAGCAGCCATTGCGTCAGATCGAGCGTTTCGCCCGCCTTCACGGCGAACTGGCTGGTCTCCAGGAAAGCGGATTTGCCGGCACGCGGGTTGGTGAAGACGTCATCGACGATCCGCGAGCGATAGCTGCTCAGGTCGAGCGTGCCGAAGCCGGTGGTGCGGAAGAAGTCGAAGCCGATATGCGTGGTGCCGGCCCGATTGTCCGAACCGAAGCTGATGTCCGGCGCGGCCAGTGAGAAGGTGCCCCCACCGGCAAAGCCATAGCCCAGGATCGTCGCGCCCCCGATGTCCACCGTCGCGCGCGGATCCGGCACGAGCTGCGGCAATACCGGGGTGCCCGGGAACGGCAGCCCCCCGACCGGGAGCGGCGTGAAGTCGACCGATTGGCTGGTGCCTCCGAGCGGCTTGTCCGCCAGCGGATTGGACGATTCCTCGATGCGCCCGCTATTGGTCAGCCCGGCCGCCGCATAGGTGGTCGCCGCCGACAGCGAGACATTGCCCCCCTTGCCGTCGAGCACCAGGCTTCCCGTCGTGCTGACATAGCCGCCCGACATCACGTCGAGCGTCCCGCTCACGCGCACGCTGCCGCTCAGGTCGACTGCCTGGGTCGCCGTCTCCAGGCTCGTGCCGATTGCCGCGAAGACGTTCCGCGCAGCCGACAGGGTGATGCTGCCGCCGTCTCGGAACGCTCCGCCCCGCGGCGCGCCCTGCTCGACATAGTCATTGACCCACAGCCCGGCGGTCGAGAGCTTTCCGGTGACGATCACGTCGAACGGGTGGAGCTCTCCGGGGTCGGTGGCGTACAGCAACAGGCCGCCGGTGCCGAGATCGTCCCCGTTGCCATTGCCATAGGCGCCGATGCGATAGGCCGATCCCGGCGGGGCCAGGCCGAGCGCAGCCGTGTTCACCGTCCGCGCGTCGATCGAGCCCGAACTGGCCGTCACCGTGCCGTCGAACCGGATCGTCCGCCCGGCGATGACCGTCAACGCGCCACCCGGCGCCAGGGCAAGATCCGACGCGCCGGTGATCCGCAGCGCGTCCGGCGTCTGCAGCGTGAAGGGGTTGGTCCCGGCAAAGGTGACGGCGCCGAGCGTAGTGAGCGACAGGGCCGACAGGCCGGCATCGTTCAGCATCGCGTCGCGGAGCAGCAATTCGCCCCGGTCGGCCGCCGCGGTGCCGCGCTCGCCATGATAGATCAGCATGTCGCCGGCGGAGCGGATCGACACGGCGCCGCCCGAGGGCAGCTCGAACGCGTCCCGCTGGAGCTTCCGGCCATCGCCGGCGACCGTGCTCGCCAGGCTCGGCCGGTCGGCCGCCGCGATCTGGCGGGCACCGGCAAAGGCATTGCCGTAGAAGGCGCCATCGACCGTCACCGTCGGCGCATTGGCGACCATCGGATCGCCGATCACCAGCCTGCCGGCATCACGCCCCTCGTCATAGGCGGCGTCGAGACGCAAGCCCTGGCCGGATGCGCTCAGATAGGTGCGCAGCACGCCGAAACGCGGCTGGACCTCGGTGAAGCCGTCGACCACGCCGACATAGACGTCGTTCGGATCGGCCTTGCCGATATCGACGATCCGCCCGTCCTTGGTGACGAGCCGGCTCGTCCGCACCGTGCCTGCGGCATAGTTTACCCAGCCTCCCGAGAAATCGATCGTCGCGCCCCGCGCGATATGAACGCTCGCCGGGTTCGAAGCGGTGCCGCCCAGCGGCGACGTCAACAGGCTGACGCTGCCGCCCCTGGTCATGAACTCCTGCGCAGTCACGCCGATCTGGCTGGCGAGGCTGCCCGCCTCGATCAGCGGCGAGCCGACCCAGGCGACTCCGTCCGCCCGCACGCCGGAGAGGCGCGGATCGACATAGAGCGTCGCACCGTTGAGCGTGAAGTTGCCGTCGAGCGCCACGTCGCGATAATTGGGCGTGTCGCGCAGTTCGTTGCGCTTCACCGGCGTGATCTCGATCGAATTGCGCGACGCGCTGAGCTGGACGTCCTTGTAGCCGCTGACGTCGATAGTCGCGCCGCCGGCGATGTCGATGCGCCCCGGTGCCAGATTCGCCACGGTCGTGAGGTTCGGGCCCGCGCTCGCCGCGCCCACCGAGACATTCGCCCCGGGCGCATAGATCAGCGCATTCTGCCCCATGCTGAAGTTGGTGGCCCACAAGGCGCCGACCGGCGCGCCCAGCACCTGGACCTGCGTGCCGATCTCCAGCTGCGAGGCCTTGAAAGGCGCGGGCTCGTTCGCCGAACCTTGCGGAATGGTCTCGCCATTATCGTCGGCGATCATCTCGATCCCGCTCGCGCTTCCGGGATCGGCACTGCCCGCGAGCAGGATGTTGCCCGCGGTGATCGAGATCTTGCCGTTGCGCGAGACGCTGGTCGTCGTCGCGAGCAGCCCGCGATTCTCGATCGAGCCAAAGGCGCCGGTCCCGAGCGAGAGATAGCCGCGGCGGGATTCGATGATGCCGTCAACGACGATCTTGCCGTCATCGGGCCGGGGATCGCGCGGCAGCTGAACGTTCCCGCGAAGGCCGTAGTCGAAGCTGTTGAGCTTGTAGCCGCGAACATAGGGATCGGCGCTGCCGGCCGCGCCCGTCGATTCGATGAAGCTGACCGCACGGCCCGCCTGCAGGCTCACCTGGCCCTCGATCGCCCGCAACGCGCCCGCGCTGTAGATCTCGGGAGCGGCGAGAATGAGGAAACCGCCGCTGGTCGTGCTCAGTTGCGCGCCGCTGTCGACGGTGATGCCGCCCTCGACTTCGCTGACGAACTTGACGTTGGTGCCGTCCTGCTGCGTGATCCCGGACACGAGCAGTGCCACGCCGGTCGGTGTGGTCTCGGTAATGTCCACGGCATTGTTGGCAGGCGCGAACAGGCCATTTTCGAGATAGTAACGGTTGCGGTCGCGGATCGACGCCACGGCGGTCCCGCCCGTCGCCCCCCGCACCGCCGCATTGCCCAGTTCCAGCGTGCTCGCCAGCAGCGAATGGGTGTTCACCTGGCTGTTCTTGCCGAAGATGATGCCCGCGCGATTGAGCACGACCACCGTGCCGTCGGCCTTGAGGTTGCCGAGGATCAGGCTCGGATCGGTCGTGTTGGTCACACGGTTGACCGCGACCCAGCCGGGCTTCGCGACGCCGTTCTCCTTCTGGTTGAACTGGAGCGTCGTGTTGGTGCCGATGTCGAAGCGGTTCCAGGACAGCAGCGCCCGCTCCTGGGTCTGATCGATCGTGACGACGACGCGCCCGTCGACCACCGTCTGGCTCGGCAGCCCCGCACCCTGCCAGGTCTTGAGCCCGGTCGCGTCATTGGCGGCACCCGCGCTGACGAGGAGCTGGTTGGCGCGCGCGGTGTCGCCGGCCTTGGTGGCTGCGATCGCTTCCCGGATCGCATCGGTCGGGTCGAGGCCACCGGACGACAGGCCGTCGGTCACGCCGGTGCGCGTCGCAGCCTGGCGCAGCGAGCTCGCATAGGCACGGATCTGCGCGATCCGCGACTGAGTCGAGCGCTGGCGCGACAGTGCCGCCTGCATCGTCGGCGAGCGCACCGGTACCGCGCTGGGCTGCTGCGCCTGGGGTCGCGGCGCGCCGGCCTGCTGGCGGAGCAGCCCCCCCATCGTCTGGGCGGCGGCCGGCGAACCGGTCAAGCCGAGCGCCAGCGTCGCCGCGCTCGCACCGAGAAGCAGCAGATGACGCCGGGCGTCAAAGGACGAAGGCAAGCGACGAGCCGTCATTGCGGTACTCCAGCCTGAAAGTCGTTCAGGGACGCGAAGAAGGTCGGGGCAAGGCAGCCGCGCCGCCGCCAATGACCGGCGCAGTCGCGCGGACATGGCCGGGCGGCGCGGCGGCGCATCAGAAGGCCACGCTGAGGTCGAGGTGCAGCACGTCGATCGCCAGAGGCGCGTCGACGATCTGGTTCGCGCTCAGCCAGCGTGCACCCAGCGCAATGCCGTCAAAGGGCGCCCAGGCGCCGCCGACGACGAAGCCTCGCGCGTTGGTGCCGCCCAGGTGGAAGTCGGAATCGGTGAAGCTGTCGGGAACGGCATCGCTCTCGAGATATTTATAGGCGAGGTTGACGGCCCAGGCGCCCCGCTTCGCACGGCGCGGATTGACGCTGAACAAATTGGGGTCGCCGATGGAGAAATAGCCGCCATAGCCCTGATTGCCGCCGACGAACCGCGCCGGCTTGGTCGCGTCGCAGGCGCCCTGGAGCGGATTGTTGGCCGGGTCCGAGAGCACGACGTTGTTGAGCGGTGCCCCATCCGGCCCCTCGGCGCAGATACCCTTGGGATTGAAGCCGAAATTGTAGAGATAATTGCCGGTCAGCCTGGCGACGACCCGGTCGGAGATCGGCACGCTGACCGATCCGCTCAGATCGAGCACGCGATAGGCGAATTTCAGCCCCAGATATTGCGGCTGGCGCGGATCGTTGGGGTTGGGATTGGCGGTCGTGTCGAACCGCCGCAGGAACATCAGCGTGTTCCCCTTGGTCGCGAAGAGCGGGCGCAGCGCATCGGTCGAACATTCGATATTCTCGACCGAATAGATGTCGCACGGCGCCGAGACATGGCCGCGCAGATAGGTGAAGTTGTGATAGGCGCCGGCCAGATGCGCCTCGACGCCGTTGCCGAACTTCTTCGCCAGCTCGAGCTGGCCGCTGAACAGATAGCGGTCGCGCCAATTGCGCTTCTCCGACGCGGTCGAGGGGTAGTTCGGATCCTCGAACATGATCGGGAACGCCCCGCCGCGCACCGCCAGGGTAAAGCCGTCCTCGCCGACGATCTTGGCGAGGTTCGCCTCGCCATAGAGCCCGTCGAGCGCCAGATCGGGATCGAACATCAAGTCGGTGGTGCGGAACGGGTTGTCGAACCGGCCGAGCATCGCCGTGACGCCGGGGACGAGTTCGCCCTTCACATAGGCGTTCTGGAGCCACAGGTCGCGCTTGCGGAATCCGCCGGTAAGCGTCGCATTGGTCGAGATCGGGCCGGGGTCGTTCCCGGTTGCGAGCTGGAAACCGAGCGTGAACCGATCGGCCACGGTCGCTTCCAGCCCGATCCGCGCACGAAGCTCCATGTTGTTGCGCTTGTCGCGGGTCGTGTTGATCCGCGGCGCGAGCTGCCGGGTGAGATCGATCGGCCCGGTCGCATTGAACTCGGGTACATTGATATAGTCGGGCGAATTGTCCTTCGCATAAAAGGCGGAGGCCGAGCGGAAGCGCAGATCGCCATGGATCCGGATATTGTCGACCCAGTCGGGCGCGGCCTTGCCCGGCGCCGCCCAGCCCTCGGTCTTGGCCTGCGCCAGCACTTCCTTGCGCAGCTCCTCCTTGATCTGGTTGCGGACTGTTTCGGGAACATAGGGCACCCGCACCGTTCCCGCAGGCGGCGGCGGCAGATCGGCAGCGGCCTGCTGAACCGGCACGGCAGGCGCCTGCGCCATCGCGGCGCGCGCCTGCACTGCCTCGGCCTGGGCCTGGTCCATCAGCGCCTTGCCCTTTTCGGGCGTCAGCACGCCCTGCTCGATCAGCAGACGGACCAGATTGACCATCGCACTGTCCGAGGGCTGGGCCGGGGTGACCGCCTGTTGCGCGAATGCCGGCACGGTCCAGAGCAGCGCCACCGCCGCGGCGCCGCTCGCCATGGCGCGGCGCGAACGCCGGAGCTTCAATCCAACGAACATCATCACACCCCTTCGTGTTCCGCGCGCGGCCCCCTTGTCCGGGGCCGTCACACGCCAAATTGTCGAGCCGCGCCGCGGGCCGGATGCCACGCGCACGTCAAATCCCCCGCCGGCCGCGGACGGTGATCCGCTGCGGAAAGGCCATGGATTGCGGCGGTGCGTTGAGCCCGCGGATGCCGGCGAGCAGCGCGGCCAGCCGTTTCATGCCTTCTTCGTCATTGCCCCCGCGCACCTCCAGCAGGCGCACGCCGGTCACCCGGCCGTCGGTCGTCACGGTCAGCGAAAGATCGGCCGAGAAGACCAGGCGGCTCAGCCGCTCGTCGGCGCGCACGCGGTCCTCGAGCGCGGAACTGAGATAGCGGCGATAGAGCCCCTCACCCATGCCCCCGCCGGCGGCCGGCTTCGCGCCACAATTGGTCCCGAGGCAGGTGCCGCCACTCCCTGGCGCGCCGATTCCGCCGCCATTGCCCGCCGCCAGCCCGAAACTGTCGGTTCCAGCCTGTGCCGGCGCCGCGATCGTCACCGGCGCCGCCTGGGGCTGCTGCTGCGGCGTCTTCGGCGCCTCGGCCGGCGAAGGCTGGGGCTGCTCGGTCGGCTCGGGCGGCTTTTCCTTGAGCTCGGGCGGCGGAGGCGGCGGTGGAGGCGGCGGCAGCGGCACCACATCGACCACTGACCTGGAGTCCTCGTTGACCCGCACGCCGCGCACCGCCGTGATCTGGCTGTAGACGAACCAGGCAAGTGCCCCCAGCAGCAACAGCCCCACGACATAGGGCAGCGCTTCGCGGATCGGCGCGCGATCCTCGAAGGCCTCGAAGTCCTTGGGCTGCGGGGTGATCACCTGCGCCTCGCCGCTCAGGAGGTGGTGCCGGGCTTGCCGGTGACCAGCCCCACCTTGTTGAGGTCGAGCTGGCGGCACAGGTCGAGCACCTGCGTCACCTTGCCATATTGCGCGGCCTGGTCGCCCTTGAGCACGATCGGCACATCGGGATTGCTCGCCTTGGCGTTGCGCAGCCGGGTCTCGAGGTCGGCCATCGTCACCGGAAAGGCGTCCATGAAGATCTGCCCGTCCGTGGTGACGGTGATCGCGATCGTCTTGGGCTGGACCAGGCTCTGCGCCGCGCTCGCCTTGGGCAGGTCCACCTTGATCCCCTGCACCGAAGCGGTAGCCATCAGGATGAAGATGACGAGCAGCACATAAGCCAGATCGAGCATCGGCGTGATGTTGATGTCGTCATAGGCCTTGCGGCCCTTGTTGATCTGCATGGTCGGTCTCCCCTTCCCGCAATCACTCGGCCGCCTGGAGCACGGGCGGCGGCGCGTCCTCGATCTGCATCTCGGCGAGGCGGGTGATCAGCCGGTCGACGAAGACGCGCATCTCGTCGGAGAGCGCCGAGATCCGGCTGTTCAGATAATTGTATCCGAACAGCGACGGGATCGCGCAGGCGAGGCCCGCGATCGTCGCCATCAGCGCCGCGGCAATGCCGGGGGCGATCGCGTTGACGTTGACGTCGCCTGCCTGCGCAACGCCGGCGAAGGTGTTCATCACGCCGAGCACCGTGCCGAGCAGCCCGATGAACGGGCCGCCCGAGATCGCGATGGTGAGCAGCACCAGCCAGCGGTCGAGCTTCTGGTTCTCCTCGACCACCACCGCGTCGACCGCCGCGCGCATCGCCTCGACGCTCTCGCCTGCCAGCGGGCGCCGCCCCCGCGCTTCGCGGCGCACCTCGAGCTCCTCGATCCCGGTCTCGTAGATCCGGCCGAGCGGCGACCGCTCGATCGCGGCGAGCTCGCGCGGGCTCACGCCCTCGACTTGCTTCATGCTGACGAGATGCTCGTGCAGACTGCGGAAACGCCGCACGAACACGCGGTTCGCGCGCACCGATCGGTTGATGTAGTTTGACTTGGAGATCATCACGATCACCGCCAGCACCAGGATGAACAGGCACAGGCCGATGATGAAGGCATCGATCAGCTCGACCTTGCCCAGCACGTAGAAGAAGGTGCCGCCGCCCGAGCTCTGCCGCTCCGCGGTGCCGGCGACGGCGACGATCTTGTTGCTCGGCCCCTCGGCCTGCGCGCTCGCCAGCAGCATTGCGGCGGGACGCGCCGTCTTGGACAGGCGGACCTCGTCGAGCTCGCCGGTGAACGGCCGGCCGGCAGCGCCGCCCAATGTGATCGGCCCGTCAAGCGCAGGCAGCACGCCGGCTGCCGCGGCGGCTTCGACGCCGCTCGCATAGAGGCGCAGATTCTGCCCGTCGGCAACCAAGCCGAGCTGCGTCCATTCGCCGGGCTTGAGTGCCGCGGCAGCCTGGATGCGCTGCGTGCCGACCAGCGCGAACGGCACACCGTCGGCAATGCCGACGGTCAGCGGCCCGCGCGTGAAGATTGCCTGTTCGCCCGCCGGCTGGTCCGCCTTCACCCAGGCGCTCAGCGTCAGCGGCGCCCCGGCGGGCATCGCCAGTGAAGGCGTTGCCGGGATGACCAGCTCGCCCTGGCCCTGGAAGCGCGCCGCGCGCGCGATCACGCCATTCTCATCGATCGCCGGGACCGCGTTCTGCGCATTGTTGGCGTTCGCGGTCAGGTCGCCGGCCGGTTTCCCGGCGGCTTCGCTGAAATGATAGGCGGCGATCGTGTCGGGATCATAGGTCTGGGCGACGTTGCCGGCCGCCGACGCGTTCTTGTTGCCGTAATAGAGCCAGAGCTGGCGCTTCTCGCCGCCATTGAGATTGGGCACCGACACCCATAGCGCCGCGATGCTGTTGGTCGCGTCGTAACGCTCGATATGGAAAGGCAGCGGGGTCTTGCCGTCGGCGTCGATCACCCGCAGGTCCGCGCCATTCTCGAGCGCGTCGCCAAAGGTGAAGTTGCCGTCGTGCAGCCGCACCAGCAGCACCGTGCGGCCGATCGCGCCGCTGATATTGCCCCCCGTCGGCGAGGTGTCGACCGTCACCGGGCGGCGATAGGGCCAATCCTTGTTCCACCAGCCGCCGCTGGTCTGGGCAAAGGCCGGGGTGGTGATCGCGAGCAGCGCGATCAGCCATGCTAGAAATTTACGGCCCACGTTCAGATCCCCATTGCTGTCCGAAGTTAGAATTCGCCCTTCAGCGAAAAACTGTATCGCGGCTCGCCACGCCTGGTCGTCGGCCCCGCGCGCAGCGGCACGCCGATCACGAACTCGCCGCTGAGCAGCTTGAAGACCTGCAGCCGGAAGCCGCCGCCGATCCCGGCGATCCGGAATTCGTCGGTCTGGCCGATGGCGGGCGCACGCAGCCGCGCATATCCGGCGTCGAGAAAGGTGAAGAAGCGCAGCTCGTCGACAAAGCCGGCAAGCGACGGCGCCAGGCTCGGCGTGCGCATCTCGATCGAAGTGACGAAGCCGTCGTCGCCGACCGCCTCCGAAACATAATAGCCGCGCACGCTCGACATGCCGCCGATCGAGAACTGCTCGTTGGTGACCAGGCTCGCATCCGCGAATTGGCCCGAGACGCGCAGCGCGAGCTGATAGTCCGCGATCAAGGTGCGCGTGTAGTTGAGGTCCAGGTTGAAATGGACGAAATTCTCGTTCGCATCGATCGCGCGGCCAGTGAACTGATCGGCGACCACCCCGATGCTGCCATTGCCCAGCCGGCAGGTGAGCACCCCGGACGGCGGCGTCGGGGTATCGAAGGGGCTCTCGAAACAGTCGTCGCGCTTGACGACGCGCAGGCCGGCGGTCGCGCCGAAGGTGAAGCCGAAGCTGCTGACCTCGTCCGCGCCGCTCAGCGCATATTCGGTGACGAACGGCAGATAGCGGATACGGGTCGGCTGCAGCGCCTTGCCTGCCAGCGAGATGTTTTCCTTGAAATTCTTGAAATCGGGCCCGAAGCTTATCTGCTGCGAGACCTTGTCGCCCGGCAGGCGATATGTGGCGCGCGCACCGATCTGATAGCCGTTGCCCAGCACATTGGTGCCGCCCAGCGCAGCGACGTTGCTGTTCGACTTGTAGCCATAGAGCAGGAACGACCAGGGCGTTCCGATCAGCGGCACATTGTACGAGGCAGAGAGCACTGCGCTCTGGTGCGTGTCCTGCGGCGTGAATGCGCTGGTGAGCGTCAACGTATGACCCTGCCCCCACAGATCGGCGTAGCGCACCGTGCTGCTCAGGCGCAGCGGCCGGGTGTTCGGGCTGTTGTCGTTGTTGAGGTCGATGCTGGCGTGGAGCGGCAGCTTGTCCTCGACCTCGAGGTCGACATCGACCGTGCCGGGGGTCGCGCCAGGCTTGAACTTCGGATTGATCGCGCGATCGGGATAGCGATTGGCCGCGGCGACGTCGCGCTGGAGCGCGGCGACGTTGATCGGCTGCCCCTCGACGAGCGAGGGCACCTGGGCGCGCGCGACTTCGGCCGAATGATGCTTCGCGTCGACCACCTGGACGCGCCCGAGCGGCGCCTCGCGCACGGCGATCTGGACGATGCCCTGGCTGAAGGTCTCGTTGGGCTGGATCGGGATCTCCACCTCGACCGCTTCGAATCCCTTGGCCGCATAGGCCCGCTCCAGCGCTTTCTGCGCGGCGATCACATCGTCATTGGTCCGGCCGGGACCGAGATAGGGATAGACCAGCGTCTCGATCTCGGCATTGCTGAGCCGGGTGACGCCGGACACATCGATCGCAGCGATCATGAAACTGGCCGGCGCCGCGCGCGCGCCGGCGCGCTCTGCTTCAGAGGGCGGCGCATCCTGCGCGAGCACGGCGGGAACCGAGCCCATGGCGACCAGCGCGGCGACGGAGACCATGCGGAAGAACGGCTCCTGCATCTCAGATCTCGATCAGGCCCGCGCCGATCGCCAGGGCGACGGCGTGGATCTTGTTGACGGCGTTGAGCTTCTTGCTCGCCCGCGCCACGTGCAGCTCAACGGTGCGGATGGAGACGCCCAGCTTCTTCGCAGCTTCGGCCAGCGTCTCGCCGAGCGCTGCAAGCCGCAGGCAGGCAATCTCCCGGTCGGACAGCGCCGGCCCCAGGCTGTTGCTCGGCGGCACGATCACCTTGGCCATCAGGTGAAAGGCGAGCGCCAGCATCGCGAGCGACGGCGCCTGAGTGTCGACGAGGTGCATGGCCCCTTCTTCGGTGCCGCCGAACAGGATCAGGCAGGCGGGGCCGGCCGGATGATCCTGGACGGGCACCGTGACTCCGGCGGGCCGGCCCTGGAATTGCTGCGCCGCATACCAGCCACGCTGCTCGTCGGTCAGCCCCTCGCCTTCGCCGCTTGACCAGGCGAAGGGCAGGAAGGCCATCAGGATGGTCTCCACCCCGGCCTGATCGGTCATCCAGAGATTGGCGCTGTCCGGATGCGTCGAGAGAAAACGCTGCAGCTTCCAGTGCGGAAGGCGCTGTCCCAGATGCAGATGGCCGAGATGCATGTAGCGCGCGCCGCGAAACCCATGCCGTAGCGCACGATCGGCGAGCCATTGCTGCAACGCCTCGGCGTTCTCGCATTGGGCAAGATCGTCGACAAGCGCGGCGAGCGACGCCGGGGCAGTCAGCCCCACCCGATCCGCAGGCCGCAGCCTATCGGGTGCAACGGGGCTGATGTGGCGCCCAAAGGCGCTGCTCGCGAACATTTCTCTTTCCCCGCCGATCTGGCTCCCTGCTAAGTGGACACGGGGCTAGCTCCATTTTGGCAAAGCTTTTTTGTTGCAATTTGATGACGATATTTGTCTGAAATCGCACAATGTGGATCATCTAGAATTGATGCTGAGTATAAATTGAAGAATGAATTTGGAATTCATGCCATGAATCATCAAAATGTGACTTTATTTTCATGAAATAGTCGAATTTTATCATAATTTATTCTTCGGCTACTATTGATAATTTCCTGACACGGCATGCTCCTCGAAAGTTCCCGGCCGTGATGACGAGAGATCGATCCTCACCTGCGGAACCGAACGACTTGTCCGGCCCGCGACAATGCCTGGCTCGATCGAGGGCCTTGCGGACCGAGCTGCATGCAATTCGTACCTCGCAACCGGCCCGGCGCTGCTCTATCCTGACCCGCAATGGCGCCGCCGATCTTCTTCAGGATGGTTCCGGCATGCGCGGTCCTGGGGGCCCTGCCCGGCGCGGCCTTCCCCGCTTGCGAGGCGCGGACGCAGGCGAGCAGCGGCGAGCAGCGCATCGCCTTCGATATTCCCGCCCAGCCGCTCGATGCGGCGCTTGCCAGCTATTTCCGCGCCACCGGGGTCCAGCTGCTCTATGACAGCGCGCTCACGGCTGGTCGCCGGTCGGGCGCGGTGCGGGGCAATTTCACGCCGCGCGAGGCCTTGCGCCAACTCCTGCGCGGAACGGGGCTCATCGTCCGCTACAGCCGGGCGAACGCCGCGATCCTGACCAGCCCCGAGGCCAGGGAGGCCGCCTCGCTGGTGCCGCTGGGGCGCGTCGTCGTGCGCGAGCAGGTCGCGCCGCCGCCGCGTCTCACCATGATCCAGCGCCTGGCCTTTTACGGGCAGCTCGCGCGCGAGCTCCAGGCCTATCTGCGCAGCGACCAGCGTACCAACCGCCTCGCCTTCAGCATCCGTGCCTCGATCGAGATCGCGCCGGGCGGCACCCTGGAGCGCATCCAGGTCGAACAAGGGGGGGATCCGCGCGTCGATCGCCTGATCGTCGAGATCCTTACCGGGAAGACCGTCTCCCCCCCACCCCCCGACATCACCCAGCCCCTGCTTGTCGTGCTCAAGGGGAAGCACGGCACCCGCGATTGACGAGCCTGTGGTTTTCCCGAGCGGACGGCTGCGCCAGCCGCACTAGGATCGGGCCGCGTCATTCCCGGCGCGCGGAAGGAGCCGAGCGCGCGGCATGGATGCGCTTGCCGAGAGAGCCGTCGATGACGGCGGAATCATTGCCATGGGCCGACGGGCGATCGCGACCGAGGCGGAAGCCTTGTGGTCGCTCTCGCACGGGCTCGACGCCAGTTTCGCCCATGCGGTGACTCTCCTGATGGCGACTTCGGGCCGCGCAGTGCTTTGCGGGCTCGGCAAGTCGGGCCAGATAGCGCGCAAGGTCGCCGCCACCCTGGCGTCGACCGGATCACCGGCGATCTTCCTCCACGCCGGCGATGCGGTGCATGGCGAGCTGGGGACCCTGGGCACCGGCGACACGCTCGTCATCTTCTCCAACCAGGGCGACACGCGCGAGTTCGGGGTGATCATGCGCCGGGCGGAAGCGCTCGCGGTGCCGATCATCGCGATCACGTCCAACCTGGATTCTCCCGTGGCCGCCAGCGCGCGGATAACCTTGCCGCTCCCGCCGCGGCCCGAGATCTGCCCCTTCGGCAAGTCTCCGACCACTTCCACGGCGATGATGCTGGCGCTTGGCGACGCGCTCGCGGTGACGATGATGCAATTGCGTGGAATCCGCAGCTCCGACCTGCTCGCCCTGCATCCCGGCGGCCGGCTGGGGCTCGACTTGGTATCCGTCGAAAGCTTCATGCATCAGGGCGAGGTGCTGCCGCTCACCATGCCGGACGCGCCGATGGGCGAGGTACTGGATCTGATCAGCGCCCGGAATTTCGGCATTGCCGGCGTCGTCGACCGGCACCAACGGCTCGTCGGCGTGATCACGGACGGCGATATCCGCCGTTGCGGCACCGACCTCGGATCCCGCACAGCCGAGCAAGTGATGACTCAGCGGCCAAGGACGCTCGGCAGCGATGCCATGGCGCGCGATGCGCTGACCATCATGTCCGAAGCGCGGATCACCGCGGTGTTCGTTCTCAACGACATGCTCGGCGGGCGCGTTCGCGGCCTCGTCCATATCCATGATCTGCTTCGGCTCGGCATCGGGTGATGCTCAAGCTCGTCGGGGGAACAGGTGTGACGGCGCCGCCCATGCGCGCGGCGATCGTCATTCCGGCACGCTTTGCTTCGTCCCGCTTCCCGGGCAAGCCGCTCGTTTCGCTGCGCGGCGCGGGCGGCGCGGCGAAGAGCCTCATCCAGCGCAGTTGGGAGGCCGCTTGCGCCGTGGGCGGCGTCTCCGAAGTCTGGATCGCCACGGACGATGATCATATCGCCGCTTCGGCGCGAAGCTTCGGAGCGCAGGTCGTGCGGACACCGGCCAGCTGCCGCAATGGCACGGAACGCTGCTGGGCGGCACTCTGCGAGGCGGGGATCGACGCGGAAATCATCGTGAACCTGCAGGGAGATTCCCCGCTCACGCCGCCGCTCGCGGTCGAACTGCTGATCGAGACCCTGCGCGTGGAGCCCCAAGTCCGGGTTGCGACACCGATGATCCACTGTTCGCCGCTGCAGCTGGATCGGCTGACCGAGGAATCCCGGCGCGGCCGGGCGGGCGGCACGACGGTGGTCTTCGACGCCGCCGCCGACGCGCTCTATTTCTCGAAGCGCGTCATACCCCATGTGCCCGAGCGCTGCCGGGATGCCCCGGTCTATTTCCATCTCGGCGCCTATGCCTATCGGCGAGGCGCGCTGGCGGAATATGCCCAGATGTCTCCCTCGCCGCTCGAAATCGTCGAGGGACTGGAGCAGCTTCGCTTCCTCCATTGCGGCATCGGCGTGCGGATGGTGGAGATTCCTGATCCGGCCGGCGGAATCTGGGAAGTCAACAATCCTGGCGACATCGCCCTCGTCGAAGCCGCGCTCGTCGAGCGCCACCTCGCCTGATCGAACGGACGACCATGCAGCTTTTCGGCCACGAGATCGGCAACGACCGGCGCCTGTTCCTCATCGCCGGCCCCTGCGTGCTCGAGTCCGAGCAACTTGCCCTCGACATTGCGAGCACGCTCGCGACGCTGGCCCGGCGGCTGGGCATCCTCGTCATCTTCAAGGCATCATTCGACAAGGCCAATCGTACCTCCCGGGCCTCGTTTCGCGGCCCCGGGCTGGACCAGGGGCTGGAAATCCTCGCCAAGGTGCGTGCGGAAACCGGCCTTCCCGTTCTGACGGACGTCCATGAAGTCTGGCAGGTCGCGCCAGTCGCGCAAGTAGCGGACGTGCTGCAGATTCCGGCCTTTCTGGCCCGCCAGACCGACCTGATCACGGCAGCCGGCCGGTCTGGTCGTCCGGTCAATATCAAGAAGGGGCAGTTCATGGCCCCGAGCGACATGGCGCATGTGCGGGACAAGGCCGCACGCGCAGCCGCCGAGGCCGGCCTCGGCGAGGACCGCTTCCTTCTCTGCGAGCGCGGCACCTGCTTTGGCTACAACAATCTGGTCAACGACATGCGCGGGCTCGCCATCATGGCGGACACCGGCGCACCCGTGGTGTTCGACGCAACGCATTCGGTCCAGTTACCGAGCGGGCAAGGCGATCGCTCGGGCGGCGAACGAGGTTTCGTCCCCCTGCTCAGTCGCGCCGCGGTGGCCTGCGGCATCGCGGGCCTGTTCCTCGAGACGCACCCGGATCCGGACAGCGCCTTATCCGACGGACCAAATGCCTGGCCGCTGGCACAGATGGAGCCGCTGATCGAACAGCTTCTCGCACTCGACGCGCTGATCAAGCGCGCGCCGGATCGCGACCCGTCCTACCGTTAGATCGCGACTGCGGCGCCCGCGCCGAATGCAAGCACGACAGCACGAAGCTTGGTCGGCGCGCCCAGCTTTTCCAGGGCGTTGCGCAAGTGGAACTCGACCGTCCGGCCCGAGATCCCGAGCGTCTGACCGCTTTCGTCCACGGTCTGGCCCAATGCCGCCAGACGAAGGCACTCCAATTCGCGGTTGGACAATCGCGGGGCACGGCCGACCCAGTCTGCGATCGGCACCAGCGTCTTGGCCAGCGCATGGAATTGGCCGGCAAGGAAAGTCATTTCCGCCGCGCACTGATCGATCAGGTGCTGGATCGAAGATTCATCGAACCCGAAGAAGCTCAGATAGGCAGGACAACCCGCACTGTCCTGCACCGGTACCACCAGGCCGGCATCGACGCCCCGGGCGCGCTCGCCATCGAGCCAGGCGCGATGGCGGGGGCTGGCCGCGACGCCGCCCCGCGTCGACCAGGAGAAGGGCGCATAGGCGCCGCGGATCCGCCCGATCGCCGGATCGCTCGCGATCCAATGCTCATCCTCGCGATCCGCCTGGCTCGACGTCGACAGATAGCGAATGGCGCAGCCCGGTTCGCTTTCCTCCAGGCCCCAGCAAGGCCGGCCGAGCTGGATGTAGCGCGCGCCGTAGAAGCCAAGGTTGCGCGCATATTTCAGCAGCCAGTTGCGTAGATCGAGCGCGGACCCACAATGGCCGAGCGGCGCGAGCCCGGGCTCCACCTTCGCGAGCCCGCCCGACCCGGCAGGACCGACATCCGCACCGGCATCCATGCAGTCCTGCCGGCGCTCTGCATGCGCAGCTCCACTAGAAAGCATCGGGCGCGTTCCTCTGGTGATCCTCAATAGAAGGGACACCCGGGCCCAGGCCTTTTGGCAGAAGTTTTTTGTTGCAGTTCAATGACTCACGGGACGACGCGCGCCTCAGCTGAGAACGACGATGTTCCCCGGATAGCGCGCGACATTCACGCCCAGCGCCAGTTCGGCCTGGCTGAAGAAATCGTCCAGCCGATCGACATAATAGGTGCCGCTCAGCGGACGCGCACCCAGCGCGCTGTTGGTGAGGAAGACCCGCCCGCTCCGATAGCGATTGATCTCCGCCACCACCTGGCGCAGCGGCATGCCGCGGAAGATCAGCGTGCCGGATTGCCAGGCGGTGAGCACCGCCGGATCCGTCCCGCGCACCACCGCGCCGATACCCGATGCCGCGTAGCGGACTTCGTCGGCCGGGCCGAGCACGCGCCTTTCCCGTGCCCAGGTCACTTCGACCTTCCCCGCCAGGCAGGTGACGCAGACCTTGTCGCCATCGCGGCGGGCGTTGAACCGACCGCCGCTGACGACACTGGTTCCCGCGCCCGCGATCAGCGCCGCACGCCCATTGCCGGCGCTCGAAAGCACGGCTTCGCCGGAAACCAGCTCGATCGCGGGCATGCCCAGGCCGGTGCGCACATCGATCGCAGTACGGGTATTGAGATCGACGCTCGCGCCGCCCGCCAGCCGCACGACCCGCCGCTCGCCGGGGCCGGTGCGATAATCGGCCATGGCCTCCGCTGCGCTCGGTATCAGATCGAACGCGCGGCCGAACAGAATCCCTCCGCCCGCCACCGATGCGGCGATCGCACCGCCGAGCATGTGGCGCCGGGTCAGCCGACGTGCCGCGCGATGTTCGAAGTCCAGTATTTCGGCGCCCTGCCCCGCGTCGCGGATATCGGCCTGGAGAACCTCCTCTTCCGCCGCAGCGGCCGTGCCGCCCTCCACCACTCGGACGAGCATGCGCAGGCGCAGGGCGGCGCGAAAGGCTTCCTCATGCGCTCGACTCTGACTGCGCCAGGCGATCAGGGCAGCGGCGTCACGATCGGTCGCATCGCCCGACTGGAGGCGATTGAGATGATCCAGACCTTCCAGACGCAAGCGCGCGAGATCAAGATCCTTCCAGCCGCTCCCGTGCGTCATTCCCAATGGCCGTCCAATAGCTCCGCCAGGGACGCGTTCTGCCTGATCATCGCGCATCCCTATTGTGGAGACACTTGGGACAGGCGTTTTTGCAAGTCCGCAACAAATATTTCTTCTGTCACTGCGTGCAGGTGACGCGTCGCCAGAAGGAGTTCATGGCGGACGGTCCGCTCCGACACGTTGAAATCCGAGGCAATTCTCCGATAGTCCGCGTTCTCGACCCAGAAGCGCCGGAACATGGCACGTCGCCGCGACGGCAGCGCCTGCAACGCGCGTTCCACCGCCTCGAGCTCCGAGCGCGCCTCGGCGATCCGCAGCGGATCCGGGCTGTCATCGGCGATATCGAGCAACTCCTCGATATCCGCCGCGGACAGATGCCGTGCCTCCGATCGCGTCCGGTTGGACGCGATATTGACGGCCATGGTGATCAGATAGGCGCGCGGGTTGCGCAACTCGCCCTGGATCTCGGTGCGCTGGAGCCGGACATACGTGTCCTGCAGCGCTTCATTGGCCGCCTCCGCCGAACCCAATCGCGCAGTGAGCCGCTTCTTGAGGTCCGGGTAGGTGGAGACAAGCAAGGCGATGAGAACATCGCGCGCCGATTGGCTCGTGGCAGCGCTCCGATCGGGCCGGTGTTGCGCACGCGCCTCGAAATGAGTCACTTCCGTCCGGCCTGCTGGATCGCGTCATGCCGAATGACCGAGAGATCGATCTCGATCACGAAGTTCAGTCGCGGCGGTAGCCCGATGGGAATGGGTGGCAGCGGCTGGGCTCGCTCAAGGGCCGCGAGCGCCGCATCGTCGAGCAATTCCGAGCCGGAACTCTCTTGAATCCAGCTGTCGAGGACCTTGCCCTCGCGATCGACCTTGAAGGCCAGCCGCGTAATGCCCGACAGATTGAGACGGCGCGCCTCTGCCGGATAACGGCTGCCGTTCGCCACTGCTTCGTAAAGGCGCCGCTGATAGTCGCTGAGCTGGGACGGGTTCATCGCCGCTTGCTCGCCCTGCGCTTCGCTGGGCACCTTCGCCGGCACCGCATCCGCGACGGGCGCCGCCGCCGGCCGCGCGGGATCGCCCGGGCTCACGAGCTCGGCCAGGCGACGCTTGCCCTTGGCGAGAGGCGCGGCGGCGGCCGCCACATGATCGGCCTTCGCCGCCCGGCTCCGCGTCCCTTCGGCACGGAACGGCTCGAACTCCAGGACCAGCGGGGCATGCGCGTCCCTGATCCCCAGCCTTTCCCGGTGGCTGTCGGAGAGTCCGTACAGGATCCCGCCCAGTATGACGGCCTGACCGACACACGAGCAGAATAGACCCGGGAAATTGATCCGATTTGGACCAGGCATGAACACTCGCATTGAGTCGGAGCACCGTGCGCTTTTTAGACCACTTTTCTGGGACGCTAGTGTGACATGGATGATCCCGCGCTTTGCTCACCTAGGGGAAACACGGGGTCTTCTGGCGCGCCGCACAAACGCGTGAGGGCGGGGCCCACGGAACTACCGCGACCGCTTCGTCATCGATCGCCCCTGCACCCACATTCACTGCCAGTGCGGCCGGCCCGCGACGGTGCGGGCATCACATGGCCACCCCAAATCACAACATCATACAAAATCATCACAACAATAAACAATTTCATATCATCAATAGACAAAAGCTGACCACAATAGACAATTCACAAAACAAAGAACCGCAATGGCATTGTCATACTCGATGATTAGCCAGATGCGTCACTTTGTTTGTGATTCGTGTAACCATATCATCCCTACGCGCCACACGTAGACTTGCTAAAGGAATAATATCCCATGGATCATCTCAGCATCAGCGATGCGAGCGTCATCGAGGGTGATTCCGGCACCCGCAACCTCGTCTTCACCGTCACTCGCACCGGCGATGCGAGCACCGCCGCCAGCGTCGAATATGGCGTCGAACTCGACGGCAGCGCTTCCGCGAACGATCTCGCTCCCGGCGCGGCCCTGGCCGGCGTCGTCGATTTCGCCGCCGGCGAAACCACCAAGACGATCACCATCCCAGTCAAGGGCGACACCCAGGTCGAAGCCAACGAGACGCTCTCGGTCCATCTCTACCCGCTGAGCGCCAACGTGATCGTCGATCGCGACACCGCCACCGGCACCATCGTCAACGACGATGTTCTCCCCAGCCATGTCAGCATCGGCGACACCAGCGTCGTCGAAGGCAATAGCGGCACGAGCAACCTCGTCTTCACCGTCACTCGCACCGGCGGCATCGACGCCGCCGCCAGCGTCGAATATGGCGTCGAGCTCGACGGCAGCGCTTCCGCGAACGATCTCGCTCCCGGCGCGGCCCTGGCCGGCGTCGTCGATTTCGCCGCCGGCGAAACCACCAAGACGATCACCATCCCAGTCAAGGGCGATACCCAGGTCGAGGCCAACGAGACGCTCTCGGTCCATCTCTATCCGCTGAGCGCCAACGTGATCGTCGATCGCGACACCGCCACCGGCACCATCGTCAACGACGATGTTCTCCCCAGCCATGTCAGCATCGGCGACACCAGCGTCGTCGAAGGCAATAGCGGCACGAGCAACCTCGTCTTCACCGTCACTCGCACCGGCGGCATCGACGCCGCCGCCAGCGTCGAATATGGCGTCGAACTCGACGGCAGCGCTTCCGCGAACGATCTCGCTCCCGGTGCGGCCCTGGCCGGCGTCGTCGATTTCGCCGCCGGCGAAACCACCAAGACGATCACCATCCCAGTCAAGGGCGACACCCAGGTCGAGGCCAACGAGACGCTCTCGGTCCATCTCTACCCGCTCAGCGCCAACGTGATCGTCGATCGCGACACCGCCACCGGCACCATCGTCAACGACGACTATCCCAATCAGGCTCCCGTGGCGCACGCCGATACCGCGGCAGTCAACGAGGATGCGACGACGCCGAACCTGTGGGCCACATTGCTCGCCAACGACACGGATCCCGAGGGCCAGCCGCTTTCGATCAGTGCCGTCAATACCACGGGCACCCTGGGCCATGTGGTGTTCGACCCCGCGCACCAGACCCTGCAATATGTCGCCGACGCCGATGCGTTCGACGCGCTCGCGCCCGGCGCAACCGCGACCGACAGCTTCACCTATACGGTAACCGATGCCGGCGGGCTCACCAGCACGGCGACGGTGACCGTCACGGTGACCGGGATCGCGGATGGCGTGGTGCGCGTCGGCACCATCCACAACGACACGCTCTACGGCACGTCGGGCGAAGACGCGCTGTATGGCGGCCTTGGCAATGACACGCTCTACGGCCTGGACGGACACGACGTGCTCGACGGCGGCCTCGGCAATGACACGCTGTACGGCGGCGACGGCAACGACACGCTGTATGGCGGCGCAGGGAAGGACCAGCTGTACGGCGGCGCGGGCAACGACGCGCTCTATGGTGGCCTGGGCAACGACCAGCTGTGGGGCGGCACCGGCGCAGACAGCTTCCACTTCAGCTGGTTCGGCGGCCGGGATACGATCTACGACTTCGACACGAGCCAGGATCGGATTGTCCTCGACGACGGCGTCACCGTGACCGGAACCAAGGTCACGGACGTCAACCATGACGGCATCAACGACCTCGTCCTCAAGCTCAGCCTCGGCGGATCAGCGGTCCTGCTCGGCGTCAGCGATCCCAGCAAGGTCCAGATCGTCACCGGGGATTCCTGCTTCGACTCTCTGTCCGCTCTGGCTGGCAAGCTCGATGCCGATGGCACGCTCGCGAGCGGGTTCTCGCACGCGGCGCCGATCGACCTCGCCCACGGCTTCTGACGTGCGGCATCCCGGTCGGGCCCAGGCTCGACCGGGATGCCACATATGTGCCCATATGCGCGAACCGGGGTGAATGGACGAAACCAGCGCAGTTGCCGGCCATCGCTCCGTCAATGTTCGCGGAACGAGGACCAGAAGCTGCCGATGAGAGGCTCGAGAGCATAGTCGAGCGCCGTCCGCTTGCGCAGCGGGATCAGCACTTCGACCGGCATTCCGGCCCGCAGCGCGAAATCGCTGCCCCGCACCGCCCGGATCAGGCCCAGCTGGTCCCGCGGAACCGTGACTTCTCCGGTGAAGAAGCTCTGACCGGTCCTCTCATCCGTAAAACTGTCCGCCGACAAGCGGCTGAGCCGGCCCTCGAGGCTCGGCAGGCGGCGCTCGTGGAGCCCGGTGAAGCGCACCAGCGTCCGCTGCCCCACCGCCAGGTCATCGGCATCGTCGGGAGCGATCCTTGCCTGGATACGAAGCGCGACATGTTCGGGCACGATGTCCATGAGCTTCTGGCCCGGTGAAATCACGCCGCCCGGGGTGAAGATGGACAGGCCGACCACCGCCCCGGTAGCAGGTGCCCGTATGGCGGTTCGCTCGAGCTGATCGCGCGCGGCGATCCATTTGGGCAACGCCTCGCCGAGCCGGCTTTCGACATCGCGCAGGTCGGCGGCGGTCCGCTCGCGGAAGCTGCGCTCGGTCTCGAGCATCTGCATGCGGCTCTCCCCAACCGCGCCATGAGTCTGCGCGACGCTGGCACGATATTGCCCGCCCCGCCCCCGCAGCTCGGCGCGCGCGCGCTCGAGGTCACGCATTCTGGTTTGCGATACGAACCCCTTGTCGGCCACGGGGCGCAGCACCCTGATCTGCTCCTCGACCAGCCGCAGTTGCTCCTCCGTCGAATCCGCCTGGCGACCATAGCCGCGGCCCTGCTCGCTCGACTGGACGACACGCTGACCGAGTGTATCGCGCTGCGCCGCCAGCACGGCGTTGCGAGCGGCCAGCTCGATCCGCTGGAGCCGCATCGCTACCGCCGCCTCCGCCCGGTCTTCGGGCGCGAGACCGCTGAATTCACGAGGCGGCGCGAACGCCGGCTTGCCGAGCTCCTCCGCCTGCAGCCGGGCGCGCTGGGCGAGCAGGCGAATGGACTGGGATGCCAATGCCCGCTCCTGCGCCTGCACTTCGGCGGCGGCCAGCTGCATCAGCAATTGCCCCCGTTCGACGCGCTGGCCCTCACGAACGAAGATCCGGCCGACGACGCCGCCATCGCGATGCTGGACCGATTGGCGCTGCCCCGAGACGACGAGCGTGCCGGGTGCATAGGCGGCGGCATCCAGTCGTATGAATGCCGCCCAACCCAGGAACAGGACGAAGAAGAGCATGGCCACGATCGCGCCGAGCCGGATGTCTCGCGTCGGATCGGCTCGCGACGGGGCTGGAAGCGGCGCCACGTCGCGGCGCGGAGGGAGCAGAATGGTCGTCGTCATCCCGCCTGCACTCCCGCGGCACGAGCGACGCGCAAGGCGGGTGGCGCGATCTTCGGCAACACCTCGTCACGCGGCCCGAACATCTCCACTCTCCCTTCGCGCAGCACCAGGATGCGATCGACCACCGGCAGGATGCCGAGCTTGTGCGAGACGATCAGGATCGTCCGCCCTTCCGCCTTGAGTGCGCCAAGCGCAGCGATCAGCGCGGAATCGCCTTCAGCGTCGAGATGCGCGTTGGGCTCGTCAAGAATCAGGATCGGCGGATCGCGGTACACGGCGCGTGCCAGCGCGATCCGCTGTGCCTGGCCCGCGGACAAGCCCTCGCCACGCAGCTTCAACACATGCTCATAGCCCTTGGGAAGCCGGCGAATCAGCGCATCGGCGCCGACCGTCTCGGCTGCGGCGATCACCGCCGCGTCGATCGCTGCGCGATCCTCCTCGAGTTCCGCGGAGAAGCGCGCGACATTCTCCGCCACCGTGCCGGCGAACAGCGCGAAATCCTGGGGGAGATAGCCGATATACCGGGCCAGCACCTCCGGCTCCCAGTCAATCGCATCGGCGCCGTCGAAGCGAACGGTGCCATGGTCGGGCAGCAATGCGCCGGCGATCGCGCGGACCAGAGTGGATTTCCCCGCCCCGCTCGGCCCCACGATCGCGATCACTTCGCCCGGCGCGATGCGCAGCGAGACCGAATTGAGGATCGCGCCGTCGCGCGCATCGTTGAGCACGGTCACATTCTCGAGCGCCACGGCGCCGCGCGGCGGAGGCAGCCGGGTCGGCTCCGCCGCATCCTCCGCACCGTCCAGCAATAGGGTGAGGTTGCGATAGGCCTGGTGTGCCTGGACGATCGGACGCCAGGTACCGATCAGCTGCTCGATCGGCGCGAGCGCGCGCGCGATAAGGAAGGAAGCGGCGAAGATCGCCCCGCCCGAGATGAGATTGTCGACCGCGAGCAATGCGCCCAGCCCGAGTGCCAGCGACTGGAGCGCCAGGCGGACGAACTTGGTCGCGGTGAGGTAGCCGCCGGTCGCGAAGCCCGCATCGGTCTGCGCGTCGAGCATCGCCTCGCGCTGGCGCAACTGCCGGGCGACCATCGCCCGGCGCATCCCGAGCGCGCGGATGCTGTCGCTCGACCCCAGCGCCGCTTCCTGATGCGCATAGGAAAGCGCGGCGATCCTCTGCGCCTGGTCCAGCCGCTTCCGGGTCGAACGCTCATTCGCCCAGGCGATCAGCGGCAACAGCGCGCAGCCGAGGATCGCGACCAGGCCGAGCCAGGGGTGCACCAGGAAGCAGACCAGAATGTAGATCGGCACCCAGGGCGCATCGAACAGCGCCAGCACACCCGCCCCGCTGAGCGTGGCGCGCATCGTGTCGAATTCGCGCAGCGCCTGGCGGGCGACCGGCAGGTCCGGGCGCCCCAGCGTGGCATCGAGGATCTGCGGCGCGAGTGCGGCATCGAGCCGAACACCGGCGCGAACCAGCAGCCGCCCGCGGATTCCGTCAAGCAGCGCCAGCGTGGCCAGCGCGAAGATCAAGACCAGCGTGAGGAAGGCCAGCGTCTGGAGACCCCGTGTCGGGATCACCCGGTCATAGACCTGAAGCATGTACAAGGTCGGCGCGATGTAGAGCAGGTTGAGGAGCGCGCTGAACACCGCTGCGGCGAACAGATGGCGACGACACAGGGCCAAGGCGGCCGCGATGCCCGGCGAAGCTAGACGCAACTTGTCCATGGCTCGATCCGGAAAGAACCCCCGTGCGTGGGGGATGCCCGCATCGCTTCGCCCCGGCCCGACACCGCTACCGGATCAACATGACGCTTTCCCGGAGAAAAACCCCCGGATCGGCTCCGCATGCGCGATTGTAGCCACAATCGACAAAACCCGGAACGGTTCGGCCTGGTCTCCGGCGACCGGCCCCGGCGAACCCGGAACCATCGGCCCGGCGGATCGCTTGCCGCACCATGGATGCAACCGGTCTCCGCGACGTGAAGACTCCTTCGGGGCGAGACGCATGAAGCGCCTGATCGCCTTCGATCTCGACGGCACGCTCGCCCCGAGCAAGCAGATGCTCACCAGCGCAATGGCCGCGATGTTGGCCCGGCTGCTCGAAGTCGCCGATGCGGCCGTGATCTCCGGCGGCGACTGGCCGCAGTTCCAGCGCCAGGTCGCGGCGCGGCTGCAGGCCGGCACCCGGCGGGAGGGCCTGTGGCTGATGCCAACGACCGGCACCAAGCTCTATCGCCACGCCGGCGCATGGCGGGAAATCTATGCCGAGCGCTTCGACGATGCGGAGAAGCAGGCGATCCGCGCCGCGTTCGACCGGGCACTGGCCAAGGTCGCTCTTCCCGCCGAGAAAATCTGGGGCGAACGGATCGAGGATCGCGGAAGCCAGTTCACCTTTTCCGGGCTCGGCCAACAGGCGCCGCTGGAGGCCAAGGCGCAATGGGACCCCGACCGGAGCAAGCGCGAGGCCCTGCAGGCCGAGTTGCGGCGCCTGCTGCCCCATCTCTCGATCCGGCTCGGCGGCACCACCTCCATCGACGTGACTCGCCCCGGCATCGACAAGGCGCATGCGCTGGAACGGCTCGCCGGCGAAAGCGGCATCCCCATCGCCGACATGCTGTTCGTCGGTGATGCCCTGTATCCCGGCGGCAATGACGAGCCCGCGCGCGCGACCGGCATCGATGCCATCCAGGTTCGCGACCCCACCGAGACCGGCACCGTCATCGCCACCGTCACCGCCTGCCTGCGCGACCAGGCGCGGCCGCCCGCACTTTCCACCCGCCAGCTTTCCGCCGAACCTGGGCACCGGCCAGGAATTTGAACCAAAGTCGTTGAATTAAAAGCTATTTGCCTTGGCGGAAATCCACCTGGAATTATGGTTAACGAATCCGTGCCGAATCGTCGATTCGGGGCGGGAAATCGGAAAATCCGGGGGGATTTCGTGGAAGCCGACCGCGCGCTCAATTTGCTCGACGACATGTTGTGGAACTGCCTGATCGTCGCCGGGCCGGTGTTGCTCGCCACGCTGGTCGTCGGCGTGCTGATCAGCATCTTGCAGGTAGCGACGCAGATGCAGGAAATGACGCTGAGCTACGTGCCCAAGCTGCTCGTGGCGGCGATGCTGCTCATCCTGCTGGGCCCCTGGATGATCGCGCGGATCACCGATTTCGCGCGCGGCCTGTACCTGGTGATCCCTACGCTCGCGAGCTGATCATGGGCGACCTGACCGACCAGGCGGTGGCCGTCCTGCTGCTTAGCCTGCGCATCGCGCCGACGCTGAGCTTCGCACAGCCCTTCACGCTCTTGCGCATTCCGGCGATGATAAGGCTGATCCTGGCGATCGCCCTTTCCGCCTGGCTGGTTTCCGGCAATCCCGACGCGACCTGGCGCGCGCCCTTCCGGGACGCCGGCCTGCCGGTGGTCGTGCTGGGCGAGCTCTTCCTGGGCGTGTCGCTCGCGCTTGCGCTCCAGCTCGCCTTCGCGGCGCTGCTCACTGCCGGGCGGGCGATCGACATCCAGGCCGGATTCGGGCTGGCGGTGCTGGTCGATCCCACCACACGCGCGCAGATGCCGCTGGCCGGCACATTCTTCGCCTATGCCGGGGCCGCGATATTCTTCGCGATCGGCGCACCCGAGGACCTGCTGGCGATCTGGGCGGCCTCGGTGGAGAAAGTGCCGCTCGGCGCCGCGCGCCTGGGCGGCGATCCGGCGCCGTTGATCGAATATATGGGCACGGTGTTCCTGATGGCGATCGGACTCGCAGGGATCGTGCTGCTGGTGCTGTTCCTGCTCGACCTGATCGTCGCCTTCCTCTCGCGCACCCTGCCGCAGATGAACGTGCTGCTCCTCGGCTTCCAGGTGAAGGCGCTGGCGACCATCGCGGCGCTGCCGCTCGCTCTCTCCTTCTCGGGCGCGCTGTTCGCCCGGCTGATGCGCACTGCGCTCGAAACCATGCCGCGGCTGATCTGACATGGCCGAGCAGGAGCAGAACCGCAGCGAGGCGCCGACGCCCTTCAAGCTGAAGAAGGCGCGCGAGAAGGGCATGGTCGCGCGCAGCGCCGAGCTGGGCTTCCTCGGCGGGCTGGTCGCGCTGGCCGGCTTCGGGGCGGTGGCGGGGCCGGCGATGGTCGGCGAGATCGCCGAGCTGATGCGCAAGGCCTTCTCCGCCGGCATCGACCGGGCGGGCGATCCCGAACAGGCCCAGGCGATGATCGGCACCATCGCCTGGGCGGCGATCCAGCCGCTCGCCCTGCTCGGCGGCACGATCATGGCGGTGGTGATCTTCCTCGAGATCCTCCAGCTGCGCGGGCTGATCTTCACGACGCAGCCGCTCAAGCCCGACTTCAACCGGCTCAACCCCGCCACCGGCCTCAAACGGCTCTTCTCGATGCGGATGCTCAAGGAGACGCTGAAGACAGTACTCAAGTCCGCGGTCTATGCGATCGCCGCCTGGTTCGTCGTCCAGGATGCCATCGCCCGCTTCGCGATCGCCGCGAGCGACGGCGAGCGGCTGGCCGAGGCGCTTGCCGGCGCGGGGCTGCGACTGGTCTTCGTGTTCATCGCGATCGCCATCGGCTTCGTCATCCTCGACCAGGTGCTGGTCCGCGGCGAGTTCCTCAAGCAGATGCGGATGAGCCGCCGCGAAGTGACGCGCGAGGCCAAGGACCGCGAGGGCGATCCGCGCATCAAGCGGAAGCGCAAGCAGCTCCATGCGGAATTCGCCAAGCAGAGCGAAGGCCTGGGCACACTGCCGGGATCGGATCTGGTGGTGGTCAATCCCGAGCATTTCGCCGTGGCGCTGCGCTACGATGCCGAGCGGATGATCGCGCCCGAAGTCTCGGCGAAGGGCCGCAACCGCTTCGCGCTGGCGATCAAGGACGAGGCGTTCCGCCTGGGCATCCCCATCCTCGAGCGGCCGCCGCTGGCGCGCACTCTCTTCCGCGCCTGCCAGGCGGGCGGTGCGATCCCCCCTTCCACCTATGAGGCAGTGGCCGAGCTCTACATCGCGCTCCGCCGGGCCTCGCACCATCCGGAAACCGCATGATGCTCGACAAGCTGTTCCGCAACCAGAAGGACCTGGCGCTGGTCGGCGCGACGATCGCGATCCTCGTGATCCTGTTCGTGCCGATCCCGCCGGCCTTTCTCGACCTGGCGATCATCGTCAATTTCGGCCTGGGGCTGACGATCATGCTGCTGACCTTCTATGTCGGCAAGCCGGTGGAGTTCTCGACCTTCCCCTCGCTGCTGCTCGTCGCGACGCTCTACCGCCTGTCGCTGAACGTCGCCGCCACGCGCCTCATCCTGACCGGCGGCAATGCCGGCGACGTGATCGGATCGATCGGCGCCTTTGCGGTGCAGGGCAATTTCGTGATCGGCCTGGTCGTCTTCGCGATCCTCGTCGTCGTCCAATATGTCGTGGTGACCAGCGGCGCCCAGCGCGTCTCCGAAGTCGCGGCGCGCTTCACGCTGGACTCGATGCCGGGCCAGCAGATGAGCATCGACGCCGATCTCAACATGGGCCTGATCGACCAGAAGGAAGCGGTGCGCCGGCGCGAGGAACTTGAGAAGGAAGCCAGCTTCTACGGCGCGATGGACGGCGCCTCGAAATTCGTGAAGGGCGACGCGATCGCCGGCATCATCATCCTGCTGATCAACATCATCGCCGGCTGGATCGTCGGCGTCAGCCAGATGGGCATGGAGTGGCCTGAGGCGCTGCAGCACTTCACGCTGCTGACCATCGGCGACGGCATCGCCACCCAGCTGCCCGCGCTGATCATCTCGATCGCCACCGGCATCATCGTCACGCGCTCGGCGGCGGACCGCCAGCTTTCCACCGAAGTGTTCCGCCAGCTGGCGTCCGAGCCGCGCATCCCGCTGATCGTCGCGGCGGTGCTGCTGGCGCTTATGCTGATGCCGGGCATGCCGAAATGGCCGATCCTGCTGATCGGCGCGGCCGCCGGCTTCGCATGGTGGCGCCTCCGCCGCCGCACCGCCGCGCTGGCCGATGCCGAGGAGGACGCGACCGACCCGACGACGGCATCGGGCACCGCGCCGCTGCCCGCGGTCGAGATCCGCTTCGGGAGCGAGCTCGGCCAGGCCTGGGACAAGGAAGGCGCCCTGATCCTCGAGCGCCTCGCCGGGCTGCGCCGGGCGCAGGAACAGGAGCTCGGCATCGGCTTCCCCGCGGTCAAGCTCGTCGACGGCCAGGGGCTCGGCAGCTTCGAATATGAAGTGCGGCTGTTCGGCGCCCGCTATGGCGCCGCCGAGATCCGGCCCGAGCGGGTGCTGGCGATCGCCAATCAGGGCGCCAGATCCAGGCTGGCCGGCGAGGAAACGGTGGACCCCGCCTTTGGCATGCCCGCCTTCTGGATCGCGGAGAGCGAGACGCGCGCAGCGCGCGACGCGGGCTACACGATCATCGATCCGATCACGCTGATGGTCACGCATTTCGGCGAGATCATCCGCAGCGAGACTTCGACCCTGCTCACTCGCGCCACCGTCGCCGGGCTGCTGGGCGAAGTGCGCGAGCGCCAGCCCGGGCTGGTCGAGGACCTGATCCCCAACACGCTGACGCTTTCCGACGTGCAGCGCGTACTGCAGAACCTCCTGGGCGAGGGCGTGTCGATCGCCAATCTCGACCTGATCGTCGAACATCTCGTCGACCTGGCCCGCACCCAGAAGGACCCGATCGAGCTGACCGAACAGATCCGGCAGCGGATGAGCTATGCCATCTGCCACCAGCTGCGCGGCAGCCATGGCGACCTGGCCGTGCTCAGCCTCGATCCGCGCGTGGAGAACCAGATCGTCGCCAGCATCGGCGCCAATGCCGGCCACAGCTCGCTCGCGGTCGAGCCGCGCCTGGCCGAGCAGATCATCCGCCGCCTCGCCCCAATGAGCGAGGAGATGTTCCGCCAGGGCCGCGCGCCGGTGCTGCTCTGCGGCGGCGAGATCCGCCGCCATCTGAAGAACCTCACGCGCCGCAGCATCCCCAAGCTCTCGATCCTGTCGGTGAGCGAGATCCCGATGCGGGTAAGTCTGAAATCGTTCGACGTGGTCCGGCTGGAGGGATGAGCGCGGGCCGGCATTTCCCACATCGCCAGCGCGCAGTCGCCGAAAGTCGCGAAGTTCACGCGAATACGCGATTCTCACGGCGCTCAATTCCGCCTCGGTTTGCGGATTGTCGTCCATCTCGCAGCATCCTTGCGCGAGCGTGATCCCATCTTTCCAACAGAGGCAAAGAGCGGCCGGACCGGAGGTCCGGCTGCGCGAGCCAAGCAGCTGAAATCCTACATTGCAAGCCGCCGCCGCCCGAATGGCGGCATGGTTTGGGAGAGGGGCGCCATCGGCAAGCCGAGGATCGCAGTTTCCGCAGATGACCCGCCACCCCGGCCTTGTTCGGCACTTATCCCCTTCAGGCAAGGACGGTCCAATAGCCGTCATCCCCGCGAAGGCGGGGATCCAGGGTAATGCGGGATATCGGCACCACCGCGCGAACGCTGTCCGGAGAGGGCAGGACCGCCACACTCGTTCCGCGCCTGGCCCTGGATCCCCGCCTGCGCGGGGATGACGACGGGAAATCAGATGCTTGTTTGAGTTCTCAACCTAGGGGCTCCGCCCCTATCGCGCGCCCAGCTTCATCAGCGAATGCGCCAGGGTCTTGCCGTCGCTGCCGATCGGCGTGTGGAGCGCGGTCTCGAAGATCCTGGCGGCGCGCTCGCGATTCCCCTCGCCCGCCGCGAGCAGCATCGACGCCAGCGCCGCCGAGAAGCTCTCCCGATCGAGGCGCATCGCAATCGCGGTGCGACGGCGCGCTTCCTCGACATGGCCGTCGAGCAGCTCGATCACCCCGATCGAACCCTGCGCCTCGCCGAAACTGTCGTCGAGCGCCAGCGCCTTCTCGAAGCGGGCGCGACCGGCGGCGCGATCCCCGGCCAGGACATGCGCCCAGCCCGCCGCGATCCAGGAGCCGAGATGCGTGCCGAACATCTCGGCGCCCTTGTCGAGATCGCGCGCGGCCTCCGCCTGGTCGCCGCCCAGCATGCGGGTAAGCCCGAGCCCGATCCAGGCCCGGGGCGCGCCGGGCGCACGGGCAAGCGCCGCCTCGAACAGCTCCGCCGCGGCAGCCGGATCGTCCTCGCTCAGCGCGAGCGTGCCGAGCGTGGTGAGTGCGTCGGGATGGTCGCCCGCCACGCGCGCGGTACGCGCCGCGAGATCGGTGTCCTCGATATCGATCGCCAGCGTCGAGACGATGGCGTTCAGCCCGCGATGCTCGGGATGGAGCGCGATCAGCGCACGCGCCCGCTCCACCGCGCGATCGAACTGGCCGAGCTCGTGCAGCAGCTGCACTTCCAGCTGCGCCGCCTGGGGCAAGGCGGCGCTGGTCGCCATGTCGAGCGCCGCCAGCGCCTCGTCGAAGCGCTTGGCCATGGCGAGCGACCAGGCGAGGTTGAAGCGCACTGGCGGCGCATCCGCCCCGCCGGCGAGCAACGCGGCATAGATATCGGCGGCGTGCGGCCAGTCGAGCCGGCGCATCGCGACGAGCCCGGCCAGATGCTGCGCCTGGGGCGGCAGCGGCTGGAGCCGGGCATGGCGATCAAGCAGCGCCTCGGCGGCATCGAGGCGCTCTTCGGCGAATGCGGCTTCCGCGGCATCGGCGATCAGCGCGACATTGTCCGGATCCTCGACGAGCAACGCCGCGAGGCGATCATGGCGGCTCTGCGCGGCGGCGGTCTGGTTCATGCTCGTGATTCCCTCAACTGGGCCAGGGCCCTGTCCATCAATTGGCGCCCCTCGGGCGTCTCGCCGATCATCCGGCTCACCTGATCGACAATGGCGATCAGCGCCGGATCATTCCCCACGGCTTCGCCGAACTGCTCGGCAAGCAGGCCGCGGACCATCGCCCGGCGCAATTCCTCTTCGTCCAGCGTATCGAGCGCGGCAAGCGCACGGACCCGATCGAGCGGGCGCGCGGACGATGCCTCTGCACGCGCCGTCCGCCCCTGCCGCGCCGTGCCGCGATTGCGGCTCGTCCGTTGCAGCTGCTCCTGCAGGAGCAGCAACACCTGATCGACATTGCCGATGCGAGTCATGCCGCGCGCGCGCTCAGTGCGTGGTTCCCCGCCCGAGCTGGTCGAGCAGGAAGGAAGTCGCCGAAGCCTCTTCGTCGGCCGGTTTCGCGGGGGCGGCGCCGTCCCCGGCCAGGCGGCTGCATTCGTCGATGATCAGCCGCATGTCGTGGTTCAGCGGCGGATTCTCCTCGTTCGCCGCAATCCCCTCGGTCAGCTCGCGGATCGCCTCGCCGAAATGATCTTGGATCAGGTGCCGCAGCCCGCGGACGAAATGCACCAGATAATGGTCGGACGGCAGCGCATCGAGCGGTTCCCAGGTGGCGAGCGCGCGCGGCGCCTCGCCCGAGGTCAGCTCGAAAAAGCCGAGCTGGAAGCGCGCCAGCGCAAAGTCCGGCGCCAAGGCGACGGCGCGGCTCAGCGATGCGTGCGCTTCGATCGGCCGGCCCGACCCGGCGAGCATCGAACCGCGCAGGAAGTGGAGCCGGGCATCCTCCGGATAGGCTTCGATGAGCCGCTCGGCAAAGCCAAGTTCGTCCGGCGTATCCGCATGCATCGCGGCGAGCAGCTGCGCCATCTCCTCGTCACTGCAAAGCGTCATGTCCATCTCCATCAACGATATCCTATCCGGGCCCGCAGCCTGGCCAGCGCGAGCGCGTGGAGCTGCGAGACGCGGCCTTTCGACAAGCCGAGCAATTGCGCGATCTGAGAGAAGCTTACGCCGTTCTCATAGTGCTGGCGAATGATCGCTGCCTCCCGTTCGGGCAAGCGATCGATCTCGCGATCCAGCTGGGCGTTGAGCTGGCGCCAGGCCAGGCTCTCATAGGCATTGGGCCGCCGATCGATCCCGTCCTCCGGCTCGACCAGGCCGGTCCCCTCCAGCATCAGGCCGATCGCAAGCCCGGCGGCGAGGTCGGCGAGCGCGTCGAGCGGATCGGCCGGCCCGGTCTCCGCCGCGATCGAGCGCAGCCGCTCCGTCTCGATCCGGCGGCGATAGCTATATTGCGCGTCGCTCTCGTTCATCCGCGCCGCGCCATCGGCGATGCTGCCGATGATCCGGCGCCGGGCAAAGGCGCCGAACGGGATGCCGCGCAGCGGATCGTACCGATCGATCGCGACGAGCAGCCCTTCATAGGCGAACTGCTCCATGTCGTTGAGCTCGACGCCGTTGCGCGGCCGCGCGCGCAGCTGGCGCCGGGCGATGGCACGGGCAAGCGCCCGATACTGGGTGAATATCTGTTCGCGGCAGCGGAACTCGCGCTCGAAGCGGAAACGCCGCCAGAGCGACGCCTCCACCCGGGGGGGCACCAGCAACAGGCCGAGCCCCGAGGAAGTACCGCCCCGGCGCGGCTTCACCTGAAGCTTCCCAGCACGCCTTGCAGGATCAGCCCCCAGCCATCGATCAGGACGAACATGAGGATCTTGATCGGCAGCGAGATCGTCGAGGGGGGGACCATCATCATGCCGAGCGCGAGCAGGATCGAGGCGACGACCAGGTCGATCAGCAGGAAGGGCAGCAGGATGACGAAGCCAATGGTGAAGGAGACCCGCAGCTCATTGAGGATGAAGGCAGGCGTGAGCTTGAGCAGGTCCACCTGCTCGGGCCGGTCCGGCACCGGGGCCTTGGCGATCGCGTAGATCGCCTCGATGTCGCTGTCGCGCGTCTGGGCGAGCATGAAATTGCGCAACGGCCCGCTGCCCTTGTCGATCGCCTGCTCGACAGTGACGCTGCCGGCCATCAGCGGCTTGAGCGCCTGGCCGTTCACGGCAGTCAGGGTCGGCCCCATGGTGAAGGCCGTGAGGAACAGCGCGAGGCTGATCAGCACCGGGTTGGGCGGCGTCTCGGGCATGCCGAACGCGTGGCGAACCATCGCCAGCACCACGACGATCCGAACGAAGCTGGTCATGCTGATGAAGATCGCCGGGGCGACCGCCATCAGCGTGAGCAGCAGCATGGTGCGCACCAGATCGGTGCTCATGCCCGCCCCATCGGCAGCGAAGGCAGTGGCCGGGGCAAGCAGCGCGGCGGCCAGCAGATAGGCTTTGGCAATGCGGACATGGCGCATCAGCCGGCCTCCCCCGCCGCGCCCGCCACCCTGGACGGCACCGGCGCCGGACACTCGCTCTCGCGCAGCAGGAGCTGCTGCTGCGGCGCGCAAAGGACGAGATATTCCCGCCCGTCGCAGCGCAGCAGGCAGATATCGGCATATTGGCTGACGCGGCGCGTCTCGAGCACTTCCACGCGCCGCTGCGCCGGCAGGGCCGCAACCAGCCCGCGCAACCGCGGGAGATCGATCCGCCCGCCGCTCCGTTTGAGCGCCAGGGCAATCAGCGCGGCGAGCATCAGGCACAGGATCAACGCCATCACGATCCGCGTGAGCGAGAGGTTCAGGCTCCCGCCGCCGCCCAGCCGCCCCGGTTGCGCGAGCGCCACCGGCGCCTGGGCCAGATGTACGAACAGGCATGCGAGAATTGCGGTCAGTCGGGCCATTGCGCGATCTCGGTGAGGCGCACGCCGAACTTCTCGCCCACCGCGACCAGTTCGCCGCGCGCAACCGCCACGCCGTTGAGCCGCAGCTCGACCGGCGTGTTGAGCTGCGCGTCGAGCGTCACCACCGCGCCGGCGGCAAGGCCTGTCAGATCGGCGACCGTCATCGGGGCGGCGCCCAGGAAGGCCTCCAGCTGGACGCCGACATTCTCGATCAGCTTGCTGCTGACACGCGCCGTTGCCGGCCGATCCGGCCTGGTTTCGATGGGCTTGGTCTCGGGGGGCAGGATGTCACTCGGTTCGGTCACGGGGCTACTCATCGGGTTGGAGCTTCTACGATCTCGAGCGCGGGCCCGCGCTCGCCCTCGATCACCGCGCAGCGGCCGCGCGCCAGCGGGAGGCCGTCCACCGCGAGCGGCAGGACGGCGTCGGTCGCCCGGTCGAGCACGAGCACGTCGCCGCAGCCGAGCCCGGCCAGCTCGGCGACGGTGATGCGGCTGCGGCCGAGCAGTGCGGAGAGCGAAACCGGGATTTCGGCAAGCGCGGCGCTGCCGGAGCCCAGGGGCGCGCCGGTGGCCGGCTCGGACAGCGCCTCGCGGACGAAACGCGCGAAGCACGGCGCCGACAACTCGACCTGGAGCGTCAGCCCGCGCGCGGCGGTCACGATCTCGAGCCGGTGCACCGGCCCATCGCCGCGGGCTGCTTCCGACAGATGCCAGACCGGCTTGCCGAGCGCGAGGCACTGGACCAGGCGGGACTTGAGGCCGTCCAGGCATTCCTTGCCCAGCGCCTCGAGCAGCGCGAGGTCATGCGCGTTGCGCTGGCCGGCCGCGGCCGGAACGCCGAGCACCATCGCCCCCAGTGCCATCGCGCCCGCCGACGGCACGCCGATCGCCGCGCCTTCGTCGCAGCCGTGCCACAGCAGCTTGCGCAACTCGGCACGCGGCGCCGCGACGCGCGCGAGCGCTCCGGCGACGCGCATCGGCTCGCCGGCGAACCACTCGCCCGACCAGCTCTCGACCATGTCGGCAAGCGCGCGCTGCGCCGAAGCGGGCGCAGCCGTGCCGTCGGGCAGCCAGGATCGGCAGGGCAGCGTCATCCCTGGCCCCGGATGCCGAAGAGCTGCTGGATCATGTCGTTCGAGACGCTGACGATCTGCGACGAGGCCTGGAAGCCGCGCTGGATCAGGATCAAGTCGCCGAACTGCTTGGACAGGTCGACGTTCGACGCCTCGAGCTGCCTGGCCTTGACCAGGCCTACCCGGGGATCGTCGCTGGCAAGATACATGCGCTCGCCGCTGCCGTCATAGCTGAACAGGCCGCCATCCTTCTCGGTCAGCGACCGGGTGTTGCGGAAATCGGCGAGCGCGACCGCGCCGAGATCGAGCTTCTGCGAATTCGAATAAGCGAGCTCGAGATGGCCGGTGGCGTTCACTGTCACCGTGGTCAGCGCCCCCACGCCGCGCCCGTCGATCGAGGATGCCCGCAGGTTCGAGACGTCGCCCGAGGAATAGGATTGCACGGCCGAGAAATCCAAGCTCACCTTGAAATCATTGGTCGCATCCTCGACTTCGATCTTGGCGGTGCTCGGATCGATCACGCTGCCGATGAACTTGAGGGTCTTGGTCGCGACCGTGCCCTTCTCGTCGCTGATCTTGACGGTCCATTCGCCGGCGGTCGTGCCCTTCTCGAACTTCGCGCTCCATTTGTGCGAGCCGCCCTTGGCGTCGTACACCATCATGTCGTTGATCGTGACTGCGTTGACGGCGGTGTTCGACAGATTGTCCGTGAAGGTGATCGCGGTGGTGCCGAGCGGAGCGTTGGTGCGCTTCTGGTCGATCGACAGGCTCACCGGGCGGCCGGAAGAGTCGAGCGTCGCCAGCCGGTATTTCGTGCCCGAGAGGACGATGAAGCCCTTGTCGTCCACTTCGAAGCTGCCGGTGCGCGCGTAGAGCATCCTGTCGCCGTCCATCAGGACGAGGAAGCCGCCGCCGTCGATCGCCAGGTCGAGGTCGCGCCCGGTCTGCCGCAGCTGGCCGGCGCTCAGGTCGAGCCGGCTCTCGCCGATGCCCACGCCGTTGCCGCCGCCGCTGCTGTCGGTGTCGTGCGAGAGCCCGCCCTGGCTGCCGCCGCCATAATAATTCTGGAAGGTCACCGTCGAACCCCGGAAGCCCGAGGTGTTGAGGTTGGTCACATTGTTGCTGACCTGCTCGAGCCCGCGGGAATAGGCGTTCAGGCCACTGAGGCCGATATAGATGGCACCGAACATGGCTTAGTTCCCCTTCCTGACTTGCGAGATGCTGGCGATCGCGAGGTTGCTGATGGTGCGATTGTCCGCCGTCTTGATCGTGATCCGCGGCATGCCGTTGTCGAAGGTGACCGCAGTGACCGTGCCGGTGAGCGTGGTCGCGCCCGCGGGCACGTCGACCTGGGTCCCGAGCAGGCTGGTGGCCTGGCTGGTCGCCTGGGCCGACACCAGCAGCTCGAGCCGGTCGTTCATCGTCTGGCTCTGCTGGATCTGCGAGAATTGCGCGAGCTGCGAGACGAACTCGAAATTGTCCATCGGCTTCAGCGGATCCTGATAGGTCAGCTGGGTCAGGATGATCTTGAGCAGCGCATCGAAGCCGAGGCCGAAGGCATCGGTCGCGGCGCTGGCGGTGCTGGCATTCTGCTGGGCAGCGGCATCGGCGCCCACTGGCGCGGCTTGCGCGATCATCGTTCACTCTCCCGTGGCGGCATGGCGTTGATTCGGATGCGGGCGGCGGAAAGCCCGTGGCGGCCGAGCAGCGCCGCGATCTCGTCGCGCAGCTGGTGCCGCTCCGCTTCGTCCAGCCCCTCGACCCGCGCCGCGACCTGCAGGCCGCTCTCCAGCTCGCGCAGGGCCACGTGCAGCGCCGAGCGCGCGGCGGCGGTCGGGCGATGGGCGCGGCGTTCCAGCGGGGCGGCCGGATCGGCGGCCTCGGCTTCCTCGATCGGCGCCGGCGCGGCGACCGCGGCACCCGTCGGCCCTGCCCCCGCGGAATCGGGCCCCGCCCCGGCGGCGCGCATCGCCAGCCCCTGTGCCGCGTCCGAACGCGATATCGTGCCCGCACTCCCGCGCGTCGAAACCGCGACATCCGGCCGCGGGCCCGCAACCTGGCCCGCCGGCGCCGCCGGGTTCCACGGCTCGGCGGACCCCGCATCCTCACGCGCCAGCGTCACGGCCAGCTCGGGTGTCTCGCCCGCATGGCCGAAAAAGCCGTTCTGGTTGAACCTATGGGCGAGCGGCGCGGACTCCTGCTGCCCCGGCTTCGCGGCCGCATCCTGCCCCGGCGCGAGCATCGCGGCGTCCGGCGCCGATGGGGAAGGCAGGTCGCCGGGCATCCCCTGCCCTCCCGCGAGCATTCCCCCTGCACCGAGCAGCTGCGCGAACAGGTCGCTCGGCGCCTCTCCGTGCTGTGGATCGGCGGAATCGCCGCGCCCCTCGGGCGGCACGGGGCCGGCATGCGGCACGGGTCCAATCATGATCGCCTCCAATTCGAAGCCAAGCGGTCGGCCAGCGCATCGAGCGCGCGTTCGTCGCGGTCGCGGCGGCGCGCGCGGCGACTGGTGTCGAGCGCGCGATCGGCGAGCCGGCAATGCGCGTCGCCGTCGTGCCAGGCCCGCTCCGCAGTCGCGCTCGCCTCGGCCATCTGCTCGCGATATGCCTGCGCGGCCGCGCTCGCGCGGCCATGTTCGACAAGCTCTCCGGCGAGCGCGCGGGCGAACTCCGGCGCGAACTCCGTGCCGCCGAGATGCGCGTCCCAGGCCCGCGCGGCTATTTCGGTGCGCTGGTCCGCACGCCGCGCCGCATCCGCGGCTTCTTCCTCGCGCTCCTGGGCCGCCGCCAGCTCCTGATGCGCGGCCATCCGCTGCGCGGCGCGGAGCGCGGCGATGTCGGCAAGCGCGCGATGGGCGCGGCGATCATGCATGGCCGCTGCTCCCCATCGCCGCGCGCAGGCCCGAAAGCGTATCGGCGAAGGCCGAATTCTCGCTTTGCCCCTGGCGCAGGAATGCCATCAGCTTTGCGCGCATCGCGATCGCCTGATCGATCTCGGCATTGGCGCCGCTCTTGTAGACGCCGCTTTCGATCATCACCCGCGCTTCGTCATAGACGCCGAGCTGGGTGACGGCTGCGCGCGCCGCGGCGGCATGCTGGCGTTCCATCAGCCGCGCAGCCTGACGGCTGATGCTGCGCGACACGTCGATCGCCGGGAAATGGCCGCGCTCCGCCAGCGTGCGCGACAGCACGACATGGCCGTCGAGCAGCGACTTCATCACTTCGACGATCGGGTCGTCGACATCGTCGGTCTCGCTGAGCACGGTCATCACCGCCGTGATCGCGCCGCGACCCGTGGCGCCGCACCGCTCGACCAGCCGCGGCAGCGCGGCGAAGACGTTCGGCGTATAGGCGCGCACCGTGGGCGGCTCGCCGGCGGCAAGGCCGATCTCACGCAGCGCCATGGCGAGGCGCGTGACCGAATCCACCACCAGCAGCACATGCTCGCCGCGATCGCGCCAATGCTCGGCCAGGCACGAGGCGACATTGGCGGCGCGGGCACGCAGCGCCGCGGTCTCGTCGGACGTCGCGGCGACCAGCGTGAAGCGCTCCGCATCGACGCGCGCGGAAAGCGTTCGCCAGATCGCCTCGACCTCGCGGCCGCGCTCGCCGACCAGGCACAGCACCACCCGGTCGCATTCGATCTGCCCCGCAAGCTGCTCGAGCAGGCTGGTCTTGCCAACGCCCGCTGCCGCAAAGATGCCGACGCGCTGCCCCTCGCCGAGCGTCAGCAGCCCGTCGATCGCGCGCAGGCCGGTCTTCACCATGTTCGCCGGTGCCGCACGATCAAGCGGGCGAGGCACCGATCCGGCAAGCGGAATCCGGGCCGCCACGGCCACATCGCCCTTGCCGTCGAACGGGCGTCCGAACGCATCGATCGCGCGGCCGGCAAAGCCGTCGCCCACCGCCGCCGCCCCGCCCCCGGGCAGCGCAGTCACCTGTGCGCCCGGACGCACCTGGCGATTCTGCTCGAGCGGCACCAGGATCAGCCCGGCCTCGTCGACCGCGGCAACCTCGACGCAGACAGCGCCGCCTTCCCCGGCCACCTCGCAAAGATCCCCCACCGTGCAGGCCGGGCCCGTAGCCTCGAAATGGCCATGCGCGACCTTGCGCACGAAGCCGACGGGGCGAACCAGCTCCAGGTCGCGCAGCCGCTGAAGGAAGGGATGATCCGTCATCCGGCCATCTCGGCAAGCAGCGCCGACAGCGCCTGCCACTGGGTGCGCAGGTCGAGATCGATCTGCCCGAGCCGGCATTCGATCCGGCTCGCACCGGCACGCAAGGCACGATCAGTCTGGATGCGCAGCCCTTCGGCGCCAAGCCCGTCCGAAAGCCCGGCGAGCGCGGCGGCATCCGGAAAATCCTCGGGGCTCACATGAATTGCGATCACACTCGACCGATGCAGGGCGGCGAGCTGACGCGCGATCATCGCCTCGGCCGGGGCGGCCCAATCCTCGCCATCGGCGAACAGCTTGGCGAGCGCGGCGCGGACGAGCTGCGGAGCGAGCCGATCGAGCGCTTCCAGCCGCGCGGCGAAATCGGCCCGGGCCTGATCCACCCCCCTGCGAAGCGCCGCGATTCCATCGGCCTCCCGCCGCTCGGCCTGGATCAGCCCCTCGCGCCGGCCTTCCTCGCGCGCCGCCTCTACTGCGCGTTTGGCGGCCGCCGCATCCTCCGCACGCTGGCGCTGGAACCGCTCGATCTCGGCGATCAGCTGCGCGCGCTCGATATCGCGCGGATCCGGCATCGGCGCGTCGTTCGCCTCCACCGATAGCCTGGAGCCACCGATGAAGCTGCGCACCGCGACGGCGGCATCCGACTTGATGAGCATCGTCACAGCGGCTTGCCGCGCGGCCGGAGCAGCCCGCCCATCGTCTGGGCCAGCGACAAGCCGCGATTCGGTTCGGCGCGCGTCGCGCCCTTCCCCGCCGGCGCCAGGAACGCATCGAGCGCACGCCGCCCCGCCACGGTGAGCCCGGTATCGCTCGCCTCCAGCCGTGCGGCGATATCGGCCGAATAGGGAGAGACCGGCTCCACGGGCCCGCCTGCCGGCGCGGCGAGCCGCGCGCGGACGCGGCGGCGCTCCTCGACGCCCAGCTTCGCAAGCACGGCCCTGCGATCGGCGGCGGGCATGCCCCGCAGTTCGTCGATCAATATGTCGAGCCGGGCTTCAGGCAGCAGCATCGCCGGCTTCCTCTGTCATGTTGAGCTGGCGGCGCAGCCGCTGCGCGAACGCCTCCTGTTCCTCGCCGCTCATCCGGCCGCGCGAACCGCCGAAGCGCCAGACCAGCACCGCCGCCATCGCAATGCCGGCAACGATCCACAGCCAGATCGGCGGCCAGGCAAAGACCTGCGCCGGCACCGGCGCAGTTGCCGCGGGCGCGCTCGCCGCCGCATAGCTGGGCTGCGCGACGGGAGGAGCGGAGACAGGCTGGTCGATCGGCCCGATCTCGAACGACAGGCTGTCGCCGGCCTGATCGTTCAGCCCCGTGGCCTGGACGATGGCGCCCCGCGCAACCTGCTGGTCTTCGGGGTTGATCGGAGTCTCGCTGATGAACAGGATACGCAGGCGAAAATTGCGCGCCGCGCCATCGCCGGAGGGTGTCCAGCCGGCGGCGGGCACCGTCGCCGGCTCTCCGTCCCCGGTTCCTCCGGCGGACGCCGCACCGTTCGGAAAGAGCAGGACCCGCAGCGCGAAGCGCACGCCCGGCATCTGCCGCTCGACGGCGCCGCGCGCCCGGGCGCGATAATAATTCTCGACCGCCCCGCGCTCCTCGATATCGGCGGGACGCTCGGCACCCGGGGCGCTTTCCACCACCGGCGCGGGGCTGATCACGTGCCCCGCAGCATCGAGGACCACGACCTTGCTCTGGGGCAGGTCGGGAACCGCGGCGGCAACCAGCTGCTGGATCCCCGCGACGCGTGCCGGATCGGCCGTCTGGCCCGGCTTCATCGTGACGGTCACGGCCGCCTTGGGTTCGACCCGATCGCCGCGGAACAGCGCCTTTTCGGGCAGCGCGAGATGAACGCGCGCCGTCTCCACGCCCTCCATCGCCGTGATGGTGCGGACCAGCTCGCCCTGCAACGCGCGCTGATAGTTGATCTTCTGCGCGAAGTTGGTGAGTCCCATGTCGGACTTGTTGAACAGCTCGAAGCCGATCTGGCCGCGCGCCGCCGCGTCCGATCCGGCGATCGCGACGCGCGTGGCGTCGGCCTGCCCCTCCGGCACCAGGATGGTCGCGCCGCCGTCGCGCAGGCGATAGGGGACGCCACGCTTGTCGAGCTCGGCGACGATCGCCGAGGCGTCGGTCGGGCGCAGCCCCTGCGCGAGCACGGCATAGTCGGTGCGCAGGAACAGGAAATATCCGATCGCGAGCAGCAGCAGGACGAGCGCGAAGACGCCGCCCAGCAGGTATAGCTGTCCGCGCGGGGCGGCAGGAGCAGGAACAGGGTTTTCCATCGGAAATCAGCCGGTCAGAGAGGAATGTTCATGATTTCGCGATAGCCCTCGACGATCCGCGAACGGACCTGCATCGCAAGTTCCACCGAAAGCCGGGCCTGTTCCAGCGCCATGGTGACCTGATGTACCGGCACCGAATCGTCGATGGTGAACTGCTGGACGAGCTTGTCGGCAGTGGCGATCTTCTGATCGACGCCGCGCAGCCCGCTCATCAGCACTTCACCGAAACCGGCGCCTCCAGCCGGCTGCGCGACCGTCGCAGTCGCCTCGCCCAGACGCATGGCGATCGGTGCCGCGTCGGCGTGGCCGATCGCCGCGATCCCCTCGATCCCGGTCATGCCTGCTTGCCCAGTTCGGCGGCGCGCGAATACATTTGCTGCGCGATGCTCATCGCGGTGAGATTGGCCTCATAGGCGCGCGAGGTCTTGATCAGCAGCGTCATCTCGGATGCGTGATCGACATCCGGATAGGTGACGAAGCCATCGGCATCGGCATGCGGATGGCCGGGTTCATGGACACGGCGCGTGCCCGCCGCCATCGGCTCGAGCCCGAGCACCTCGACTCCGCCGGGCACCTTGTCGCCCGCTTGCACGAGATGCGCGAAATCGACCTGCGGCCCGGACAGCAGGCGCAGCGGATGGAACGGCTCTCCCGAAGCGGTGCGGCTCGTATTGATGTTGGCGAGGTTCTGCGCGATCACCTGAAGGCGCTGCCACTCGACGTCCAGGCCGGTGCGGCTGATGGCGATGGCGTCCATCTCAGCGGCCTCCCGACACGATGGTGCGGGCCAGGTCCATTTGCCGACCGAGGATCGAGAGCAGCGCGCCATAGCGCATCGCGGTCTGCGAGGCGTTGGCGATTTGCAGATCAAGCCGCATCTCGCTGGCGACACGCGGCATCGGCTCGAGTTCGATCCTGGGTTCGACTCCCGCGATCGCCCCGCCGCCCTGCGCCGCCGCGCTGCGCAGCCTGTCCTCGAAAGTGACGCGGATCGGCCGGTAATTGGGCGAGTTCGCGTTGGCGATGTTCTGCGCGGTCGCCTGATAGCGCGCGGTAAGCCCGTCGAGCGCCTTGGCGATCAGCGCCGTTGAAATACTCTCCATTTCCCCACCCTTTTCACGCTCACTGAACGATGATTTCCGCGTGCAGCGCGCCCGCGGTCTTGATTGCCTGGAGGATGCTGATCATGCGCCGCGTATCGACATGCGCGCGCGACAGCGCCTGGACGAGGTCGGCGACCGAAGTGTTGGGAAAGCGGAACGACTTGTCCCCCACCCCCTGGGCCACTTCGAGCTTGGTATTGGTGACGACCAGGCTGCTGACGTCGCTCGCGAAGCCGCCATAGAAGCCGCCGCCGGGCTGCGATGCGCTGCGCTCGCCGGTCACCGTCACCTTGATGTCGCCCTGCGCGATCGCGACGCTCGAGATCATCACGTCGCCGCCCGCCACCACCGTGCCGGTGCGCTCGTTGATCACGATGCGCGGCGAGACGGCGGGCTCGACCCGGACATTCTCGAGCTGCGCCACGAAGCCGGTGACCTCGCCGGGCACGCCGGTGAAATGAATGCGCACTTCGTCGGCATTCCTGGCAAGCGCAGTGCCATCGCCGAACCGCGCATTGATCTGATCGGCAATGCGCTGCGACGTCGAGAAACTCGGATTCGCGAGCAGGAACGCAATCTCGTTGCCGCCCCGCAACACTGCGGACTCGACCGGCGCTTCGATTGTGCCGCCGCCCTGAAGCACCGCGGTGGTCGGGTAGTTGCGCTGCTGCTGATTGAGATCGGCATCGAAGCGATAGCCTCCGACGAGCAGCGGCCCCTGTGCCAGCGCATAGGTGCGCTGGTCCGGGCCGAGCAACGGCGTCATGATCAGCGTGCCGCCTGCCAGGCTGCGAGCGTCGCCGATCGAGGAGACAGTGACGTCGATCCGGTCACCGACATTGGCCGAAGGCGGCAGCACCGCGGTGACCATCACCACCGCGACGTTGCGGCTGCTGAGCTGATCCTCGCTGACGCTGGTGCCCAGGCGGCTCAGCACGTTCCGCAGCGCCTGGCGCGTCACCACGCTGCGGCGCGTGTCGCCCGATCCGGCAAGGCCGGTGACCAGGCCATAGCCCACCAGCGCATTCTCGCGCCAGCCGTCGAACCTGCCCAGGCTCTTGAGCGGCACCGACTGGGCCATGGCGGGAGCGGTCGGCATCGCCACGGCCAGGAGAAGGGCCGCCACGGAAACGGTTCCGGCGACGCGCATCAGCCCAGCCCCAGCAGCGAGAAGATGCGGTTGAGCAGCCCCGGCCTGGCGCTGCGCGAGACGAAGCCCTTGCCGTCATAGTTGATCTGCGCATCGGCGATCCGGCTCGACAGCACGCTGTTGTCGCTGCGAATGTCCTCGGGCCGGATCCGCCCCCGCACGGCGATCAGCGTCTTCTCGCCGTTCACATGAAGGCGCTGCTCGCCGACGATAAGATAATCGCCATTGGGCAGCACCTGCTCGATCGTGACGCTCAGCTGCGCCACCAGCCGCTCGCTGCGGCGCACTTCGCCCCGCCCGGTATAGCCGCCCCCGAAGGAAAGCTGGCCGCTCTCGTTGATCGAGCCGGCGTTGAGCCCGCCCGACAGATCGGTGCTCTTGCGGGTGGCGTTCTGCGTGGTGTTCGAAGCCTCGGCCGCCTGCTGGACGACCACCGTGATCGCATCGCCCACGCCACTGGCGCGGCGATCCGCGGCCATCGAGGACCAGTTCCCGCCCTTGTAGAGATCCTGGGCGGCCGCCGGCGTCGCGAAGAGTAGGGCCATCGCGGCGGTTGCCAGCGGAAGCCTCATCGCGCACCCTCCTGGCCGGCCAGGGCGAGCGGCGCGGCGAAGACCTTGCCTTCTGCGTCGCGCACGAACAGGCGGGCGCCGGCGCGGCCCGGCTGCATCGTCGTCACCCTGCGCTCGACCGTCACAGGGCCCGCCACCGAACGCAGCGTGAGCGGCGCGCCCTTGCCGATCGCATTCCGCGGGAGCGCAGCCACCCGCCCGAGATAGGCCCCCGCCGGCAATGCGTCGCGCGTCACCGCCAGCCCGTCCCGACCATAGCGCAGCGTCGCCGGTGTCGTGCCACGGCATGTTGCCGCAATCACGTCGCCGGCCGTGACGGCGGCACCTGCCGGGATCCGAGTGGCCGCCGCGAAGCAGGCGCCAGGGTCATGGCCGGGGCCCGCCGCGATCGCAACGCGTATCCGGACGGTCTCCGTCGCCGGCAGGGACACGCGCAACCCGGGCACCCGGCGACGCACCAGCGCGGCGAGATCGCGGGCCGGCAGCGCAAGCACCGCCGCGCCGCGCGGCAACCGCGCCACCACCAGATCGGCGATGCGCGCCGGCAAACTCCCGTCGCGCGCCGTGACCAGATCGCCGACGCGCAGTTGCGCCGAACCTAGCCGGACCACGGGCCTGACCGTGACATCCACGGCACCGTCCCCGGCCATAGCAGCGACGAGCGCCAGCCCCATGACGATTCCCCCTGCCATGTTGCTAGCGCCGCAGGCCGTTCGCGATGCCCATCAGCTGATCGGCGGCCTGCACGATCTGGGCATTTGCCGCATAGGCGCGCTGGACGAGCATGAGCCGCACCATCTCGTCGGTGAGCGCCACGTTCGATTGCTCGATCGAGCCCTGGACGAGCATGCCCGTGCCGTCTTCTCCCGGCACCGCCTCGCTGAGCGCGCCGGCATCATCGACGCGATAGAGGCCGCCGTCGAGCCGCGAGACTGCCGATGGATCGTTGACCCGGACCAGCTGAAGCTGCCCCAGCTCGACCGGATCGACGCTGTCCGGCACGCGCACGCGCACCACGCCATCCTTGCCGATTTCGATCGCGCCGGCGTCGCCGGGCACCGTGATCGCGGCACGCAGGGCGATGCCGTGGCTGGTTGCAAGCTGGCCATCGTCATTCACCTTGAGCGCGCCGCCGCGCCACAGCAGCGTCTGTCCCCCCGGCCCCATCAGCTCGATGAAGCCCCGGCCGTCGATCGCGACATCAAGCTGCTGCCCCGTGCGCTCGAGCTGGCCCTGCTCGTTCAGCATGAACTGCGTGTCGAGCATCACACCGGCAGTGTCGGCAGGCGGGCGGCGCAGGTCCGGCGTCGCCACGTCCTGCGGGCGGCTGGCGACCACGTCCGAGAAGCGCTGCTGGACGCGCTTGAACGCCGGCGTGTTAACATTGGCGATGTTGTTCGCGATGCCGTCCAGCGCGCGCTGCTGGGCCTGGAGGCCCACCGCCCCCACGTAGAAGGCGTCGCTCATCGCGTCTGGCCCAGGCTGGAGATCGCGCGGCCGATCAGGTCGTCATAGACCTGCACCAGGCGAGCGCCCCCTTCCGACTGGCGCAGCGCGGCCATCATCGCGACCATCTCCTCGCCCATCTCGACGTTCGAGCTTTCCACGAGGCCCTGGCGGATCACCGGGCCGCCAACTGAATCCATCGCACCCGGCCCCGCGGAGAAATAGGATTCGCCGACCGGCTCGAGCGCCTGCGGATCGCTGGCCGCGAACAGCTCGATCCGCGCAACCGGGCGACCGTCCTCGATCACCGTTCCGTCCTGCTGGATGGTTGCCGCCTCGCGATCGAGCACCAGGTCCCCTCCCCCTTGCTGCTGCAGCACATAACCCTGCGGCGTGACCAGGTTACCCTCCGCCGAGAGCCGGAACTGGCCCTGGCGCGAATAGACAAGGCGATCGCCGGCACGGAGCTGGAAGAACCCGTCGCCGCTGATCGCAAGGTCGAACGGATTGCGAGTTTCGGTGAGCTTGCCCTGCGTGAAGTTACGGCGGACCGCAACTTCGGGCAGCGGCCGCACATCGCTCTCCGAAGCCTGGAGAAGCTGCGAAAATCCTATCTGCCGCTTGAACCCGGGTGTGGAAACGTTCGCGACATTGTGCGCCGCCACTTCCAGCTTTCTTTCAGACGCACTAAGAATAGCCGTCGCCGCATCGACGAGACCCGACATACCACCCCCCGGTTACTGTCTCGATATGAGACAGATACCGATATTCTCCGTCAAGTGCCGTCGTGAAAGAAATATTTCAGCATGTTTCACTCACGATACGAGCATGGAAACGCCGCGATTCGCGGATATTACCCGCATCAAGCCTGCAATCATCTGTCATACTTCAATAGTCCGAATCGATTTACATTCGTTTTGGTCCATTTTCTCTCGGATGACGTTTCGCGCTTCGTGAACGGTAAAAGCACGGCATACTCGATCCGATATGGGACCATTGGTCGCCCGCGTGCCCGGTGCTTCGGCCCGCGCCGGAGTCGAGGCTCGATCAAGACCTTGATTTCGTTTCGCCATACCTGCCCAGCCGACGATCCATGGCCAAGGGGCGGAGCGGGGGCAGCAGGCCCTGCCCCTCCGCATGGCATTCGTGCGTGGCGCCGATATCCCGCGCTATCCCGGCTCCCCGCCCGTGCGGGGATGCCGGGGCCCGCTGAATGCGTCGCGACGCTGGGCAGGGAGCCCGGCAAGCCCTTGATATTGACGCCGCCGGCCCAGCAAAGGTGGAAACTTGGAGTGCCGCCGAGCGCGGGTGCGATCGAAGCGCGCCACGCACACGCCGCCGCCCCGCCGATCCAAAAGATCAGTCCGGGATACGCACGCCCGAGATGCGCGCGCCCGCCGGCAGCCCCCGCGCCTGGCGGATGAGGTCCACGCTCACCGACCAATAGACTTCCATGTCGATCAGCTCGAGATTGGCGGTGGTGTCCTGTCCGCCGAGGAACAGCGGACGGATATAGCCGACGCACTGGTTCACGCGCGGCGCGGGCTTGCCGCTCCCGCGCCAATTCTCGAAGAACTCATCGGCCAGCGCGGCATCCGGCGCATCGACGAGCTCTTCGTCATGGAAGGTCAGCACGTTGCAAGGTATCTCGAGTGCCGAGGCCGTGCCCGGCTCGAACATCATCACGCCGTCGCGTCCCTGGATATCCGACTTGCTGGTCGTGGCGAAGATCCGGCCCAGCCAATCGCTTCCGAACACCGTGACGGCGCCCGCGAAATCGGGGAAACCCTCTTCCACCATCGCATTGTATTTGGGCAGCTGGATGGGATCGAACACCCGATAGATGCCGCCGTTGAACGAGACGCCGCCGAACCGCTCGAACAGTTCGGCAAGCGCTGCGTCGCCGGGACGGACCGGCAGCGGAACCGAGGGCCGATCGAAATCCTGGGAGAATGCTTCGGTGAAATCGTCGAACACCTGCTACCTCACAATCCTAATGCACGATCCTGATGCCGGAAACCTTGGTACCGGATGGGACTCCGCGCAATTGCCGGCCGATCTGCGCGCCGAGGCTCCTGTTCACGCTCAAGTCCAGCGGCCGCAAATTCGATATAATGTCGGCGCCTCCCAGCTGTAAATCGATGATATGGTCCACATCCGCGCCAGCGGGGATGGCATTGCCCGCCTGGCGATAGCGCGCCGCCGCCGAAGTGCCGCTGCGCACCGAAGGCGTCACGCGCAATTCGGCCGCATTGAGCGCATTCACCTTCTCGAGCGCGGCGGCGCGCTGCTCGGCATTCCATCCCTTCTTCATCTTCACGGTCAGCTCGATGGCCTCTTCGGCCTTGGCTACCGCGCGCGCCGCCTCGGCACCCCGCACACCCATCGCGGCTGCCCGGGTGCCGCGGATCGCAGTCGTCACCAGGTTCGAGCTGCCCAGCGTCGCAACAGTCAGGCCGACTTCACCGACGGCGAGCAGGCCCCAGCCCGCCGCAGCCCAGTAGTTGCCCGACTGATAGGCCTCCCAGGCGGACTTGCCGCTGCCATAACCGGGAACGATGACCTGCGCGGCGACATCCGCCACTTGGCCGACGGTGATCCCGCTTCCGTTGCCGGCCTCTCCTCCCTGGCCGGCAGGGGTGGTGAGCGGCGAGATCTGCGGCACGATGTCCGCGCCGACGCTGAGCTTGATCCCCAGCCCCGGAATTTCGACCGTGCCGCCGGTATAGACATAGGTGTCTCCGCCGGTCGACATGAAGCGGGTGGCGCCACCGCTGCGCTCGAACGCCGCCCAGAAGCTGGTGACGCCGGCCGCGTTCCCGGTGAAGTCCACATTGATGCCCGGCGTATTGGCAACCGCGACGCCGTCCGTCGCCAACCAGGCCGGCAGGCTCGTCTTGATGTAGAAATGGTGATCGTCATCGTTGACGATCGGCACGTCCGGCCCGGCGCGCAGCTTCGGCTTGCCGTCGTCGGGAACAGCCGCACCCCGTTGTATCGCTTCGCCGCGCGCGCGCATGGCCGCCAGATCGCCGCGAACCACCACGCCGTTGTCCGTCAGGTCGAAGGTGATGCCATATTGCCTATAGGCCTCGAGATCCTCCGGGGTTCGGCTGTTGAGCCACTCCGCGCCTGCGGTGCGAACCGCATTGACCGGCTTGGGCTGCTCGGGCGCCTTGAGCGTGGCACCGCGCAACATCAGGTCGCTGAGCGCCTGGCCGATGACGTCAGGTATCCCCGCGACCAGGTTGTCGCCGAAGCTCGTGCCCTCGATCGCGCTGCGGGTCGCGGCACTCGCCACCATGGCGGCGGCGCTCTGGCCGAGATGGGCGAAATGATTGCCGATGCTGGTGTCGCCGATGGTGGCCACTGCGCCACCGGCATTCTTGATGTCGGTGAACGATTTGGCGCCAAACAGCTTGCCCGCCTCGAAGCTGGCCATCGCGCCCACGCCCGCCGCGGCCACGCCCGCCCAACTGAACTTGTCCTGCAGCCCGGTGGCGACGCCGATCCCCTGGCTGACGAGGCTGCTCGCCGCCGAAGTGACGCCGGCGCGGATCACGCCGCTCTTGATGCCGTCGAAGATCCCGCTGCCGCCGATGCCGGCACTGACGCCGCCGCCGATCGCCGCGAGGCCCACCGCCTTCCAGCTGAACTTCTCCTGGATGCCGGTGGCGACACCGATGCCCTGGCTGACGATCGAGCCGACTGCCGCCGCGCCGGCGCCGATCGCAATGGCGCCGCCCAGCCCGATGCCCGCGGTGGTGGCGAGGGTTCCGCCGAGCACCGCGGAGATGCCGGCGCCGATCGACGAGATCGACGGGGCCAGCGCCGCCGCCGCCGCGCCGGCCGTGACCACGGTGACGGCGATCGCCACCACCGCGAGCAGCACCATGCCGATCACGCCGCACTTGTTCTTCTTGCCCCCGGCCTGGGGCTGCGGCGTCGAAGGCGTGACGTCGCCGATCGCCTCGGCCGGATTGTACGGCTTGAAGCCGGTCGCGTTGTAGCTGCTCTTGATGACTCCACTCGGCAGAGTCAGCGTGCGGCCCTCGGCCAGCGCCGTCGCGCCGCTGATGCCATTGGCATCGGCGATCCGGTACCAGAGGCTCGAATCGCCCCACATCGCCAGCGCGATGCCCTGCAGCGTGTCGCCCGCACGGACAGTGTAGCTGCCGCCCGACGATCCCTGGCTGTAGCTGTTGATCGGATCGTAGCTGTTGGCGAAATCGGCATAGGACATGCCGTAGCTCGAGCCGTTGCGGAAGGCGCCCGGCGTGGTGGGCGACACGGTCTGCCGCTCGCCGATCGACTGCGCAGTCGATACCTCGCTGGTGCCGTTGTTGCCGACATAGCCGAGCTGGCGGCCGTTGAAGCGGTACCAGATCTCGTGCGGGTCGCCGTTCGACCAATTATAGTCCTGCTCGTCGCGGCGGATAATCTGTCCGTCGCCGTTGAGCTTGAAGCTGACGTTGCGGGCCCGCGCGTCGCCGACATAGAGCGATGTCAGCTGCCCCAGGCCGTTATAGTAGAAGCTGGTGTAGTAGGTGGTCGACTGGCCCGTATTCGGCTTGTGCGCGATCTGCGACTGCACCGCCCCGTCCCACCAGGCGAAGCTGTTGGTGGTCAGCGTGTCGGGCGCGTTGGCGTTGTTGTTGTCGCGATAGTTGATCGTCGAGACACTGATCGCCGCGCCGAGCGCATAGTTCGTGCCATAGCCATAGTCGTAATAAGTGTACGACTGATAGGTGTGCCCGTCATATTTCTTGGTCGAGCTGTTCTCGTAGGTAATCTGACCCTTGTTGTTGTAGCTCGCATAGCGGCTATAGGCGATGGTCGAGCCGTTCGCTTCGTAATCGGTCTGCGAAGTCTGGTGCCCCGTCAGGTCATAATAGAAGCGCGAACGGAGCGTGCCGGTCGAAGGCGCGGCCGGGATGGTGCCCGGCGGCGTCGCGATGCCGGTGTTGTAGTCGTAGTCCTCGCCGACATAGCCGCCCATCGAGGTCTGGATCTCGAACACCCGGCCGGCGCTGTCATAGCTATAGTTCTCGCGGCTCTCATAGTAGCTGCCGGGATAGTAATAGCCCCACTCATAGTCGTAATAGCCGGGCGAATATTCGGTGCGCATCACCGCGATGCGCTGGCCGGCGAGGTCGTACAATATGTCCTGCCCGCCGCCGGTGCCGTACACCGCCTCGCCGCGCACGATCTGTCCGCCGCGCAGCGTGCCCTTGTCGGTGACGACGCGGTTCATGCTGTCATAGCGGAACCAATAGTCGCTCGTATTGGTGTAGGACGAGACATTGCCCTGATAGTCGAGCGTCCGATAGGTCGCGGTGGTGCGGCGGACATTGCCGTTCGCGTCATATTCATAGGCGAGGTTCGCCGCGGGGAGCGTCGCCGTGCCCGTCTCGACAAAGGTCTTCAGCCGACCAAGCGCGTCATAAGTTGCGGACGAGTTCTGGAGCGTCGCCGAAGTGGTGTAATAGCTCTCGTCGACCCAATAGCTGTTGGTGACGTACCCGTAATAGGGGTCATATTCCTCGTACCAATAGCCTGGCTGATAATAGCCCGCTTCCTCGCTGGTCTGCTCGGTGAGGCGCTGGCCAAGCTTGTCGTAGCTGTAGCTCGAGACAGTGCGCGCCCAGGTAGAGTTGGCCACCGGGTTGGGCGCCCCGAGGATCGTCGAGCCGAGTTGGCCGGTGTTGAGGTAATTATAGGTCGTGTACACGCCGCCCGTGCCCGACTGGTAGAGCCGGCCGGCGACGTCGTAGCTGTAGGACCAGACATGGCCGCCGAGATCGGTCTTGGCCGTGGTCCGGCTGAAGATGTCCTTGCTCTCGACCAGCGTCCTGCCATTGGCGTGAGTCGTAACCTGGGTCCAGCCGCCGAAAGTGCCGATCCCGCTGGTCGAGATGCCGCCGTTCCAGGCATAGGAGAAGCTGGTCAGGTCGCCGCCGAACCCGAGCTGGCTGGTCACCCGGCCAAGCGAATCATATTCGGTCAGCGCCTTTTCGGGCGTGTAGCCGATGATCGGCGTGTAATATTCCCAATGGCCCCCGCCGCCATAATAGCCGCCATAGGGGTCATAGGGATCCTCGACCCAATAGGCTTCCTCGGGGCCGTAGACCGGGTTCTGATACTGGTTGTTCCACGCCTGGATCCGCTGGCCCAGCCCGTCATAGGCGAAGTTCTCGACCAGGCCGCCATAGTGCGAGACGGTCGTGACGCGGCCCATCGCGTCATAGTCCTGAGTGGTGACCCGGCCGATCTGATCGGTGACGCGGCGCACATCGCCATGGATGTCATAGGCATTGGCGATCTTGCCGCCATCGGCGGCGAAGCTCGTCGCGATCAGCGCTGCCCCCGTGCCATAGCCGGTGCCGGCGAGGAAGGTGCGCGTCGAGAGATTGCTGTTCGCGTCGCGGCTGCCGATCAGGCGGCCGCTCAGGTCATAATAATAATATTCGGTCGGGCGGACATATTGCTGGCCGCCATTCTCCAGCGTGATCCAGACGGCCGGGCTCTCGCTTTTGATCAGCTTGCCCATCGCGTTGTAGCTATAGTCGAGCGTGGCGCCGAGCGCGTTGGTCTCGCTCACCACCTCGAGGAAGGCGTTGTAGGTCCGGCTGGTGACGAGCTGGTCGCTCGCCGAGGCGCTGAGCTGCCGCCCCTCCTCGACCACCTGCACGGCCAGGTTGCGCTTGTCGTAGCTGGTATAGGTGGCGTTGACCGTCGCCAGACCGACCAGCGACAGCGCGCCCGCAAAGGACTGGCCGGCCAGACTGGTGCCCGCCGAAGTGATGACCACGGTCTGGTTGCCGTTGCGGTCATAGCCGAAGAACTTCCACACGCCGTCACCGGCATTGGTCGCGGTCAGCCGCCCGCCATTGTCATACTGGTTCTCGGTCTGCCACAGCCCGTTGACGCCGTTCTTCCAGACTTCGCCATAGCCGGTATATTGGGACTGGCTGTAGTCGAGCATGGCATAGCTGCTGCCGTTCCAGGTCGCGACGCCCTGGAAGACCTTGCGCCCGGCCAGGTCGTAGCGCGTGGCGATCGCGTCGGTGACGGCGCCGCCGGCCGCGGTGGTCCGGCTGTAGCTCTCGCGCTTCACCCGGCCCGCCACGTCATAGGCATAGTAGCGCGTGAAGCCCGATGCGTCGGTCATGCTGCCAAGGCGGCCGCCGGCGCCGTAACTATAGGTCGTGACCCGCGTCGGCGCGTTGGTCGCCCCCGACTGGACCGAGCGCGAGAGATTGCCGAGCGCGTCGTATAGATACTGGGTGGTCGGCGAGACCCACTGGCCGTTGAAGTCGACGAACGCCGCGCGGGTCTCGACCGCCAGGCGGCCGGCCCCGTCATAGCTGTAATTGGTCTGGTCTCCGGTCGCCTCGATCTTGCGGATCACCTGGCCAAGGCCGTTGTAGAGATACTGGATCGTCGCGGTGCCGGTGACCGAGGTTAGCGCACCGTTGCTCGCGTTGATCGCATAGGCCTCGACCGAGAGGCGCGCTTCGGACGTGCGGTTGCCGTTGCGGTCATAGCCATATTGCGTGGCTCGGTCCGCGCCGGCCGTCGCCACTGCCGGCGCACCGGCGACCGAAGCGACCCCCGTGAAGCGAGTCGCATAGCGGCGCTCGCTGGTGACGTTGCTGTCGGGATCATAGGTCCAGCCGGTAAGATAGCCCTGGGCGTCCAGCTGGCCGGTCTTGCGACCCAGCAGATCGTACCAGCTGAAAGTCTCGCCGCCATTGGGATCGGTGACCTTCTGGAGGTTACCGTTCGCGTCATAGGCGTAGTAGGTGACGAGATCGGCGGCGGCATAGCCGCTCGCATAGTTGCCCGATACGATCCCGGCGACCTTGCTCCAGGTGAGACGATCGAGCGCGTCATAGTTGAAGAACGTCTCGCGATAGCTGCTCGCCGGGGGTGACGGCGGCGTGGCGCCGACCGTGCCCGGCAGCGCGATCGACCCGGCATAGGCCCGGCTGCTCTTGAGATTGCCATTCGCGTCGTAAGTGTAGCTCGAATAGCTGTTCTCGCTCGCCGAGGTCTGGCGGATCTCGACCTTCCTGCGGTTGAGCGCATCATAATAGAGCAGCGTCCGCGCGCCCGCCGCGTCGATCCGCTCCTTGACGTTGCCGCGCGCATCGTAGCGGATCGTCTCGACCGGGGTGACTGTCGTCACCGTCACCAGATCGTCGGCAATGACGTTGACTGCGTCGCCGCGCGTCTCGATCAGCCTATCGTTCTTGTCATAGGTGAAGGTCGTCGTGCGGCGATAGGCGAGATTGTCCGCCTCCACCTTCCTGGTGCGGTTGCCGCGCGCATCATATTCGAAGCGATTGACGACGACGGCGCTGGTGAGATTGCCGGCGGCGTCATAGGTCGCCATCGGCAGCGTCTCGGTGAGCATCTGGCCCAGCCGGTCATAGCCATAGGTAGTCGTGGCGCCGGCGACGGCGCTGTCGGTGGCCGATTTGGCGGTGACCGAGAGGCGGTTGCCGAAGGCGTCGTAGCTATAGGTCTCGAAGAAGCCCATCGCATCGGTAGCACGCGTGGTCCGCCCGAGCTTGTCGTATAGGAACGACGTGACCGAATCCTCGCCGGCATTGGCCGCCACCGCAGGCGGCGTCGCCATTGCCGCGCCGCCGCTCACCTGGTTGAAGCGGCGGGTAAGCGTCGAGATCTCGCCGAAGGTGGTGAACTGCGTCTCGGTCAGATAGTCCCCGGCGTCGCGCACATGGGTGACGCGACCGAGCTTGTCGTACCAGCGATAGGTGGTGCCGCTGCCCGGATTGGTGATCTTCCAGGCCTCGCCGAACCCATTATACTCATAGCTCGTCGTGCCGCCGAGCGCATTGGTCTCCAGCTTGAGCTGGCCGAGCTTGTCGTAGCTGTAACTGGTCAGGTTCCCGTTCGGATCCCACATCTGGGTGCGGTTGCCGAGCCCGTCATAGGCATAGGTGGTGGTAGAGCTGTCCGCCGTGTTCCAGCCGCGAATCTCCGTCACGACGCGGCCCGCGGCATCATAGCCATAGACGGTGACCACCTGGTCGCCGGTGCCATAGGCATCGTAGCGCGCGTTGAGCCTGCCGGTCGCGGTATAGTCGTACAGCGTGACCACGCCCAGCGGGTCGGTCTCGGTGTAGAGCTTGCCGTCCGGATGATAGGCGAAGCTGCGCGCGGCATAGTCGCCGGCGCCCGCCGATGCCGCATCGACCTGGGCGATCGTCGCCGTGTTGGAGACGCTGATCCTGCTGGCCCAGACGACGCTGCCCGTGACCTTGCCCGAAGCGCTGTAGTCGGTGCGCGAGACATAGCCCTCGGCATCCACGACGTAGCGCGCTTCGCCGCGCGCGGTATACCAGGTCCGCGTGATCCTGTCGGCGGCGCCGCCCGCATTGTTGCCCGACCAGCCGTTCATGGTGGCGATCACAGGCAGCGAGCCGCTGACATATTTCGCGCCATATTCGACAGAGCGGATCACCTGCCCGCTGGTGTCGTAGCTCAGTCCGGTGACGCCGCCATCGGCATCGATCGAATAGGCCAAGCGCCCCGCCGCGTCATAGACCGACCAGTTCGTGCGGTTGTTGGCGTTGCCCGCCATGGCGGCGGTGAGCGCCTTCACATTGTCATAGGTATAGTCGCTAGTCGCGGCCATGGCGGCGGCATAGCGGAGCACGCTCGTCTGCAGCCCCGCCGCGTCATAGCCATAGGCGATGACTTGGTTGAGCCCGTCGACGGCGTAGCGCAGCAGCCCCTGGCCGTCATAGACATAGCGCGTCACCCGATCATTGGCCGAGGTGCCGACACTGGCCACCAGGTCGTTGAAGCTGCCCCCCGCGCGCAACCCCGCCGCGGCGGCATTGTACGACGCGATCTCGGCGACCTTGATGCCCGCCTTGTCAAAGACGTTGCGGACCAGGAACCCTTCGCCGTCGAGCGTGCCGAGCATGCGGCCGTCGCGATCGTAGAAGGCGCGAGTCACCGCCGCGGTCGCGGTCGGCGCGGGGATGTCGGTGAGCAGCGGCGGCGTGGTCTTGAAGGCGGCGACCTGCGTGGTGGTCAGCTTGACCGCATAGGCGGTGGTGGCGACCAGATGCCCGGCCTTGTCATAGGCCATGGTCGCGACACTGCCGTCGCCGGCGACCGAGGCGACGAGCTGGCCGAGCTTGTCATAGACCGACCAGCTCCACAGGTCCGAGCCGCTCGCGGCGGGGCGGATCGCGCCCGGCTCGAACACGCTGTCCGGATTCTGGAGAATGGCGAGCTGGCCGGCGGTCAGCCGCGTCGCATAGCGCGTGGTCGCCACGATCTTGTTGTTCGCATCGTAGCGATACTCGGTCATGTCGCCATAATGGTTGACCTCGGCGATCAGGCGACCGGCCTTGTCATAGGCATAATAGCGATTGAGGCCGACCGGATCGGTCGCGATGCGCAGCCGCCCGAGCTTGTCATACTGGTTCGCGCCCGTGCCGCCCGCGACATAGCTGCCGCTGTCGGACTGGCTGATCAGGTCGCCGGCCTTGTTGTAGGTGGTGACCGTCACATAGCCCGAGGCGAGCGTGACCGTGGTGGTGGTCGCCGTGTCGTTGAAGACGAAGCTGGTGGTGCCGCCATTGACGTCGCTCGACGCAGTCAGGCGCCCCATGCCGTCATAGACGAAGGTCTCGGCGACTTGCCCGTCACGGTTGCGCGAGAGCAGGCGGCCCGACTGGTCATAGGTGTAATAGGTGCCGCTTGCGCCCTCCGCAGCGGATTCGGCGCCCGCCGCACTCGCGATCCCGAAGCTGCGGGTCGAAGTCATGTTCCCGCGGGCGTCATAGGTGTTGAGCGTGATCTTGGTCGACGACCGGTCGCCCAGGCCGTTGCGCCAGGCATCCATCGCCGCTTCGCTGAGCGCGCCCGAGCCGATGGCATAGCTGTGCTCGGGATATTCGATCGTGTACTGGACCTCGCCCGCCGCCGTGTAGCGATATTCGGTCACATAGCCTTCGCCGCTGACGACGTAGCGCAGATGCTTCTCGGCATCATAGGCGTAGCGGGTAGTGACGCTCACCGCTGCGCCGCTGGCATCGGAGGCGGTGTGCGTCTCGGTCAGCAGCTCGTTCCGGCTGCCATAGGTGCGGGTGACGACATTGCCCGCGCGATCGGTCGCGGTGAGGAGGTTGCCGTTGCCGTCATAGGCGTAGCTCGCCGAATTGCCGGAAGCATCGGCGGTGCTGATCAGATCGCCATTGGCGTTGTAGCCGAACTGCACGACTTGCTGCGCGGCGCCGCTAGAGGCGGGTGGCGCGGTGATCTTCGTCAGGTTGCCCGCCGCGTCGTAATCGAGCCTGGTCACTTGCCCGGCGGCGTCGGTTATCGTGGTATAGCCGCCATAATAAGCTAGCGTCGTCACGCGGTTGACGCCCGCGCCGGCAAGCTGGGTCAGCGTAGCGACGCGGCCCGATCCGTCATAGGTGACGCTCAGGCTCGAGCCGTCCTTCTGGGTGATGCTGTTGACGCGGCCGGCGCCGTCATAGCCATAGCTCGTCCAATAGGAATCGGCGTCGCCGGGCAGCGTGTTGTCGGCGGGCGTGAGATCGGTGCGGACCTTGGTCAGCTGCGAGCCGCTATATTCGTACCAGACGCGGGACAGCGTCTTCGAGGTGCCCGTCGCGAGATCGGTATAGCCGGTGGTGACCTTGGTGATGTTGTAGCCGGACCAGCTATATTGCACCCAGGCGCCGTCAGCCGTGGTCGCCTTGTCGAGCCTGTCGCCGACATAGGTATAGCTGATCGCGTTGAAGTCGGTATCGCCTTCCCAGACGATGCGGCCGCCGTTCAGTTCGTCATATTTCTCGACGCGCTGCGTATCGCCGTCGGTCCAGATCCACTGGCTGCCCGACTTGACGATCAAATCATAGGCGCCCGCACCTTCCATCGAGACATAGGCCGAACGTCCGGCGTCCCAGGTGTAGATCGTCTCGCTGCCATCGGCCGAGACGCGGCGCACGGTCGTCCCGGTGACCGCCGTCACGCGCCGGTCGGTGCTCTGGCGCCATTTGTCGTTATTGTCGTCGGCGGCGCTCGCCTGGCTGTTGAAGGCGCGGCCGATCGCGACATCGGGGCCGCGACCGACGAGATATTCGTCCTGCCGCGAGATCAGCAGGTTGCCGTTCGCGGCGTTGACGAGGACATTGTCGCCCCCGCGCCCCAGCGATGCGCTGCCGAGCAGGCCCGAGCCGCCCAGAACCGAGCCCGATCCACGCTCGAAGCCCGTGCCGGCACCCGTGAAGATCGCAACCATCCGCCCCTCCAAATCGCCGGAGCGGCAGTCCCTTGCGGCCGCCCGTGATTGGTAGTCGGAGGATTTTCGCTGGAGTTTAGGCTACTTGCCCCATTTCGGCTTCATCTCTTCGCGATACGAAACCGCGCCGGGCCGCCGCGCTCAGGAATTGGTGATCGCACTCTCCTGCCCCGGCTCGTCGATCTCGATCTCGCCCAGCCAGTCGCACAGGCACATCGAACCGGTGCACAGGGCCGGCATTCCCTCGAGCAGCACCTCCGGCGCGCCGGGGAACCAGGGCGAAGTGGTCACGGGGATGCACGGCATCGGCGTCAGCACCCCTTCGGCCAGCGCGGTCGCGGTCGCCACTTCGGGATTGGCCAGGCTCGAGCACAACCCGAAGGTGGGAATATTCTCCAGCGGCACGAAATCGAAGATCGTGGCCAGGGGCAGCACGTCGGCGAACACGGGCACTTCGGGCGGCACGATCATCGGCATCGGCGCGCTGCCGAAGCTGCACGAAAGCACCGCGCCCAGGCTGACCAGCTGCGGCACCTAGTCGGCGACGATGCCGCTGAGCGTCAGCGCGTTGCCGGGAGTGAGGATCTGCGTCTCCTGCCCGCTCCCGGTGGGCCAGGTGATCGTCGCCGGATTGCCGTGCGACGGCGCCGGCACGAGATTGTCGAGCGTAACCGACGGATCCCCTCCGTGCCAGGACAGCACGAGCGAGAGGCTTCCGTCGAACACACCCCCGCTCTGCGTGGCGAAGGTGACCCGTTCGGCATAGACCGTCATGTTGGTGAAGCCGACGACGCTGGCCGATGCGCCCCGGAGGCTCTCCAGCGCAAGGACCGCCTGGCCCAGCATGACCTGGACCAGGTTGGTCGAGGCGACGCCCCCGGCGAAATTGATCGTCACCTGCGCATCCACCGGGGGCCTCCCTTGTTCGAGTTCGGTTCGCGGCTCAGCTCGCGAAGTTGTTCAGCGTGATCGGGTCGCCCGACATCACGGTCTGGGTCTGCAGGCCGTTCGGGGTCGGCCAGGTCACGGTCACGGTGCCGGCAAAGTTGGTGACTTCGAGAGTCGGCGCGTTGCTGGTCGAGGTCGGATGGACCGGCGTCACCACCGCGGCGGTGAACGAAGTGCCCGACTCGACGTTGAAGTTGATCGCGCCCGCCGTGATGTAGAGCGAAGTGAAGCTGATCGTCCCCGACATCGACAGCGAACTCGTGGTGTCGAGCGCGAAGGTGCCGTTGGTGATCAGGATCTGCGACGTCGTCGTCGTCAGCGTGGCGTTCTGGAAGTTGATCGTGATCGTGCTCATGGCCATGACGGGTTTCCTTTCTCAAATTCACAAGTGGCGATGGTTTCGAGACTGATTCCGCGGATCGCCCCCACGCGGAGTCCATGGGTTGAGGTCGCAGGCCTCCGCGCTCAGGTCGCCGGCGCGGGCGTGGGAGCCGAGGACCTCGGCTCCGGTGCCGGCGTCGGCGCCGGCTTCGGAGCGGGACTCGGGCTCGGCTTGCTCGAGGACGGCGCTGGCGCGGGTGCCGGAGCCGGGGACGGCGCGGCCGCCGGCACGGGCTTCGCCGCCGGCTTGGCATCGGCCTCGACCTGGGTCAGCGGCACTGCCCAATAGCCCGGCCCGACGAAGCGTATCCGCTGCACCGCCGTGGCGATCGATACCTGCACGTCCCCCGGCACCTGCAACCAGCCATGGAGGAACCGGCCGCCGCACAGGATGTGGACGAGCAGCGGCAAGGTGGCAGGCGCGTTCTCGATGTCGAACTCGATCCGGCGCGGCTGGATCGAGAGGCCGCGAATCGCCATCTCGCCCCCGCCATAGCTCGCGCCGAGAAGCATGGAGGGCGCCGCGCGCGGCATCGGGATGACCGCCCCCGTTTCGGGAGGGAATTCGAGCCGGACCGAAGCAGACGAGGGCAGGCCGTAAAAAGTGAGATCGAGCGCGTGTTGCAATAACGCAGTGTTCTCGGCCGCCATATGCAACGCCCTCCCACCCTAGAGAAAATGGTTAGCCGAACGTAATCCCCGTTTCCATCAAGAAACGAGACCAAACAGATGGAGTCGATATGAAATTATGCTATTGACGCACCAGCATATCGTCAAGCACAACGTTGCCGACGCGCAATATCTTATTTTTGACATGGGGATCCCTGCCGAGTCGACGCCGGGGATGGAGAGTCAAATGGCACTTCAGCTGACATATCCTGGTGTATATGTTCAAGAGCTACCAAGTGGTACGCACACCATTTCTGGCGTTGCCACATCCGTAACGGCATTCGTTGGATATTTGACTCGCGGACCTATGAATACGCCCGTACAATGTCTTAATTTTGGTGATTTTCAACGCGTCTTCGGCGGACTTGATCCAAGCAGCACGACGAGTTTTCAGGTATCGCAGTTCTTTTTAAATGGCGGAACCGAAGCCTGGATCAGCAGAGTCTGTGCGAGTGCTTATCCGCCGGTTCAGCCGAAGACCGAGCTTACGGGCGCCGTACCGTCCGCCACTTCTAGCGGAGGCGGCGGAAGCGGCAAAGGCCTGACGCCGACAACTGGCACCAATCTGGTAGAAATCGACTCTCAGAATCCCGGCACCTGGGGCGAGAACGTGTTCGTGACGGTCGACTACATGACCAACAAGCCGAACACGTTCAACATGGCGGCGACGCTCTACTCGATCACGAGCAACAGCAACTCGTCGAGCAGCAGCTACAGCATCGTCCAGACGCAAAGCGTCCCGGCGGTGACGCTCGACATCAGCCAGACCAACTCGATCGTCGAGGTCATGCAGTCGGGCAACCAGAACAGCGCGCTGCTGGCAGTGCCCGATCTCACCGCGACGCCTTCGGTGCTGGTGCCCTTCGCGAGCGGCACGATCCTGAACTTCACCGCGCCCAAGAACCCGGTCAACGTCACCGGCATCACCGTGACCGTGCAGCCGCCCGGGCCGGACCCGACCAAGCCGCCGGCCTCGGCGAGCACCACCGTCACCATGGCCACTTCGGTCTCGACGGTGGGCGACATGATCGCGGCGATCCAGGGCGCGCTGTCGAGCGCCGCCGGCACGCTCGGCTATCCGAGCCTGGCGAGCACGCAGGTGCGCAGCTGCCTCTCGCCGTTCGTCTCGTCGAGCGGCACCCAGGCCCAGCTCATCCAGGTCTGGGTCCCCGATCCGGGCTTTGCCGGCTATCTGGTCAGCGTGGCGGCCAACCCGACCTCGCTGTTCACGGTCCAGTCCACCAATTATCAGGCGCAGCAGCTGCTCCCGCCCACGACGACGCCGGCGCCCAAATATCCCGACGGCCAGCCGCCGACCGGGTTCGATATCGCCGGCAACTCGACCAACCGCTCCGGCATCTATTCGCTCGACGCGATGCAGATCGTGAACCTGATCCTGGTTCCCGACATGGCGTCGATGACTACGTCCAACTATCTCACTTCGGCCACCGCGACGCTCAACTATGCGATCCAGCGCAAGGCCTTCGCGATCCTCGACATGCCGCTCACGGTGACGAGCACCACGAGCGCGGTCGCCTGGGCGACGAGCACGCCGGGCACGTTCGGCACCGGCATCATCAGCGCCGCGACCTATTGGCCGCAGATCCAGATCCCCACGCCCTTCTCCACCCAGTTGCTCACGCTGGGCGGCAGCGGCACGCTGGCCGGCGTCTATGCGCTCACCGACGTCAATCGCGGCGTGTGGAAGGCACCGGCGGGCATCACCGCGCCGCTGGCCGGCGTACAGCAGCTCTCCTATGTGATGAACGACCAGGAGAACGGGCAGCTCAACCCGCTCGGCATCAATGCGCTGCGGACCTTCCCGACCTATGACAACATCTCCTGGGGCGCCCGCACGCTCGCCTCGGCGAACGTCGCCGACGACGACTGGAAATACATCTCGGTCCGCCGGCTGACGCTCTATCTCGAGCAGAGCCTGATCCAGGGGCTGCAATGGGTGGTGTTCGAACCCAATGACGCGGCGCTCTGGGCGCAGATCCGGCTGAGCGTGAACGCTTTCCTGCACCCGCTCTACCTGCAGGGCGCGTTCGTCGGCGCGACGCCGTCCCAAGCCTATCAGGTGATCTGCGATGAATCGACCACGACGCCGGAGGACATGGACAACGGCATCGTCAACATCCTGATCCTGTTCGCCCCGGTCAAACCCGCGGAATTCGTCGTCATCAGCTTGCAGCAGATGGCCGGACAGTCTTCGAGCTAGGATAGCGACCCATGCCCAGCGTCTCGTCGACCAGCCAGTCTCCCGACCCGTATCTCAACTTCAAGTTCCGCATCAAATGGCAGGGCAAGTACGTCGCCGGCCTGAGCAAGTGCAGCGCCCTGAAGCGCAGCACCGAGGCGACGCCCTTCCGCGAAGGCGGCGATCCGAGCACGAACCGCATCCTGCCGGGCCAGACCAAGTTCGAGCCGATCACGCTCGAGCGCGGCATGACGCAGGATCTCGAATTCGAAACCTGGGTCAGCCAAGTGTGGAACTATCGCGCCGGCCAGGGAATGGAGAGCTCGCTCGCCAATTTCCGTCGCAACATCACGCTCGAATTCTACAACGCCGCGGGGCAATTAGTGTACGCGTACAACATCTACAATTGCTGGCCCTCCGAATACACCGCGATGCCGGAGCTCGATTCGAGCTCGAACGCCGTGGCGATCCAGACGCTCGTGCTGCAGAACGAGGGCTGGGAGCGCGACGCCAGCGTCAAGGTTCCGCCGCCGCCCAGCTACTGACAGCCATGGCGCCGCGTCCGCTGAGCGCCGCCGAGCTGCTGGATGCCGCATCGGCATGCCGCGGTCGTTCGGCGGCCGAGAAAGGCATCTATCTCGCCGCGCTCGGCATGCCCGGCCAGAGTTTCGGCGCCTGCGCTGCACTGCCCATCGGCGCGCGCGACGCGGCAATCGTGGCGCTGCGCCAGGCGATGTTCGGCGACCGGATCGAGCTTTCGGCGAAATGCCCGCGGTGCGAAGCCCGGCTCGACGTGGCGATGGCTTCGGCGGCAATGCTTGCGATCGCGGGATCGGCCGGAAGTGAAGCGCGCGAAATCGTGATCGACGGCGATCGCTTCACGATACGCCCGGCCGACAGCGCCGACCTTGCCGCGATCGGCTGGATCCCCGACATGGACGAAGCGCGCGCCGAACTCGCCCGGCGATGCCTGGTACCGGCGGAAGGCGCCGAATTGCCCCCCTGGCTCGAGGAAACGGAAATCGATGCGATCGGCGCGGCGATGGCCGAGATCGATCCGGCGGGCGATCCGTTCGTCGCGCTGCATTGCCCCGAATGCGATTGCGAATGGGATGCGCCGGTCGACATCGCCGGAGTGCTGGCGGGCGAGATCGAAGGCGCGGCGGACGCGCTTCTCGACGAGATTCACCTGCTCGCCCAGGCCTATCACTGGAGCGAGGCGGCGATCCTGGCACTCGGCCCGGAGCGGCGGCGCGCCTATCTCGCGCGGTTGCCGCAATGAGCGACATGCTCGCCCGGCTGGCGGCACGCGCACAGGAGAGCCCGGTCGTGCTCGGACGCCGCATCGGCTATCGCTTCGCGCCGGCCGCGGACCATCAGGAAGCCTGGCCAGGTGAGGAAGTCTGGCTGGGCGAACAGAAGATCGCCCGGCCGGGCGAACCCGCTCCGCTTCCATGGCAGGCAGATAGGGGCGAAGCGATCGGCGAGGCGTCTGCCGGTGCACGCACAGTGGAGACGCAGGTGCCGGGCGATTCCGCAGCGCCGCCGCGGGCGCCCGACGGCGGCACGGCCGAAGCGATCCTTCCGGCTCCGCCACCCGCCGGCCGGGCGCGAACGAGCATTGCCGGATTCGACGCGGCGATGCGCGAGGCCTTGGCTGCGCCGCCGCCAATGGCACCGGCGCAGTCGATGGCAGCACCCCCGGCCGGACCGGGGCAGATGGTTCCGGGCGCCGAGCCCTTCGCCGATCCCTCCACGGCCGAGTGGATCACCGGCACCGCACAGCAGTTCCCCATGCAACCGGCCACGGCCCGGGCAGATATTTCCGGCGCCACCGAGCGGCCGGGAGCATCGGCCGCGATACCGTCGGCCGATCCGGTGCCGGCGGGGATCGTGCAGCGCAAGGCCGTTCCGATAGCTCCGTCCGCGAAGGGCGGGTCGGAAGCGGCGCCGGCCATGCCGCTCTCGCGTCGAGCGCCGAGCGCATCCGGAGTGGCTCCGCCTCCGACGCGCACGCCCGCCAGTCGCCGGATTTCGCCGCCACCACCCACGCCCGCGCAGGAAACGGGGGAAGCAACGGCTCCATCGTTGGCCGGGACACCGCAATCGGTACCCATGCGATCGCGCCCGAGCGTTGCGAGTCCAGTCGGCACCCCGCCCGCCATGGCGCGTGAGGAAGGCGGGGAGCCGATCACTGCGGTGCCGGTGCCTGCCGCCTCCCCGCCCGAAGCCACGGCGCCGACAATGCCCATATCCGCGCGCGCCATCGCCCCGGCGGCAGTGGCGCTTGAAGCGCAAGTCGCGGCGATTGCCCGATCCGCCGCTTCCGCGGAGACCGTAGCGCGGGTTGGAGGCATGGCTCCGCCCGCACCCGCGATTGCCCCGGCCGCGCCCCCCGCTCCGGCGGCGCGCCGTCGGACGGCCTCGCAGCGGCCGCGCGGCGAACCCGGTGCCGGGCGAGCAGCATCGGCGCCAATCCCCGAAACCGAAGGGCCAGCGGCCGGACCACAGGCTGTGGAGCGGCCCCTCCAGGTCTCATCGGCTCGCGCCGTCCCCGGCGTCATTGCAGCCGCGCCGTCGGCGGCACCTGCGCCGGCCGTGCAGCGGCGCGCGAGGGCCGACACCGGCGCTACGGCCGGCGACCGGGTGCACGCATCCGTCGCAGCCACGCCGGACGCCGCCGCTGCGTCTCCCGAGACGCCGGCGCCCCGTATCGGCCCCGGAACCAGGCCGCGCGCGGCGGCGGCGGCCACCGTGCCCGCCACCGAGAGGCGCTCGGCCCGGAATGTCCGGGAGAGAGAGCGCGGCACCGGCATCTCACCCGGCGGGCAATCCGCGCGCGGCGCTCTCGAAGGGCCCGCGCTCCCTCCGGCCGAGACGCTTCCCGTGCGCCGCCCGATACGAGCCGCCTCGCCCGAAGAGGAACAGCGCGACACCGCGTTCTCCACGCCGGACCGGGCATCCATGAACGATTCCCGGGCGCCCTCACCCCGCGCGGTGGCGGCACGGCCGCTGGCGGCAGAAGTCGCTGCACCGCCTTCACGCGATCGCGCACCCCAGCGCGCTGCACCGCCGCCGGGCGACATCCGCGTCGACATCGGGCGCATCCAGATCGACCTGCCCCGCACGCCCACTCCCCGCGCGCGCCCGCAGCCGCCACCGCTCAAGACCAGACCGCGCGGAGGGCCGGACGCATGAATTCGGGCTTCTCGATCGCGGCCTGCACCGTCGCGATCGCCGATCGGCTGCACATGTTCATCGGCGATGCGGTGCCGGGCGCGCGCGTCACCACGCTCAATCCGGGCTCGGAGGCGCTGCGCACCGGCGATCCGTTCGTCAATCTCTATCTGTTCCGCACCACACGCAACGGCTTCGTCTCGAACAACGACCTGCCGACGCGAGGGCCGCTCGGCAGGGCGAAGAACTCGCCGGTGCTCAAGCTCGACCTCGATTACATGATCACTTTCTTCGGCGACGATGCCCGGCTCGATCCGCAACGCCTGCTCGGTCTGGTCGCGGGCGGGCTCAACGCCGAGCCCTATATCCCGCGCGACATGCTGCGCTCGGCGATCGCCACCACGCCATGGCTCGGCGGCGGCGACCAGGAGCTCCCGCGCGAGGAGATCGTGGTCACGCCGCTCAACATGGCGCCGGATGCAATGGCGCGGCTGTGGTCCGAGTTCGTCAACGTCCCCTATCAGCTCACCCAGCTCTACACGGCGATGCCGATCGCGATCGAATACAAGCTGCCGGTCGAGCCGGTATTGCCCGTGCGCCGCATCGGCCTGCGCGCGCTTCCGTCGCGCTCGATCGTGATCATCGACCTGGTGGACGCCGGCGATCCGGATCTGCCGATTTCGGGCGGCTGCACGCTGGCGATACGCATCCCCAATCCCGCCCAACCCGGCCTTTCCGTGCTCTTGAACGGTATCGCGGCGCAGGACGTGACCAGCGGCTTCGACGCGCAGGGCCATGCCGCGCTGCTCGTGCCGTTGACCCGCGCCCAGCCCGCACCGCTCGCCTTCGGCGCCCTTACGGTCAAGGTGGTGAAACACGGTCCCGACGGCAGGAGCATAGAAGCGGAATCCACGGCCTTCGCGAGCAGCATCGTGCCGGGCTTCGCCGCCGCGCCGTCCATCGGCGAGGATGGCAAGCAGCTCGATTTCACGATGGCGCTGGCGGTGCCGCCCCAGGCGAGCGCGATCGCGCTGCTCTTCGCCCGCGGCGCGAAATCGAGTTCGTACAAGATCCCGTGCCTGCCGCGTGCCGACGCGACGACCACGCTTGTCGCTCCGCTCGCAGGCGTCTCCCCGGGAGAATATCTGGTCAGCGTCGAGATCGACGGCGTCGCCAGCCTGCTCGACTGGAAGGACGGTCGCTATACCGGCCCGCTCGTGACGGTGAAGGATAGCTGACGATGGAAGCTGCCCCCCACGTCGCTCGCCTGCAGGACGCAGTCACCGCGGTCGAACGCATGCTCGAGGACTATGCCCGCGCCCGTTCGCGTGCCGGCATGCGCCACGAGCCCATGCCGGTGCACGAAACCGGGCTCGGCGAACCGCTCCCCGGCTCGGCGTTCGACGCACTCGCGAACTGGTTCTCGCTGACGCCCTTCGAGCAGGGCGTGATTGCGCTGGCGGCGGGGTTCGAAATCTCCCCCGACATCCCCAATCTGTGCGCGCTTGCCCAGGGCGATCCCGCGGTCACCTGTCCGACGACGCTGCTCGCGCTCGCCATATTCGCCGACCTGGAGGGTGCCTCACAGGCCGCGTTCGCGCCTTCGGCGCCGCTCCGACACTGGCAGTTGATCAAGGTCGAGGCAGGGCAATCGGGAAGCCGGCTCCAGCAGCGCTTCGTCATGCCGGATGCGGTGCTCTCATTCCTCGTCGGCCAGCCGGTGCTCGACGGCATGCTCGCCGACGTCATCCACCAGCTCGATCTCGCGCCGCAGCTGCCGTCGGACGGCGCCCTCGCGCATCGGCTTGCGCAGACCGTTCGCACCTCGGGCGTGGATGCCACGCTCCACCTCGCCGCCGAACCGAGCCGGCGGGCACTGAGCGTGGCGGCCGGTGCCGCGGCGGCGCTCGGCCTCCTGCCCTTTCATCTTCCGCTCACCCGCCTCACCGCGGAAGTCGAGCGTGACGGCTTTTTCCGGCTGTGGCAGCGTGATCGTCTCGCCCTGCGCGGCGCATTGCTCATATCCTTCGAAGAACCACCGGGCGAGTTTCAACTCAGCGCCATCTGTCGGCTGATCGGCGAAGGCATGGGACCGCTGTTCCTGGTAGGCGCGGCGGGCCAGTCGATCGCCGAGCGAGCGCCCGGCGCGGTGATCCGCATGTCCCTGCCCAAGACCGACGCGGGCGAGGTCGCCGACCGTCTCGCCGCCACCCTCGACCAGGAAGCCACGCCGGCGCTGCGCGAAATCGCCGCGCGCTTTCGCCTCCCGCTGCCCACGCTGGAGAGTTGCGCCACCGTGGCGCGCACCACGGCGGAGGAAGCCGGGGCCCCGGCATCGCAGGAAGCGATCCTGGGCGAGATGCTGCCGCTGCTGCGCGACCAGGTGCGCGAGGCGATGAGCGGCCTTGCCGATCCGGTACCCGTGCGGATGACGATGGACAACCTCATCCTGCCCGACGCCACCCGCGCCATATTGGGGCAGATCGTCGCCCGGCAGCGCAACCGGGCGCGCGTGATGGAGGAATGGGGATTCGCCAGCGCGGGCGGCGGCGCACAGGGCATGAGCGTGCTGTTCGCCGGCCCGAGCGGCACCGGCAAGACGATGGCGGCGGAGGCGCTTGCCCACACATTGTCGCTCGACCTGTTCCGAGTCGATCTGTCGCGGATCGTCGACAAATATATCGGCGAGACCGAGAAGCGGCTCGCGGCACTGTTCGACGCCGCCGACATGACCGACGCGATCCTGCTGTTCGACGAGGCCGACGTGCTCTTCGGCAGGCGGACCGAAGTGAAGGACTCGCACGATCACTATGCCAATCTCGAAGTCGGCTACCTGCTCCAGCGGATCGAGGCCTTTCGCGGCATCGCCGTGCTCACGACCAACCTCGCCAATGCGATCGACGATGCATTTGCCCGCCGCTTCGCCTTCAGCCTGCACTTCGAATTCCCCTCGCTCGACGAGCGCCAGCGCATCTGGCGCGGCGCCTTCCCGGCGGGAGCGCCGGCCAGCGGGCTCGACTGGGCCAGGCTCGCCCGGCTGACGCTCACCGGCGGCCAGATCCGAGTCGTCTCGATCAATGCGGCCATGCTTGCCTCGGAGGAGGATACCGCCATTTCGATGGGTCACATCGCCCGCGCGCTCGAGAGCGAATATGCCAAGCAGCGCCGGCGCGTGCCCGCGGCCGAACTCGCGGACTGGCCCGCATGACGCGCGCGCCGCGCCCGCCCGCCGGAATTTCCGCGGCGATCGATGCGGCGATCGCGCGCGATCCGCGCCTGCGCGCCACACTGGCCGGGCTCAATGCCGGGCAACGCGACCATGTCCACCGGGCGATCGCACATGCGGTCAAGGCCAGGCTGCGCGACCGCGGAGGCCCGCAATGACGGCCTATCCCAACAGCCCGCACATCCTGAAGGCAGCCTTGATCAGCATCGGCGGCACGATCCCTGTCCCCCGGCTGATCATGCTTCAATATAATCCCGCCGAACTCACGCGCCAGCTTCACCCCGATTTCGAGAAGACGGGCGACACGCCCACCGGCACGAACCTGCTCGCCGGCCCGGCGATAGAGACGATCCAGATGACGGCCCGGATCAGCGCAGTCGATCAACTCGAGAGCAACGACGCGACGGCGATGGCCTTCGGCATCCACCCCCAGCTCGCCACGCTGGAGATGATGCTGTTCCCGACGACGAGTTCGATCGTGCAGGGCCTCACCCAGATGGCGCTCGGCGTGCTTGAGATCGTGCCGCCGGAATCGCCGCTCACGGTGTTCGTCTGGGGACCGCAGCGGGTGCTGCCCGTCCAGATCACCAGCTACAGCGTTACCGAGACGATGCACGACACTCGCCTCAACCCCATCGACGCGAACGTGACGATGGACATGAAGGTGCTGACCTATCAGGATTTTTCTCCTACCCAGACGGGCTTCTATCTCTACCTCGCCAATCTCGCCGAGCGCGAGCTGATGTCGGGGCTGGGCACAGTGCAGAGCGGCGCGAGCATCATTTCCGGAGCGCTTTCGCGATGATCGGCCGCCGGCTCAGCCGCTATCCGGTGCAGACCGAGCATGCCGCCCCCGGCAAGCTGGTCCGCACACGCACGCGCCACGTTCCCGCAGCGTCCTCCCCGAAGTCCGGTGCCGATGCCGAGACGGACGCGATGGATGCCGTCCCCTATCTCGCCCGCACCATCCTCCCGCTCGCGAACACCTTCAAGCCGCAGTCCAGCTACAGGATCCAGGCCGGGGACCGGATCGACAATATCGCGGCCAGGCTGCTCGGCGACCCGCTGCTCTACTGGATGCTGCTCGAGGCGAACAATGTGAGCGATCCCGCCACGCTTTGCGCGGTGCCGGGCCGGCAGATCATCGTTCCCGCCGTGGTCGGCCAGACCACCGACCCCTTCGATCAGCCCCAGGCCTCGCGCCGCGGCACCGCCGCCGCGCCCACCGACCAGACCGACGACGGCGAGGAAAGCGCATGAGCTTTCCCGTCGGCATCCAGCTCGCCGTGCTGGCAGGCACCCAGGAGGTCCCCACGCCGATCGGGCCGGGAATGGCCGATCTGCTGATCGAGGCCGAAGTCACCGAAGTCGCCGACGGCCAGGCGGCCTTCCGCCTCATCTTCGGCGCGCAGCGGACCGACAATGGCAAGGGCATGGAGGTTCAGGTGCTCGCCGACGGCCGCTTCGCTCCGGGCAATCGGGTGCTGATCATGGCGATGCAGGCGGCGCTGCCCACCGTGCTCGTCGATGGGCTGATCACCGACATCTGGCTCGATCCCGCGAAGAATCCGAACCAGAGCCGCGTCGTGATCAGCGGCGCGGACCTGAGCGTCGCGATGGACCTGACCGAGAAGATCCGCGGCTATCCGGACATGGACGACGAACTGATCGTGCTCGAGATCCTGGCCCAATATGAGCGGTTCGCGATCATTCCGGAAACGATCCCGCCGGCCGAATCCGATTTCCCGACGATCGTCCAGCGCACGCCGATCCAATATGGCACCGACCTGGAATATCTCTACACGCTGGCGAACCGCTACGGCTATGTGTTCACGCTGCGCCCCGGCGCGGTGCCGCTCACCAACACCGCCTATTGGGGCCCGCCCAAGCGCGTCGGCATTCCCGCGCCCGCGCTCACCGTGGGCAACAGCACGTTCGACAATGTCGACCAGCTCACCTTCTCGCAGGACGGCCGCTCCGCCTTCCAGGTATCGGGCCTCATCCCCGGGCCGCTCGAGGCGACTCCCGCATTGCCGGTAATGGCGCTCGAGCCGACGCTCCTGCCCCCGCTCGCGCTCAAGAGCCCGTTCCCGATCTCGTCGCTGCTCGGCATGAAACTGCCGACCGGGTCGGACGGGTTCGACGAGATCCGGGCGATGGGCTTCGCGCAGGGACGCGTCAACCGATCCTCCACGACAGTCGCCAAGGCCGAAGGCGAGCTCAACGTCGAGAAATACGGCTCGATCCTGCGCGCCGGCGGGCTGGTGGGCGTGCGCGGCGCGGGCACGACCTTCGACGGCAACTGGAGCGTCGCGGAAGTGCATCACAAGCTCAAGCGGAACGAGTACAAGCAGGCGTTCAAGCTGGAGCGCGACGGCACCGACCCCCTGCTGCCGGTGGTGGTGCCATGAACGCGCGGCGCGGCCGGGGAGGCATGGATGAAGCAGTTCTGGGGCAAGTATCGCGGCGTCGTCGTCGACAACGAGGACCCGCTGATGCTCGGCCGGCTTCAGGTGCTGGTGCCGATGGTGCTCGGCGAAGTGGCGACGGCATGGGCGATGCCCTGCGTTCCCTATGCCGGGTTGCAGGTGGGCTTCTACATGATGCCGCCCGTGGGCGCCGCGATCTGGGTGGAGTTCGAGGGCGGCGACCTCGACTATCCGATCTGGGCCGGCTGCTTCTGGCGCGAGGGCGAGCGCCCGATCGAGGCGGAGCTGCCGACGATGCGCATGATCCAGACCAGTTCGGGCAAGCTGCTGTTCAACGACCTGCCGGGCGAGGGCGGCTTCACGCTGACGGTGACCGATCCCGCAGTGGCGGTGCCGGTGGTGGTGAGCGGGTCGAGTGCCGGCGTGACCATCAGCCTCGCCGAAATCCGCATCACCATGAACGAATCCGGCGTCAGCATCCTTGCCGAGCCGGGCACGCTGGCGGTGACGATGGAAGGTTTCACGATCGCGCACGGCTCGGCGATGGTGAGCGGGGTCGAGCCCGAGGTCTCGATCAACGAGGGCGGCCTCACGGTGTTGTAGCCGCAGCGGCGGCGAGCCACGATCAGGGGGCGTGCGGATGACCGGCTATCTGAGCTTTCCCTATCAGATCGACGGATCCGGGCAGACCGCGACGACCGATCTCGCGACCTATGTGCAGAACCTGATCCTGCTCGTCTTCGAGACCAATCCGGGCGAGCGCGTCAATCGCCCGGACTTCGGTGCCGGCATGCGGCAGCTCGTCTTCGGGGGAATGGACGCGGCGCTGGCAAGCGCGGCGGAGACACTGGTCCGCAGCAAGCTGATCCAGTTCCTGGGCGATGCCGTCTCGATCAACACGCTCACCGTGACCATGGACAATGAATCGGTGACCGTCGACCTGACCTATTTCGTCACGCATACGCAGACCACGGCGGGAACCTCGATCACCGTGCCGCTGCCGGGCTACAGCGCGACGCCGCAAAATGGCAGTGGCGCCACCGCCACCGCTTCGATTCCGGATTATTGAGCGATGGCGGACGATGCCCAGCCGACCGTCGTGCATTCGGTGCAGAGCGCCGGCTCGCTGCAGCTGGTGGTGCAGCTTCCCGCGAAGCCGGAGGCCGCCGCCGCGCAGGTGCGGGCCGCAGGCACGGCGATGGACGTGCTGCCCGGGGACGCCGCCGCGGCGACCGCACCGCCCGCGCCGCCCCCCGTTCCCGCGATCGACGCGGCGCTCGTCACGATCGCCGATCTGTTCGGCACGCCGGCGGAAGTCGTTCATGTCCATGCGCTCGACCAGGATTCCGGGCTTCTCCATATCCAGGCGATCCCGCCGCCCGCCGATCCCGCCGCGGACGCGCCCGCCTATCGGCTCTCCATCGGCGACGTCTCGACCTGGTTCGCGCCCGAATCCCGGGCCAATGTCGCGACGCCGAGCAGGCCGGTGCAGACGCCCCCCGGGCAAGCCGCGATCAACTATCTCGGCCGCGACTATGCCGCCTTCACCACCTTGATGCGCTCGCGCGTATCGCAGATCGTGCGCGACGATTCCGCCTGGGCGCTCGATCATCCCGCCGATCCGATGACGACGCTGATCGAAGCGCTCGCCTATGCCGGCGACCATCTTTCCTTCCGCCAGGATGCCGCGGGCACCGAATCCTATCTGCCCACCGCCCGCCACCGCCTGTCGCTGCGCCGCCATGCCCGGCTGCGCGACTATGGCGTCAACGACGGATGCAATGCGCGCACCGCGCTCGTCTTCACCGTGAAGAGCAACGGCGTTGTCCCCGCCGGGCTGCAGGTGGTGACGCAGCAGCCGGGCATCGTCACGATGAACCTGCCGGCAGATCAGGCGCTGGCGGCAAGCACCACGGTGTTCGAGACGATGGCCGACCTGCCCGTGTCCCTGCTGCGCAACAATCTCGCCTATCCGCTCTCGCGTTCGGCCGCCTACACGCTGCCTCAGGGTGCCATCCAGGCACAGATCAACACCGCCCAGACCGGGCTCGTCCCCGGCCAGTTGATCGCCTTCGTCCAGACCGCCGCACCGGCCGGCGCCGCCCAGCCCTTCGGCGCGCAAGTCGTTCGGCTGCTCAAGGTCGAGCTGCTCCCCAACGGCAACAACCCGCCCTATGCCACCATGATCACCTGGCATCCCGAGGACGCGCTCGCGAAGCCGCTCACCGTTGCCGCGCAGAATCAGGCGGGCATGGTGCAGCTCTACGGCAATGTCGGGCTTGCCGATCACGGCAGGACGATCGCAGTCGCGCCGGTGCCGGACACGGCGCCTGCCGGCCGAGTATATCGCCCGTCGATCGAAGTGGAGGATCCGGTGTCGGCGGCGCCGATTCCTGCGTCCCTGGCGGCATTCGACGGATCGCAGGATATCGCCGACGCCGCGCTGCTGGTCCCCTCGGCCAAGGCGAGCCTCGCTCCCGATCCGACCCAGGCGAATCTTTGCGTGAAGATGCTGGGGGAGCGGCCCGGCATGGCCAAGGTCCTTGATCTGTGGACCGCGCGGCAGGATCTGATGAGCACGCCGGCGGCGGGGCGCGCCTTCGCGGCGGCGCCCGAGGACGGCTATGGCGGCAACCGGCGCCACCTGTTCCTGCGCTTCGGCGATGGAGCGCAGGGCGAGGCGCCGGCACCCGGGACGACCTTCAGCGCCACCGTTCGCGTCGGCGACGGACAGAGCGGCCGGGTACGCGCGAACGCGCTGGTCCAGATCGTCGGCTCCACGCCGATGATCAGCTGGGTCGCCAATCCCCTCCCCGCGACGCCGGGGCAGCCGGAACTGAACGAAAGCATACGCCTGTTCGCCACCACCAGCTTCCGCACCAATTTGCGCGGCATCGATCCGAACGACTGGGAGCGCCTTGCCCAGAGCGATCCGCTGGTCACCGAAGCCGATGCCCGTCTCGTCGACGGCTATGCGCCGTGCGTCGTCGGCATCGCCACGACCACGACCACGCCCGACGGCTATACCTATCCGATCGCGAAGGCGCGGTTGCTGGAATATGCCGTGCTCGGCGCGCCGCCAAGGATCGAGCAGGAAACCGATGTGCCGATCGACGTCTCGCTGGTCGTCTACTGCTCCCAGGGAGCCAATATCGGCGCGGCACGCGAAAGGTTGCTGCGGCGGATCGGCGCGGGCGCGAAGACCGATGGCGGCCCGGCCCATTTCCACCCGACCGCCTGGCCGCTCGGCCGATCGGTGATGCTCGCCGACCTGATCGCGCTGCTCAGCGCGGATCCGGTGGTGTCGCTGGTGGTGAGCGATCCGGCAATGGACCCGCGTGTGGTGTTCCAGACCGTCAGCCGCGGCGACACGACGGTGGACAACATCAAGGCCGGCCGGATCGAGATCGGCTCGAACCAACGCGCCCGCGCCGCGAATGACGGTTTCCATCCCGAGCTCGGCATCGTCCGGCTCTTCGTGGCGGCGGCGAAATGAGCGGCAGCGGCCCCGACGACGAAATCTCGGCCGGGCTCGGCGACTATGCGAGCTTCAAGCAGGAGATGCTCGACCTGATCCCGCGCGTCGTGGTCGACAGCGGCGGAAAATCGATCTCGCAGCCCCTCGCCCGGCTCGATCGCAATGTTCCCACCGATCCCACGCTCGCACTGGTCGATGCCTTTGCCGAAGTGGCCGACATCCTGTCCTTCTATCAGGACCGGGTGCTCAACGAAGGCTATCTCTCCACCGCGGTGGAATATCGCAGCCTTGCCCTTATCGGGCGCGGTCTGGGCGAGGGCGGAGGCATGCACATCGGCGCGACCGCCGAGATCGCGGTGTTCGCCCAGCCGGGCGACCCGGTGATCGTGCCGCAAGGCGCGGCGATCCAGGCGACGCCGCCCGCCTCGCGCGGATCGAACAGCGCGGCGACGAGCGGCCCGACCGGAAGCAGCACCGCCGCATCGAACGGCACTACCGGCCAGGCAACCACATCGACGGCGGCCGCCACCGGTTCCGGGAGCGCGGCGGCTGTCGCGGCCGCGCCGGTGTTCGAGACCGCGGCCCAGCTCACCGCGGTCTCGGCGCTCAACCAGCTCACGCCCCTGCAGACACGCCCTGCATGGGTCACCGCCGACGCGACGGCGCTGCTGCTCGCCGGCACGGGGCTCGGCCTGCAGGTCGGCGACTTTCTGCTCTACAAGCGCGTCGATCCCGCGCCGATCCAATGGGTGCGCCTGACCGTGTTCTCGGTCAGCGAGAATCATGTTCTCGCGACCACCACGATCGGCATCGGCGCACCGATCGGCGAGCAATGGGCCGCGAGCGGCGCAACCGACCCGTTGCCCCCGAATGAAGCCAACGGGCTCGAACTCTACGCCTTCGATCTCACGTGCCGGCTGTTCGGGTACAATGCCGCTTCCTGGTCGTCCCAATCGGCGGCGGTGCAGCGCGCGAATACGCCGACCGGCATGGTCCCTTCCGAATTCTCCGAATGGCCGGGCTATGCGATCGACTTGAACGATCTCGATCTCCAGGCCGTCTATCCGAAGGTGCTGCCAGGCAGCCAGTTCCTGCTCGAGACGCCGGAGGACAAGACGCTCGGCATCATCGAGGCGGTCTCGCGGCAGAACATCTCCGAATTCAACATGTCGGGCCAGGTCACGCAAGTCGTGCTGGAGCCCGATCCCGCCACCCTGCCCACCGGCTCCGCGCTGATACCCTCGCGCATGGGGCACAGCGCCACCACGCTCAGCAACGGCCAGGTGCTGCTCGTCGGCGGCATCGGCGTGCAGGGCGTTCTCGACAGCGTCGAGATCTACGATCCCGCAAGTCAGCTGGTCAGCCAGATCGACCCGCTGCCGGAGCCGCGCGCACTCCACACCGCCACCCTGATCGACGGGAAGGTCTATCTCGCCGGCGGCGTGACGAAGGACTGGTCGCTGGCAACCGATCTGCTGGAGCTCGACCCCACGACCATGCGCTTCAGCGCGATCCCGAACGTCGCCCTGGCGATCCCGCGCGTGGGGCATGCGGCCACCTTGCTCCCCAACAACCGGATCATGCTGAGCGGCGGGCTGACGCAGGCGACGAACGCCGTCCACGACAAGATCCAGGACCTGTTCGCCGCGCTGGAGGCGACGAAATCGGTCGCGGTCTACGATCCCGTCGCCGCCGATTGGCAACCCTGCGCCGATCTCGCCAGGGCGCGCGCCGGGCACAGCGCGACGGTCTGCCCGGTAGTGAAGAGTGCGGCCGATGGCGGCGGGCCGGCGGTTCCCCCGGTCGCCAATACCGTGATCTTCGTCGGCGGGCATGACGGCGGCGCCGCTCCCCCCGGCTTTTCGGATGCGGGCAAGGCGATCGGGGTGGTCTGGGACGATGCCGAGGTCACCAGTACGACCGATTGGCAACCGACCGGCCAGCTCTATCCGATCCCGACGAGCCAGCCAGGGGATCAGGGCCGCTATGATCAGGTCGCGGTCGCGCTGCCGAACAATATGGGCTTCCTCGTCACCGGCGGCCAATCGGCCACCGGGCCGGTCGGCGACGACTGGCTGATCGGCGCCTTTGCGGCATATCAGGCGGACAGCAGCATCGCCGCGGTGCCGACCTTCGTCCCCGCCCCCGCGCTCAGCGAGGCCCGCTCCAACCACGCCGCCGCGCTGCTGCCGGGCAACAAGGTGGCCGTTGCGGGCGGCATCGCAGGCACCAGGGCGCTCGCCACGGTCGAGACCTTTGCGGTGAGCCCGGGCGTGAGCATTCCCTTCGACGGAGGCGAAGTGCTGGCCCCCAGCATCGTCGGGGCGCCGCTGCCCGCCCCGCAGGGCTATCCCGCCTTCGCCGCGCTCGCGCAGGACTTCCTGCTGCTCGCCGGCGGCATCACCGCGCTGCCCGCCGAACCCGACACGCCACCCACCTATACCGGTGCCGTCGTCGCGCTCGACGCCGATGTCGGCACGTTCCAGACGCTGCCCGGGCCGGTGCTCACCACGCCCTTCACGCTCGCACCGACCGGCACGATCCTGCTGGCCGACGGCACGATCCTGATCGTCGGCGCAACGCAGCCCGAACCCTTTCCCAAGCCGACGACGAGCATGACCGGCTTCGCCTGGACCTTCGATCCCACCACCGGCCTGTCCACCGCGGCCGGCGCGCCGATCGCGCCCCGCATCGGCGCGACGCTGTCGCTCCTCGCCAACGGCACGGTCCTCTATGCCGGCGGCTACGGCATGGGCGACGACGGCTATGCCGTGCTCGATACCGCAGAGGTCTATGATCCCAAGAGCCGCACCTTTCGCAAGGTGGGCAACAAGATGACGACACCGCGCTGCGGCCACAGCGCGACGGTCCTGACCGACGGTTCGGTGCTGCTCGCGGGCGGTTTCGCCGTTCCGCCGATCACCTACGATCCGCCGGGAGTCGAGGCGATCTATGTCCCGTCGCTCCGCACGGCCGAGACCTTCGCCACCGCCACGCAGACCTTCACGGCGATCACCACCGAGCTCGACAAGGGTTTCGCCCTGCATTCGGCGACGCTGCTCGCCAATGGCGACGTCCTGATCGCGGGCGGGTTCAGCGCGTTCCAGTCCGAGGCGCCGTTCGACGAGATCCAGATCTGGCCGATCGCTCAGGCTGCGGTGTTCAACATCGCCGCCCAGGCCTTCGCCACCATCGCCGACATGCCGGTGCCGCGCGCGATGCATTCGGCGACGCTGCTGCCCGATGCGCGCGTGCTGCTCGCTGGCGGCGCGCTCGACTGGAAGATGCAGGCCAGCGACACCAGCGTGATGTTCGATCCCACCAGTTTCGCCTTTTCCGGCGGCCCCACGCTCCAGGCCGCGCGCCGGTCGCAAGGCGCGGTGCTCGTCGATCAGGGGGTGCTCATGCTGGGTGGCGACACCAACTCCACCTATGAGATCGTACCGCCGAACGGAGGCACCGCGGCGCCTGTCTATCCGCTTCCGATCGTGCTGCCCTCGCCCGACTATCCCAATCTCGTGTCGCTCACCGAGGGCGTGAACCCGATCCCGCTCGCCAATCACGGCGTCTATGCCTTTGGCGGCGAGGTCGACGGACTTGGCAATTCGACCTGCACCGCCGTGCTCTATGTCGAAGCACCGCCGCCGGCGGATTCGAGCGCCCGGCGCCAGGCCCTGGTCTATACCCAGAGCCAGCAGCTCAGCCTCGCGCCGCCAATCGACGATGCCCCGCTGCCCGGCAACACGCCGACCCCCGGCAATCCCACGCTGCCGGACGACACGCTGGTCCTCACCGGCCTGATCGACCAGATCGTCGTGGGCCAGGCGCTCCTGCTCGCCGGCAACCCGCCGCTCGCGACCACGGTGGGCCAGGTGTGGCCGATCGGCGCGACCACTCCGCTCGCGGAGGGTACGCTGGTCATGGTCTATGGCCCGATACCGCAGGGCAATGCGAACCAGGAGGGCAAATGGTGGTGGGCGAATATCCCCGACATCGGCAACCTCTCGCTCCAGACCGATCCGACGGGCGATCCGCCCTCCGACTTCGCCTATCTCTCCGGCAACGGCACCACGATCGGCAACGTCACTTCGGAGCAGCTCGCGCTGTTCACCCGCCCGGTCCAGAGCGAGGCCGTGACCGTGAAGGCGATCGCCAAGTCTTCCGGCGACAACACCACCACGCTGACTCTGCAGGAGCCGCTGCGCTATCTCTACGACCGCACCACCACCACGGTGTACGGCAATGTGGTCGAGGTGACGCAGGGCAGTACCGTCGCGGGCGAAGTGCTCGGAAGCGGCGACGGGCAGAAACCGTTCCAGCAGTTCCTGCTCAAGCAGGCGCCCCTGACCTGGCTCGAGGAGAGCGACGGCACGATCCTGCCGCAGCTCAGCGTGATGGTGAACGGCACCGTCTGGCAATGCGTCGAGGCGCTGGGCAGCATGGGGCCCAATGCGCGCGCCTATGAGCTCACCCAGGACGCGCAGGGCCGGGCCCAGATCACCTTCGGCGACAGCGTCCACGGGCTGCGGCCGCCGACCGGAACGGACAATATCGTCGCCACCTATCGCGTCGGAGCCGGGGTGAACGGCAATGTGGCGGCGGGAAGCATCACGCGCGCGCCGATGGGGGTTGGCGGAATCAAGAGCGTGCTCAACCCGGTTGCCGCGAGCGGCGGAATCGGGGCGCCGCCGCGCAGCGGGCTGCGCGACCAGATCCCGACCGGGGCCCAGGACCTGGGACGAATCGTCACCCGCCAGGACATGGTCAGCTTCGTGCTCAACCGCCCCGAAGTGAGCGCAGCGGTGCTCACCGTCATCCCGAAGGGCAACACGAACCTGCTGGGTCGCCACACAGTCTTCCTGCTGACCCTCGCCGCGGCCGACAATGGCGTGCCCGACATGCTGTCGCCGGCATTCAAGTCGCTCACCGCCGCCGTCGATGCCGCGCAGGCGACCTGGCTGGACATCCGCCTGCTCCCCTTCGAACCGCTTCCCTTCAAGGTGCGGGGCTGGTTCACCGCCGATGCGGGAGCGGACGTCCATGCGATCCAGCAATCGATCGACGATGCCATTCGGACCGCCTATGCGCTGCCGGCAATGGCGTTCGACGAGTTGGTCCGCGCCAGCGAGATCGTCCGCATCGTCGAAGGCGTCGCCGGCGTGAACAAGGCCTCCGCCGAGCTCTGGACCCCGACCGAATCCGGCACATCGCACCAGCAGGTGCTGGCACCGAAATCCGCCCAGCTCGATCCGGAGACGGGCGCGCAGATCCTGTACATCAGCGCCGATGCGGATGCGGTGACCTTCAGCGAAGGGGCGCAAGGCAAGCCATGAGCGACGATACCGAAGGCGCGCCGATCCCCGACGCGCTCTACGACCTGCTGCCACCGATCTTCCGCATGGCCGACATCGCGCAGGGCTATCCGCTGCTCGCGCTGTGCAAGGTCTTCGACCATGTCCGCGAGCAGATCGGCGATTCCGTGCGGGAACTCGAGGACGACTGGTTCATCCAGACCTGCCCGCTCGACCTCGTCCCCTATGTCGCCGCGCAGCTCGGCCTCGAAGTGGCGCAGCCGGTGCGCCCCGAGCATCGCGCGCTCGTTGCCGATGCGCTCGGCTTCCGCCGGCGCAAGGGCATAGCCAGCGCGATCCCGCGCCGGGTGCGCGACGGCAGCGGTTGGTACTCGCTCTACGCTCCGAACGAAACCACGCCGTTCGCGAGTTGGCCGCTGCCCGATGCCACGCCGGCGCCTGCACCGCCACCGACCCCGCCGGAACAGGGGGATCCGCCGGAGGATCCGCGCGTTTCGGTGGGCCTGCTTCGCGTCTGGCGCCTGCCGAGCTTCGCGATGACGGGCGTCACCCCGATGGGCACATCGACGCCTCGCCTCTATCGCTTCAACCCGCTGGCCATCGCGCAGCCGCTCTACAATCTGGCCAATACGCCACTCGACTGGGTTGCCGCGCCGCCGGTGACCGCGATGCCGGTCCGCCTCACCACGCAGATGCTGGCGGCCGATCTGGAACAGTATAACCGGATCTGGACGACGCCGGGCACCGGTCCGTCGAGTTCGATGCTCTACGGCTCGGAACGCGGCTTCGTAATCCGCTACAAGCAGAAGAGCACCTCGGACTGGGTCGCGCTGGGGGCGGACGGGGTACGCGCGATGCCGCTCGGCGTCGGCGCGATCCAGCCGCCCGCGCCGGACTATCCGTTGCTCGAAGGAGGCTCGCTCGACCTGCAGTCGATCACGGCGCAGACCACCATGCTCAACCTGACCTATGGCGACGCGTCCGCCGTGCTCACCATGGACGTGCCGGCCTCGCCTGCGATGAGCGCGGTGCTCGCGCTGCTCCAGAACGCGATCGCCACCTGCCCGGTGAAAGCCGGCACCCAGGTGACCGAGGCGGACGTTCGCGCCCTCATCTCCGGATCGCTCGGCAATGCGCTGCTCATCGTGCCGACGGTGCCCACCGCTTCGCTGTCGCTGATGACCGCGCCGTCGAGCGCGGATCCCCTGCTGCTCAGCGGCAGCGCCCGCACGGGCATCGCCGCGGCGACACTGCCGCTCGACCAGAAGCGGCTCGACCTGCTCAACGATGCGGCACCGGGCACGGTGATGACGTTCACCGCGCCGACCGGAAAGGTGCTGAACCTCAACCTGCCCTTCTCGCCGGCAGTCGACACCCCGGTCGAGGCAGAGGCCGCCTTCGCTGCGAAGCTCACCAACTGTTTCGTCTGCATGGCCGGCGATCGGATCGTGATCGTCGCCCCGGCTTCATCGCAGACGCCGATGTCGCCCACGCCGCCCGCCTGGGAGCTGGGGCTGGTTCCGGCAGCTGCGATCGACCCCGATCAAGGACTGTTCAGCTGGCCGGCGGCCTGGACGGCCCCCGCCGCGCTGAGCGTCGATTACGGCATCGCCCTGCCCGGCGCGATCGGCGGAATCGGACTGCGCGCCTCGCTGCCGGCCCCCGCCAATGCCGTGACCCTCTACGATGCGGGCAATACCGGCTGGATCGTCACGCAGCTGAGCCTGTGGGAAATGGCACCCACGCCCTGCACCGTGCTGGTGCTGCAATCGAGTGCGACCCGTTATCTCAACACGCAGACGATCACGCCCCCTCCCGGCGACAAATTGTGGATCGGCTCCGCCGCCGGCAGCCAGGCCCTGCTCTCCGTTTCCTATCCCGGCTCCTTCTCGTTGACCGGGCCCAGTTCCGGAACGCCGGGCACCTTCGGCATGTCGGGCATTCTGTTCCAGGGCGCGATCTGGCTCAACGGCGGCAATCTCGACCTCCAGCTGCTCGACATGACCCTGATCC
>NZ_SCMK01000024.1 GCF_005503355.1 Sphingomonas sp. 1F27F7B
CCGCCATACCGAGCATCGTCCTGCCCCGCTTCGCCGCCACGCTGGCGCAAATGCCGATGATCACCGGCGCGGATGGCTGGACCGGCATCACTGGCATCGAGGCATGGCACCAGCTCGCCACCGCGACGCCCGACACGCGCCAATCGGTGCGCTGGACCTTTGCCAGGGGCCTGATCGGCGAGGATCGCGGCGCCGAGGCGCTGGGCGTGCTCGAAGCGATGCGCCTCGCCGATCCCGACCTGGCACTGGTCGCTCCCTATCAGCTGGCGCGCGGCGTGGCGCTGGCCCTGCTCGGCCGCGACGCCGAAGCGGTGGAATCGCTCAGCACCGCCGAGCTCGCCGGCAACGCGGAGGCATGCGCATGGCGGATGCGCGCGCTCGCCCATTCGGGCGCCGCGGCCGATGCCGTGAACCAGATCGCCTGCGCCCGCATCGCGATCAACGCCCGCGTCCCGCGCGACCGCGCGCCCTTCATGCTCGCCGCCGCCGGCGCGGCGATCGACGCCGGCCAGCCACAACCGGCGCTGCAATGGCTCCAGCTGTTCGGCGACCGGAATGGCGATGCCAACCTGCTGCGCGGCCGCGCGTTGCTGGCGCAGAACGACCTGGCCGGCGCCCGGCTGCGCTTCGAGCGCGCGGCACTCACCGGCTCGCCCGAAGTGAAGGCCAGTGCCCGGCTCGGCGCGATCCAGGTCTCGATCGCCGGCCATTCGATCTCCCCGTCCGAGGCGATCGGGCAGCTCGACGCCATGCGCTTCGGCTGGCGCGGCGGCCCGGTCGAGCAGCGCGCGCTGACCATCGAATACGGCCTGGCCAAGGAGCTGCCGGACCTGCGCGCCGAGCTGCGGAGCGGCGCCACCCTGCTGCGCTATTTCAAGCTGGGCACCCAGGCCGGGCCGATGCTCGCCGAGCTCCAGCAATCGCTGAGCGCGGTGCTGGCGCCCGAGAGCGGCGTGCCGCTCCCCCAGGCCGCCGGCCTCTATTGGGACTATCGCGAGCTGGCGCCCTCGGGCGGCGATGGCGACGTGCTCGCCAACCGCCTGGCCGACCGGCTCCAGGCCGCCGGCCTCTATGCCCGCGCCGCCGAGCTGCTCGCCTATCAGCTGACCCAGCGTGCGCAGGACGTGGCGCAGGGCCCGCTCTCGGTGCGCGTGGCGATGCTCCAGATCCTCGCCGGCCGGCCCGACCTGGCGCTCACGGCGCTGCAGACCACCGAACAGCCCAGCTATACCGCCCAGATGCGCTGGGACCGCAAGCGGATGGAAGCCGTGGCGCTCCATCGGCTGGGCAAGGACGATGCCGCCGCGGCGGCGCTGGACGGCGTGCCGGACGGCGCAGCGGTGCGTGCCGAGATCCATTGGCGTACCCAGGACTGGGGTTCGTTCGTGACCGAGAGCGAGAAGGGCCTGCCGGCGGGCAAGGGCCTGGGCGCGCCGCAACAGGCAGCGGTGCTGCGCTATGCCGTCGCGCTGGCGATGCTCGGCCGGGAAGACAAGCTGCGGGCGCTGCACGGCCGCTATGCCACCGTGTTCAAAGGGCTGCCCACCGCCGGTGCGTTCGACATGCTGACCGCCAGCATCGACAGGATCGATCCGGCCAAGCTCGATGCCGCGATCGACGCCATCCCCGAGGCGAGCCCGGCGGGCATGATCGGCGACCTGCTCGACGCCGGCGGCTGACCGGCCACCTCCAAGCCGAAGCTGAAAAGCAGCAAAGGTTGCGCGATTCGAGCATTGCGCTCGACCTCGACCCTATGGCTCACGTAATATTATTACGCGAATGGGATCCTATCTTTCCAACATGCGAAAGGAGCGGCCGGGAACCAACGCCCGGCCGCTCCAGCCATCCGACATTGCAGGATCCCCACCGGGGCCCGGCGCCGCCCTATTTCAGATAGGCAGCGAGGTTCAGGCCCGAGAGCTGGGCAAATACCGAATAGCTCGCCTCCAGCACGGTCTTCTGCTGGGCGAGGTCGATCGCGACCTGGCCGAGATCGGCATCCTCATTGTCCTGGATCACGCCCTGCAGCACCAGGCTGCGCTGTTCGCCGCGCGTGGCGAGGGTATCGACCTGGTTCTGCTTGCGGCCATTCTCCGCATTGACCGCCCGCAGGTCGCCAAGACCGGTGTTGAGCTGCGCCACCGCCTGCTTGATCGCATCGACCTGCGTGTCGGTGAGCTTGGCGCCGATGTCGCCGCCCTGGCCGAGCGTGCGGAACGCTTCGTAGAGATTGGCCCCGATCTCGCTAGCGCCGATGCCGTAGCTCACGTCCACGCCGTCGGCGACGCGCGCATTGGCGCGGACGGTGTCATTGTGGAAGGCACTGGCGCCCGGCGTCGTCGCCGCCTGGGCGAGCGTATCCACCGAAAAGGGCGTTTGATCGGTCTGGCTTCCGCCGAACAGCGGCGTGCCGCCTTCCGACGCGTTCAGCGAGGTGCGGAACTGAGAGAAGGCAGTCTGGATCGCCTCCTGCAGACCGGCGGAATCGCCGGTGCCGACGGCATTCATCAGGCTGGTGCGCAGGCCCGACATCGCATCGTCGATGCCCTCCAAATTCGCCTGATAGAGCGAGAGCGTGGTACCGACGCGCTTCGACACGGTCGCCTGCGCATCCTGCCGGGCGAGCAGCGAGTGCGCAGAGAGATTGCGCACGGCCTCGGTGCCGAGATCGGCGAAGGTCGCGGCCTTCTTGCGGGTCGAAAGCTGATTCTGGGTGATCGCGAGCTGCTCCTGCGCGCGCGAGATCGCCCCCGCCATGGTGCGCTGGAGCGGAATGGTGGCAACGCGGGTCATGGGTCTTCCCTTCTTCTTCCGGCCCTATCGGATCATGCCGAGGAGCGTGTCGTACATGTCGTTCGCCGTGGAGATCACGCGCGCGGCGGCCGAATAGCTGTTCTGCAGCACCACCATCTGCGAGAGTTCCTCGTCGATGTTGACGCCCGAGAAGCTGTCGCGGCGATTGACCGCGTCGTCGCGGCGCGCCGTCGCGTCGGTGAGGTGGCCCTTGGCCTGGTTCGCGTCGAGGCCGATACGGCCCATCAGGTTGCTGGCAAAGGCATCGACGGTGGACTTGCCGTCCTTGCCCAGGTCGATCGCGCTGGCGAGCTTGTTGACGAACGCCGTCGCGCCGCGCGTATCGCCGGAGCCGAGCGCCTTGGCACCCGGCGCGACATCCTGCAGCTGCGCGAGGCCGAGCTTCGACGAATCCGCGAGGATATCGGGCCGCACCTGCGCGGTGCCGAGCCCGCTCGATGCGCCGGTAAGGTTCATCATCTGGGTGAAGGAGCGGCCGGTGCCGAAGCGATCGGTCGAGTCCGCCGGGATCGACAGCGTCGCGCCCGCGACGTTCGCCGCCGGCTGGAAACGCAGGCGGCCGGCATCGTCGAGCGAGAAGCTGCCGAAATTGGAAAGCGGGCTCGCGTTGAGATCGCTGACGAGATCGCCGAAGGTGCCGCCGGCGGCGGGGGCCAGCGTATAGCTGGTCAGCGCCCGCCCCGAACTGTCGCGCAGCACGATCTGCGCGGTCTCGCCCGCGCCGAAGCCGTGCGGATCGCCGGCCGTGAACCCCGAGGAGACCAGCGAGCTGGTGTCGCTGCGGACCAGGTCGTTGAGGCCGAAGAACTGCGAAACCCCCTGCCCGGCGCGCGCGCTTGGCTTGGTCGCGTCCTGCCCGATCGCAACGCCGTTGCCGGTGCCGTTGGCAGCGATGCTGAACTTGCCGTTGGCGAAGCTGGCGGTGCCGGCACCGCCCAGGCCCGTGTTGATCGCGGCGACCATGTCGTCGATCGTCGCATTCGGGCCGAGCGCGTCGAAATCGATCTTGGTGCTGGCGACCAGAGTGCCATCGGCCTTGGTGACTGCGAAGGTCGCCGCGCCGGTGAAGCCCAGCCGGTCGCTGCCCGTCATCCCGCTGTTGCGGCCGGTGAGCGACGCCGGCGGCGGCACCGTGCTGCCCGCGTTCGACACCGAATTGAGCGCCTGCGACAAGCCGGTGAACAAGGTGCCGAGCTGTTCGGAGAATGCCGGCAGCGCGCGATCCCGCAGATCGAGCAGCCCGCCGAGCTTGCCGCCGATCGCGGCGGAATCGATCCTGTCGCCAGTTGCCGCGTCGGGCGAGGCGAAGCGGATCTCGATCGGGGGATAGGTGGGCTGCGACGCCGCGCCGGCGGAGGGATAGGAGAGCTGGCGCAGGCGCTTGTCCAGCAGCATCTGGCCATTGGCGGTCTCGATGGAGACGCGACCGTCCGGCTGATCGCGGACGGTGATCTGCATCAGCCCGCTGAGCTCCTCGATCGCGCTCATCCGCTGATCGGCCGCACCGCCGGCGCTGCGACCGAGGCCGGTGGCCTGGGCCACGGCGCCGTTCAGATCATGGATGCGCTGGAGCAGCGTGTTGATCTTGTCGACCGAATAGCCGACCTCCGCTTCCACATTGGAGCGCAGCTGGGACACGTCGTCGTCCATCTGCTGCATCGACTTGATCGCATCCTGCACGTCGTTGGTGAACTGCGCCACCGTCTGCGCGGAATTGAGCGAGCCGGTCATCGCCACGGCCGAGGCCGACACGGCATCGAGCCGTGCCGGCAGGCCCGACGAAGAGCCGGGCTGGCCCAGCAGCGCCTGCAACCGATCGAGATAGCTGGAGGTGACGTCCGCCCGGCCGTAATCGCCCGAACGATTATAGACGGTCGCCTCGAGGAAGCGATCGGCGACGCGGGTGGGCTCGCCCACCACCACGCCGCTGACCTGCCCGGCGACCACGCCCGTGGTGAGGCTGACGCGCTCGCGCGCATAGCCGGCCACGCCGACATTCGCGATATTGTTGGAAACCGCACGGAGCCCGGCCTGAGCAGCTGTCAGGCCGGACACCGCGGTGCCGAGAATGTCGTTGAGCCCCATCGTCCCCTACTTTTCGACCAGAGTTAGCGCTTGAGGTCGCTGACTTCGCGCAGCATGTCGTCCACCGTCGTGATGATCTTCGACGAAGCGCTGTAGGCGCGCTGGAAGCGGATCATGTTGGTGAACTCGCTCGCCAGATCGACGGTCGAGGCTTCGAGCGAGTTCGCCGCGATGGCGCCCGCGCCCAGCTCGCCCGGCTCGTTCAGCGTGAAGCCGCCCGACAGCCGGCTGGCGGTATAGGCGTTGCCCGACACGCGGGTGAGGCCGTCCGGGTTCTGGAAGGTCGCGAGCGGGAGCTGGAACACCGCGCGCGTGGTGCCGTCGTCGAACACCGCGTTGACGACGCCTTCCTTGGTGATTTCGATCTGCGACAGATTGCCCAGCGTGCCGCCGTCGGTGTTGCCCGAGATCAGCGAGCTGGGCTGGCCGAACTGGGTGAGGCCGTCGATCTTGCCGTCGCTGCCCATCTCGAGCTTGATCGGCACCGATGCCGCCTGGTTGGAATAGGTGATGTTCAGCGCGCTGTTCAGCCAGCTGCCGGCCGGGAGATCGAGGCTGCCGTCCGGCTTGAAGTTGACGTCGCCGCCCGCGATGAAGCCGCTGGTGCTCTTCACTGGCGGAGTCACGCTGGTGTCCATGACGTCGCCGGGGGGGTTGGAATAGACCTCCGCCTTCCACGCGTTCGGGCCGGTCTTGATGAAGGCCATGTTCAGCGTGTGCGAGCCGCCCTGCTGGTCATAGACAGTGAACGAGCGCTGGAACTGGTTCTCGGTCTTCGGCGTGAAGGTCGAGTCCGCGGCATATTTCGCCAGGTCGCCCTTGGTATAGCCGGCCGCTGCCGGCGAGACGTCGGTCGCGGTGTTGAGGTTGATGCGAGCCTGGATGCGCGAGGTCGCCGCCGCGGTGCCGGTCAGGTCGCTGACGCGGATCGCTTCCAGATCGTCAAGATTGCCGGTGTTGGTGTACTTGCCCTCGGCATCGAGGCGATAGCCATAGAGGTACAGGCCGGTCGCCGGGTTCTTGAGATAGCCTTCCTCGTCGGCGCGGAACGAACCGGCGCGCGTGAAGGCGACTTCGCCCTGGCCGCCGGCGGCGGTGCGGGTGACGAAGAAGCCCTTGCCGTCGATGGCGATGTCGGTGCTGTTGCTCGAAGCCTGCATCATGCCCTGCTTCGAGATCATCGCGATCGGCGCGGCGACGACGCCGCCGGCCGAATAGCTCGAACGGGCGCGACCATCCGTCACCATCGTCTTGAACTGGGCTTCGACGCCCTTGTAGCCGATGGTGTTGATGTTGGTGATGTTGTCGGCAACCGCCGCCATCGCGCTGGACTGCGCGTTGAGGCCGGAGACGCCGGCGTAGAGAGCGGAATAGAGGCTCAAGACGTTAACTCCCGTCGATACCCACGGAACGCGCGCGGGCCACGCCTCAATTGTAGGATGAGCGAAGCAAGGACCCAAAACGGGGCGCAAAGATATGCGCTGGGCAAAATTTGCCGGGTGCGGCGCCGGCGATGCGAAAGGCATCCTATAATGCAGCCAAACGAACGAAAGGCTGTTCCCCAATGCTCCGCATCACGCTTCGCGACGGTGAGAAGGCGATCGTCAACGGCGCGGTGATCCGCGCGGTGGGCCGCACCCAGCTTGCCGTGGAGAACCAGGTGTCGATCCTGCGCGGGCGCGAGATCATGCGCCCCGAGGAAGCAACCACGCCCGCGCGCCAGCTCTATTTCGCGGCGATGCTCGCCTATATCGATCCGGCCAATCGCGACGACCACCACGATATCGTGGTCGGGCTGGTCGGCGCGGTGATCGTCGCGCTCGACGCGCCGGAAGCCAAATCGGCCTGCATCCGCTTCGCCGGCGAGATCGCCCAGGGCGAATATTACAAGGCCCTGGCCACCGCGCGCGAGGTGATCGCGTTCGAGGATGCCGTCGCCGCCCCGCAGGCGGCCTGAGGATCCCAGGGTGCAGACTCTCGCCAGCGCAGCCCGTGCGATCCGCGACATGACGCCCGATCGCCGCTTCGGTCGCGTCGTCGCCGTGCGCGGCGCGCTGATCGAAGTGGAAGGGCTTGCCGGCGCCGCGCAGATCGGCAGCCGCATCGAGATCACTTCGCCCGGCGGCGTCGTCCAGGCCGAAGTGACCGCACTCGACCGCGAAGTCGCGCTTTGCCTGCCCTTTGTCGATCCGCAGGGCGTGGGCCTGGGCGCGCGCGCCGAGCTTGGCGCCGGCCAGTTCAGCGTCCGCCCCTCCCAGGCCTGGCTCGGCCGGATGGTCGACGGGCTCGGCCGCCCGGTCGACGGGCTCGGCCTTCTTCCCAACGGCGCCGATCCGCAGCCGATCAAGGCCCCGCCCCCCGCCGCTGCCAACCGTGCCCGCGTTGCCGAGCGGATCGAGACCGGGGTGCGCACGCTCGACCTGTTCGTGCCGCTCTGCCGCGGCCAGCGGCTCGGCCTGTTCGCCGGCTCCGGCGTCGGCAAGTCGGTGCTGCTCTCGATGCTGGCGCGCTGGACCCAGTGCGATGTCGCGGTCATTGGCCTGATCGGCGAGCGCGGCCGCGAAGTGCAGGAATTCATCGAGGACGATCTGGGGCCCGAGGGCATGGCCCGCTCGGTCGTCGTCGTCGCCACGTCGGACGAGCCGGCGCTGATGCGCCGCCAGGCCGCCTGGACCACCCTCGCCGTCGCCGAGCATTTCCGCGACCAGGGGCTCAACGTGCTGTGCCTGATGGATTCGGTCACCCGCTTCGCCATGGCGCAGCGCGAGATCGGCCTGGCCAGCGGCGAGCCGCCGGCGACCAAGGGCTATACCCCGACTGTCTTCGCAGAGCTGCCGCGCCTGCTCGAGCGCGCCGGCCCCGGCGCGCCGGGCAAGGGCATGATCACCGGGCTGTTCACCGTGCTCGTCGACGGGGACGATCACAACGAGCCGGTCGCCGATGCGGTGCGCGGCATCCTCGACGGTCACGTGGTGATGCGTCGCGCGATCGCCGAGCGCGGCCGCTATCCGGCGATCGACATCCTCAAATCGGTCTCGCGCACCCTGCCCCATTGCATGACCGACGCACAGAACGACATTCGCGTCGGCGCACGCAAGCTGTTGTCGACCTATTCCGACATGGAGGAGATGGTGCGGCTGGGCGCGTACAAGGCCGGCTCCTCGGGCGAGGTCGATCGCGCAGTGGCGCTCGCCCCGCAGATCGAGGCGATGCTGAACCAGGGCAAGAACGACGAGGGCAATGCCGATGCCGCCTTCGCCGCGCTCGGCGAGATCGTCGCGCTGAGCATGGAGATGGAGGACGAATGACGCCGTTCGACACCGCCCTCCGGGTCAAGCGCCGCGAAGTCGACACGGTGAAGGTGTCGATCAGCGTCGAGATCGAGACGATCACCACGCTCGACCACCAGACCCGCGCGCACGAGATCCGCATGCGCGAGGAGCGCGCGCTGGCCGCCACCGTGCCGATCGCCAGCGACGCCTGGACGCTGCGGATGAGGGCCGAGCGCGCCCGGCTGGATCGTCAGTCGCAGCTTGCCCAGGTGCGGCTTGTCCATCTGCGCGCCCAGGCCGTGGAAGCCTATGGCACGATGCGTGCCATCGAAGGTGCCGCCGACCGCTTCAAGGACGAGGCCGAGCGCGCCGCCGCCGGCGCCGAGCAGGCGATGATCGACGACATCGCCGCCGCGAAGCTGGTCATCGCGCGCCGCAACGCGGAGCGCAGCGCATGATCCCGCGCGCCGACCTTTCCCAGCTCAGCCCGGCCAATCGCGCCAAGGTGATCTATACCGAAGCGCAGACCGAGCTCGCCAGCCGCTTGTGGCGCGCCGCGCTGGGCGACGGCGAGCGCGACGATCGCAAGGGCAACAGCATCGGCCAGAACGGCCTGAGCGGAGATTCGCTGCTCGACCTGCTCGGCAGCCGGATCAACGGCCAGGCCGGCGGCGTGCAGGGCTGCAATTGCGGCTGTGCCTGTGCTTGCCACCGGAAAGCAGCCGGCAAGGATTTCGCCAATGACTGCGTCGAGGATCTGACGGGCGCGATCGGCGACGCCGCGGAGCAGAGCAGCCGCAAGATGGCCGCGATGATGGGCACCGAAGCGACCGTCGCGGTAGCCGGGGGCGCGGTAGCCTCGGGCCTCGCGCTCGGCGCCAATACGCGCTTCGCCCCCGCCCTGGCCATGGCCGAGGCGCGCACCGGCATTCCCGCGACCGCGCTCGCCGCGATCGTCGATGCCGAGGCGGCCAAGGGCCGCGACGGCAGCTGGAACGTCATGTCGCGCAACCCGCGCTCGAGCGCGGCCGGGCTCGGCCAGTTCCTCAGCGGCACCTGGGAACATCTCGCCGAAACCTCGGGCACCTGGCTCAACCAACTCGCCTCCGAGCGCGGCTGGCTCGACGGACGCGGCCAGGTGCTGCCCGGCGCCCGCAGCGCGCTGCTGGCCATGCGCTATGACGGCCAGGCATCGATCCTGGGCGTGGCCGATCTCGCCAAGGTCAATCTCTCGCGGCTCGAGCAATCGGGCATCCGCGTCCACACCGATGCCGAGACCCTGGCCAAGTCGGCCTATCTCACCCATCATCTGGGGCTCGGTGACGCCAGGAAGTTCCTCGCCGGCGGCATCGAGCCGGGCCGCGCACGCATGCTGCTGGCCGCCCAGATCGGCGGCGGCGCGGCCGATCAGCGAATCGCCGCGGCAGGCAGCGCGACCCAGGCGCACCGCCAATGGCTGCTCGGATTCATCGATCGTCGAATCCGCCCGGAACAATTCGCCAGCTAAATTATTTTATCCTATAATGATGGGACCGGCAGCCTTTCAGGCGCCGAAATCCATAAATATCACATATTTTCCATGCGTTGTATGGATCGCACCGCCATGGGAAAAATCCGGCACTGGTAGGACTACATATAGGATTTTAAGGGTTCTGTTAAAGGATTAGAAGCCATGTTGCCCCTGTGAACGGCAGCCGAGACCCGGCGGGCCCGGACAAACAGGGGATTTAGCAATGTCGAAGATCACGATCGCGCTCGAGGCAGCCGTCGCCACCGTTCTCGAGAACCTGCCGAAGGACGCGGCCCAGACGAACCGGCAGCGGGTGGCGGTCGATCGCGCCTTCGCCCAGATCCTCAAGCTGATCGCCCCGCGCATCCGCCACTTCGTGCGCCAATACGGCCTGACTGCGCATTGGGAGGATGCCGAGCAGTGCTGCGCCATCGCCGTCCACCGCGCCATCGAATCCTATGATCCCGCCAAGGCCCAGTTCACCACTTTCGTGAACTGGCAGATCCGCGGCGAGCTGCAGAGCCTGCGCTTCCGCCTGATGACCGACCAGCGCCCCTCCGCCAGGAAGGTCGAGGCCACCACTGTCTCGCTTTCCGCCCTCGCCACTTCGCCCGACGGCGACGAAGTCTCCCCCGAGGCGATGATCGAGGACGAGGACGCCGTCGCCCGCACCGAGGCCGGCGCTTCCGACTATCTCGCAGAAGGCGCCGTCGCCCAGCTCATCGACGCCTATGTCGAACAGCTCCGCAAGGTCGGCGTCGAAGCCCTTCGCCGCAGACCGCGCGTCAAGCTCGTGGCCCGTGGCGAGGGCCCGCGTTTCAGGATCAGCGACCCCGCCGAGCTGGAGAAGCTCGAGACCAGGCTGCGCCGCGACCGCGAGATCGTCGAGGGCCGCCTGTTCGACGGCGCCACGCTCGACCAGGTCTCGGGCGATACCGGCGTGACCAAGGCACGCGTCCGCCAGATCGGCGCGCAGGCGACCAGGCTGCTCACCGAGATCGCTGCCGAAGCGCCGCGCTTCACCCCGATGGCCGACGACGCCCGCCGCGCGATGCCGCCGGCCCGCCCGCGCCGCAGCGGCGCTGCGAAAGTGCCGCTGCTCCCCGATCCGGGCGCGCTCCACAACCGCCTTGCCCATGTCGAGGCGATCGAGGCGGAGCGGACGGCCTATGTCACGCCGGCCCTGCCGGTCGCCCGGCTGGTGCTGCACTGATCCTTCAGACCACCCGCGACAGGAAGCGGCTGAACGGATCCTCGCGATAGTCGCCGAAGGGCCCGCATTCGGTGAAGCCGAACTGGCGATAGAGCGCATGGGCGGCATCGAAGGCATCGCCCGATCCCGTCTCCAGGCTCACGCGCCGATAGCCCCGCGAGCGGGCGGTGCTCAGGATGTGCCCCACCAGCTTGGCGCCGGTGCCGCGGCGCAGATGTTCCGACGCGGTGCGCATCGACTTGATCTCGCCATGCTCCGGATCGAGCTCGCGCAGCGCGCCGCAGCCCAGCAGGTCCTCGCCGTCCCACACGGTCCAGAAGGTCACGTCGGGCGCGGCGAGGCCGGAGAAGTCGAGGAAATGGGTGCTGTCCTTCGGCGAATTGGCCAGCATTCCGGCAAAATGCCGCTCCAGCAGCCCGCGGACTCGCATATCGTCGAGTCCGCCCTCGCGGATTTCCATTTCCGGCTCCCCTTGTTGTTTTCCTCCGGCTCAGATTTCGTCGATAAATCCTGCCAAAGTCTCAAGGCACGAATGGGCCAGCGTCTTGCAGCGCGCGGGCGACCAGGCGAATTCGGGATCGGCGTTCACTTCGTGATCCTTGAACGGCATTTCCAGCGTCATCGATACGGAGCCGAAGCGCTCGGCGAGCTGGTTGGTCGACATCGAGAGATTGGCCTGGCCCGGCGCCGATTTCTCATAGCCCAGATCGAGCTGGAAATCGGGCGTCGCCCGGGCGAGGCGGCGGGCATATTCGTAGAATTTCTCGCCATGCGCGTCGGTCCACGACGCGATGCCTTCGAAGCCGGCGAGGAAATTGGCGGGGATCGCCTCGTCGCCGTGCACGTCGATCGCGAAGTCGACGCCGGTCTCGTCCATCGCCGCGCGGACGAGGAACACCTCCGGGCTCTTCTCCATCGTCGGCGCATGCCATTCGCGGTTGAGGTTCACGCCCGCCGCGTTGGTGCGCAGATGGCCGCGGCGCGAGCCGTCCGGATTCATGTTCGGCACGATGTGGAACACGGCCTTCTCGCGCAGGTCCCGCGCCATCGCGTTGGTCGGGTCGGTCAGGAACTCGAGCGCGCCTTCCATCCACCACTCGGCCATCGTCTCGCCCGGATGCTGGCGGGCATAGAGCCACACCGTCTTCGGCCCGGTGCCGAGCGTCAGCAGGTCCATCGGCTGGCCGTCGAGCGTCTTGCCCAGCTCGCGGTGCGACACGCCCGGCATCAGTGCCATGCGGCTGACCAGGTCGTGGTGCCGTTCCATCGAATAGGGCGCGAAATAGGCGAACCAGACGAGATCCGTGTCGATCGCCTTGGTAAAGCTCAGCACGCCGTCGGCATAGCTCGATTCGGCCGTGCGCCACGCCTCGCGATCGGTGGACCAGCGCGCCTTGTAGCCCGGCCAGCCGAACGCATAGGCCGCGCTTCCGGCGTTGAGCAGGCGGAAGGTGAGCGTGCGCCCCTTCGCCCCGGCCACGCGGAAGTGGAACCACTGGTAGAAGTCGGACAGGTGATCGGTGACGATCTCGAGGTCGACGCGGTCGCCCTCGATGCCGATTACGCGGATGTTTCCGGAATCGAAGCCGGAATTGATCTGGATGGTCATTTCACGGTGATAGTGATGCCGGACTCGCCGGGGAAGTCCTTGAAGAGCGCCTTGGCCATGCGCGCGGCCGCGGCGCCGGGCTGATCCGGATCGGTGCCGCTCACGCTGCTGCTCTGCGCGCGGCCTTCCCACACGGTGGTGTTGTCGCTGCGGCGGCGCAGCTGGACCCACAGCTCGGTCTGATAGAGCTCGCGCGTCTTGCCGCCGATGCCGAAGCCGACATCGCCGCCGACGCCCACGCCGCCGCGCCGCCCGCCGCTGACGCCGCCCGCACCCAGGCCGATGGTGACCGGCGGCCGCTCCTTGAAGGCGCCCTTGCTCGTGCGGCGGAAGCCGACCGCGGCGATATAGCCCGAAGGCGTGCTGCTCACCGACTGGACATAGCCCAGCCGCTCCAGCTCGGCGCGCACCGCATCGGCATAGGTCTGATATTCGGGGCCGAACGAATCGGTGTTGGCCATCGGCTCGACCGCGACGGTGGTGCGCTCGATCGGCGCACCCAGATGATAGCGGGTGACGTCGATCGGCTGCGGGCGATAGGTGGGAGCACAGGCTCCCAGCGCGGCGAGCAGGGCGATGCTGAGCGGCTTCTTCACGCGGACGAACTCCTGTTTCGCGAACGGAACGTCTCCGTTTGCCCTCCAACACGGATCAGGTCGAGTCGGTTCCGCAGGGCCAGGGGGCGACTCCTGCCTTGACTTGGCGGGCATCGGCCACTAGGCGAGCCCCTCTTTCCGGCATTCCTATAGTTTGAGAAGCGAATCGGTCATGAAGATCGTGAATTCATTGAAGTCGCTCAAGGATCGGCATCGCGACAACCGCGTGATCCGCCGTCGTGGGCGCATCTACGTCATCAACAAGACCCAGAAGCGTTTCAAGGCCCGTCAGGGCTGATTCGCGTGGTCCAGCCCCGCGCCGTCATCTTCGATGTCGGCAAGGTGCTGTTCGACTGGGAACCTCGGTTCCTCTACGAGCGCCTGATCGAGGACGATCGGGCGCTCGAAGCGTTTCTGGCGAACGTCGTCACTCGGGAATGGCATTCCCAGCACGATGCGGGGCGTCCGTTCGCGGAAACCTCGGCGGAGCTGCGCGCGCGCTTTCCGGAGCATGAAGCGCTGATCGCCGCCTGGGGGTCGCGCTTCGGCGAGACGCTGGGGCCGGCGATTCCCGGTATGACCGCGCTTGTCGGGGAACTCGATGCCGGCGGCGTGCCGCTCTTCGCGATCACCAATTTCTCCGGCGAGTTCTGGCCGCCGTTCCGCGCGCGCGAAGCCGCGCTGTTCGATCGCTTCCGCGACATCGTCGTCTCGGGCGACGAGAGGCTGGTGAAGCCCGATCCCGCAATCTACGCGCTGGCGCTGCGCCGATTCGGCCTGGAGGGGCCGGACGCGGTGTTCATCGACGACAGCCTGCCCAATGTCGCCGCGGCGGCGGATGCGGGGATCCACGCCCTGCACTTCACCGGCGCCGGCAAGCTGCGGGTGGATCTGAAGGCGCTGGGGCTGCTTTGAAGCCCCCTCCCTGCAAGGGAGGGGCAGAGGGTGGGCAGGTTCCCGGCGATACTGAAGCCCAGGGCCGCACCTTGCCGTAACGCGTACAGCCACCCACCCCTAATCCCTCCCTTGCAGGGAGGGGAATCACAGACCTCAGATCGCGTCCGGCCCTTCGCGGCCCGGATGGTTCTTCAGCTCGTCGCCGACCAGAGTCACCACGTGCAGCACGTTGGTCGAGCCGGGCGTCCGGAACGGCACGCCGGCGCACAGCACCACCCGGTCGCCCGCCGCGGCGATGTGGTGGCGCAGCGCCATCCGCTTCGACTTGGCGACCATCTCCTCGAACGAATCGACGTCGCGCGTGTGGACCGCATGCGTGCCCCAGAGCAGGCCGAGCCGGCGCGCCGTATCGATCTTGGGCGTGAGCACCAGGATCGGCACCGACGGACGCTCGCGCGCGATTCGCCGCGCGGTCGAGCCCGAGCTGGTGAAGCAGGTGATGCCCGAGGCGGAGACGGTGCGCGCAATGTTCTTCGCGGCCTCGGCCAGCGCGTCGGCGGTGGTGGGATCGGGGCGCGTCACGGTGAAGTGGACGCGATCGCCATGCGCGGGGTCGCGCTCGACCGCGTCGGCGATCGAATTCATCATCGCGACCGATTCGACCGGCCATTTGCCGGCGGCGCTTTCGGCCGAGAGCATGATCGCGTCGGCCCCGTCATAGACGGCGGTGGCGACGTCGGAGACTTCGGCGCGCGTCGGCGATGGGCTCTCGATCATCGATTCGAGCATCTGGGTGGCGACGATCACCGGGCGGCCCATGCGGCGCGCGGTCTCGACGATGCGCTTCTGGAGGGGCGGCACGGTCTGCGGAGGCAACTCGACGCCAAGATCGCCGCGTGCGACCATCACGCCGTCGCACTGCTCGACGATCTCGTCCAGTCGCGCGATGGCCGAGGGCTTCTCGATCTTGGCGAGCAGCGCCGCCTTGCCGCCGATCAGCCGGCGGGCCTCCATCAGGTCCTCGGGGCGCTGGACGAAGCTGAGCGCGATCCAGTCGGCGCCCTGCTCGACCGCGAAGGCGAGGTCGCTGCGGTCCTTCTCGGTGAGCGCGGCGAGCGGCAGCACCATGTCGGGCACGTTCAGGCCCTTGTTGTTCGACAGCGGGCCACCGACCTCGACGATGGTGGTCAGCCGGTCCGGCGCGACCGAGACGACGCGCAGCACGAGCTTGCCGTCGTCGAGCAGCAGGCGGGCATTCTCGTGCGCGGCCTCGAAGATCTCGCGGTGGGGCAATTCGACGCGGGTGGCGTCGCCCGGCGTCTTGTCGCGATCGAGGATGAACTCATGGCCGGTGACCAGCTGGACCTTGCCGTCGGCGAACTTGCCGACGCGCAGCTTCGGACCCTGCAGGTCCGCCAGGATCGTGGTCGGGCGGCCATATTTCTGCTCCAGGCCACGGATCGCCTCGAACAGCGGTACCTTCGATGCCTGGTCGCCATGGCTCATGTTGATCCGGAACGCATCGGCACCGGCTTCGAAAAGCTTCCCGATCATCTCGGGCGTGTTGCTCGACGGGCCGAGCGTGGCGAGGATGCGAACCTTGCGCGTGCGGGGGCTGATTGCCTTTGTCATCGTTGTCATATCCTCGGCTTGTGCCTCGGTGCCTCTAGTCTCATATCCCGGAGGATCAACCGTGGAGGTGATAAATGGACGAACTCGACCAGCTGGATGACGCTACAGCCGCCCAGGCGTTCCGCAGCCTCGTCCGCCATCTCCGCCATCGCGCCGATGTGCAGAACATCGACCTGATGGGCCTGGCGGGCTTCTGTCGCAACTGCCTGGCCGACTGGATCGCCGAGGCCGATCCGGCGATCACGCGGGACTCGGCGCGGCGCATCATTTACGGTATGCCCTTCGCCGAGTGGAAGGAGCGCCACCAGGTCGAAGCCACACCCGAGCAGATCGCGCGGATGGAAGCGAGCCTGAAGAAGAACGAGGCTGTCGACGAAAAGCTGGACGAAGCGCTTGATCAGAGCTTCCCGGCCAGCGACCCGCCTTCGATGACCGAGCCGGGGCGATAGAAATCGGCCAGGCTGTAACAACGCGGGCTTCGATCAGGTCTATCCTTGTTCCTTCGATCGATTCGGAGGGGCGAAATGAATTCTCGATTGAGTCATCAGGCATGGCTGGGCCCAACGCGGGCACATCAGGCGCACATGGTCGAATTGATCCGCGAGGGGCGCCTGTTCGACGCGGCGCGGTTCGATTCTCCGGAAGCGATCGCCCGCGCCTGCGTTGCCGCCCTGGACATTCTGGAGCCGGAAATCGGCCATGAGCCCGGCTTCAAGGCCAAGGCCAACGAAGTCCTGGATTTTGCCAATCGCTGGATCCGGGAGGTCGATCCCGTCTATGCGCGCTTCCTGGAGACGACGCGGAACGTCAGTTTCACGCCGGGTTTCGAAGATGTCCTGCGCGGTGTCGAATATGCCGTCACCGGCGTCACCCTGGCGGGCGTGATCGTCGATCTGGGGAAGCAGCTTCTGCTCGGCGCGATGTCCGGGGACGTCGAGAAGGCGGCGCGATATCGTGCCGCGGTCCTCGAATTCCAGGACCGGATCGGAACCTATATCGCCATTGAGATCGTCGGACGCCGAGGCGGGCGCTAGGTTCAGCGCAGCGCCTTGGCCACCGCCTTGCGCCAGATGTCATAGCCCTTGCGCGTCATGTGCAGCCCGTCCTCGCGATAGAGTTCGGGGCGCGGCTTGCCGTCCGCCCCCAGCATCGCCGGAAAGATGTCGACATAGCCGAGCCGCCGGTCGGTCGCGACATAGTCGCGCACCAGCGTGTTGGTCGCGCGGATCCCGTCGATCAGCCGCCAGCGCGACGGGCTGGGCTTGATCGCGATGAACAGGATGCGCGTGGCCGGCAGCCTGAAATGCACCTTGGTCACCAGGGCCTGGAAATCGGAGAATACCTCCTCGGGGGTGTGCCCGGCCTCCAGGTCGTTGTCGCCGGCATAGAAGACGATCGTCTTCGGCGCATAGGGCATGACGATCCGATCGGCATAGCGGACGCTGTCGGGAATGGTGGAGCCGCCGAAGCCGCGATTGATCACGTTGCGCCCGGGAAAATCGCGGGCGAGGTCGGTCCACATCCGGATGCTCGAGCTGCCGAGGAACAGCGTGCCGCCCTTGGCCGGCATTGCCGCGGCGTCGCGCGCTTCGAACGCGGCGATCTCGGCGGCGAAGGGCTGCTTGTCGGCGGACGCCGGCGCCGGGCGGGTCGGCAGGCGCATGGCGGGCGGCAGCTGCACCGGCGCGACGGGTTTGGCCGGTGCCGGCGCCGCGGGCCGGTTCTGGGCCGGAGCGATGGCGGGCAGCAGGACGAGCGCGGCGGCGGCGAGAAGCGCGATTCGGCGGAGAGGGGGCATGGCTTCGCGATAGCGGGGGCGGCCGCGCGGGGCAATCGGCGGGGATGCTCGGCGCGGTTGGGGGTTGAGCGTGGCGGCGGGCTCCGATAATCGCGCCGCTTTCCCGACTCTCATTCTCCAGGAGCTTCCGCCTTGTCCGATTCGATTTCCGCCGAACAGCTGCGCCTCTTCATCGAGCGGGTCGAGCGGCTCGAGGAAGAGAAGAAGGGCATCGCCGACGACATCAAGGACGTCTATGCCGAAGCCAAGTCGACCGGCTTCGACGTGAAGACGATGCGCTCGATCGTCCGTCTGCGGAAGATGGAGAAGCACCACCGCGACGAAGCGGAGATGCTGCTCGAGACCTACAAGCAGGCGCTGGGCATCTGAGCTGCGCTCCCCGCCATCCCGGCTTTCGCCGGGGTGGCGGACGGGCAGCCATTGCCCATGGCCCCGTGCCTGGCCTAGAGACGCGCCACCAGTTTCACATGAGAGCGCAATGGCAGGCCATTCCAAGTTCAAGAACATCATGCACCGCAAGGGCGCGCAGGATAAGAAGCGCTCGAGCATGTTCTCCAAGCTCAGCCGCGAAATCACCGTCGCCGCCAAGATGGGCTTGCCCGATCCCGACATGAACCCGCGCCTGCGCGCCGCGATCAACGCGGCCAAGGCGCAGTCGATGCCGAAGGACAATATCCAGCGCTCGATCGACAAGGCGACCAAGGGCGATACCGAGAGCTATGAAGAGATCCGCTACGAGGGCTTCGGCCCGGGCGGCGTCTCGCTGATCATCGAGGCGCTGACCGACAATCGCAACCGCACCGCCACCAATGTGCGCACCGCGGTCAGCAAGAATGGCGGCAATCTCGGCACCGCCGGCTCGGTGAGCCACGGCTTCGACCGGATGGGCCTGATCAACTATCCCGCCAAGGCCGGCGACGCCGAGAAGGTGTTCGAAGCGGCGCTCGAGGCCGGGGCCGAGGACGTGGCGTCGTCCGAGGAAGGCCATGAGATCTGGACCGCGCTGGACGCGCTCCACGAAGTCGCCAAGGCGCTCGAGCCAGTGCTGGGCGAGGCCGAAGGCGCCAAGCTCGCCTGGCGCCCCCAGACCATGGTCGATGTCGGCGAGGAAGACGCCGCCAAGCTGTTCAAGCTGATCGACGCGCTCGACGACGACGACGACGTCCAGACCGTCTGGGGCAATTACGAAGTCTCGGACGACGTGATGGAGAAGCTGGGTTGATCCAAATCCTCCCCGAGGCCAGCTCGGGACGGATTTGGCGATGATCATCCTCGGCCTCGATCCCGGCCTCGGCACCACCGGCTGGGGCCTGGTCCGTGCCGAGGGCAACCGCCTGTCGCATCTCGCCAACGGGCGGTTGAAGACCGACACCCAGGCGCCGCTGCCCCGGCGGCTCGCGCATCTCGACGCGATGCTCGCCGCGCTGATCGCCGATCACGCGCCGCAGGCCGCGGCGGTGGAGGAGGTGTTCGTCAACACCAACGCCCAGTCCACGCTCAAGCTCGGCCAGGCACGCGGCGTGGTGCTGTGCGCCGCGGCGCGGACCGGCATCGACGTCGGCGAATACAAGCCCAGCACGGTCAAGAAGTCGGTGGTCGGCCTCGGCAATGCCGCGAAGGAGCAGGTCCATGCGATGGTGCAGGTGCTGCTGCCGGGCGTGAAGATCGACGGAGCCGATGCGGCAGACGCGCTCGCCGTCGCCATCTGCCACGCCCACCATCTGGCGAGCGCGCGTCTCGGGATGCGCTAGGCACCAGGCCAAGGACGCATTGTCTTGGGGGGCGCCCCGGCTCAAGGCCGGGATGACAATGGGAAATCAGATAGTTGCTCGCGCTCTCGGCCTAGGCGGCGAGCGCGAGGGCCGGCCCGTCCTCGTCATCGTTGGAAGCGCGTGCCGCCGGCCGGGCGCGCCGCGTGCGCCTTGCCCGCCGGGCGACGGGCAGCCGGGCGGCGATCCAGTGCCGCACGGCACCGAAGCGCAGCGTCGATGCCGCCAGCACTGCCACCAGGATCGTATCGACAAGCGTGCCGATCTCGAACAGGGTGAGCCAGCCGGCGATCTCGGGCAGCGCCATGGAGAAGATGCGAAGCCCTTCCTCCTCGAGGAACCAGAAGCACAGCAGGCTGATCGCGCCCAGGATCATCCAGATGATCACTGCCTCGCGCCGGATTCCCGCCAGCCGTGCCGCCGGCCATTCGACCAGCGCGCGCCGCATCAGGCGCCCGACCGGCGTGTCGCCGGCAAGCAGGAGCGCGAACCACAATCCCAGAAGCGCGACGATCATCTGCCTTCCCCCAACATGCTCGTCCCGGAGGTGGGAAGGCGGCGATCGTTCCGCCAGGGGCTATTCGAAGATCCCCGCCGTCTCGTCGCCGTCGAACGCCTTGCGCCGCAGCGCCCGCGCGCCGCGCAGGCCGTTGATCACGCCGATCGTGAGCACTGCGTTGATGACGAGGCCCATGATGTTGAGCATCGCCAGCTTGCCCAGGAATTCGAGAACGAGCAGCAGCGCGGCGACGCCGCCCCACACCAGCCCGCGCCCGGCATGCAGGCGGAAGCCCGCGACTGCGAAGATCACCATCTCCGCAGCGGCCGCGCCCAGCACGATCGCGAGCGCCGGTGCATCGCGCGTTCCCAGGAGGCCGCCCAGCATCAGCAGCGCAAGCGCGCTCAGCGCGGCCGCGACGAAACAGGCATAGCCGCCCAGCTGCGCGGCGCCCAGCGCGCCGTCCTCCGTGGTCAGATCCACGTTCCAGAACGCCATTTCGATTTCCCCCCGCTTGTGCCCCGGCGCCACCCTAGCATGGCCCTGGCCGGCGTCGATGCCCGCGAAGCCGCGGTGATTTCGCTTTCCTATACCCGCTTGTTCCGCTTATGTACCGGGCATGCGCGTGCGTCTCCGTCCTTGCTCCGCTTGCCCGTTGATCGCCGGATGCCGGGCGCTGCGGGGGAATCGGGGCGCGCCTGGCCTGAACTTCCTAAGCTTCCGCGCGGAGGGCCGGGCATGATCGCGCACCTCAAGGGCCGGCTGGAAGCGACGGGGCTCGATCATGTCGTGATCGACGTGAACGGCGTCGGCTATCTCGCCGGCGCGTCGGGCAGGACGATCGCCGCGCTGGGTGCCACCGGCGGATCGGTCACGCTCCACACCGAGATGCTGGTGAGCGAGGATTCGATCCGGCTGATGGGCTTCGCCACCGCGAGCGAGCGCGACTGGTTCCGCCTGCTCACCAGCGTGCAGGGCGTCGGCGCCAAGGTGGCGCTGGCGATCCTCTCGATCCTGTCGCCCGAGGAAGTGCAGACCGCCGTGGCGCGCGCCGATTCGGCGATGATCGCGCGGGCCAACGGCGTGGGTCCCAAGCTCGCCCAGCGCATCGTCAACGAGTTGAAGGACAAGGCCGGGGGCGTGGCCCTGGGGAGCGGTGGCGCCGGGGCGCCTGCCGCGGGCGGTGCGGCGCAGGACGCCGTCTCGGCGATGCTCAACCTGGGCTTCAAGCCGGCCGAGGCGAGCGCCGCCGTCAACGCCGCAGCCGACGAACTGGGCGCCGGTGCAACGCTCGACGCGCTGGTGCGGCTGGCGTTGCGCAAGGCGGCGAAATGACTCGCCGCACCGCCCATTGCCGCTGCGGCCAGCTCCGCGCTGTGTGCGAGGGGGAGCCGGTGCGCATCTCGGTCTGCCATTGCCTCGAATGCCAGCGGCGCAGCGGCTCGGCCTTTGCGGCACAGGCACGCTTTCCGGTGGAATGCGTGACGTTCACCGGCAGTTCGACGCGCTGGGAGCATGTCGGCGAGAGCGGCCGGGCCGCGGAATTCCATTTCTGCCCGATCTGCGGCGGCGCTGTCTGGTATCGCAACGCCGCCTTTCCGGAGACCTATGCGATTCCCATCGGCGCCTTCGCCGATCCCGATTTCCCGGCGCCCGGCTTCTCGGTGTTCGAGAATCGCAGGCACGCCTGGGTCGAGATCACCGGCGACGACATCGTGCATGACTGAGCATGGTTCAAAGCAGCGGCGTCACCAGCGGCCGTCCGGCGAAATGCGCGTCGAGATTGGCGAGCACCAGCGCGCGCATCTGCATGCGCCCCTCCTCGGTGGCGCTGCCCTGGTGCGGGGCGAGCACCACCTGGTCCATGGCCCTGAGCGCCGCGGGCACCTGCGGCTCGTTCGCGAACACGTCGAGCCCGGCACCGGCGATGCGCCCTTCGGCCAGCGCCGCGATCAGCGCATCCTCATCGACCAGGCTGCCGCGCGCGACGTTGACCAGCACGCCCTGCGGCCCCAGCCGGTCCAGCACCGCGGCATCGACGATGGCCCGCGTTTCCTCCCCGCCCGGCGCGGCGAGGATCAGCACGTCGCTCGCCCCGGCCAGCGCGGCGATGTCGGGCACGAAGCGCCACGGCACCGGCTTCTCGCTGCGGGCGCCGTAGAGCAGCGTGCCGGCGAAGGGCGCGGCGCGCAACGCGATGGCGTGGCCGATCCGGCCCAGCCCGAAGATGCCGATCCGGCGTCCGCTCGCCCGCCGGCCGAGCGGCGCGGCCCAGCCGCCGCCGCGCACCAGGGCATCGTTCGCCGCCACCCGGCGCTGCACGGCCAGCATCAGTGCGATGGCAAGGTCGGCGACGTCTTCGGTGAGCACGTCGGGCGTCAGCGTCAGCCGCACGCCGCGGGCGCGCAGCGCGGCAAGGTCCACGCCGTCATGGCCGATGCCGTGGAGCGCGACGATCTCCAGCGCGGGGAGCCGGTCGAGCAGCGCCGCGTCGATCCGCGCCGTGCCGCCGCCCACCATGGCGCGGACGCCCGGCGGCGGATCGCCTTCGTGCAGGGTATAGCGTTCGGCCAGCGCCGCGCGCAGCGGGGTGGGGATGGACGATATCAGCAGCAGGTCCGGGCGCGCCATGGCCTTGCTCTAGACCGGCGGCGCGGCGTCGCGCCAGCCTCCCGCCTCGCGCTGTCCCGGTGGGAGGGCTAGGGAAGATCCATGGAAATCGAAGTCAGCGCCGAGGCCAAGGACAAGTCGCTCAACCGGAAGGTGGCGATCACGGTGGTCGTGCTCTCCGTGTTCATGGGGGTGTGTGGGATCAAGGACGGCAATATCGTCCAGGCGATGCAGCAGGCCCAGTCCGATTCGGTCGACAAGTGGAATCAGTATCAGGCGGCCAAGACCAAGCTGCACATCGCCGAGGGTAGCCGCCTCCAGATCGCCATGCTGGCCGATCCGAAGCGCGCGGCCCCGGCGCTCGCCGGGCTTGACCGCGACATCGCGAAATACAAGGCGGAGGCGCCGGGCCTCGCCGCCGATGCGAAGGCGCAGCGCGATCTCTACGATGCGCTGAACGTGCATGACGACCAGTTCGACGCGAGCGACGCATCGGTCTCCACCGCCATCTCGATCGCTGCCGTGGCCGCACTGGTGGAGAGTGGCTGGCTGCTCTGGGCCGCCTGGGCGTTCGGCGGCTTCGGGTTGTTCATGGGGCTGTGCGGTTTCCTGGGATGGAGCTTCCATCCGGCGCTGCTGAGCGGGCTGCTGGGATGAGCAAGGTGGATCATCCCCTCGTGCCCGGCTGGCAGGGCAGTCGCAGCTGGACCGCACCGGGCGAGCCGCCGTCGGAGTTCGTGACGTTCGAGGCGGGCGATGTCGGCGCGCCGTTCCGCATCGATCATGGCCGCGACATGATATTCGATCATGGCCGGCTCGAGCAGGACTATAATTTCCTCGACTATCTCTTCGGGGATCCCGCCGCGGCGGTGCGCGCACGCCATTATCTGGGGGATGCGCACGTGTCGGTCCATTTGCCCGGCCTGGGGGTCGACGCAACGCTGGCGCAGGTGCGGGCGGCGATGCCCGGCGACGTGCTCCGCTACCTCCAGCGGCGTTTCGCGGCGATCGAAGTGTTGACCGACAAGGGATATGAGGCGCTTTGGGCGGCAGCATGACCGATAGCGATCGCCTCCTCTCCTCCGCCCGCCGCATCGACGATGTCGATGCCGCACTGCGCCCGAAGAGCCTTGACGAATTCGTCGGCCAGCGGGCGGCGCGCGAGAATCTGCGCGTGTTCATCGATGCCGCCCGGTCGCGTGGCGAGGCGCTGGACCATGTCCTGTTCTTCGGCCCTCCGGGCCTGGGCAAGACCACGCTCGCCCAGATCATCGCGCGCGAGATGGGCGTCGGCTTTCGCGCCACATCGGGTCCGGTGATCGCCAAATCGGGCGATCTCGCGGCCCTGCTCACCAATCTCGAGGATGGCGACGTCCTCTTCATCGACGAGATCCACCGGCTCAATCCCGCCGTCGAGGAAGTGCTCTATCCGGCGATGGAGGATCGCGCGCTGGATCTCATGATCGGCGAAGGGCCGTCGGCGCGCAGCGTGCGGATCGACCTGCCGCGCTTCACCCTGGTCGGCGCGACCACCCGCCAGGGGCTGCTCACCCAGCCGCTCAGGGATCGGTTCGGCATCCCGGTCCGCCTGAATTTCTACGCAGTCGACGAGCTGGAGCGCGTCGTCGCCCGCGCCGCCCGGCTGCTCGATCTCCATGTCGCTCCGGACGGGGCGCACGAGATCGCGCGGCGCTCGCGCGGTACGCCGCGCATCGCCGGGCGGCTGCTCCGCCGGGTGCGCGACTTCGCCACTGTGCTGGGCGAGGAGGTCGTGCACGCCCGGGTGGCGGACCAGTCGCTCACCCGGCTCGAAGTGGACGCGCTGGGTCTCGACGCGATGGATCGGCGCTACCTCACCATGATCGCCGACATCTACAAGGGCGGCCCGGTGGGAGTGGAGACGCTGGCGGCGGGGCTCAGCGAGCCGCGCGACACGATCGAGGAAGTGATCGAGCCCTATCTGATCCAGATCGGCATGATCGCGCGCACGGCCCGGGGGCGCTGCCTCAACGCGGCGGGATGGAAGCATCTGGGCCTCACGCCGCCGTCCACCGCGCAGGAAGGGCTGTTCGACTGAGGTGAGGGGTTCCCCCGGCGGAGTCGCTGGGTTAGGTGGCCGGCCATGGACGTATCCTTCGCCCCTGGCCGCTTCGCGGGCCTCGAGCATCATTTCGTCCTGCGTGTCTATTTCGAGGACACCGACCTTAGTGGGGTGGTCTATCACGCCAACTATCTCAGGTTCATGGAGCGGGCCCGCTCGGATATGCTGGCCCTTGCCGGCATCGACCAGCGGGCGGCGCACGAAGCCGGCGAGGGCGCCTATGCGCTGCGCGAGGCGAACATTCGCTACCGGGCGCCGGCGCGCCTGGGTGACGAACTGGTGGTGGTCAGCCGGCTGGTCCGGTTGCGCCCTGCCGCAGTGGACATTCATCAACGAGTCATGCGCGACGTTACCATAGTGGCCGAAGCGGAGATCGAGGCGGTGTTCGTCGCCCCGTCCGGCCGTCCGCGCCGCCAGCCGGCGGCGTGGATGGAACGTTTCGCGCCGCTGGTCTTCAAGGGGAACTGAACCGATCATGGAATTCATCAGCACCGACGCCACCACCATGTCGCCGATCGGCCTGTTCCTGCAGGCGGACTGGGTGGTTCGCGCCGTGATGATCGGCCTGCTGCTCGCTTCGCTCTGGACCTGGGCGATCATCCTGTCGTTCGGCTTCAGGGTCGGCGCGGTGAAGAAGGCGATCGACCGGTTCGAGGCGGAATATCGCGAAGCCGACGATATCGACGAATTCCATCGCCGCGCTGCCGGCCGCGATCAGCCGATCGCCCGCGTCTTCTCCGCCGGCGTCACCGAATGGCGCCGCTCGACCAGCGGCAAGGCGATCGACCGCGAAGGCACGCGCGAGCGCCTGGCCACTGCGATGGGCGCGACGATCGCGCAGGAGATCGACAAGCTGGCCGATCGCCTCAACTTCCTCGCCACGGTCGGCTCGGTTGCGCCGTTCGTCGGCCTGTTCGGGACGGTCTGGGGCATCATGCGCAGCTTCACCGGCATCGCCAAGGAGCAGAGCTCGTCGCTCGCCGTGGTGGCGCCGGGCATTGCCGAGGCATTGTTCGCCACTGCGATCGGCCTGTTCGCCGCCATCCCCGCCGTGATCGCGTACAACCGCTATTCGCACGGCGTGAACCGTGTCGAGGCGCGGCTCAACCGCTTTGCCGATGGTTTCCACGCGACGCTGAGCCGCCGCCTGGAGATGGAGGCCTGAGCCGATGGCGATGCACCTCCCTTCGAACAAGGGCCGCGGCCGCCGCCAGCCCATGGCGGAGATCAACGTCACGCCGCTGGTCGACGTGATGCTGGTACTGCTGATCATCTTCATGGTCACTGCGCCGCTGCTTACCGCGGGCGTGCCCGTGAACCTGCCCGAGAGCCGCGCCAAGCCGCTCGATCAGGATCAGAAGCCGGTCCAGATCTCGATCGACGACAAGGGCCAGATCTTTGTCGACGACGCGCTGACTTCGGACGCGGCGCTGCCCGGCAAGCTCGAGGAAATCGCCGGCCGCGCGCCGGGCCCGGACGGCAAGCCGGCGGCAGTGTTCCTGCGCGCCGATCAGGGCCTGGGCTATGGCAAGGTGATGAAGGTGATGGGCGAGCTCAATCATGCCGGGCTCAACCGCGTCTCGCTGATCACCGATGCGAGCGCCAAGCCGTGATGGATCGGGCGGAGGGAGCAGGGCTGACGGTTGCGCTGATCGGGCACGCGGTGCTTTTCGGCGTGCTGTCGGTCGGCTTCCTCGCCACGCCCAATCCGGCCGAGCTCAAGCCGCAGCCGATCGAAGTGACGCTGGCCGACAAGGTCGCGCTCGAAAGTACGACGCCGGCGGTCAGCACCGAAGACCAGAAGATCGACTATGCGCCCGAGCCGGCCCCCGGCGCGCCCCAGCCCGCGCCGGCCCGGCCGGAACCCGAGCCGGAGGTCGCCAAGCCCAATCCCGCGCCGCCCAAGCCGGCCCCGGCGCCGGTGCCGAACGCGAAACCGCAGCCGCCGGCCAAGCCGGTCAAGGCGCCGACCAGCCCGAGCACGCGGCCCGAGCCCAATCGCAAGCCGAGCCTCGATCTCGACAACATGATCAAGAATATCGGCGGCGGGCCCAAGCCGAACACGGCGACGAACCCCAATCCGCCGGGCGCTGTGATGTCGAGGGAAGCCGCGGCGAATATCGGCTCGGCCATCCAGCGCCAGGTCCAGCCTTGCGCCGATCGCCAGGTGAGCCCCGGCCCGGGCGCCGACCGCATCTGGGCGGTGGTGAACCTTCAGATCAACCGTGACGGATCGCTTTCCAGTCCGCCGCGTATCGTCCGCCACGACGGCGTGGACGACGAGAACCAACGTTATGTGACGCGCGTTGACGATGCGGTGCGCGCGATCTTCGCCGGCTGCTCGCCGCTGCGCGGGCTGCCCCTGGAGCTCTACGACGTGCCCAATGGCTGGAAGAGCTTTACCCTTCGCTATCGAATCAAGTCCTGAGGAACCCATGATGATGCGCACCATGACGGCGATGGCCATTGCCCTTATCGCGACCGCGGCGACGGGCCCCGCGCAGGCGCAGACCGTGCCGCAGCAGACCGCGCCCGCGCCGACGCCCACGCCGGGCCAGGATGGCGGCCTGGTGGTCGATGTCGAGGGTGGCATGACCGCGCCGCTGCCGATCATCATCCCGGCCCTTCCCACTTCGGAAGTGGCGCAGACGCCGGCAGGCCCAACCGATCAGCTCGGCCAGAAGCTTGCCCAGGTGATTGACGACGATCTGCGCAACACCGGCTTGTTCAAGACGATGGGCCCGAACGCGACGCGCAGCATCGCCTATGCCGAAGTCGCGGCGCCGAATTATTCGGCCTGGGGCGGGGTGACCGGTCAGGCGCTGGTCCAGGGCTATGTCCGCGCCAACGGCAATGGCTCGCTGACGATCGGCTGCTATGTCTATGACATGGCGGCACGTACCGAACTGGTCCGCCAGGGCTTCGTCGTCTCGCCGGCCGATTGGCGCCGCGCCGCGCACAAATGCGCCGACGCCGTCTATACCCGCCTCACCGGCGAAGGGCCCTATTTCGACAGCCAGGTCGTCTATGTCGCGGAGACCGGGCCGAAGAACAAGCGCCGCAAGCAGCTGGCGATCATGGACCAGGACGGCGCCAACCACCGCTTCCTGACCAACGGCCAGTCGATCGTGCTCACGCCGCGCATGAGCCCGAAGCAGAACGCGATCGTCTATATGAGCTATACGCAGCGCAAGCCGGCCATCTATGTCTACGACATGGGAACGCGGGAGAACCGGCTGCTCGTCTCGAATGTCAGCCTCAGCTTCGCACCGCGCTTCTCGCCCGACGGACGCCATGTACTCTTCTCGATGGCACAGGCCGGCAATACCGACATCTATCGCATCGCGTCGGCGGGCGGCGAGCCGCAGCGGCTCACCAACTCGCCGGGCATCGACACCGGCGGCAGCTATTCGCCGGACGGCTCGAAGATCGTGTTCGAGAGTGATCGCAGCGGCACCCAGCAAATCTACGTGATGAACGCCGACGGTTCGAACCAGCACCGGATCAGCTTCGGCGGCGGGCGCTATGCCACGCCGGTATGGAGCCCGCGCGGCGATCTGATCGCCTTCACGCGCACCGGCGGTGGGGCGTTCCGTATCGGCGTGATGAACCCGAGCGGCGGCGGCGAGAAGCTGCTGACCAACAGCTGGGGCGACGAGGCGCCGAGCTGGTCGCCCAACGGCCGCGTGCTGATGTTCTTCCGCTCGGCTCAGGGTTCGGGCCGGCCGGACCTGTGGTCGGTGGACCTCACCGGCACCAATGCGCGGCGCATTCCGACGCCGCTCGACGGATCGGATCCCAGTTGGGGACCGATTCGTCCCTGAAACGTCACGTCATCCGTGCTAAGGCCCTGGCAAGCGGCCCGGGTGCGATGAGAGAAGGAGAAAAGACCATGTCCAAGATCACGACCGGCCTGGTGCTCGGCATCGCGCTGATCGCCACCGCGGGCTGCGCCAAGAAGCGCGACGCCAGCACGATTCCGCCCGCGCCGTCGGAAACCGGCCCGGTCAATACGGGCGAAGGCGACAGCGACACGGTCGCGGCGCCCATCAACGAGCAGTTCCGCCGTGAAGTGGCGAGCGACACGGTGCATTTCGCCTTCGACCAGTACGACATCGATCCCCAGGCGCGGGCGATCTTGGACAGCCAGGCGCAGTGGCTGAACAGCCACCCGAACACCCGGATCACGATCGAGGGGCATTGCGACGAACGCGGCACCCGCGAGTACAACCTCGCGCTGGGCGACCGCCGTGCCAATGCGGCCAAGAATTACCTGGCTTCGCGCGGCATTTCGCCTGCGCGGATCACCACGATCAGCTATGGCAAGGAGCGCCCGATCGCGCTCGGCTCGGACGATGCCAGCTGGGCGCAGAACCGCCGCGCAGTGACGATCGTCATCAGCTGAGGCGCAGCTTGTCCGGAAAGGGCCGTCGGGGGGAACTCCGACGGCCTTTTCGTACCCGGCGGCTAGTTCACCCGTTCCAGCGCCAATGCCGGGCCTTCGCCCTTGGCGAAATAGTCGAGCCGGATCACCTTGCCGGCCGCGTCGCGGACCGGGGTGAAATAGCTGATCTCGTCCGGGATGAAGCGGATGTCGCCCCGGGCGTCGAGCATGAGGGGGATCGCCGGGCGTCCCTCGCGTACGAGGGTGAGACGGCCCTCCGCGAACGCCAGGGTACGCGACGTTGCTGGATCGCTGCCATAGGTCCCGGCGAGGGCGACCGCTTCCGGCGGCAGGGCCCGCTCGGCGCCGGGCAGCGGATAGGGCTTGCTCAGGGCCGCCGCCGCCATGCGCCGGGCAAGCGTCTGCGCATCGAACGTATCATTGTTTGCGAGCACCACGATCACCGTGTCCGACACGGGCAGATAGAGCAGCGCCGATGCGAAGCCGTCGATCTGGCCGGTATGCCCGATCGCCGTCTGGTCGCGGATCTGCCAGATATAGAGGCCCAGCCCGTAGCGCTGTTGCAGCGGCACGCCGGCGAGCGCGGGCTGCGCCATCTGGGCGAAGCCGGCCGCGCTCACCACCCGGCCATGCGCCAGCGCCCGCATCCAGCGCATCAGGTCCGCTGCTGAGGATCGCAGCGATCCCGCGGTCTTGGGGAGCGACATGTTGAAGGCGGCGGCGTTGCGGAGCTGCCCCTCGGCCAGCGTATATCCCGCGACGCGCCGCGTCACGATCGCGTCCCGGCGGTCATAGGCGGTGTCGGCGAGCCCGAGCGGCACGAACAGGCGCGTGCGCATCGCTTCGTCCCAGGACTGGCCCGTCACTTTCTCGATCACGGCGCCGAGCAGCATATAGCCCGAGTTGGAATAGCGCTGCTCGGTGCCCGGGGCCGAGCGTAGCGGCCGCGCCGCGATCCGCGCGACTTGTTGCGCCAACGGCACTTCGCCCGGGCCGAAGGGCGGCTGGGGCGTGGCGTCATTTTCCGCGATTCCGGCGGTGTGGCTTAGCAGCTGGCGCAGCGTGATGCGCGGATCGAGCGGCAGCTCCGGAAGGTAGCGCACCGCCGACGCATCGAGCGCGACCTCGCCGCGCTCGGCCATCTGCACGATCAGTGCGGCAGTGAAGCTCTTGGTGATCGAGGCGATCCGGAAGATCTGGTCCGGCGCCATCGGTACGCCGAGCTCGGTTTCGGCCATGCCGCGCGCGCGCCGATAGAGGATCGTGTCGCCCCGCGCGATCAGCACGGTGGCGCCTGAGCCGCCGGCATCGACGGTGGCGGCCAGTGCCGCATCCGCGTCGCGCGGGATCGCTGCGTTCGCGGATTTGGCCGGCGTGGACCTGGTCGGAGCGGATTGGGCCGAAGCGGGCAGGGCAGGCAGCAGCAGGGCCGCATAGAGAGCAGGCAGAAGCGGTCGCATCGATTTCCCCCGATCGAGATCGCGCGATCCTCGCGAGGCCTGAATGAGCCTCAGCTGAACATCGCCCGATTCCACCTTGCGGAGCGAAGGGATTCGATATAAATACGATATCATAATTTCGGGAGATAGTGATGACCGACCTTCGTAGCGCCGCTCCGGCACTGCGCCAGAGCAGCGAGAAGTCCGCGATCACGATGAGCGGCTATGGCATGCTCATCGTGCTGCTGGTCGCGCTGGCCGCTACGGCGGGGGCGTTCACCCAGATCGACCGGATGGCGGACTGGATCGTGATTTCCTGGCTGCTGGTCTCGATCCTGATCGAGCTGTTCGTCCTCTGCGGCTTCTACCTGCTCCAGCCCAACCAGGCGGCGGTGGTCACGCTGTTCGGCGACTATCGGGGCACGGATCGCACCACCGGCCTGCGCTGGACCTGGCCGTGGATGAGCAAGAAGAAAGTCTCGGTGCGCGCCAACAACATCATTTCCGAGCGCATCAAGGTGAACGATCTGCGCGGCAATCCGATCGAGATGGCGGCACAGGTGGTGTGGCGCGTGACCGACACCGCACAGGCGCTGTTCGACGTCGACGATTACAAGGCGTTCGTGAACGTCCAGATCGAGGCGGCGGTGCGCACGATCGGCTCGCGCTATCCCTATGACGATTTTGAGCACCAGGAAGTCACGCTGCGCGGCAATCACGACCAGGTCGGCTCGGAACTGCGCGAGGAGCTGATCGCCCGCCTGCGCGTGGCCGGCATCACCGTCGACGAATGCGGCTTCACGCATCTGGCCTATGCGCAGGAGATCGCCGGCGCGATGCTCCGCCGCCAGCAGGCCCAGGCAGTGGTCGCCGCCCGCCAGACGCTGGTCGAGGGCGCGGTGGGCATGGTGGAGATGGCGCTCGCCCAGCTCTCCGCCAAGCAAGTGGTCGATCTCGACGACGAGCGCCGCGCCGCGATGGTCTCGAACCTGATGGTGGTGCTGTGTGGCGAGCGCGATACCCAGCCGGTGGTCAACACGGGCTCGCTCTATCAGTGATGCGCAAGGCGTAACCCGTGTCCCAGTCGCCGCAGAAGAAAGCCTTTCCGTTGCGCCTCGATCCTGCCCTGCATGCGGCGATCGAGCGCTCGGCGGCGAGCGACCTGAGAAGCATCAATGCCCAGGTCGAATGCCTGCTGCGCGAGGCACTGGCGCGGCGCGGCGTGAAACTGGCGGAGCCGGTGCGGCCCAGGCGCGGGCGCCCGCCCAAGGCGAAGGAGGAAGGCGAATGATCGTGAAGCTGCATCGAGAGCCGCCGTGCGGCGCGCCGGGCGGGATCGCCGTGACGGCATCGTTCGTCCAGGGTGCCTTGCACGGCTCGCCGGCCCCGAACGGTTCGGAGGGAGCGGACGCATGAGGTTCTCGCGGCATTTCGACACGCGCCTGGGCGGCGTCCGTCCCGGCTATTGGTTCCGGCCCAAGCGTTTCGGTTTCGGTGCGGTGCCGGCGACCTGGCAGGGCTGGATGGCGACCCTGGGCTTTGGCGGCATTGCGGGCCTGATCGCGCACCAGGCCGCGCAGCGCGACCGGCTGTGGCTGGTGCTGCTCGTGCCGCTGGTTGCTGCCTTTCTGTGGCTCGTCGCGGTCAAGACCGACGGCGGCTGGCGCTTCCGCTGGGGCGGAGAGGACTAGGCCAGCGCCTCGTCGAGCAGCCGGGCGAGGCGCAGGCCGCCCTTGATCACCTGAGTGCGGGCCTCGGGCACCCATTTCTCGATCATCGCCTCGCTGATCGCGACGCGGCCGGTGATCGGCTTGCAGGCATCGCCGCCGTTCAGATCGGCATAGACGGTTCTGGCCAGCTCCCAGCTGTCCTTGCCCCAGTCCTGCACGGAGCCGCCGCCCAGCGCGGCGCGGTCCTTGCGGCCATAGGTGCGCACGATGTTCGGGCCCGAGGTGATGGCGCGTTCGGCGAGCAGCCCGTCCCATACCGAATGGAGGTTGAGCCGGTCGGTGGTGTAGATGCCATAGCTCACCATCGCCTTGTTGCCGCCGGCGTCATGGTCGTGCTCGGCGCCGTGGAGCGGCTGGCCGATATCGCCGACGAAATGCACGAGGAAGAGCAGCGCCTTCACGCGCTCGACCTGCGGAGCCTTGCGGTCCTTGAGGATCTTCACGTCGCGTTCGATCTGGGCGGAGACGCAATTGCCGTCCTTGCACTCGGCGGTCACGTCAAAGGGCTTGCAGACGTCCGCGTCCTGATAGTGCCATACCGACGCATAGCGCCAGTCGGCGCCCAGCTTCTTGATGCAATCGGCCCAGACCGACGCCTCTTCGATATTGGTCGCAGGGCAGCTTTCGGTCTTGAGCAGGTCGGTATGGCGGAGCAGCTCGGCGATCTTCGCGCGCGCGGCGGGAGTCACGTTGCGCCATGCGATCGCGGCGACGGTCTGATGGCCATATTCCCAATAGGCATTGGCAGGCGCGGCGAACCCGAACAGGGCCGCGAGGATCAGAAGAAGGCGCATCAGACTACTCCATTGGCAGGCGCCGTCTCCCTAGCAGAGTGGCCGCGCCGCGCCAGCCGGTTGAGTCCGATCAGCGGCCGCAGCCAGGCGATGCGCCGGCCGATCAGATAGGTCGCCGCGCACACGGCGCCGGTGCCGCCGAGCAGCAGCGCGAACTCGGCCGGCGCGCCGAGGCCGAACGGGAGCGAATACCAGGCGATCAGGACGATCGCGGGATGGTGGACGATGTAGAAGGGGAACACCGCCTCGGCGAGCGGCTTGCGTAGCGGGTGGTCATGGTTCCAGCGCGTCTCGGCGATGTGGAACAGCGCGAGGATCATGCCCCAGGCCATGGCGGTGCGTGCGGCGCGGTCGAGCGCCATCACTTCGTGCGGCGGCACGCGCGTGCCCGGCCACAGGAGCTCGACGGTGACGATGATCGCGCCGGCCAGTGCCGCCATCGCCGCCGCCGGCTTCCAGCAGCGCGCCACCGCCGGCCACAGCCGCGGCGCGCCGGCCAGCGCGAAGCCGAACAGGAAGATCGGAACATATTGGGAGTGCCCGCCCCAGTCGCGCAGCAGCCCTTGCCGCTCGGGCGCGACGAACAGCAATGCCAGCCGCGCCGCGGCAAGCACCAGAACCGGCACCCAGAGCAGCCTGTGGCCCTTGGCCAGCCAGTCCGCCGCAGTGCCGATCGCGCGCATCGCCCGGCCGCCGCCCGGCGCCAGTACGCCGGCGAGCAGCAGCGAATAGGCGGCGAGATAGGCGACGAACCACAGATGCTCCCAGCTGGGAAACTCCCGGCCCCAGAAATCGCCGGAGCGCCAATAGTCGAGCGCCCAGAAATGAAGATAGCCATGGGGATAGCCATTCTCCATCACTCGCACCCACATCTCGAGCGGCACCAGTGCGACCATGCCGAAGGCGAGCGGCACCAGCAGCCGCAGCGCGCGCGAGCGGGCGAAGTCGCGCGCACCGGCCGATCGGTCGAACAGCTTGCGCGAGGCATAGCCGGAGACCGCGAAGAGCAGGGGCAGGCGCCAGGGCGTCAGCAGCGCCATGGGCGGGATCAGCCAGCCAAAGGCGTAGTTGGTCTTGATCACCCAGTCCCAGGGCGAGAAGGCCATGGCGATATGGTAGAGGATCAGCAGTGCGAAGGCGGCGATGCGCAGCCAGTCCATGCCGTAGTGGCGCTGGCCGGGGCGCGGGGCGGCAGCAAATTGTGGGTCGTGCTGCAACGCGCGAGGCCTTGATCCTGGAAACGAGCCGGAGAATTAGCACCGCGCCTGTTAGCATCGCGTAAACCGCACCGGGTTGGCGCGGGCGCGGGGCGAGCGTATATGGCGCCCATGTCCGTACGTCCCTGGCGCGATATCGTCCGGCGGCCCAGCCGTCAGATCATGGTGGGCAACGTCCCCGTAGGCGGCGATGCGCCGGTGACGGTGCAGACCATGACCAACACCGCCACTTCCGATGCCCGCGCGACCATCGACCAGATCCGCCGCTGCGAAGATGCCGGGGTCGACATCATCCGCGTCTCCTGCCCCGATGTCGAATCGACCGCGGCGCTCAAGCAGATCGTCCGCGCCGCGCGCGTGCCGATCGTCGCGGACATCCATTTCCACTACAAGCGCGCGCTCGAGGCTGCCGATGCCGGCGCTGCGTGCCTGCGCATCAACCCGGGCAATATCGGCAGCGCCGACCGAGTGAACGAAGTGGTCAACGCCGCCAAGGCCAATGGCTGCGCGATCCGGATCGGCGTCAACGCCGGCAGTCTCGAGAAGGACCTGCTCGAGAAATATGGCGAGCCCTGTCCCGAGGCGCTCGTCGAATCCGCGCTCGACCACATCAAGCTGCTCCAGGACCGCGACTTCCACGAATTCAAGGTCGCGGTGAAGGCGTCGGACGTGTTCCTCGCCGTCGCCGCCTATCAGCAGCTCGCCGATGCGGTGGATTGCCCGCTGCACCTGGGCATCACCGAGGCGGGCGGCTTTGTCGGCGGCACGGTGAAGAGCGCGATCGGCATCGGCTCGCTGCTCTGGTTCGGCATCGGCGACACGATTCGCGTCAGCCTCTCGGCCGAGCCCGAGGAGGAAGTGCGCGTCGGCTTCGAGATCCTCAAGGCGCTCGGCATCCGCAACCGCGGTGTCCGCGTCGTCTCCTGTCCGAGCTGCGCGCGCCAGGGCTTCGATGTGATCCGTACCGTCCAGGCGCTGGAGGACCGGCTCCAGCACATCCGCACGCCGCTCTCGCTCTCGGTGCTGGGCTGTGTGGTCAACGGCCCGGGCGAGGCGCGCGAGACCGATATCGGCCTTACCGGCGGCGGCAACGGCAAGCACATGGTCTATCTGTCCGGCGTAACCGATCACACGGTGAACGATGCAGACATGCTCGATCACATCGTCAAGCTGGTCGAGGCCAAGGCAGCGGAGATCGAGGCGGCAAATGGTGCCGCCGCAGTGGCGGCAGAATAGGTCTCATGCTATATATCAGGTCCTGGAGGGCCTGACATGACCTATCACGCCAAGGTGATCGCCGGCGGCAAGATCGTCATCCCCGCGGAGCTGCGCCGCGAGCTTGGGATCAAGGACGGGGATGTGCTGGTGCTCGATCGCGCCGCCGATGGCTCGCTCGCGGTCAAGACGCATATGCAGGTCATCCGGGACGGGCAGCAGAAGATCCGCGCGATGATCACGCATCCCGTCACGGTGGACGACTTCATTGCCGACAAGCGTGCGGAGGCCGAACGCGAATAATGTTCGTCCTCGATGCCTCCGTGCTCCTCGCCCTGCTGCTCGGGGAATCGGGCGCCCAGCAAGTGGCGGCGGTGGTTCGCGGGGCCGAGATGTCGATCGTCAATCTGTGTGAGGTGGTCACCAAATTGTCGGAGGGCGGCGCTGATCCGGACCTGGTATATGGAATCGCGATTTCCTACGGGGTTCGCGTTCAAGCCTTTCGGGAGGCACATGCGATAGAGGTGGCGAGATTGCGCCCGCTCACCAGGCATCTTGGCCTGTCGCTCGGTGATCGGAGCTGCCTGGCGCAAGGCAGATTCAGTGCATTGCCGATCCTCACCGCAGACGCCCGGATGGCATCCGCCGATATCGGCCTCGACATCCGCATGATCCGCTGACCATGTCGCGTGCCACTCCGATCCTCGCGGCCCTGCTCGCCGCCGGGGCGGGCATCGCGCTCTATTCGATCATGGATGCGGTGATGAAGGGCCTCAGCCTTGCCATCGGCGCCTATGCCGCGCTGTTCTGGCGGCTCGTCGTCGGCGTGACGATCATGACGCCGCTCTTCGCCCTTGGCCGGCCGCGCCTGCCCGCGCGGCGCATATTGGCAATCCATGCGATCCGCAGCGCAGTGATCGCGGTGATGGCGATCGCCTTCTTCTGGGGGATCGTCCGCGTGCCGCTGGCAGAGGCGATCGCGCTCACCTTCATCGCACCGCTGATCGCGCTCGGCCTCGCGGCGATCTTCCTGAAGGAGAGGATCGGGGCGCGTTCGGTCCTGGGCTCGCTGCTCGGGCTGGCGGGGGTAGGCATCATCCTCGCCGGCCAGCTGGGCGCGCCGCACCGGCCCGATTCGGGGATCGGCATGGCGGCGGTGCTCGTCTCCGCGCTGTTCTATGCGGTCAATCTCGTCATCGCGCGCCACCAGGCGCAGCAGGCCGGGCCGATCGAGATCGCCTTCTTCCAGAACTGGTTCATCCTCGCCCTGTTCGCGCTGCCCGCGCCCTGGCTGCTGGTGGCGCCGGCGCCGGGGCAATGGCCGCTGGTCGCGCTCGCCGCCGCGCTGGCGGTCGCGTCGCTGCTGCTTCTCTCCTGGGCCTATGCGCGCGCGGAGGCACAGGTGCTGCTCACGGTCGAATATACGGCCTTCATCTGGGCGGCGATCATGGGCTGGCTGTTCTTCCGCGAGCCGCTCACGCTCGTCACTGTCGCCGGCACCTTGCTGATCGTCGCGGGATGCTGGATGGCAGCACGCAGCCGGCCCGGTATCGCCGAGCCCGAAGTGGAGCCCGCCCTTTCATGATCGCCATCCGTACCGCCACGCCCGACGATGTCGCGCTGATCCTCGATCTCGTCCGGGAGCTCGCCGTCTATGAGCGTGAGCCCGATGCCGTGGTGGCGACCGAGGCGATGCTGCACGATGCGCTGTTCGGGCGCCGCGTCGCCGAGAGCCTGATCGCGGAACTCGACGGCAAGCCTGTCGGCTTCGCGCTGTTCTTTCACAATTTCTCGACCTGGACGGGCAAGCCCGGCATCTATCTCGAAGACCTGTACGTGACGCCCGGCGCGCGCGGTTCGGGCGCGGGCAAGGCGTTGCTCCGCCATCTGGCCGGCATCGCGCTCGATCGGGATTGCGGACGCTTCGAATGGGCGGTGCTCGACTGGAACACGCCCGCGATCGATTTCTACCGGGCGATGGGGGCGCAGGCGATGGACGAATGGACCGTCCAGCGCGTCACCGGCGATGCGCTCGTCGCGCTGGCCGGGCGCTGAGCATTGCGCGAGAAGATGGGAAGCGGCTATTCGTGAGGCAATGCGATCACGGGATACTCCGATGGCCTGGGTGCTGCCGATCCCCGATGCCGTCGCCCGCGTGCCCGTGCTCGAGCTGGCGGGGCATTGATGGCGGTGGACCAGGGCCTGGTCGAATGGGTCAAGGAGGCGATGGCGCCGGTCGGCACCGTCACGTCCAAGCGGCTGTTTGGCGGCGCCGCGCTCTATCTGGACGGGCTGGCCTTCGCGATCCTCGCCTTCGATGCGCTATGGCTCAAGGCGGACGCGGAAAGCGCGGCGGATTGGGGCGATGCCGAGCGGTTCTCGGTCACGCGCGAGAATGGCAAGGTCCAGTCGCTCAACTATCGCCGGGCACCCGACGAGACCTATGACGATGCTGACGCGCTGCGCCGCTGGGGATTGCTGGCGATCGAGGCCGCCAGGCGCGCGCCGCCGAAAAAGCTCGGGGCCCGGAAGCGGGCCCGGCGGAGAACCCGGGCAGGTTCTTGACTCGGTTTCCGTCATCCCCGCGCGGGCGGGGATGACGGGCTGGCAGGCTAGGGCAACGCGTTCACATTGGCCGGAGTGCAGGGGTCGAGGAACTTGGGCGCCGGTCCGGCATCGCGTACCGGCAGCACGCTCTCGCCCGAGGCGCTCTTGTAGAGCAGGTTCATCTGGGCCGTTTTGAGCGCGGCGGGATCGTCGCTCGGCAAGTTGATCACTACCCGGCCCAGCGGCCCCGAGGTCGTGCCCTTGGGAACCAGCTTGGACGCGGCATTTCCCGTCAGCAGATACGTGAACGAGGCGCCGGGCGTCCCCGGCACCGTGTTCCCCTTGGAATCGCCATTGGCGAACAACTTCGCCGGATTGAAGTTGAAGTCCTTCGCGCCCGACGCTTTGTTCTCGATCGAGACGATGTCGTAGAACAGGAACATGCCCGAACCGGCCGACGTCGTCGTGTGCGGAGAACCCGTCGGGTTGCTGTCGAACAGGTAGCAGTTGGCCGGCTGGCGATAATGCAGGATCACCGTATTCTGGCATCCGCCCAGTAATATACTGCCGACGGATCCGATAAGTATCGCACGAATATTGGCGTGGAGTTGCAGCATCATCTGCCTCCTTCAAGGGAAGATGGAAAACCGACTCGCGCCCGATGGGGGTATATTATTTCGATTCGCAACTGTCTTGCGAAGTCGGATAAGGGACCAATTCGGATACTTGCGGATCGACGGTGCTGCGGGCAGCCCGTTAGCCTCCACCCAGCACGTTGATGCTGAACGCGATGATGCCCAGGTTGAACACGAACGCGGCCAGGCAATGCGCGGTCACCACACGTCGGATGCGGCGGCTGGTGATGTTCATGTCGCTGGTCTGGAAGGTCATGCCCAGGCAGAAGGAGAAATAGACGAAGTCCCAGTAATCGGGATCGGGCGTCTCGGGAAAGGTCACGCCGCCGCTGTCGCCGCCGCCCGCCTTCTCCGAATAGAAGAGATGCGCATAGTGCAGCGCATAGATCGTGTTGCTGAAGGTCCAGCAGAGCGCCAGCGTGCCGACGATCAGAAACAGCGCCCAGTCCTGCGTGCGCTCCTTCTCCATCAGCTCGCTGGCGACCGCGGCCAGGATCACGAGGCTCACCAGCCCGGTGATCACCAGCAGCAGGAAACGGTTCGCGTCGTTCCGCTTGGCGGATTGCCGCATCCCTTCGGCCTCCTGCCGGAAGAGCGGGGCGATCGCGGTGAGGAAGGTGACTGCGCCGATGTCGAACCCGATCATCAGCCCGAAGCGCAGGCCGAGCAGGGGGATGGCGAGCCAGCCGGCGACCAAGGTGACCACGAGGAACAGCAGGAAGCGCGGTGGGGCGACGACGTTGCCCAGGCCGCGGCGGGAGTGCCGCCGGCTCATGCCCGGCTCGCCCAGCGGGCGTTCAGCGATCCGATTGCGGCAAGGGCCAGAAGCGCCATCCATGCATAGCTGTGCGCCTGCATCATGGCAGGGTCATGCGGTGCGGTGAAGAGGAGCCAGAGCGATGCGAGGCCGCCGCCCGCCAGGGGGATTGCGGCGATCTTGCCCGGGATCGGCCCGCGCCAGGCAAGCGCGGCGAGCAGCAGCTCGCCCAGTCCCAGCAGCGCGAATTTGCTGCGCACGGCGAGGAACAGCGCGCCGAACAGGTCGGGCGGGCTCTGCCAGTGCGGCACGAGCTGGAAGAGGATCAGCCCTTCGACCTGGTCGAGGAGCGCCGCGATCAGCAGCGCGGCGATGGCCGCCAGCGAAAGGCGGCGCGCGCCGTTCCGCAGCGCATGGGCGCCGAGCGCCAGAAAGGCGGCATAGGCGGGGATGAAGGCCAGCGCGTCCCACCAGCTCGCGCGGATCTGCGCGGCCTGGAAAATGGCGGAGCAGGGCGGGGCGCCGAAGAGTTCGGCGAGCGCGGCGGGGCTGCGCACCAGTTCGAGCGCGATGATCGGCCCGGCCCCGTGCGTGGGCCCGCAGGCGACGAGGCCCGGGATGCGCCCGAACCCCATCGACGCGGCCAGCGTCGCCAGCCCGGCCACTGCGCACAGTCGCCAGGCCAGCGTGCGGGTCAGGCGGCCTGGGCCTCCTTGGCCTTCTTCGCGGCTTCGATCGCCTCGATCACGATCCTGCGCGCTTCCTCGGCATCGCCCCACTGGCCGATGCGCACCCACTTCTCGGACTCCAGGTCCTTGTAGTGCTTGAAGAAGTGCTCGATCTGCTGGAGCACGATCGACGGCAGGTCCTGCCGCTCGCCGATGTCCGAATAATAGGGGAAGGTGCTGTCCACCGGCACGCAGATCAGCTTCTCGTCGCCGCCGGCCTCGTCCTCGAGCTTGAGCACGCCGATCGGGCGGGCACGCACCACGCAGCCCGGCACGAAGGGCGAGCGCGCGATGACCAGCGCGTCGAGCGGGTCGCCGTCGGGCGAGAGCGTGTGCGGCACGAAGCCGTAATTCGCCGGGTAGCGCATCGGCGTGTGCAGGATGCGGTCGACGAACAGGGCGCCGCTGGCCTTGTCGAACTCATACTTCACCGGCTCGCCGCCGACGGGAACCTCGATGATCACGTTGAGGCTGTTCGGCGGATCGTCACCCACCGGAATCAAATCGATACGCACGCTATGCTTTCCTTAAGCTGGGCGGTTGCGCCCCCCAGTCCTTATTTCGGCTGGAGGAGCTTATCCAGGCCAGCCTCTCCTTCGGTTGTTTTCTCGAGGTGCGGATAGCGCAGGCCGTCATGATAGTCGATGGCCACGTCGCGATAGCGCGAACCGCGCTTCAGGGTGAGCCGGATCGGGTCCTTCGTGCCCTTGGCGGCCTTCACTGCATCCTTCAGCTTGTCGCCGGTAAAGGCCTGGCCGTTCACCGCAACGATCTCATCGGCGAGGGTGATGCCCGCGTCGAAGGCCGGGCTGCCCCACATCACGCCGGAAATGCCCTTCGGGCCGATCGACAGGCCCAGCGAATAGGAAAGATCGGTGGCCGTCTTCGGCGTCGCCTTGTTGGGATGCTCGGTATAGACCAGCTTGTAGCCGTTGCGCTCGAAGCCCTTCAGCGGCGCCCGCTCGGAAACCTGGTTCACCCGCTCGTCGAGGAATTTCTTCCAGTCCCAGGGCAGGACCTGGTTGAGCGTCGCGGCCACGTCGTCGAACGTGTAGGTCAGCTCGCCATAATCGCCGTCGCGCCCGCCGAAGAAGATGCGCGCGAAATCGTCGATCGATTTGGTGCCGCCGGATTTCTCGCGGAGGATCGAATCGACCTCCATCCAGATCAGCAGGCCCTCGTTGTAATAATCCTCGCTGCGCTGCCAGCTCACCCAGCCCTTGGGCGCGCGCGGGCTGATGACGGGGTCGTTGGTGGTGTCGACCAGCGGGCGCCAGGTGCGGCCCTGCCGGTTGTCGAGGTTGGCGGCGATGCCGGCATAGGCCTCCAGCGTGTCCGCCTTGCTCACCAGACCCGAGCGCGCCTGGAAGACATAGCCCCAGAACTGCGTCTGGCCTTCATAGACCCAGAGCAGCGAGCCGCGCATCGGCGCGCGATAGTCCGGAGTCCACAGATCGGCGCCGCGGCGGAACTTGCCGTCCCAGCTATGGGTGTATTCGTGCGGCAGCAGGTTGCGGCTGGTCGCCTTTTCGTCCCATTTGGTGAAGAAGCCCAGCCCGGTGCCGTTCTCCGAGCTGCGGTGATGCTCCACGCCGATCCCGCCCAGTTCGTCGCTGATCGAGAACAGGAAGCGGTAATGGTCGTAATGCTCGACGCCGAAGGTCTTCACGGCCTGGTCGACCAGGCGCTTGAGCGCATCGACCTGCTCGGGCTTGGCCGCCAGTTCCTCGGGCGTGTCGGCATAGGTCTCGACCGAGACGCGGTCGCTGAGCTTGAGCTGGCGGTAATAGCGGCCGGCGAGCACCGGCGAATCCATCAGCACGTCATAATTGGTCTTGTCATAGGTGTAGACCGGACCCGCCACCTTGGCGTCCACCGCCGAGCTGGCGGTCCAGCCTTCGGGATAGGTCACCTTGGCCTCGATCGGGATGCGGCGGACGAAATAGCCGGCCGGATAGAGGCTGAGCGAGAAGAATTGCAGGCTCATCAGATTGGGCGTCATCACGATGCGGCCCTGGTCCGACACCGTGGCCGAGACGAAGTTGAAGCTCAACTCGAGCTTCTTCACCCCCGCCGGCACGTCGATGTGAAAGGCGAACACGTCCACCGGATCGCGCTTCCACGGGATCACCTTGCCGTTGCCGCGGATCACCAGGCCGCCCAGCTTCTCGATCTCGCCGCGCGGGCCGTGCTTGCCGGGGATCCATTTCGGATAGAGCAGCACCATGTGCCCGCTCTTCGCGACCGGGATGGTCTCCTTCACGTTGAAGATGCCGCGCGCCACGTCGGTCGCGTCGATGTCGAGCGTCAGCGTGCCCGGATAGGCGATGTCGCGCGCATCGGGGATGGTGTTGACGTGCGCCACCGGCTGCGGAGCCGAATTCTGCACGGCAGAACTTTGGGCGAGCGCGGGAGCGGAGACGGAAGCGAGCAGGGCGACTGCGGCGAGCGCGCGGATCATTTTCAGGAGCGACCTCTCTTCTGGACGTAACGGGTCATAGGACCGTCGATGCGGACAATGCAATTCTCCCTCTTCGCTCCGGGGCGGGCGGTGGGAGTGGGAGAAGATGCTAACGGGACGCTAACCATTGCACGCTAGCTGTTTCGGCCATGTATCACGATCCCAAGCTGGCGGCCGAGGCCAAGGCCGATCCACGCCCGCGCTCGGCGGTGAGCACCGGCGTCGGCCTGGCGGGGCTGGCCGGCATGGCGGCGTGGACGGCCCTTGCGACGATCTATCGGCTCGACGGGCCCTATTCCTCGCTGGTCAACGTCCTGGCCTGCGCCATTCCGATGATCCTCTGGTCGGTGCTGGTCGACAAGGTGCATCTGAACCCCTCGACCGGCATCGACTGGTCGTCGCAGCGGACGCTGCGCGACACGCTCGACGTCTCGGTCACCAAGCTCACCGGCCTGTGGCTCACCTGGGGCGGGATCGCGCTGATCTATGCCGTCTTCCGCTTCTGGTGGACGGGTCGCCACGCCAATTTCGCCTTCTCGATCTGGTGCATCGAAATGGCGGCGCCGGCGCTGTTCCTGCTTTCCATTCCCTATGTGCTGTGGCTCGATCGCAAGCTGGTGCAGCCCAGGGACGGCGCCTGGCATCTCGGCGCCTGGCTGATGGGACTGAACGAGCCGATCGACCATGGCGCGATCCAGAACCATCTGCGCAGCTGGGCGGTGAAGGGTTTCTTCCTGGCCTTCATGCTCTCGATCGTGCCGCCCAATTTCGCCGATTTCGTCGGCTGGAACTTCGACCGGATGTTCGAGAGCCCAGCGGTGATCGCCAATTACTGCATCGCGTTCATGTTCGTGATCGACGTGGCCTTCGCCACCGCCGGCTACATCCTGACGATGCGGCCGCTCGATTCGCACATCCGGACGGCCAATCCCCACGCAGCGGGCTGGACCGCGGCGCTGATCTGCTATCCGCCGTTCGTGCTGATGAATGAGGGCGGCGTGCTCGACTATCATACCGGCAGCGCCGACTGGACCTGGTGGTTCGGCGGCCATCCCTGGATCCTGGGCGGGCTCGGCGCGGTGCTGGTGGTGCTGACCGGCATCTATGCCTGGGCGACGATCGCCTTCGGCCTGCGCTTCTCGAACCTGACGCATCGCGGCATCCTCACGCACGGGCCCTATGCGTGGAGCCGCCATCCGGCCTATCTTTCGAAGAACCTGTTCTGGTGGCTCTCGGGCCTGCCCTTCCTCGCCACCACCGGCTGGATCGAGGGGCTGCGCAACGCCGCGATCATGGCAGTGGTGAGCGGCATCTATTATTGGCGCGCGCGCACCGAGGAAGAGCATCTGGGCGCCGATCCGGACTATCGGGAATATAGCGCCTGGATGCAGCGCAACGCCCCGGTGCCGCGCTTCTTCGCCTGGGCGGGCCGGCTGGTCCGCCCGGCCTAGCTCACCAGTCCCCCGCCGCGCCCATCCATAGCGTGACGGCCGCCGCGGCCGCGGTCTCGGCGCGCAGGATGCGCGGTCCTAGCGCGATCCCGATCGCCCGGGGATGCGCCCTGATCGCTTCGCGTTCGGCATCGTCGAACCCGCCCTCGGGCCCGATCAGGATCGCGGCCGGCCCCGGATGGTCGCGCATCGCCTCGATCGCGTTCACGCCGCCCGCCTCGTCGGCGAAGAACAGCGTCCGCGCCGCGGGCCAGTCGCGCAGCAGCGCGGACAGCTTCACCATTTCATCGAGCCGGGGCAGCGCAGTGCGCCCGCATTGCTCGGCCGCTTCGATCATGTGCGTGCGGAGCCGCTCGAGATTGAGCTTGTCGACCACGCTGCGCCGCGTCAGCACCGGCACCAGCCGGTCGACCCCCAGTTCGCAGGCCTTTTCGGCGATCCAGTCGATCCGCCCCTTCTTGATCGGCGCGGCGCACAGCCACAGGTCGGGCACCGCCTCGCGGGCGCGCAGCAGGTCGGTGATTTCCAGGATCAGGTCGCGCTTGCCGATCTGCCGCGCCACGCCGGCCCATTCGCCGGTGCGATCGTCGAACAGCTTGATCGCCTCGCCGAGTTTGATCCGCATCACCGAGATCAGATAATGGGCCTGCGCACCGTCGATCCGGATCTCGCCGGGGGACAGTTCGGCGTCGACGAACAGGCGCGGGGCGGATTGGGGCGGCCAGGCGGGCGTAGCGGGCATGGCACCGCTCTAGCGCCCGCGTCGGGCTCCCGTCACTCCCCCATGCCGCCTGGGCCCATGCCGCCTGGGCCCATGCCGCCTGGGCCCATGCCGCCCGAGCCCATGCCGCCCGAGCCCATGCCGCCCGGGCTCATACCGCCCATGCCGCCGCCGCCACGCCGGCCGCCGCCATGCCTGCCCATGCCGCCCCGGCCGCCGCCGCGCTTGCCCTGTCCGAAGCCGGGCGGCGAGAGCTTGGGCAGCTCGGACTTCTCCAGCTTGCCGTCGCCATTCTTGTCGAGCATCGCGAAGCGCTTGTCGGCAGCGATGCGGAATTCGCGCGCGTCCACGCCGCGATCGAAATTGGTGTCGGCGACGATCACCGGCTCGGGATAGTTGAAATAGCCGAAGCGCGCCGCACCCTGCGGCACATAGACGGGCTTCTTCGCCGGGGCGTCCGAGTCGTCGGAGCTCGACGACGCTTCGGGCGGGGCATTGCCGACGCTGATCATCGGCGCGATCTGCGTCTCGTATATCTCGATCTCGTCCGGATCGATCTCGCCGTCCTTGTTCCTGTCGAGCGTCGCGAAGAAGCGCGCCGCATCGGCCTCCATCTCGTCCAGCGTGAGCACGCCGTCATGGTTGGTGTCGGCCTGGTCGAACCAGATATTGGGCGCGTCGTGCCCGCGGAACGGCTCCCCCATCGGGCTGATGAAGAAACTGGGCGTATCGTCGGCCAGGGCGGGCATGGCGATGGAGGCGAGCGTCAGGCCGGCGAGAAGGAGGAGGCGCATCGAATGTTTCCAGCGTGAAATGACGACGACATCCCCCTGTACTCCGATTGTCGCAGAAATGTGCCAGATTGTTGCGGGCTTGATCTTTGCGGCGGCTGCGCGGAGGACGGGCCATGGCCGAAGCGCAGCAGATCGTTCCCGACACCGAGCATCGCGGGCTGGTGGGCCTGCTTCCCGCCGGCTGGCGGCCCTATGCGCTGCTCGCCCGCTTCGACCGGCCGATCGGCTGGTGGCTGCTCTTCTGGCCGGGCGCCTGGGCCGTCGCGCTCTCGGGCGGTGCGGTCCGGCAATGGGGACTGATCCTCTGGCTGCTGCTCGGCAGCATCGCGATGCGCGGTGCGGGCTGCGTCTATAACGACATCGTCGATCGCGACCTGGACCGGCAAGTGGCGCGGACCCGCAGCCGCCCGGTGGCAAGCGGCGCGGTATCGGTGCAGGCGGCCACGGCATGGCTCGCCGCGCTCTGCCTGATCGGCCTGCTCGTCTGGTTCCAGCTCCACTGGCCTGCCCGGCTGGTGGCGCTTGCCAGCATCGCGCCGGTCGCCGCCTATCCCTTCATGAAACGGATCACCTGGTGGCCCCAGGCCTGGCTCGGCCTGGTCTTTTCCTGGGCTGCGCTGGTCGGCTGGGTCGAGATCGGCAGCCAGCCGCTGCTCCCGCTCGCATGGCTCTATGCCGGCTGCATCGCCTGGGTGATCGGCTATGACACGATCTATGCGGTGCAGGACATCGAGGACGATGCGCTGGTCGGCGTCCGCTCCTCGGCCCGCGCGATGGGCGGCCATGTCCGGGGCGGGGTGACGCTCTTCTATCTCGCCGCGCTCGGCTGCTGGGGCGCGGCCTTCTGGCAGCTCCGCCCGGATCCGCTGGCATTGGCGGCGCTGCTTCCGATGGCGCTCCACCTGCTCTGGCAGGTCGCGACGCTCGATCCGCAGGACGGCGCCAGCGCACTCGCCCGCTTCCGCGCGAACCGCAATGCGGGGCTGCTGATGTTCGCCGCCTGCCTGGTCGTGGGTCAGACGCTTTGACGTTGCGCCCGCGCATACCTAAGTCGGCGCGATGCTGACCATCTCCGAAGCCTGTGAACGCGCCGCCGATGCCGTTGCACGGGCGCGCGCCGCGGGCGCCGACGCCGCCGATGCCGTGTTTGCCGCCGACAGTTCGCAATCGGTCTCGGTGCGCATGGGCGCGCTCGAGGATGTCGAGCGCTCGGAGAGCGAGGAGCTCGGCCTGCGCGTGTTCGTCGGGAATCGTTCGGCCAGCGTCTCCACTTCCGATCTCAGCGCCGCCGCGATCGACATGCTCGTCGAGCGCGTCGTCGCGATGGCGCGCGAGGCGCCCGAGGACAAATGGGCGGGCCTCGCGCCCGAGGATCGCCTGCTCCACGGCAGCCCGCCGATGCTCGATCTCGATGACGGCGCCCGGGTCGATCCGCCCAGCCTGAGGGAGCGTGCCCGCCAGGCCGAGGAAGCGGCGCGCGCCGTGCCGGGCGTGACCAACAGCGAGGGCGCCAGCGCCGGCGCTTCGCGCTCGGTGATGACGCTGGCCACCAGCCACGGCTTTGCCGGCGGCTATGCCCAGACCAGCCACGGCATCTCGGCCAGCGTGCTTGCCGGCGCGGGCGGCGGCATGGAGCGCGACTATGCGCATCATTCCGCCCGGCATGCCGCCCTGCTCGAGGCGCCCGAGGCGATCGGCCGGCTGGCCGGCGAGCGCGCGGTCGCCCGGCTCGATCCGGCCAGGATCCCCAGCGGGACGATGCCGGTGGTGTTCGATCGCCGGGTCTCGGCGGGGCTGATCGGGCATTTCCTCGGCGCGATCGGCGGCGCCGCGATCACGCGCAAGACCAGCTTCCTGCTCGATCGGCTCGGCCAGCAGGTCTTCGCCAAGGGCGTGACGATCCGCGACGATCCCCACCGACCGCGCGGCCTGCGCTCGCGCCCGTTCGACGGCGAGGGCCTGCCCGTCCAGCCGGTCAAGCTGGTCGATGCCGGCATGCTCGAGACCTGGCTGCTCGACAGTGCCTCGGCTCGCCAGCTCGGCCTGGAGCCGACCGGCCATGCCGCGCGCGGCATTGGCGGCGCGCCTGGCGTGGCGCCCTCCAATCTCTACATGGAGGCTGGCCACATCCCCGCCGCGACGCTGGTCGGCGAGATCGAATATGGCGTTCTCGTCACCGAACTGATCGGCCAGGGCGTCAACGGCGTCACCGGGGATTACAGCCGAGGGGCGGCGGGCTTCCTGATCGAGAAGGGCGAGATCACCCGCCCGGTCTCCGAGATCACCATCGCGAGCAATTTGAAGGACATGTTCCTGGCGATGACGCCGGCGAACGATCTCGAGTTCCGCTACGGGATCAACGCACCGACCATCCGCATCGATGGGATGACGATCGCCGGTGCCTGAGGCCGGCCTCGCCTCCGAAGTTGCGGCGATCGCCGCGGAGGCAGGCCGCCTCGCCATGGCGCGCTGGGATACGGATTTCAAACGCTGGGAGAAGGTGCCGGGAAGTCCGGTCTGCGACGTCGATCTCGAGGTCGATTCGCTGCTTCGCATCCGGCTCGCTGCACTTCTGCCCGATGCCGGCTGGCTCTCCGAGGAGACCGCCGACAATAGCGACCGCCTGTCCCGCCGGCGCATCTGGGTGGTCGATCCGATCGACGGCACCCGCGACTATCTGCGCGGACGACCGGGCTGGGCAGTGTCGATCGCGCTGGTCGAGGACGGCCAGCCGGTGATCGGCGTGCTCGACGCGCCCGCTCGTGACGAGGTCTGGAATGCCGAGGCGGGGCAGGGCGCGTTCCGTAACGGCACCCGGCTCGCCGTGACGCCTCGCGAGACGCTCGCGGGATCGCGGGTGCCCGCCGATCAGCTACCCAAGGTCGACAGCGACCTGGTGATGGTCGCCAAGCCCAATTCGATCGCGCTGCGCATCGCGATGGTCGCAGCGGGCGAGGCGGACCTGCTCGCCACGATCCGCTGGGGCAATGAATGGGACGTCGCCGCCGCGGTGCTGATCGCGCGCGAGGCAGGGGCGGCGGTGACGGATGCCCTGGGCGGCCCACTGGCGTTCAACACGCCCAGTGCACAGGCCTTTGGCGTGCTCGCCACCTCCCCCAGCATCCACGCCGCTGCGGTCGAGCGCCTGCGCGACCGCGCAGAGGCCGCGGTGGGAAGCCGCTAGAACTCGGCGTTTTGCTACTGCGGCAGGCACGATGGGGGAAACCGGCGGGATCGTGCGCCCGCTCTGGGCGCACCTCGGCAACTACTGCGCCTTCCTCGACATGCTGCGGTCAGGACAGCGACTCCACGATGTAGAGCTCGCCATCGCTGTCCATGATGTAAATATTCGCATTGTCGGCGGATATGAGAAGCGGGTGTTCGATCGTTCCCGATTCCGGAACGAAATCCGCCGTTCTTACGACAAAATCCGACGCCGACAGGGGCTGCCCCGACCGAAGACGGCTGAGCGGAGCCGTCAAGATCGCTCCAGCGCGATCCGCGAAGACATATTGTCCCCTCAGAGATGCGATCCGACCTCCTTCCGGATAGGCTTGCCCGCCGACGATCTGGGCACCGAAACTTGGGTTGGATCCCTGCGAATAGGCAAGAGCCGGGTCGACGGCATTGGTAACGGCGCCTCCGAGATTCTGAAATCCTTCGCGAGCGGGAGAACCGAAATTCAACGGGGTGGCTGAAAGTGGGTGATAGTTTATTTCCTCGGCTACCCCCGTCCCGTGATCGGCGATGATGAGCCCGACCCGAGCGGATACAGGATCCGTGTAGCTGATGATCCCACGCACATCATGCAGGCCAGAAGCCAGATCGACCCTGCCGCATCCCGCCGCAATGAGCTTGCCGAATGGACTTGCGGGGTCTTGCGCGCCTGAAGGCCCGGCCTGCGTGTCTCCAACCGCTACATAAGAGCCCCCGCCCAGCGCGACGGTGATTTGCGATGCCGGATCGACATACGGCACGATCACGTCAGTGCATTCCTTAAGACCAAACAGCAATGAAAAGGAGGGGTAATGGGTCAGCATCAGGCGCTGGGCGGTATCCAGGTAAAGATAGTTCAGATTGTAAGGGAAGGGAGGATTGACGGAACTGTTTGCCGTCACAGCCAGAAGGCCGTTCGGCTGGAGCTTGGACATCGGCGGCCGCCCGGCGTTCCTGCGCGCCATCGTGCGCGGGTCGATGCCGATAATGGTCCCGTCGCGCTGCGCGACAAGGATTTCCCCGCCGCCCGCGTACATGACTCCAACGGGCGATACGAACCCGCTCGCGATCCGGCGCACACGGATGCCTTCCCGACTGTTTTCGACGGTGACTTTCAGATCGATTGATGCGGTCTCGCGTCCATCGCTCACGGAAAGCCGCACGACATAGACATTGTCCCCGTCGGCATCCCCGGGTGCGTCGAAGTCCGGCCGGGCGGCAAAAGTCACATTTCCTGAAGCGTCGATCCTGAATTTCGACGCATCCGCGCCGCCGGAGATGGAATAGGTCAGCGGATCGCCTTCCGCGTCGGTTGCCGTCAGACGATAGCTGAGATCCTGGTCCTCCACGACCGACACGGTCGCGGCCGACGTAATTGTCGGCGGAGTATTCGGGCGCGCGTGGGAACTTCCGGATGAACCGCTTTGACCGTCGCAAGCAGCGAGAGCGAGAGAAAGGGCGGCCAATACAAGCGTGCGCGAACCGATGGTCTGTCTCATGGAAGGCTCCTCATCGATTTTCGTGTGCTTTCGTCTATTTGATTTAATCAGCTAGCAAGTTCGCGAGCGAAGCCCACTCAAGACGCAGCCAGGTTTCCCACGCGTTGCACGCGAGCTATTCGACCGCGCTCACCCACCGCCGGGTAGATTGCGCCGATGGCAGCAGCGCGCCGGGCTCCTCGCGATGGCCGGTTTCCGCCGATGTCGGTCATGCCGCCTCGCCGGGTCGCGTTCAAGCGCCCGGGTCGTCCTCGTCGCGATACTTAATCTGCAAATAGCGCCCCCGCGTCGCCAGCGCGTCGAGATCGCCCTGGGCCAGCTGCGAAGTCATCTCGGCGATCTCGTCGTCGATCAGCTGCAGCCCCTGAGCCAGCTGCTGGTCCGGCGACAGGCCGTTGCGCTCCACCCGGCGCAGCGGTTCGGGCACGCGTTGATAGCCCTTCACCAGCTCGGGCAGCTGCTCGCCCACCAGTTTGCGCACTTCGACTGCCGCCGGGCTGTGTTCGTCGAGCGCTGCGAGCTGGGGCGTCAGCGTCTCCAGCTTCACGCCGATCGAATCGACCAGCCCGCGCACCGGCGAGGGCAGGGCGGGGCGCTGTGTCTCTAGCCAGCGCTCGGTGCTGCGCGGCAGGGCCTTGAGCGGGATCTCGGCCAGCTTCTCGACATTCACGGGCGCGCTTGCCGGCATCACCGCGAACAGCAGCGTGGCTGCGACCAGCAGCAGCACCACCAGCATCGCGCCCATCATGCCGAGCGGCGCCACCGCCAGCCCGAACACGATCGCGCCGGCCAGGATCAAGCCGTCCGCCACTGCGATCCGCCCGATCCGGCGGACGACTTCGGCTTCCTTGTGCTGGCGGTTGCGGCCGGACACCGCGAGATCGGTGCGCGCGCGCACCCGGTCCAGCGTGGATCCGATCCGGTTCAGCTCGCGATCGACATCGGTGGGCACGGCCTACATCGCCTCCAGCTTGAACGTCTCCGCCCCGCCCGAGACCTGGTTCTGCGCGGCGCCCTCGGCCCGCGCAATATAGCCCTTCGACTTCTCGACTTCGTTCGAAAGCGTGTTGACCGTGGTCTTCATGCTGTCGAGCGCCTTGAGCTTGAACGTGTCGATCGCGTCCATCGTGTCGTAGATGTTCTGGAAGGCGCGCTGCAGCGTCTCGACGGGGATCGTCGAGTTGGCCGCCTGTTCGTGGATCGCGGCCGACTGGCTCTTGAGCAGCGCGCCGGTCGAATCGATCAGCCCGGCGGTGGTGCTGTTCAGCGCGGTGATCTGGTCGAGCACCAGCTTCTGGTTGGTCAGCGCCTGCGCCACGGTGACGGCGGTGCGCAGTGCCGAGACGGTGGTGGTGGAGGCGCGGTCGACGCCCTTCACCAGCTCGACATTGTTCTTCTTGACCAGGTCGAGCGCCAGATAGCCCTGCACCGTCACTGCCATCTGGGTGAGCAGGTCCTGGGTGCGCTGGCGGACATAGAAGAGCGCGGTCTCGCGCAGCGCCTTGGCCTTGGCCGGATCGGTGTGATCGAGCTCGTTGGCCTTGTCCTCGATCTTCGCGTCCATCGCCTTGGACAGATAGATCATCTGTTCGAGCCGGCCCATCGCCGCCCACAGGTTGGTCCGCTCGGTGTCGATCGCGGCATTGTCCATCAGCAGCTCGTCCTTGCCGTTGGACAGGCTCTTGAGGATGCCGTTGATGTGCGTCTGCGAGCTCTGATATTTGCGGAAATATTGCTGCATCCCGCCGCCGAACAGCTTGGAGAGGAAGCCCTGGCTCCCGCCGATCAGCTTGCCGTTCTGGCTGGGATCTAGCTCCTCCACCTTCTTGCGCAGCGCGAGCAGGTCGGCGCCGACTCCGTCATTGCCCATCGCCTTGACCGGCCGGTCGAGGAAGCGGTTGGACTGGCCCGCCGCGTCGCGGATCTCCTTCTGTCCCATCGCCGCGATCGCATCGACGCGCTTGCCGAACTCGGGCGAGTTGACGTCCTGCGCGACGAGATCGTCGATGAAGCTGTCGACCCGAGCTTCCAGCTCGGTCTTCTTGCCGTCGTCCACCGGCACCAGCCCGGCCGCCCTTTCGGGCGCGACGACCTTCACCGGCTCGGGCGGCGTGAGCACCAGATCCTGTTCGGCCACCACGGTCTCGCTCGCCATTCCCACGTCTCCAAACTGTCCGGCCCCCAGCATAGGATCATCCGGACGGCAAACCAACTGTGTGGCTTATGTAATACACCCGGGCAGCCGCGCCAAGGGTCAGCGGCTCTCGGTCTTCACCTGGCTCGAGCGATAGATCTGCTCGCCGTTGCGCAGCACCGTGAGTTGGCAGCCATTTTGCGGCTCGCTCTCGCCCGCGCAGAAGCGTGCACCCTCGGCCGCGCCGCTGGCGGCCGTGGCGGTCGCGCCCTTGGCGGCGGAGAGGCGCACCGGCTCGCCCGATCCGGCCACCAGCACATGGCAGGTGCCGCTGCTCGAATCGCGGCAGTTGAGCAGCAGCTTGCCGGTGGCGAAATCGGCGTCGAGCACCAGGCTGATGTTGCGCTTCTCGGTCTTGCCCGAACAGCCCGCAAGCACCAGCAGCGCCAGCAGCACACCCTTGTTCATCGCGATCTCCTTTGCCGCCAGCATAGCGCGGTTTCGCGCGCGCAATAGCCGCCATCGCAATCGTTGCGCTTGCGCTCCGTTCATCCGGTGGTCAGCCTCGGCGTCGATAACGGAGCAGGGTTCGAACAGGGGGATTTCATGCACCACCGGATGCGCCTCGCGGCATTGCCGCTTCTGCTGGTGCTCGGCGCCGCCCGCGGTGCGCCCGATCCCGCGATATCCTATGAGCTCGCGCCCGAGATGCAGGGCGACACGATCGCCGCATTGCAAGTTACCATCCGGCTCAGGGCGGACAAGTCGGGCACGACCACGCTCGACTGGGCCGACAGCTGGGCCGGCGAGGACAGGCTTGGCCAATGGGCGCGCGACATTCGGATCGACGGCGCACGCGCCACCGCACCGGCCCCGCATGGCGGCCGCATCGTCACCTCGGCGCCCGGCGCGCCGCTGGTGATGCGCTATCGGATCGTCTCGGCCTATGACGCCGATCCCACGGTCGATGACAGCGAGCAGGCGCGGCCGGTCGTGCGGCCGGGCTGGTTCTATTCGGTCGGCGAGGTGCTCTATGCCCGCCCCGCCGGTCGCGATGATGCGCCTGCCCGCTTCGTCTGGAAGGGACCTGCCGGCATCGGCTTCGCTTCGGATACCGAGCATGCCGTCGGATTGCGCGGACGCCCCCGAACCGTCGGCGACATCCTCGAGAGCATCGCCATCGGCGGGCGCGATCTCGCCGTCTCCACGACGATGCTGAACGGCGCGCCGGTGCGGGTCGCGCATGTCGGCCGCTTCGGCTTCGATATCCAGGCATTCGACAAGCTCGCCGGCCAGGTGGTCGCGGTCGAACGCGATTTCTGGCGCGAGACCAAGGCCACGCCCTTCCTGATCACCGCGATTCCGCTGGCGTCCAAGCCCGGCCAGCTCAGCTATGGCGGCACCGGCCGCAGCGACGCCTTCGCTACCTGGATCGATCGCGACGCGCCGCTTTCGGGTCTCGCCTGGCTGCTCGCGCATGAATATTTCCACAGCTGGAATGCGCGCCAGCTCGGCCGCTTCCCCGAAACGGCCGAGCCCGAGGCCTATTGGATGAGCGAGGGCTTCACCGATTTCTACGCGCGCCGGCTGATGCTGCGCGCCGGGCTGTGGACGCCCGAGAAGTTCGTGTCCGACTGGAACGAGATGCTGCGCGCCTATGCTGCCTCCTCATTCCGCGCGACCGGCAATACCGATGCCGCCGCGAAGTTCTGGAGCGGCGGCCATGACGCGGAGAAAATCCCCTATCAGCGCGGGTCGATGCTCGCCGCGCTTTGGGACCGGCAGCTCCAGGCCCGGGGGATGAGCGATCTCGACACGGTGCTGCGCGCCCAGCGTGAGCGGACTCGCGCGGCCAAGACGCCGCCGCAGCTCACCGATGCGTTCGTGGCGGAGATCGGCCGCGCCGGGCTCGACATCCGGCCGGACATCGCGCGCTATCTCACCCGGGGCGAGCCGATCTCCCTGCCCGAGGACGCGTTCGGCGCCTGTGCCCGGCTGGTCACGGGGGACGTGCCGGTGTTCGAGCGCGGCTGGGATTCCGAAGCCACGGCCAAGGCGGGCAATATCCTGACCGGAGTCGATCCGGCTTCGAACGCCTATGCGGCCGGCCTGCGCGACGGGATGAAGATCCTGCGCCGCACCGCCGGCGAGCCGGGCAATTCGGCGGTCGACTATGTCCTGGAAGCACAGGACGGCGCTACGAAGCGCAGCTTCACCTTCCGTCCCGCGGGCCGGAAGACGCTGCACACCCAGCAGATCGTCCTCGATCCCGCTCGCTTCGCCGCCGAGCCGGAAAAGTGCAAGGCCGCATTGGCAGGATAGGAAATCGGCGCGCGCCCTATCCGCGCAGATGCGCCTCATAGCGCATCGCGCCGATATCGTTGCCTTCGGTATCGAGGAAGCGGATCAGCGTGCCGACCATGGGGATCACCGCGCTGGGCAGGGTGATCGTGCCGCCATGCGCGACGACCCGCTCGGTCAAGGCATCGACATCGTCGACCGCGAAGGTGGGCTCGATCCCGTTCAGCCCCTCGCCGCTGCGCGGGACGTGCCGGGCGTGCATCAGTCCCTGCACGCCCGGCGAATCCGCGTCGCCGGTGTGGATCAGGTAGAAGCCCGGCGGGCCCCAGGGCTCGAATTCCCAGCCGAACACGGCCTCGTAGAAGCGGCGGGCGCGATCGACGTCGTCGACATGCAGGGCGAAGGAGGCAAGGTTGGCGGGCATCGGCGTCGCTCCGGCAGGAGGGAAGGCATGGCGGGATTGTGTCGCGCTCGCCTCCTTGCCGCAATCCCGCTATACCGGCGTATGATGTCGCGAATCCGGCGCAGCGTGGCGGACGAGCCCTTTCTGCTGATCCGCACGGCGGCGAGCGACCACCGCGCGGGCGAGGCGATCGCGCCCCATGCGCATGATTGGCACCAGCTGGTCCATGCTTCGGCCGGGATGATGGAGATCTGGACCGAGCGGGGGTCGTGGATCGCGCCGAGCGGTCGGGCGGTATGGGTTCCGGCGGGGGTACGGCACGGCATCCGCTTCGCCGCGGCGAGCACGCTGCGCACCCTCTATTTCCAGCCGGAATGGGCGCGGGGACTGCCGAGCGACTGTGTCGCCGTCGCGGTGTCGCCATTGCTGCGCGAACTGGTGCTGCGGGCAGTGGCCTGGGGGATGCTCGATGGACGTCGCCCCGCCGAGGCCGCGGTGGCACTGCTGGTTTGCGAGGAATTCCAGCGCGCGGAGACGCCGCCATTCGATTTGCCCGAGCCTGCCAGCCCGGCGATGCGGCGCGCCGCCGGCCTGGCCCGCACGGGCGCGCGCGGGCCAGAGATTGCGGCGATGGCCGGGATGAGCCTGCGCGCGCTCGAACGCCGCTTCCGGGCGGAAACCGGGCTGAGCCTGGGCCGCTGGCGCCGCCATGCGCTGCTGCTCGCGGCGATGGAGCGGCTGGGGGCGGGCGAGCCGGTCAAGTCGGTAGCCGCGCATGCCGGCTTCGCTGCGCCGAGCGCGTTCGTCGCTGCCTTCCGCGCCGCATTCGGCGAGACGCCCGGCGGCTATTTCAGCCCGCGGCCCGCGCGTTCCTGAGCGCCCGCGCCCACCAGGCCAGCTCGTCGAACAGATGGTTCAGCCGCGCGGCTTCGCGCCCCTCGGCGGCGAACCGGTTGCCCTCGCGCCGGTTCCATACGCCCTGCAGGTGGAGCGCGCCTTCCAGCGGCGCCATCTGCAGCTCGCGCGAGACCATGGTGAGCTGCTCCACCGATCGCGCCCCGCCCATGCCGCCATAGGCGACGAAGGCCACCGGCTTGCGGTTCCACTCGGCATAGACGGTGTCGAGCGCGTTCTTGAGCACCGCGGGGATGCCGTGATTATATTCGGGCGCGATCAGGATGAACCCGTCCGCAGCGCCCACCTTCTTGCCCCAGGCGATCTGCTTCGTATCGGCATAGTCGCCCGCGGCCGGCGGCTTCGGGTGGTGATAGAAGGGCAGATCCCATTGCTTCAGGTCGATCAGCTCGCAATCGAGATCGTCGCGATCGGCATCTGCCGCGCCCATCACCCAATTGCCGATCGGCTCCGCCATCCGCCCTTCGCGGACGGACCCGAGGATGACGAGGATCTTCAGCGGCTGTGCCATGTTCTTCCCTTGGGTTGGTGGGCTCTGTCCTGCAGCGCCGATTTGCGCTCTAGCATGGCGGATGCGCGAACTTGCTCCAATCGTCCTTTTTTGACGGCCGCCGCCGCCGATCGACCGGTCCGTGCCCGCGATGCGAGTCGACGGAGAAGATTTTCGCTGCCCCGGTCCATCGAATCACCGGGCTTCCCGCAACGCACAAATTGCTGTACGGGCCCGCCAACTTCTTTCCAGGAAAGCAACATGAACCTCCGCAACGTGGCGATCATCGCACACGTCGACCACGGCAAGACCACGCTCGTCGACCAGCTCTTCCGTCAGTCCGGCACCTTCCGCGACAATCAGCGCGTCGAAGAGCGCGCGATGGATTCGAACGACCTCGAAAAGGAGCGCGGCATCACCATCCTGGCGAAGCCGACCTCGGTCGAGTGGGCGCCTCCGGGCGGCGGCGATCCGGTCCGCATCAACATCGTCGACACGCCCGGCCACGCGGACTTTGGCGGCGAGGTGGAGCGCATCCTCTCGATGGTCGACGGCGTGATCCTGCTGGTCGATTCTTCGGAAGGCGCGATGCCGCAGACCAAGTTCGTCACGGGCAAGGCGCTGAAGCTCGGCCTGCGCCCGATCGTGGTCGTCAACAAGATCGATCGCAGCGACGCGCGCGTGCAGGAAGTGCTCGACGAAGTGTTCGATCTGTTCGTCACGCTCGAAGCCAATGACGAGCAGCTCGACTTTCCGGTGCTCTACGCCTCGGGCCGCAACGGCTATGCCTCGGACGATGCCGATGCGCGCGAAGGCACGCTGCAGCCGCTGTTCGAGAAGATCGTCGAGCATGTGCCGGCGCCCGCGCTCGATCAGGACGCGCCGTTCAGCTTCCTGGTGACGCTGCTCGACCGCGACAATTTCCTCGGCCGTATCCTCACCGGCCGGGTCCAGTCGGGCACGGTCAAGCTCAACCAGCCGATCCATGCGCTCGATGCCGAGGGCAAGGTGATCGAGACCGGTCGCGCTTCGAAGATCATGACCTTCCAGGGCCTGGAGCGCGTGCCGACCGACGAAGCCAGGGCGGGCGACATCATCTCGCTGGCCGGCCTGACCGTCGCCACGGTGTCGAACACCATTGCCGACACTTCGGTGTCGACCCCGATCCAGGCGCAGCCGATCGATCCGCCGACGCTGTCGATGCGCTTCGCCGTCAACGATTCGCCGATGGCGGGCCGCGAGGGCTCGAAGGTCACCAGCCGCATGATCCGCGACCGTCTCGAGCGCGAAGCCGAGAGCAATGTCGCGATCAAGGTCACCGAGAGCGAGGACAAGGATTCGTTCGAAGTCGCCGGCCGCGGCGAGCTCCAGCTCGGCGTGCTGATCGAGACGATGCGCCGCGAGGGCTTCGAGCTCGGCATCAGCCGTCCGCGCGTGCTGTTCGGCGAAGAGGACGGCAAGAAGACCGAGCCGTACGAAACCGTCGTGATCGACGTGGACGATGAATTCTCGGGCACGGTCGTCGACAAGATGAACCAGCGCAAGGCCGAGATGACCGACATGCGTCCCTCGGGCGGCGGCAAGACCCGCATCACCTTCTCGGCGCCGTCGCGCGGCCTGATCGGCTATCATGGCGAGTTCCTGTCGGACACCCGCGGCACCGGCATCATGAACCGCCTGTTCGAGAAGTACGGTCCCCACAAGGGCAATATCGAAGGCCGCAAGAACGGCGTGCTGATCTCGAACGGCAATGGCGAGGCGCAGTCCTATGCCCTGGGCCCCCTCGAGGAGCGCGGCATCCTGTTCGTCGGCCATGGCGAGGCCCTGTACGAGGGCATGATCGTCGGCGAGAACGCCAAGACGGAAGACCTCGAGGTCAATCCGATGAAGGCGAAGCAGCTCACCAACTTCCGCGCTTCGGGCGGCAAGGACGACGCCGTCCGCCTGACCCCGCCGAAGAAGATGACGCTGGAGCAGGCGATCGCGTACATCGACGATGACGAGATGGTCGAGGTGACGCCGACCAAGATCCGCCTGCGCAAGCGCCACCTCGATCCGCACGAGCGCAAGCGCGCCAGCCGCGCGAAGCACGCCGCTTAAGGCCGTTCCCACGGATAGCGATTTGTGTTTAGCTCCGCCCGGTCCCCAGTGGATCGGGCGGAGTTTTTCATGTTGCTGGTCGCGCTGCTGATTGCCGCACAGGAAACGCCGGGCACGCCCGACCAGCCGAAGCAGGGCGCGGACGGCAAGCAGAGCTGGTCGATCCTCAACGATCCCTGCGCCAGCGGCCCGCCGCGCAAGCCGGACGAGATCGTGGTCTGCGGCCAGGGTGCCGATTCCGTTCCCCGCCTGCCGCTTCCCGGCGAGCGGGGGCCGCCCGACCGGCCGATGCCGAGCAACCCGGATGTGAGCGGCATCGGCGCGCTCAACGCCTCGATCGCGCCTTGCGCCACCCGGTCGGAAGGCTGCACGACGGGCATCAACATCCTCGGCATGGGCACTGCCCTGATCCGCGGCGTGGGGAAGCTGGTCGATCCGAACAGCTGCTGCGAGGAGCCGGGCGAGGCGACCAACCCGGTCAAGCTGGTCGGCGATGCCGTCGGCGCGGTCGGGCGCAGCTTCAGGAAGAAACCCGACAAGGCCGGCCGCGTCGCCATCCCGCTCGACGACCTGGCGCCGCCCGAGCCGCGCCGGCTGCGCGATCTCGAGGTCCGCCTGCCGCTGCCTTGACCTTTGCTACCGGTGTCATCTAGGGTCCACTCCTGAGCGACATCGGGGGAGGATTGGATGCGAGGGGCTATGTTCGCCGGTTTGGCTCTGGCGCTGTCGGCCGGCGCGGCACAGGCGCAGACCGCCCCGCAGGACCGCCCCCCGGCGGTGCCGATCAAGGCGTCGAAGATCATCCTGGTCGGCGATTCCACCACCCAGGTGTTGTCGGGCTGGGGCGGCAGCTTCTGCGCCTATCACGTCACCAGTTTCGCCGCCTGCGTGAACCTCGCCCGGGGCGGGCGCAGCACCTATAGCTACCGGGCCGAGGGCAGCTGGGACCTGGCACTGGCCGAGATGAATGCGCGCGGCTTCGCGAAGACCTGGGTGCTCATCCAGTTCGGCCATAACGACCAGCCGGGCAAGCCGGGCCGCTCGACCGATCTCGCCACCGAATTCCCGGCGAACCTGCGCCTCTATGTCCAGGAGGCCCGCGCCGCCGGCGCCGAGCCGATCCTTCTCACGCCGCTCACCCGGCGCCAGTTCAAGGCGGGCAAGCTCGAGCGCGATCTCGATCCCTGGGCGGAGGCGATCCGCAAGGTGGCGGCGGAGCTGAAGGTGCCGCTGATCGATCTCAACCGGCGCAGCGCCGATGCGGTGGAGGCGCTGGGGCCGTCGATGGCCAACCGCTTCGCGCAGGTGCCGCCGGCCCGCGAGGTCGCCGCCGCGGCGCTTGCCGGCACCACGATCGCCAACCCGGTCGCGGCCGTCGCCCAGGCCCTGCCGCAGAACAACGCTGCGGTCGAGCCGCTGGGCGATGCCAGGCTCGCCTTCGACTATACGCATCTCGGCCCGGTAGGCGCCGATTTCTTCTCGAAGATGGTGGCCGACGAACTGGCGGTCGCCGTGCCGGGGATGCGCCCGCTGCTGGTACCCTGAGGCCGGCGGCGCCGCCCGATCAGGCTTCGCTCAGTTCGAGCAGCACGGCCCATTCGTCGTCGCGGACGGGAGTGACCGAGAGGCGGGACTGGCGGAGCACTTCGAGCTTCGCCAGCCGCGGTTCGGCCTTGAGCATCGCCAGGGTGACGGGTCTGGCGAGCTTGCGCACCGGCTTCACCGCGACGCTGGCCCATTTGCCGTCGTCGCCGTCGGGCTGCCAGGCGCGGGTGATCTCCATGATCCCCACTGCCGCCTTTTCGGTGTTCGAATGGTAGAAGAGCGCCTGGTCGCCCGGCTGCATTTCCTTGAGGAAGTTGCGGGCGGTGTAGTTGCGCACGCCGTTCCATTCGGTCGCGCCGTCGCGGACCAGATCGTCCCAGGAATAGGCGTCGGGTTCGGAGCGGAGGAGCCAATAGCGCATGGCGCCGCCTTAACCGCCTAAACGGCTGCTTAACAACCGATTCCGAACCAGTTCAGCCGGCGGGCGTTATCTCCATGACCTCAGCGCCGCGACTCGTCCCTCCTCGGGCGGCCGGCAGGCGCCAGCATATGAGGAGGAAAGTGATGACCAATTTCGTGAAGAAGGCAGTGCTCGGCACGGTCTTGGGCGCGACCGTGCTGGTCGCCGTCGCGCCGGCGGCCGAGGCGCAGCGCTATCGCCGCTATCGTGGCCATGACGACACCGGCACCGCGATCGTCGCGGGCATCGCCGGCCTCGCGGTTGGTGCCGCGATCGCCAGCAGCAACAACAATCGCCGCTATGATTACGACCGCCACTATTATCGCGATCATGGCTACTATCCGACCGACGGCTATTATTATCGCGACTATTACCGCTCCTATCGCGGCTATTGCGAAGTCCGTCGGGTGTGGGATCCGTATCTCGATCGCCCGGTGCACGTCCGCTACTGCCGCTAATGGCTTCGAAGGGGTGGCACCGCGCTGCCCCTTCGTTACGCTGCGGGCATGGGCACCGATTCGCACCTGCAGCTGCGGCAGCTCGCCGCCGATCCTTCCGATCCCTATCGCCGGGAAGCCCAGACCTTTCCCGAGTTGAACGACGACATGGTCGCACGCGTCGCTGCCTTTGGCAGCGTGGAGGAATGGCCCGACGGCGGTGTGCTGTTCGAGCGCGGGCAGCGCAGCGTCGATTTCTTCCTGATGCTCGACGGCACGGTCGAAGTGCTCGACGTCGATGCCAAGGGCCGCGAGCATGTCGTGCACGTCCATGGGCCCCGCCAGTTCACCGGCGAGCTGGATCTGTTCAACGACCGCAAGATCCTCGTCACTGCACGGGCTGGGCCGGGCACGCGCGTCGCCCGGGTCGAACGGCTCGCGTTCCGCCGCCTGATCGCCGCCGAGCCGGATATCGGCGAAGTGGTGATGCGCGCCTTCATCCTGCGCCGGGTGGGCATGATGCTGCACGGCGAGGCGGGCGTGGCGCTGATCGGCCCGGCCCATGGCGCGGCGACCGCGCGCATCGAGAGCTTCCTGCGCCGCAACGGCCTGCCGCACCGCCAGATCGACACCGAGACCGACGCCGATGCCGGCGGCTTCCTCGAATGCTTCCGGCTTGCCCCGGAGGACCTGCCCGTGGTGGTCGTCCGCGGCCAGACGCTGCGCCGGCCGAGCAACGGCCAGGTGGCCGATGCGCTGGGCCTCACCGTCGAACTGGATCCCGCCCATGTTCATGACGTCGCCGTGGTGGGCGGCGGCCCGGCCGGGCTCGCCTCCGCCGTCTATGCCGCCTCGGAGGGGCTCGACACGATCGTCGTCGAATCGATCGCGCCGGGCGGCCAGGCGGGGACCAGCTCCAAGATCGAGAATTATCTCGGCTTCCCCACTGGCATCTCGGGCCAGGCGCTGGCCGGGCGGGCGCAGGTGCAGGCCCAGAAGTTCGGCGCGCGCCTGCTGATCTCGCGCGATGCGGTGGGGCTCGACTGCTCGGGCACGCCGTTCACGGTGCGGCTCGACGACGGGACCGAGATCCGCTCGCGGGCCGTGGTGGTCGCCACCGGCGCCCGCTACCGCAAGCTCGATCTGCCGCGCTATGCCGAGCTGGAGGGCAACGGCATCTATTATGCCGCCACCAACATGGAAGCCGGGCTGTGCGCCGGGCAGGAAGTGGTGGTGGTAGGCGGCGGCAATTCGGCCGGGCAGGCGGCGATCTACCTCGCCCGCAGCGCCGGCCATGTCCACATCCTGGTGCGCGGCAAGGGGCTGGCCGAGACCATGTCGCGCTATCTGATCGACCGGATCGAGGCATCGGACCGGATCACGCTGCACCCCTTCACCGAAGTGACCGAGCTGGAAGGCGAGCGGCACCTGACCGGCCTGACTTGGACCGACCGCAGGAGCGGCGAGGCGAGCCGGCGCGGGGTGGGTGCGCTGTTCGTGATGATCGGCGCGGTGCCCTCGACCGACTGGCTGGACGGCTGCCTCGACCTGGATCCCGCCGGCTTCGTGCAGACCGGGAGCGGCGACACCTTCTTCTGCTCGTCCAGGCCGGGGATCTTCGCGGTCGGCGATGTCCGCTCGGGCTCGGTCAAGCGTGTCGCCTCGGGGGTAGGTGAGGGATCGGTCGTGGTCTCCTCGATCCACCGTTATCTTGAAAGCCTGCGCCAATAGCGGCAAAGGGCTGGCCATGAGTGACACGCCCCCGGACCGCCTGTCGGTCAACCAGAGCAGCCCCTATTTCCAGCGCGAGCTGCTGGAGCGCGGCATCGGCATCCGCTTCAAGGGTGCCGAGCGCCGCGACGTCGAGGAATATTGCATCTCCGAAGGCTGGGTCCGCGTCGCGCTCGGCAACAAGGTCGATCGCAAGGGCAACCCGCTGACCATCAAGCTGGTCGGCCCGGTCGAGGCGTGGTTCGAGCGGCCCGCCGAGGGCAGCGCGGACGAGGGCGCCGAGAGCTGATCCTCAACCATCCGGTTGAGCGATTCATTGGCTCCGTGGAAGAGCGGCGGCAGGCGAAGCCCTGCATTCCCAGTCTCTAGCCCCTCCCTGGAAGGGAGGGGTTGGGGTGGGTGGACACCCGCGCGACGGCAGCGAGGATCACTTCCATCGCACCGCCGGTATTTACCAGCGCGTCATGGTTCCAGAAGCGCAGGACGGACCAGCCCTGTGCTTCGAGATAGGCGGTGCGCGTCGCATCGGCTTCGCTCTCCGCATGCTGCCCGCCATCGAGTTCGATCGCGAGTTTGAGAGTCCGGCAGACGAAATCCAGGATGTAGTGGCTCACCACCAGCTGCCGGGTGAAGCGAGGGCGGACTTGGCGTAGTTGCTGCCAGAGGGCGCGTTCGGCGTCGGTTGAATTGGTGCGTATTGTTCGCGCATTCGACCGGAGCTCTGGCGGCGTGCGTTGCATGACATCCTCCCCTGCCATCTCGCGTGTGGCGACCCATCCCCAACCCCCTCCCTTTCAGGGAGGGGGCTTTTAGGTTCATCCTCCGAACGCCGCCCGGGCCGCGTCTTCGAAGGCCTTGAGCGCAGCCATGTGGGGGAAGGGGCCGTGGCTGATCCGCGCGATGCCCGTTTCCGCCACCGCCTTCGCGTCCGGCGCGCCGGGAAACGCCATGAAGTTGACCGGCAGCGGCACGGCCTTGGCCACGCGCTCGAGCAGCGCGAGATCGGCGAGGCCGGGGACGAAGAAACCGCTCGCGCCGGCATCGGCATAGGCCTTGCCGCGCGCGATCGCGGCATCGGCCATCGCGACGTCGTGCGTGTCGCCCGGCGCGATCAGGAAGATGTCGGTGCGGGCGTTGAGGAAGAAGTCCGGGCCCACCGTCCAGCGGATCGCGGCGATGCGGGCCGCCTGTTCCTCGACGGCGTGCATGACGCGCGCCGCCCGTCCATGGCTGGCGACGATCTGGTCCTCGAAATTGCAGCCGATCGCGCCCGTGGCCGCGAGTTTCTCGACATTGGCGGCGACTGCGTCGGGATCGACCGCATAGCCGCCCTCGAAATCCACGCTCACCGGCAGCGCTACCGCCGCCACCGTGCGCCGCGCATTGGCGAGGGCGAGGTCGAGCGGCAGCGCTTCGGCATCGTCATAGCCGTGCGCAGTGGAGACCGAGGCGCTGCCCGTGGCGATCGCCCGGGCACCGGCGCGCTCCGCCGCACGCGCACTGCCCGCGTCCCAGACGTTGAACAGGATCACCGGATCGCCGGGCACATGGAGCGCGGCAAAGCTCTGATACTTGACGGACATGGACGGAACCCCTCTTGTTCCCTTATTGTTCTAATGGGTGAAAAGCGTCGCGGCAAGGGGGCCGTGATGTCGTCTCGCAACGATGCTGACAAGATCTTGTCACCGGGCCCGCGCCATGGGCGCGGTGGATCCAGGTTGGGGACTTATGCGCGTTGAATATCCCCTGGAGACAAGGATAGCCCCCATGACCGTCATCCCCGCCTGCGCGGGGATGACGACGGAAAATCAGATACTTGCTTGTGTTCTCAACCTAGTGGACGAACCGCGCCACCACGTCGCGATAGGAGCGGCTCACCTTCACCTGCGCACCCGAATCGAGCACCAGGAAGCATTCGCCATTGGTGTGCGGCTTGACCTGGCGGACCAGATCGAGATTGACGATGGTCGAGCGGTGGACGCGCTGGAAACGGCGCGGATCGAGGCGCTTCTCGAGGTCCTTCATCGTCTCCCGCAGGATCAGCGTATTGTCGCCGGTGTAGATGCACATGTAATCGCCGGCTGCGTCGATCCGCTCGATCGTGTCGACGTCGACGCGGAAGATCTGGCCGCGATCCTTGATGTTGATCAGCTTCTCGAAGCGGTTCGACGCCATCTCGCCGTCCACGGCCGAAGCGGCGATCTCGTCGACCGCCTCGGGCGCCACTTCGGCGAGCACTTCCTTGAGCTTCTCGATCTCCTCGACGCCGCGCTTCTCGCTCAGGCGCTGTCGCACCCGGTCGAGCGTGTCGGCGAGCCGGGCGGGTTCGACCGGCTTCATGAGATAATCCACCGCCTGCGCCTCGAAGGCGCGGATCGCGTGGTCGCTATAGGCGGTCACGAAGACGAACAGCGGCGGCTCGACTTCCATCAGCCCCTGGACGACCGAGAAGCCGTCGAAACCCGGCATCTGGATGTCAAGGAAGACCAGGTCGGGCTTGTGCGTCTTGATCGAACGGATCGCCTCGCGCCCGTTCGAGCATTTGTCGATGATCTCGACGTCGTCATGTTCCTGAAGCCTCAGCTCGAGCCCCTGGATGGCCAGGGATTCGTCGTCGACCAGAATAGTACGGATGGTCATGCGGCCTCTCGATTAGGTTCCTCGATCTGGAACGGTATCTCGATCTCAACGCTGAACCCCTTCCCTGGGTCCGAACGCGTCTCAAATCGATGGTCAGGCCCAAAAGCCTGGGCCAACCGCTCCTTGATATTGGCGAGCCCCACGCCGGTTGAAAGGGTTGGCCGCTGTTTTGCCCCGATCAATCCCGGACCCGTATCGGATACGGCGATCTGCACTCGTTCTCCGGCGAGCCGAGCGGAGACGGTGATGTCGGCGCCCTCTTCCTGGGGCGTCACGGCATATTTGATGGCGTTCTCGACGAGCGGCTGGAGCAGCAGCGAAGGCAGCCGCGCCTTGGCGACGCGCTCGTCGATGTCGAAATGCGGGCGCAGGCGCTCGTCGAAACGCATCTTCTCGATCTCGAGATAGAGCTTCAGCGTCTCCGCCTCCTGGGCGAGCGTGACGTGCGCCGTCGGTTCGTTCGCCAGCGTGTAGCGCAGGAAGGAGGACAGGCGGGAAAGCATGATGTTCGCCCGCTCGGTCTGCTTCAGCAGCACCAGCGTCGAGATCGAGTTGAGCGTGTTGAACAGGAAATGCGGGTTGAGCTGATAGCGCAGCATCGCCAGCTGGGCATGGCTGGCCTGCATCTCCAGCGCCTGCATCTGATCGATCTGCTGTTCGACGATCAGGTAGAAGTTGATCGCGAAATAGAGTGCCGACCAGCCCGCGAGCACGGTGAAGTTGATGAACACGGTGCCGACGACGAGGTTGAACGAGATGTTCGGCGTCGGCATCTTGATGAAGGAATAGATGAAGGCGTCGAGCACCGCGTAGATCGCCGTGGCCGTGCCCAGCGTCGCCAGCGTCAGCAGGATGCCGGGAATGCGCGGCAGCCGCCGATAATAGCCGTAGAGCGTCGAGAGCAGCAGCGTGAGGCAATAGCCGATGATCGATTCGATGATCACCGCGATCACGCCCTCGACGCTGAAGCCGTTGGACAGCGACACTACGGTGCGCAGCAGCAGATAGCCGGTCCAGCCGCCGGCCTGGAGCATCCAGAAGGCGCGGTTCTTGTCCTCGAAGAACGGGCGCGACAATGCGGCCGGCTGCTTCAACGGCTGCGCGAGGAACGGGGAGCTAGGGTCCAGGGTAGCCACGCTCCAGCCTCTAACACCGCTGACAGGCAGGGGCAAAGAGGCGTAGTCTGGCGGAGACCGGCACGAGACCGGCGCGACGAGGAGAGCGAGGATGGAGCAAGGCGGCGAACGCGCGAAATTCCATGCGATGACCGAGGGCACGGCCGAGGACTGGGCGATCATCGGCGGGGCGTTCCGCGGCTTGGCGGCCGGGCTGCCCGATCGGGTGCTCGCGCATCTCGGGCTGCTCGACGGCGATTTCGGCGGTTTCGCGATCGACCGGTTGCAGCATTCGCTCCAGACCGCGACGCGCGCGCATCGCGACGGCCGGGGCGAGGACTATGTAGTGATGGCGCTGCTCCACGACATCGGCGACACGCTGGGGAGCTACAACCATCCCGAGATCGCCGCAGCGATCCTGCGGCCCTTCGTCAGCGAGGAGCTGCACTGGATCGCCGACAAGCACGGCGCCTTCCAGGGCTATTATTTCTTCCACCATCTCGGGCTGGATCGCGACGTGCGCGACGGGTTTCGCGGCCATCCGCATTTCCAGGCCTGCGCGGAATTCTGCGAGCGTTACGATCAGGCGGCGTTCGACCCCGCTTATGAAAGCGCGCCGCTTGCCTTTTTCGAGCCGATGGTCCGCCGGGTCTTCGCCCGGCCGCTGAACAGCATCTACGCCGGGACGTCCGAGGCGGCCTGAGCCCCGTTCACCGACAATCGCCCAAACGAAAACCGCCGCCCCGTTTCCGGAGCGGCGGCTTCGTGTTCCCGTTCGGGAAGCGGATCGTGGCTTAGAAGCCGACGACCAGCGTGCCCATCACGGTGCGCGGGTAACCGATCTGGGTGTTCGGCGGGTTGCCGTACGCCGTGATCGCACCCGTCGCCGCGTTGTAGGTTGGGCCCTGGTTCACGGCGCCATTGCCGCTGTTGACCGAACCGACCCAGAACTCGTTGAACACGTTGAGCACGTTGACCTGGAAATAGGTCTTCTTGTTCAGGCCCGCCCAGCTGAGATCGACCCGCGCGTTGAGGTTCACCAGCGTATAAGCCGGCGTCTTGTTCGGGAAGATCTGGTAGGTCGTGCCACCCGCGATCAGCTGGATCGGCTCGTTGGTGTCGTAGATGTAGCGCGGACCCGTGCGCTTCACGTCGACGCCCAGCGAAACCGGCGTCAGATCGACCGTCGCGCCGCCACCGAAGGTGTAGACCGGTGCGTTCGATTCGCGCTTGCCCGCGGTCGGAGCGTAGACGATCGCGCCGGCGGTGGTGCGAGCCACCTCGACATCGTTCAAGATCTCCGAGTGGAGGTACGAGCCAAAGGCATAGAGGCTGACTTCGCGCACCGGCTGATAGGCGATCGTACCGTCGAAGCCGTACTTACGCACGGTGCCGAGGTTGCGATACACCGAACGGTCCAGCTCGGGATCATAGGACTGGGCCAGGCGATTGTGGAAGTTGGTGTACCAGCCGCTGATCTGCGCCTGCAGCTTCGACGAGCGATAGCGAATGCCCAGGTCGAAGTTGTCCGTGGTCTCGGGCTTGGGCTTGGCGCGGTCCGAACCGGCCGGGAAGTAGAAGGAGTTGTACAGGTTGTCCGTGCCCGGCACCTGCAGGCCCTTCGAATAGTTGCCGAAGACATCGACCTGCGGCGTCAGCGACCAAGTGTAGCCGATGTTCGGCAGCACTCGCCTGTAGTTCAGAATGCGCTGCTGCGGTCCCTGGGTCGGGAAGGTGCAGACCACCGGGGTGGTGGTGGTGCAGGTTGCACCCGCCGCGGCGGCGACGCTCTGGGCCACGGTCTGGGTCGGCGTGCCGGCGAGGAAGGCGGCGACACTGGCGCCGCACTCGACGAAGCCCGAAGCGCTCGAAGTGGCGCAGTTGTTGGTCAGGTTGCGGCGGAAGAACGGCGCGCGGACGCCGGCGTTCACCTTGAGCATGCCGTCGAAGAACTCGCCGCGATACTCGGCCGCGACCTGATGCAGGATCGCATAGGAAAGGCGATCGCGCTTCTCGAGTGCGTTGCCGTTCGAGTCGAGGATCGGATTGTTGACCGGGAAGACGTCGAAGGGCTTGCCGTTGAGCTGCAGGAAACCGATCTCGCCCGTCTGACGGTGACGCGCACGGTCATAGGTGTAGGCGAGACGGACGGTCTGGGTTGACGAGATGTCGTAGCGCAGCGACGAGATCACGCCGATGCGGTGCGTCTGGGTCTGGCTCGGCGCGAGTACGCGGATGGTGTCGAGGGTATCGCCGTCGCCGTTGAGGTCGCGGCCGACATAGGGCGCGCCGCCCCAATAGCCGGGCTGGCAGTTCACCGTCGCGCTGTTCGGCGTGGTGTTGCAGTTCGCGCGACCGCCGGCCGGATTGAGGTCGTACATTGCCTCGTTCGCCACGACGGTGCCGCCGCCGTTCGCCTTCACATACTGGTAGCTCGGGTCGACCGTGAGGACGAGGCCATCGGCCAGGGTGAAGCGCGAACCGCCGCGGATGTTGCCGGTGTTCGACGGGTTGAAGCGCTCATCGAAGGTCGAGCCGCAGCTGTTGGCCAAGTCGGCCACGCCCGGACGGGCGACCGTGTTGATGGTGCACAGCGGGATGTTGTAGAACGCTTCGCCGTTGTTGGTCGGGTAGCGGTCACCCGAGCCGGTGCCCACATTGCGGGGGCCGGTGACGGCACCAGTGGTCGAGTTGCGGACAACGGTATCCCAGCGCAGGGGAACCGAACCCTGGAAGTTGTTGCGGTTCTCGTTGTAGTGGCCGGCCAGCGAGATGAAGTCGCCGCTATCGCCCAGCGGCTGATAGATGCGGGCGTTGTACTGCTGCTTGTCGACCTTCGAATTGTGGTTCCAGGGCTGGTAGTAGCTCTGCTGGCTGGCGGCGAGGAACGCGCGGGTGCCGAACGAAGTGAACTCGCCGGTATCAACCATGCCGAAAGTGCGGAAGAAGCCGTTCTCGCCCACCGAGCCGACCAGCTTCACGCCGAAATCCTTGCCCGGAAGGCGGGTGCGATAATTGACGGTCGAACCCGAAGCCGAGGCGGTCGGCGAGTCGACGTCGGTCGTGCCGAGGTTGACGTTGACCTGCTCGATCAGCTCGGCGTCGAGCTGCTGGTTCGAGTAGATGGCGTAGCTGCCCGAATCGTTCAGCGGCACGCCGTCGAAGGTCTGGCTGATGCGGGTGTTGTCGAAGCCGCGGATGCTCATCGAGCCGCCCGACGAACCATAGGGATCGTTGTTCTGGAAGCTGACGCCCGGGAGCTGGTTGATCAGATCGTTGATCGAGGCGCCGGCTGCCTGACGCTCGATGAATTCCTGGGTGAGGACGCCCTTGGCCTTCGAGGTGTCCGGAATGATGATCCCGTGCACGCCATTGTCGGCGCGGCCGCCGGTCACAACGATCTCGGTCTCACCCTCGAAGTCCTGCGTACCGGTGGACTGCGCGAACGCCGCCCCCGGGACCATCAGCGCGGCAAAAGCCACGCCCGCAAAAAGCTTGGTGCGCATTAGAGGTGTTTCCCTTTCGGTGTGTGCTTATCGTCTGCACTGAACGCGGTGCGGTTCACCGTCGTCGCCGCCCATGCGATTAATTTATGTCGGTCCTGTGACAGTCAATCGGAGTCCTGTGGGGCAGGCTGGTTAATCTGCGATTCAGGATTGTTGCGTTGCAAAAAAGTCACTCCACTGTGGCGACGATCTGCAACCATTCGCTCTCCGTAATTACGCGAATTCCGAGTTCTGCGGCCTTTTTCAGCTTCGAGCCGGCGCCGGGCCCCGCGATCACCAGGTCCGTCTTCGCGGACACCGATCCCGCGACTCGGGCCCCCAGCGATTCGGCCTGGGACTTGGCCTCGTCCCGACTGAGCGCCTCCAGCGTGCCGGTGAAAACCAGCGTCTTTCCCGATACTTCCGATTCGCGGGTCGCGACATGGAAAGGCGGGGGGGCCACTTCGCCGAGCAAGTCTTCCCACACCGCGCGATTGTGCGGCTCGTGGAAGAAATCGGCCAGCGCCTGGCCCACCGCGCCGCCGACATTCTCGACGCCGATGCGTTCGGCGATCGCCTTGTCGAGCCGGGCGCGGTGTTTCACTTCGGTCTCACCCAGCTGTGGCGGTGTCGCCGCGCGCAGCGCGATGATCTCGTCGGCGAGCGCCTGGAGCGCCGGCAATGTTGCATAACGTTTCAACAGGTCTCGCGCCGTGATCGCGCCGATGTGGCGGATGCCGAGGCCGAAGAGCAGCCGTGCCGCATCGGGTGCGCGCTTGGCCTCGGTTGCGGCGAGCAGCGCGTCGACCGACTTCTCCTGCCAGCCCTCGCGGCCGAGCAGTTCCTCGCGATGGGGGGCGAGGCGGAAGATATCCGCGGGCTCGGCGATCCAGCCCAGATCGAGCAGTTCGATCAGCGTCTTCTCGCCCAGCCCCTCGATGTCGAGCGCGCCGCGGCTGACGAAATGCTTGAGCCGCTCGAGCCGCTGGGCCGGGCAGATCAGCCCGCCCGTGCAGCGTATGTCCACTTCGCCTTCCTCGGCGACGGCCTCGGAATGGCAGATCGGGCAATGGCTGGGGAACAGAAAGGCCGGCCGATCCTCGTCGCGGGTCAGGTTCTCGACGATCTGCGGGATCACGTCGCCGGCGCGCTGGAGCACGACCCGGTCGCCGGGGCGCACGCCCAGGCGCGCGATCTCGTCGGCATTGTGCAGCGTCGCGTTGGTGACGACGACGCCGCCGACGGTGACCGGCTCCAGCCGGGCGACCGGCGTGAGCTTGCCGGTGCGGCCGACCTGGATGTCGATGCCGCGCAGCGTGGTCTGGGCGCGCTCGGCGGGGAATTTGTGCGCCAGCCCCCAGCGCGGCGCGCGGCCGACGAAGCCGAGCCGGGCCTGCCAGTCCAGCCGGTCGATCTTGTAGACCACGCCGTCGATGTCGAAGGGAAGGTCGGCGCGGACCGCCTCGATCTTCCGGTACTGCGCCAGTGCCGCGTCGAGGTCGACGGGGCCGACGAACAGGTCCGAGACCGGGAACCCCATCGCGGCGATCGCGCGGATCACTTCCGCCTGGGTTTCGCCCGGCAGCGACGTGGTTTCGCCCCAGCCCCAGGCGAGGAAGCGCAGCGGGCGTGCCGCGGTCACCGCGGCATCCTTCTGGCGCAGCGACCCGGCGGCGGCGTTGCGCGGATTGGCGAACTGGCGCGCTTCCTTGCCGGTCTCCTCCGCCTCGGCGAGCAGCCGGGCGTTGAGGGCGGCGAAATCCTCCTTCGCCATGTACACTTCGCCGCGCACCTCGAAGACTTCGGGCGCGCCGGCGATTTCCTGGGGCACGTCGCCGATCGTCCGTGCATTGGCAGTCACGTCCTCGCCGATCTGGCCGTCGCCGCGCGTGAGCGCCTGGACGAGCCTGCCCCGCTCGTAGCGCAGCGAACAGGAGAGGCCGTCGATCTTGGGCTCGGCGGTGAGCGCGACCGGCTCGGCATCGCCGAGCGCCAGGAAGCGGCGGACGCGGCCCAGGAAATCGGCGACGTCCTCGTCGCCGAACCCGTTGTCGAGGCTGAACATCGGCCGCGCATGCGCGACCTTGGCGAGGCGGCCGGACGGTGCGGCGCCGACCAGCCGCGACGGCGAATCGGCGCGGACGAGATCGGGAAAGGCGGCTTCGATCGCGGCGTTGCGCCGCATCAGCGCGTCATAGTCGGCGTCGCTGATCTCGGGCGCGTCTTCGGCGTGATAGAGGCGGTTGTGGTGCGCGATCTCGGCGGCGAGCTTCTCGAGCTCGGCGGCGGCCTGTTCCGGAGTCTGGGGGAGCGGATCCATAGTGCGGGGTTAGGCTGGCGGCCGGGCGGCGATCAAGCGTCTTGAAGCGGTGCGGGCGCGTAACGACATTGCCGGCGATGCGCGTCGTCCGGATCGTCCTCGCCGTCTTGCTCTGGGCCGTGGTCGCGCTGTGCCTGGTGGTGACGGCCGCGCCCTTCTTCCTCGATCGCATCTATTATCGCGGGCCCGTCGCCAGCCATTTCGACGGGCAGCGCTTCTTCAATCCCGATGGCGACGCGCTCGACATCTCGGCCGCGCGCGGCAACAAGCTGCTGTGGCAGCAGGTGTTCGGCGACCCGACCCGCCCGAAATGGCCCGGGCACGTCGCGGTGATGCCGGGCAAGCCGCCGGCGCGCGCGGACGGCGGCGAGATGCGCGTCACCTGGGTCGGGCACGCTACCGTGCTGGTGCAGGCGGACGGCGTGAACATCCTCACCGATCCGGTGTGGAGCGATACGGTCGGCCCGTTCGGCATCGGCCCGCGCCGGGTGGCCGCGCCGGGCGTGCGCTTCGAGGACCTGCCCAGGATCGACCTCGTTCTGGTCAGCCACAATCACTACGATCATATGGACCTGCCGACGCTCAAGCGGCTCTGGGATCGGGATCGGCCGGTGATCGTGACGTCGCTCGGCAATGATGCGATCCTGCGCACGCGCGGCATCCCGGCACAGGCGCTCGACTGGGGCGGGAGCTTCGTGCTGGACCGGCCCGATGGTGGGCCGCAATTCACCAGCGAATGCACCGAGCCGGTGCGCTGGTGCCGGATGCGGGCGATCGTCCATGTCACCCGCAGCCATCACTGGGGCAGCCGCTGGTTCGCCGATCGCAGCCGGGCGCTGTGGTCGAGCTTCGTGGTGCGGCTGCCGCACGGCAATTTCTTCTTCGCGGGCGATACCGGGCTCGGCGACGGCAAATGGCCGGCCGAGGCGGCGGCGCTCGGGCGCATCCGCTTCGCCGCGATTCCGATCGGCGCCTTCCGCTTCGACGAGGGGCAGATGGCGAGCGGCAGCCATATCGGCCCGCGGGATGCCATCCGCGTGTGGGACGGGCTCGGCCGGCCGAGCGCGCTGGCGGTGCATTGGGGCACGTTCCGCCTGTCGCGCGAGGGCTATGCCACGCCGCCGGCCATGCTGCGCGGGATGCTGCGCTGCGCGGGCGAGGATCCGGCCCGCTTCGCCGCTCGCCGTATCGGCGAGACCTTCGCGGTGTCGCCGCTCGCCACCGCGCCGCCACCGCCGGATTACGCCGCGCTCGACGCCTGCATCCGTGGCGGCCGCTTCGACGCGCTGCGCTGACCTTGCGTCGTCGCCCGGCTGCGCTAGGCTCGCGCCATCTAGAAGGGGGAGAGACCATGCGCAAGTTCGCTGCGTTGGCCGTAGTCGCCGGGTTCGCCATCGCCGCGGCGCCGCCGCAGGACCGCCGGGTAGGCAGGACACCCAACGAAGCGCGCGACATGATGCTGTCGTTCGGCGGGGGCATGAAGGGCAAGAAGCTCGAAAAGGCGATCGCCAAGGCCGAGCAGTTCCCGCTGGGCAGCGACAAGAACCCGGTGCGCGAGAACGGTCCGACCGGCCAGCGCGCCTATCTGGGCAAGCTGCGCTGCGCCGACGGCACCGCGCCTGCCTTCACGCGCGCCGGCAGTGTCGGCGAAGGCGTCTTCGGCTTCATCGTCGATCTCTACAAGGTCACTTGCCCCGGCAACGACCCGATCGACGTCCATATCGACATGTATCATGACGGCGGCGAGACGCGGCCGGTGCCGGGCTTCACGATCGCCGATTGAGCGCCCGCCGCGACTTGGCGCGCCGATGCGCCGAATCGAGCCGGCGCCGTCTTTCCAGGTGCTTGAAGGGACTCGGCACGCCGGTCTATCCTGGGGCGAACCGGGAGGGGTCCCTTGTGAACAATCGCGCGACCAACGCTGCGCAACGCTATGACACGTCCATCGACCGCGCCGGGCTCGCGCTTGGCGTGGGCAGCGGCTTTGCGGGACTCGTCGTGCTCGCGCTGCTGCTGCTCGGCGGCAAGCGCGATCCGCTGAGCCTGGTCAGCGGCTGGCTGATCGGCAGCCTGATCGCCGGCATCGCGATCACGGCGGTGGGCGGCCCGCTCTGGCTGGTGATGCACGTCGCCGGCCTGCGCCGCGCCCGCCACGCAGCCCTGGTCGGCGCAGTCACGGCGCTCGCCATCTTCGTCGGCGCGCAGACCTATGGCTTCGGGCTGTTCGAGATGCCGCCGATGGACAGTCGCGCGCTGCTGTTCCGCTGGATCAGCGCAGTGGCGTCGAGCGCGATCCTGGCGCTGTTCGCCGCGGGAATCGGCGCCTTGATGTGGCGCATCGCCTATCGCCGCGAATAGCGGCGCGCGCTATTTCGCACATTCCCCCGTGCGGCGACCGTCGAGCTGCATGGTCATCTTCACTCGCTGCGCCGGATCGGCGGGCTGCTGATCGATGTCCAGGCGGATCGCGAAGCTCTCCGCCGCATAGGTGCCCGACACGGCGAGATCCACCTTCGAGCCCGGCTGCTCGCCCTTGCAGCTCAGCCTGCCGTCGAACTTGCCACCGCCCATCGTGAGGTGTTGGTAGCGGCAATCGGTGCCCATCATCTCGAATATCTGCGCGGGCTCCGGCGCAGCGAGATCGGTTCCCGAATGGCAGACGCTCTCGACCTCCTTCTTGATTTCCTTGGCCGCGGCGCGCGTCGCGTCGCGACCCGCGCCGGCGGGGATGCCGGGCAGCTCGAACGCAGTGATTGCGATCGTGCGGTCCCATTGCCCCATGTGCATCGGCCCGCCCGGCTTCGCCTTCGCATAGGCATCGGCCACTTGCTGCGCCGTCGCGTCGGTCAGCGTGAAGCCATCGCCCGCCTGGCCGGCGCCGGTGAGCAGCACCAGCGCCGCGGCGGCGGCGGGGGCGGCGAGCGCGCGGATCATGCCTTGCATTCGCCCAGGCGCTTGCCGGTGATCCGCACGGTCATCGAGGTTTCCTTGGTCTGCCCCGGCGCGGTCTGGCGCTGGGTCATGGTCAAGTCGAACCCGGTCGGCGTCTGGGTGCCGCTGAAGGTCGCATGCGCCTTGCCCATGGGCGTGTCGCATTCCATCACCGCATCCATCTTGCCGCCGACGAAGCGATATTTGGGGAAGCGGCAGCCGGCGGCCATCGGCCCGAGCTTGGAGACGTCGAACGGTTTCAGTTCCTCCGGCTTGCGGCAGCCGCGCTCGGTCCGGGGCGGCTTGCCTACCTCCTGCTTCATCTTCGAGGCGATCGGTTCGGGCATGGCGCCGGTATCGAGCGCGACGAGCTGCTCGCTGGTTTCCCACAGGCCCGGCTGAACGGGCGCCTTGGTCTCGGCCGCCACGCTCTGCTTGGCGACTTCCTCCATGCTGGCGTTGTCGAGGCGGATATCCCCGGTCCGGCGCGCGCTGTCCTCGGTCGAGGGCCCCTGATTGCAGGCGGCGAGCGGGAGCAGGGCTCCAGCGGCGAGAATCGTCAGGCGCATGATGGTCCCCCAGGGGTTGGCGTATGGGCCAGCCACACCCCATATTCCCCCCGATGGCAATCCAGATTCGCACCAGCCTGGCCGAGCCCGAGACCGGGCAGAGTTTCGTGCCCCACCGCCCGCAGCGCCCGGAGAAATCCGAGGGCGGCCGGTCGTTCAAGCTCGTCAGCGAGTATCAGCCCTCGGGCGACCAGCGCTTCGCGATCCCCGAGCTGGTCGAGCAGGCCCGCGCCGGCGAGCGCGACCAGGTGCTGCTGGGCGTCACCGGCTCGGGCAAGACCTATACCATGGCCAAGGTGATCGAGACGCTGCAGCGCCCCGCGCTGGTCCTCGCGCCGAACAAGATCCTCGCGGCGCAGCTCTATGGCGAGATGAAGTCGTTCTTCCCGGAGAACGCGGTCGAATATTTCGTCAGCTATTACGACTATTACCAGCCCGAAGCCTATGTGCCCCGGTCGGACACGTACATCGAGAAGGAAAGCTCGGTGAACGAAGCGATCGACCGGATGCGGCACTCGGCGACGCGCTCGCTGCTGGAGCGCGACGACGTGATCATCGTCGCCTCGGTCTCCTGTCTCTACGGCATCGGTTCGGTCGAGACCTACAGCGCGATGATCTTCGATCTGAAAAAGGGCCAGGTGGCCGACCAGCGCGAGATCATCCGCAAGCTCGTCGCGCTCCAGTACAAGCGCAACGACGCCGCCTTCGCGCGCGGCGCCTTCCGGGTACGCGGCGACAGCCTGGAGATCTTTCCGTCGCACTATGAGGACAGTGCCTGGCGCATCTCCTTCTTCGGCGACGAGATCGAGGAGATCACCGAGTTCGACCCGCTGACCGGGGCGAAGGTGGCGAGCCTGGACTATGTCCGGGTCTTCGCCAATTCGCACTATGTCACGCCCGGGCCGACGATGAAGCAGGCGATGGAGGGCATCCGCCACGAATTGACCGAGCGGCTCAAGGAGCTGGAGGCGGAGGGCAAGCTGCTCGAGCATCAGCGGCTGGAGCAGCGGACCAATTTCGATCTGGAGATGATCGCGGCGACCGGCAGCTGCGCGGGGATCGAGAATTATTCGCGCTTCCTCACCGGCCGGCTGCCCGGCGAGCCGCCGCCCACCTTGTTCGAATATCTGCCCGAGAACGCGCTGCTCTTCGTCGACGAGAGCCATCAGACGATCGGCCAGATCAACGGCATGTCGCGCGGCGACCATCGCCGCAAGGTGACGCTGGCCGAATATGGCTTCCGCCTGCCCAGCGCGATCGACAACCGGCCGCTCAGGTTCAACGAGTGGGAGGCGATGCGGCCGCAGACCGTCTATGTCTCGGCGACCCCCGGCGGCTGGGAGATGGAGCAGACCGGCGGCGTGTTCGTCGAGCAGGTGATCCGCCCCACCGGCCTGATCGATCCGCCAGTGGAGATCCGGCCGGTCGAGGAGCAGGTCCAGGACCTGATCCAGGAATGCAAGGCGACGACGGCCAGGGGCTATCGCACGCTGGTCACCACGCTCACCAAGCGCATGGCCGAGGACCTGACCGAATATATGCACGAGGCGGGGGTGAAGGTCCGCTACATGCATTCGGACACCGAGACGCTGGAGCGCATCGAGCTGATCCGCGATTTGCGCATGGGGGTGTACGACGTGCTGGTCGGCATCAACTTGCTGCGCGAGGGCCTCGACATTCCCGAATGCGGCCTCGTCGCGATCCTCGACGCCGACAAGGAAGGCTTTCTGCGCAGCGAGACTTCGCTGATCCAGACGATCGGCCGCGCGGCGCGCAACGTCGAGGGGCGGGTGATCCTCTATGCCGACCGCATGACCGGCAGCATGGAGCGCGCGCTCGCCGAGACCGGCCGGCGCCGAGAGAAGCAGCAGGAGTATAATACCGAGCACGGCATCACGCCGGAGACGGTGAAGAAGAATATCGGCGACATCATCGCCCATGTCGCCTCGAAGGATCAGGTGACGGTCGAGATCGATGCCGATCGTCCGCACATGGTCGGCCACAACCTCCGCGCGTACATCGAGGAGCTCGAGAAGAAGATGCGCGATGCGGCGGCGAACCTCGAATTCGAGGAAGCCGGGCGCTTGCGCGACGAGATCCGCGCGCTGGAGGCCGAGGAGCTTGGCCTGCCCGACGACCAGCGCAAGGCACCGGTGATGGGCCGCAGCAACGAGGGCAAGCCGGGCACCCGCAAGACGCGCTACGGCAAGGTGCAGAAGAAATGGGGCGGGGGCGGCCGGCGCTAGACTCCTGAGCCCGCGGCGATAATCCTGCCATCCGATCATGCGGGGAAGGGGAGCGGATGGCCGAGTGGAGGAAGCGCTTCTCGCGCTGGTGGGTGGACGAGTTGTTCGGCCCGCGACACGAGGTTCGCTTCGCGCTCCGGATCGGCATGCGTGTCGCATGGTTGCGGTTCCGGCTGTGGCTGCGCCGGCCCCGCGGGATCGGGCTGCGGCGCCACTGGCCCAAGCCGGTCGCGCTCGCGCTGATCGGCGTCCTGGTGCCGCTGGGCATCGCCACGTTGCTTTCGCTGCTGTTTCCGCAGGAGGCGCGCGGCGTCGCACTGGCCTTTCGCCGCCTCTTCACCGATCCGGCCGCGCCGCGGCTCGAATGGCGGGAGGCCGCGCAGATCCTGCTGCTGCTGATCGGCGTGCCCTCCGCCTTCCTGCTCTGGCTGTTCCGGGATCTCAACGTCAACGCGACGCTCGACAATCAGCGCAAGGACGTGAACCTCAAGGAGTTCCAGGAAATCCAGATGCGCGCCGCCGGCGCCATCGACGAGAAATTCCCCGCCGCCGCGCGTGACACGCTCCAGATCGCGGCGCTCCACCAGATGCGCGCGTTCCTGCGCGGCGAATATGGCAAGAGCTTCCAGCGCCCGGCCTTCGAGCTGCTGCGCGCGCGGCTGGTCGCCAGCGCCGAGGCGACCGGCAGCAGCATCGTGGGGAACTGGATGCAGGACTGGCGCGAGCGTTTCGGACGGCTCGAGGGGCGCGACGTGACGCGCGCGATCACCGAGATGAAGCGCGAGATCGCCGGCGCGCGGCGCAAGCTTCGCCCCTGCGCGATCGCGGCGGCGGAGCAGATCATCCTCAGCGAAGAATGGGAGGCGGTGCTTCGCGGCCACCTGCCGCTTGCCGGATCCGCCTTCGATCGCATCCAGCTGGGCCGGAAGACGGTGTTGTCCGGATCGAGTTTCATCGATTGCCGCTTCCGGCTGGCGAGGCTGCGCTACGTGCATCTCGAGCGCGCCGAACTGTCCGGCGCCTATCTGGAAGGGGCGTATCTTCGGGGCGCCCATCTCGAGCAGGCATCCCTCTTCTACGCCTATCTCGAATATACTTCCTTCGTGGGGGCGAATCTCGATCGGGCGCTCCTCCAGGGCGCCAATGCCGCCGGCGCGCGGTTCACCAGCGCCTCTCTGCGCTTCGCGATGCTGTCCGACACGGATCTGCGCGGCGCCTCTTTCCTGAACGCGGACCTGCGCGGCGCCGACTTCGTGGGTGCCGACCTTGCGGGCACGAGCCTGCGCGGCGCGCGGCTGGAGGGCGCGAAGCTGGTCGACCAGGATGCGAGCCTGGTCGGCAATTGTATCGGCGCGACGTTCGACGAGGCCACTGCGTTTGCGCCGGACTGGATGGCGCTCCCCGAAAGCGAATGCGAAGCGGCGCGCCAGCCCTGGGTCGCCAAGGGAATGAAGCGGGTCTGAGAGCGGGCTCGCGGCAGGACGATATGACGGGTCGTTTCGTCGCCGCAGCGGTTGAGCGGCGGGGACACTTCCCGCATAAGGCCGCGCATGCGACGCCAGCTGCTCGTCTTCGCCTCCGCGCTCGCCATCGCGGGCTGTTCGGAAACGCCGCGCGTGGTGCCGCCGCCCGCCC
>NZ_SCMK01000025.1 GCF_005503355.1 Sphingomonas sp. 1F27F7B
CGCGAGCCGCGCCATTTGCTCGTCCGTCAGCCAGTACAGGTTGCTCACAGTCAGTCTCCTTGCGGAGCCTGAATCAGATCGCACCTCTCACATCAATGGGTCCTGACCCTAGGGCACTGCCCCCGCGGAGCCCACTCCGATCTCCCGCCCCACCGCGATCGCCTCCAGGAACGCACGGTCGTGGCTCACCACCAGCAGCGCGCCGTCATAGCCGGCGAGCGCCGCCTCCAGCACTTCGATCGATTCCATGTCGAGATGGTTGGTCGGCTCGTCGAGCAGCAGCAATTGCGGCACGGTCTCGCCGCCGAGCACGCAGGCCAGCCCCGCGCGCAGCCTTTCGCCGCCGCTCAGGTCGCGGACCCGCTTGAGCGCATCCCGGTTGCGGAACGCGAAGCGCGCGCAGGCCGCATGGGCCTCGCGCTCGGTGGCGCCGGCATGCAGCCGCCGGAAATTCTCCAGCACCGACGCCTCAGGATCGAGCAGCCCGACATGCTGGTCGAGCATCGCCACCCGCCCCTCGGCCCGCCGCACCGTGCCGCGATCCGGCGCCGATTGTCCCGCCGCCATCCGCAACAGGCTCGTCTTGCCCGCGCCATTTGGCCCGGTCACCGCCACGCGCTCGGGCCCGACAATCTCGAAGCGCCACGGCCCGAACACCCGCTCGCCCCGCACCAGCCCCGCATCCTCGAACGCCAGCAGCCAGCGATTGGCGGGCAACCCGGTCGCCGGCAGCGCGATCGTGAGCGGCGTGATCACCTCCACCGCCTCGCGCGCCGCCGCCAGCCGCGCCGCCGCATCGCCGACCAGCCGCTCGCCCAGGCCCATGCCGCGCGCCGCCGAATTCTCCGCCCGTTCCTTCTGCCGGCCGAGCAGGATCTTCGGCGCCGATCCACTCGCCGCATAGACGCGGCCCGCCCGGTCGCGCCGCGCCTGGCGTTCCTGTACCCGCTGCGCCCCGGCCTCGGCGCCGCGCAGCGCATCGCCCGCGCGCTCAACCTCGGCCGCCGCCCGCGCCCGCTCCGCCGCGCGCGCCGCCGCGAAGGCCGACCAGCCGCCGCCGAACGCCCGCACCCCCATCGGAGTCAGCTCGACGATCCGGTCCATATGCTCGAGCAATGCCCGGTCATGGCTGGCCACCAGCACCCCGCCGCGCCACCCGTGCACCAGCGCCGTCACCGCCGCGCGCCCCTCGGCATCGAGATTGTTGGTCGGCTCGTCGAGCAGCAGCAGGTCGGGTGCATCGATCCGCAGCCGGGCGATCCCTGCTCTCGTCCGCTCGCCGCCCGAAAGCGTCGCCACGCGCCGGTCGAGCGCAATCGCGCCCAGCCCCGCCTCGGCCAGCGCCGCGCCGACGCGCTCCGCCAATGTCCAGTCGGCCTCGGCGAGATCCTCCGCGTCGCCCTCGCCCGCCAGCACCCGCGCCAGCCGCGCGAGCCCGGCGCGCACGCCGAGCACGTCGCCGACGCGCCAGTCGCCCGGCCATTCCTGGCGCAGCACGCCCACCGAGGCCGAGCGCATCAGGTTTCCGCCCAGAGGCGCCGCTTCGCCCGCGACGATACGCAGCAAAGTCGACTTGCCCGAGCCGTTGCGGCCCACCAGCCCGGTGCGCTCCCGCCCCAGCGCCAGCGTCAGGTCATCGAAGAGCAGCCGGCCTTCAGGCGTGACGGCGGAAAGCGAATCCAGAGTTACGAAGCAAGACATGCGACACCTGCGGGCAGGACGAGACGATCGGGCGAGCGATGGTCGGTTCCTGGCGCATGGCGGCTTACTCCCTGGCGATATTCGACGCGCTATCTGGCGGCGCGAAGCGGGAATGGCAAGCGTCGCTCCCTCCCGTTCGACGTCCCGTCCAGACGCGCCGGATCGTAATGCGCAGCGGCACCTGCCATTTGCGGCGACGATCGCCACCGACGTCGCCGCAGGGCGTTTCCCAGAGGCGAGGATGTCCATGGTGGGTGCGGCGAACAAGGCGATCCGGGGAAGCCGGCGCGCGCCGCACTCCATCCCCCGCCGCCCGCTCGCCAGTGACAAATGCCCCCGGCATGGCCATCTTTCCACCATGACCGCGCCCCGTCCCCTGACCGCCGGCGAAGCCGAACTCGCCCGCTCGGTGTTCGGCGACGCGCTCGATCCGGGCCGCGCCTTCGTCGCCAATCGCAAATGGGCGTTCTTCCAGCCGCGCAACACCACCATGGCGCCGCTCGGCACGATCCATTTCAACCCCGCCTCGGGTCTCTACCATGAGGACTTCGCCACCGCCCCGCTCGCGCTGCAGGGGCTGTTCGTCCACGAGCTCGTCCATGTCTGGCAGCACCAGCAAGGCCTGTTCCTGCCGCTGCGTCGCCATCCCTTCTGCCGCTATGGCTATACGCTCGAGCCCGGCCGGCCGTTCGAACGCTATGGCATCGAGCAGCAGGCCGAGATCGTTCGCCACGCCTTCCTGCTCCGGCGGGGCATCGATCTGCCCGGCGCCGCGCCGCTCGCCAGCTACACGGCGCTGCTGCCCTTCCGCACCGCCTAGGGCAATCGGCATTTGCGATCGGGGAGGAAGGCCTGCGCAAGTGGCGGGTCACCCCGGCCTTGAACCGGGGTGACCGGGGGAAATCAGAGGCTCGTTCGGGTTCTCAACCCAAGATGTGGCGACGATAGGCCGACCTATGACGGCGCGGGCTCTTCGGACGAGATCTTGGGCTCGCGCGGTGGCGGAGCCGGGCGCGGGGCCGGCGGCGGCGTGTAGCTGGGCCGCGGCGGCGGCGCGCTGCCGGGCGCTGGCGGCGTGGGCCGCTGCCACCCACCCTCCGGCCGTGGCGGACGCGGCGGCGTGGGCATCGCGCCATCCCCGGCGACAGGCGGCCGCGGGCGGTTCCAGCCACCCTCCGGGCGCGGCGGACGCGGCGGCGCAGGCATCGCGCCGTCCCCGACGACAGGCGGCCGCGGACGGTTCCAGCCACCCTCCGGGCGCGGCGGACGCGACCATCTTGGCGGAACGGGCGGATTCTCCACCGCAGCGGGCGGCGGGACCGGCGCGGGCGACGGCGTCGTCGCCGGCGGCGCCACCACGGGCGGCGGCGGTGTCGGGCGCTGCCAGCCGGTACCGGTGCCCGGGCGCGGTGGGCGCGAACCGGAATCCGGCGGGTTGCCCGCGCCCGGTTCCGCCCCGGGCGACACCGGCAGGTCGGGCCGCGCACGGCGCCAGCCGGGCGAGCGCGGACCGTCCGGTCCGCCGGCCCAGGGGCGCGTCATCGGCGGGCGGACCGGCCCCGAGGCGCCGCCGGGCTCCGCGATCGGCATGCCCGGGCGCGGCGGCGGGCTCGTCCCCGGCGCACCGGGGCGCACCGGCTGGCCCGGCTGGGGCGGGCGGCCACCGTCCGGTCGCCGGGACCAGCCCCAGCCCGGCTGCGGCGGGCGTCCGGTCCCCGGCTGGCCCGGTTGATGCGATCCGCGGCCCGGCGGATGGAAACGGCCCGGTGGCGGTCCCTGAAAGCCCCCCTCGCGCCAGTGGCGGAAGCGCTCCGCGTCTCCGCGGCGGCGGCGTTGCTCCGCCTCGAAGCGACGGCGCCAAGCCGCGGCGTCGCCGCGATCATGATAGCGGGTCCAGCCCGAATAGCGGCTGCGTCCGCTGTCCCAGACCTGGATGAAGCTGAGGAGATAGGGGCTGGTATCGATCCAGGCGTCGGTATCCACCGGGCGATAGTCGCGCCCCGCCAGCGCCTCGCGCAGCCGCACGGCGCGCGCATAGAGGCTTCCGGCCGCATCGTCATAGTCGCCGAACTCGGCACGCGGCGCCGCCTCGCCATCGGCGTCATAGACCATCGCAAGCCGTCCGCGCACATAGGCGAAGCTCATCCCCGGCTCCACCGCGAGGAACGGCCCCGACGCGCCCGGCGAGAAATAATAGCTGCGGATGCCGCCCGTGCCCGCATCCTCCACGATGATCGTGTAGCCGTCGGTCGTCTGCCACGCCCAGGGCTCCCGCCCCTCGAAGGCGAAGGCGAAGTCAGGCGGCGCGTCGCCGATCGCGTCCCACAGCGCATCCGCCTGGTCGATCCATTGATAGTCTTCCGGCGATTGCGGCGCGGACTGGCCCATTCCCGCCGGCGCCGCCACCGTCATTCCGGGCAGCGCCAGTGCCGCCCCGGCCAGCATCGTCAGCCGGATCATCCTTTCGAACCGCATCGCCCTTCCCTCCTGTATCCCGCCATGAGCTTCCGCCTGCGCCGCTGAACGGCGTGTGAAATGCATATGCAGCTTCGAGAAAGGAAGACGACCGCGATCCCTTCCCCATTCACCCGCAGGCCCGTCGGCCGCGGCAACTGGCAACTGGCAACTGGCAACTTCTGTCCGGCGTTCCTACATCCGCACTGGAAACCCCATAAGAACAAAGCTAGAACCCCGGCATGGCACTTACCACCATCTCCGTCCGCGGCGCGCGTGAGCACAATCTCAAGGGCGTGGACGTCGACATCCCGCGCGACACGCTCACGGTGATCACCGGCCTGTCGGGCTCGGGCAAGTCGAGCCTCGCCTTCGATACCATCTATGCCGAGGGACAGCGCCGCTATGTCGAGTCGCTGAGCGCCTATGCCCGTCAGTTCCTCGAGCTGATGCAGAAGCCCGATGTCGAGCATATCGAGGGTCTCAGCCCCGCAATCTCGATCGAGCAGAAGACGACTTCGCGCAATCCGCGTTCGACGGTCGCCACGGTCACCGAGATCTATGATTACATGCGCCTGCTCTGGGCGCGCGTCGGCGTGCCCTATTCGCCGGCCACCGGCCTGCCGATCTCGGCGCAGACCGTATCGCAGATGGTCGATCGCGTCCTCGCCCTGCCCGAGGGCACGCGCCTGCTCCTCCTCGCCCCGGTCGTGCGCGGCCGCAAGGGCGAGTATCGCAAGGAACTCGCCGAATGGCAGCGCGCCGGCTTCCAGCGCGTCCGCATCGACGGCGAGACCTATCTGATCGAGGAAGCCCCGGCGCTCGACAAGAAGTACAAGCACGACATCGAAGTGGTGGTCGACCGCCTCGTCGTGTCGGACAGCATCGGTACGCGCCTGGCGGAGAGCTTCGAGACCGCGCTCAAGCTCGCCGAGGGGCTGGCCTATGTGGATCTGGTGGACGCCAGCGTCGCCGAAGTGACGGGTGCCCGCGTCCAGGAAGCCCGCGCCGAGTTCAACGCCACCGGCGGCAGCCTCAAGGGCGCCGGCATCCCGGACAATCGCATCGTCTTCTCCGAGAAGTTCGCCTGCCCCGTCTCCGGCTTCACCATCCCCGAGATCGAGCCCCGCCTCTTCTCGTTCAACGCGCCCCAGGGCGCCTGCCCGGCCTGTGACGGCCTGGGCGAGAAACTGGTGTTCGACGAGGACCTGGTCGTCCCCAATCACGATCTCAGCCTCAAGAAGGGCGCAGTCGTCCCCTGGGCCAAGTCCAACCCGCCCAGCCCCTATTACATGCAGGTGCTGGGCAGCCTCGCCCGCGAGTTCGGCTTCAGCCTCGACACGCCCTGGCGCGACCTGCCCGGCGAGGTCCGGCTGATCATCCTCCACGGCACCGGCGGCAAGCCGGTCACGCTCACCTTCGTCGACGGCAAGAAGAGCTACGACGTGAAGAAGCCGTTCGAAGGCGTGATCGGCAACCTCAACCGCCGCATGCTGCAGACCGAATCCGCCTGGATGCGCGAGGAACTGGCCAAGTACCAGGCGGCGCACCCGTGCGAGACCTGTGGCGGCGCCCGCCTCAAGCCCGAGGCGCTGGCGGTCAAGATCGCCGGCGAGGACATCAGCCACGCCACGCGCCTCTCGGTGGTCGACGCGCTCGGCTGGTTCCAGAAGCTGCCCGACACGCTCACCCCGCAGCAGAGGGAGATCGCCCGCGCGATCCTCAAGGAGATCGACGAGCGGCTCGGCTTCCTCAACAATGTCGGGCTCGACTATCTCAACCTCGACCGCACTTCGGGCACGCTTTCGGGCGGCGAGAGCCAGCGCATCCGCCTCGCCAGCCAGATCGGCTCGGGACTCTCAGGTGTCCTCTACGTGCTCGACGAGCCGTCGATCGGCCTTCACCAGCGCGACAACGACATGCTGCTCGCCACGCTCAAGCGGCTGCGCGACCTCGGCAACACCGTGCTGGTGGTCGAGCATGACGAGGATGCGATCCGCACCGCCGACTATATCCTCGACATGGGACCCGGCGCCGGCGTCCATGGCGGCGAGATCGTCGCGCGCGGCACGCTGGACGAGATCCTCGCAAGCACGGGCTCGGTGACCGCCGACTATCTCAACGGCACCCGCGAAGTCCCCGTCCCGGCCAAGCGCCGCAAAGGCACCGGCAAGAAGCTCACCGTCGAGAACGCCACCGCCAACAACCTCCGCGGCGTCACCGCGTCGATCCCGCTCGGCACCTTCACGTGCATCACCGGCGTCTCGGGCTCGGGCAAGTCGAGCTTCACGATCGACACGCTCTATGCCGCCGCCGCGCGCCAGCTGAACGGCGCCCGCCTGCTCGCCGGCAAGCACGACCGGATCACCGGCCTCCAGCACCTGGACAAGGTGATCGACATCGACCAGTCGCCGATCGGCCGCACGCCGCGCTCGAACCCGGCCACCTATACGGGCGCCTTCACCAGCATCCGCGACTGGTTCGCCGGTCTGCCCGAGGCGCAGGCGCGCGGTTACAAGCCGGGCCGCTTCAGCTTCAACGTCAAGGGCGGCCGTTGCGAGGCGTGCCAGGGCGACGGCGTGCTCAAGATCGAAATGCACTTCCTGCCCGACGTCTATGTCACCTGCGACGTCTGCCACGGCGCGCGCTACAACCGCGAGACGCTGGAAGTGAAGTTCAAGGGCCAGAGCATCGCCGACGTGCTCGACATGACGGTTGAGGACGCGGTCGAGTTCTTCAAGGCGGTCCCGCCGATCCGCGACAAGATGGCGATGCTGGCCGAAGTCGGGCTGGGGTATGTCAAGGTCGGCCAGCAGGCGACGACGCTTTCGGGCGGCGAGGCGCAGCGGGTGAAATTGGCGAAGGAACTGGCGCGAAGGGCCACCGGCAACACGCTCTACATCCTCGACGAGCCGACGACCGGCCTGCATTTCGAGGACGTCCGCAAGCTGCTGGAAGTGCTCCACGCGCTGGTCGAGCAGGGCAATACCGTGGTGGTGATCGAGCATAATCTCGACGTCATCAAGACTGCCGACTGGATCCTGGACCTCGGCCCCGAGGGCGGCGTCAAGGGCGGCGAGATCGTCGCCCAGGGCACGCCCGAGGAAGTGGTCAAGGAGCCGCGCAGCTATACGGGCAAATATCTGGCGCCGCTGCTGAAGCAAAAGGCCAAGGAGCCCGTCGCGGCGGAATGAACCGATCCGCGGGGAGAGGGGCGCGGGCCCCTCTCCTCCCCTTCAATAGAAGCGCGCATAGGCCTTGGCGCTGCCGAAGCTGCCCCGGCAGTATCGCGCGTTGCTGGGCCAGGGCTTCCTGCCGTTGCGGTACGACCAGCTGCTCGATTCCCAGCCATAGGTAATCAGCAGCTTGCCCGGCCGCGCCTGGACCTGCTGGCCGATCCAGCGGTCGAATGCCGCCTGCATCAGCCCGGTGACGCGCGCCGCGTCGCCGCAGTTGCGCACGCCGCTCCAGGTGCCGATCGCGCCGGCGAGGTCCGTGCGGGCGATCTCGATCCGGGCGGTATCCGGGTTGGCCGGCAGCGCGTCGCGCGTCAGCTCCCTGGCGGCGAGCGTCTCCTGCGCCTGGGCCCCGAACGGCGCGAGCAGGGCAGCCGCAGCAGCGGCCAATGCGATCCTGTAGCTCATCTTTCTTCTCCCTAAGCGGAGGACCAGGTCCTCCCGCCCCCCGGAATAGCGCCCGCCGGCGCCATCCCGCGTGACGGCGATCACGCTCCGGCGGGGAGGGGGGAGGGGAGGGATGACCGTGAACGGGACGACGCAGCACGGACGTCGATCGACGGCGACGCCGAGCGCGAAGATCGACCCCGCCCACGCGACCGTCGCGGAAGCGGTGCCCTCGTGACGGGGCTTGCACTTTCGACGCCCGCTCCCCACATACTGTACGCTACAGTCGCATTTCGACGGTTTTCGGCGCTTTGCGGCCCCTTTTCCTTCCATCTGCCCCTTGCAGCGCGAGGTCCGCTCGCACTGAGCGGCCGATACGGGAAGAAAGGAACCCGCATGACATATACCGGCACCGTCAAGTTCTTCGATGCGACGAAGGGCTTCGGCTTCATCTCGCCCGATGGCGGCAAGGACGATCATTTCGTCCATATTTCCGCAGTCGAGCGTTCGGGCATGGGCACGCTCAGCCAGAACCAGCGCGTGAGCTACGACCTGGAGAACGACAAGCGCGGCCGCCCGTCGGCTGCCAATCTGTCGCCGGCCGAATAACAGACTCCGACAGGCGGCCTTGGCCGCTGGCGGCGTCTTCCGCTCCCCGATGGGGGCGCCGCCACTCCAACGTCCTCTTTTGGAGAACGCATCCGTGGCAAACCAACCCGATTTCCGGGCTCAGGCGGCGAAATGCCGTGCCGAGGCCGATGCCACTTCGCTCGAAAATGTCCGCGAACAGCGGCTGCGAGCAGAGGCGGCATGGCTCGAAATGGCCGTCCGCCAGGAACGGACCGTCCGCTCGCGCATTGCACGAGAGGCGGCCAGTCCGGCCATCCAGTCAACAATACAGGAAACTACATGAACTTTTTCAATCGAATACACGAAACCCAGATTACCCGCGGCGCCAGCCGGCCCTTCGAGGCCTTCGTTCCGCCGCACCGCCGCCTCTTCCCCCTCGAGACCAGCCAGCGTCAGCGCGCCATTGCCCGCGCCGCGGCGATCGAGGTGCTCGGCTAAGGGCCGGCGCTTTTCCGGGGCCGGCTTGCGGCCTGGCCCCGCTTTCCCTCTTTCCGTCCCTGCCGCATCCGGCCGTCCGGTATCCTGCCGCGACCAGCCGTTTGCGCCGGTGGTTTCGCTGCCGTCCTGTTGCGGACTATGCTCCGCGCGGGGCGGGGCATGTTCCACCAATGAAGGGGATGTCCATGAAGCGCTTCGTGATTCTGTTGCCGCTGTCGCTGACGCTGGCTGCCGCGGCCTGCAATTCCGGGCCCACGGTCACGGTCGAGAATGCCTCGGTCGAGGAAGTCTCGAACAAGGTTGCCGCGGCCCAGGGGGCCGGCAGCTTCATCTCGCCGGGCCATTGGGACGGCAAGGTCACCATCACCAATCTCGACATGCCGGGCATGGACAAGATGCCGCCCGAAATGGCGAAGGCGATGAAGGACAAGATGATGAAGGGCCAGGAGTTCGCCAGCTGCGTGACCCAGGCCGACGTCAAGTCGCCCAAGGCCGGCATGTTCGGCGGCGACAAGAGCTGCCGCTACGATCACTTCACCATGGCCGGCGGCACGATCGACGCGAAGATGACGTGCGAAGCCGCGGGCCAGAAGCGCGACATGACGATCAGGGGCAATTATTCGCCCGACTCCTATCACACCGAAGTGACGTCTACCGGGGGCCAGGCCGGCACCATGGCGATGACCATCGACGCGAAACGTGCCGGCGCCTGCACCGGCAAGGAGAAAAGCTGATCCGGGCGGCGGGGCGGCGCGACGCCTGCCCCGCCCGCCAATTTCGTGATGCCGTCAAATTCGTGATGGAGGCGAAACCTTTTCCGCCCCCCGTGCATTCCCCCTGGCGAGCGGGTTCACGGAGGAGAGACAGATGCGCATCCTGATCCTCGGCCTGGCGGCGTCTACGGCGCTCGCCGGCTGCACCGATTACGACACGCGGCCCGGCGGCGGCTATGGCTATCGCGACTATGATTATAACCGCCCCGATCCTTCCTATGGCGGCTATTATGCCGATCGCTATTATCGGGAGGGCCGCGGCTATCGCGAGCATCGGCTGGGCCGCGACGACCGGATCTATCGGGGCCAGGACGGCCGCTATTATTGCCGCCGGTCGGACGGCACCACCGGCCTGGTGGTCGGCGGCGTGGCCGGGGGCCTGCTCGGTGCGGCGATCGCTCCGGGCGGGTCGGAACTGCTCGGCGCCCTGCTCGGCGCGGCGGCGGGCGGCGCGGTCGGCAGCTCGGTCGACAAGGGCGAGACGCGCTGCCGCTAGTCCGCGCGGTCGCTCTTCAAGCCGGGCTCCGGATTCCCTAGATCGGGGCCCGGCAAGAAGGGAGAACCAGAATATGACGACCCGTACCGCGACGGCCCGCTATCAAGGCTTCGGCAAGGAAGGCAAAGGCCATATCACCACCCAGTCGGGCGTGCTGACCGACCAGTTCTACGGCTTCAACACCCGCTTCGCCGACGAGCCCGGCACCAACCCCGACGCCGCCCATGCCGGCTGCTTCACCATGGCGCTGAGCTTCGCCCTGGCCCGAGCCGGTTTCAGCGAGGGCTCGCTGGAGACGCGCGCCGCGGTGAAGCTCGAGCAGGATGGCGACGGTTTCACCATCACGCGCTCGGACCTGACGCTGACCGCCAGCGTCCCCGGCCTGGCCCAGGCACAGTTCGAAGCGCTGGCGGCCGGCGCCCATGCCAATTGCCCGGTCTCCAAGCTGCTCAAGGCCGAGAGCAGCCTCGACGCGACCCTGCTCTGATCGCCGCGGCCACCTCGGTGCCTGCCCCGGTGCTTGCAATATAGGGTTTCGCCTGCTTTGCCGGTGCCGTGGCGGCGGGATGCGCAGTCGCGCCCGCTCGCTTGACGGGAGCCGGGATGGCCCGCCGCGAAACGGAGCACGCGGGACATGCGCCGGGCTGCGGACAGGTGCTTGAGTTCTCGAACTGGCGGCAAACCCCGGTCCATATCTCAATTTCTTTCGTCGTCCCCGCGCAGGCGGGGATGACGGACTCCGCTGAATGTGTCCCGACCCAGGTTCCGCACCCGCCCTGGCGGCGCCGCGCAACGCAAAAGGGGCCCGGCATTGCTGCCAGGCCCCGTGTCGCCGGACTGCTGCCGTGGATCCGGACGGACCGTCGGCATGGTTTCGGCGGCATCCGCAGTTCGCGCCGGCAAGGGCATGCGAACCTTGGGTCGGTCGTCGAGGCTGGCCGTTGTCCACTCACCCCGAAGGGGAGTTGCGGTTACCAGCCTCGGCGGCCCGCTTCGTCTCGCCGGCCGGGGGCCGGAAATCGGAAGCCTTGCTGGATGCTTCTCTCCGCTCGATCCCTCCAGATCCTTCCGCATCGCTTGCGCGGCGCGTCCGGCTGGCCAGTCTCCCGGCGGGCCGTTCCTTCGCTCCCGAAGCCTGGTGCTTGCGCACCCGCTCCCGCGAACCAGGGTTCCGTCCCTTTCCGTTTCGTCCTTCCGCTTCCGGCCGCGCTTGCGCAACGTCTTCCGCTTCCGTTCGAACCGTGCTCCGGCGTCCCTCGAAACCTCGGCAGCGCCTGGGCGGCACTTCGGCTTCGCAACTTCCGGGGCCTCGCATCCCCGAACCGTAACCGAATGCGGTTTCCCGAAGGCACCTGCACCGTTTCCGGCCCGTGTAAGCTTCTGATCTTGCTTTGGTTTCCCGCCGCCGGACCGTTCCGCTTACAGTTATGATGGTGTCATCGAACCCGAGTCGCGCAAAGCGCGAAATGCCCCTGCAAACTTGTGAAGACTGTGGATAACGTGGACAACTAGGCAATATTATTGCGTGGTGACCAATTGGGAGGCGCCAATTCGAACCCGGCGAAATCAAAGCCCGGAACGACGATACAGCTCACCAGCGCCCATCCGTGCGGCGCTTCGGTCGCCTGCCAGCGATTCGCCGGGACCAGGCACTGGGGCGCATAGCCGGCGGTCACGTCGCCGCCAAGCGGGATCGTCGCCGGATCGCGGTCCGCCGCGTCGGCAATATGGAGTATGAGCGGGCTGCCCGCGTGCCAGAGCCACCATTCGTCGGCATCCACCCGGTGCCAGTGCGAGCGCTGGCCCCGCTCGAGCAGGAAATGGATCGCGGTGCCCCTGGCGCGCCCGTCCGGGCCCGGCGGCGCCCGCCAGGTCTCGCGGTACCAGCCGCCCTCGGGGTGCGGGGCCAGTTCCAGCCGCGCGATGATCGCCCGTGCTTCGTCCATTTCCTTCCCTCCGATGAACGGCGTGTAGTCTGCCGTTCATGAAACTAGTTCGGACCCGAAACGTTAGCCAAGCGGTTTGCCCAAAGTGCATCAGGAGTGAAACATGCGGAAATTTATTCTCGCGCTCGGCGTGATCGCCGTGGCGGTGCCGTCTGCCGGCTTGGTTCCCGTCGCGGCCAATGCCGCGCCGATGGCGAAGCCAGGTGCCGACGGCGCCTATGCCCAGGATCGCCGCGACCGCAGGCGCTATGAATATCGCGAATGGCGCGGCCGTGACGGCCGTACCTATTGCCGCAAGCCCGACGGCACCACCGGCCTGATCGTCGGCGGCGTGGCCGGCGCGCTGGTCGGCCGCACGATCGACACCCGTGGCGACCGCACCGTCGGTACGCTGCTCGGCGCCGCGGCCGGCGCGGTGGCGGGTCGCGAGATCGAGCGCAGCGGCAACAAGCGCCGCTGCCGCTGATCGCCCGGCGACGGACACGGAACGGTTCGCCCGGAGGACGCGCCGGGCGAACCGTTTCCATTTGGCGACGGGCCCGTTAACCCTTGCAGGCTATAAGCGGCGCCATGCTCCGCGTGCTCGTCCTCTCGACTCTCTTCCCCGATGCCTCGCGCCCCAATTTCGGCATCTTCGTCGAGCGCCAGACGCGCGCGCTGGCGGAGCGGCGGGATGTGGAGTTACGCATCGTCGCACCCCGCGGCCTGCCGCCAGGGCCGCTCGCCCGGCTCGGCCGCTATGCCCGCCTCGCTGCCCTGCCGGAGCACGAAAGCTGGCACGGGCTGACGGTCCATCGCCCTCGCTTTCGCAACCTGCCCGGGACCGGCGGCCGCTTCCACGCCCGGGCCCTCGCCGCCGCGCTGACTCCGCTGCTCGGCGAGATACGGAGGGAGTTTCCCTTCGACGTGATCTCCGCCGAGTTCTTCTTCCCCGACGGCCCGGCTGCCATCCTGCTCGGCGAGCGTTTCGGCGTGCCCGTCTCGATCAAGGCGCGCGGCTCGGACATCCATGACTGGGGCCGGCGCAAGGACATCGGGGCCCAGGTGATCGCCGCCGGGCGGGCCGCGGACGGCGTACTCTCGGTAAGCGATGCGCTGCGCGCCGACATGATCGCCATGGGCATTCCGGGCGAAAGGATCGAGACGATCACCACCGGCGTCGACTTGACCCGTTTCGCGCCGCGCGACGGCGCCGCCGCCAAGGCCGAGCTCGGCGTCGAGGGCCCGCTGGTCCTTTCGGTCGGCGCGCTGATCCCGATCAAGGGGCACGAGATCGTCATCGACGCCGTCGCCACGCTCCCCGGCGTCACGCTGTGGATCGCCGGAGAAGGCCCCGAGCGCAAGCGGCTCGAGGCGCAGATCGAGCGGCTCGGCCTGCGCGACCGCGTCAGGCTGCTCGGCTCCGTCCCGCCCGATCGGGTCGCCGCCGCGCTTGCCGCAGCCGATGCGATGGCCCTCGCCTCGGAACGCGAAGGCCTCGCCAATGCCTGGCTGGAGGCGCTGGCGAGCGGCACACCGGTGGTCATCCCCGATGTGGGAGGCGCCCGCCAGGTGGTTACCGCGCCGGCAGCCGGCCGCATCGTCGCCCGCACTCCCGCCGCCTTTGCCGAGGCGCTGGGCGCGCTGATCGCCGCCCCGCCCGCCGCGGCCGACACCCGCGCCATCGCCGCACCCTTCACCTGGGTGGCCAACAGCACCCGCCTCCACGCCTTTCTCCAGCGCCTCGTCGAGCGCCGCCGCGCTGCCTGAGGGAACCGCTTCGGCCCGCCCGCCGTTCGTGCCCGGGGCGTAACGGAAGAGAGATGGACGATGGACCCTTTTCGCAACTTGCCCGAGCCGCCCGCCGAAGCGGCACCGCTCGTCTACTATATCCTGCCCCGGGCCGAACCGGTTCCCGACGCGCCGATCGGCCCCGGCGACCTGGAAATCGAATTCGAGCCCGATTGGGAGGCGGAGGACGAGTGAGTGTTTTCCGCGTTGACTAGGCGGCGCCCGTCCATGACATTCATGACAGTGAAGTTACTAGCGGTGGAGACCGAGTGATGGCGGGCAAGAAAGACAAGAAGGCCGGCGATACCAAGCCCGAGAAGACGGGCTTTCTTCCCAAGAGCATCGCCGGGATGAAGCTGCCCAAGGAGCTGCGCAAGCAGCTCGACGCATTGGCCAAGCATCCGGTGGTGAACGACCTTCTCGCCGCCGGGCTGGCCGCCCTGGCCGCCAGGCTGAAGCCCGGCGAGAAGGCGGAAGCGGCGCCGGAGACTGCTCCTGCACCAGCGCCGGCCGCCACCGCCGCAAAGCCGGTGGTAAAGCGCGCTCGCTCCGTCGCCGCGAAGCCCGCCGCGAAGGCACCGTCACGAGCCAAGGCCGAGCCGAAGCCGGCAGCCAAGGCGCCGGCCAAGCCCGAAGCAAAGCCCGCGGCCAAGGCACCTGCCAAGGCCGCCATGGCCAAGACCCCGGCGGCCGAGGCCAAGCCGGCGGCGCCCAAGACCGCGGCAAAGCCCAAGGCCGCTTCCGCCAAGCCGGCTCCCGCGGCCACCACAGCCCCCAAGCCGGCACCGAAGCCGCTCAAGGCGGCGGCGGCCAAGGCGCCTGCCGCCGCGCCGCGCGCGACCACGCGCCGGGCCAAGGCCACGCCGCCCAAGACGACGCGCTGATCCTCTGCTAGGCACGCCGCCGAACCGGAAGACAGGGGGTTATCGATGGAGCACAAGCCGCACGCCGAGGGGCCGGCGCACGGTCTCGAGCGCATGGCGTTCTTTTCCGACGCGGTATTCGCGATCGCGATCACGCTGCTGGTGATCGAGATTCATGTGCCGCATGTCGCAGCACCCTATACCGATGTCGCGTTCCTCGCGGCGCTCGACAAGCTGATCCCCAATTTCATCGGCTTCTTCGTCTCGTTCTTCGCGATCGGTGCCTTCTGGGCGGGGCATCACCGCGCCTTCGATTGCGCGCGCCACTGGAGCCCCGCGCTGTTCGCCCCCAACCTGCTGATGCTCAGCACGATCGCGGCCATGCCTTTCTTCACGGCCTTTTCGGCGGAATATTTCGGCCACCGCGTGCCAACGGCCTTCTATTGCGGATGGATGGTGCTGATCTCGATCTTCAACATCATCGTCCAGCGCATCCTCACCGCGCCGCCGGTGGTGGGCGAGCATGTGTCGGAGCAGCATCGCAGAATGATCCGCCAACGCGGGCTGGCGGCGCTCCTGGGCTCGATCACCGCCCTGGTGGTCAGCCTGATCGTGCCGTTCCTCGGCCAGGTCGCGCTGATCTCCATCCCCTTGTGGCGCCAGCTGCTGATGCGCATCTCGCCGGCGCGCCAGAGCCAGAACGCGACCGAGACCTGATCCCCTTCGTCAGCCCGGGCCTTGGGCCCGACGCGGATCGGCCGCGCCGCGGGCTTCCGGACCCGAACTCCGATCCGGTCTAACGTTTCTTCGCCCAGGCGCGGTACTGGCGCGCGGTCAGGTCGACCAGGTCCCCTTGCGCCAGGTTCATGTCGATCAGGTGCAGCCCCCAGTCCTTGAGGATGACGTTGCCCACCTTCACGTCGCCGGGGATGGTATCGGTGCGCGCATCGGCGGGATCGGCGTTCACCGTCACCGCGAGATAGTGGAAGCCGTCCTTGTCGACGCACTCGGTCGAGATCAGGCCCGGCACGCTGACAAAGGGCGTGGTGACGGGCGCCCCGTCCTTGCTCCAGGCCTCGGCCGGCCCCGGGATCAGCATGTTGCCCCCGGCATTGAGATAGGCATGCGCCACCGCCCTGCCTCCGCCCAGCGCCGCCGGGTTGGTGCAGCCCGCCTCGACGCCCGGCCGATCCCCCTTGGCGAAGCGGCTGGCGGCGCTGGGCGGGGAATCGGCGCGGAAGCTCGCATAAGTGACCACGCAACCCGCCTGATCGGCGCGGCGGCACAGCGGGATCGTCGGGAACACGCCGCCCACGTCCTTGCCGATCGGGACCGGCACCGAGCTGCCGATCAGCATCGCCGAGACCAGCTGCTTCTGCGCGGGCTTGCCGTCGATCTCGCGGGCGACGAGCTGGGTGAGGATCAGCGAGCCCTGGCTGTGCCCGATCAGCACCACGCCGCGCCCCTTGTTGTCATGGGCCAGGTAATCGTCCCAGGCCGCCTTCACGTCGCGATACGCCATGTCGCGATCGATGGCCGGCGTGCCGCCGCCCATGATGCTCCGGAGCGCAGTGAGCGTCACCTGGCGATAGACCGGCGCGAACACGCGGCAATTGGCGCCGAACCGCGCCGCCTGGAACTGTGCGACCCGCTTCTCTTCCGGGCCGGGCACCATGTCGCTGTTGGGCGTCGTATCGAGCGAGATGGTCGGATAGACGTAGAAACAGTCGAACTTGGGATCGCTCGCGGCCTTGAACGGCTCGACGCTGTGCTTGCCGTCCGCGGCGACCACCGTCGTCGAGAGATCGGAGGTGCAGGCGTCCTGGCGGCCCGGACGGCACAGCCAGTTGGCGGCGTCGCGATAGTCCGGCGTGTCCGATTGCGCGGCCATTGCCAGCGCGAGCGCGAGAATCGAAACCATGGATCCCTCTCCCTCTTCGGCGCGATCCTGCGCCGGGGGAGGCGATCAGTCCAGCGGGTAGAGCGCCCCGGCGATCCAGCGCAGCTCGGCGCGCAACACGCCCCAGGCCCGGGCCGCGGCGCGGCTGTCCATCGCCTCGATGCCGATCCCCCGGGCACCCAGCGCGTCGATCAGGGCACGCGGCGGCCGCACCAGCGTCTTGCCAGTGCCAAGCAGCAGGAATTCGGGCCGGGGATCGAGGCCCAGCAAGGGTGCGAGATCGGCCTCGGCCAGTTCGGCGATGGGCGGCGGGGTCCATCCGTCGGCGCGCTCGGGCGTGATCAGCAGCCCCTCGTAGACGCCTTCGTCGACGCGAAAGCCACGCCCGGAGAAGCCGGAGATGACCGGCCCCTCCGCGCTGGCGCGCTTCACTTCCATCGTGTCAGCCGACGCGCTCGGCGCCGGTCGCCGGCGACGGCTTCTCTTCGCGCGGGCCCGGCTTCAGGCCGAGCGTGATCAGCAGCGACGACGAGACGTAGATCGACGAATAAGTGCCGACGACGATGCCGAGCATCATGGCCGCGGTGAAGCCGCGCAGCACCGGCCCGCCGAAGATCAGCAGCGAGGCGAGCGCGAGCATGATGGTCAGCGACGTCATCACCGTGCGGGGCAGCGTCTCGTTGACCGACAGGTCGATCAGCTCGCTCATCCCCATCTTGCGGTACTTGCGCATGTTCTCGCGGATACGGTCGTCGATCACCATCTTGTCGTTGATCGAATAGCCGATGATCGTCAGCACCGCGGCGACGATGTTCAGGTCGAACACCATGCCGGTGACCGCGAAGAAGCCGAGCGCCATCAGCACGTCGTGAATGATCGCGACCGCGGTCGAGATGCCGAACTGCCACTCGTAGCGGAACCACGAGAAGATCGCGATGCCGATGATCGCCAGGATCACCGCCAGGATGCCCTTGTTCACCAGCTCGCCCGAGACCTTGCCCGAGACGGTGGAATAGGTGCTGAAGGTCGCGCCGGGGAACTTCGCCGCCAGCGCCGTCTTCACTGTCTCCACCATCTTGTCGACCGCGTCCGGCGCCGTCGAATGCGGCACCGGCAGGCGGATCGTCACGGTGTTCTGGCCACCGAGCTGCTGGAGCGCCGCTTCGCCGAAGCCGAGCTCGTTCACCGTCTCGCGCACCTTGTCGAGATGCGGCGGGCTGGCGAACTTCTCCTCGATGGAGACGCCGCCGACGAAGTCGACGCCCATGTTGAGGCCATGCACGCCCACCAGCGCCACGGCGGCGATAGTGAGCAGCGCCGTGATCGCAAAGGCGATGTGGCGGACGCGAACGAACCCGATGTTCGTGTTGTCCGGGATGATCTTGAGGAGCCGCATGGCGCGTCGCTTCCTTAAATGTTGATTTCGGTCGGCCGGTTACGGCGCAACCAGATCGTGACGAGCATGCGGGTGAACACGACGGCGGTGAACACCGAAGTCGCGATGCCGATCAGCAGCACGACCGCGAAGCCGCGCACCGGGCCGGAGCCCAGGATCACCATGATCAGGCCGGCGATCGCGTGCGTCACGTTCGCCTCGAAGATCGTGCGGCTGGCTTCCTTGTAGCCGAGCTCGACCGCCTGGCTGACGCTTCGCCCGCGCCGCCGCTCCTCGCGGATGCGCTCGTTGATCAGCACGTTGGCGTCCACGGCGGTGCCGATCGTCAGCACGAAGCCGGCGATGCCCGGCAGGGTCAGCGTGGCGTTCAGCAGGCCCATCACCGCAAGGATGACCAGCACGTTGATCACCACCGCCAGCGTGGCGTAGATGCCGAAGCGGCCATAGGTGAGGATCATGAACGCGATCACGGCCACGACCGCGATGATCGAGGCGGTGATGCCGGCGCGAATCGAATCGGCACCGAGCTCGGGGCTCACCGTCGATTCCTGCACGACTTTCAGCTTCACCGGCAGCTTGCCCGAACGCAGCGCGATCGCGAGCTGGTTGGCGCTCTCCACGGTGAAGCCGCCGTTGATCACGGCGCTGCCGCCCAGGATCGGTTCGTTGATGTTCGGAGCCGAGATCACGACACCGTCGATGATGATGGCGAACGGCTTGCCGCTATTCTCCTGCGTCACCTTGGCGAAGCGCTTGGAGCCGGCGCCGTTGAGCTGCAGCGTCACGCCCGGCGCGCCGCTCTGCGGGTCATAGCTCTGCTTGGCGTCGACCAGCATGTCGCCGCTGATCATCACCTGGCGCTGCACCGCGACCTTGCCGCCCTGTGCATAGGGCATGATCACGTCGCCGGCGGGTGCTTCGCCGCGCTGCACTGCGTTCTGATCGGCATTGACGTCGACCAGGCGGAATTCGAGCACCGCGGTCTGGCCGATCAGCTCCTTGAGCGCGGTCGGGTTCTGCAGGCCGGGGACCTGCACGACGATGCGGTTGGTGCCTTCGCGCACCACCGTCGGCTCGACCGTGCCGAGCGCGTTGATGCGCGTCTCGATCACTTCGCGGGCATCGCCCATCGCCGTGTCGATCGCTTCGTTGATCCCCGCCTCGGTCGGCGTCAGCACGAATTGCGACGAATTGACCACGGCCACGTCCCACTGGCGCTGGCCGGTGACGCCAACGCCCGTGCCGGTGATCGCCAGCAGCTTCTCGCGCGCGGCATCGACCTTCGACGGATCGCGCAGCATGAAGCTGACCTTGCCGCCCTGGATCGAGATGTCGCCGATGTCGATCTTCGGGTCCTTGCGCATCTCGGCGCGGACCTGATCCTGCATCTGCGTCAGCTTGGCCTGGCGCACGTCGTCGGTATTCGCCTCGAACAGCAGGAAGCTGCCGCCGGCGAGGTCGAGGCCGAGGTTGATCGCCGGCTTGGGCACCCAGCTCGGCCAATGGTCACGCGCGCTCTTCGGGAAGAAGCTCGGGATCGACAGCGCGATCATGATCGCGATGCCGGCGAGGATCGTCGTGATCTTCCAGCGGGGAAAGTCGAGCATCAGTCGTTCGCGGGCTTGGTGCCGCCGGCCGGCATCACGCTGGTCAGCGTGGCCTTGATCGCGCGGACCTTCACGTTCGGGGCGATCTCGATCTCGACTTCGTTCTCGTCGACCTTGGTCACCTTGCCGAGGAGCCCGCCGCCGGTGACGACCTGATCGCCCTTCTTCACCGCGTTCACGGCGTTCTGAAGATCCTTCATCCGCTTCTGCTGGGGGCGAATCATCAGGAAGTAGAAAGCGACGAAGATGAGGACGAGCGGCGCAAGTCCGAGGACGCCGCCCATCGGGTTGGCCTGGGCTGCCGCGCCTGCGGCCTGTGCATGTGCTGGCGTGATGAACATGGTGTCCTGATTATTATTGTTATGGGCGGAGGAATCCGCACCGTTCAAGCGCGGCGCGCTAACATGCGGCACACCCCGGTGCAACTATTGTCGCGGGTGGGTTGCATCCCGCGCCGGTCCGGCCTAGAGGGCGCACCCTTGGTCGGGGCGTAGCGCAGCCTGGTAGCGCATCACACTGGGGGTGTGGGGGTCGCAGGTTCGAATCCTGTCGCCCCGACCATTATGACCTGCGATTGCAGGATGATCCCGGCAGGATCCAGCGATCGGAGCGAAGGCGCGCCATCGGAACCTGCCAGTCTCCCCCGGAAAACCAGCCGCTGCCCGGCTAGGGTGCCGCAATCTCTTCGGCCACGGTCTGGCGCGCCTGCATCCCATTGCCGGCAAAGCGCGCGATCACTGCCTTGCCCAGCCGCTGCCCGGGCAGCTCGACCAGCTTGTAGGTCATGAAGGCGAGCGCGTAGGTGACCGGCACCACGATCGCCCCGGTCAGTGCGAACCGCCCGGCCGCGCCGAGCCCGGTGCCGAAATGCGCGATCACGCCCGCCGCCACCGGATGCAGGACCAGCAGGTGGATCAGATAGGCGCCATAGGAAAGCTCGCCCAGCCAATGGAACGGCCTGCTGCCCAGCAGCCGCGCCGTCCAGTCGACGGCGCTCGCGGCGCGCAGGTGAACGAGCGCGAAGAAGCCGAGCACGAGCAGTTCACGCACGACGACGTGCAGCAGGTCGTGATCGCCCCCGACCGGCATCACCGCAAGCAGCATCGCCACGACGAGATGGACTGCGATCCGGCCTCGGCCCGGCCCCGGATCGGCGGCGATCAACATGCCGCACAGGAAGAGGTGCAGCTTGAGCGGCAGGAAGGCAGGCATCGGAAAATCGAGCCCAAGACGGTGCGCGAGCACGGCCAGCGCCAGTGCCGCGCCCGCTGCCACAAGCGCGGCCGGCACCCAGCCCATCCGCCGTGCCAGCAGCACCAGGAACGGAAACGCCGCGTAGAACTGCATCTCGAGCCCCAGGCTCCAGTCCGGCAGCGGCGTGCGAAAGGCATAGTCGGGAAGCAGGCCGAACACGAAGCTCACATGCGTCGCGATATTGGCGAGGCTCACATCGGTATAGCGTTCGCGCGGCTGGAGCGGCTGCCCCAGAAAGCCGTCGATCAGCACGCGATCGGCATAGATTGCCGGCCCGGCGATCAGCGCAACTGCCAGCGCCACGTAGAAGAGCGGGGCGAGGCGGAAGAAACGACGCGCCCAGAACGCTGCCCAGGTGCCGGGCGCGCTCCAGTCCTCCGCGCCCGCCCGCAGCCGATATTGGAACACCATCAGGAAGCCCGAGAGCAGGATGAACAGATCCACGCCCAGATCGGGCTTGCTCAGCACCGGCAGGCGGAAGCCGGTGAGGATCACCATGTGCCCGAACAGCACCCAGAGCGCCGCCAGCCCGCGCAAGCCATCGAGACACTCGACTCGTCGGATGCCGGCTCGCCGAATGTCCATCGCGCACCTCCAACGCAGTCCGCCGATCGCGGGCGCAACAGCCGTATCCGGAGCCCGGACCGCAGCGCAAGCCCGCCCGGCTCGCGCGATAAGTCCGTGACGCGCGCGCCTTGCACAGGCTAGACAGGGCCGATGATCGCCCGCCTCCGCGCCGCGCCGGCCCGCTTCCGGCTGCTGCTCTTCGCCTTCGGGGACTTCGCCTTCAATCTCTACTGGCAGAGCATCATGCTCTTCCTGCTCTTCTACTATACCGAGGCGCTGGACCTGCCGGTGGCGCGGGCCGCCACGATCTACGCCATCGCGTCGGTATGGGACGGGCTCGCCAATTTCCTTGCCGGCGCGATCGCCGACCGGCGCGAGCCCGGACGCGGCTATGGCCGCTTCCTGACGCTGGGAAGCATTCCGCTGGGGCTCGCCTTCATCCTCACCTACATGCCGCCCCTGGCGAGCGGCTGGTGGGGCATCGCGGCGATCTTCGGCGGCCATCTCCTCTTCCGGACCGCCTATGCCGCGGTGAACGTGCCCTATCTGGCGATGAGCGCGCGCGTGAGCAGCGACAGCCGCGACCGCGCCTTCCTCGCCGGGATGCGCATGCTGTTCGGCGCCATGGCGGCCGTGCTGGTCGCGCGCGGCACGCTGCCGCTCGGCGCCTGGCTGAGCGGCAGCGCGATTCCCGCCCAGGCCTATCTCGGCGCCGCGATCCTGTTCGCGATTCTCGGCACCGCGATCCTGATGCTGGTCGGCGCGAGCTATCGCGAGCAGGTCGTTCCCACGCGCGCCCAGCCCCCGTCGATCGCCGCGAGCCTGGCGAGCCTGGCCGCCAACCGCGCCTTCGTCACGCTGAACCTCGCGATGATGGCGATGATCGTCGCAGTGACGATCCTCAACAAATCGGTGCTCTATTATTTCAAGTATTTTATCGGCGACGACGTGGCCGGGCAAAGCGCGCTCGCCTGGATGGGTGTGGTCGGGGCGGCGGCGGTGCCGCTGTGGATGCTGCTCCAGCGCCTGCTCGGCACGCGCGGGCTATGGTTTCTCGCCGCCGGCTTCTGCGTGATCGGGCTGGTGCTGTTCGCCGGCGTGCACATCGACACGGCCGGGCCGATGCAGCTCTTCCTCGTCGCGATGCAGGCCGTGATCGTCGGACTGCACTTCGCCTATTGGGCGATGCTGCCCAACACGATCGAATATGGCGAGCGCGCCACCGGGCTGCGCGTCGAAGGCGCGGTCTTCGGCATGGCCTCGCTGCTCCAGCGCATCGCGATCGGCCTTGCCACTGCGCTGCTCGCCACGGGGTTTGACGCGGCCGGCTATGTCGCCAATGTCCGGCAGAGCGAGGCGACCCTAGCCGCGATGCGGTTGACCATTGCGCTGGTGCCGCTGGCGTTCCTGGCGCTGTCGTGCGTGGCGATGCGGCTCAACCCGCTGGGCAAGGGCGAGCATGCGAAGATCGTGCAGGATCTGGAGGAACGCGCGCGCTAGTTCCTCCCCGGGGCGAGCCCGGGGAGGAATTGCCGGATCAGGCCAACAGGGTGAACTGCGCCTTCACGCCCTCGGCCTCCGCCGACGGTGCGATCCACAGGTCGAACAGCCCCGGCTCCACCGTCGGCTTGTTCTCGCGGCCGATGAACAGCAGTTGCTCGCGGCGCAGCTTGAACGTCACCGTCTCGCTCGCGCCTGCCGCCAATGCGAGCTTGCGGAAGGCCTTCAGCTCGCGCACCGGCCGAGTCACGCTCGCCACACGGTCGCGGATGTAGAGCTGCACCACTTCCTCGATCGCGCGGCTGCCCGAATTGGTGATCTTCGCGGAAACGAGGATCTCGCCGCCCCAGGGCAGCGTTGCCGGCACCGACAGGTCGGAATAGGCGACCTTGCCATAGGTCAGGCCGTGCCCGAACGGGAACAGGGCCGAGTTGGGAATGCCGCGATAATGCGCCTTGTAGGGCTGGAGCGGCCCGTCCGGATTCGGCCGGCCCGTCGGCTTGTGATTGTAGTAATAGGGCTGCTGCCCCGGCGAGCGCGGGAAGCTGCACGGCAGGCGCCCGGCCGGACTATAGTCGCCGAACAGCACGTCGGCAGTGGCGTTGCCGCCCTCCGACCCCAGGAACCAGGTGACGAGGATCGCCGGCGCGGCGAGCACGGCGCCGTCCAGCGCCAGCGCGCGGCCGTTCTTGAGCACCACCACGACCGGCTTGCCCGTCCTCGCCACCGCTTCCGCCAGCTCCATCTGCGGCCGGGGGATCACGATCTCGGCGCGCGACTGCGCCTCGCCCGACATGTTCTCGCTCTCGCCGATCGCCAGGATCACCACGTCCGCCGCGTTCGCCGCGGCCACCGCCGCCTCGATCCCGCCGGCCAGCGGCGCCTCGACGCCCGAGCCGAGCGTCACGCTCACTGCATTCCTGTCGGCCACCGCGCCGCGCACCCCGGTCGCGAGGTCGACCGCCAGCGCATTGTCGCCATAGACCACCCAGGGCCCGTTGATGTCGTGCTTCCCTTCCGCGAACGGCCCGATGATCGCGATCTTCCTGCCGCTCTTGGGCAGCGGCAGCAGGTCGCCGTCATTCTTGAGCATCACGATCGACTTGCGGCCGCTCTCGCGCGACAGCGCGAGCGCCTGCTTGGTGCGCGAGCGCGCCCTTTCGCGCTTGGCGTCGATGCGGCGGAACGGATCCTCGAACAGGCCCAGCCGCGCCTTCATCGCCAGCACCTTGCGCACCGATTCGTCGACCAGCGCGATCGGCACCTCGCCCTTGGCGACGAGATCGGGCAAGTGATCGCGATAATAGCCGCTGGTCATGCTCATATCGACGCCGGCCAGGAAGGCGAGCTTGGCCGCTTCGCGCGCGTCCGCCGCGAAGCCATGGTCGATCATCTCCATGTCGCCGGTATAGTCGGAGACGACAAAGCCTTCGAAACGCCATTCGTCGCGCAGGATCCTGCGCATCAGCCATTCGCTGCCGGTCGAGGGCACGCCCGAAATCTCGTTGAACGAGGCCATCGCCGAAAGCGCGCCTTCGTCGAACGCACTCTTGAACGGCGGCAGATAGACTTCGCGCAGCGTCCGCTCGGACACGTCGACGGTCGAATAGTCGAGCCCGGCCTCGGCCGCGCCATAGGCGGCAAAATGCTTGGCGCAGGCCAGCATCGCGTCGTTCGCCTTCAGGTCCTTGCCCTGGAAGCCGCGCACTCGCGCCGCCGCAATCACTTCGCCGAGCAGCGTGTCCTCGCCCGCGCCTTCCATGGTGCGCCCCCAACGCTGGTCGCGCGCGATGTCGACCATCGGTGCAAAGGTCCAGTCGATGCCCGCGGCCGCGCCTTCATAGGAGGCCATGCGCGCGGTACGCTCGGCGAGATCGGGATCGAAGGCCGCCGCCTCGCCCACCGGCACCGGGAAGATCGTGCGGTGGCCGTGGATCACGTCGGCCGCGAAGAGCAGCGGGATCTTGAGGCGCGACCCGGTCATCGCCACGGTCTGCATGCGGCGCGCCATTTCGGCGCCGTTGCCGTTGAACACGCCGGTGAGCCGCATCTTCGCGACTTCCTCCAGCTGCTGCTCGAAGCTCGGGCCGTTGGTAGGCGGATTGAGCGCGGTGGCGACGCCGCCGCCCCAGGCCGCGGGCAGGATGGTGAGCTGCCCGGCCTTCTCCTCCACCGTCATCTTCGCGATCAGCGAATCGATGAAGGCAGGCATCGGCAGGCTGCCCGCCGCCTGCAGCATCGCGCGCGCCGGGCTCGCGGCCCAGGCCGCGACCGCTCCGGCTCCCATCAGAGCCGCGCGCCGCGAAATCCTGGTGTCGAACATCTCGTTTCCTCTCCTGAACCCCCGCGGCCGATCGCCGACGGAATTGTCTGCACCGGGCCGGCCGCGAAACTTTTTTGCTTGTCGCTGCCCGCCGTAACCGGTTACATAACGCGCAGACGGGTTGTATTGCAATCGCCGAAGCGGTCTGAAACGCAGGAAACATGCGTCGATCGGGGAGAAGGGACTGAAAATGGGCGAGGCCACCATCCGCGATGTAGCGCGCCGCGCCGAAGTTTCGGTCGCATCGGTGTCGCGCGCGCTGAACGGCCTCGACAATGTCCGCGCCGAAACCCGCGAGAAAGTGATCAAGGCGGCCAATGAGCTTGGCTATGTCCCGCATGCCGGCGCCCGCAGCCTCAGCCTCGCCCGCGCGCATGCGATCGGCGTCGTCCTGCCGGACCTGCACGGCGAATTCTTCTCCGAATGCGTGCGCGGCATGGACAGGGAAGCCAGCCGGCGCGGCTATCTCCTGCTCCTCTCCAACATGCACGACGACAGCGATCAGGCCGCGGTGGCGCTGCGGGCGATGCGCGGCCGGGTCGACGGCCTGCTGGTCATGGCGCCGCACATCGCGCCCGAAACGCTCGAGCATGCGATCCCGCCCGCGCTCCCGTCGGTGATGCTCAACAGCCATCGCGAGCTGGCCGGCCGGCCGGCACTGCGCTTCGACAACCGCGCCGGTGCCGAGGCGATGGTCGAGCATCTCGTGGCCAATGGCTATCGCCACATCGTCCATATCGCCGGGCCGGAGGGCAATCTCGACGCCGCGCAGCGCGCGGAGGGCTATCTCGCCGCCTGCACCCGCCACGCCCTGCCCCCGCGCATCCTGCCGGGCGATTTCAACGAGGAAGCCGGCGAGGCCGCCGCCCGCGCGATCCTGGCGAGCAGCACTCTCACCGACGCGGTGTTCGCCGCCAACGACATGATGGCAATCGGCTGCCTCCACACGCTGCGCAGCGCGGGCACCCGCGTGCCCGAGGATATTGCCGTCGCCGGCTTCGACGACGTGCCGCTCGCCCGCTATCTCTCGCTCACCACGATCCGCGTAAACATCGCCGAGATGGGCGCCCGTGCAGTCGCCCGGCTGATCGACCTGCTCGAAGGCAAGGACCTGACCCGCGCCAGCGAGACCCTGACCCCCGAGCTGGTGACGCGCGCCACTACGGCGCCGCGCACCGCTCCCCCGAACGGAGCCGCGCATGCGTGACCGCGGCTCCGTTTCTCTTTCGGCCTGGACTGTAACCGGTTCCAAGGCTCCCTCCCCCCGGTTACACCCCCCTCGGGGGCGGCGCCTCGCGCGTCGCCTCCAATTTTTCGAGACGGGGACAGGAACCGCTCACTCTTTCTCGGATATGAGGCTTTGGACATGATCGACCGGCGTGCGCTACTTTCGCAGTCTTCGCTCCTGCTCGCGGCATCGGCGCTGCCCGGCACCGCCGATGCCCAGGCACGCAAGGGTGCCGCCGCGCGGACGCTGCCGCCCTTCTATGCGGATATCGAATACCGCACGTTCCGCTGGTTCTGGGAGACGGCGCGGCGCGACAACGGCCTGGTCCCCGATCGCTATCCCGCGCCGAGCTTCTGCTCGATCGCCGCGGTCGGCTTCGCGCTCACCGCCTATCCGTTCGGCGTCGAACGCGGCTGGATCACCCGGGCCGAGGCGCGCGACCTCACCCTCACCACCCTGCGCTTCTTCTGGGAAGCGCCCCAGGGCCCCGAGCCGACCGGCCGGATCGGGCACAAGGGCTTCTACTATCATTTCATCGACATGATCACCGGCGAGCGCTTCGGCCAGAACGAACTCTCCAGCGTCGATACCACCCTGCTGCTGATGGGGGTGCTGTTCGCCGGCCAATATTACGACCGGGCGGACGCGAAGGAGCGCGAGATCCGCGACCTCGCGCAGAAACTCTATGCCCGCGCCGACTGGAATTTCTTCCGCACCGATGGCCGCAAGGCCGTATCGATGGGCTGGCACCCGGAGCGCGGCCTGATCCCGGCCAGCTGGACCGGCTATAACGAGGGGATGTTCGTCTACATCCTGGGCCTGGCCGCCCCGGAACATCCGCTGCCGGCGGACAGCTGGGAGGTGTGGACCGCCTCCTATCCGCACTGCTGGCGCGGCGAGGGCCCGACACGTCACATCGCCTTCGCGCCGCTGCTCGGCCACCAGTACAGCCATATCTGGATCGACTTCCGCGGCATCCGCGACAAGGTGATGCGCGAGGCCGGCATGGATTATTTCGAGAATTCGCGCCGCTCCACTTATGCCAACCGCGCCTATTGCATCGCCAATCCCCGGGGCTGGGACGGCTGGTCCAAGGACATATGGGGCCTCTCCGCCTGTGACGGCCCGGGCGATTTCAAGCTGCCGTTCAAGGGCGGGACCGCCGAGTTCTTCGGCTATTCCGCACGCGGCCCGCTCGGCCAGCCCGATGAGCGCGACGACGGCACCATCGCCCCCACCGCGGCGCTCAGCTCGCTGCCCTTCGCACCGGAGATCGTGATCCCGGCGGCCGAGGCGATGCGCCGCGAGCATGGCGACCTGCTCTACGGCAAATACGGCTTCTACGATTCGTTCAACCCCAGCTTCCGCTGGACCGACAAGCGGCTCTCCAACGGCCGCGTCGACCCGGCCAAGGGCTGGTACGACACCGACTATATCGGCATCGACCAGGGCTCGATCCTGCTCCAGGCAGCGAACTACCGGAACGATTTCGTCTGGAAGCGCATGCAGGGCTGCGCGCCGATCCGGAAGGGACTGAAGCTGGCGGGGTTCACCGGGGGCTGGCTGGGCTAGTCCCCGGAAACTACCGGGCGAAGGGCCGGGCTAGCGCCCGGCCTCTCTTCTATCCTCAACTGGCCTTGTAGTAGGGAAGCTTGACCGCCGTCCCGCCGACATAGGCCGTCAGATAGCCCAGCGGCCTGGCGGGAAGAGGATCCGCTCCTCCCGCCGCCCCCACGGCGGAACCCGTGCCGTTTCCGAACGCTACCTTCCCGCTGCCCGGGCTGGTAGCGGCGGCCGAGAGGATCAGCGTGCCGACATTGTCGATGGCCTCGCCGTTCATGTCGAGCGCGCTCACCGCAGGCGTCATCGCGAAATCCCTGGCGCCAAAGGCGGAAAGACATCCGGTAAACCGATTCCGGACGGTGTTGTAGATCTGGCCGCCTGGCGTATCCGCATTCACGGTGTTGGAGGAAACGAAGAACTGACCGGCGCCAGCGTTCAGGATAGCCCCCGGCAACTGCCCGTAGAACTGGACGAAGTTATTGCCGATCGTATCGGAGAAATCGTTCCAGTTGACCGGCGCCATCCCCACGATGCCATTCGCAACCGCGCCGTTGAATGCGATCGCCCGCGGGCCGGTGGCGCCGCGCCTCTCGACTCGTCCGCCATAGAAATAGTTCTGGGTGCAATTTCCGTCGAACTGGATGGGCGCCTCACTGAACGCCGCTTCGAAGCTGATGCCGTACCAGCAGGTCCCCGAAACCGGACCGCTGAAGACGACCGCAGCTTCGGGCGTCCCGCTGAAATCGACCATGCGCGGCATGAAGAAGCGCGTATCGTTGGCATCATCCAGATCCCAGCCGCGATCGCAGCGCTCGACTTCCGGGGAATAGAATGTGTTCCAGTAACACACCGAGCGAAGCTGCCATGCCGTGCCGAACTTGGCAGTGCCGCCCGCCGTACTGACGAGGCAATTGATCCACTGGCAATATTGCCAATAGGCGCATTCCCACGCGACCGCGCAGTCTTGCATGGCGCGCAGGTTGACCATCTCGAAGGTGCATCGCGCCACTTCATTGCTCGACGCGGAATGGGCGGAGACGGCCGGGCCTGCATGATCGATCAGGAAGGTGGCGTTGCGCAGCTTCAATGGCGTCAGCGTCGGAAGGTAGATCGTCCCGGTGAGCCGAAACTTGCCACCGTTGCCGTCCAGCACCTGGCCGGTCGCCGCCGCCCGCGCGATCGCATCCACCACTGCCGACGTATCGTCGGCCACGCCGTCGCCAACCGCGAAGCTTTCGAGCGACAGCACGCGGCGAAGTGCCGTCTCGACCGTCTCGGCATTCGCGCCCCCGCCCTGCTCGAAGCCGACAAGCGAAGCACCATTCGGCGCCGCGAGTTGCGCTTCCGTCACATAAGCCATGATTGATTCCTCACATAAATTCACATGGAACATATGAAGAACATTCTAAATCCTACATTGCAAGCCGGGAGCGCATTGCGTCAATTGATCCGTACCGCCTTCGACCGCCGCGAGACTCCGTTCTCGTCGAACGCCTCGACCGCGACCCAATAATCCACCCCGACGTTCAGCGCCCGCAGTTCCAGCGCCGTGCCCTGGTCGGCCCAGCGCTGATAGGCGAGCGTCAGCCGGTCCGGCCGCACGCCCCACAGGACGTTGTAGCCGACCGCGCCCTTCACCGGCTTCCACGCCACCTTCGCGTTGCGCGCGTCGCCATCGCGCTTTGCCGCAACGCCGCCCGGCATCGCCGGCGCCTTGCCGCCCGCGCTGCCGAAGATGCGCAGGTCGCCGATCGCCAGGTTCGCGCCCCCGACATGCCCGTGCACGTATCGCACGTACCGCGCCTGCACCGGTGCCGGCAGCTGGAAATAGGCGTTGGGCCGGTCGCGCCGCGGCGCCTCGGTCCGGGCCAGCGGGCGCCAGCGCGTCCCGTCCAGCGAGGATTGCAGCTCGAACTCGGTATAGATGTCCGGCGCGTCGCCGAAGCGGCCGGACTTGTAGTCGGCGAAGTTCACCTGCACCGCGCGCAACGTCTTCGCCGCGCCGAGATCCACCGTCAGCGTCTCGCCCGGCCTGTTCGCGCCCGCCACCCAGAAGGTCCGCGGATCCTCATCGGTTGCCCGGTCCGCGGCGAATTCCCCCATGGTCGACGACGCCACCGCCGCCTTCCTGTACGACAGCAGCATCCATCCGGTGAACAGGCTCTCCGGATCCTCGACCTTCGTTGTCGGCGCATAATGGGGGAAGTCGCCGAAACGAGTCGAGACCGACATCTGCCCGTCGGCCCAGAATTTCGCCGGCCACATGCCGATGCGCCGCTCGAAGGTCCAGTTGTAGCCGATCCACGGCGTGCCGGTGTTCCACCAGTTGCCGTTCACGTCCTGGAAGGTCGACCCGTGCCCCGCCCCCTGCACGAAGCCGCCGGGCTTGTAGGCGACCGGGTTCCACGGCGCATATTCGAACGGCCCCAGCGGCTTGTCGGAGACATAGGTGCCGTTGGAATAGGCGTTATACTCCGTCCCCGGCGCGCCATACTGGAGATAGTAGCGGCCGCCCTCCTTCGTCATCCAGGCGCCTTCCATGAAGGGCTTGATCGGCGTGCCGTTCGGGAGGGCGCCGCTATGGTCCTGGCCGAAGCGCTCCCAGCCATGCTGGTCCGGGTGCAGCGCCAGCATCGCCTGCGGCTTGCCCTTGTAGATCAGCTTTCCGTCCCGGAACTCGATCTCCATGGCGTAGAGCGGGAAGACGTTGGACGAGTTCCAGTACATGTACCATTTGCCGTCATCGTCCTTGAACAGTGCCGGATCCCAGGGCCCCGGAGGCACCTGCCCGTCACCGGGCTTGATCTTTTCCTCTTCGCCGGGACGCACCTGGCCCGGGATTTGCGGCATACGCCGGACGAAGAAATCGAGCTTCCCGCTGTCCGGATCGGTGGTGGAAAGGATCGCGTTCGGCTCCATCATCGAAGGCTGGATGATGATCCGCTCGGCATCGGTCCACACCGCCGGCGCGACGATCGAGCGCATCGGCCAGCGGCTCGGGGTGATGAACTTCCAGTGGACGAGGTCGCTCGACGACCAATAGCCGTCGGCCAGCGTCTGGAAGAGATAATATTTGCCCTTGAAGGTGACCACCGCCGGGTCCGCACCGGTGCGGTACGAGATGCCCTCGTTCATCTGCTCGAAATTGTAGCGATAGTCGATGTCGATCGGATTGGCATAGGTCTCGCGGCCGGGCGTCGATGGCGCCTGCGCCCGGGCAGCGGCGGCGGAGACCAGGCAGGCGGTGAGCAGAAGGCTGGTACGCATCATCTCTTTCCCCGAACGAAGAGGTTGAGTGTCAGCCGCCCGCGGCGCGGATCGGCACTGAAGTCATGGGTTGCGGGGATGATCCCCGAATGGAGCAGCCGGCCCTGATAGATAGCCAGCCGCCCGGCATGGCCCGCCACCATCCCGATCTGCTCGAAACACGCATTGGACGCGGCGGTATAGCCGCCAAGCGTCGCGCTCTCGCGCTTCGCCGCGGCGACAAAGGCGGGCAGGTTGGAATCGGTCACCATCTCGATCCCGGTCGAGCGCTGCCGATAGAAGGCCGTACCCGGCGTCTCCGCCAGGTAGAGCAGCAGCGCAAGATAGGCCGGATCGGTCGAATCGAAATGTGGCGCGCGCTGCGCCGGGTCGAGCCGGTCGGGCGGCGTCGTCACCATCGAGAAGCTCGCCTCGAGCAGGTCGAACCCCTCGAAATCGAAACCGCCGCCGATGAAGGGGGCCGCGTCATCCAATAACCGTTCCACGGCTCGCCAAGCCTCGCCGTCCGCGGGCCCGATCACCCTGCGCAAGCCGGGATAGTAGCTGCCTGTGCCGGGCGGGAACGGCGCCAGTGCGCAGGCGGCATCGATCCATGGCCCGGAATCGGCGAAATCGTCGATCGTCACAACCGGGCTCCGGTTTGTGCCGAAATGGATGCGCGCAGGCGTCACCAGCAGGCTCCGTCAACAGAAAGGGGAGGGGAACGGTGCGCTCCCCTCCCCCCAATTCGCAAGCCGCGAGCGGCTCAGAACTTGTACTTGGCGCCCACCTGGAAGCTGCGGGCGTTGCCAACCGTGCCGTTCTCTTCGAACGTCGGGTTCTGCCCGCTGCCGGCGCCCCAGGCGGAATAGTTGCGGTTGACCGAGTCGAACACGTTGAAGGCCGCGAAGCTGACTTCGAGCTCGTGGCCCTTGGCCCACGGCATCTGGACCTTCTTCGCGATACGCAGGTCGAGGTTCGAATAGGCAAACGTCTCCTTCGGGAAGAACACCCCGCCCATATTGGCGTAGCAGCAGGCATTCTCCGGCGCGTTCGGCTTGAAGATGATGTTGCCGAAGGCCGGGCCCGAGCTCAGCGTCAGCGTGCCCGACAGCACCGTGTCGAACGGCCCGCGGACGATGCCGGTGCCGACGAAGCGGTACTTCTCGACGCCCTGCACATAGTTCCAGCCATAGGCGTCCACGCGCGGGCCATTGTAGAACTCGTCGTTGTTGGCGAGTTCCTGCGCCACGTTGGTGCGCGCGCGCTGCAGCGTCACCGCGGCATTGAAGCCCCAGATGCTGTTCGCGGTGAACGGCTTCTCCGCAGTCACGTAGACGGCGTTGTACACCGCCTTGCCGTGGTTATCCCCGATATTCAGCTTGCCGCTGAAGCCCGGCAGCTGGCCGGCGGCGGGGAAGTTGTCCTCGATCCACTGATCGCCCTGGCTCGTATACTGGCCATTGGGCAGGCGGTTGCCGCGGACATAGCGGAAGATGTTGTGGCTACGCACATGCGAGAAGGCGATCGAGGTCTGGATCGCACCGAACCGCTTGCGGATACCGATGTTGAACTGGTCCGAATAGGGCAGCTTGGTATCGTTGTTGAGCAGCCATACATCGCCGCCCGAGCCGGTTGCCGTCGCCGCCGCGCGCAGGGCGTTCACGTCCTTGTAGCTGGCCGACCAGGGCAGAGTCGTGGCCGGGCGCACCCCGCCATTTGCCGCGGCGGCGGCGGCGCAGGTGATCTGCCCGGGGCCGTCGCAGAAGCTGAGCGTGAGAACGCGCTGATAGTAGCTCTTCACCGTCTCGATGCCCGCGGTGATGAACAGCGGACGATCATAATAGCGGCCGGCGCCGGCGAACAGCACAAGGTCGCGATCACCATGCACGTCGTAGCTGATGCCGAGGCGCGGCTGGATCGCACCCCAGAAGGGCTTACGGTTCTCGCCGGTCGAGATATAATCGCCCGGGTTGATGCCCGCCGCCTTCCAGCCCTGATACGCCATCAGCGCGGTGCGCACGTTCTGGGGCGTGACGAACTTCTCGTTCTTGGCGTTGGTCTCGAAGTCCCAGCGCAGGCCGAGATTGAAGGTCCAGTGCTCGTCCGGCGTCCAGTCGTCCTGCGCGAACAGGCCGATCTGGGTGTTGTTGGCGCTGGCGGGCCGGAACGGAATCACCGAGATTCTGGCACCATAGGGCGTCGAGGCATTGAAGTCGGTATAAGTGGCCGCGTTGAAGAAATAGCCGCCATTGCTGTACGAGTCTTCGGTGCGCTCGTACTTGTTGAACGAGATCTTGCCGCCGAGCTTGAAGACGTGATCGCCACCATAGATGGTGACGTTGTTCTTCACGGTGAACGTTTCCTGATGGTCGTTCTGCTCGAAGCTGTTGGTGCCGAGCGCGGCAATCACACCGAAGCCGCCATTGCCGTTGGACAGGTTGATCTCCGGTCCCGAGCTGGTGCGCGGCGTGCCGTTGTCGACCCGGCTATATGCGATCTGCAGTTCGTTCAGCCAGTTTTCGCCGCGATGGTTCCAGTCGGCGATGAAGTTCTTGACGTCGTTGTTCAGGTAATGCCCGTGGCTGGGCACCGCAGTGCCGCCGAAGTCCGCCAAGTTGCGTTCCTTGCGGATGAACGCCGACAGGTTCACCGTATCGTTCGCGGTGGCGAAGAAGGTCAGCTTGCCGAAATAGAGGCGCTGCTTGAAGTCCTGCGGGTAGCTGCCGTTGTACTGCGAGATGAGCGCCTGGGGTATCGGCGGCCCGAAGTTCACCGTCGTGGACGGGCTGGTGCGGTTCATGCCCTCGAACGCGCCGTAGAAGTGCAGCACATCCTTGATGATCGGGCCACCCAGGTCGGCGCCGAACTGCCAGCGATTGTAATCGGGCTTCGGGATCGTGCCGTTCGGGTTGTTCGCCTTGCCCGGACGGTCGAAATAGGGCCGGCCGATGAACGACTTGGGCTGCCACTCGGCGAACAGGTCGCCATGGAACTCCTGGCCGCCGGTCTTGGTCACGGCGGTGATGATCGCCGAGCCCGCCTGCTCATATTCGGCCTTGAAGTTCTGGGTGCTGACCGCGAACTCCTGCACCGCGAGTTGCGGGAAGGGATTGCCCTGCGAGAAGTTCTGACCCGAAAGGCCGCCATGATTGATCGGGTTCTTGAGGCTGAACCCGTCGATAAAGGTGTTGGTCTGGTCGGGGCTCACCGCGCCGGCCTGGACTTGGCGGTTGGAACCCGGCGGCGAGACCGTCACGCCCGGCGCGAGTGCGGCGAAGTTCAGGAAGTTACGGTCGCTCTGCGGCAGATTCTCGATCTGCTGCGGCGTGACGTTGGTGGTGATCGTCGCAGTGCGCACTTCGGTACGGCCGCGCGCGCCGGTCACGACGATCTGGTTCCCGGCCTGGGCCGCGGCGATGTCGTAGACAACGGTCTGGTTGACCGGAACGACCACCGTGGCGGCATCCACGCCCGGCGCCTCGACATTGTAGGTGCTCGGACGCAGGCCCGGGATGAAATAATTGCCCTTGGCGTCGGTGGTGGCCGTGACCTTCTGACCGGTATTATTGTCGGTAATCGTGATCGTGGTGCCGGCACCGGCACCGTCGACATGCCCCCGCAACGACGAGGTGGTCTGCGCAAAGGCGGGCGCCGCCACCGTGAGCGCGGCCGCCATCGCCGCCGCCGAGATGCCACGCGCCAAAATCACGCGATTCGCGTTGAATTTATTCACTTCATTCCTCCCCAACCCAGTGCTGTAACCGGTTACACGCTTGAACGCGCTTCTTTATGTTCTGTAACACCTCTGAAACCGGTTCCAGCAGTGCTTGTCAAGCGGCTTCTGTCAGCGCTGTCGGAAATGTTGCTGCTTGTTTCCGGCTGTGCCTATCCGGCAACACCATGCGGCGGCGGCGCCTTGCAATGGCGATCGATGAAGCTCTGCTGCATCGGCATCGCCCCCGCGACATCGGCGATCACTTCCACCATGTCGTCCATGAAGCGCGCGAGCTCGCCGGCATCGATCATGTCGACCATCGGATCGTAGCGCATCCGCAGGCCCTGCCCGATCAGCACCTGAACCCAGCTCTCCTCCCGGAACAGCTCCGCCTTGCCATGCTGAAAGAAGCGCGCCGAGCTCTCGAACAGCGCAAGCCGCTCGGCCAGGCTATCGGGCACATCCATGTGCTTGAGATACCGCCAGAACTCCGTGTCCTCGCGATCGGTGACCTTGTAATGGGCAATGATGAAGTCGCGCACGTCGCGGAATTCGAAATCATGCTGGCGGTTATATTCGGCGATGTCCGCGGCGTTGAACCCCTGGCCCGGGAACAACGCGACCAGCCGCAATATGCCCGTCTGGATCAGGTGGATGCTGGTCGATTCGAGCGGCTCGAGGAACCCGCTCGACAGCCCGATCGCGACGACGTTCTTCTCCCAGGCCCGGTCGCGCTTGCCCGGCGCGAACTTCACCGGACGCGGATCGGCGAGCGGCCTTCCGTCCAGATTGCCCAGCAGCGTGACCATCGCGTCCTCGTCCGAGACGTGCGCGCTCGAATAGACATGGCCGTTGCCGATCCGGTGCTGCAGCGGAATGCGCCATTGCCAGCCCCCGCCATGCGCGGTGGAGCGGGTATAGGGCGTCAGCGGCGTCACGCTCTCGCACGGCACCGCCAGCGCGCGGTCGCAGAGCAGCCACTTGCTCCAATGCTCATAGCCCACGCCCAGCGTCTGTCCGATCAACAGCGCTCGCATGCCCGAACAGTCTACGAACAGGTCGCCGTCCACCATGCGCCCATCGGCCAGCACGACATGGTCGATGAACCCATCCGCGCGCTGCTTTGCTTCGACGATCCGTCCCTCGATCCGCGTCACGCCGCGCGCTTCGCTCTGCAAGCGCAGGAAACGGGCATAGAGCGAGGCATCGAAATGAAACGCATAGTCGATGCCGGCGATCGGCGAAGCGGGGTTTCCGGGGTCGGGAAAGCAGAACCTGTTCGCGCGCGCGGCAACGCAGTTCAGTGCATAATGATCGAAATGCTTCGCCCGGCCCATCGTCTGCATCTTGAGCCAGAGCTGGTGCGCGTGGAGCCACCACACGTCCTGCCCGATCTTGCCGAAACCGTGGATGTAGCTGGTGCCGAGATCGCGCCAGTTCACGAACTCGATCCCGAGCTTGAAGGTCGCCTGCGTGGCCTTGACCATCTCGACATAGTCGATACCGGCGAGCTGGTTGAACTCGCGGATCGCCGGGATCGTCGCTTCGCCCACGCCGATCGTGCCGATCTCGTCGCTCTCGATCAGCCGGATCTCATAGCCGCGCACGAACAGCTTGGAGAGCATCGCGGCGGCCATCCAGCCCGCCGTGCCGCCGCCCACGATGGTGATCTTCCTGATCGGCGCGTTGTCGTATGCGCTCACATGCCTCTCCCCGTCTCGACCGCCCTGCTACCATCGTAACCGGTTACGGGTCCACGCCTCTTGCGCCGCTCGCCCAGTCCTCCCCATATCGGCGCCATGAGCGAAACAAATGCGTGGCACGGCACGACGATCCTCTCCGTGCGCAAATCCGGCAAGGTGGTGATCGCAGGCGATGGCCAGGTCTCGGCCGGCAATACCGTGATGAAGCCCAATGCCCGCAAGGTGCGCCCTCTGGGCGACGGCAAGGTGATCGCCGGCTTCGCGGGCGCCACCGCCGATGCCTTCACCCTGTTCGAACGGCTCGAGGCCAAGCTGGAGCGCCACAACGGCCAGCTGCTCCGCGCCGCGGTCGAACTCGCCAAGGACTGGCGGACCGACAAGTATCTCCGCAACCTCGAGGCAATGCTGATCGTCGCCGACAGGGAAGTGACGCTGGTCGTCACCGGGAACGGCGATGTGCTGGAGCCGGAGGGCGGCGTGGCGGCGATCGGCTCGGGGGGCAATTTCGCCCTGGCCGCGGCCCGCGCGCTCGTCGATTACGAAAGCGATCCCGAGAAGATCGCACGGGCCGCAATGAAGATCGCGGGCGAGCTGTGCGTCTACACCAACGACCGGCTGACGGTGGAAATGCTCGACAGCGACAGCTGAGCGCCGCATCGGCGGCGGCATGAAGTTCCGCCTCGACTATGATCCCCGCCGCAATCGCATCCTGATCGACATCCGCGATTTCTGGACGGTGGAAACCGTCCACGCATTCGCGGCGGCGGCCGGGGCAAAGGCGCAGGAGGTCCGCGGTCTGCGCGGCGATTACGACGTGCTGATCGATTCGCGCGACTTCCCGGTCCAGGCGAACGACGTCGCCGATCTGCTGCCCAGCATCGCCGAGGCCGGGCTGACGCTCACCTCGGGCCGCGCGGCCTCGGTCGTGGGCAGCCACCTCAACAAGCTCCAGGCCGAGCGCACCCAGACGCATCCCCGGATGCGGATATTCATGACGATGGAAGAGGCCGAGGCCTGGCTGGCGGAGCACGGCCGATAGGGCGCCTCCCCCGCGCGGGCATCGAGCACGCGGCCCATGAGTTCATCTCATGCCTCCCCCAATTCCAAACCGGGTTGAGCCGCTCCGCCCCGCGCTTACCCTGCGCGCCATGCAGATCGCCCGCCGCCCCCTGATCGCCTCCGCCGCACTGGCGCTTCCCGCCTGCACCGCGACGCCGCGCCCGTCGATGCGCGCCAGCGCCACGCGCGGCCCGCAATGCCTGCCCGCCGTCAACGTCGCGCCCGGGCGCGTCATCCGTACCGTCGCGGGCTTGCGCCCCTATCGCGCCCAGGGCTTCGTCGTCCGCGCCGAGCCGCTCGGCGACAAGCGCCTCGTCCATAATTACGGCCATGGCGGCGCCGGCATCACGCTGGGCTGGGGCACGTCGCGCCTCGCGGTCGATCTCGGCCTGCCCGGCCATGCCGGTCCGGCCGCCGTGCTCGGCTGCGGCATCGTCGGACTCACCACCGCACGGCTGCTCCAGGAGGCCGGCCGCCAGGTCACGCTCTATGCCGCACAGCTCCCGCCCCACACCACTTCGAACATCGCGGGCGGGCAATGGCACCCGGCCAGCCTCTACGATCCCGACCGGGTCACCCCCGATTGGATCGCGCAGTTCAAGCTGGCGATGGACTATAGCTGGCGGCGCTTCCAGATCATGGTCGGCGAGGAATATGGCATCCGCTGGGTGCCCACCTATTTCGAGATGCGCGACGATCCGGCGGGGACCGATGCCGAGCCCGATCCCGCCGCCGCCTATGAGACCGACAATGTGGTCCTCGGCCCGGGCGAGCATCCCTTTCCGGTGAAGCGCGTCCGCCGTTTCATGACCATGTATGCCGAAAGCGGCCATCTTCTCCGCCAGCTGATGCGCGATGTCCAGATCGCCGGCGGCCGGTTCGTGGTCCGCGATTTCGCCACGCCGGCCGATATCCTCGCCCTGCCCGAGACGCTGGTGTTCAACTGCACCGGCCTGGGCGCCGGCAAGCTGTTCGGCGATGCCGGGATCGAGCCGGTGCGCGGCCAGCTCGCCGTGCTGCTGCCCCAGGCCGAGGTGCAATATGCGGTTGCCGGGCAGATGGGCTATATGTTCCCCCGCGCCGACGGCATCATCTGCGGCGGCACGTTCGAGCATGGCGAATGGGATGCCACGCCCCAGCCGGAGCGGATCGCCAGGATCCTCGCGCGCCAGCAGGCCTTCTTCTCGGGGTTTCGCTGCACGGCTTGAAGCCGCGTGCCCGGCCCCCAACATCGGGGTTCGAAACGAACCCAGAGAACCCATTTCCCCAAATGAACGAGAATCTAACGCCCAAGGCGATCGTCGCCGCTCTCGATGCGCACATCATCGGCCAGAAGGACGCCAAGCGCGCCGTCTCGGTGGCGCTGCGCAACCGCTGGCGCCGCCAGCAGCTCTCCGCCGATCTGCGCGACGAAGTCACGCCGAAGAACATCCTGATGATCGGGCCGACCGGCTGCGGCAAGACCGAGATCAGCCGCCGCCTGGCGAAGCTCGCCGATGCCCCCTTCGTCAAGGTGGAAGCAACCAAGTTCACCGAGGTGGGCTATGTCGGCCGCGACGTCGAGCAGATCGCCCGCGACCTGGTCGAGGAAGCGATCCGGCTGGAGAAGGAGCGCCGCCGCGCCGCGGTGAAGGACAAGGCCGAGGAGGCCGCGATGCAGCGCCTGCTCGACGCGCTCACCGGCAAGGATTCGTCCACCGCCACGCGCGAGGCGTTCAAGCAGCGCTTCGCCGAAGGCACGCTCGACAATGCCGAGATCGAGATCGAAGTCGAGCAGGCCCCGGCCATGCCCTTCGACATCCCGGGCGGCGCGCCCCAGATGATCAACCTGGGCGAGATGATGAAGGGCCTCACCGGCTCGCCGCTCAAGCGCCGCAAGATGGGCGTCCGCGCGGCCTGGACCAAGCTCGTCGAGGAAGAGGCCGACAAGCGCCTCGACCAGGACGAAGTCAGCCGCGTCGCGCTGGCGGACGCGGAGGCCAACGGCATCGTCTTCCTCGACGAGATCGACAAGATCGCCGTGTCGGACGTGCGCGGCGGTTCGGTCAGCCGCGAGGGCGTCCAGCGCGACCTGCTGCCGCTGATCGAGGGCACTACCGTCGCCACGAAATACGGGCCGATGAAGACCGACCACATCCTCTTCATCGCCTCGGGCGCCTTCCATGTCGCCAAGCCCAGCGACCTGCTGCCCGAGCTGCAGGGCCGCCTGCCCATCCGCGTCGAGCTCTCGGCGCTGACCGAGGAGGATTTCGTCGCGATCCTCTCGGACACCAAGGCGAGCCTGGTCCAGCAATATGCGGCGCTGCTCGGCACCGAGGGCGTGCGGATCGACTTCACCGACGACGGCATCCGCGCGGTGGCGCGCATCGCCGCCGAAGTGAATGGCGAAGTCGAGAATATCGGCGCCCGCCGACTCCAGACGGTGATGGAGAAGCTGCTCGAGGACATCAGCTTCGGCGCCGAGGACCGCAAGGGCGAGACGCTGGTGATCGACGGCGCCTATGTCGACAAGCAGCTCGCCGCCGTGGCGCGGAACACGGACCTGAGCCGCTACGTGCTGTAAACGCGCGAAGCTGCTCCCCGATCGGGTTGAGGGTTTCCTCCTTCTCTCGTCATCCCCGCGCAGGCGGGGATCCAGAGTCGCGGGCGATAAGGCAGAGAAACCCTGGATCCCCGCCTGCGCGGGGATGACGGCTATTGGACCATCTTTGTCCGAAGGGGATAGTCGCCCGGGCAAATCGGGGCGGAATTTGCTTTCCCGATACCGGATGGCTTGCCACCATCCCCGCACGATTCGTTTCGCACGGGGACTCACATGAAGCGCCTGCTCGCCGCCGCCCTGCTCTCCACCGCCGCCGCCGTGCCTGTCCATGCGCAGACGACAGCGCCCGCGCCGCCCGTCGCCGCGCAGAAGCCGCACGCGGTCAAGGCGCCCTTCGGCGCCACCCGCAACGACGAATATTACTGGCTGCGCGACGATACGCGGAAGAACCCGGAGATGCTGGCCCATCTCAAGGCCGAGAATGGCTATGCCGACGCGATGCTCGCCGCCGAGAAGCCGCTGGCGGACAAGGTCTATGGAGAGATCATCGGGCACATCAAGCAGGACGACAGCTCGGTCCCCTATCTGAAGCGCGGCTATTATTATTACACCCGCTTCGCCGCCGGCGCCGACTATCCGGTCGTCGCGCGGCGCAAGGGCAGCCTGGAGGCGCCCGAGGAAGTGATCCTCGACCAGCCGGCCATGGCGAAGGGCCATAATTTCTTCCAGATCGCGGGCCGCGCGGTGAGCCCGGACAACCGGCTGCTCGCCTATACGCTCGACACGGTCGGCCGCCGCCAATTCGTGCTCCAGGTCAAGAACCTGGCGACCGGCGAGACCCTTGCGGACAGCATCCCCGATGTCGAGGGCGGCGTGGTCTGGGCCGATGACAACCGGACGATCTTCTACCTCGAGAAGGATCCCGTCACCCTGCTCTCCAAGCGGGTCAAGGCGCATGTCCTCGGCACGCCCGCCTCGGCGGACCGGCTGATCCACGAGGAGAAGGACGACACCTATTACATGGGCGTCGGCCGCACGACCGACGACCGGCACATCTGCATCTATCTGCACAGCACGGTCAGCGACGAGCAGCGCTGCGCCCCCGCGGCGAACCCGACCGCCTTCACGGTGATCGCCCCGCGCGAGCGCGACTTCCTCTATCAGGCCGATCATCTCGGCGACCGGTGGATCGTCCGCACCAACTGGCAGGCACCCAATTACCGGCTGGTGACGGTGGGCGACGCACATCTCGCCCGTGGCCGCGCCGCCTGGACGGACCTGGTTCCGGCCGACGGCGACGTGTTCATCGAGGATTTCAAGCCCTTCAGCGGCTTCCTCGCCGTCGAGGAACGCTCCCAGGGCAACAAGAAGCTGCGCATCCTCGTGCCCGGGGCGAAGCCCTTCCCGGTCGCGGCCGACGAGCCCGCCTACAGCATGGCGCTCGGCACCAACGAGGAGCCGGGCAGCGAATGGCTGCGCTACACCTATGATTCGCTGGTCACGCCCACCACGACCTATGAAGTGAACTACAAGACCGGCGAGCGCCGCGTGCTCAAGGTCCAGCCGGTGCCCGGCTATGATCCCGCGAAATACGTCACCGAGCGCGTCTGGGCCACTGCGCGCGACGGCACCAGGGTCCCGGTCAGCCTGGTCCATGCAAGGGCCTTCGCGAAGGACGGCACCGCCGCGCTCTTCCAATATGCCTATGGCAGCTACGGCTATTCGACCGATCCCGCCTTCTCGCCGATGCTCCCCAGCCTGCTCGATCGCGGCATGGTCTATGCCATCGCCCATATCCGGGGCGGCCAGGAAATGGGCCGCAAATGGTTCGACCAGGGCAAGGTGCTCAACAAGAAGAACAGCTTCACCGACTTCATCGACGTGACGCGTTTCCTGGTCGATCAGGGCTATGCTGCGAAGGGCCGGGTCGCGGCGATGGGCGGCAGCGCCGGCGGGCTGCTGATGGGCGGCGTCGCCAACATGGCACCGCAGGATTATCGCGTGATCGTCGCGCAGGTGCCCTTTGTCGACGTGGTCACCACCATGCTCGACACGTCGATCCCGCTCACAACCGGCGAGTTCGACGAATGGGGCAATCCCGCCGAGAAGCGATATTACGACTATATGCTGAGCTACTCGCCCTACGACAATGTCGCGGCGCGGGCCTATCCGGCGATGTATGTCTCCACCGGCCTGTGGGACAGCCAGGTGCAATATTACGAGCCGGCCAAATGGGTCGCCCGGCTGCGCGCGAAGAAGACCGACGCCAACCCGCTCGTCTTCCGCATCAACATGGAGGCCGGCCATGGCGGCAAGTCGGGCCGGTTCGAGCGCTATCGCCAGCAGTCCGAATATCTCGGCTTCGTGATGGACCGGCTCGACGTGGCGAAATGAGCCCCTCCGCTTCGCGGCGGGAGGGGCGCTATTTCGCCCGTTCGTAGGGCGTGAACTTGCCGAACATGCAATAGGCGCTCGGAATGCTCGAGCCCGGATCAAGCACGCGGAACCGGTCGTTGCGGCAGAGCTGCGATCCATGCACTTCCACGATCATCGTGGTGTAGGGCCGCAGGCCCGGGCAACTGCTCCCTAGATCGTTGCGCCACAGCGTCCGCCCCACCGGCTTGTAGAGGATGGTGCGGTCGTCGATGATCTGCGGGCCGTCGGAATCGCTCACGCTGATGCAGTCGCGCGGCGTGCCCGGCACCCGGTCGCCGAGCGCCGACGCCAGGTCGTTCCGCGCCTCCGCCTGTTGCGAGGCCTGCATCTCGCTGCTGGCGGCGCAGCCGGCCAGCGCGAGCATCGCGGCGATGATGGGTGCACGCATCCCGGCTCTCCTCATTTGGTATAGGGCACGAACTGGCCGAGCGCGCAGCTGCTGGTCTGGATGCCGCCGCCCAGTCGCGAACGGGTGCGGACGATGTCGCCCCGGCACAGCTGGCCGGACGTACTCTCGACCACCATCAGATCGTCGCTCGCCAGCCCGGTGCAGCTGCCGGTCACGTCGTTGCGCCACACTTTCTTGCGGCCCTCGATATAGAGGATCGTGTTCGGAAAGCCCTGCGTCTCGCCCATCCGCTCGCGCGGGATGCAGTCCTGCGGCTTGCCCGGAGCCAGGCCGGCGAGCGTCTTGGCGATCTTGGCCTCATCGCGATCGGCGGCCCGCTGCGGCATCGCGGCATTGGCGGCACAGGCAGCGGCGAGCGTGAGGATGGCTGGAATGGCGAAGCGGAACATCTCTATTCTCCTGTCGCCCCCGACCCTGCCATCATAACGCTTCGCCGATCAAAAGACATCCTTCGCCGCACGCCGCTCGGCAAGCTGGGCGGCGCTGACCGCGCGCAGGAAGGGATTGGTGGCGAGTTCGGCGCCGATAGTGGTGGGCACCGTTGCCTCGCCCGCCGCGCGGGCGGCGTTCACTTCGGCCATGCGCGCGCGGATCGCGACATTGTCCGGCTCGGCGACCAGCGCGTAGCGACCGTTGGACTGGGTATATTCGTGCGCGCAATAGACCTGCGTCTCGGGCGGCAGCTGCGCCAGGCGCCGCATGTTGCCGAACATCTGCTCCGCCGTGCCTTCGAACAGCCGGCCGCAGCCCATGGCGAACAGCGTATCGCCCACGAAGATCGCCGCGTCCCCCGCGAAATGATAGGCGATGTGCCCCGCCGTGTGCGCCGGCACTTCCAGCACATGGGCGACATGATCGCCGATGCGCGCTTCGTCGCCTTCCCGCACCAGCCGGTCCGCGGTCGGGATCTTCGCCGCCTCCGCCGCCGGCGCGATCACCTCGGCGCCGGTACGCGCCTTGATCCCGGCATTGCCGCCGGTGTGATCGGGGTGCCAGTGCGTGTTCCAGATCGCGGTGATCGCCCAGCCGCGCTCGTCCGCCTCCGCCAGCACCGGATCGGCGACGGCGGGATCAACCACGATCGTCTCGCCCGAGGCGGGATCATGGACCAGCCAGATGTAATTGTCGCTGAGGGCGGGGATGCGGGCGATCTGGAGCATGATGCCAGACTAGGATCCGAACTCGCTATCGGCAACGGTCGTGACGGAGCGGATTTTGGCGCGCAGGTAGGAGCGAGGAGGGAGCAATGCCTTTGCATCGTGACCCAAAGGGACTCCGGCTCGCGACGCCGCTGTGCGCCAAAATCCGCCCGCCCCGAAGGGGTCGCCCTGGGAAGGCTCCTGGACTTCGTCGGATCGCTTGCGCGTAGCGCCGCTACGCGGCTGCGCGCCCCTCCTCGCCAGCAGCCTTCCCAGGGCAATCACGGCCATTGCCGATAGCGAGTACGGACCCTAGGTCGGGGACTCATATTCCTTCAATCGTCATCCTCGCGCAGGCGGGGATGACGACGGAAAATCAGATACTTGTTTGGGTTCTCAACCTAGGCGCCCGCGCGCGCCTGCGCCAGTTCCGCGATCAGCCTGCCGACCAGCTCCTCCGCTCCCATGGCACGAACGCGGGCGACGCCGGTCCCCGCCCATAGCGGCGAATAGTCGCCCCGCCCGTCCGCCTCGGCATGGGCCCGCAAGGGCGCCAGCGCGTTGGAGCCATAGGGAAAGGCCGGCACCTCGCCCCGGACCGGCCCCAGTTCGCGCATCAGCCGGTTCACCAAGCCCTGCGCCTCGCGGCCCGAGAACAGGTTGGTGAACTCGGTCGGTACCCGGGTTCCCAGCAAGGCGCGGAACGGCGCGGAGATCGCGCTCTCCCGCGCCGCGAGAAAGGCAGTCCCCAGCTGCGCCGCGCACGCGCCGGCCGCCAATGCCCAGGCGATGTCCGCGCCATCGACGATCCCGCCCGCCGCGATCACCGGCACGGCGATCTTCTCCGCCAGCAAGGCGGCGAGCGGGGTCGGCCGATGCCGATCGCCAAGGAACCAGCCCGAATGCCCCCCCGCCTCCGCTCCTTGCGCGATCACCGCGTCGACGCCCCGCGCGGCGAGCCAGCGCATTTCCTCAGGCGTGGTCGCATTGCCGAGCACCAGCGCGCCGGTGCCCCGCACCCGCGCGAGCAGCGCTTCCTCAGGCAGGCCGAAATGGAAGCTGACGATCGCCGGCCGCGCCTTCTCGACCGCCTCGCACAGCGCTTCGTCGAAGGGCCGGCGCAGCGGCGGCGCGGCGCCGGGCGCAACGCCTTCCTCGGCATAATAGGGTGCGAGCAGGGCATGCCAGGCGCGCTCGTCGGGCATGGGCTCAGGCAGCCGGTGGCAGAAGAAATTGAGGTTGAGCGGCCCCGGCGCCGCAGCATGCACCTCCGCCACCTGCGCAGCCAGCTGCGCGGGCGTCAGCATCGCGCACGGCAGCGATCCCACCGCGCCGCCCCGGATCGCCGCGATCGCCAGCGCGGCGGCGCCGGCGCCCGCCATGGGCGCCTGCACGATCGGGGCACGCGCCCCGAGCGCTTCGAGAAAGCCTACCACTGCCCCGTATTGGGCATCGAAGCCCAGGGCTCGGCCGGTGCCAGCCGGTCGCCGGCCTGGAGCAGTTCGATCGAGATGCCGTCCGGAGTGCGGACGAACGCCATATGGCCGTCGCGCGGCGGACGGTTGATCGTCACGCCGCCGTCCAGCAGCCGCTCGCACGTCGCGTAGATATCGTCGACCCGATAGGCGAGATGCCCGAAATTGCGCCCGCCGGCATAGGTCTCGGCCGGGCTGCCGTCCTCGGCCGGCCAATTATAGGTCAGCTCCACCTCGGCATCGGCGCGCTGGCCCTCGCCGTTCGAATCCTCGTCGGCCGCCAGGAAGATCAGCGAGAAGCGCCCCTGCTCGCTGTCCATCCGCCGCACCTGCTTGAGGCCGAGCAGCTCGAAAAAGGCGATCGTGGCGTCGGGATCCGTCACGCGGATCATCGTGTGGAGATAGCGCATGCGGCTGGAGATAGGCGCTCTACGCCCCTCCCCGCAAGGGAGGGGTTGGGGGCAGGTGGACGACCGCGAAACGGCACCGCGCACGCTTTCGTCGCGGCATCGCCACGACGCGCTCCCTCCCCTGCAGGGAGGGGAAGCATTTCACTTCTCCGTCGCCGAGAACTGCTCCAGCGCCTTCCTCGCCGCGCTCGCGATGTTGGTGCCCGGCGCCAGCTCGATCGCCCGGTTCCAGGCGGTCCGCGCATCGGCTTCGTTGTCGCTCGCCGCAGCGACGTTGCCGGCCTCGAGCTGGATCGAGGGATCGTCGGGCGCACGCCGCAGCGCCTCGGTAATGTCGCGGGCCGCCCGGCCCAGGTCGCCCGCGCGCCGGGCCAGCGTCGCGGAAAGCAGCCAGGCGAGCGGATCCTTGTCGGCATAGGTAAGCGCCTTGTCGATGTCGCTGCGCGCGGCTTCCATGTCGCCCGCCGCCACCATCGCCCGGGCCCGGTCGAGATGCGCCTCGCCCAGCTCGAGCCCGGCCAGCGTGCCCGTCGCCAATGCCGCGTCGATCGCCGCGCGCGCCTTTGCCGGATCGCCCGCCGCGATCCAGGCATTGCCCGCCGAGGCCCAGTAATTGGGCGCGCGCGGGTCCTTGCCCGTCTCCGCCTCATGCGCAGCGTCCTCGAACGCGCCGGCCGCCGCCGCCCATTTCCCCTGGTTCGCATAAGCCACGCCCAGACACTGGCGCGCGAGCACGCCGCCGCCCGTGGTGCGCCACTGGATCGCGTCCGCCTGGCCCTTCACCGGATCGCCGGTCGCCAGATCCATGCACTGGGTGAAGCGCGGCGGCTCCTTCTCCGGCGCGGCGGGCGCCGGCGCCGCCTGCGCCGCCACGGCCTGCAGGGCGAGGATCAGGAAAGGGAACATAGGGCGAGCACTTCCTCAAGCGCGCGCACGATCAGGGCCAGGTCCTGCTCGCGCGAAAATCGATGTTCCGCGTCCTTGACCAGCAAAGTCTGCACCATGTCTGAACGGATCGCCGCCGCGAGCCGCGGAGCATGTTCCCAGGGCACTTCCTTGTCCTTCTGCCCGTGCAGCAGCCGCGCCGGGCCGCCCCAGGCGATCGGCTGGACGAGCACGCGGTTCGCCTCGCCCGATGCCCAGAAGCCGCGGGTGGTGACGGTCGGCCGGTCGCCATAGTCATTGGGCGTCTCGATGCGCCCGGTCTGGAGCAGCGCCAGCTTCTGCTCCATGGTGAAGCCCCAGTCGGTGAAGTCCGGCGCCGCGGCGATGCCGACCATGCCGGCGACCATTTCCGGCCGCGCCTTGGCGATCATCGCCATGATCCAGCCGCCCATCGACGAGCCGACCAGCACCACCGGCCCACGCACCACTTCGTCGATCATCCGGAGCGCGTCGTCGCGCCAGCTGGCGAGCGTCTCTTCCTCGAAGCTGCCCTCGCTCTCGCCGCAGCCGGCATAGTCGAAGCGCAGATACGCCCGGCCGTTCGCCTTGGCCCATTGCTCGAGGTGCAGCGCCTTGGTGCCCTGCATGTCCGAGGCATAGCCGCACAGGAACATCACTGTCGGGCCGGTGCCCGGCATGTGGTGATAGGCGAGCGCGGGGCGCGGCGGGGCTTCGGCGGCGGCGGTCTGGGGGGCGTCGGTCATGGAAGTGGGATAGCGACCCAAGAGAGCCCTTAAAACCCTCTACCGCCTGCGGGAGAGGGTGGCCGCGCGAAGCGCAGGCCGGGTGAGGGCCAGTGCGGGAGACAAGCGCGTCCCTCACGGCCCGCAAACACCCTCCCCCTTCCGCCGCTTCGCGGCTCCCTCCTGCTCCCGCAAGCGGGAGAGGGATTGACTGGAGAAGGAGCTAGATATTCCCCGAAAACGTATCGCACTGGGCCGGATCGCCTGTGTCCAGGCCCTTTTTCAGCCAGGCCATGCGCTGTGCCGAGGTGCCGTGGGTGAAGCTCTCGGGCACCACCGTGCCCTGGGCCTTGCGCTGGAGCGTGTCGTCGCCGATCGCGTTCGCGGCGGTCATCCCCTCCTCGATGTCGCCCGGCTCGATCCGCTCCTTGTTGCGCGCCGCCCAGACGCCGGCGAAGCAATCCGCCTGCAGCTCGAGCCGCACCGACAGCGCATTGCCCTCGGCCCGGCTCGCCCGCGCCTGGAGCTGCGAGACCTTGCCGGAAGTGCCGAGCAGGTCCTGCACGTGATGCCCCATCTCGTGCGCGATCACATAGTCGCGGGCGAAATCGCCCTTGGCGCCGAAGCGCTGCTCCAGCTCCCGGAAGAAGCTGGTGTCGAGATACACGCCCTGGTCCGCCGGGCAGTAGAAGGGACCCACCGCCGAGCTCGCCGAGCCGCAGCCCGAATCGACCTGGCCCTGGTAGAATTTGATCGTCGCCGGCCGATAGGATCGTCCGCCCTCGCGGAAGATCGCCGCCCAGGTATCGTCGGCCAGCCGCATCACCCGGCACGATTCGAGCCGCTCGCCCGTGCACACTTGGCGCCCGCTCTGCCCCGCGGTGGGCGACTGGCCCACGCCGCTGCCGGCGCCGCCCGACGAGAGCAGCCCGCCGCCACCGCCGCTGCTCATCGCGAAATAGGCGATGGCGATCAGGCCGATGATCGCAATGCTCCCGCAGCCCATGCCGCGGCCGAGCACCAGCGGGAGCAGCCCCAGCAGCGGGAAGCCCCCGCCGCCACCGCCGCCGCCGCTCCCCAGGTCCTGGGCGTTGTCGGTGGGATCGATATCGTCGAGCCGCATCGGGATTCCTCTTCGTTCGCTGCCCGCAACAATGCCTCAGCCGACGTTGCGTTGCACGCCGCGCGGCATATGAAAAGATGCACTTCCCTCGGCCCATGGTTTCGGCCAAGGCAGGATCATGGCAGACGCCGAGTCACGTCCCCGCCGCCAGGCCCCCGGCCTCCCATTGCCGGATACGGTCGCGCTGGTCCTGCAAGGCGGCGGCGCGCTCGGCGCCTATCAGGCGGGCGTGATCGACGAATTGCAGGGCGCCGGCATCGAAGTCGACTGGGTCGCCGGCATCTCGATCGGCGCAGTCAATGCCGCGCTGTTCGCCGGCAATCCGCCCGAGAAGCGCATCGCCGCGATCCGCACCTTCTGGGAGGATGCCACCGCCGCGCTCCCCGATTTCTCGCTGCCCATGAACGACGCGGCGCGTGAGCTGAGCCACGAATGGGCGGCCGGCATGGTCATGCTCGGCGGCGTGCCCGGCTTCTTCCGCCCGCGCCTGCTGCCACCCGGCTTCGCCGTTCCCGGCACGCCCGAGGCGCTGAGCTTCTACGATACCGCGCCCCTGCGCGAGACGCTCGACCGGCTGGTCGACTGGGAGCTGCTCAACAAGGGGCCCGTCCGCCTCTCGGTCGGCGCGGTCGACATCAAGAGCGGCAATTTCCGCTATTTCGACACGCGCGACGAACGGCTCGACGCGCGCCACATCATGGCCTCGGGCGCGCTGCCGCCGGGGCTGCCGCCGGTGGAGATCGACGGTGCCTGGTATTGGGACGGCGGCCTGGTCTCGAACACGCCGCTCACGCACGTCCTCGACCGCCAGGATGCCGAGACGCTGATCTTCCAGGTCGACCTGTTCCCCGCCGCCGACGAGCTGCCGCGCACGATCACCGACGTGCTGGCGCGGGAGAAGGAGATCCGCTTCTCCAGCCGCACCCGCGCCGTTTCGGACGAGCGGATGCGGCTGCGCCAGGAGCGCCAGATGGTCTGCCGCCTGCTGAGCAAGCTGCCGCCCGAGCTGCTGGAGGATCCCGAGGTGCAGGCGGTCCGCGCCCGGGTCTCCGAATATCCGGTCAGCCTCGTCCACCTGATCTACCGCGCCAATGCCTGGGAGGGCGGCGCGCGCGACTTCGAATTCTCGGCGCGCTCGATGCACGAGCATTGGCAGGCCGGGCGCATGGCAGTGGCGGAGACCATGGCCAATGCCCGGCTCGTCGCCCAGAACATCCTCGACGGCAACACCGCCGCCTTCGATCTCACCCAGAAATGATCTTCCCCCGCTTCCCCCTTTTTCGTCATCCCCGCAAAGGCGGGGATCCAGAGTTGCAGGCAATGCCGCTTGTTACCCTGGATTCCCGCCTGCGCAGGAATGACGGTGTCTAGCCAAGGAGTATCCCATGTTCCTCAAGGGCAAGTCCGCGATCGTCACCGGCTCCACTTCGGGCATCGGCCTCGCCTATGCCAAGGCGCTGGCGGCCGAGGGCGCGAGCGTGATGATCAACGGCTTCGGCGACGCGGCGGCGATCGAGAAGGAGCGTGCCGCGCTCGAAGCGACGAGCGGCGCCAAGGCGCTCTACGACGCTGCCGACATGACCAAGCCCGATCAGATCGCTGCGATGGTCCAGCGCTGCCATGACGAACTCGGCGGCCCGCACATCGTCATCAACAATGCCGGCATCCAGCATGTCTCGCCGATCGAGGATTTCCCGGTCGACAAATACGACGCGATCATCGCGATCAACATGTCCTCGGCCTGGCACATGACGCGCGCCGCGGTGCCGTTCATGAAGGCGCAGAAATGGGGCCGGATCATCTCTACCGCCTCGGCGCACAGCCTGGTCGCCAGCCCCAACAAGAGCGCCTACGTGATGGCCAAACACGCCATTGCCGGGCTCACCAAGACGATCGCTCTCGAAGTCGCGACCAGCGGCGTCACGGTCAACTGCGTCTCGCCCGGCTATGTCTGGACCCCGCTGGTCGAGAACCAGATCCCGGACACGATGAAGACGCGGAACATGACCCGCGAGCAGGTGATCAACGACGTGCTGCTCGATGCGCAGCCGACCAAGGAGTTCGTCCAGCCCGAGCAGGTCGCCGCGCTGGTGCTTTTCCTGTGCCGGGACGAAGCGGCGCAGATCACCGGCGCCAATTATTCGATCGACGGCGGCTGGACCGCGGCCTGAGGAAAGGGCGTAGAAGGATGAAGGGGATCCCAGCCGCCGCGCTGATCGCGCTCGGGCTCACCGGCTGCAGCGTCTATCGCGAAGCCACCGCCACGCGCCCGCCCGCCGGCTGGAGCTGGCGCAAGGTGATGACCGAAGACGATGCCGATCGCATCCGAAACTGGCGCCAGGCCTGGGACGACGCGCTCGCTCCGGCCAAGGCGGCGGCGCCCGCCGCGATCGCGGCCGACGCGGATCTGTTCGATCCCGATCGCGCGCTGGGCGCCGCGATGCCGCCCGCGGGCGAATATCGCTGCCGCACCTTCAAGCTCGGCTCGCAACAGCCGCTCACGCCCTATTTCGCCGCCTACCCCGCTGGCCGGTGCCGCATCACCGTCCAAGGCCCCGAGACGCACTTCGTCCGTCTCGACGGCGAGCAGCGCCCCGACGGGCTGATCTACACCAACACCGACGCCCGCCCGATGTTCATCGGAGTGATGGTCCTGGGCGACGAGACCGCCCCCCTGCGCTACGGCGTCGATCAGACGCGCGACATGATCGGCTATGTCGAGCGCATCGGCGAGCGGCGCTGGCGGCTGGTGCTGCCCTATCCGGGCTTCGAATCGAAGCTCGACGTGATCGAGGTCACGCCGGCGGAGTGAGCGGAACGCAGCGTGCGCTCCCTATTCCCGCAGCCCGAACTCCTTGACGATGAAGGCATGGAGTTCCGGCGCCTTCGCCTTCACATTCTTGCGCCGGAAGGGCGGGCGCGCGGCGCTGCCATGGAGCACCACGCTCGCCGTCATCGCGAAGAATTCGAACGGATTGGTCAGCATATAGGCCCCGGCCGGCCAGAGCCCGCTCGCCTTCGCCTCGCGATAGAAGCGCTGCACGTCGGAATTCTGCTGCCCGCCCGGCATCCTGAGCAGCTGCCAGCGATGGATCAGTTCGTGGAGCAGCACCGGGTTCTCCGCCGGCTGCGTCTCGCGCGCGAAGAACACGCCGCGCGGCCCCGCGCGCGTCCTGGTGCCCGGCTGCAGGTCCACCGTGATCACCTGGCTCGCGAAGAACTCGCGCGCCGCGTCCGACACCCGGAGCGCCTTCACCAGCGCGATCTGCGCGGCAAGCGATGCGGCGATCGCGGGGGTCTGCTCGCCGCCCTGCCAGTCGATCGCGAAATCCTCGGCCGCCCGTGCCCGGGCCGGCAGCGCCAGCAGCGCGGCGCCGGCAAACAATGCCCGGCGCGAGAGGTTTGACAGCCCGGCATCCCCACGCGACATTCGAGCCTCCATGCAGCGGGGAACCTTATGCTTCGATTCACCCTTCTCGCAACTGCGATGAGCTTTTCCACGCCCTCCGCCGCCGATCCGGTGCACGACGCGACCAAGGCCGCGCTGCCCCGGCTCATGGAATTCTATCGCGATTTCCACGCCAATCCCGAACTCAGCCTCCATGAGGTGAAGACCGCCGCCACACTCGCCGAGGAAGCGCGCAAGGCCGGCTATGAAGTCACCGAGAAGGTGGGCGGCACCGGCGTGGTCGCGATTCTGCGCAACGGCCCGGGCCCGGTCGTGCTGATCCGCGCCGATATGGACGGCCTGCCGGTGACCGAGGCAACCGGCCTGCCCTTCGCCTCGAAGGTGCGCACCACCAACGACGAAGGCATCGAGACCGGCGTGATGCACGCCTGCGGCCACGACACGCACATGGCGAGCTGGATCGGCACGCTGCGCAACCTCGCCGCGATGAAGGCGAAGTGGCACGGCACTGTCGTCATGATCGCCCAGCCCGCCGAGGAGCGCGGCATGGGCGCCAGGGCGATGCTCGACGACGGGCTGTTCACGCGCTTCCCCAAGCCGCAGTTCGCGCTCGCCTTTCACGACAGCGCCAGCCAGCCCGCCGGCCAGATCGGCGTGACGCCGGGCTATGCCCTGGCGAATGTGGATTCGGTCGACGTGCTGGTGAAGGGCGTCGGCGGCCATGGCGCCTATCCGCAGACCACCCGCGACCCGATCGTCCTCGCCGCGCGCATCGTCACGTCGCTCCAGACCCTGGTCAGCCGCGAAGTCGATCCGCAGGAAGCCGCCGTCGTCACCGTCGGCATGATCAAGGGCGGCTCGACGCACAACATCATCGGCAGCGACGTGACGATGCTGCTCACCGTGCGCAGCTTCAAGCCCGAGGTCCGCAAGCTGCTGCTCGACGGCATCGCCCGCATCGCGAAGGGCGAGGCGATCGCCGCCGGCGTCCCCGACGACCGGATGCCCGAGATCAAGGTGCGCGACAATTTCACGCCGGCCACCTTCAACACCCAGCCGCTTTCGGACCGGATGAAGACACTGTGGACGACACGCTTCGGCAAGGACCGGGTGGTCGAGACCCGCGCAGTGATGGGCGGCGAGGATTTCAGCCGCTATTGGCTCGCCGACAATTCGATCCAGAGCCTGATCTTCTGGGTCGGCGGCGTGCCGGCGGACAAATGGGCCGCATCGGACAATGGCAGGAAGCCGCTTCCCTCGCTGCACAGTGCCTATTGGGCGCCCGACGCCGAAGCGGTGATCGGCACCGCGACCGAGGCGATGACCGCGGCGACGCTGGATATCCTGAAGAAATAGGCATTGCGGGGGCGCTCGGGGCGGGGGCCCTCGGAGTCGGAGCGTCTCTTCCCACTATCATTGTCTGACCCGGGACCGGGATTGCGGCAAGCCGGGGTCCCCGTTCCATGAAGCTGCCCTCGATTCGCAAACGAGGGAGCAGATGCACATGATCTATTATCACGGCACGCGCGCGGACCTGGGGCCCGGCGACCTGATCGCCGCCGGCCATGCCTCCAACTACGGCACGCGCAAGGCAGCCGCCTGGGTCTATCTCACCGGCACGCTGGACGCGGCGATCTGGGGCGCCGAGCTGGCCCGGGGCGAAGGGCGCGAGCGAATCTACATCGTCGCGCCGACGGGCGAGATCGTCGACGATCCCAATCTGACCGACCGGAAATTCCCCGGCAATCCCACCCGCTCCTATCGCTCGCGCACGCCGCTGCGCGTGATCGGGGAAGTCGCGGCGTGGGAGGGGCATTCGCCGGAGCAGCTGCGACACATGCGCGAGGCGCTGCAACGCCTGGAGGCCCAGGGCATCCAGGCCATCGACTGAGGCTCGCGCGCCGCACCCGGCCACGCATCGGGTGCGGCGTCAGCGGCACTCCACGGTGAGGTGCCCCAACTCGTGCACCGGTGCCAACCGCGCGCGGACCGTATCGGCATCCACGCCGACCACGCTGACGATCGCCGCCCGCGCCTCCGGCCCTACTCGCCAAACATGCAGATCGACGATGCGTGCATCCCCGGTCTCGACCAGTTCGCGCACCTCTTCGGCGACATGCGCGTCGGTCCGGTCGAGCAGCACCGTCGCAGTGTCGCGCATCAACGTCCACGACCAGCGCGCGATCACCACCGCGCCGACGATCCCCATCGCCGGATCCATCCAAGCCCAGCCCAGGTAGCGCCCGGCCAGCAACGCCGCGATCGCCAGCACCGAAGTCAGTGCATCGGCGAGCACATGAACATAGGCCGATCGCAGATTGTTGTCGTGCGCCTGCCCGTGCTGGTGCCCATGGTGATCATGCTCGTGCCCGCGATGGTGATGATGTCCGCCCGAGAGCAGGAAGGCGCTGGCGATATTGACCAGCAGCCCGAGCACCGCGACGATCGCAGCCTCGTTGAACGCCACCGCAATTGGCTCGAACAGCCGCAGAAGCGATTCCAGTCCGATCGCGAACGCGATCAATCCGAGCGCCATCGCGGAAGCGAAGCCGGCCAGGTCGCCTACCTTGCCCGTCCCGAAGCTATAGGCGGCGCTGCGGGCATGCTTCCTAGCATAAGCGTAAGCGGCGGCGGCCACCGCCAGCGCCCCGGCATGCGTCGCCATATGGAAGCCGTCGGCGAGCAATGCCATCGATCCGGTCCAGTAGCCGGCGACGATCTCGCCGATCATCATCCCCGCGGTCAGCAACACCACCCAGAGCGTCCGCCGGGCATTGTCGTCATGCGAGGCGCCAAGGAACACATGCTCGTGCGCCAGCGCATCGATCTCGGAAAGCGTCGCCATCTCGGATCCTATTTCGAATAGCGGCGTATCACCGCCAGAAGCTCTTCCGCGCCCTGCGCGCGCTCGCCATCGCTCAGCCCCGGTGCCGCGACATGCGCAGCGAGGTGATCGGCGATGATCTCGTCGAGCAGCCCGTTCACCGCGCCGCGCACTGCGGCCACGAGCTGCAAGATCTCGGCGCAGTTCGCGTCACCCTGCATCGCTCGCTCGACTGCGTTCACCTGCCCGCCGATCCGGCGAACCCGCGCGAGCAGCGCAGAATTGTCATGGGAAAAATGAGCCATACCAATACCCCCTATAGGTATATGGGCGCGTGGTAAAGCTCAGCCTGCGAGCGGCAGGAAACACTCCACCGTACTCGCCGGCAGCCGCGCGGGCTGCAACGTGTCGGCATCGAGGCAGCACCAGCGCGATTTCACTTCGGCCAGCGTCTCGGTGCCCCGGCGGATCACGGTATCGTAGAAAGCGCTCTCCCGCTTCACGCTTTCCAGCACCACCGTCGCAATCAGCGCATCGGCCAGGAAGGCGGGCCTGCGATAGGTGATGTCGTGCCGCACCGCGACCCAGCGGTGCGCCGCCACTGCCTCGGGGGGCGCCAGTGCTTCCCAATGATCGACCACTGCGGCCTGCACCCAGCGAAGGTAGATTGCGTTGTTCACATGCCCCAGCGCGTCGATGTCGTCCGCCTCGATCCGGATGGCGTAATGGTGCGGCCTGCTCCGCATCATGCGATTCCGTTCGGTAGGCGGCGCGCTTCGGCGAGCAGGCGATCGGCTATGTCGCGGTAGAATCGGCAGACCTCGGCAAGATCGGCAGCGGAGACGGCAAGCTCCCCGCCCACCGCCACGCGCCGCAGCGCGCCGCCCTCGCCATGCCAGCCGATGGTCATCGCCGTGTCGTCCTGCCGATCGCCGCGGCGCACCGCGCCGCCGCAGTGGAACAGGCAATTGCGCGAATGCGCGAGCGCCACCAGCCGGGCATGGTCGGGATTGGGCACCCGTAACGCGCGCCGCAGGCGGGCGAGCTTGTTCGCGGTATTCCGCTCGCTGTCCGGCAGCGCGATGCCGCGGCACTGCGCCGCTTCGGCAACAAGATGATTGAGAAAACGATCGAGCTCGCGCAGCCCGTTGCCGATCACCTTGGCCCGGTAGCGGCCCTTGATCGCGCGCTGCGCAGCGCCGGGGCCGCCCAGGCCGAGCCCCAGGAAATGCGATCCGCGCCGCAGCGTGGCATGGGCCCGGATCAATTCCGGGCTGGTGACGGTAACGGCATCCCGCGCCGCGCCGTGCCTCACTGCGCCCCGCGGCGCGCGTTGATCGCCTGCTCGACGGCGGCGAAGCCCTCGGCACTCGCGATGGCGATGTCGAGCGGGCGCCCGCCCAGCGAATCGTCATGCCCGTTGAGGAAAGTGGTGGCACCGTCGCGCCCCAGCGCTTCGAATGCGATTCGCGCGATCCGCCCCTGGCGCTCGGCGCCTTCGGGCGAGAGGCGGTTCTCGGAGAATTTGCGGCGGAAACCCGCGGCCCGCGCCGGCTTCGCCGCGCCCTCCCCCGCGGGATCCTGTGGCGCCATGTCGACGTCCAATGTTCCAGCCCCCTTGCGTAAGCGGGAGCACGGTGGTCTCTCCAGTCGCGGGCGCCTACGAACGGAACTGCCAGCGATAGCCGCAGCCTAGCGAGCCCTGCCCGGAAAGGCCACCCAAGATCGGGCTGGCCGATGGCATTAGCTGAACTTATGCTCCGGCGCCGATGGTCCGCCCCCACCTTCCCCTCAATGCCCTGCGCGCCTTCGAGGCGTCGGCGCGCCACCTCAGCTTCACCCGCGCCGCGATCGAGCTGTGCGTAACCCAGGCGGCGATCAGCCACCAGGTGAAGGGGTTGGAGCAGCGGCTGGGCACGCAGCTGTTCCGCCGGCTGCCGCGCGGACTGGCGCTCACCGACGAGGGGCTGGCGCTGCTTCCCGCGCTCGGCGACAGCTTCGATCGCATCGCCGAGCTGGTCGAGGGCATCGCCAGCGGCGGGGCGGCGCAGCTGCTCTCGGTCGCCGCGGTGGGCACTTTCGCCACGGGCTGGCTGCTCCCTCGGCTCCCCGCCTTCCACGCAGCGCACCCGCGCATCGATCTCCGCCTGTTCACCAACAACAACCGAGTCGACCTGGCCGGGGAGGGGCTCGACCAGGCGATCCGCTTCGGGGCCGGCGCCTGGCACGGCACCGAAGCCGTGCCGCTGATCGAGACGCCGCTGACGCCGCTCTGCACGGCCGAGATGGCCAGACGCCTCTCGGACCCCGCCGATCTGCTCGCCATGCCGCTGCTGCGTTCCTATCGCGCCGATGAATGGCCGCGCTGGTTCGCCCAGGCCGGCATCGCGCCGCCCCCGCTCCGCGGCCCGGTGTTCGACAGTTCGCTGGCCATGGCGGAGGCGGCGATCCAGGGCATGGGCGTGGCGCTCGCCCCGCCCGCGATGCTCACGCGCCACCTCGAGCAGGGCCGTCTGGTCCGGCCGTTCGCGCTGGAGGTGGCAACCGGCCGCTATTGGCTCACCTGGCTCCAGTCGCGCGCGCCCAGTCCCGCGATGGCGGCCTTCCGCGCCTGGATCGAGGCCGAGGCAGGCATGGCTGCCGCCTGACTCCGGCGCCCGGGAACGCATTGAGCCGGGGGCGCCGATCTGGGATAAGCGACGCATCAAGGAGGCCCGTCATGCTGCGCAACCTCTTGTCCCTCGTCCTGCTGCTCATTGCCCTGCCCGCCACGGCACTCGCCCAGGCGCCGCGCAATGCGCCGGGCACCCTGATTTCCGCCGATCCGGTCGCCGGCGCGCCCGAGACCATGCGAAGCTGGCGCATCGCCTATTGGACCAGCGACGCGGGCGGCCGGGCGATCCGCGTCACCGGCATGCTTGTCGCCCCGCGGGAGCGCGCGCCCTCGCCCGGCCCGCGCCGGGTGATCGCCTGGACGCACGGCACCTGGGGCGTGGTCGAGAAATGCGCGCCATCGCTGAGCCCCGGCTTCTGGCAGGCGACGCCTGCGCTCGCGGACATGATCGCGCGCGGCTATCTGGTGGTCGCGCCCGATTATCCCGGGCTCGGCTCGCCCATGGCGCATCCCTATCTGATCGGAGTCGATACTGCCCGCTCGGTGCTCGACGCTGTGCGCGCGGCCCGCGCGCTGCCGGAGGCGCGGGCCGGCGCCGATTTCGCGGTCTGGGGAGAATCCCAGGGCGGCCATGCCGCGCTGTGGACCGCCGTCGAAGCCGCCCGCTATGCGCCCGAGCTGCGCCTGCTCGGCACCGCCGCCGCCGCCCCGCCCACCGATCTCGCTGCCAATCTCCGCCTGGGCAGCGACGCCAATGTCCGCGCGATGCTGGCGGCCTATGCCGCCTATAGCTGGTCCCAGCATTTCGGCCATCCGCTCTCCAGCCTGTTCAACAAGACCAATGCCGGCGTCGCCACCCGGCTGGCGCGCAACAACTGCATCGAGCTCGGCAAGAAGCCGCGGCTCGGCACCATCCTCGGCATCGCCGCGATCCGGGGCGCGCTGCGCAACAAGGACATGGCCGCTATGCCGCCCTGGGCGGGCATCGCCCGCGCCAACAGCGTCGCGCCCGGCGCGGTGTCCGGTCCCCTGCTGATCGTACAGGGAACGGCCGACACCGTAGTCGCGCCGGCAGTGACGCTCGCCTTCGCCCGCCAGCGCTGCCGCACCGGCGCGCCGCTCCGCTACCTGTCGCTGCCCGGCGGCGACCATGCCGCCGCCACCCGCGATGCCGGCGCCGCCGCGGCGACGCTCGACTGGATCGACGCGCGCTTCGCCGGACAGAAGCCGCCGAGCGATTGCGGGCGGATATGAAGCGGCGCCCGCACCGGCTCCTTGCCCCGGCGCTCCCGTCCAGCGCGCCCTTGACGGCGCCGGCTCAAGATACGCCGACAGGCCATGGTTGTAGCGAAGTGGTGGCGATCGGGCGAGCGAAGGGCCCCAGGGCCTGCGGCTCGCCGCCCGATGCGGCTGACCCGTCTCACTCCATCGCCAGCGCGTTCACTGCATCCTCGCGCTTCTCGGGTGCGCCGGCAAAGCCGCGGCGGCCGGCCCTAGCCCAGGCCGATCTTCGCCAGGATCCGGCCGATCACGCCCTTGTCTCCGCCCTGGGCCAGCCTGGCTTCCCTTTTCGGGTCGTAGCCCGAGCTTTCGGGAAGGTCGCCGCCGCGATGGCTGTGCACCGGCTGGGTCGAGGCGGGCGGATCCGATGCGTCCATCGATTCGTCGAGCGCACGGTCTAGCCGGGCCTCCTTGCTCTCGGGATTGCGCGCCAACCGCTCGGCGATCGATTCATCGGTGCCGGCATCGGCCGATTGCGCAGCCGCGCGCTTCGTTTCTTCATCCGGGCCCGGTGCCGCCGACAGGGGGTCCAGCGCCGGGTCGATCGGGTTCGCGTCCATGACTCACTCTCCTGAGCGTTGCCGGACTGTAACGAACGCGCTTCGATTCGCGTTCCAGCAAGCAGCTCTCGCCCGGGCGCAAAAGAAAACGGCCCGGCGAGTTTCCCCGCCGGGCCGCGATTTCCGCTTCCGCTGCCGAAGCCTAGTTCCGCTGGCTGCCGAACAGGCGCAGCAGGAACAGGAACATGTTGATGAAGTCGAGGTAAAGCGTCAGCGCGCCCATCACCACCGTCTTGCCCATCATGTCCGTGCCCTGGACGTAGAAATACAGGCTCTTGATCTTCTGCGTGTCATAGGCGGTGAGGCCCGCGAACAGCAGCACGCCGATCACGCTGATCGCCATGCTCAGCGGGCCCGAGCCGATGAACATGTTGACGATCGAGGCGACGATCAGGCCGACCACGCCCATGATCAGGAACGTCCCCCAGCCCGAAAGATCGCGCTTGGTGGTGTAGCCCCACAGGCTCAGCCCGGCGAAGCCCGCGGCAGTGCCGAAGAACACCTGCGCGATCGAGCTGTCGGTATATTGCAGGAAGATCGTCGAGAGCGACAGGCCCATCGTCGTCGCATAGATCCAGTAGAGCGCCTGCATCGCCGGGGTGGAGAGGCTGCGCTGGGCGAAGCTCATCACCATCACGATGCCGAGCGGCGCCAGCATCACGATCCAACCGAGCAGCGACGGCGAGACGCGGCCATTCTCCTGCACCGCGAACAGCACGTCGATCGCGCCGCTCTTGGCGAAGGCGAAGGCGACGATGCCGGTCAGCAGCACGCCCGAAGCCATGTAGTTGTAGACGGACAGCATGTACGACCTGAGGCCCGCGTCGCGCGTATCCGCGTCCGCGCCGGCGGTCACATAGGGCGCGCCCGTCCGGGTATCCCAGTCAGCCATTTCAAAACTCCTTTGCCCGGCACCTGCCGGTATCGGTGAATATCGCCCCCGCGCCGGGTGTTTTCAAGCAAAACCGGGCGCGCTAGTGCCTCGGCCATGATCCGCCTGTTCGTCGGCCTGCGTCCGCCCGCCTCGATCCGCGCCCAGCTGCTCGCACTGATGGGCGGCATTCCCGGCGCCCGCTGGCAGGACGACGGGCAGCTCCACATCACGCTGCGCTTCATCGGCGAAGTCGACGAGCGCGCCGCCGAGGACGCCGCGCTCGCGCTCTCGGCGGTGCGCTGGCCGCCGCTCGAAATCGGGCTGGAGGGCGTCGGCACATTCGACAGCCGCGGCCGGATCAACGCGGTCTGGGCCGGCATCCGCCCCCGCGAGGCACTTGCCGGGCTCCATCGCAAGATCGACCAGGCGCTGGTCCGCGCCGGGCAGCCGCCCGAGCGGCGCGCCTATCTCCCCCACATCACGCTGGCCCGGATGAACGCCCCCGCCGAAGCGGCCGAGCGCTTCGTCGAGGCGCATGCCGGCCTCGCCAGCCCGCCCTTCATGCTCGACCATTTCTACCTGTTCGAAAGCCATCTCGGCCATGACGGCGCGCGATATGAGCCGGTGGAGCGCTACGGGCTCCGGGACTGACGAAGCAGGCAGACCAAGGGTAAGAACCCAAACAAGTATCTGATTTTCCTTCGTCATCCCCGCCCCTTCCTTCGTCATCCCCGCGCAGGCGGGGATCCAGGGCCAGGCGCGGAACGGGTGTGGCGGGTCCTGTCCTCTCCGGAGAGCGTTCGTGCGGTGGCACCGATATCCCACATTACCCTGGATCCCCGCTTTCGCGGGGATGACGATTGAAGGAATATGAGCCCCGGCCTAGGCTTTCTTCTTCGCCTCCAGCACCGCGCGCACCTTCCGTGCCAGCTGCTCGCGGGTATAGGGCTTGGAGAGCAGCTCCACCCCGGCATCCAGCCGCCCGTCATGCACGATGGCGTTCTCAGTATAGCCCGAGGTGAACAGCACCACGAGCTGGGGCAACCGCGCCCGTGCCAGCCGCGCCAGCTCGGGGCTCTTCAGCGCGCCCGGCATCACCACGTCGGTGAACAGCAGGTCGATCGCCACGCCGCTCTCGATCACGCTCAGCGCGCTCTGCGCATCGTTGGCGCGCAGCACGACATAGCCCAGGTCGGTCAGCAGCTCGACAACGGTCGCCTGCACGTCCGGATCGTCCTCGGCCACCAGGATCGTCTCGGCGCCGCCGCGCATCGTCACGGTCTCGGGCGACGCGACCGCCACTTCCTCGCGCCCGCGCACCCGCGGCAGATAGAGCTTCAGCGTGGTGCCGTGGCCGAGCTCGGAATAGATCTTCACATGGCCGCCGGACTGCTTGACGAAGCCATAGACCATCGACAGCCCCAGCCCCGATCCCTGCCCCTCGGGCTTGGTCGAGAAAAAGGGTTCGAACACCTGCTCGATCAGCTTCGGATCGATGCCGGTGCCGGTGTCGGTCACCGCCAGCATCACATACTGGCCCGGCGGCACGTCATCCAGCCCGCTGGTATAGGCATCGTCGAGCGAGGCGTTCGCCGCCTCGATCGTCAGCTTGCCGCTGCCCGCCATCGCGTCGCGCGCGTTGATCGCCAGGTTGAGGATCGCATTCTCCAGCTGGGTCGGATCGGCCTGACAGTTCCACAGGCCTCCGGACGTGATCACTTCGATCGCGATCGCCTCGCCCAGCGCGCGGCGCAGCATGTCCTCCATGCCGCCCAGGAACCGCCCGATGTTCAGCACGCGCGGCTCGAGCGGCTGGCGGCGGCCGAAGGCGAGCAGCTGGCTGGCCAGCTTCGATCCGCGCTGCACCCCCGCCAGCGCGTTCGCCACTCGCCGCTCGGCCTTCTCATTGCCCTGCACGTCACGCGTGAGCAGCTGGAGATTGCCCGAGATCACCTGGAGCAGATTGTTGAAATCATGCGCCACGCCGCCGGTCAGCTTGCCGATCGTCTCCATCTTCTGCGCCTGCTGGAGTGCAGCGAACACCGTCTCGCGCTCGGCCACCGCTTCGGTGACGCGCGTCTCCAGCCGTTCGTTGAGCAGGCGCAGCTCTTCCTCGGCGGCGGCGCGGCGCGCCAGCTCGCGCGCCACCGCCTCGAACAGCCGGGCATTGTCCATCGCCAGCGCCGCCTGGCCGGCCAGGCTCACCAGGCTCGCCTCGGCCGCCGCGCTGAACCGGCCGGGCTCGGGATGGCCGTAGAGCAGGCCGCCGATCACGTCGCCCGCCGGCGTGCGCACCGGCACCGCCAGATAGGAGCGCACCGGCAGATGCCCCTCGGGCATGCCCTTGAACGGCGCGTTCCGGCCGTAGCGCGCATCCGCGGTGACGTCGTCGACGCGGATGATGCCGGTGCCGGCAAAGGTCGGCTCGAACAATTTGGTGATCCGCGGCATCGGGAACTTGTCGAACACCGATCGCGGCGCCCCGGCCAGCGCGTAGAGCATGTAGCGCTCGCCCTCGTTCTCGTCGGTGCTGTTGTAGAAGAAGGCGCCGAACTTTGCCCCGATCAGCGCCACGCCCGCGTCCACCGCAGTCTGCGCCACCCGTGCGCTGTCGCGCTCGCCGGTGATCGCGGTACCTGCCTGGTTGACCACTTCCAGCGTGCGCGACTTCTCCTCCAGCGCCTCGCGCATGTCGCGCTCGCGCGCCGCCGTCTGGAAATGCTCTGTCCGATCGGCGCTGGTACCGAAGATGCCCATCACCTTGCCCGCGGCGTCGCGGATCGGCGTCATCGACAGGTCGACATGGATGTCGATCTTCTCGCCGCCGCCGCGCGTGGTCTGCACGTGCAGGCCAGGCCGGAGCACCGGCTCGCCGGCGAACGCCTGCTCGAAATGCGTGCCCACTTCCTCCCACACCGCCGGCCAGCTCTTGCGATAGGAGCGTCCGAAGATCCGCGCGTCTTCGTCGCGATAGGCGTCGAGGATCCGGTCGTTGTAGAAAAAGAGATAATCCGGGCCCCAGGTGACGAACGCGCGCTGCGGCGAAGCGAGCATCAGGTCGATCGCTTGCCTGAGCTCGCGCGGCCAGCCCGCGACCGGCCCCAGTTCCGGCACCGCGAAGTCCGGCGCGCGCAGCCTGTCCCCTGTTTCTCCGCCGTGGCTGGGCCAGGCGGCATCGGCTTCAGCCATCCATGCTCCCCATGCGCCCCCGCCCCGGCCGTGGTTTATACATGCTGTGTCCCCCGGGAAAAGACGCCGCCGCCGATATGGCGCGGGTGGCAGAGTTCCCGCCTCGAAGCGGCATGTCGGCGCTGGGTGCAGCCTATCATGCCGATCGCCATGCCGGGGGGATGCCTGTCGCAATTCGTTACGTCGCGCGCCGTTCGCCAGCCATCCGCATCAGGACCGCCGCGCCTGGGGCCAGACCCCTGCTCGGGTCGGCACGATGCAGACGTCCGCCTCTGACATCGCGCTGGACCATCACCAACGGCCGAGGCCGGGTGGAAAGCTGACGCTGGACCTGATCTGCTAACCGGTGAAGATCGTAGTTTCGTCGATCACGGACCACCCGCTCCCATCCCGCACGAGGCTGGCGGTAACACGTTGCCGCCTGCTGCCGTAGTGGACTGTCACATGACAACGAAGCGTGCGAGGCTCATCCCCGCGCGGCTGATCGCACTGCATATCCGACCACCTGGTGATCGGGCGCGGACGCCCAGTGAAGATGCCGCCTGGATCTTCCACGCCCTTGGCGGCGAGCGCGGTAGCGATCTCGTCGGCGCGGCGTTGGAGCAGCGCAGTCCGGAGTTCCGCGGCACTGGGGCAGAAGCTCGGATTGGCACAAGTGAGAATCGTAATCAGCAGAGTCGCAAGCATTAAGCGATCCTTATCCACAGCCCCCTTGATCGTATGTTCATCGAAAGGGGCGATGTCCGCCATCGGGGCGCTTCCCGCCGGACCGCCTTAGGTCGTGAAGGGGTGGAAAGTGGAAAGCCGTCATTCGCGCCTATAGCTCGTTGCCCGCTTATCTATGCCGTCCTCGAAGACGAGCATCCGCTCGCAATGAGGGCAGCGATAGGCGATCGAACTCCGACTCCGTATTGACCAATCAGCTTTGTCCCCGGCGAATTCCGCCTTCCAATCGAGCTGCTCGATTTCGTCAAGGGCCGCGAACAAGTCCCCTTCGGATATGAGTGTCCATTCATGGGGACAGGGTATTGCCCCATCCGAAAAGGTGCGTCCGCAAGGGCAATGAATTGTTCCCATGCTCTGCCTCCACCCTGGCAAGAAACATCCGCTAATGGGCCTGCACCCGCCCGCTCCCGACCCCTTAGCCGGGCCGCCCCAGCCGCGCCACCAGCGCGTCGGCGGCGACGCTGACATCGGCCCAGGTCGCGTCGAAGTCGCGGTCCGTCCCGTAATAGGGATCGGCGACCGAGCTGCCCTCGCGCCCCGGCACATAGTCCATCAGCAGCCGGACTTCCGCCGTGCCGTCCGCCGGCGCGAGCGCCGCGAGGTCGCGCAGATTCTGGTCGTCGAGCGCCAGCACATGATCGAAGCGGCGGAAATCCTCCGGCCGCACCTGCCGTGCCCTGAGGCCGGAAATGTCGACCCCGTGCCGCCGCGCCGCCGCCTGGGCGCGGCGATCGGGAGGCGCGCCGACATGCCAGTCGCCGGTCCCCGCCGAATCCACCATGATGTCGAGCCCGGCGCGTTCCGCCGCCGCCCGCAGCGCACCTTCGGCCAGCGGCGAGCGGCAGATATTGCCCAGACACACGAACAGCACCGACGTCACCTCAGCCTCCCGCCCCGCGCCGCGTCACATCGCGTGGAAGACGCCGCAGGCGATGCGTCCGCCCGAATTGCCCGTGGGATCGGTCTTGTAGTCGTCGGCATTGGCATGGACAACCAGCGCGGCGCCGTCCTCGTCCATCAATCCGGCATAGGTGCCGCCCGGAAGCACGAAGATCGTGCGGTCGCGACCGTCCTCGCCCACCGAGAGATTGGGCATGTCGCCGGCATGCGGGCCCATCGGATTGTCCTTGCCATGCTGGTGCGCGGTCGGGTTCCAATGGCCGCCGGCGCTGGCGAAGTCCGGCCCCTCGCACTTGCCCACCGTGTGGACATGGGTGCCGTGCACCCCCCTGGTGAGGCCGTGGACCTCCACCATCACGCGGATCGAGCCGTCGACTTCCTCCGCGATCGCCTTGCCGACATCCGTGCCGTCGGCCATCTTCAGATCGGCCTGGGCGCGCGAATGGCCGGCCATGTAGCGCGCGTCCTTCTGCGGGCTCGCGCAGCCCGCCACCGTCAACAACCCCGCCGCCAACAGCAAACCACGCATCGCCCTGCACTCCGGATAGATGTTCCCGTCACGTAATGGCTGGCCGGGGCGCCGGTTCCAAGGGGTCAGCGCAAACATTCTCCGTCCGCCTTGCCGGAGACGCTGCCCACCCCGAGGATGATCCTGGCCCGCCGCTCGAAGGTCAGCGCCTGCCAGCGCCCCGAATTGCCGATCGCCGTGCGGCTCCTGAGGAAGGTCAAATGGAGCATCTCATACTGCTCCGGATCGATCCGCCGCTTGTCGAGCAGGCAGCCCCAGCGATCGAGATTCCAGGCCCAGTCGCGTTGCACGCCGTCCTGATCGATCGAGCGGGCGAGCGCGCCATACCAGGCGAAGATCGCGCCGAGCCGGTCCCAGCGCTCGCCTTCGGGCATCGCCGCGAGCTTGCGCCGCAGCCGCGCCAGGTCCTCGTCCAGCGGGAAGCCGCCCTGCTGCACCTTGGTGTCGACCGCCCAGCGTACCTTGCGCAGCGTGATCGGCCCCTCGGGAAACACCCGCAACAGGTCCTGCCGCACTGCCTCGAGCAGCGCGAGATAGGTGTCGAGCTGGACCTGGAGCATCGCGTCGTTCTCGAACAGCGCGTTCAGTTCGCCCGACATCACCGGATCGAGCTTCCCGTCCGGCCCGTGCGCCGCCAGGATCCGTTCGCGGCACTTGGCCTTCACGGGCACCGCGAGGCAGGCGTGCGAGAAGATGGTCTTGCCATGGACCGGCATCAGCGCGTTGCGTGCGCGGCGGAAACGGCTGCCCTGCGCATGCTTCCACGCCCTGAGCAGGGGCTGGAGGCTGCCCGTGCCGAAATTCCACTGCGCCATGCCGACCGAGACGAGCTGGCTGTCGAAATTGCCCACCGGCATCGCCCAGCAGCCCATCGTCTCGGGGATCGAAGTCTCGCGCATCTGGGCGAAGATCGCCGCCCGGTCGAGCCCGATCGCCGCCAGCCGCGCCGCGCTGTCCGCGTCGATCACGAGGAAGGGCAGGTCGCCCACTTCGCGGCAGGCGGGCCGTTCGGGCGGCACCGGCGCAGTCTGCGCCGCGGCCGGCAAGGCGGCCGTGCCGAGCGCAAGCACCGCCGCGGCGATCAGTGTTTTCATTCGGCTCCCCTGTCCTGCGCTGCGCTTCTCCCGCACCGCGCCGGCGCGGGCAAGAGCCGGCTTTGGCCGCGCCGCGGCCCGACATGGTTACCCGATTGAGCAGTTTCGGCCGGTTTTCCCCGGGAATCCGCCATTTCCTGCTACTCAAATTGGCGAAATACGGTGTCCCTGGGCTAGCTGCCGGCGCGCGCAGCGGCGAGTATCGGCGCAGAGCATGTCGATCCGCCTGCCTCCCGATCCCCCGCCGATCCGGCTCATGACCCGCTTGCTCGCCGAGCTGCAGACGACGGTGCTGGCGCGCGCGATCCGCCTGTTCGACGGCGATCTCGACCGGGTGACGATCTTCGCAGTGATCACTCGCGACACTTATCCCTTCGGCACGCGCGAGGGGCTCGCCCCCACGGTGTCCGCCCATTCGCTCGCCATGTCGCTGTCGCGCCCGTACGAGACGGTGCGCCGGCACGTGCACGCGCTGGTCGATGCCGGCTGGTGCGAGCGGGGAGCCGACGGCGTCCATGCCAGCCATGCCGAGCTGCGCTCGCCCGAGCTCACTGCCTTCCTCACCCTGGTCCACGACGCCGCGGTCCGCTTCGTCGCCGACATGGCGCGCGCCGGCGTGCCGATGCCCGAGGTCGGCACCGTCCGCCCCTATCATCATGCCGCGGGAGTCCAGGCGGCGATCGACCTGATGCTCGCGGTGGTCGACACCAATCGCCGCACGCATCGCGACTGGCTCGAGCTCGTCCTGTTCTCGACCATCTATGCCGCCAATTCGCGCCTGCTCAGCGCCGATCGCGAGCTTGCCTGGCATTATGCCGACGGCCGCAAGGAGCCGCCGTCGGCGCTGCGCGTGCCGGTGCGCACCAGCGCGGTCGCCCGCGCGCTGGGCCTGCCCGAGGCGACAGTGCGCCGCCGCCTCGTCCATCTGCTCGGCGACGGCCGGGTCGAGCGGGTCGGCAAGAAGCTGCTCGTCTCCGAGGCCTGGCTCAACCGCCCGGAATCGATCGCGACCAGCGTCCGGAGCTTCTCCACGGTCCGGCTCCTGCTCGCGCGCCTGGGTGTAAACGGTTTCCCGCTCGACGATCCCGCCCGCGCCTATCTCGCCGGCCGCCCCGCGCCGGTAGCGTTCGACTGAAGCCGGCGCCGCGGTTCCGCCAAAATGGGCAACGTCCCGCTTGAGGACATTGTCCCATCGGCCAATAGCCGGGGCGGACCAGGGAATTCGGGCGGCCGCACCAGCCGCCCCATGTCGCACGGCGCCCGCGGCAACGCGGGGGCCTGGCGGGCTGCCGGCGCCCACCGGCAGTCTCCATCGGTGGGCGCGGGCTCCGGCCCGCGCCCTAACCCGACGGTCCGCTCGCGCGCGGCGGGCTTCCGTGCCGCATCAAAGGTACTGGATCACCGGCGCGCCATCACAGGCGCTGCAACCGGGGTAGCGCGCCGCCGTTGCCGGCCCCGCCAGCGGGCGCCTCTCCGGCAACGCCGTCCGCCTCCTCCACCTCCCCCGCACGCGCCGCCTCCAGCACGGCCTCTTCCGCTTCCAGCGTGCGGGCCCTGTCGATCATTTCGAGCTTCTTGAGAATCGCCCGGTCGGTATCCTCGGGATTGGCGCGCTGGCCGAAGAACCCGCCGGCCGCCTTGGCCGCCGTCCTGGCAAAGGCGATCAGCTCCTTCTGGCTCGCGAGGCGGCGCGGCTGTCCCGCGGTACCGCCGCGCTCGATCAGCAGCCGCAGCAGCCCGTCCGAATAGCGCCGCTTGCGCGAAAATTCGGCACCGTTCCGCCAGACGATCTCATCCCAGCCCTCCACGGCGCGTTCATAGGCGGCCTGTTCGAGCATGGGCGCCACCCGGTCGAGCGCCCGTTCCCAGGCCTCGGCGAACTTCGCGTCGCGCCGCCGCATCCGATAGGCGGACGTGTTGGATATCCGCGCTCGTACACAGGCATCGCGCACGCAGCCCGTCTCGGAGAGCGCGCGAAGGAAAGCGCGGGTGCGCGACTGGGTCCAGCCGTCGTGCCGCTGGCGATAGTCGCGAAACATGCCGTCGCGCCGCGTAGCCTTGCCGGCCGCCTCGGCCAGCCGCGCCGCCCGCTCCGCTCCGGCCCGCGCCACCGCTTTCTCCCAGAGCCGTGCAAAATCGGGATCGCGCTCGCGCACGCCATAGGCGCCGGCAACGTTCATCCCCGCCTCGCGACAGGCACGCCGCACACTGCCGTGCGAAGCGAGCCCGCGCAGGAATGCCTCGCGCACCGCACCTGACCAACGCTGCCGCCCGAATTCGCCCGCCATTGCCGCCTCGCTCCGCCGTGAAGGGAGCGCGCCAGCTATGCCGCGAAATCCTACATGTAAAGAACAAATGAAGAACATAATATCGTCCCGGCCCTCCGCGTCAAGTGCATGCGGCCGGGCCACCAACCGCTCGCACCAGCGCCGCAATTGGGCTGCAATCCGCGCCAAGGCTGCGCCCCGCAAAGACGAAGGGAGAGGAGAGCATGGCCATGCTGGGCACGCCCATGGCGGGAGCGCGCGTGCAATTGGCACCGTTCGCGGACGCGCATGTCGAGCCGCTGCGCGCGGCCTGCGCCGAGGATCCGGAAATCTGGACCATCTATCCGGTGAGCATGGCGGGCGCGCATTTCGACGCTTCGCTGCGCTTGCTGCGCGCGATGCCGGGCTGGACGATGTTCGCGGTGCTCGATCGCGAAGCGGCGGAGGCCGCCGGCAGCGGCGAGGACGGTCGGCCGGTCGGCATGACCAGCTACATCCCGGTGCCCGGTGCGGATGCCGCGATCGAGATCGGCGCGACCTATATCGTGCCGGGCGTGCGCGGCGGCCCGTTCAACGCGGAGATGAAGCGGCTGATGATCGCCCGCGCGTTCGCACAGGGTTACGCCGCGATCCAGTTCCGCGTCGACACCCGCAACACCCGCTCTTGCCGCGCCGTCGAGAAGCTGGGGGCAAGACTGGTGGAAGTGCGCCGGGCGGATCTCACCACCTGGACCGGGTATGTGCGGGATACGGCGGTGTATCGGTTGGGGGTGGGGGAATGGGAGGGGCGAGAGGCCGGCGTGGATCGGGGCGGCATCTGCAATATGTGAAGAACCGCTTCCCCCGAAATTCGAAGACGGTCGTTCATCGCAGATATTGAGACAACATCCAATGGTGAGAGGACACCCACAGATGCGTTCGATTCTAAGAAATATGATCGCACTCCCGCTGTTGGCCGCGGCTCTTTGCGGAAACGGTCAGAGCGAGCCCGGGGAGCAACAATCGCCAACATATAGCCCAAAGGAATTGCAAGAGGACTATTCGGTTCTCAGGACCGCCTTGGAGAATATATATCCAAGCCTCTATCGATTTACCGACCGATCGATCATGACCAAGCTTCTGGACGACGGCTTCAAGTCGCTGGACAGGCCCGAAACGGAGATCGAGTTCTATAAGCTCATCGCCACCATTTGCGCGAGGGTCCACGACGAGCACCTGATACCCAAACCGTCGGAAGACTATTATCTCTCGTTAAAAGACACCCGCCATCACTTCCCTCTTTCCCTGAAGATCATCGATCGAAGGATATACGTTCTCACGGCTGCACAATCGGCCAACGCGATCCCGGTTGGATCTGAAATCATCTCCATAAACGGAAAATCGGCGGAAGAACTCCTCACGACCCTGCTTCCCACCATTCCTTCCGACGGCTATATTCAAAGTTTCGACCTTCGGCACCTGGAAGATTACAGCATGACCGAAGAGGAAAATCTCTTCGATCTTAATTATCCGATATTCGTGGAAGATACCAACTCCTATAGGATAGAGTTTATCGACAGATCGGATCGATCCAAGATTAATGTAGCGACGATCTCCGGCATGGATGATCGCGAATATAAGCGATACTTCTAGGGTCAGGACTCATTGGTCATAGCCAGAAGATGATGGTGGCGGCGAGCGCGATGGCGGAGAAGAAGGTGGTGGGGCAGCGGTCGTAACGGGTAGCGACGCGGCGCCAGTC
>NZ_SCMK01000026.1 GCF_005503355.1 Sphingomonas sp. 1F27F7B
CCCCCACCCCCACTCCAGCGCCCGCTCTGTGGTCCGCTACGTTGACAAGTGGTTTCGACACGCTGTGTGATGATAACAGTTGTCGGGATATTTCCGGATATTTTCCTGCGATAGGCCTTGGCTCCATAAGTAACGCCAGTTTTGGCGGTAATGCCGTTGTTCTGCTGAAAAACGACGCAGGCCTCATCTGGTTTTCTATGGGCGGGGTAACTGCTCCGGGTAATACCGGGTGGGCGTCGATATACGTGCCGGGGGTTGGCCTCTTAACAAGAGCTTCGGCGGATTACTCCGTAAGTGGTAAATATGCGACATGGGTATGGGGCTCTGATAGTCGAATAACGAGCGGAGCCGTGTCGATTTACTAGAGTAGTGATCGACTATATCTCACGCGTTTTTGAGGTTTTGTACCAAAATTATACCTGAAGGGGTGGGCGCCAATGCTAATGATAAATCGAAGCGAGGGCGGAAAAATATACAAATTTACCCTCCTAAAATTCTTTTTATTATTATCAGCGCTATTGTTTTTAGCGCGATCTGCTCATGCCCAGGATTCAATGGCTTTCCCGAGTCCCCAAGAGAACTACAATATAGATCCGAACGGCATAGATGTCATAACCGGATCCCATCTTAATTCTGAGAAGCAGGCTAGTATTGGCTCGTCAGAAGATGGATTCGCTTTCAAGACGGGGGATAGCGGGAATATAGTTCCGCAAATGGGGTTCGATCTTGTTGGCAGTAACTTTGAAGGCTACCAAACCAATCTGAATCTTCCTGCGGTCGGATCCATGAGTTTGTCGGTTGATGGGTACTTGGCCGACCTCCGACCGACCCAGCCTTATACATATCCCAACCCGTTTCCGACGAGCTACTACTCCGCGAGAGGAGATGGTGTATCGGTGCAGGTGGCGAGTCCGTCGAATACCTCGCGGTCGTACACATTTACAATGCGAGACGGCACGACAATTCATGCCACCGCGATCTCCCTTGCCTTTGGGCAAGCGGCTGGGCTGATAAGCGACATCGTCAGGCCGGACGGGTTCACGACTACGTTTCATTATAAGGATTGGGCATTCTGCAATCCATATTACTTTCGCAACGTGAATGGAACCTGGACTTGCGGACAGGTGCAAGGGCACGAATATCCGATTTCGTCGGTAGAAAACTCGGCGGGATATAAAGTATTCTACAAATATCAGGTCGATAGTACCAACGAGCCGGATCCCAATACCTGGTATGAAAATTTGACCCAGGGAGGTGGCCGCCTCGGCAAGGTCATCATGGTCAATTCGGCTGTCGATGCTTGCGTCGATAGCATGACGTGTACGCCAACCGCGGCGAGGCCAACTGTAAACTTCTTTGGCTCTCCGATTGAGACTGCCGATCCGTATGTGGTCGATAATGGCGTCGAGCCCGTGGCCGATGCGGCGGGGCACCTCACACAATATGCAATCCGTAACCCGCGAAACTATTGTCCCGACCTCTATATCGATAACTCAGGCGAGCCGTGGTATAGTGCACTTGTTCATTCGGGGGAAACCGCGCCAGCCGTTGTCATATGTAAGAATGGTGAGAATGTTCAGGATACCGGAAACGCCTTTGACCCGGTGTACAATAAGCCGAAGACTGTGATTATCGGTGCGGCTACGTATCAATATTCATTTGTCGATGCGACCGTAACGGATCAGCAAAATTCCAATAAATTCGATATCGTTCGAACAACGACGGTAACCGGCGCAAACGGATATCATAGGGTCTATGTCAGCAGCTGGGCCCACCGGCATCTATTGTCCATCACGGATGAGAATGGTGCTGTTACGCGGTTTACGTACGACAATTATGGTCGGATGACCTCCAAGCGTAGCCCCGAAGGCGACACGTGGACTTACACGTACGACTCTCGAGGGAATGTCACGGAGGCCCGCCACATCGCGAAGGTGCCTGGGTCACTGGCCGACGTTGTTTATAGTCAAACGTTTCCGGCCACGTGCGTCTATGCGCCAACGTGCAATAAGCCTGTGACGGCGACGGATCCTCGAGGTGCCGTTACAAATTACGAATACGATGACACGACCGGACAGGTAACCAAGGTTCTTTCACCGGCCACGCCTTCGGGGATTCGACCGGAAAGTCGTTTTAGCTACACCCGGGTAAACGGGGTAAGCGTTCTGGCGTCCAAGTCGAGCTGCCAGGCAACTGCCAATTGTTTCGGTACCGCCGACGAGATCAGGATTGAGTATCAGTATGATGCCAACCTGCGCGTGTTGAGCGAGACGACGAAAACGGGTGTGGGTGCGGTGCTTCGGACCGTTGCCAATACGTATGACGCTGTAGGAAACAAGATCTTCGTCGATGGCCCGAATCCAGGCGCCGCAGATACAACCCGCTTTATCTATGATCAAACGAGGAAGCTGGTCGGCGAGATAGGTCCGGCGGCAGCAAATTCGAGCGGAAGCCTTTCGAATGCGGCGCATCGGGTTTCCTATACCGGATTTGGTCAGCCGCAGCTCGAGGAAGAGGGATTTACTAACGGCCAGGATGACACGGCGTGGCAGAGCTTCACGGCGGTGAAATCCGTTCGGACAAGCTACACCAACGAACTCAAGACCTTAGTAATCGGTCAAGACAGCTCGCTCTCGGCGCTGAGCGCCGTGCAATATAGCTACGATGCGAACCGGCGCCTGGCATGCACGGCGGCGCGGATGAACCGGGCGGTATACGGATCGTTACCCGCGGACGCCTGTACGTTGGGAACAACGGGCAGCGACGGCCCTGACCGGATCACGCGGAACGTGTACGATGCCGCGGGGCAGTTGCTTCAGGTGCAAAAGGGCGTGGGCACCTCGCTGCAACAGAATTACGTGACTTATACATATACGCCTAATGGCAGCCAGGCGAGCGTGACCGATGCCAATGGGAACAAGGCGGCGTATACCTATGACGGGCTCGACCGGCTCGTGCAGTGGAACTTTCCCGACAAGGTGACCACAGGGTCGGTGAGCGCTGCCGACTACGAAGCCTATACCTACGATCCCAACGGTAATCGGACGAGTTTGCGCAAGCGCGACGGGCGACTGTTTACCTATACGTATGACGCGCTCAACCGAATGACGGTTAAGACCGTGCCCGGGGCGTGCGTTGCGGGGTATGCATGTACGACACCGCCGTCGAGCGCCGTGCGCAACGTCTATTACGGCTATGATCTCAGGAACCTGCAAACCTATGCCCGGTTCGATTCGGCGAGCGGCGCCGATGCGGTGGACAATGTCTATGACGGGCTCGGTCAGCTCACCGCCCAGACGGTATCGATGGGCGGGGTGAGCCGGACAGTCAGCTATGACTATAGCCCGGACGGAACGCGCAGCAGAATCACATGGCCGGACGGCGCCACGGTCACGCTCGGCCTCGACGGGATCGACCGGATGACGTCGGTGAGCGTGAATGGCATTCAGATTGCAGCGATGGCCTATGATGTGGCTGGGCGCGAGGCGAGCGAGGCGCGTGGTGCCGTAACCACGACCTTTGGGTATGATGGCCTGTCGCGACTGGCGAGCCTCAGTGACGACCTGGCGGGTACGAGCGCGGACCTTACAACTACGTTCGCCTACAACCCGGCGGGCCAGAATACCTTACGCGCGCGGTCGAACGCGGCGTATGCTTGGAACGGCTACTTCAATGTGAGCCGCGACTATACGGTAAATGGACTCAACCAGTACACGACGGTTAGTGGCGCGACGTCCGGCTTCGGCTATGATTCGAACGGCAATCTGGTTTCGGATGGGACAAGCGGGTTTACCTACGATGCGGAGAACCGCTTGGTGGCGAGCGTGGGTGGGGCGGCGCTCACCTACGATCCGCTCGGGCGGCTGTACGCGGTGGCGAATGCGACAACAACCGAGACTTACCTTTATGCCGGCGACCAGCGGATCGCAGACTATAACGGCACCGGTATGACCGCGCGTTACGTGCTGGGTGCAGGCGGGGATAATCCGCTGATCTGGTACGACGGCAGCGCAACCGCCAGTCCGCGCGCGCTCCAAGGCGACGAACACGGCTCCATCGTGTCGATAGCGGATGCGACGGGCGCGCTGATCGCAATCAATTCCTATGACGAGTACGGTATCCCCGCGGCAGGTAATATCGGTCGCTACGGCTATACCGGCCAGCTTTGGGTGCCGCAGCTTGGCCTTTGGTACTACAAAGCGCGGTTCTACTCGCCCACGCTCGGGCGGTTCATGCAGACCGATCCGATCGGATACAAGGATCAGATCAACCTATACGCATATGTCGGGAACGATCCGGTAAATCAGTCTGATGCCACGGGTCTGTGCCCAGAATGTGAGGAGCGCGATCCTAGAGAAGGGCGCGAGGAAGCTGAACGTGAGGCGCAGAGGCTCAATCCTGACCCCTTAACCCGCGCTGGTGTCTGGCGGCCTGCTGAAGGGTCGGCCGGAGCTCGGATCCCGGACACGCGGAATATGAACGACCCCACTTCCACCGGGCGACTGCAAGCAGCGCAAGCGGACGCAAACGGATTTGAATTGCCTCCGGGGCAGCCCGGCTACGGATTCCAGAATAACCCCGCGTCGAGGCTGGACGCAGCGCGCGAGACGCTGACTGGCGAAGTAGATCATGCCATACAGCGTCGTCTTGAGGCGCGCGCCGGCGACACCCATCGCGAGGTGGGAGATCCGAATAGAGTCGTACGTGAAGGGCGTACGTTTATAGACGCTGACACAGGCCATACCGTATATGTGAATGGTGGGCGGGTCGTCATTACGAACGGACAAGGGATCGTAATTACCAGATGGGCGGATCAAACTAGGGCGAATACGCAGGCTCGAATGCAATCTGGAAAGTGGATACCAAAATGATGTACGTTTCTACTATAGTTTATAACGTTAAGAACTGTGGAGAGTTATGGAGATATACTGTTGTACAGCGTTTATCAGAGCCGCTTTTTTACGTTTTACATGCAGACATGCTTAGGGTTGGTGATCAATCGAATGAAGAATTCCTCTCCAACCTCACACTTGAGCGCCTCGTTGAGTTTGACTCCGAGGCTGTGCGCTGGTCACCGAGTTTGAGTGCTGCCATATCTTCACACGACGAGAATTTCGCTGACTGGGCCGTGAACCCATAAAGGCGATCAGATGATGCGAGGCGTCCGTCGTCAGAACATTTGGCACCGATCGTATCACGCGGACGCAATATCGCCGGCGGTTTGCTCCTTGCAACTGCCGATGGAGTGGTTCGACACCACCGCCGGATAGCGCTTTGTCGCATCGAAATCGGGCGGAAAGTGGGGCGACCAAACCGCGGTCGATCAGTTCCACCAGACCGCGAAGCTTCTGGGTATCGACCTTGTCGTCGGCCTGCCTGACCTTCATGCCGGCCGGGGCATTGCCGTTGGCGTGGCGTTCTGGTCGCGCAGCCACATCTATCCGCACCTCGTCGGCAGCGACATTGGTTGTGGAATGGGCCTGTGGCGTACCGGAGCAAGTTCCGCCCGGACGCCGCCGAGCGCAAACTACAAGGGCCGGAAACACCTTGGCCCGACGCAACCGAGCGTCTGGCGCAAGTCGGCCTTCCTTCGTTGGCAAATGCCTGGCGGCGGGACTATAGTGAGAGCCGGCCTCACACGACTCTTGGGTGGCTGACGCCAGCCGAATATGGATACAGGCTGAACTCGCATCACGCCCGGATGAGAAACCGAGGGACCGCCAAGAAGGCAGTGTCAGTTCAGCCTCCACCGAATAGCACTTTCACGCGCGTGCCACGGCCACTGAGCCCATCACCTATTTGAAGATCGGCCATATGCAAACGCGCCACCTCGGCAACAATCGACAATCCGAGACCGCATCCCGACCCTGGCGATCCCGGCATACGATAGAAGCGATTGCAGACATGCGCCCTTTCAGCAACAGGTATGCCGGGCCCATCATCTTCGACCGCGAGGAAAACACCCTCGCCTTGCGCACCGCAGCGAACCGTCACCTGGCCACCTTCTGGGGTGTATCGGAGCGCATTATCGACGAGATTGAGCAACAGCTCGCGGAGCATCCATGGACTGCCTGTCACGCTGATCGGAACAGCATCCAGGCCGAGATCGATGCGGCGTGCCAGCGCATGATCGAACTGATGCTCGACCACATCAGCTGTCAGCGAGAGAAGATCAACCGGCACGAAATCGATAGATGCGCGCGCACTGGGGTCAGCGCGCGCCAGCGCCAGTAACTGATGCGCGGTGTGGCTCAGTCGGTCGATACTGGAAAGCAATACCTCCAGATCGCGATGCTGTGCATCAACCGCTGTCTTGCGATGCATCAACTCCACGCGCGCGCGCAGCCCAGCAAGCGGCGTCCGGATCTGATGCGCGGCATCCGCAAGGAAGCGCTGCTGCGAAAGGGCGCTCTCGCGAACGGTGGCAAAGAGCCGGTTCAGTTCCGCAACGATTGGCTGCACCTCTTCCGGCACGGTCGCGGGATCAAGTGGCTCAAGCGTGCTCGGGGAGCGCTGAGAAATATCTTCGCGCAACCGCGATAACGGGCGAAGTCCCTGCCGAACGCCAAGCCAGACGAACAAGATGGTGGCCCCAAGTTGGAGCACGTCCGTCAGCAACAGGCTCCCCACGATGCGCCAGCTCGCGGCATCATGTTTTTGCGTCGTTTCCGCGACGGTCACAATGACCGGCCCGGCCCCGGTATCGATCCTGCGGCTGGCGATCCGAAGTTTCTGCCCTCGGTAGAACGTATCTGCGAAGCTGACGGGGGCGGTGATCGAAGCTTCGGGAAGGTCCGCCTGTCCGGCCATCTCCCCGTTCGCGACGCTACGGAGCCGATAGTAGCTACGGTAATCCGCCAATCCGACATCGAGGGAGGCCAGTATCCGCCTGGCTCGTGCATCGGCGAGGTCCCCCTTGCCTTCGATCGCAGCGGCAATGTCGTTGGTGGCATTGGCGAGTGTATGGTCATAGGCGCGGCGCAGGGGAGCCATGCCGTTGTGATAATCGAGCGCGACGCCGATCGCGAGCACGATGCAAAGCGGCGGGAGCAGCCAAAGCAGCAAGCGGCGGCGGATCGTATAGGGCGGGCTCGCCTTCGCATTCGGCCCAGGATCGCTATCGTTCATCGTCGAGCCGATATCCAAAACCCCGCAGGGTACTGATGCTGGACTGACCAGCCAATTTTGCCCGCAGGCGCGAGATCAGTGATTCGACATTATTCATCGTCATGTCCCGGTCCCAGGGACTAATGATTGTGAGCAAATGATCCTTAGAGACCACGCGGTGCGCGCGCAGTGCAAGGCATTCCAGAATGGCCCATTCCCGCGGGGTCAATGGCATCGGCGAGCCCCCTAGAGTTGCGGTACGATGCACGAGATCGAGGCTGAGCGCGCCCACGGTCAGTTGCGAACTTGCGGCCGCGCCAAGCCGGCGTACCACCGCCCGGCATCGCGCGGCCAGTTCGAGCAGGGAGAAGGGTTTGACCAGATAATCATCCGCACCGAGGTCCAGCGCATCGATACGGTCGGTAACCGAATCCCGCGCCGTGACGATTACGATGGGCAGCCTGCTGCCGGTCCGCCGGAGTCCGCACACCAGGCTGGTGCCGGATTCGTCAGGCAGGCCGATATCGACGATCGCCGCGTCGAAGGGCTCGACTGCTATCGCATCCCGGGCACATCCCGCGGAATCCACATGAACGATGGTGTGTCCGGACTCGGCCATGGTACGGCATATGCCTTCGGCCATTACGGGATCGTCTTCGACCAGCAGCAAGTGCATCATGCGTTCTCCGATCGCCGGGGCACCCCCTGGCCCCAGCCTGGCGCTGCGTTATCGTTTGACCTTGATCCCAATGACGAAGGCACGAGGCGGAGCTGCGCCGAAAGCACGGGTGACGCCGATCTCGCCACCTGGCAGCTGCGGGAACGGTACGCCGGAGGCGTCGGTCCAGGTCCCGTAAACCGAATAGCGACGATCGAACAGATTATTGACGCTGCCGAACAGTTGAACACCTGAGCCAAGTGCATAGGCGCTGTGAATGCTGGCGACCGCATAGCCTGGTAGGCGCGGCGTCTGGTTGCTTTGATCCTGGAACAGGACCTGGCTGCTGACTGCTTGCACCGATCCGCCGATCGACCATTTGTCGGTCAGCACCCGGTCGACACCCAGCTTGAGCCGGTGCTTCGGCACACCTGGAATGGAGTTGCCGACCTGCACGAAAATCTCGCCGTCTTCATCGGCAAACGGGTTGAACGGACTGTTGAGTGTCAGCGGGCTGCGATAGGTTGCGTCAATCAGGCTGTAGTTGGCGAACAGACGCCATTTCCCGTCCCTGTAGCTTGTGTTGATCTCCACACCTTGTCGGCGCGTGCGCCCTGCGTTCTGGAAATATCCGCGGCCGGGAATGCCGCTGGCGATTTCCAGGATATCGTTGCTGTTCACGGTACGGAAAACGCTGCCGTTCCAGCTGATGCGCCCGTTTCTACCCGTCGAAATCTCGCCACGCAGGCCCCCTTCCCAGGTGCGGGACACGACCTGTTCCAGCGGCGGATCGGACATGAAGAAGCTCGCCATCGTGCAGGGTATCTCGGGATCGGCACATGAGAGTTCGGCCGCCGTCGGCACGCGATTGGTTTCTGCATAGTTGATGTAAGCGGTGGTGCTGTCCAGGAAGCGCCAGGTCGCGCCCACGCCGGGATTGAAGCGCGTGAAACGATGGTCGCCATCGAGCAGGCTGCCGCGCTGATCGCGCAAGCGCAGATCGGCGATGTTGTAGCGTGCGCTGACGGTTAGCGAGAGGCGTTTGGTGATGTCGAACGTATCGCTGATGTAGAAGCCGCCATATTGGTTGCGGGTGCGCAGGAGCACCTGGCGGATCGCGCCTTGCGAATCGACCTCAAGGCCGCTGCCGTGCGTATTGCGGTCGAGATCGAAGCTGCCGATTTCCGCGCCCGCGGCAAATGTCGTGTTGCCGTGATCGAAGCTGCCTCCGATCACGAGATGGTTGCCGTGGCCGAATAGCGGCGCGTTGTTCGTCAGCATCAGCGATCCGCCGCGGCTGTTGGTGCGCGTATTGGCTGAATCGAGTTCGGCCGGAAATTCACCGCCCGCGCTGACAGGGACGCGCCGCCCTCGGGTATCATAAAGGGGAAATTCGGCGTGGTTCGTGCCGCTCGAGCAGAAATAGCCAGGATCATCGGCACAGGGGCTTGCACTGGTCACATTGCCGTTGAGCAATCGCTGGCGGAATGCGCGCGTGTAGAACCGCCCGTCCAATCGCCAGTCACTGCCCAAATCCTGACTGATCTGGCCAGCGATCATGAACAGGCGATTCTTGTTATAGGCAGGATAGTTCAGACCGGGCGCGGTGCGGGGATATAGCGCAAGCAATGCCTCGGGCGTCGGCCCGGTGCCGACGAGATAATTGTCGGCAGCGTTGATCGTCAGGTGCGCGCTGGTCCCACCTGCATCGTAACCGATATCGGAATAGATCTGCACGCCGCGCGAGGGCATGCGCTCGCGCCACCCGCTATCGCCCATGCGGCTGACGGCGGCATAGATGCTCCAGTCATCCCAGCGCTTCCCGATTTCTGCGGAGGCGTTCAGCCGGCCGAACGAGCCGGTCGATGCCTCGGCGGCGGCGCCTTGCCACGTCCGGCCGTTTTTCATTTCCAAAGCCACGGCGCCGCCCAGTGCATTGAAGCCGAAGACGGGGTTGGAACTGGTGAGATTCATCGAATCCATCGCGACCATCGGGATCAGATCCCAATTGACCGTGTCGCCAAAGGCTTCGTTGATCCGTATCCCATTCTGATAGACTGCGAGCCCCTGCGGCAGCCCCTGTAAAGGCGATGCCGTGAAACCACGGAATTGCACGTCGGGCTGGTTCGGATTGCCGATCGTGGCGTTCATGTTGATGCTGCCTGCCCAGCTATCGAGCGTGCCGATCAGGCTCGGCTCCCCGGTACGACTGAGATCCCGCCGGCTGAAGACATAGGCGGCATTGGGCACCTTGTTGGCATCGAGTCCGCTACCGAGAAGAGGTGTGCTTCCGGTGACGACGATCTCCACGGGCGCCCCATTCCACTCTTCTTCAGACGCCTCATTCCGGTCCTTTTCAGGGATCTGCTTCCGGTCAGTTTCTTGTCGCTTATCGTCGCGGGTTTGATCTGCCTGGGCGGGAACAGCAGACAACGAACCGAGCGCAAGCGATAATCCCGAATAGAGAATGGTCTTCATGAATCTGCCCAGCGAGAATGGATACAACGGGCTTCCAGGGGTGGCCCGCATTCGCCGTACACATGCTTGCTGATAAACAGCTGATGGCGGATCGAACCGCGCTCAAGTTGCGAGCCCCGTCGCAACCGCTGCTGTAGAGGCTTCGTTCAGCCTGTCTCTGCGAATAGGCGAGATCATTGGTTTCGGAGTTTTGGCGTGGAAGAGCTGGCGGCATCGGCGACCAGGATCATCACGGAGAATGCCGGCTGGGCGCCGCTGGTCATTGGCCTTCTGTGCTTTGGCGAGTCGCTTGTGCTGGTGGGGCTGTTCATCCCCGCCACCTCGCTGATGATCGCAGCCGGCGGCCTGCTTGCCACCGGTAAGCTCGATCCGGTGTCAATCCTGCTCGCCGCGATCGCCGGCGCGGTGCTTGGCGACTGGGTGTCCTATTACATCGGCGACCGCCTCGGTCCCACGGCCTATCGGCATTGGCCGTTGCGCGAACACCGCACCGCCGTTGCGCAAGCTCGCCTCTTCTTCCGTCGGTTTGGCTTCTTCGCCGTCTTTGCGGGGCGTTTCCTCGGTCCGCTGCGAGCGGTCGTCCCGCTGGTCGCGGGCGTCACGCGGATGCCGGCACGCTCGTTTCAACTCGCCAACGTCTTCTCCGCCACGCTGTGGGTCCCAGCGCTATTTGCCCCCGGCTATCTCTCCGCGAAGCACCTCGTGGCAAAGGGACAGGCCGATGACGGATCGCTGATGCTGCTGGGCCTGGGCATCGGGATCGTCTTTGCGATTGCCAGCTGGTTCTACTCCAAGGCGATCGCCGCGCGACGCCGGGCCCGTAGAGCTCGCGGCCGTACATCGGCCGGCGCGAACGGCCTCAGTTCGTCTAAATAACGACCAGCGGCGGTTCATTCATATCCATCCACACGCTCAAGCGCCGGCCCCCTCTCCGATATCCTCGCACTTCAGCAAGCCGATCGGCGGATCGCGCTTCTCTATAGGCTCGGCGCACCCCTGGAAACTCCACGCGAGCTCGTCCCCGACGTCCGAGATGATCTTCTCAACGGTGCGCGGACTGAACATCTAACAGCCTGAAGTCCCGACAATCCCTTGTCCGCCATCTCCAGCCGCTGGCTATGTCGAAACCGCGCCGTTCGGACGATTGCCATGAGCCCTTGCGAACCACTCTGCTCGCTCGATGGCTTCAGCCATGCGCCAGTCGAATGGGCCCGACCTGCCGGAATTGCCGTCGGCGCTGTCGAAGAAATAACCTTGTTCTATTCCACCACGATCATGATGGACGATTACCTTGATTAACCCGCAAAATCTGGAATCAGAGAAATGCGGGTTAGCTTGGGCGACCGCGATACTCGATCCCCATGGATCGGCGTCGCGACCGAGGCTGAGGAGCGGTACCTCATGGATAACTGGGTACGACACAGCGACTACACCGGCGCGGCGGCCCTCCTCGAGGAAATGCCCAAGGCGCAGTAGCTGCTCGGTGATCGCGGCTACGACGCTGACTGGTTCCGCGACACGCCAAGGGCATCCAACCCTGTATCCCAGGCCGGCGATCGCGCAACGAGCCGGTCAGGTACGACAAGTGGCGCTATCGGCGACGTGGCGGTTCGCTCAGATTTGGCGGCAGGCGCGCCAGTCCTAGTCCTTGGATCTGGGCAGGCGCGTGGCCGCGGCCTCGTCGCTCCATTGCAGTTCCATCACCTCTCCGGTCAGGCGGATATGGAGATGATCGTCATACCCTTCGACGCCGAACAGCCCGTCCTTCGTCAGGGGAATGAGCCGCGCCATTTTCCCATTCTTCCGGGCCAGATGAAGCGCGCCGCCGCTCCAGAGGATGCGTTGGCTGCCATATCGGCCAGCCAGCTGCCGCATCGCAGCCGGTTGGAGCCGGGGCGGGTTCACCCGGGCATCGACTGCGGGACGTGCCCATTCCCATTCCGCCCGGTCACCGGCGTCCGAGCCGCTCCGATCGAGCAAGGCGGCGAGGGCCAGGGACTGTGCGAGATCGAGCGCTCGATCGGGATCCGTCGCGACATCGGGCTTCACGCCAACGCCTTCCCAATTCGTCTTCGACACCGGGTGCACCGGCCGCCCATAGGATAGGCTCAGCATGAAACCCGGCGCGACCGGCGAAAATTCATTGTTGTTCGCCGCCCCTGCGGTGGTTGCGCCAACCAGGGTTCCAAGGCGAAATTGCTGGACGTCGTAAGCGAACGCCTCCGCCGCGGATCCAACCTGGTCGCTGATCAGCACATAGAGCGGCTTCCCCTTCAGGCGACCCGCCGGAAGATAATCCAAGGTGCGCGATTGGACGGGATCCTTGCCAGCCTGGAGGAAGGTGATGTCGAGTTCGTCGGCACCCATGAAATGGCTGAGGAGATAGCGAACGGCCGCGTGCGAGCCGCCGCCATTGCCCCGAAGATCGATGACGATCGCATCGCCGTCGCGCAGGAAACGCATCGCGGCATCATAGGCGACGCCGGTCTGATCCTGGACCCATTCGAAGGCGGTGATACGCAGGTAGCGAATATTGCCAGGGAGGATTCTCGTTTCGCCGAGGCCCTGATTGTCCCGGCGCGCGCGGCGTTCCCAGAATGCTTCGAGGGCGCGGTTGTCGGATTTCCCATCACCTGCCCTGGCCGCAGCGAACTGGCCGGGAGCATAGTTCAGGTAGAGGTGGCGATCGCCGCTTGCCGCGCGAAGATCCTCGGTCACGCGTCCGGCGAATGCCGGGGGGTTCTCGATATCGTATCGTCCGGAAGTCATTCCATCCTTGAGGCGTGCGCGGATGGCAGCGACCCGGTCGGGGAAGACGTAGCGTTCCTCCAGCTTCCTGGTGATCTCGGCAATCGCGGCAGAGCGATCTTCGCCTCTAAGCGGCTGAACGGTCGCCATGGGTCCTTCGGCAACGCTCAATTGTGCCCAGGCAGGGGAACTCACGAGCAGAAGGAACGCCGCAACAGGACGAATCGACATCGAGGTTGGACCTTTCATTGCTTGGATGGTCGGGAGGCGATCGCAGCCCTCAGCCGTTCGTCGAATGGCCTGGATTCGAGCAGTTCGAGCGCTCTGGCGATCAGGGCGGGGAGCGATTGACCCAGTTCCTCATCGAGCGTGCGTGCCGCGGCTTCGGTGGCGACCCAGAGCTGCGTGAGCTCCGGCAGGATGGCTTCCGTATGCGCGGTAAGCGTGACGATGCGTTCTCGTGCATCGGTGCCCGCGGCGAAGGTCACCAATCCCCGGCGCTCCATTTCATTCGCTGTCTGGCCGGTCGCCGAATGTGTCACCCCGATCCTTCGTGATAACGCGCGGATCGTCAGTGGGCCTTCGGCTGTCAGCGCGCGGACGATCGGTGTGAAGCGTGGCCGATAGTCAAGGCCCGCATCCGCATAGGCCCGTTCGACGGCGCCATCGAGCTGATCGATCAGCCTGCGAAGAAGTGTGCCCAAGGTGGCAGGCCTAGTCATGAGCGGAATATACAAGCACTTGTATATCCGACAACCCCGCCGGCTGAACTGAACGACGCGGTCCAGTGGAGCGCGCCTTTGCATTGTAACCCTACCAAATCGCCGCCTAAGCCGCTGGCCCTGGCTTGGCGGCCGCCAAGTTCACGGGAATGATCGCCGATCTCGAAAGCGGCCGCTCGTTACATCGGGAAAAGTCGATGCTTATTGCCATCAGGAGAAGTATCGGGTAATTCCGATGCATGGAGAACGATTCTGCCATTGCGGCTTTGGCGGCGCTTGCACATCCCACGCGGCTTGATGCCTTTCGGCTGCTGATCCGGCACGAGCCCGAAGGTTTGCCGACCGGCGCGTTGGTCGAGGCAAGCGGCTTGGGCCAAAGCACCTTTTCCACCCATCTCGCCGTGATGGCGAGGGTCGGCCTCGTGACTGCCGAAAAGCGCGGGCGCCAACAGATACAGCGCGCCAACGTATCGACGTTGGTCGCGCTGATGACCTTCCTTGCCAAGGACTGTTGCGGCGGTCGCTCCGAACTGTGCGAGCCGCTGCTTGCCGAGCTCACCTGCTGCTGAAGGATCGCCCGTGACCGACATCGTCATCTACCACAATCCCGCCTGTGGCACGTCGCGCAACACGCTCGCCCTCATTCGCAACTCGGGCGTCGAGCCGCACGTCGTCGAGTATCTGAAGACGCCGCCGGTGCGGGCTCTACTGATCGAGATGATCGAGCGCGCGGGCCTGACGCCACGCCAACTGCTTCGCGAGAAGGGCACACCCTTCGCCGATCTCGGGCTGGGCGACGCGCGCCTGAGCGACGAGGCACTGGTTGACGCGATGATGGAGCACCCGATCCTCATCAACCGGCCGCTGGTGGTGACGCCGCTCGGCGTGAAGCTGTGCCGGCCGTCTGAAGCAGTCCTCGACATCCTCCCGGACCCGCAGCAAGGCGCCTTTGCCAAGGAGGACGGCGAGCAGGTCGTCGATGCTGCCAGCAATCGCACGCATCCGGCGTGAACCACCGCGCCGTTCTCGCTGAGGCGCTCGGCAGTCTACTCCTTTTCGCGACCGTCATCGGCTCCGGGATCATGGCGGAGCGTCTGGCCGGCGGGAATGCTGCTGTTGCCCTTCTAGGAAACACGCTGGCAACGGGGGCAATTCTGTTCGTGCTGGTCACGATGCTCGGGCCTGTGTCGGGCGCCCACATGAACCCCGCCGTCACGCTCGTCATGCGCTTGCGTGGACACATCCGCACTGACGCCGCGCTGGCCTATATCATCGCACAGCTTGCGGGCGGCATCATTGGCGTGTGGCTGGCGCATCTGATGTTCGACCTGCCCATCCTGCAATTGTCGACGAAGCTGCACTATGGCTGGGGTCAGTGGGACGGAGAGGCTGTGGCGACCTTTGGGCTGCTCCTGACGATCATCGGGACTATGCGAATGCGCTCCGATTGCATCTCGACCAGCGTCGCGCTCTATATCGTGGCTGCCTACTGGTTCACTTCTTCCACCAGCTTCGCCAACCCCGCCATCACCGTCGCCCGATCGCTGAGCGACAGCTTCGCCGGTATCGCCCCGTCCTGCGTGCCGGCGTTCGTCGCCGCGCAGATCCTCGGCGCGATAGCCGCCCATTTCGCCAGCGGTATCGTCTTCCCGGCGGCACAACAAGAAGAAGTAGCATGAGTCGCGTCCGCACTCTGAACGATCCCGACCATCTACCCGCGCTCGACCGTTCTTTCGTCATCGACCGGCCGGCGTGCGGCCTGGGCGACGACCAGCGGCGTCGACAAGGACGGATCGATCCACTTCGCGCGCGCCAGCCGGACTGCCAGGGCTGCTCCTTCCGGCAGCAATGCACGCCCAACATGCCCGCCCGCAAGGTCACCCGATCGATCCACGAAGGGGCGCGAGACCTCGCCCGCGATATCGCCGCCACCGACGCGTATCTCGTCTCACGCCGCCAGCGAAAGAAGGTCGAGATGCTGTTCGCCCACCTCAAGCGCATCCTGAAGCTGGATCGCTTGCGCCTGCGCGGACCCAATGGCGCAAGAGACGAGTTCCACCTCGCTGCCACCGCCCAGAACCTCCGCAAGCTGGCCAAGATCATCCCGATGTCCGCTCAGCCGCTGCCGGCATGATCCGTCGGAGCTCGCTCTTCAAATCGGCGATACAGTCCGGACGGCCCCTCGCACCGCCTCTTTCAACACAATCGGCCCAATAGCGGACGCCCGGCACATCAGTCTCTAGTGTCAGCAATTGGGGCGTATAGGATGCGCACCCACGCGTCTTGAGCTGGCCTTTGGCAAGGGCTTGCATCGCATTTGCCCCGGAACGGTGTCATCCGTTGCGGGGCTTGTTCATTTCGGTTGCGGACTAAGGGATACGCGTCGATATTCTGGCTGGGAGCGATGTTTCCACCCGGGATCGATGCGCATGCCGGGAGATCGTTTCGAAGGGGGAAGCGATGCGTCAGGTTAGGCATGTCTTGACGATGTCCACGGCGATTCTGCTGGGGCTGGGGGCGCTGGCCGCGACGGCATCGCCGCCACCTCCGGCCAACGAAACGACGAACTACAGCTATGACGCGCTGGGCCGGCTGGTGAAGGTCGAGCAGGCAGGCGGCGTGAACAACGGCGTCGCCAGCAACTACAGCTACGACAAGGCCGGCAACCGGACCAACGTCAACGTCACCGGGGCACCCTGAGGGATCCCGCGCCTGGAGAGGCCGCCCTTCAGCGCGTCACGCCACCGCAGCGACTAAGTTCCACCGATACTGCTGGAGTTGCCAATGAAGTTTCCCATGGGCTTGGCTACGCCGTTGCTCGGCATGGGGTTTGTGGCCGGCATTTGCGGACAGGCCGTTGCTCAGACCGCGACGCCTTCGGTCTTACCTCCCCTTCCTGCAATGCAGCCGACGGTTGACCGCTCGGGCGTCGATCGTAGTTCGGGAACGATTTCGAATCTGTACTATGAGTCGATCGATATCGGGAACCAGTTCAGTGGAATGAAAGCGGGGTATGACTCTGGTGGCGTAATCAATCATGCATCCTACATACAGATCGAGCGCGTCACGATCTATGGCGGCGGTTTCATGGTCATGCGGGTTGCAGCGCGTGGCTCGGTGCACGTGTTCGCGCTGGGAACTATATCGCAGACTTACTATCCGGGATTCCCGCCTATAGGGCATGTCGCCTGGACTTTTTCGCCGTGGGGCACTTCGACCGGTACTTCGAGCTCCGACACGTATTCCGATTACAATGACGACGGCGCTATGCTCGTCTGTTCTGGGCGCGCCTACTCGATGCATTCGGGAGGAACTTGCTCGCTCTATCTGGCGAACGATGGAACCCGCACGGATTTCCGGATGCCGTCCGTGTCATATGATCTCAATCTTCGAAACTGGTACACCAACACGCTTACGGCTGACCACCTGGCATATGCTTGGCCAACGAAGACCGTGATGCCGGACGGAGAAGAAATATCCTACATTTATGCCAACTATGGCGAAGTGAATTACGCCGTGGGAGGAAACCCCGGGCCGACAAAATGGAACGCCATCGATAGCTCTCTAGGATATCGAATCTACTTATCATCCGTCACACCAACCGGTGGAGCGAATCCGGGGGCAATGCTGCCCATAGGCGATTTAGCGGCCGGTGGCGGCACGCTATATGCGGTCAATACCAGCGCTGAATATGCAGATCCCACCACAGCGAGCCGCAGCTTCAGCGCTGCGTCTTTTTCTTCTGTCAGAAACCCTGCAGCCGGGGGAGGGCTGACGCTGGTCAATAACGCTGTACCTATTGCCACGGTGAACACGACCTCGTCGCCGTGGGGGGTGACCGTAACCAAACCAAATGGCGGCGCCGTTCAATATGGAGGGATGACCTTGCCCCCATATAGCTCCTTTCGAGGGGTCAATGGCGGTTTCTCCACGCCACAAGGGGCCTTTCCCTCCTTGTCATTCCAAGTGACAAAGAACACGACCACCTCCTATTCGGTTACTTACGATAACTACAATTACGTGCCGGAGCGATATCAGGGCACGGTATCCAACCCCGACGGGTCGACCGAGAGCTTTGTGGTTCGATTCGGCCTTCTTCAGTCCCAAACGGACGGGCTAGGACGAACGGTGGCTTTCGGATATTCCGGCCAGGAAGGCTATTTTTACGGCATCCCCGGCTATGCGCGACTTTCGCGATTGTCGAATATCACCCGCCCCGACGGGAGCGGGGTCAGCTACAGCTACGCCCATGGAGCGGTGTCGAGTTCCTCCTTGCTTCCGGCTGGTGGAGGTGCCGCGTTGACCACGACGGTCGGCCTGGCAAGCAGTTGCACGGTGCCGACATACCGAGTGTGCAACAAGCCGAACTATATTCGAGACCCCAAAGGCAACCAGACCGATTTCACCTATGATCCTGCTCATGGCGGAATCCTGACCGAGACCCTTCCGGCGGACGATAACGGGGTGCGGCCGCAAAAGCGCTATACCTATGCGCAGCTCTATCCGAAGACACTGAACGCAAGCGGGCAGCTGGTGAACGGGCCGCCCGTCTGGCGGCTCGCTCGCGCTTCCGAGTGCATCAGCGCTTTGCCGTCCAATCCGGCTTCCTGCGTGGGAACCTCCGCCGAACGGGTGACCGAGTTCAGCTACAACAGCAACAATCTCTTCCTGACGTCAAAGACAGATTCGCTGGGCGATGGCAGTCAATCTTATGTGACTTCCTACACCTATGACTATGCGGGGAACGTGACATCCATGAAAGGTCCGCGGACCGACGTGGATGAAACGAGCTACGTGACCTATGACCGGTTACGGCGGAAGGTCTTCGAGATTTCTCCGGATCCGGACGGTGCGGGCCCACTGCCGAGAACGATGGTGCGCCATGTCTATGATGCCGACGGCAATGAGATCAGGACGGAATATGGCTCCGGTCAGAATGTCGATGGTTCGGATTTCACGGTAAATCGCTTCGACCGCGTCACATATGACCCCGTCACCGGCGCTGCCCTGAAGAAGGAAGTCGTCACGCCTTAGTTTTTTTCCGCTCCCTCATGATTTGCGGAACCGGTTCTTAGGGGTTTTGAGATGTCGTTAGGACACAAGCTTCAAACGAACACATGCGCTGGCTTGGCGCTTGCGGCAGCAGGGTGCATTTCGGCTACCGCCGACGCGCAGACAATACACAGCGTGACCCAATATAGTTACGATGCAATGGAGCGTCTCGATTGCACGGCGGTACGGATGAATCCGGCGGTGTTCGGAAGCCTGCCGGCAAGCGCCTGCGCGTTGGGGACGGAAGGGAGCCAGGGCCCGGACCGGATCACGAAGAACGTCTATGACGCGGCGGACCAGTTGCTCCAGGTACGCAAGGCCGTGGGGACGAGCCTCGAGCAGGCCTATACGACGTACAGCTACACACCGAACGGCAAGCAGGAATATGTCGTCGATGCGAACGGCAACAAGGCCCGGCTGGTCTATGACGCATATGATCGCCAGGTGCAGTGGCAATTCCCCTCGACGAGTGCGCCGGGTGGCTACAACCCCTCGACGCCCGCCAATGCGCTGGCGACGGCGGGCGCGGTCAACACCAATGACCGCGAGGAATATGGCTATGACGCGAACGGCAACCGCACCTCGCTGAGGAAGCGTGACGGCCGGGTGTTCGGCTATACCTTCGACGCGCTCAACCGGATGACGGCGAAGATCGTGCCGACGGCGTGCGTGGCGGGCTATGCCTGCACCAGCGTGAACCCCCCGGCGACGCGCAGCGTCTATTACGGCTACGACCTGCGCGGCCTGCAGACGGCGGCCCGGTTCGACAGCGCAAGCGGCGCGGATGCGGTGACGCAGGTCTATGACGGGTTCGGACGGATCACGTCGAGCGCCACGAGCATGGCCGGGGTGAGCCGCAGCCTGAGCTATCAATATGATGCTGACAGCAACCGGACGCGGATCACCCATCCGGACGGCAATGTCTTCACCTATGCCTATGACGGCCTCGACCGGCCGACGGACACCTATGAAAGCGGCCTGTACCAGCGGCTGCATTTCGACTGGGACAGCCAGGGGCGCCGCTGGGGCGAGTGGCGCGGGGCGGTCTTCTCGACCTATGGCTATGACCCGATCTCGCGGCCGGCGAGCATCACCCATGACCTGGCCGGCTCGGCCTATGACGTGACGACGTCTCTCGGCTATAATCCAGCCAATCAGATCGTCGGCAGGACGCGGTCCAACGATGCCTATGCGTTCACGGGCTTCGTGAACGTCAATCGGGGCTATGCGCCGAACGGGCTCAACCAATATGCGAGCGTGGCCGGCACCGGCTTCGGCTATGATGCCAATGGCAACCTGATCTCGGATGGCACCACCAATTACGCCTATGACGCCGAGAACCGGCTGGTGGCGAACTCGGCGGGCGTGAACCTGATCTATGACCCGCTCGGCCGGCTCTACCAGGTCTATCGGGCTGGGGTGAGCGATACGCGCTTCCTCTATGACGGCGACCAGCTCACGGTCGAATATGACGGATCGGGCAATCTGCTGCGGCGCTATGTGCACAGTGTCGGCGAAGACGATCCGATGCTCTGGTATGAGGGGGCATCGCTCGCCGACCTGCGCAGCATGCAGGTCGATCATCAGGGCTCGATCGTGTCGGTCGCCGATGCCGGCGGCAACAAGCTCGCGATCAACAGCTATGACGAATATGGTATCCCGGCGACGGGCAACATGGGTCGGTTCCAATATACCGGCCAGGCCTGGATCCCCGAACTGGGCATGTACCACTACAAGGCCCGCATCTACTCGCCCACCCTCGGGCGGTTCCTGCAGACCGATCCCATCGGATATGAGGACCAGATCAACCTCTATGCGTACGTGGGGAATGATCCAGTCAACGGGCGCGATCCGAGCGGCCAAGACAAGGTAACTTGTGACGTCACCATAGTTGCGAGTGGAAGTAGAGAGGTCACCACTATCAAATGCCACGCATCACCTACTGATGATAAAAATACAAAAATAACATTCACACGAAACGGCAAAAAGGCAGGCTCCGTAACTGTTGATGGTCAGACCACTCGCGATCAGAATGTAGAAAACAATGTGGTTTCAGCCATCAAAAGAACTACAGGAATCGGGGTTCAATTTACTAGAATCAATCCGAGGCAGCCCTATCTTACCGACACTGATGCGTCGAGAGATGCGAGGGCTCGGGGTTGGACTGACACGGGTCAAATATCGAAAGGCGGGGCTAAAATATGGCATGATCCTAAGAGCGGAATGTACTATACGAGAGACAGGCCGGCTCAAGCTACCGGAACGACGCATAACGGAGGGGCTTGGAAAGGCGCCTACACGCCAGACGGCTTAAACTCAAAAGAAACAAGAGCAGGGACTTTTGATAGGTTCCTCGATCCAATAGGGCCTTAATTTTGCGGCTGATAAATATAGCTCCGTCTTGTGAATATTCTGATCTTACGATCGATAGTAATATGGAGCGTAACTACATTCATGCTTTGTCGAAGTTTCTGGAGGCATTTTTAATTGACAATGAGGAAGCGCACGTAGTCATCACAAAATATCAGGTGATAAAGCCGTGTGACCGCTCAGGGCATTTTGGCATCGGTTCGCGAGTGGCGGCAAAGGATATTTTTAGCATTGTTGATATGGCTATAAGAGATAATATATCGGCAATACTTCGAGGTAGTGGATGTAGATTTTTTTCTTTTGGGTATGATTATGATGCATGGTTATGCCACAAACATTCAGACACTATATCTTATGAAAGCTCTTATATTGTGGTGTCGGACATAAGTGATGACCTCATTAGAACCGATTGGTATGATAACTAGGTATTTGACCACACGGTTTGATGGGGCATCAAGTAGCTTTTGAATCAGGTACTTAAGAATCGCGCGCGGGTCAGATTTCTCGTCCGGCGATATGCGGATTATCGAGTGCGGAAAGGATATCGATCCCCTCGCTGTGAGAAGCTATTGCGTCGATCTCCAGTGTCGGAATCGCTATGCGGAGTTTATCGATCGCCAAAATAACGGCAGGAGTTTTCGGGCAGTTCTTAGGTTTGAACGCGGATCGTGCATTATCAACGTCTCGCCGATTGCACAGGATACCTGCGTTGCTCAGAATTTTGGCGAACTGGTCAGCAGTTTCCCCATCGACTTTCTTTGTCAGGCCCGCCTTCGAAGTCTGCCATGCGGCACATAGCGATTGCCGCAGCCGTTTGAGGTTGGGGTCAGTCTTCTTCAGATACTTCGCACCGGCTTTGCCCAGCGCGGACTGCGACAGCACATAGACTGCGAACGCGTGATACTCTGCGGTCGTCTTCAGGCAGAGGGGTCTATCGACCCCGAACGACTCCTAGTAGCGACGCATTTCGATGAGCTGGTCGACCGTCTCCCAAGCTCGCGATCAACAGCTATGACGAATATGGTATCCCCGGGGGCGGGCAACATGGGCCGGTTCCAGTACACCGGCCAGGCCTGGATCCCCGAGCTGCGCATGTACCACTACAAGGCCCGCATCTACTCCCCCACCATCGGACGCTTCCTCCAGACCGATCCCATCGGGTATGAGGATCAGGTCAACCTCTATGCCTATGTCGGCGATGATCCGATGAACAATACCGATCCGACGGGGGAAGATTGCAAGGGTAGAGATAGCTTAGATTGCGAGAAGTCCGATGTCGCTGCTACCGGGCCTCAAGCAACCAACTGAGATGAAAGGGATTCTTGCGCAGTGTATTTCTGAGGCAGCGTTACCCGCGGAATTGCGATTTTGAGGCACTGTTAGACGGGTACGGCGCATAGACGGAAAACTGCCTCTCGCAGTTTTCCGCCATTTTCTTGAGGCGGTCTTATCTGGGTACAACATGACTTTGTCGTACCCAATTAAGACCGCCTCATATCCAAAATAAGGATGCCTCAGAGGGGTCCTTCGGTGACCGCAGACGCTCGTTGGGTGTCGAGTGACCGATACTGGGCCGGTTGCGGACTGGCAGCTTGTAGTCGGTGCAGACCCTCCTTCATCGGCCTCGCAGCATCGCTTCGGCACAATGTCGGCCTCCTCTCGAATTGGCGGCGCTCCCTCGCGGCGCTCGGAAGGCGTTACGGATGACAGTCAGCCGACTCATTTGGCCGTAGACTAAATAGCGCATGCCGATATGGTACCGGGGCAGTGGTTCGCCGGCATTTGGATATGCATGTCGGGGAGTTGGTTTCGGCGGGAGAAGTGATGCGTAACGGCAGGCATGTTTTGACAATGTCCGCAGCAATTCTGCTGGGGCTGGTAGCGCTGGCTGCCACGGCCGCACCGCCCTCCCCGGCGAACGAAACAACGAACTACACCTATGACGCCCTTGGTCGGCTGGTGAAGGTCGAGCAGGAGGGCGGCGTGAACAACGGCGTCGCCAGCAACTACAGCTACGACAAGGCTGGCAACCGGACGAATGTGAACGTCACCGGGGCACCCTGATACTGCTCACGTACCGAGCGCCCTCCCCGCGTTTAAGTCGGCGGCGAGCACGAAATCCGTATGCTCAAATTTTCCATTCCTGAAAGCGATGCGACGCATTTGCGAAACGGGAACCTCATTTCATCGCTATCACGGGTGGAATCATGATGATGCGTAGGGTCATTTACTTACAATCTTTCGTAGCTGCATTTGCGTTGATGCCACAATCAGCGTTCGCGCAGATGCAAAGCGATGGCACGCCGCCGCGCATAGACACGCGATCGGAGGCAGGGGTTAGCTTCTCTACTGGCGCATATTCATATGAAGAGAAGGATCTTTCTATCGGGAGCGGGCCGTTCCCAGCCTCTCTCGATGTTTCCCGGCAGTACACAAGCAGTATTGGCGGCAACACCTCTCCCGAACTTGGTTCGCAAGGGTGGACGCTCACATTGGACGCGGCCATCAACAACAGAAAGATAGATAATTACATCACGCAGGGGTTCACGTATCCGAATGGCAAGCAGCCATATGTATACAACATAGTATATGGCGCTAAATCGCTTGCGTTTCTTGGAGGCACCTCGAGCCCGACAGGTGGGTTCATAGGCACCTATCGGCCCGCCTATTGGGGCGGGGCCACCCTGGAGTTTTCGGGCACCGAGCAGGATGGGCATCACACACTTAGGGATTCCGATGGCTCGCGCCTGTATTTTGGCTCGCGCACGCAGGGCTTGCGGGTTCAAACTTGGACTGCCGCCGATGGCACCATAGCCACCTACACATATGATGCCAGCAATCGGCCCCAGATTATCACAAATAACCGTGGGTATGCGGTGCTTTTCAATTACAATTTGAATGGCACCAATTCGTTGAGAATTTGCGTTGTGAATCTGGCATCGGATTATGTGAACGCCTCATCGACATGTCCGCAAAATTCCCGTCAGGTGACGTATAATTACGGAGCTGCGGCGGGCGCTCAGGTTCTGACGAGTGTCAACAAGCCGGACGGAAATACCACATATTATGAATATGATACGCGCTCTCATCTCGCGTGCATAAGAAAATCTGCCGCGGGGCCGTGCGTAATCAACAATACTTATAATATCTGCCGGCGGGACCCGTCCAAGCCAACCGATCCTCCCGGGATGCGATGGATGGACCAGGTGATACGGCAGGAAACCGCCACCGGTGAGGTATACACATATTCATTCGAGGCGAATCCGATTTGCCCGGATCCGATGGGGTATCGGACGACGACGTCGACTACGGGGCCCAAAGGCACGAAGACTGTTCAACTGAACGATTCCGGATCCGCGCTTTCCATCACGGACGAACTATCGGCAGTCCAGGCGGCCACCTATACCGGAGGCGCTAGCCTTCTGGGCGAGCCGGCCCTTGTCGCCTCGACAACTGTTCCGGAGGGAAATGGCGGCACCTACAGCTACGATACCCGTGGAAATCTCGTAACGAAGAAAATCCGCGCCAAGCCGGGATCCGGCCTTGCGGATATCGCATCGTCAGCAAGTTTCCCGGCAACTTGCGCAAACCCCGTTTCGTGCAACAAGCCTGACTATGTCATCGATGCCAATGGCAAGCGCACGGACTACACCTATGACGGCGCACATGGCGGCGTGCTGACCGAAACTGGGCCGGCGGATGCAAACGGAATCCAGGCAGTCAAGCGCTATGCCTATGCGCAGCGCTACGCGTGGATCAAGAACGCTGGCGGCAGCTTCGTCCAGGCCGCGACTGCGGTTTGGGTGCTGACTGAGGAGCGCAGCTGCCGCGCGACGGCGACAACGGGCAACGCATGCGCCGGCGGCGCGGCGGACGAAATAATCGTCAGTTACGACTATGGACCCAGCACGGGTTCGACCGGCAACAATCTCCTGCTTCGGGGCAAGACGGTCACTGCGCAGGATTCTGACGGCGTCATTCGCAGCCTGCGCACCTGTTACGGCTATGACCGTGACGGCAGCAAGATCTGGGAAACGAGCCCGCGCGCCGGGTTGGCAGCCTGTTACTAAAGGGGGATAGTATGAGCCGTTTGCTGCTGGGGCTGCTGGCCTCCTCGACCCTTGTGCCAGCTGCGGCGTTCGCGCAGGCCGCCCCTTCCGATTTCACCAGTGCCACGCGCTATGATGGCGCGCAGCGCATTACCGGCACGATTGCGCCCGATCCGGACGGCGCCGGGCCGCTGCACCACCTTGCCGTGCGCAACAGCTATGATGTCGCTGGCAGGCTTATACGGGTCGAGAAAGGCGAACTCACCGCGTGGATGTCCGAGGACATCAAGCCGGCCGATTGGAGTTTGTACACGACGTTCACGATCGCGCAGCAGACCGATACGGCATACGACGCGATGGATCGCAAGATCCGCGAGGATGTTTCATCGGGCGGCGTCACCTATCAGGTCACGCAGTACAGCTATGACACAGCGGGCAGGCTGGAATGCGCGGCGGTGCGGATGAACCCTGCAGCCTTCGGGAGCCTGCCGGCAAGCGCCTGCACGCTGGGGGCGCAGGGCAGCCAGGGCCCGGACCGGATCACGAAGAATGTCTATGACGCGACCGGCCAGCTACTGCAGGTACGCAAGGCGGTAGGAACGAGCATCGAGCAGGCCTATACGACGTACAGCTACACGGCGAACGGCAAGCAGGAATATGTCGTAGACGCCAATGGCAACAAGGCGCGGCTGGTCTACGATGCCTATGATAGGCAAGTTCAATGGCAATTCCCCTCGACGGGCGTGCCGGGCGGCTATGACGGCTCCACGCCCGCCAGTGCGCTGGCAACGTCGGGCGCGGTCAACACCAATGACCGCGAGGAATATGGCTATGACCTCAACGGCAATCGCACCTCCTTAAGGAAGCGTGACGGGCGAGTGTTCGGCTATACCTTCGACGCGCTCAACCGGATGACGGCGAAGACTGTGCCGACGGCATGTGTCGCGGGCTACGCCTGCACCAATGTGCCCGCGACGATGGCGCGCAGCGTCTATTACAGCTACGATCTGCGCGGCCTGCAGACGGCGGCGCGGTTCGACAGCGCGAGCGGCGCGGATGCGGTGACCAACGGCTATGACGGGTTCGGGCGGATCACGTCGAGCACCACCAGCATGGGCGGCGTGAGCCGGACGCTGGGCTATCTATACGACGCCGATGGCAACCGGACACGAGTGACATTCCCGGACGGCAACTATGCCGGCTATCATTATGACGGGCTGAACCGGCTGGATACGGCCGGAGTGAATGCGGCCACCAACCTGTTGACGCGCATCTACGATACGGCCGGCAGGCTCAATATGAACGGATCCGGCAGCTGGACCTATTATGCCTATGACGGCATCGACCGGCTGACAGGGCAGAACGAGGTGCTGACCGGTAGCGGGGCGGGCAGCGTTAACACGGTGCTGGGCTATAATCCGGCCAGCCAGATCACGAGCCGCTCACGCAACAACGACGCCTATGGCTTCACCGGCTATGCGAACGCCAACCGCGCTTATACGGTCAACGGGCTCAACCAATATGGCTCTGCCGGGGGCACGAGCTTCGGCTATGATTCGAACGGCAACCTGACGGCGAGCGGGAGCACGGCCTATACCTATGACGCCGAGAACCGGCTGGTGGTGGCCTCAAGCGGCGTGCAGCTGACCTGGGACCCGCTGGGCCGTCTCTACGAGACCTACAGCCCCACTACCGGCACCACCCGCTTCCTCTATTCGGGCGACGAGCTGGTGGCGGAATATGATGGCGCGGGCGACATGCTGCGGCGCTACATCCATGGGCCGGGCGAGGACGACCCGCTGGCCTGGTTCGAAGGCGCGGGGCTGGGCGGAAGCTGGCCGAACGTGCGGCTGCCCAAATCGGACCATCAGGGCTCGATCACAGCCTGGACCGATGTGAACGGCGCACTCAGCCAGATCAACAGCTATGACGAATACGGTATCCCAGGGGCGGGCAATATCGGGCGCTTCCAGTATACTGGCCAGGCTTGGATCCCCGAGCTGGGCATGTACCACTACAAGGCCCGCATCTACTCACCCACCCTCGGGCGCTTTCTCCAGACTGATCCGGTCGGGTATGACGATCAGGTCAACCTCTACGCCTATGTTGGAAATGATCCGATCAATAAGACTGATCCGAGTGGATTGGGAGAATGCCCACCCAATTGCAGCACGCTCCAACGAGCCGGACAGGTCCTTTTTGGGGCCGCAGAAGTCGTAGCTGGCGCCTTGGGAATCGTTGCCGGAGCTGCCGGAGATGGAGCAAGCGGCGCCGCTACCGTTGCCACGGCCGGGGCCGCCACTCCAATCACGGTCCCAGCCGCCGTGGCATCGACTGCAGCGATCGCTGGCGGCGTTGTCTTGGCGACGGATGGCGCGAAAAGAATATCGGGAGCTCTATTTAGCACCAACCCCAACGAAACCGGTCCATCTCAGTCCGGCGGAGGGCGAAATGCGCAGAAATCCAACCCAGATCGCGTCGCAGCAGCACAGCAGCGTATAGAAAAAGCGCGCACGGAGTTGCAGGCTCTTAGATCTAAGCCGAACAAAACCCCACAAGACAAGGTTGACATAGAAAAATTGCAAAAGGGAATAAAAAGAGACCAGCTCAAAACGCTTCGCTCCGAGAATCATTCCGTTAAGGAGAAGAGATGAAACACGATTTGTACACATTTGTGTTGGACGTAGACGGAGGAAGTTATATTTCTCAAATACTTGATCATGACTTACATGAAGCAATATTGTCGTGGTCGGATATAATGGATGGAGATATATTGAAGGCGTTCAACGTAAGTGAATACACCTTTATAAAAGAATCTGTGGAAGCGGCCCTAAGAGACCCCGACCAAGGTCCAGTCGCTCTCGCGAATCTTAAGAATATCTGGTTTATGTATTTTTCCGTCAACGATATTACAGGATACTTGAATATAATTAAGACAGATAATAAATAAAATGAGCGTATCATTCTAGGGTCAGGACCCATTGATGTGAGAGGTGCGATCTGATTCAGGCTCCGCAAGGAGACTGACTGTGAGCAACCTGTACTGGCTGACGGACGAGCAAATGGCGCGGCTTGAGCCGTATTTTCCAAAGAGCCATGGCAGGCCGAGGGTTGACGATCGGTGCGTGCTGAGCGGGATCATCTTCGTCAATCGTAACGGGCAGCGCTGGCGGGATGCGCCGAAGGATTACGGCCCGCACAAGACGCTCTACAATCGTTGGAAGCGCTGGGGTCAGATGGGCGTCTTCACGCGCATGATGGAGGGGCTCTCGACCGGTGCTGAGCGCAAGACGGTGATGATCGACGCGACCTATTTGAAGGCGCACCGCACGGCATCGAGCCTGGCGGTAAAAAGGGGGATCTCGGCCACCTGATCGGCTGCACCAAAGGCGGCATGAACACCAAGCTCCACGCCGTCACCGACGCCAACGGCCGCCCTTTGAGCTTCTTCATGACCGCCGGCCAGGTCAGCGACTATATCGGTGCAGCAGCCCTGCTGGACGAATTGCCGAAGGCTCAATGGCTGCTCGGCGACCGGGGCTATGATGCTGACTGGTTCAGGGATGCGCTGCAGGAGAAGGGCATAAAGCCCTGCATCCCGGGCCGGAAATCGCGCAACGAGCCCATCAAATACGACAAACGCCGCTACAGACGCCGCAATCGCATCGAGATCATGTTCGGCCGTCTCAAGGACTGGCGCCGCGTCGCTACCCGTTACGACCGCTGCCCCACCACCTTCTTCTCCGCCATCGCGCTCGCCGCCACCATCATCTTCTGGCTATGACCAATGAGTCCTGACCCTAGTCGCGCGGAGGTAGCGCGACGGCACGGGCGGCCTGATCGAGATCGATGACGGCGTCGGCGGCATCGAGCACGGTCCGAATATCGTGATAAAGTTTGCTCAGGGCATCGCGGTTCGCGGCCGGCTCCCGGTAGCTCGGCGGCTCAAACAGCCTTCCCGCGCCGGCCCTCGGCAGCGCAATCAATAGCCGGTTGTCCTGCGCCAGCGCCAGCGGCCTGCCGAAGCCCAAAAGCGAGTTCAGGGCGAGGAAACGCTCCATGAACGCCGGGGTGAGCAGCGCGCGCGACGCGATCTGATCCGTCCCATAGACTTCATAGACCTGCTCGAAGCGAGGGTCTTCGATACGGACACGCTCACGTCCATGCGCGCCCATCCGCGCACGGAAATTGCCGAGCCAGCCGTCGTCCGCGACCACCGCCGTCGTTCCCTTCAGGGGGCGAGGAAGATCGATCCGGGTCAACAACCCGTCGAAAATGGTCTGTCGGCTCTCGCCGGCTTCCTTCGTCAGCCGCAGGTCCACGATGCTGAGCGAAAGACCTCGATAGGTGCCGAACAACTCGTCCTCGGCGACCACACGATCATAATCGCGGAAGATATATTGCTCTTGCAGCACCCCCATGTCGGGCATGACCGCTGGTCGATAGGACAGAGCGCCGAACTGGGCGGCAAGCTGCGGCAACACCCGCTCTTTATAGAGACGCCGATAGCGTTCGCCGAGCTTGTACGACGCCCAGATATGGCCGCCGAACCCGCCCGCGCCCACGAAAAGAAAAAGATCGAAGATACCGCTCGGATCCTTGCCGAACTGGGTGAAGATCCAGAACAACAACCCTGCCCCTGCACCGAGCGGAATACGCGATACTTCTCGCGCCTTGATCTGGCGCACCATGTCGACGCGCGTCGCTTCCAGCGCGGCCAGGACAGGCGCGAGGGAGCCCTCGATCTGCGCCATATTGGCGGGCTCGGCAGGCGGCGCGGCCTTGGGCGTGACGATCGCCATGGCCATCCACGCCCCGACGCCGGCGACGAGCAGCGCGGCGAACAGGCCCAGGAAAACGCCGCTCAACAGCCCGCTCAATCCCGGCGCGCGGCGCAGGCTGGCAACGAGAACGAGGAGGAACGTCGCAACCGCGGCGACCCCGAAACCCGCCAGCAGCAGTGCTGCCTTGCTCCGTCGGCCATCCGCAGCGGACGTCTCGCTCATGGCGTGGTCAGGTACGTGGCGGCATCGACCGGCGCGCGCGCCGCTTCGGGCGCTTCGAAGAACGGCGGCGGGGAGGAGGCGCCTGCCAGCGCCGCCAGTAGCGGGCCGGGAAATATCTGTATCGCGTTTTTCAGGTCGCCCACCGCCGAATTGTAGAAACGCCGCGCCGCCGCGATATTGGTCTCGACTTCCTGATAGCCGCGCTGCGCCTCGATCATCGGGCCATCTGATTTCAACGCCGGGTAATTTTCAGCGACCGCGAACAGCCGGCCGAGGCCCGCCTCCAGCTGGCCTTCCGCAGCGAACTTGCCGGCGATCCCAGCCGGGTCCTGCCCGCCCGGCAGAGCGGCGGCCTTGGCGCGCAACGCCGTAACATCGTCGAGCAGGTCGCGTTCATGCTCCATGAAGCGGCGCGCTATCGTCAGCAGATTGGGGATCAGATCGTGCCGCTGATTAAGCTGCACATCGATGCCCGCCAGCGCTTCCGCAACGCGGTTGCGACGCGTGACGATCATCGCATACCAGAAATAGAGGCCGGCCAGAACAACCGCGAGCACTATCCAGCCTATGGTGTTCATTCTACCTGCCCCCCTGCGCCATCTTCCAGCCTGAGCCGCCATCGGCAATGGATCAATGGATGTTATAATAACGGGGCCCTTCGCCAAATCCTTTTCGTGTGATCGCGCCCAGTCCGTTATAGATCGCCTGAGCGCCCGGCCCATCGCCGTGTTACCCGCTGCTCCTGACGCAGGATCATCATGGAGGCCGGATGCTAGATCGAACCCGAGTGCGAAACGAGGATCGGGATTGGCAGCGCGTGCAGTCGCGATATCTCATGGCTATCCTGGCAGACTGCCTGACCGAGCGAAGGGGCGAGCATGGCGAAAGGGCGCAATAAGGCGATGCTGACTGTGATGCTGCTATCATTGGCGGGATTGACCACCGGGGCTGCGTTTTTTTGGGGATGGCAGGTCATCGCGATGCCGGCTTGTACGGCGTATGCGCAAACCCAAGGCCTGACGCCGATCGGCTATCGCCCCGTCAACCGCTTTGGAAGTCAGCCCCGCAGCAGAATCCATGACATAAATGGCAGTTGCCTGTTGATCGATCGAAATGGCCACCAGCAGGGTCACGACCTGACACCCGAGCTTCATGGTTGGAAACGATACGGGGCCGCCAGCCTGCGTTATGACCTGATCTTCTTCGTGGCGTTGGTCGGTTGGGGGCTGCTCATTGCGATGTGGCCCGGTGACAAATCCAAGCAAGAGCCGGCTGGGGACCGTGGATAGACAGGGCGCCTGGGTGTCGACAGCCGCTGAGCGGAACGTCCGGGAAGCATTGCGATATGCAAGAGGCTATCTTATCAGATTGCCAGATCTCATCGTATCCGTATCAGCAGTAAGTCGCCGCATATGGGAATGATAGTCAATCGAAGAGTATCTGAGGATATACTGATCTCAGATATATATGATTCCGCCCTGAATCCCGAATCATGGCAACGAGCGCTACGGATCTTGGGAGAAGCTACGGATTCCGTTTCGGCGGGGCTGGCCTTAAATCGACGTGGGTACGTTCAGGTCGAGGCTTCCTATAACGTAGATCCACATTACAACGATCTTTATCGCGACCATTATTCGGGAATTTGTCCGCTTACGCCTTTGGCGTTCCAGCAGGCGCCTGGCTTGCGCCGCGGCTGGAGCGTTACGCAGTCTGCCGATTACAAAGCGTCCGAATATTTCAACGATTGGGCACGTCCGCAGGGCTGGATGGAAATCGTTGGCGTCGATCTTGTACGAAACGCGACCAATGTGGGCGGCCTTGCTCTGTGGCGTTCGGCCGGTGCGCTCGAGCTAAGTCCGGAAGCGATGGATCTCCTGCGTCGCGTTACCCCGCATCTTCGTCGCGCCTTCTCTATTCGCACGGCGCTGGACCAGGCCGCGTGTGCCGAAGAGACCATGAAGCGCGCCGTGCAGGCAGCGGGCTTCGCGCTTGTTCTATTGGCCGCGGATGGCAAGGTCGCGTTCGCCAACGAACGAGCCGAGACGCTGCTGCGGCGGCAATCTGGACTGTACGGCGCCCATGGGAGAATAGACCTTTCTGGCGTTTCGCCTGCGGCATTGGCCGGAGGAGCTACTTTCAACATTTCGCGCGGCGCCGGCGAATCCCCGCTGGCGGTTCACATCCTCCCCTTGCGGAAAGGACAGGCTGATCGGATCGGTGTGGGCTCGCCAATCGCCGCAATGTTCATCCTCGACCCGTCCGCCGATTTCGAGGCCCGCGCGGCGGAATTTGGCCGACGCTTCAATCTGACGACGGCCGAGACTCGGCTGCTGGCCAGAGTTGCCCGCGGCGAAGGTTTGCTCGCGACCGCCCGAGGCCTCGGCGTTACCGAGCACACCGCGCGAACCCATCTCAACCGCATTTTCTCCAAAACCGATACGACCCGGCAAGCCGACCTTGTGCGGCAATTCCTGCAGACGACACTGCCAATCTGAAACGCATGGCGGAATGCCGGCGTCATTGGTTCCTTTGACGCGGATAGCCGAAAGGCCCGCTAGCGCTGGCTCCTTTCCAAGCAGGAGAGGAAAGATGATCGGCACGAAAATCTGGTCTCGGTGCGAGCTGCGCTGCCGGTATTCGCTTCTGGCGGCAGCGTCGTTGTTCTGGGGCATGTTGCCGACCACGGCCTACGCCCAGACAACGTGCGGATCGGGGACGGCGACGGGAACCGGGTCACTCGCCTGCGCGCCGGGGTCGGTCGCCAGCGGAGATTTCAGCACCAGCGCTGGCGAGGACAGCACGGCGAGCGGCTACATCAGTACCGCGATTGGAAACAATAGCGCTGCAACCGGGTCGCAAAGTGTCGCGACGGGTGGATTGAGCACGGCGAGCGGTGATTACAGCACCGCGACGGGAACCGCGAGCACGGCAAGCGGCTATGCCTCTACAGCGACGGGAAATCATAGCTCCGCAACCGGATCGCAAAGCGTCGCGACCGGCGCATTGAGCACGGCAAGCGGCGACCTTAGCACCGCAACGGGAGGCGCCAGCACGGCAAGCGGATACGCAGCTACGACGTCGGGAAACCATAGCGCCGCAACCGGGTCGTATAGTGTCGCGACGGGCGCATCTAGTGCGGCAAGCGGTGACTTCAGCATCGCCACGGGAACCTTGAGCACGGCAAGCGGCTACGGCGCCACCGCGACAGGAACGCAAAGCATCGCGGCCGGGTCGCTGAGCGTCGCGACTGGTGCCGCCAGCAACGCAAACGCCGACTACAGCACGGCCATCGGCGGATCGAGCAGTGCAACCGGAGTTTATGGCACCGCCAATGGTTTCCAGAGCAACGCGAACGGATATGCCGCAACCGCCAATGGTGCCGCGAGTAATGCCGCCGGTGACAGGAGCGTCGCGATCGGTGGTGCGAGCCAGGCCGTCGGCGCGGGTGGAACCAGCATAGGCTATGGTTCATATGCCGCGGGTCCGAATGATACGGCCATCGGCTATTCCTCGCTGGTGAACGCCGACGGATCGACCGCGCTCGGCGCCAACAGTCTTATCGGAGGGAACGCGGCGAATAGCGTCGTGGTCGGTGAATCCGCTCAGGCGGGCGCGGCGCGCACGACGGCGCTGGGCCAGAATGCCCAGGCGGTTGCGGATGGCAGCGTGGCCCTGGGGCAAGGTTCGGTGGCGAACCAGGTCAATACCGTCTCGGTTGGCGTCGCGGGCGGCGAGCGCCGCATCGTCAATGTCGGGGCGGGCACGGTTTCGGCGTCGTCCACCGACGCGGTGAACGGATCACAACTATATGCCGTCGGTCAGAATGCCGCGACGGCGCAGGCGACGGCGAATACCGCGCTCGTGCACGGCAATGCTCAGGGGCAGAGCGTTGCGTCCGCACTTGGCGGCGGCGCTTCATATAACAGCGCAACGGGCGTTATGTCGGCCCCGACCTATACGGTCGGCAATCAGAGCTATCATGATGTCGGATCAGCGATTGGTGCGATCAATGGTCAGTTCGACACCCTGAACAATCGCGTCAACGCCCTTGAGACAGCAACGGCTCATGGGTTCAGGCGCGCGGATGGCGGGGTCGCGGCGGCCATGGCGTTGAGCGGCACGATGATCGTGCCAGACAGCACCGTTTCTGTTTCATTCAACCTCGCCACCTATCGCGGGGAGCAAGGCTTCTCTGGCGCAGTCGCCATCCGCGCGGCTCCGAGAGTCTACCTTTCCGGTGCGGTCGCCGGTTCCACCGTCAAGGGCTCGACTGGAGGCAGGGTCGGCATGGCGTTCGGCTTTTAGGCGCGCAATCGAGCAGCTGCCCGATCCGAGGCGGGTCAAGGCGGCATATTTCAGAGGATGGAGGATTCGCGATGATCGTAAACGCCTCAGTGCTTGGCGGTGTCAGCACCTTGTTGTTGGCGGCCAGTCCGGCTCACGCATTGAATGTTTGCGGCTTGGCCAGCAACGCTGAGGCCGCCGCAGCCTTGGGTCAGCCAGTGGTTTCGTCGCGCGCCACGGGTCCCGAGCGTGACGACGATACGGGCGGACAGCTCAGCTATTGCACGTATCGCGCCTCCAAGGCCGGTCTTGTCCTGACGGTTGTCGAATTCGCATCCCCGGCGGCGGCGCGCAAAGTCGCGACCGCCGAGTTTGCCAAAAGCACCTCCGACAATGCCCAGATCACCATCGAAAGCGGCATTGGCGAGCGCACCTTCTGGGTGCAGTCCGCTCGCGGTGGCGGCTACATGTTTCTCAAGGGCTCGCGGGTGGTCCAGGTCAGCGCCGGTGGCGCCGGCCAAGCTCCCCAACGCAAGGCCGCCATGCGTGCGTTGGCAAGCGCAGTGGCCAGAAAACTCTGAGGTCTCCGCGCGGTCATCGAACGGTCCGGATCATTCCGCGCAGCGTACGATACCACGCTCACGGTGCAATCACTGGTTTCGGTGTGGAAGTGCACGTCAGTCCATCATCGTGATTGGGGCGGATGCGGTCGATCGCAGAAGAAGCTGTTCGGCTGCTTTCGTCCCATTTGACGCCGTTCAACGCCGATTGGACGCCCCTGAAAGCCGTCGTTTTGTGTTTGTAATCACCGAAGCACGCAGTAGGTTTCGGGCAGGTTCTGGTCCACGCGATGGAAAGTGGAGAAGGGCGCCATGATGACAAAGTCACACTTTTTCATTCCGTCCGTAATTTTTCTGTTCGCCGGCACTCCACTTTGTGCCGCGCAAACAATCGCCGAAGAGTGTCACGGGACAGAAACTGTGAAAATTGGAAGCGCCGAACCAAGGTCCGTTCCCTACAGCCTCAATTTCAAGGCCGATCTCGTAGCGAACACATACTGCTACGGCTCCTGCACCAAGGAGCAAACTTATTCGATCGCCGACGCAAAATCTTCTCCGATGAAGCTGGCTGATTTGGAACGAGGTGGGCAAAAGCGGCATCTGATCTTCGATCGCGTCTCCGGCAAGCTCACCGATTACCAAGTCTTCGACGCGGGACTGGGCACTGTAACGCGAAGCGCAACCGCGGTTTGCAAGCCCTCGAGGCTATAGCCACCATGGGCAGCTTCCTTGGGTCGCTGCCCCGGAAGCTGTCTCTCGCCTTCCCACCCGATCTCCGCCGCTTCGGCTGAATTTTCGGCTCTGAAAGCCGCCTGGCGGCTTCGTGCCCCAATTTCAGTCGTTCAGATCCTGCGCGACCGATCCCGAAACCTGCCGTTCGTTCATCCACCGATGCCCGCATTGCGAACGGCCGATCTTGGAGATTTTTCTGCCAGCCGGCCTTTCGAACGGTTGGGGTGAAGACGGTCGTCCTAGGCGTGCTTCAAGCCGTGCGCACTCGGTTCATGGTGCCACCGGTGCATCCAGCGGCAGACCTGCATGCTCGTAGCCGCGACGGAAATCGGCCATGTGGCGTTCCATCCATAGCCGTGCGGTGGCGAGGTCGCGCACCTTGAGTGCAGCGACGATCGCGCGGTGTGCCTCGAGGATGCGCCAGGGCGATCGCTCGCCCGTCTTCGGGTGGGTGAACAGCCGGTCGAGCGAGGGATAGAAGAGCAACGAGACCGGCTCACGCGACATCAGTAGCACGCGGTTGCCCGTCGCCTGGGCGATCAGTGCGTGGAACTCGACGTCGAGGGCCGAGATCGATTCGCCGCGTTCCAGCGCTTCGGTCATGGCCGCGGCGTTCGCCTCCAGTGCCTCGACCAGCGTATCGTCGATCCGCCCGTCGAGCAGATCCATCGCCAACAGCTCGAGCTGCATCGCCACTTCCCAGATCTCGCGGAACGAGACCTGTTGCATCACCAGCGCGCGCGAGCTTTGCGAAGCGAGCGCGTCATGCTTGGGCCGGGTGACGTGCAGCCGCCGCCCGGCATCGCGCTTGACCAGACCGCTTTGCTCGAGCGCGCGCATGCCCTCGCGCACCGTGTGGCGCGTCACTCCGAATTTCTCCGCCAGCTCGGTCTCGGTCGGCAGCGGCTGCCCGGGCGCCAGCTCGCCGCTGAGGATCGCTTCCTCCAGCGCCTGCTGCACTGCCTGATAGGCGCGCGCGATCGTGAGCTTGCCAAGTGCCATCAGAATCCCTTTGTCCAACAATCCAACATTTGATAACCGACAGCTCAACGCTGCCAATGGGAGGGGTGCTTTGCAAGTCGAGGTCGAACGGCGGGACAAGGTTGCGCTGCTGCGTTTCTCCAATCCGCCGGTGAATACCCAGTCGGTCGCGGGCGTTGGCGTGATCGCCGACGCATTCGCCGCGCTGGTCGCCGATCCAGCGGTGGCCGCGATCGTGGTGAGTGGCGGGCCGAGGATCTTCAGTGCCGGCGCGCAGATCACCGAGTTCGACGGCGACCCTTCGAAGATCGACGCCAATCGCGCGATGATCGAGGCGTTCGAGGCTTCGGCCAAGCCGGTGGTCGCGGCGATCAACGGCGTGTGCATGGGTGGTGGGCTCGAGCTGGCGCTCGCCTGCCATTACCGCGTCGCCGCGGAGACCGCGCGGATCGGGCTGACGGAAGTGACGCTCGGCGTACTGCCCGGGGGCGGGGGCACCCAGCGGCTGCCGCGGCTGATCGGTGCGAAGGCGGGACTCGAGTTGATGCTCGGAGGGCGCGTGCTGAACGGCATCCAGGCTCGGGCGGCGGGCGTGGTCGACGACGTGGTGGCGGGCAATGCCGAGGCGGCGGCGCTGGCACTGGCCGAGCTGGTGCCGACGGTGCGGCGGACGGGCGAGATGCCGGTGCCGGCCGATCTGGACGAAGCGCTCGCTGTTGCGAAACCCCGCGGGTTGGCACAGCGGCGGATCGTCGGGTGCGTCGCGGCGATCGCGACCCATGACTTCGCGCGCGGTCTCCGGGTCGAGGCCGACCTGTTCAGTGAACTGCTCGGCTCGGAGGAGTCGCGCGGGCTGCGCCATGCGTTCTTCGGGCGCCGCATCGCCGCGCGCGTGCCGGGCCTGGAGGGCGTGAAGCCCGCGAAGATCGGGCATGTCGCGGTGATCGGCGGCGGCCTGATGGGCACGGGCATAGCGCTGGCGCTGCTCAATTCAGGACTGGAAGTGACGCTGGTCGAGCCGCGCGCCGAGGCGCTCGACAAGGCGCGGGCGACGATCACCGGAACGATCCTGCGCGATGTCGAGAAGGGCCGGATCGAGGCCGACGTCGCGGATGCGCGTGTCGCCGCGCTGACCGGAGCCCGGGAGATCGTGGCTGCGGCGGAGGCAGACCTGCTGATCGAGGCGGTGTTCGAGGACATGGAGGTCAAGCGCCAGGTGTTCGAAGCGATGGAGCGGGTGGCGCGGCCGCATGCGATACTGGCGAGCAACACCTCGACACTCGATCTCGATGCGATCGCCGGCTTCACCGCTTCGCCCGAACGGGTAGTGGGGCTGCACTTCTTCTCGCCCGCCAATGTGATGAAGCTGCTCGAAGTGGTGCGCGGGGCCAGGACGGCTCCCGAGACGCTGGCCACGGCGATGGCGTTCGGCAGGGCGATCGGCAAGAGCCCGGTCGCGGTTGGCGTATGCGATGGCTTCGTCGGCAACCGGATGTTCGAAGAATATCTCCGCCAAGCGTGGTTCCTGCTGGAGGAGGGCGCCCTGCCGGCGCAACTGGATGGCGCGCTCAAGCGCTGGGGCATGGCGATGGGGCCGGTCGCGGTGATGGACCTGGCCGGACAGGATATCGGCTGGAGCATCCGCAAGCGGCGTGCGGCGGAGCAGCCGGATCGGCCTTATTCGCGCATTCCCGACCTTGTTTGCGAACTCGGGCGGTTCGGGCAGAAGACCGGGGCGGGTTTCTATCGCTATCCCGACGGACGCACCGCTGAGCCCGATCCCGAGATCGATGCGCTGATCCTCGCCGAGTCCGCGCGGCTAGGCATCGAGCGGCGGGAGATTTCCGACGCGGAGATCGTCGAGCGCTGCATCTATGCCTTGATCAACGAAGGCGCGAAGATCCTCGGCGAAGGCATTGCCCATCGCGCGGTGGACACCGATGTCGTCTATCTCGACGGCTACGGCTTCCCGGGCGAACGGGGCGGGCCGATGTACTTCGCCGACCGCGTCGGCCTCCCCAGCGTGCTGGAGCGTATCGAGCAATTCGCCGCCGGCCTGCAGGGCTGGGCCTGGAAGCCCGCGCCGCTGCTCGTCGAGCTGGCGCGCTCGGGCCGCAATTTCGCGTCGCTCGACGCGGCAAATCACGGAAAGGAATGAGGGTGGGAATCGATCTCTCGACTCGCGTAGCGATCGTCACGGGCGCCGGCGGCGGGCTGGGCGCGGCGCATGCGATCGCGCTGGCGAAGCGCGGCGCCAAGCTGGTGGTGGCCGACATGAACGGCGAGGCGGCGGCTTCGGTCGCGGCGCAGATCGAGGCTGCAGGCGGCGAGGCGATGCCGGCTGCCGTGAGCGTTACCGATTTCGCGGCGGTGCAGGCGATGGGCGAGGCCGCGCTCGCTCGCTGGGGCCGGATCGACATCCTGGTCAACAATGCCGGCATCCTGCGCGACAAGAGCTTCGCGAAGATGGACCTTGAGGATTTCCGGCTGGTGCTCGACGTTCACCTGATGGGATCGGTCAATTGCACCAAGGCGGTGTGGGACATGATGCGTGCGCAGAATTACGGGCGGATCGTCTTCACCACCTCGTCCTCGGGCCTCTACGGCAATTTCGGCCAGGCGAATTACGGTGCCGCCAAGATGGCGCTGGTTGGGCTGATGCAGACGCTGGCAATCGAAGGCGAGCGTTACGGCATCCGCGTCAACTGCCTCGCCCCGAGCGCGGCGACGGCGATGACCAACAATCTCTATTCGGAGGACATGCTCGCCGGGCTCGGCGCGTCGCTGGTGAGCCCCGCGGTGGTGGCGTTGGCTGCCGAGGACGCACCGAGCCGTGCGATCCTGCTGGCCGGTGCCGGGAGCTTCGAACAGGCGCATGTCACGATGACGCGCGGGCTGTTCCTGGGCGATGGCGAGACCGTCGCCGACACGCTGCTCGATCGCCTGGCCGAAATCGGCGGCCGCGACCAGGATACGGTTCCCGCCCGCGGCGAAGCGCAATATCAGTATGAAATGGCCGCTCGCGCCGAGAAAGTGAACGCATGACCGCAACTGCCTACATCGTCGCCGCCCGCCGTACCGCGATCGGCACCTTTGGTGGCGCGCTCAAGGACGAGACGCCCGCCAGCCTCGCCGCCCTCGTCACGCGCGCCGCGCTCGACGCGGCCGGAGTCGCGCCCGAGGCCGTCGGCCATGTCGTGTTCGGCCAGGTGATCCCCACCGCGCCGCGCGACGCCTATCTCGCGCGCGTGGCCGGGATCGAGGCGGGCATTCCCAGGGAAGTGCCGGCGCTCACCGTCAACCGGCTATGCGGCTCGGGCGTGCAGGCGATCGTCTCGGCTGCGCAGATGCTGATGCTCGGCGACGCCGAGATCGTGGTTGCCGGCGGCAGCGAAGTGATGAGCCGCGCGCCTTACTACGCGCCCGCCACGCGCTGGGGCCAGAAGATGGGGGACGCGACGGTGGTCGACGGATTGAACGGCGCGCTGACCGATCCGTTCGGTGGCGGGCTGATGGGCGTGACCGCCGAGAATGTCGCGGAGCGCCACGGCATCGATCGCGCCCGGCAGGACGAATATGCCGCCGAGAGCCACGCGCGCGCCGCCCGCGCGATCGCCGAAGACCGCTTCGCCGGTCAGATCGTGCCGGTCGAGGTCAAGGCCGGCCGCGCGACCAAGGTCTTCGACACCGACGAACATGTCCGCGCCGATGCCAATGCCGCCGATCTTGCGAAGCTGCGCACGATCTTCAAGCCCGAGGGCACGGTGACCGCCGGCAATGCCTCGGGCATCAACGACGGCGCCGCGGCTCTGGTGCTCGCCAGCGAGGAGGCCGTCGCCGAGCACGACCTCAAGCCGATCGCGCGGATCGTCGCGTATGGTCATGCCGGCGTCGATCCCAACTTCATGGGCATGGGCCCTGTGCCCGCGACCCGGGCCGCGCTCGTCAGGGCCGGGCTGTCGGTCGCCGACATGGACGTGATCGAATCGAACGAAGCCTTTGCCGCCCAGGCTTGCGCCGTGTCCGATGCGCTCGGCTTCGATCCCGCGAAGGTGAACCCCAATGGCAGCGGCATCTCGCTTGGCCATCCCGTGGGCGCCACGGGCGCGATCATCGTCACCAAGCTGGTCCACGAGCTGGCGCGGGTTGGCGGGCGCTACGGCCTCGCGACGATGTGCATCGGCGGCGGCCAGGGGATTGCGCTGGTGGTGGAGCGGGTCTGAGGCGCTAGCCGGTATCCGGCGAAGGCCGGGATGCCGTTCAATTGCCACTATACGCAGTCCTCAACTGCAGCTTGTCGATCTTCCCCGTCGATCCGCGCGGCATCGCATCCACCCGCACCACCGCATCCGGGATCCACCACGACGCAACCTGCCCGCGCAGCGATGCCAGCAGTTCGGCGTCCGATATCTCCTGATCCTCGCGCAGTTCGACCAGCAGCAGCGGGCGCTCGCCCCACTTCACGTCGCTGCGCCCGATCACCGCGGCGAGCGAAACCTGCGGCAGTGCGCCGACCAATGCCTCGATCTCGGCCGGGTTGATCCATTCGCCGCCCGACTTGATCAGGTCCTTGGCGCGCCCGGTGATCATCAGATTGCCCTGGCGGTCGATTCTCGCGAGATCGCCGGTGTCGAACCAGCCATCCTCGGTGGTCGCGCTGCGTTCCTGCCCGAAATAGCGGTCGATCACCGCCGCGCCGCGCACGTGCAGCCGCCCCTCGACGTCGCGCTGCTCGGGCAGCGGATCGCCCCGTTCGTCCATCAACAGCAGGTCCATGCCGAGTGCCGGCCGGCCCGAGATCGCCGCGTCGCGCTCCGGATTGCTCAGCACCCCGAAGGTGCCGACCGGCGACAGCTCGGTCATGCCCCAGCTCGTCTGCACCGGGATGCCGAGCTGCTTCTCGATCCGCTCCATCAGCGCCGGCGGCATCGACGCACCGCCGACCAGGATGCGCTTGAGCGACGGCAGATGGGTTCCGGTCGCGTCGAGATGGTCGCACAGTCCCAGCCACACCGTCGGCACGCCGACCGCGATCGTCACGCCCTCGGCACCGATCAGCCGCGCGAGGCTGGCGCCGTCGAGATGCCGCCCGGGCAGCACCAGCTTGGCGCCCGCCGCCGGCACCGCGAAGGGCAGCCCCCAGGCATTGGCGTGGAACATCGGCACCACCGGCATCACCACATCGGCGCTGGTGATCCCCGAGACATCGGCCTGGAGCAGCCGCAGCGTGTGCAGGAAGCTCGAGCGGTGGGTGTAGCTCACGCCCTTGGGCGCCCCGGTCGAGCCCGAGGTGAAGCACAGCCCGCTCGGTGCGGTCTCCTCGAATGCCCCCCAGGCGAAATCGTCATTACCCTGCGCGACCAGCGGCTCGAGCGCTGCGATCTGCGCGCTTCCAAAGTCCGGCGAGGCAACCTCGCCGTCGATCACGAACACCCGTGCCACCCCCGGCGCATCGTCGAGCACCTTGAGCGCCAGCGGCATCAGATCGGCGCTGACGATCAGGATCCGTGCACCCGACTGCGCCAGCATCCAGGCGAGCTGGGGCGGCGTCAGCCGCGGATTGAGCGTGTGGCACACCGCGCCCATGCCCATGATCGCGTACCAGCTCTCGACATGCGCCTGGCTGTTCCAGGCCAAGGTCGCGACGCGCTCGCCGGTCTGCACGCCGAGTCCGGCAAGCAGGTGCGAGATCCGGCGCGCGCGGCTGTGCAACCCGGCATAGTCGACCCGGCCGATCGCGCCGCCCTCGCCCGCCGTCGCCACCTCGACATCGCCATGCCATTTGGCGGCGTGATCGAGGATCCGGTCGAGCGTCAGCGGAAAATGCTGCATGGAGCCGTCGATCACTTGCAGCCCTCCGCAGCGGCGGGCAGCGGCGGCGCGATCACCCCGACGTTCCAGTTCCAGGGCAGGTTGCCCGCGGCGCGGCGGCGGCAGAAGACCTGGTCGTGCAGCGCATATTCGGCGGGCTTGAGATTGGCCTCGACCCGCGGCTTGTCGGTGAAGTGCATATAGGCGGCTCGTTCGTTGTGGGAGGGCCAGGCAGGCTGACCGAAGGCGCGGGGCGTGCCGGTGCGGGCGAAGCTCGCCCAGTAATCGACCATCGCATCGGAGAGCGCGCGCTCGGCGGGCGTGTCGGGAATGGCGGGCCAAAGCGGCGTCACCCGGCCGATCGTGCCGAACATGTAAGGCACTTCGGAAGCGTGAAAGGCATGGATGCCGGCCGCGTCCGATGCCGGGGTGGCGTGATCGAAATAGTAGAGAAATGCCGGCTGGCCGGCGCGGGCCTGCTCGCGCACCAGCTTCTGCGAATTCCACGCGAAGAAGCCGTCGCGTGCCGCGGCAAGCATCATCTTGCCGATGTCGCCGGCCGGATAGAGGTGCAGGAACGCGTCCGCCAGTGGGCCGTAGCTGGCGCGAATCTTCGCCTCGTAGCTTGCCGCGGTGAAGCTCGACGGATCGGGCAGGCCGGGCAGGATCGACTTCATCGTGCCGATCTCGCCGGCGGTGAAACCGGTCATCAGCGGCACCTTGGCCTGCTCGCCGCGCTCGAACGTCTCGACCAGTTGGCGCGGGATCAGCTTGCCGTCGACGATCGCGGTGGAAGCGAAGCCCGCCTTGACCGCACGGGCGACCAGATCGGGGCCGGAAATGGCGCGCAGCCCGGCGAGCGACGTCGCTCCGATCGCGCCGGCATAATGCGTGCCCAGCGTTTCGGCCGAGGGCACGCCGTGCCGCATCGCCTTCAGCTCTGGCAGGTTCATCAGCGATGCGCTCTGCACGATCGCCTTGCTGAACAGCCCGCGTGCCTGGGGAGCGACCAGCAGGTGCAGGATCGCGAGCCCACCGGCGGACTCGCCCGCGATCGTCACGTTGCCGGCATTGCCGCCGAACGCGCCGATATTGGCCTTCACCCAGCGGAGCGCGGCGATCTGGTCCATCACGCCGTAATTGCCCGAGATTCCGTCGGGCGATTCCGCGCTCAGCTCGGGATGCGCGAAATAGCCGAAGATGCCGAGCCGGTAGTTGATCGACACGACCAGCATGCCGCGCCTGGCCAGCGCCGCCCCGTCGAACATCGCCTGCTGCGACGATCCGCGCACCAGGTTGCCGCCATGGATCCAGACGAACACCGGCGCCTTCCGGGCGTTCTTGGGCGCCCAGATGTTGAGCGACAGGCAGTCCTCGCTCATCGCCGGATAGGTCTCGGCATAGATGCTGCTCGGCGGCGCCGGCGGCTGCTGGCATGCCGGCCCGAACGTGCTGGCGTCGCGCACCCCCGCCCAGGCGGGCAGCGCCACCGGCGGCTTCCAGCGTCGTTCGCCAACCGGCGCCTCGGCATAGGGAATGCCGCGGAACACGCGCTGGCCTTCGGCTTCGACGCCGCGAACGGTGCCGGCCGGTGCCTTGACGATCGGCTGGGCCCCGGCCTGCGTAGCGCCGACGAGCGCCAGCCCCAGCCCCAGCGCCGCGAAGCGGTGCGCTATCCCCATCTAATCCTCCTGATGTGCTGGTGTTCGGGCCGGCGCTCAGCCGATCACCTTGTTCAGCCGCAGCCAGAGCTGCTGGTCGAATTCCTTGTCGCCTGCGCTGGCGCCGGTGCGCACTACGATCAGCTTCCTGCTCGGCACCACGAACAGCCGGCGGTTGAACGCGCCCAGTGCCGCGATCGTGTCGGCCGGCGCGGCGGCGATCAGCGGCCCGTCCTTGCGGTTGCCGAGCGCGCCGACCATGTAGTCGCCGCCGTTCAGCCACCACAGCCGGCCATAGGCCGGGTTGGCCGGCGACCGTTCGAACATCGCGGCGAGACTGGCTTGGGAAACGACGCGCGTGCCGGTGTTCGACACACCCTTGTTGAGGATCATCAGCCCGAACAGCGCGGTATCGCGCGGAGTAGTGACCAGCCCGGTATCGTTGCCAACGCTGGCAAGCGCGGTCGGACGCTTGCGCCAGCCGGTGTTGGTCATGCCGGCGGGGCCGGTCAGCCAGTCGCGGGTGATCGTCTCGAGCGGCTGCTTCGCCGCGGCGGCGACGATGCGCTTCGAGATCGCGTAGACGGGCGTGTTGTAGAAGAATTTGGTGCCGGCGGGCGCCTCATAGCCGAATTTCTCGTCCAGTCCCGAGGCCATGTGCAGCACATCGATCACCCGGATCTTCGCTTCCTGCTCGGGCGTCGCCTTGGACCAGCCGGCGCCGATATAGTCGGAGACCGGCTTCGTCACGTCGATCAGCCCCTTGTCGATCGCGATCGCGATCAGCACCGAGACGAAGCTCTTCTGCTGGGAGGCGACATCCTCGAGCAGCGCGCCGTCGTTCGACTTGCCATAGACGAAGAGCGGGAACTGCTTGTCACTCTCGGGCGCCGGGAAATTCTTCTCGATCAGGATCCTGCCGTCCTGGATCACTAGGAAGCCGGTGGTGTTCTGGTTGCGCAGATAGTCGAGCAACGCAGCCATCGCTGCGTCGCCGGCAACAACGACGGCGGGGGAAGCGGCATTGCCCGAACGGGCGGGAGCGGAGGGCGCGATCGACACGGCCGCCAGTGCGGCGCCGAGCAACAATGCCTTGATGTGCGATCGAGCCTTCATCCTCATCTCCTGTTTACGGCGCGTTTCTTTGTCGGGGCGGCAACGGTGGGCAGCGGCGTGTCCTCGCGGACCCGGGGGCCGCGCGCGAGCATGATCCGCGCAACTTCGCCCTGCATGAAATAGAGAATATCGCGCGCGGCCTGGCTGGCCTTGTCGGCATCGCGGGCGACCAGCCCGGCGCGGACCTGGCGCCAATATTCATAGGGGCCGGGGCCGTTGGCGTTGATAGCGAGCGCGACGTACGAGAAGTGGAAGCGCGTCTTGCGGCGCACGCCTTCGATCATCTTCTGCGCATCGAGGCTGGCCGATTCGGCCATCTCGCTGAAGATCGCTTCGGACACCTCGATGATCTGCTCGCCGGGCACGCCCGCCGCCGCATCGCTCAGCAGCCTGTCGATATTGACCAGCATCCGGCGGATCGCGGCATCGGAGGCGCGCTGGCATGCGAAGCGCGCGGCAAGGCCATAGAGCGCGGCGCGCACCTCATAGAGGTCGAACACTTCCTCGACGGTGGTGGCGGAGACGCGGGCACCGCGATTCTCCTCCAGCTCGATCAGCCCGTCATCGGCGAGCGTGCGCAACGCGCGACGGACGATCGAGCGACCGACGCCGAACTCGCTGCACAGCCGCGCCTCGCGTAACCATTCGCCGGGAGCAAGCTCGCTGCGCTGGATCTGGAGCCGCAGCGCATGCGCCAGATCGTCGGCCGTCGCGGACGAGCGCGCTTCCGCCGTATCGGCCGACTCTAGGTCCGCTGCTGATTTCTGCTGATCGCTCAACTACTTGCCCTCTCACGGAATGGGTGCCCCTTGCCGGCGCTTCGCCATCCTGCACGACGATTTCTATTGCGGCAACGCGAGGGGGGCAAGAGTTTTGTCAAACCATTACACAAAGATTGTCGTACAATATGATTGACTCGGTCGAGCAATGGATCGATGAAAAGGGGCAGGCGCAGCAAAAATGCGCGCCATGGGAGGATGCATGCGAGATTTCCTTGCCACCACGGCAACCCTTGCGCTCGTCGTCGCGACGCCGGCCTTTGCGCAGACCACAACCGGCCCAGACAGTGCCGAGACCGCTGCCGCACCGCAGGACGCGCCCGAGGCCGAGACCAGGCGCCAGGACGACATCATCGTCACCGCGCGCCGCCGCGAGGAGAGCATCCGCGACGTGCCGGGCACGATCAACGCGGTGACCGGCGACCAGCTCGACGCCAAGGGCCCGATCGTGGGCAGCGGCGATCTGCTCAGCACCACGCCCGGTGTCCGCTTCAACGACGTGGCAAGCGAGAACCTTGCCGAAGTCTCGATCCGCGGATCGGGTACGGCACGCGCCACGGGCGCTGATTCGGGCGTCGGCCTGTTCGTCAACGGTGCCTATGTCGGCAGCTCGACGCTGGGCGGCCGCAACTTCAAGACGCTCGACTATTTCGACATCGAGCGCGTCGAGGCGCTGCAGGGCCCGCAGGGTGCGCTCTATGGCCGCAACTCCGAGTTCGGCGTGGTCAACATCGTCCTGGCCAAGCCCAAGTTCGAAAGCTCGGGCTGGGCGCGCGGGATGTACACCTTCGGGCTCGACCAGAAGCGCGTTGCCGCGGTGATGAACGAAGCGCTGAGCGACACGGTCGCGGTTCGCGTCGGCGGCGAGATCTACGGCCAGACCGGCGGCTTCTACTACGACCCCAATCACAAGAAATATTATGACAGCACCCGCGGCTGGAATGGCCGTGCCCAGCTGCGCTACCGCTCGGGTGACCTCGACGTGAACCTGATGGTCGACGGGCAGGACCTGAAGCTGCCGAGCTTCGTCAACAGTCTGGTGATCGCACCCGGCACCAACAGCGCAGTGCCGCTCGGCTATTATCAGTCGCGCTTCACCTTGCCGCACGACGGCAAGGACGGACTGATGCAGAAGGTCGGCCGCGTGATGCTGAGCGCCAGCTACGACTTCGGCTGGGCCAAGCTCGAATCGACGACGATGGCGACGCGCTGGCGCTCGAGCCAGTTCTACGGCGCGGCGATCGACTTCGCGACGCTCCAGTCGATGCGCCAGCAGGGCCAGCTCGGCATCTATCCCTTCACCCAGGTCCACACCAATGTCGTCGATCGCACGCTCTATCAGGACCTCCACCTGACCGGGAAGACCGGCAACCTGACCTGGATCGTCGGCGGCGAAGGCCTCTATCAGAACGACGACTACCGGCTGGCGATCAACAGCTCGCCCTGCGCCTTCAATGCGATCAACCAGAGCATCTGCGGCGGTATGCCGACCGAGAAGGTCTGCCTCAAGCCGCTGCCGACCTCGGCGAATTGCCCGGCCAATTACCCGCTGGTGTTCGGCACCGACAGCAATACCAAGCAGCGCATCTATTCCTTCGCGGCCTATGCCTCGCTGCAATATCAGCTCGGCAATTTCTCGCTGGCCGGCGAGGCGCGCATCTCGCACGACTACAAGACGGCGACGCAATATATCTACGCGCTCTACACCACCAACTACACCCGTCTGCCGACCACCTATGTCTACAAGGCCGAGCAGCCGGTGTTCACCGCGACCGCCAGCTACAAGATCCCGGGCGCGACCGGCACGCTCCTGTATGCCAAGGTCGGCAGCGGCTACCGCGCGGGCGGTGTCAACAACGGCACCTACAATGCCAGCGCGCCCAATCCCTTCCTCTACACCTACGACAACGAGACTACGATCGGCTATGAGGCCGGCGTGAAGTCGACGATCGCGCGCGGCACCTTCGTCCGCCTCGCCGCCTATCTCCAGCGCACCAGGGACGCGATCACCAGCATCAACGATGGCTGCACGCTCACCAATGCCTGCCTGCAGGGCGGGCAGCAGTTCAACGTCAATGGCGGAACGATCGAGGCCAAGGGCCTGGAGGCGGCGCTCGACGGGCGCTGGCGCGTGGCCGGTGGCATGTTCTCGCTCGGCCTCAATGCCGCCACCCAGCGCGCCCATTTCGTCAAGGTGCCCGCCGGCGTCTCCGGCCTGCCGGTGCCGGACAGCTCGGTGGCGCAGATCCCCGACTGGACGATGTCGGCCACCGTCGACTACCGCCATCCGATCGGCGACAAGTCGAACGCCTTCGTCAACTTCAACTATCAGGGCCAGCGCGGCGGCATCCAGGATACGGTGACCGCTTCCACCCCCGCCATCGCCATGACCGATTTCGACATCTTCGGCGCGCGGGCAGGGCTCAACCTCGACAAGATCCAGATCGCGATGTTCGTGCGCAACATCACTGATCGCCAGATCCAGGTACTAAAGTTCATGCAGGCGGGCTTCCCGCTCTCGGTGCGCTACAACAAGCCGCGCACCATCGGCGTGAGCATGTCCACCCGCTGGTAAATCCGGGGCGGGTCCATCTCCGCTCACACCTTCCTGCCGGCTTCGCTTCCTCTTTCGCGAAGCCGGCAGCCTTATCCGCAAGCGTGCCGGGAGAGCCGATTTGGCAACATCACCAGAACCCCAGGCCAAGCCGAGCCTGCGCATCGCCGCCATGGCATCCGCCGGCGCCGCGATCGAATGGTACGACTTCTTCATCTACGGCACTGCCGCGGCACTGGTCTTCCCCAAGCTGTTCTTCCCGGCGGACCTGCCGCCCTTCGTCGCCCAGATCGCGGCCTTCTCCACCTTCGCGGTCGGGTTCGTCGCTCGCCCGATCGGCGGGATGGTCTTCGGACATTTCGGTGATCTCTACGGCCGCAAGCGCGCGCTTGTCGCCGCGATGTTCATCATGGGACTGGCGACCACGCTGATCGGCCTGCTTCCCGGCTACGCGACCTGGGGCGTGGCTGCACCGCTGCTGCTGGTGGTGCTGCGCTTCGTTCAGGGGCTTGCGGTGGGCGGCCAATGGGGAGGCGCGGCGCTGATGGCGATCGAGAATGCGCCGGCGCATCGCCACGGCTTCTACAGCAGCTTCGTCCAGGTCGGTGTGCCGCTGGGGGTGGTGCTCGCCAACACGGTGTTCCTGATCGCCAGCACGCTGATCGAACCCGCCAGCTTCGCCGCCTGGGGCTGGCGGATCGGCTTCCTGCTCAGCGTGTCGCTGATCTTCGTCGGAATCGCCATGCACCACATGGTTACCGAGCCCGAAGCGGTCGCGCAGCAGCAAGAGACGCCTGTTTCGCCGCTCTGGACGGTGCTGCGTGAGCACGGCCTCACCGTGCTGATCGCTGGCGGCGCCTTCATCGCCAACAATGTCTGCTTCTACATCGCGATCACCTATGCGGTGGCCTATGGCACCGCCACGATCGGCATCCCGCGCGAGACGATGCTGCTCGCGGTGATGGTCGGCAGCCTGGTGATGATCCCTGCCCTTATCGTCTGCGGTGCGCTTTCCGATCGTTTCGGGCGCAAGGGTATCTTCGTGCTGGGCGCCTTGCTCTCGGGCATCTGGGCCTTTGCCGTCTTCCCGCTGATCGAGAGCGGCTCGCCGCTGGCGATCGTGCTCGGAATCACCATTGCACTGGCCTTCGTCAGCATGATGTACGGTCCCCAGGCCGCGCTGTTCGCCGAGCTTTTCCCTAGGGAAGTGCGCTATTCGGGCGCCTCGCTCGGCTATCAGATCGGCACGGTGGCGGGTGGCGGCTTCGCGCCGATCATCGCCACGGCATTACTCGCGCGCTACGGGACGAGCATGCCGATATCGATCTATCTGGCCGCGACTTGCGCGATCTCGCTGGTCTGCGTGCTGTTGCTGGGAAGGAAGCGGAATGCTCGGATCTAGCCGACGGGGGTTCCTTGCCGGGAGCGCGGCGTTGCCGGCGACCACGGCGCTGGCCAGGGTGCCGGAGGATCTTGCCGCGCGGGTCGCCGGCGATCTCGATCGCTATATCGGCTTCGGCAGCAAACAGGCCGGTGGGGTGGGGGACCGGGCGTGCGGCGCATGGCTGACCGGTGAGCTGGAGGGGCTGGGCTTCAAGGTGGAGCAGCAACCGGTCTCGGTGCCCTATTTCGTGCCGGAGCGCTGCGAATTGTCATGCGGCACGACCAGGGCCAATGTCTGGCCGCAGCCGATCGTGGTGCCGACCGGATCACAGGGCGCCAGCGGACCGCTGGTGCGGATCGACGGGACGGGGCGCCCCGCCGGATCGCTCGCGGGTGCGGTGGCGCTGCTCGACCTGCCCTTTGCCCGCTATTCCACCGCCATCGCCAAGCCGGTGCGCGTGCCGATCGAGGCAGCATTCGCGGCTGGCGCGGTAGCGGTGGTGGTGATCACCAACGGCCCGACCGGCAAGGTGATCGCGCTCAACGCCGATGGTCGCAAGCCGATGTTCGCCGGGCCGGTCGCGCTGCTCGCGCCGTCCGATGCCGGGCCGTTCCTGGCCGCGGCGATCCGCGGGGACAAGGCGACTCTGGTTCTCACCGGCGAGGGCGGCCGCCGTCCCGCCGACAACTTCATCGGCAGGCTTGATCGGGGCCGGAAGAGCTGGGTCGCCGTCTCCACGCCGCGATCCGGCTGGTATGGCTGTGCCGGCGAGCGGGGTGGGGGCGTGGCCGCCTGGCTCTGGCTGGCGCGCTGGGCGAGCAAGGCGGTGACCGGCCACAACCTCGCCTTCATCTGCAACAGCGGGCACGAATATGAGAATCTCGGCGCGGCCGAAGCACTGAAGGCGACCGCGCCAAGGCCCGAGGACACGCATTTTTGGCTGCATCTCGGGGCCAATGTCGCCGCGCAGGACTGGCACGACCTCACTGGCCAGGTGCTGCCGGGCATCGACACCCAGCGCTATCTCTCGGTCACCCCGGGGCTGCTGCCGCTCGCGCGCGCGATCTTTGCTGGCCATGTCGGGCTGGAGGCACCCTATTCCAGCGAGACGATCTCGGCCGGCGAGCAGATCGAGATCCTGGCTGCGGGCTATCGCAACGTTGCGGCGGTATTCGGCATCCATCGCCATCACCACGTCGTCGATGATGACCGGCGTTGTGTGTCGGCTGCGAATGTTGCCAAGACCGCGCATGGATTTCAGCGCCTTCTGGAACGCGCTGCAGCGCTCGATCCTCGCTAGGCGTCGTGGACAAAGGTTGATGGCCTGACTCAACCTTGATTCTAGGCTGGCCCTTGGAGGCCAGCTTGGGCGAGCGGATCGAGTTGTCGGATGATGCGCGGGCGCTGATCGAGCCGCTGTCGCCGTCCGAGCGTAGGCATGGTTGCCGACCCGCACGTGACAATCGCCAATTCAACAAGATTATCGACAGAAGGCCGGGCATGCCCACCCAGTGCAGGCACCCTCTTCCATTTTCGAGCGATGCTTTCGGAATACTCGGTCTGCGTATCCCGCGAACCTGGTCGACAGTAGAAGGGGAAATCGGAATGCACGTCAGCAAGGTGACAGCATCTCGAACGCTACGCCATTGCTGCTTATCCTCGGCAGGCCGCGTTGGCTGGAATGCGCCCTAGCCTCGGACATTCAGGCAACCCGCAGATTATCCCGAAAGCCGCCATCTGTTCGGGCTGCCGGTGAGCAGTGAACGGCCGATATCGCTGAGACGCTGTCGTAAGGATTTTGGCCAGCAAGCAGATTCGCGCGGTTTTGATACGCTACGACAACGTCGTGCCTCAGCCCGCCATTCGGTGTTGTGAACTGTTGTCAAAAAGTGGCCATTCACGTCGCGATGCAACTAGTGCTAAGCACCCGTTGCTCGGCTTAGCCGAGCGATTACACTGTGCCGGTTCCTCGCGAGGGGATTAAAATGGGAACGTGGTAAGGGGTCTCCCCAAGTCCACGGCTGTCCCTGCAACTGTAGGCGGCGAGCGAGGGTGCTGGGCGGACGTCATGCGATCCGCCAGCCACTGGGCGATAAGCCTGGGAAGGTGCGCCCGAAGCGATGACCCGTGAGCCAGGAGACCTGCCGGCGCGGGTCGCTGTTGCCAGGTCCAGGGGATGGCCGAGGCGCGGACTCTGTCCGAACGGCGAATGGGCGTGGGCGATGCTCGCTGCCTTGCGTCGTGCCTTCGTGCATGGCGCGATGCCGCTTGCCGTCAAGGGACAGGGATGACGATGTGACGTTCATGATAGAGTGGCCTGAGCGCGGCGATCCGCGCTCGGTTGCGATGGCAAGAGAGATCGCGCAGATGGTGCGCGTCGAGGCGCCAGCACCGGAGCGGCTACGGCTCGACTTCGGGCCGCCTCTCGGCCATTATCTGGGCCTATCGCTTCGGCGGGAGGAAGCGCGCAAGCGCGTATTCACAGCGCTTTGGGGTCTGTTTCGGCGCGAGTGGGCGAAGGCGGGCGACGTTCTTGAGATCGATACGGGCGGCCGTTTCGTCGAAGATCTGGTCGACCGCTGTGCGTTCGCGCTGCTTGAGCCTGCCACCAGACCCTTGACGCCCCGGCTCGTCTTGGCAGCGCTGCCAATCACCAAGCAAGAGCGAGTGCGCTGGACGAAGGACGGGCGCCTGGCGCAGTCCGGTGCGGTGACGATGAAGCGTGCGCAGCTGATTTCAGTGCCGACCTATGCGATCGACACCATCGCCGCGCTGGTCGCATCACCCGAGATCTTGTCGCGCTGGCGCGCGGAGGATGCTGCGAAACGGCTCAGTGCAGAGGCTGGTCACGCGACAGGATAGGGCACCGGCGCGGCGACATTTTCATCGATCGTCACCATGCGGCCGATTGGCGGGAATGCTCGTTGCGGGCAGGCCGGGCGCTCGCAGACCTTGCAGCCGGCGCCGATCGGCGTGGCGACGGTCGGATCGGTGATGTCGAGGCCGCGGGCATAGACCAGCTTGCCAGCATGGCGGATGTCGCAGCCCAAGCCGATTGCAAAGGTCTTGCCCGGGTCTCCAAACCGGTCGCCACTGCTTGTTACCGCCTTGGCAATCCAGAGATAGGTACGACCGTCCGGCATCTGGGCAATTTGACGCAGCACGCGATTGGGCTGGGCGAACGCTTCATAGACCTTCCAAAGGGGACAGCTGCCGCCAACTCGCGAGAAATGGAAGTCTGTGGCGGACTGGCGCTTGGAGATGTTGCCGGCGCGGTCGACGCGCACGAAGAAGAAGGGGACGCCACGGGCGCCGGGGCGCTGCAAGGTCGACAGGCGATGGCAGATCGTCTCGAAACCTACCCCGTAGCGTTGGCCGAGTCGCTCGATGTCGTAGTGCTCGGCCTCCGCATTGGCGAGGAATTCGCCATAGGGAAGGATCAGCGCGCCGGCGAAATAGTTGGCCAGGCCGATCCGGGCCAGGCGGCGGGCCTCCGCGTCCGCGAGGATCGCATTGTCGGTCAACCTGCCGATCGCTTCGTCCAAGTGGATGAAGGCGAGTTGAGTCGCCATCTGGAACGCCTGCTGGCCCGGCGTGAGCGATCCTGACAGGTGGAGTATCCTCGAGCTGCGGTCGAAGCGACGCTGCACCGAGGTTGCTTCGTCCAGCGCGATCTCGACGCCGTGCTTATGCTTGAGCCAGGCCGCGATGCCGGCGTGGATGGTGCGCGGTGTAAGCTGGGCGTCGCGGTAGATGCGCTCGGCTGCCTCGTCGAGTAACTCGACATGGTTGTGCCGCGCATAGAAGAAGTCGCGCACCTGCTCGAAAGGCGGTCGCGCCTTGCCACCGGTGATCCAGCTGTCGCCGAGCTCGGCCGCCATTGCGTCGCCGCGCTCCAGAGCGTCGCGATAGCGGCGGTGCAGTGCCACCAGCGTACGCCCGACGGCCGGCATGTTCGCGGCCAGCTCCCGCAATTCGGCTACGGATATGCTTTCGCCGCCATCGGCGATCGCGTCGCGCATGTCGGTGATCAGTCGAGCCTCTTCATCCTCCGAGAAAAGCTGGACGTCGATCCCGAACACCGCGTTGAGCTTGAGCAGGATCGCCACCGTGAGTGGTCGCTGGTTCTGTTCGAGCTGATTTAGGTAGCTGGGCGAGATGCCGAGAGCCTGGGCGAGTTCGACCTGCTTTAGGCCACGCTCCTCGCGCAACCGCCGAAGCCGCACACCCATATAAGCCTTGCGCATATCCGTCTCGTCTTCGCAAAATTCGCTAATTTGCAGAATCGCCTTCGCAGACCTTCACGCTTTCAGCCCTTCCAGCGGTGCATGGTTTGCGGATTATGCGAATATGCTCGCAAGCGCTCCTCCGCAAGGTGCAGACCTGCTTAGCCGCCTTCTGGACGCGGCGTCGGTGCATGCGCGCGCCGGGCTCGGCGTACCGGTGGTGCTGCTCCGATGCAGCGACATCGAGATTCGTGAGGAGATCGAAGGCCTTCGCTTCGAGACCTGGTGCGTGCGCAAGGACGAGGAAGGCCTCGCGATCGCGGTGACCGCCACGGCGCAGGACGAGGGCGGGCGCGAGTGCATGGTCGCCTCCGGCCGGTTCATCTTTTCAACATTTGCGGCTCCGAGCGCGTCGATCCTGACGCGGCTTGCTCGCCTGGATTCTTTGACGAAATGAATAGCGCATTCCGAACGCCGCTCGCAGGCGCCGACCTCGACTATTTCGATACCCGCGCTGCGATCGAGGCGCTCCGCCCGGGCGCCTATGACACGCTGCCCTATGTGTCGCGGGTGCTCGCCGAGCAGCTGGTGCGCCGCTGCGATCCCGCGATGCTCGACGATGCGCTGATCCAGATCGCCGACCGCAAGCGCGACATGGACTTCCCCTGGTATCCCGCCCGCGTCGTCTGCCACGACATTCTCGGCCAGACCGCGCTCATCGATCTCGCCGGCCTGCGCGACGCGATTGCCGATCAGGGCGGCGATCCCGCCAAGGTCAATCCGGTGGTGCCGACCCAGCTGATCGTCGATCACAGCCTGGCGGTGGAGCATGGCGGCTACGATCCGGCCGCATTCGAGAAGAACCGCGCGATCGAGGACCGGCGCAACGAAGACCGGTTCCACTTCATCGAATGGACCAAGAAGGCGTTCGACAATGTCGACGTGATCCCGGCGGGCAACGGCATCATGCACCAGATCAACCTGGAGAAGATGTCGCCGGTGATCCAGGTGCGGGGCGGCGTCGCCTTCCCGGACACCTGCGTCGGCACGGACAGCCACACGCCGCATGTCGATGCGCTCGGCGTGATCGCGGTCGGCGTCGGCGGGCTCGAGGCCGAGACAGTGATGCTCGGCCGCGCCTCGATGATGCGGCTGCCCGACATCGTCGGCGTCAGGCTCACCGGCCGCCGCCAGGAGGGGATCACCGCCACCGATATCGTGCTGGCACTGACCGAATTCCTGCGCACCGAGCGCGTGGTGGGCGCATGGCTGGAGTTCTTCGGCGAAGGTGCGGACAGCCTGACGATCGGCGACCGCGCGACCATCTCGAACATGTGCCCGGAGTACGGCGCCACCGCGGCGATGTTCTACATCGACCAGCAGACGATTGACTATCTGCTGCTCACCGGGCGCGAGGCCGATCAGGTCAAGCTGGTCGAGAACTATGCCAGGACCACAGGCCTATGGGCCGACGCACTCAAGACCGCGGAGTATGAGCGGGTGCTGGAGTTCGATCTGGGCACCGTGGTGCGCAACCTGGCCGGCCCGTCCAACCCGCATCGCCGCCTGCCGACCAGCGCTCTCAACGAACGCGGCGTCGCAGTCGACCTCGAAGGCGCGCTGGCCAAGGAGCGCGAGGGACTGATGCCCGACGGCGCGGTGATCATCGCGGCGATCACCAGCTGCACCAACACCTCGAACCCGCGCAATGTCGTCGCCGCCGGCCTGGTCGCGCGTAACGCCAACCGGCTCGGGTTGCTCCGCAAACCCTGGGTGAAGAGCTCGTTCGCGCCCGGCTCCAAGGTCGCGCGGCTCTATCTGGAGGAAGCGGGGCTCCTCGGCGAGCTGGAGCAATTGGGCTTTGGCATCGTCGCCTTCGCCTGCACCACTTGCAACGGCATGTCGGGCGCGCTCGATCCGGTGATCCAGCAGGAGATCGTGGATCGCGATCTCTACACCACCGCCGTGCTCTCGGGTAACCGCAACTTCGACGGGCGCATCCACCCGTACGCCAAGCAGGCCTTCCTCGCCTCGCCGCCGCTGGTCGTTGCCTATGCGATCGCGGGCACGATCCGCTTCGACATCGAGCGGGACGTGCTGGGCATCGCCCCCGACGGCAGCGAAGTGCGGCTGAAGGACCTGTGGCCGAGCGACGCGGAGATCGACGCGATCGTCGCCGCGCACGTGAAGCCCGAGCAGTTCCGCAACGTCTATGAGCCAATGTTCGGCCAGCGGCTGCACGGCGGCGAGAAGGTGAGCCCGCTCTACGACTGGCGGCCGATGTCGACCTATATCCGCCGTCCGCCCTATTGGGATAGGGAAGGGCTGGGCGCGCTCGCCGCAAGTCCGCGCACGCTCACCGGCATGCGACCGCTGGCAATCCTGCCGGATAACATCACGACCGATCATCTCTCGCCATCCAACGCCATCCTGCCGACTTCGGCGGCGGGCGAATATCTGACGAAGATGGGCGTGCCGGAGGAGGATTATAACAGCTACGCCACGCATCGCGGCGATCACCTGACCGCGATGCGCGCCACCTTCGCCAATCCGACGCTGATGAACGAGATGGCGGTTATCGACGGCGCGGTGCAGAAGGGCTCGCTTACCCGGCTGGAGCCGGACGGCCAGGTCGTGCGGATGTGGGAAGCGATCGAGACCTATCTCGGCCGCCGCCAGCCGCTGATCATCATCGCCGGCGCCGATTACGGCCAGGGCTCGTCGCGCGACTGGGCGGCCAAGGGCGTGCGCCTTGCCGGCGTCGAGGCGATCGTCGCCGAAGGCTTCGAGCGCATCCACCGCACCAACCTGATCGGCATGGGCGTGCTGCCGCTGGAGTTCCAGCATGGTGCGACGCGTCTCGGCCTCAAGCTCGACGGCACCGAGACCTATGACGTGGTCGGCCGGCGCCGCCCAGGCGCGACCTTGATGCTCCTCGTCCACCGCAAGGACGGCAGTACCGAGGAAGTGCCGGTCACCTGCCGCCTCGACACCGCCGAGGAAGTCTCGATCTACGAGGCGGGCGGCGTGCTCCAGCGCTTTGCCCAGGATTTCCTCGCCGGTCAGGCGGAGGCGGTGGCATGACCGGCCAGGTCCGCATCCCCGCCACCTATATGCGTGGCGGCACCAGCAAGGGCGTGTTCTTCAAGGCGGAGGACCTGCCCGAGGCCGCCCGCACGCCCGGCCGCGCGCGCGACCGGCTGTTCCAGCGCGTGATCGGCAGCCCCGATCCCTATGCCGCGCATATCGACGGCATGGGCGGGGCGACCTCCAGCACCAGCAAGTGTGTGATCATTGGCCCGGCGAGCGTGCCCGATCACGATGTCGACTATCTCTACGGCCAGGTCGCGATCGGCGAGAACCTGGTCGACTGGTCGAGCAATTGCGGCAACCTTTCCACCGCAGCGGGCGCCTTCGCGATCCAGGCCGGCTATGTCGATGCCAAAGCCAATGACGGGAGCCCCGACGGCATCCGCACCGTCCGCATCTGGCAGGCCAATATCGGCAAGACGATCGTCGCGCATGTGCCGGTGTCGGGCGGCGAGGTACTGGAGACCGGCGACTTCGAGCTGGACGGGGTGACCTTCCCCGCGGCCGAGATCGTGCTCGAGTTCGAGGATCCGGCGGACGGCGAAGGTGCAATGTTCCCGACCGGCAATCTGGTCGATACGCTCGACGGGCCTGACGGGCCGATCGAGGCGACGCTGATCAACGCCGGCATCCCTGCCGTATTCGTGAACGCCACGGACCTGGGCTACACCGGCGCAGAGTTGCGCGAGGCGCTCAATTCCGATCCCGCCGCGCTCGAGCGCTTCGAGGCACTGCGCACCGCAGGCGCCACCCGCATGGGCATCGCCAAGACCGGCCGAGCCCCTGCTATCGCCTTCGTCGCGCCGCCGGCCGACCATGTGACCTCGTCGGGCAAGCAAGTGGCGGCCGGCGAGATCGACCTGCTCGCCCGCGCTTTGTCGATGGGCAAGCTCCACCACGCGATGATGGGCACCGCTTCGGTCGCGATCGCGGCGGCGGCGGCGGTCCCCGGTACCCTGGTCAACCTGGCCGCAGGCGGTGGCGCGCGGAACGCGGTCCGCTTCGGCCATCCCTCGGGCTCGCTGCGCGTCGGCGCCGAGGCCCGGCAGGTCGACGGGCGATGGACCGTCACCAAGGCAATCATGAGCCGCAGCGCACGCATCCTGATGGAAGGCTGGGTGCGCGTGCCGGCCGACAGTTTCTGAGAGAGGATCCGATGAACGACGTTCCTGCCTTCAAGCCGAAGAAGTCGGTCGCGCTTTCGGGCGTCACCGCCGGCAACACCGCGCTGTGCACCGTCGGCCGTACCGGCAACGACCTGCATTATCGCGGCTATGACATTCTCGATTTCGCCGAGACCAGCGAGTTCGAGGAGATCGCGCACCTGCTCGTCCATGGCAGCCCGCCGACCGCGACGCAGCTGATCGCGTACAAGAAGAAGCTGCGCAAGCTGCGCGGGTTGCCGCGTTCGGTGAAGGAAACGCTGGAGGCGATTCCCGCCGCCGCGCATCCGATGGACGTGATGCGCTCGGGCGTCTCGGCGCTGGGCTGCGTGCTGCCCGAGGCGCACGATCACAACCTGCCCGACGCGCGCGATATCGCCGACCGGCTGATGGCCTCGCTCGGCTCGATCCTGCTCTACTGGTACCATTTCGCGCATCACGGCCGCCGGATCGAAGTCGAGACCGACGACGACAGCATCGGCGGGCACTTCCTCCATCTGCTGCACGGCACGCCTCCGTCGGAGAGCTTCGTGCGCGCAATGCACACCTCGCTGATCCTCTATGCCGAGCATGAGTTCAACGCCTCGACCTTCACCGCCCGTGTGATCGCGGGCACGGGCTCGGACATGTATTCGGCGATCGCCGGCGCGATCGGCGCCCTGCGCGGACCCAAGCATGGCGGCGCCAACGAAGTCGCCTATGAGATCCAGAAGCGCTATTCGAGCGCGGACCAGGCCGAGTTCGACATCCGCCGCCGGATCGAGGCCAAGGAAGTCATCATCGGCTTCGGCCATCCGGTCTATACCGTCTCCGATCCGCGCAACGTGGTTATCAAGCGCGTCGCCAAGAGCCTCGCCGACGAAGCCGGCGCGCAGCGCCAGTTCTCGGTCGCCGAGCGGATCGAGAGCGTGATGTGGGACGCGAAGAAGATGTTCCCCAACCTCGACTGGTTCTCGGCGGTCTCGTACAATCTGATGGGCGTGCCGACCGCGATGTTCACGCCGCTCTTCGTCATATCGCGCACCTCGGGCTGGGCAGCCCATGTCATCGAGCAGCGCGAGGACAACAAGATCATTCGCCCCTCGGCCCATTATACCGGCCCCGAGGACCTGACCTGGGTGCCGCTCGCCGAGCGCGGCGAAGACGTAGCCGCCTGATTGGGCCGCCTGAAGGAGTATCGATTTTGCCGTATCTCGTAGCCGACGACCTGCCGACCGAATCTGCCGGCACCCGCTTCCGCGCCGCGCTTGCTCGCCCGGGCATCTACCAGCTGCCGGGCGCGCATAATGGTCAGGCTGCCATCCAGGCGCGCAATGCGGGCTTTGATGGCCTGTACCTCTCCGGCGCGGCGATGACGGCGAGCATGGGCCTGCCCGATCTTGGCATCATCACCGTGGACGAGGTGGCGTTCTTCATTCGCCAGATCGCCCGTTCCTCGGGGCTTCCGCTGCTCGTCGATGGCGACACAGGCTATGGCGAGGTGCTGAACGTCATGCACATGGTCCGCACCTTCGAGGATGCGGGCGCAGGCGCGGTGCATCTGGAAGACCAGATCCTGCCCAAGAAGTGCGGGCACCTGAACGGCAAGAACCTGGTCCCCGCGATCGACATGGCGGCCAAGGTCGCTGCGGCCAAGAAGGCGAGCCGCGACATCGTCATTATGGCCCGTACCGATGCGGCCGGCGTCGAGGGCTTTGACGCCGCGGTCGAGCGCGCCAGGATGTATGTCGATGCCGGCGCCGACGCGATCTTCCCGGAGGCGCTGAACACGCGCGAGATGTTCGAAAAGTTCGCCGCCGCGATGCCGGGGGTGCCGCTGCTCGCCAACATGACCGAGTTCGGCAAGACGCCCTTCTATACCGCGAAGGAATTCGAGGAGATGGGCTACAAAATGGTGATCTGGCCGGTTTCGTCGCTGCGCGCCGCCAACAAGGCGCAGGCCGAACTCTATGCGTCGATCAAGGCCAATGGCGGCACCCACAAGATGGTCGATCGCATGCAGACCCGTCAGGAGCTGTACGACGTAATCGGCCTGCACGATTTCGAGGAGCTCGACGCCTCGATCATCAAGACGATCGTGCCCCAGGGCATGCCGCAGACCTGAACAGACTACCGCTTGCGGTGGCTACGGGGCGCGGGGACTGGGGAGTCCTCGCGGCCCGTTGTATATCTGGAAATGACATGACGACCGAAATCGGCCGCCCGATCCTGACGCCGCCCGACGGGCGCAAGAAGGTGCTTCTGCATTCGTGCTGCGCGCCCTGCTCAGGCGAGGTGATGGAAGCGATGACCGCCAGTGGCATCGACTACACGATCTTCTTCTACAATCCGAACATCCATCCCAAGGAGGAATATATCCTCCGCAAGGAGGAGAATATCCGCTTCGCCGAGGCGCACGGGGTGCCGTTCGTCGATGCCGACTATGACACGGTTAATTGGTTCAAACGCGCCAAGGGCATGGAATGGGAGCCTGAGCGCGGCATCCGCTGCACCATGTGCTTCGATATGCGCTTCGAGCGAACCGCGCTCTACGCGCACGAGCATGGCTTCCCGGTGATCACCTCGTCGCTCGGCATTTCGCGTTGGAAGGACATGAACCAAATCAACGGTTCCGGCGAGCGCGCGGCATCGCACTATCCTGACATGGCGTACTGGACGTTCAACTGGCGCAAGGGCGGCGGCGCCAGCCGGATGATCGAGATTTCGAAGCGCGAGCGTTTCTACCAGCAGGAATATTGCGGCTGCGTCTATTCGCTGCGCGACACCAACGCCCATCGCGTGTCGCAGGGCAGAGAGGAGATTCGCCTCGGCGAGCTGTTCTACGGCGACGAAACATGAAATAACGACATAAAGATATCTTTATATCATCATTGACAGGACACCCTCGATGGTGTTGAAGCGGCTCGTCGAGGTTCCCCGCCTCAGGCATGACGGCGGGGCTAAGACGGGAAGCCGGTGGTGTCCTTTCGGACAGAATCCGGCGCTGCCCCCGCAACTGTAAGCGGCGAGCGGCGGACCCATTTCGTGTCACTGGCGCCTCGCCCAAGAAATTGGGAGGCGGCGCCGGGAAGGCCGGGGCCGACGTGATGACCCGTTAGCCAGGAGACCTGCCTCCGACGCGATAACGTTCCTCGGACGGGGGTTCCTCCGGTGGATCGCGCCAGACGCACGATGGCGTCGCGTGTCCGCTGCCCTTTGGCTGACCGCGTCCTGCCGTGTCGCTTCTCGCGCGCTCTTCCTTCGACCCTCCCGTCCCGCAACAGCAGGTGGTCGGTCATGAGTAAGAGCGCTTTCACATTCTCGATAAAGAGCATCGCCTTCGACGAGGATTATCGTCCCGCCGACAACACGCGGATCACGACCAACTTCGCCAATCTGGCGCGAGGAGAAAGCCGCCAAGAGAATCTGCGCAACACGCTGCGGATGATCGACAATCGCTTCAATTCCCTGGCGCATTGGGACAACCCCAAGGGCGATCGCTATTCGGTCGAGCTCAAGATTATCACCGCCGAGATGAGCATGGCATCAGAGGGGAGCGACGAGGTCTTCCCCCTGATCGAGATCCTTCAGACGACGATCGTCGACAAGAAGACCGGCGAGCGTATCGACGGGATGGTCGGGAACAACTTCTCGTCCTATGTCCGCGACTACGACTTCAGCGTCGTGCTGCCGGAGCATATGAAGAACCATCCCAATTCCGGGGCGCCGCAGGATTTCGGCGACCTGCACGGCAACCTGTTCAAGCACTTCCTGAACTCGAGCGCCTATCGGGACAATTTCGGCAAGCCGCCGGTCATCTGCCTCAGCGTGTCGAGCAGCAAGACCTATCATCGCACCACGAACGAACACCCTGTGCTGGGCGTCGAATATCGCAACGATGAGTTCTCCGCGACCGACGAGTATTTCGCCAAGATGGGCATGAAGGTGCGCTACTTCATGCCGCCGAACAGCGTTGCGCCCTATGCTTTCTATCATATCGGCGACCTGCTCGGCGACTATACCAGCCTCGAGCTGGTCAGCACCATCAGCGTGATGGAGACGTTCCAGAAGATCTATCGCCCGGAAATCTACAACGCCAATTCCGCGGCGGCGGAACTCTATCAGCCCAGCCTCAAGTACCAGGACTATTCGCTGACCCGCATCGTCTACGATCGCGAGGAGCGCAGCCGGCTGGCCGTCGAGCAGGGCAGGTTCGCCGAGGAGCGCTTCATCAAGCCCTATCAGGCCGTGCTCGCACAATGGTCCGCCAGCTTCGCCGCCTGATCCCCCGACAAAATACAAGGTTACCCATCATGACGACATTGTTGCCCACCTCGACTGCCGGCAGCCTGCCCAAGCCTTCCTGGCTCGCGGAGCCGGAGAAGCTCTGGTCGCCTTGGAAACTGGAAGGCGAAGAGCTGGTCGCGGGCAAGCAGGATGCCTTGCGCCTGGCCGTGGAGGATCAGCGGCAGGCGGGCATCACCATCGTCGGCGACGGCGAGCAGACCCGCCAGCATTTCGTCACGACGTTCATCGAGCACCTGAGCGGCGTCGATTTCGAGAAGCGCGAGACCGTCCGGATCCGCAACCGCTACGACGCCAGCGTGCCGACGGTCGTCGGCGCCGTCTCTCGTCCGAATCCCGTCTTCGTCGAGGACGCGAAGTTCCTGCGTGCGCAGACCGATCAGCCGATCAAGTGGACGCTGCCGGGCCCGATGACGATGATCGATACGCTCTACGATGCCCACTATCGGAGCCGCGAGAAGCTGGCCTGGGAATTCGCGCAGATCCTCAATCAGGAAGCCAGGGAGCTGGAGGCCGCGGGCGTCGACATCATCCAGTTCGACGAGCCGGCCTTCAATGTCTTCTTCGACGAGGCGAACGATTGGGGCATCGCCACCCTGGAGAGGGCGGCTGAAGGGCTGAAGTGCGAGACCGCCGTCCACATCTGCTACGGCTATGGCATCAAGGCCAATACCGACTGGAAGAAGACCCTGGGGTCGGAATGGCGCCAGTATGAGGAAACCTTCCCCAACCTGCAAAAGTCCAAAATCGATATCATCTCGCTGGAATGCCATCACTCCCACGTCCCGATGGACCTGATCGAGCTCATTCGGGGGAAGAAGGTCATGGTGGGCGCCATCGACGTGGCATCCGACACCGTCGAGACCCCCGAGGAAGTCGCCGACACACTGCGCAAGGCGCTGCAGTTCGTGGATGCCGACAAGCTCTATCCTTCCACCAACTGCGGGATGGCGCCCTTGTCGCGCCATGTCGCGCGGGGCAAGCTGGACGCGCTGGGTGCAGGCGCGGCAATCGTTCGCAAGGCGCTCTCGGCCTGACAGGCTGCTGGACATGTCGCGCGCATTCGGTGACCAGCCCGAGCGCGCGACCTTTCCGGTCTAGCCGTGTGCCCAACTTCTGGAGCCCTTGATGAATGCTCTTCTGCGCCGGCTGCGGCTGGATCCCTATATCCTTGCGATCATGGCCATGGTGGCCGTGGCGGCCATCCTTCCCGCGAAGGGGGTAGGGAAGGACGTGCTCGATCAGGTGGTGCATGCCGCCATCGCGATCCTCTTCTTCCTATATGGTGCCCGGATTTCCCCGAAGGCGATCTGGACCGGCATCACGCACTGGCGACTGCAGGGCCTGGTGTTCGTCACGACATTCGCCGTGTTCCCGCTGGTCGGCTTCGCGGTGCTGAAGCTGACCGGCGGCTATCTCGACAGCGGCCTGGCCACGGGCTTGATGTTCCTGTGCCTGCTGCCCTCGACGGTGCAGTCGTCGATCGCCTTCACCTCGATCGCACGCGGCAACGTCCCGGCCGCGCTCTGCAGCGCCTCGGTCTCGAACCTGGCGGGCGTGGTGATCACGCCTTTGCTCGCGACGATGTTGCTGAGCGCCAATTCCGGCGGGATGTCGCTGGACTCGGTGCGGGATATAGCCGTGCAGATCCTGCTGCCCTTTGTCGTCGGCCAAGGCGCCAGGCCGCTCATCGGGAACTGGCTGAGCCGTCAGAAGACGCTGACGATGGTCTTCGATCGCGGATCGATTCTGCTCGTCGTCTACTCGGCATTCAGCGCAGGCGTCGTCGCAGGGATCTGGAGCAAGGTCACCCCGCAGAGCCTTGCGCTGGTCATAGTGCTGGATCTCGTGATCCTGGGCATCGTGCTGGTGTTCACCACTGCGGTCAGTCGCCTCCTGCGCTTCACCGTCGAGGACGAGATCGCCATCGTGTTCTGCGGCTCGAAGAAGAGCATGGCGAGCGGCCTGCCGATGGCGAACATCATCTTCTCAGCGAGTTCGGTCGGCTTGATCGTCCTCCCGCTCATGCTCTTTCACCAGATGCAGCTGATGGTCTGCGCGGCGCTGGCCCGGCGGTACGCCCAGCGGCCGGAAGAGGCTGCGCCGCTGGTCACGGCTCCGGCGTGACCCGCAAAATGCCGGGCCGGTCGAACCCGGCAGTCGAGGATTCAAGCACATGAACATTTTGAGCACCATCAGCGAGGATGCCGAGCTGCGCCGTCTCTTCGGCCGCTTCCCGACCGGCGTCACCGCTCTGTGCGCCCTCGACCAGGGCAAGCCCGTGGGCATGACCGCAAGCGCCTTCGTGGCAATCTCGCTTAACCCGCCGCTGGTGTCGGTGTGTATCAAGCGTGGCTCCGGAACCTGGCGGCAGCTGCGGACCTGCGAGCGCGTCGGAATCTCCTTCCTCAGCAACGGCCATGCCGCCACCGCGCGCCAGCTTGCCCAGTGGAGCGACGACCGCTTCCGCGGGCTGGAATATGAAGCAACGCCCGACGGCGCCGTCTTTCTCGCGAACGCGGCGGCTTGGCTCGAATGCTCGGTCGAGCAGGAAATCGCCGCGGGCGATCACGACATCGTCCTGTTCCGTCTCCACCAGGCCGCGGCCGCCGACGAGGTCATGCCGCTGGTCTTCCACTCCAGCGATTTTCACACCCTGGCGCCCCTGGTCCAGCTGGCGCACCCCGGAGAAGGCTGAATGCCGCAATCCTATACGCTGGTCGTCAACTGCCCGGACCGACCGGGCATCGTTTACAATGTCAGCCGGATCATTTTCGAGCATGGCGGCAACATCCTGGAGTCGCGCCAGTTCGAGGATAGCGAGACAGGGCGTTTCTTCCTGCGCATCGTCTTCGAGAGTAACAGCGAACGTTCCGTGATGGCGGACGCCGTCGCCCAGCTCGCCGACGCGTTCGACATGGACTGGAAGCTGGTGCGAACCGATCAGCCGGTCAAAGTGCTGATCCTGGTGTCCAGGTTTGACCATTGCCTGGCCTATCTCCTCTACAAGGTGCGGATGGGGGAGATGCCGATCGAGATCGTCGGCATCGCATCCAACCATCCGGCCTCCGCGCTCACCGCGAGCGACATCCGGGACATTCCCTTTCATCACCTGCCCATCACCCCAGATACCCGCGGCGAGCAGGAGGCACGCATCAAGGCGCTGGTCGAGGAGAGCGGTGCGGAACTGGTGATCCTGGCCCGCTACATGCAGATTCTATCGGATGATCTCGCCGCCCATCTGTCCGGGCGCTGCATCAACATCCATCACAGCTTCCTGCCGAGTTTCAAGGGAGCGAAGCCCTATCATCAGGCCTATGCGCACGGCGTAAAGATGATCGGGGCCACGGCGCATTATGTCACTGCGGAGCTGGATGAAGGGCCGATCATCCATCAGGCGGTCGAGAGCGTAACCCATGAGGACACGCCCGAGGATCTGGTCCGCAAGGGGCGAGAGATCGAAAATCATGTCCTTGGTCATGCGGTCGGCTGGCATGTGACGCACCGGGTGGCGATGAACGGGCGGAAGACGGTCGTATTCCGGAGCTAGCGACGAACAGCGGTTATTGGGGGAATCTGATCTTCGCCACCGGAAACCGCGGAGCGGCGACCGGCCGAGTTTGTTGACTATCCTGCCTATCGATTAGCGGCCTATGCTAGGTAGTTGCGGCGACGGGCAAAGGGCATGGCGGGCTAGCGGTCTTAGCGCCGGCTTATCTGGCAACGGCGGATATCGGACATTCCGTCCCGAAAACCGCCGGTCAGCAACCGGTCCAATAGTTGTCAGGTGGCGTTGGATGCTGGCCGCGAAGGCGCAATTCCCGCCTGCTACCGGGCCTCAAGCAACCGGCTGAGATAAAAGGGATTTTTGCGCACTCTATTTCTGAGGCAGTGTTATCCGCGAAATTACGATTTTGAGGCACTGTTAGGCGAGTACGGCGCGCAGACGGAAAACTGCCTCTCGCAGTTTTCTGCCATTTTCTTGAGGCGCTCTTATCCGGTCCCAACATGACTTGTTGAGCACGGATAAAAGTGCCTCATCCGTGAAATAAGACTGCCTCAACGCAGGCCATGCGAGGGCGCTGATCGGCAGCTATGCGCCCCATCTCAGCCGTTCAGTCTGGTTCGGCGCAATCCCGAACCCGCCGTTCGTTCGCCCAGTCCGAGCGCCGGCCTAACGGCCGAAATTGGGACTTTTCCGTCATTCCCTGCGACATTTGCGAATGGCGGCTTCCGGCACAACCCGCCTCTGCGCACGCTGTCTGGATCGGCGGACGTCTGCACGGCGCTATAGCCAGCGTTTTAGAGATTCTTAGAGCGTGCGCCGTATAGCCGTCGTGCAAAATGCACGCTCAAGGGGCGAGTCAGTGAGGCGGGCAAACCGAATGACGTGCGCCCTGACGTGCGCCCCTGATTGTTACCACTCAGAGGTAGAGTCCGGCTCCTTCATGATGGTTGGTTGATGGGATGGCAACGTGCCTGGGGGCATGCCCCCAGGCACGTTGGCCGG
>NZ_SCMK01000027.1 GCF_005503355.1 Sphingomonas sp. 1F27F7B
TCCCAATGTCGGCGGTTCCCTTGGGGTCAGCAAGACCGGGCAACAGGTCGACAATCTTCGCTATGGCACGGATCAAACGCGTTCCTCCGACAGCTCCAGCTCGTCTTCAAGCGGTGTGCGCGACGAGCACTCCAACGGCAGCGGAGCTAGCACATCCGACGGCACTTATGTTCGTTCAGGCTCGTTCAGCCGGTCATCGGTGACGTCATCGTCCTCGGTGAGCACCGAGGACGCCCTTTCGCGGGCACGATCCTATTCCGAGGCCGCGCGGCGTATGGAAGAGCTATCGCAATCCCTCGCGCGCGATGCGAGCTTCGCCGAATCGCACGGGATGCAGCTCAGCGAGAATATGAGCCAGGATCTTGCGCAATGGTACAGGCTGCAACAGGCCCTTCATCCCAACCTTGATGCGCCCGAGCTTTGGGCGACCGACTTAACGCCGCAGAAGCGCGCGGTCCGTGACCAATTGATTCAACAGTGGGCACAGGAAAAACGAGACGCGCTTTGGTCCGAGATCAGCGGCGATATCAAGGACCCGTCGCTGGTCGACGTGTCGCGGATCGATCTCGACGCCGGCGATGTGCGCGGCTCCTATAATCCGCGCGGGGTTAGCGGGATCGGTAGCGGTGGGGGAGGCGGCGACCCTGGCGCCGCTGCCCGCATGATCGCTGATGGACAGGCGAAGCTGGACGGTGATCGGGCGGCAGCGGAAGCCGCCCGTAACAATCGCGGTGGCGCGAATGTTGATCTACAATCCGAGGTCGGCCGCGAACTCAATCGCGGTTTCTTCACCGATCCGAACTTGCGGAAGTAAAGGACCGGTCAGAGCGTCAGGTAAAGATAGGCACCCGTCGCCACGAGCAGGACAAGCGAAATCACGCCACCGATCAGGCGGCCACGCGAAAGCTCGTTAGTATCGTCATCGCTCTCGTCGGAATTGATCTCATGCGGCATCGGATCGGCCGGCCTATAGATTGGGCCGCCGGGTAGATCTTTGGTGAATGCGTATGTGATCGTATCAAACATGGGCGACTTTCTACCGCCGACATCATATCATTGAGTAACTTCGCATTCAAACCGGAATAGGCCGATGCGGACACGTGCCACAATCGCAAATTCTTAGAGCGATAATATATATTATGTTAAATATCAATATCTTATAAGAATATCAGTCCCGATACAACGCGGAGACCTTTCATGGAAGTCCGATTGAGCGCGACACCTAAAGGCAACGGATTTCAGGCAACGGTCGCATTGCCCGATGGGGTATCGATCAGCTCGGCCGAATCCTATCCCACCGAAGCCGAAGCGATCACCGCGGCGGCCGTGAAGTTGTTGGAGATGCCCGATCGCCTGATGCGCGCGACCGCAGTAGAAGCCGATCTTGCGATCAGCGGCAGCTCATCGCCGGCGTAGCGCCGCCAAGGTGTCCGGCATGATCGTGTAGACTGCCTCGCGCTGGGCGCCGCGATTTTGATGATCCACCCGATAGCCCTGATAGTGGCGTCGCAGGAGGCCGCCCCGACATAGATCCGACACTGCGCGGCTGACATTGCAGCGGCCCGATTGGCGAACCCGCTCACGGACCCTTTCTTCAATGACACGGTCAGCCTGTGTCGGATCGGCCGGTAGTTCGTCAGCCTGCTCAAGTGCCGACCGCACGGTTTCGATCGTCGAACGGCGCCAGGGTGTACGCTGCGCGATCGGAGCCAGCGCATCGCACAGCCAGTCGCGGACAGGCACGGCGTCGCCGTTCACCATCACGCTCGGTCCAGCCCTGCCCTTTTCGTCAGCGACTTCCTCCAGGAGCTGGAGGAGCATGTAGGAGAATTTTGGCCGCGGCGAAGCTGCGGCGATCGCCGCCAAAAGCCCCGGCGTGTCCATCCCTCGCGCGGGTTCGACGGATGCTTCGAATAGGTCTGCCTGATGGAACATAGCATGAATCTACTATGCACTTTGGTGGATGTGAATCCCACAAAGGACCGAAGGCGCTTTTTTTCTGGCGGATTCCACAGGCTTCGGAAGCGGTGCATTTGAGCTGCTTGACTCATCGCCGGGAACAGGAACAAATAAGGAACGAATCAACGAGTCCCGAGTCTCCTGAATGCCATGCGTCAATCAACCGTCCTTGAAGATTTGCGAGCGCGTATCGAGGGCGTAGGCGTTCAGCGCGAAGCGATCCCGTTCGGCATCGACGAACTGGATCAGCGATTGCCGGGCGGAGGCATTGCTGCAGGTGCTCTCCATGAAATGATGGGCAGTCCCGATCTCGCGGACTAGGCGAGTGCGACGGTCTTTCTGGCGGGAATCCTGGCGCGAATGGAAGGTCCCGTCTTCTGGTGCCTGCGCTGGCGCGACCTGTTTGCCCCTGCCCTTCATCTCGCCGGTCTTCATCCAGATCGGGTCATCTATGTCGAGGCCGGCAGCGACACCAATGTCCTGCTCGCGATGGAGGAGTGCCTGCATCACCCTGGCATCGCCGGTGTGGTTGGCGAAGTCGGGAAATATTCGACTACTGCATCGAAGCGCCTGCAATTGGCGGCGGAAAGCTCGGGTGTAGCGGCCTTCGTGTTTCGTCGCGCGGCGAAGGCCGAACAGGTCGCCGAAGGGACGGCAGCGATGACACGCTGGCGGATCACCGCTTCACCAAGCGAAGATCTCGGTCTGCCGAGCCTGGGTCGCCCTCGCTGGCATGTGGATTTGGAACGTGTGCGCGGTGGTAATCCGCACGCCTGGATCGTGGAGGCGTGCGATGCGACGGGTCGTATCGCTCTTCCTGCCGCACTGGTCGACCGACCGGCTGCGGCGGAAGATCGCAAAATTGTCGCCTGAGTGCCGTGACGGCCTGGTCCTTGATCTTCCGCTGGTGACCGCGGTGCCCGATCACGGCAGGAAAGTCATTGCTGCCGTCGATGCCGAGGCTAAGGCGCTCGGTGTCCGCGTCGGCATGACCGTGACGAAGGCCCGAGCGTTTGCCCCTGAATTGCAGGTCGTCGATGCCGACCCGGAGGGCGACCTGCAGGGACTTCGCGATCTCGCGCTATGGGCGGGCCGCCGATACTCACCCTTCGTATCACCGGATGCGCCCGACGGAATCTGGCTCGACATCACCGGCTGCGCGGGTCTCTTTGGCACCGAGAAGGCGCTGCTCAAGGATCTCCATCGCCGTGTTGCCGCGTCGGGGCTGGCTCTGCAGATCGCTGTGGCCGACACTGCAGGCTGCGCCCATGCCGTTGCGCGGCATGTACCCGCCGGCCGGCCGGTCACGATCGAGCCGGGCGGACACCGCACTGCCATTTCCATCCTGCCGATATCGGCGTTGCGATTGCCAGGACGCGAGGTCGAAGGTTTGCGCAAGCTCGGATTTGAGCGGATCGAACAGCTCATCGGTGCGCCGCGCGGCCCTCTCGCCAAACGGTTCGGCCGCGAATTGCATCGGCGGCTGGATCAGGCGCTCGGCTTCGTGCCCGAGCCGATCGAGCCGATCTACCCTGAACATCTGCCGCGGGCCCGTCGAGGTTTCATGGAGCCGATCGCGACACCTGAAGCCTTCGCCCAGGTGATCGGCGATCTCGTTGCCGATGTGGTGGGGCAGCTCACCTGTATCGGCAAGGGTGCTCGCCGATTGGATTGCTATTTCCACCGTGTGGACGGCCACAATCAGGCGATCCGCATCGGGACCGCAACCGCATCCCGCGACGCAGGCCATCTCGCGAAATTGCTGTGCGCTAAGATCGAGACGGTCGAGCCAGGGCTTGGCATTGAGGCAATGACCCTCGTGACGCCGCTGGCTGACGCGCTCGCGGCCCAACAGGATGAAGGGTTGGAAAGCCCGCGACGCGGGCCGAACCTCGCCTCTCTGGTCGATGCGCTCGCCAACCGTTTTGGTCCACGGAGCCTGCATCGGGCGGCACCGCACGCGAGCAGTATGCCTGAGCGCTCGATCACCACGATGCCCGCCCTTGCGAAAGATAGCGGCGCCCAGTGGGACGATGACCTCCCTCGCCCCGCCCGCATGTTGGATCGACCCGAGCCAATCGACGTGGTCGCCCTGCTGCCAGACGATGCCCCTCGCCTCTTCGTGTGGCGTCGAAAGCGCTATCGGGTGACCCGAGGCGATGGTCCGGAACGCTTGCACGGCGAATGGTGGCGCGAGAGCGGCAATGAGGCCGACAAGGCGCTGATCGTCCGGGATTATTATCAGGTCGAGACCGAGACAGGCGGTCGGTACTGGCTGTTCCGGCTCGGTGACGGCGTAAATCCGGCTACGGGCACCATGCGCTGGTTCATCCACGGTGCGTTCGCATGAGCGAGGTCGACGCCAACTATGTCGAGCTGCAGGTTATGACGCACTTCAGCTTCCTGAGGGGCGCATCATCCCCCGAGGAGCTGTTCGCCGCGGCCGCATTGCTCGGATTGCCTGCTCTCGGCGTCGTTGATCGAGGATCGGTCGCCGGCATCGTCCGGGCCTGGGATGCCGAACGGACCACCGGCGTTCGTGCCATCATCGGATGCAGGATCGATCTGAGCGACGGCACGGCGCTACTGCTCTATCCGACGGATCGCGCAGCCTATGGCCGAATGTGCCGACTGCTCAGCATCGGCAAAGAACGCGGCGGCAAGGGAGCCTGTCATCTCGACTGGTCGGATGTCGAACAATGGAATGACGGGCTCATCGCGATCCTGAGTCCTGACCGGGCAGACGTCGGCACCGAGGCCGCCCTTGCGCGGACGAAACGGATTTTCGCCGACCGTGCCTATCTGGCTCTGACGATCCGGCGGCGACCGAAAGATGCGATCCGGCTGCGTGATCTCGCGAACCTGGCGGCTGCGGCTCGCGTTCCTACGGTCGCGACCAATGACGTGCTCTACCACGCGGCGGAGCGCCACATGCTGCAGGATGTTGTCACTTGCATCCGGGAGAAATGCACGATCGACGAATTGGGCGCTCGGCGCGAGCGGTTCGCCGATCGGCATCTCAAGACCGGCCAGGAAATGGAGCGGCTGTTCCGTCGCTATCTCAAGGATGCGTCGCCCGTCTCTCGCACGCTCGAGATCGCAGCGCGGTGCAGTTTCAGCCTTGAGGAGCTCCGTTACCAATATCCGGATGAGATCAATGTGCCCGGCCGGACGCCGCAGGAGGAGCTGGAGCGGCTGACCTGGGAGAAAGCCCCCGACCGCTATCCCGAGGGGGTCGATGACAAGGTGCGCTCGCAACTGGTGCACGAACTGAAGCTCATCGCGGACCTTGAGTATGCGCCCTATTTCCTGACCGTCCATTCCATCGTGACCGAAGCGCGGCGGCGCGAGATTATCTGCCAGGGACGTGGGTCGGCCGCGAACAGTGCCGTTTGCTACGTGCTGGGCATCACCTCGATCGATCCGGTGCGCTCGGAATTGCTGTTCGAGCGTTTCGTGTCGGCCGAGCGGCGCGAGCCGCCCGATATCGACGTCGATTTCGAGCATGAGCGCCGGGAGGAAGTGATCCAGTGGATTTATGAGACTTATGGGCGGACGCACTCGGCGCTGACGGCCGTCGTGACCCGCTATCGCGCGCGGGGCGCGGTCCGCGAAGTCGGCAAGGCGCTCGGCCTGAGCGAGGACATGACGGCGGGTCTGGCCGGGTCCGTCTGGGGATGGAGCCAGGATGGCGTCGAGGAAAAACACGCGGAAGAGCTCAATCTGGACCTCGCCGACCGGCGCCTGGTGCTGACCCTGGAATTGGCCCGTCAGCTCATCAATACGCCGCGCCATTTGTCGCAGCATCCTGGCGGATTCGTGCTGACGCGCGATCGGCTTGACGAACTGGTGCCCATCGAGCCGGCTGCGATGGAAGATCGACAGGTGATCGAATGGGACAAAGACGATATCGATCTCCTGGGCTTCATGAAGGTCGATGTCCTGGCGCTGGGCATGTTGTCGTGCATGCGGCGGGCGTTCGAGTTCATGGAGAATGACAAGGGCCTGAAGCTCGATCTCGCGACCATCCCCGCCGAGGATCCGGCGACCTACGCGATGATCCGCAAGGCCGATACCTTGGGTGTCTTCCAGATCGAGAGCCGCGCACAGATGGCGTCCATTCCGTTGATGGCGCCGCGCACCTTCTATGATCTGGTCATTCAGGTGGCGATCGTGCGCCCCGGGCCGATCCAGGGCGATATGGTCCACCCTTATCGTCGCCGGCGCAACGGCGAGGAGGCCGTCACCTATCCGACCGAGGAACTGCGGCGCGTGCTCGAGAAGACCTTGGGGGTGCCGCTGTTTCAGGAGCAGGCGATGCGCGTGGCCATCGAATGCGCTGGCTTCACACCGAGCGAAGCGGATCTGCTTCGGCGCGCGATGGCGACGTTCAAGCTGACAGGCGGCGTCTCACATTTTCGGGACAAGCTGATCGATGGCATGGTCGCGCGCGGATACGATCAGGAATTCGCGGAGCGCACCTTCAAACAGATCGAGGGCTTCGGCTCCTATGGTTTCCCGGAAAGCCACGCCGCGAGCTTTGCGCTGATCGCCTACGCCAGCAGTTGGGTGAAATGCCATCATCCAGATGTGTTTTGCGCCGCGCTGCTAAATGCCCAGCCCATGGGCTTTTATGCCCCGGCCCAAATCGTCCGCGACGCGCGTCAGCATGGCGTCGAGATCCGCCCGATCGACGTCAATCACAGCCGCTGGGATTGCACCCTTGAGCCAACGGGCGGCCGCTATCTCGCCGTTCGGCTGGGCCTTCGCATGGTGAATGAGCTCGCCAACCGCGATGCCGCGGCGATCGTCACGGCGCGCGCCGATCAACACTATGAGAGCGTCGAGGAAATCCAGCGGCGTGCCGGCGTGGGGCGCGGCGCTCTGGATCGGATCGGCGAAGCCGATGGGTTCGGCTCATTGGGGAACAATCGGCGTGAGGGACTGTGGAGCGTTAAGGGGCTCGGCAATGCAGCATTGCCCTTGTTCGCTGCGGCGGACGAACGTGAAGGCAAGCTACGCCAGGAAGCGATCGAGCCGACGGTCATCCTTGCGCCTATGGGCGCCGGCGCGGAAGTGGTCGAGGATTATCGGGCCTCTGGCCTGTCGCTGCGGGCTCATCCGCTGGCGTTCCTGCGCGACGAATTGCGCAATCGCAAGATGATCACCTGCGATGAGCTGCAGTCCATGAAAGACGGCCGCTGGATCAATCTCGCGGGGATCGTGCTGGTCAGACAGAAGCCGGGCTCCGCCAAGGGCGTCATGTTCATCACGCTGGAGGACGAAACGAACGTCGCCAACCTGGTGGTATGGACCAACGTGTTCGAGAAGCATCGGCGCGCCGTCCTGGGTGCGTCGATGATGGGCGTGCGAGGCCAGGTGCAGCGCGAGGGCGAGGTTATCCATGTGGTCGCCCAGCGGCTCGATGATTTGTCGCCGCTCCTTGCCAGCGTTGGCACACGCACGGATGTCGCCGATATCTACCGGGTTAGTCGCGCTGACGTGGCCAAACATCCGCTGCGGTGCGATCCCCGTGATCTGGTATCGTGGGATCGCAGATCGCTGACGCCACCGCCTGATCCCGGCATAAGGGTCCGTTCGCGTGATTTCCGCTGATCCTGTCCAAACTCGCCGGCTCGCAGCTCCGGGGGAAAACGAGAGAAGTTCGGCGCAGTGGGAGCTTGTCATTAGACTAGCCGGTCGGTGCATAGGTATTCGGGCGAGAGACATCATTCCAGCTCATGGCAGGGAGCCTGGACCATTCCTATATCGCCTTCGGGGGCCAGCTTACGGCCAACGCGTCACAGTGTTTCTGTTCACGCCATTGACGTGTGAGCGGGTGAACGAGGCGCGCCAGCAACAGCCGGAGCAGGAAAGCAGCGTTTCATGGTATCTTCGTCCGCCGCGACAGTTGAAGCCCTCATCGCGACACTGCTTGCGACACGGAATCAGACCGACATGATTGCCAAGCTGGGCCAATCGCCGCGGCCTGCGATGTCCAAGGCGATCGGCGCCGAGATCCGGTCCGCAATCGAGACGCTCGGCGGTCATATCGAAGCAAAACGCCGCCGCGAGGCGACCGTGACGCTCCTCGCGCTGTTGTACATCGATGCCGCCTATGTGGTGCCCCGCCTGCGCCGGGCAGGTGTGCTGCGTGCTTCGCGTTACGGCTACGCCGGCAATCTGATCGGCACCCTCGCCAAGACCGCACTCCAGATACGGCCGTTGTTGAACGCTCCAGAACGCGCTCGCTATTTCGAGTCCGTGATTGCGCTCAGCAAATTGGCCTCCAACGCGCGCGCGATCTACGACGAAATCGTCAAAATCCTCGGGAGCCGGCGAGATTGCGTTCTCAAGACCCTGCTCGTGATTCTCAATAACCAGTTCTACCAGGGCTGGGTCGCCGACCCTTCGCAGCCGTCCTGGTCGCCTCGCCGCTACACCACGGAAGAATATGTAGACGGCGCCTCGCTGATCTTCTCGATCTATGCCTCGCTGTTCCCGATCACCGACGAATGCTGCAATCACGTCGATATTGCTGCCATCACGACGGACGCGGTGGTCTATGAACGACTGCTCCTCGCGGCCGTGCGCCTCACAAAATTCAAGGACGCGGAAACCCAGATTGATGGGTTGCCCTATCAAGCGACGCTCGAAGGCGAGACCGTCACAATCTCATCGATCGACCCGGACATAGAGCGCTCCGTCCGCTTGGGCTACATTCAGAGCGACAATCAAGCGATCATCCGGATCCACCGTTTCCGGAACTCAAACCCGCCGATGTCCATGAGTGACTTTCTCGACATGGGCTTTGAACGTGACGCCTTTCCCGGCTTGCTCGAACTCGCGGAAAAGCCGGTCAGACGCTATCGAATGATGCTGCCGACGGCGCCGGAAATCTTCTCGATCTTCGCTGGGGACCAGATGTTTCGCGAGGAGGTGGAGAGCCTCCTCCTCCTCGATGTCAACAACTTTGGGAACGTCAGCGATCTGATCGCCGATGTGAATGAGCATGTCACCACCACCGACATCTTCAAATTTCAGAGGTACTTCACCTTCCTGAGCGGTGTGTACCAAAGGGCCTTGGCGCGGATTGAGGACGAGGCCGAGCGCACATTCCTCACCTTCACGTCGACCGTCTTTGTGATGTCTCACGACAATCTCTTCATGCAGATGATGTTGATTTTTAGGAGCGAAGCAAAGGTGCGCTCCCTGATCGATCTGATGAAAATGACCATCAGCACCGGTCACATCGATCTGCAATATCGACCGTTGATCGACCTCGGCGGCTACTACGTCATTGCCCCTCAGGTGCTGGCCGCCTCGAATCTCGTCCGTAACACCATCGTGGCCAACGGCCTGCGACCGATCGCACTCGGCCCCGAAGACCAGATGGTGAACGCAGTGATCGACGCGCTCAAATCCGCGGGGTTCAAGGTTGAATCCGGCGTGGAACTGCGTGCTGGCGGGCTCGATTTTGAACTCGACATCGTCGCCTGGCGCGATGGCCATCTGTTTTTCTTCGAATGCAAGAACGCCTACCACCCGTGCTCACCACACGAGATGCGCAACAGCTATGATCACATTAAGGTCGGGCGCGACCAGCTGGACAAGCGGCGGCGGGTCTTTTCGGAGACGACCCACAAGAGCCAATTGTTGAAGAAGCATGGCTGGGCGGTCGATCCGTCTGCCGAAGTCCACACCGGAATCGTCACCGCAAATCGTATCTTTCATGGTGCGGCCCTGAACGGCCATCCGGTTCGCCAGGCGCATGAACTCATCAATGTCCTGACCATGGGCAAGCTGAGCGGTGAGGAGCGCAGTCTGTCGATCTGGGCCGGAAGCGAATTCCATGCGCTCGATCTTGTGACCTATCTCGAGGGCGATTCCATCGCCGCCAAACAACTTGCGGCGCTCGACCCCACAGACTGGGAAGTCGCGATGGGATACAGGCGACTTACGCTCGCGACCTATGTCCTTGATCCTCTGAAACTTCAGGGGATCATGGAGGCAAGCTACCCGGCCGTTGAACACGCATGATGCGGACACGCCGATAGATGGCCGACAACAAGAACCAGCACTTTGTCCCTCGGGTCCACCTTCGGCCGTTCACGGTCAACGGAGAGGGGCTGGCGATCAACCTGTTCAATCTCGATCGCATGAAGGCCATTCCCAACGCACCCGTCAGGAATCAATGCTCGGGCGACTATTTCTACGGGCAAAACAAGCTTCTCGAGAACGCGATCAACTTCATCGAGGACCCTTATGGGCCGATCGTCCGCCACTTGTCCGATGGCGGCGCGGTCGGTTCAGCGGTCAAGGTCGTCCTCAAGCGGTTCATCTATCTCCAATACCTCCGGACGGAAGCCGCCTCGCTGAAAGCCAGTGAAATGGCGCTGGCGCTGCAAGATGTTCCTGGATCCGACCTTCCCGTGCCAACGGTGAAGGAGGCATCGAAGGAGGCCGTCCAGGCCGCGATGCTGAACTACAAGGACACGATGCGGATCGTCGACGATCTCACGCTTTGCATCGCGCGAAACCGGTCAGACCTCCCCTTCTTCACCTCCGACGATCCGGCCATCCTGACCAACCGCCTGCATATTCAACGGCCGCGCAAGGGCCGACCGAGTTTCGGGGTAAAGACCGCTGGGGCCATCTTTATCCTGCCGCTCTCACCTTCTCTCTGCGCAATCCTTTACGACGGGGCTGTCTACACCTCTGGCCACCGGGCGCACTGGATCGACATCGATCGGCACCAGGATATCGAGGCGCTCAACGCCCATCAGGTTCTTGGCTGCTGGGCCAACGTGTATTTCCGGGAATGGGGCGATCGCGATACAATTGCGTCGCAGGTAGAGGCCGGTAAACCCGGACGGCCTGCCACTCGGCAAACGGTGACCCAGGCCGTCCTCGAAAAGAGCGACGATTGGGGCGAATATTACGCCGTCAGGAAGCCCACCGATATCAGAAACGGGGAGAAGGTCCTTGTCCATGTAGCGACGAACCACCCAGCCCCTTCGACCTGGCCCTCATTTCTGCGCTTCCGCTCGAACGCGCACGCCTACTCGAATGACACCGGCGCCGGCTTGACCCGCCGATGGTGCCTTGAACAGGGATTCGTGCAGGGAAGCGGCTATCGAAAGATCTCGGTCTAGCGTGTGGGCGCCGATAGCGCGATTTCCGCTGACGCACCCGGCCCGGAACGCAGCGCAAGAAACAGCGAATAGGGCTCTCTACTCGCCGCCAAATGCGGGATGATATGTGACGATGCCGCTGTGGTGCTGCTGATCGAACGAGAGCCGCTGAAAAAACTCTGGCGGGGCTCCTGCTAACCGCAGGTCGGGATCGACGGCAAAGCCGAACCGGCGGTAGTAAGCGGGATCGCCGAGAACCACGCATCCTTTCGAGCCTTGCCGCTTCAGGTCGGTGAGACCTGCCTCGATCAGCGCACTGCCGACGCCCTCTCGTTGGCAATTTGGGTCAACCGACACGGGGCCAAGCCCAAACCACCCGTCGAGAATGCCGTCGATCATGACTGGGGAGAATGCGACATGGCCTACGATATTCCCACCGTTGGCAGCGACAAGCGAGATCGTCAGCGCACCCGCATTGCGCAGCCCATCAACGATTGAGGCCTCGTTGCCGTCACTGTGCTCCGCTGCGAGGAAAGCGGAAGTAGTTACGGCGCGGATAAATTCCTCGTCCGCAGGTTTCTCGGGTCGTATCTGCATCGGTATCATCATAGCAAAGTGTCGAAGGCCCTCAACGGTAGGGCGGCGGCCTATCGATAGGTTCAGCCTGACGAAGGTCTCATGCAATATCGCCCAACAGGTCGCCCATGGCGTTGTTCGAGGTCGGTGTCCAAGCCGTGAGCCGTTCGGCGATTGCACAGAAGCAGCGCGCGAAGGCGACCTGGCCGCGATGAATGTCAATCGCGTGGTCAGGCTCGCCCGTATGAACGATGGCGCTGCGGGCATAGTAGATCGCCAGAACGCTGGCCTGATAGTTCGCCACGCCTGGCACCCCTTTGATGCAAATCCCAATCCGGCGCCGCAGGCGCTCTGCAATCGCGGGGGCATATTGGTCCGTGAGCAGCGTCTCGAACGCCACCGCCAGCGCGACGATCGCCTCCGCCTCGTTCGCCCGGGCACTGAACGACTGCCGGAACCAGTCCAAGGCAGTGAGCAGACGGCGGTAAAGGCGGTTCTCCGGTTTCGAATGCGTGGCGATACTGACGTGACGAAAATAGCCTCGCTCCACCGTGTTCAACGCCTGCGTCACCTTCGCCGCAAGCCGCCGCATGCGGGACGTCGCCAGTGCGGTGGTGGAGAGCGTCGCGGCGACGTCAGAGAGCTTGGCCAGCTCGAGCTGGGAGACGTTCATGGGCACGCGGCGCGTGGACATCGGGCGGCCAGGGATCGCCTCACCGATCATATAATGGGCGATGTCGAGCGTCTCGAAATTGTTGACGAAGGACGAATTGCGGTGCCGGTCGAGCGGCCCGACTGCCTCCTGCGACAGGCTATGCAGCATCAGCAGGTTCGCCGCTGCCACCCTGATCTTGAGTGAATAGACGAACTGGTTCTCGTACATATCGCCAGTGAACGACGTGAGGCGGACCAGCATGAGCGGGTTCTTTCCGAACCACTTTGCCGAGTAAGCGAAGTGCCGGAAATCCGACTTGTCTATGCGCTGCTTCACGCCGAGCCCCCTTGCCATCCGCTCGATGCTGGCGACGGCCGCGTCGAACGAATTGCTCTGGGTACTCACGGCGAAGCCCGCGCTCCTGAAGATCGCCTCGGAGCGGAGCTTGCTGTCCTTCGCGAAGATCCGCGGCATCTCCATCCCGAAACCTGTCAGCGGATAGAGGACGAAGCCCGGCCTGTCGGCGCCTGCGGTCGCGAGCCCGGCGATGACCCGCGCGGGCACATCCCCGCCCCCATTCTTGGCGGTGTGCAGGATATAGTCGTCGAGCAGAGAGCGCCCGATGTAGAACTCGTTCGACCATAGCGTGCGCGCGATCGCCGCGCGGAGCTGCAGGATATGATGCTCGATCGCCTGGCGATCCTTGGCAGACAGCTTGGTTTCGTCCGTGACGAGATCGTCGATGCTGTCGAACTGGGTCAGCAGGTTGTGCTTGGCCTTCAGGAAATCGTCGGACTGTTTGAGCTTCTTGCCGAGCGTGACGGTCAGACCGCCGAGCGTCGAGGTCATTCGCCCCCCTCGCTCTTGCGGGACGCCTGCCATTCTCGCGCCGCCGCCTCGATGTCGAACCCTTCGATCGACAGGCCGACAATCGTGTTGATGAAGGCCTTCGCCTCGGCGATCACGGCTTCAGCCTCCTCGGGATTGCTGAAGGCTCCTTGGTGCACCACGGCATTGCGCACCGTGTTGATCTTCTCGGCCGACGCTTTGAGCGCCTTTCCGATCGGACTCTTGTCCGGCGTCTCGAAATAGATCGGAACGAACAGCCGAGTGACCTTTAGCGGAAGGCCATTGGCCCAACGCAGGAACATGTCGACGATGGTGTCATCGAATTCGGTCTTGCGGGCCCATTCCGTCCGAATGGCATAGTTGGCCGCGATCTCCGCTGCCGTGGCGCAACGGACGATCGCCGCAGATGGCTCTTCTCGAAGGTGCAGGCCGGATAATTTGGTCCATTGTGACTGCAATTTTTCGAGATCGGTGCGTTCGTTATAGGGCTTTGACGATTTCTCGCGATGTGCGTTGCTGTTTGCCTTAGCCATTTGCCCCCCAATTTTGCTGCCCGCCGCCCGATCAGGGCAAGCTCTTCAATATCTTTTCTACGATGAAGGTATAGCTTGCGATGCGGGCGGGCTGATCGGAATTGCCCTGCTTATAACGGGGGATTCCATGACCGCAGTTACGGCGTCGAACGTCTTTTACATCAAGCTGGGCCGGGGCGGTGACTGGGAGACGGAGAGCATCCGCGACGGCGTGCTGCGCTTTGGCTACCGCGAAGTGCCGCACGACCTTTGCGTGGCAGGCGACTGGCCCGGCGTTTGGGACGCGATGAAGGATCGTCGAGGGGACGCCGGCGCTGCAACTCGCGATGTGAAGCAAATCCGGGCATTTTACGAGAGCGACGAGGATACCATCTTCATCACCTTCGTCGGCGGCTTGCTCTATTGGTGTCGGCCGGTCGGCGAGATCGAGATCCTGCCCGACAACAGCCATCGCCGCGCGACCCTGGATGGCTGGCACAGCACGTCGGTCGGCGGCAGTCTGTTGACGGCTGACCGGCTGTCCGGGCGACTGCTCAAGGTCCAGATGTTCCGCGGGACGATCTGCGACGTGCGCGCGGCCGACTATCTGCTGCGCCGGTTGAGCGATGAGCTGTCACCGGAGGTCGCAGCGGCGGAAGAGGCGGAACGCGCCCTCACAGCGGCGATCATTCCCCTGATGCGACTGCTGACCTGGCAGGATTTCGAACTGCTGGTTGATCTGGTCTTCTCGAGCAGCGGATGGCGCCGGCTCAGCCAGGTCGGCCGGACCCAGAAAACGATCGACCTCGAACTCGTGCTTCCGAGCACTGCCGAACGCGCCTTCGTGCAAGTGAAATCTCAAGCCACTCGGGCAGCTCTCGACGACTATGTCGGCCGGCTGGCCGAAGCGGAGGCCTATGATCGCATGTTCTTCGTATGGCACACCGGCAACATCCCAGAGAATGAAGGCCCGGACGGGGTAATCCTACTCGGGCCGCAGCGCCTCGCGCGAATGGTCCTCGACGCAGGGCTGTCGTCCTGGCTCCGGGAGAAGGTCTCGTGAGCACTATCACCCCCGGACCGGCGCGATCACGGCCGGCGCGAAAGGACTGACCGTGGACTACGAACCCTATCCCGACGAGGTGGATGACGAGCCTCGATATCGTCCGGTGGCTGAGATCGGACAGGCCGAACTCTACGAAGCCCTGATGACCCTGGCAGGGTTCGGCGAGAATCCATTTTTGAGGATGCAGGCGAGCCAGCTGTGCCTGGTCGACAACATGCTCAATCACATCGAGCAGGAGATCCTTGAGCATCAGCTCGACGACGAACCGCCGCGCGGCCGGATGGCGCAGCTGTCGGCCCTGACACCCATGTGGATCTATGCGGCCTACGAACTGCTCCGCACCTGGCGCCAACGGTGCGAGGAGGTCATCAAGCTCGCGGAGAATGGCGGGATCAATCTCAAGGCCACCAACCTCGAACGCGATCTCGGCTACCGGCATTACGATAGGGAGCTGCGGGCCCAACAGCTTCGCGATGCTCAGGAGCGACCCGAACTCGTCGATCAGATGCGGATCGATCTACGCCGGACGGAAATGGGCTTCACCAGGCTGGAATTCCTGCGCGTTGCGCTCGCCAAGCATGAGGTGAGCAAAAAGGGAAACAAGAAGCCCATCGCCTTCGCGCCCGGGCTCGCCACCGTCGATCGCCATTGCGGATCGATGCAATATGAGCTCTCCAACGGTGGCTCGATCATCGACTATGTTACGCGGCGCGATATGGCTGAGACGATCCGCTATATCCCCGAGATGGAGAATCCGAGCGACGAGGATCTTGCTGGATTCAGGGTCTATATGAACCCGCCGGATGTCGAGCCCCCGGCGGCCTGAGACCTCAAAGCAGCGACGCTTGCGCCGCGGCCGGTGGATAGACCTGCAGCGGCAGGAGGCTGCCCTTCGGCAGGAGGCCAAGCACCTCCTCTGCTGGTACTGAGGGATCAAGCCAGTCGGCCCACCGGTCGCGCGGTAGCGGGATGATCTGACGGGAATGATAGGGCGCGACATCCTCGCCGGGCTCCATCGTCAGCATGGTGAACGCCTCGCCGATTTCCGGATGCGATCGCCAGATGCCGGCGATGCAGAACCAGGGATGGTCCTTCATCGTGAACAGCCATTTTGTCTTGCGCTTCTGGCCCGGTTCGAGCGGCGCCGTGAACTCATAGAAACCGTCGGCCGGAATGAGGCAGCGGTGCGAAGTGAACTCGCGGCCCTCGGAGCGGAAATTATAGACCGGCCGCCCATTCTGGCCAGGCCAGCTCCATCGCCGATTGACGAGCTCGCCCGATCCCCTGCCCTCGCCGCTGCGCACGATAGGCGCGACGTCGCTGATGTTGATGTCTGCGCGGGCCGCGACATTGGGCGTCCCTTCGGGCATTTTGATCTTGATCTTGAGGTCGTCGAAATCCTCAACGATCGAGGCGATATCGACCTCCAGGCGATAATCATTGCACATCGGTCATCCGTTCCACTGGTCCTTGCGACTCATCGTCGTTCTATATATGTTCTTGTCATGGCGACGCCAACACCGTTCGACTCCGAGGCCCCCCTCGAAAAGCTCTTGCCCATCATCCGGCGAAATCCGGACGATATGCAAGAAATGGAAATGGTCGAGGCCCGGTGGGGCTCCAATCCACGCTTCAGCGGCGGGGCCTCCTTCCGCTTCGTGCGCTCGGAGGGCCAGATCTTCCCCAGCCAGCGCTGTCTGGTGCCCGCCTCGGAATTCCACATGACCGTTAGCGGCGGCAAGCAGTATCGGGTGCGGCTCGAAGACGGCAATTTCTTCTATCTCGCGGCGATCTGGGAGCCGGCCATGGCAGAGTGGCCCCTGTCCTTCCGGGTCATCACCGTCGCGGCCAATCCTGAAGTCAGCCACTATCAGGATCGACACGATGCCATCATCCTGCGCCGGCAACGCATGCAATGGCTCGACCACCTGCTCCCAGAGATCGACCTTCTCGAAACACCGCCGGCCCGCACCTTCATCGTCGAGGAAATAAACGGCGGCCCGAGGCAGAAGAGGCTTGCCGTCTAGTCCGGGATCTGGATTTCCATCGCCGCCATCTGAGCGATCAGCTCTGCCCTGGTGATCCGAACATCAAAGCGCCATTCAAGGAGCCGCACACCGTGGCGAGCCAGCAGCGCGCGCTTTTTCTCGTCGCGGAATTGCGTGAGCTTGAACCCCTCTTCGCCGCCGAAGAGCGTCACGGGCGCGTAGTGCTGCTGCCCCTGATACTCGATGGCGAGGCCCAGCTCCGGCACATGGATATCGACGGACTGCATGCCGAGGAACGCCGGGCGCCATTGATGGACCGCGGAGGGCCATAGGGTTCGAACCAGATCGAGCAGCGCCACCTCGGACACCCAGCCCCGTCCGATCTCGGGAATCGACCTCTCGCGGCGGAACGCCTCTTCGGCAGCGACCATGGCGGTCGCAAAGAACGCGGATGCCCCGGTGTCGGCGGCCCCGATGTTGATGGAGAAAATCCGGCCGCGCCGCGCACCGTGGTTCGTGAACTGCGCCATATGACGCCGATAGGCGGCCCAATCCGAAGCGGGCGGCATGGGCGGTATCATGGTCGACCCGAAATCCGGCCGAAGCCTGATCATTTCCTCCAGGACAGGCGGCTCCAGCGTGAATTGCGCATCGAGATGGCCCAGGAATGCCTCGAATTCCTCCAGCAGACGCCCCGCAATGAGCGATGATTCCGCATGTTTGCGCGCCAGTACGCGAATATCCTGCGCGCGCAGCGGCGATCCTGTCAGGAATCTGAGATAGATGACCTCGTCGAACAGAGGCTCACGATCGCGGCCGGGCACCGCCTCGACCAGCGTAAGTGCCTCGTCGAGCCGATCAGCCTGTGTGAGTTCAAGAACGCGCTGCCAATGCGGATCGGGATCCCAAGGTTCGCCATCGACATCCGGAAGATCACCTGGGAGGCCGGTGCCGTCAGCGCCACGCCATTGGTCGCCAAGCAGGCGTGCCTGCAATCCGTAACTCCGGGCCCGTTGATTGTCTTCCCATACGCGGGCAGTCGGCAAGGCTGGATCGAGGGGATTGGGCGTCCAGGACTGACCTTGGGCGATTCCATCGGGCCGCATCACATAGCCGATGTCGAATCCCGCGGCGGCGTAATCAGCCATGGCGAGATCGCCGATAGCTTCAACGATGCGCTCGAACAGCCGGACCTGATCCTGACGGACCCCGATCGAGAGCAGGACGCGGCCACGCGCCGAGATCTGCCGGAAGATGCCCGGCGCATGGACGGAAAGCTTAACGGCGCGTTGCCGCCGGATCCCCGGCCCTTCGAGGAAGTGAATGCGATGGGTAATGTCGTCGGGGAAGTCGGGATAGCTCAACGGCACCGGCTCCACCGCCTTGGGCACCCGCTTCTTGGGCGGCGCCTCCGGTCCATATTCTGTCAGCAGCTCACCGCAGAGCGCCGATAGTCGAGTGAAATGAACGGCCGTTGCCGAGCCTGCCGCGCGTTTCCCTGCGAGCGTCGCGTAGAGTTTCTGCCACTTTGCCAGGTCCTTTCGATAGAATTCGCGGGACATCCGGCTGCGCAACGTATCCTCATGGAGCTTGGCTGCCTCACGGAACGCCTGAAGACCGGCATCTCCCTCTTCCGGTGACGGGGGCTTGAGCTCCACAGCGCGCACCCGGTCAGTCGAACGACGGCGAGCCGTCGGCCCAGCCCGACGCCTGCCAGAGGATATTGAATTGCTCCTGCAGCTGCGGCTGCATCGGCGCGGCAAGATCGGTCACCTGAAGCTCAGGCAGGAACAGCTCGGGCTTTCGGATCTTGCGACCGCCACCGCGGGCCCGCGTCAACTCGACGTCTTCCACTCCCCGGAATGCGATGGAAACGAGGCCGGAACCGGCCAGGCCCACGTCGGCGAGCACGGCGGCAAGACGCTCGAGATGGGCGGCGATCGATGCTTCCAGCTCGCGACCATTCACCAGGATCTCGGGATCATCGTCGATCCGGGCGCCGATCATCGCCTCGAATTCAATCAGGCCGGGTCGAACAAGGCGCGTGCGCCACCGGGTCTCCGGGTTATTTTCGGTCTGAATGAGCGGCAGGCCATAGCTCCACCATTGGCGCTCATCCGAATCTGACTGAACCCGGACCTGGCTGTCAGGCGGAAAGCGGAGCGCCGCAGCGAGGACGGTCTTTGGATCGAGAGCCGGCCGATCCATCGCAGCGAGCGGCACAATGCGCAGCGTCATGCTGGGCATGGCGACGATCTCGGGAAGCCCTCCTCGCATCCGGTCCGCCGCCAGCTCTGAAATCGCGGTCCGCGCGGCCTCCCAGCGGGGATCCACCTGCGGCGCCGTTGGCGCCGGCGGCGCGACACGAATTCGGGAGCGCCCAACCTTCTCGAACGCATCTATCGCGCCGATCAGCGTTCCGGCGCGCGCATTGAGTTCCCGGATCGCATCCAGGGTGACCTGCTGCGTGCCGTGCCGCACGTCATAGTCGGTCTTCGGCCAGACCATGTTGGGGTTCCGGTCCATCACATGGATGCGCTCATAGACCAGCTCCATGAGAGAGGTGTTCGCCGCGCGAAGCGCCATGGCGGCCTCCTGTAGCGCGGTGTCCTCGAAATCGAAGGCAGCGCCCGCCCAGGTAGCAGCCATATCATCGAGGGGATCGAGTGCCTTGCGCGGATAGGGCGTCCCGAAATTATGCTCGCGCAGGAACTGGCGCAGCAGCTCCGGGATTTGCTGGCGATACCGCTGCAACAGCTCAACATCATGAGGGTGAGGTTCGGCCGGCGGCGCAGCCGCCATAAGAACCTCGTCGTCGAGAATCAGGCGAAGAGCGCTCTCCAGATCCTTCTGAAGCCCTGCCCGCGCCGCCTGGCGCTCCTCGTCGGTCGCGTCGGCCGGACAGTGGAAGAGGATCGGCCGTTTGAAATGGGTGAGGTCGAACGGAAGAGGATGCTCGTCGGGATGGCCCATCGCTGTGTTCATGACGCCGATCATCCTGCCCCACCCGCGCGATTTTAGCGCCCAGCCATGCTCGAGCAGGACATTGGGGTTGGGCGAGAGCTGGCCCTTGGCGCGCGTGGCAACGTGCGTGAGGTCGGACAGGAAGGCGACCGCCCGGTCGATCTTTCCGAAGATGGTGTCCGCGAGCGGCGGCATGCCCGGCACATTCACAGTGTCGCGATCGGCGCGAAGCTCACGATCGGCGGGATCAACGTCGGCGTCCGCATTGACGGTTCGAATGGCGCGGTCCAGCGCCCACTGAATCAAGCCGCGACCGATCCGGTTCTCCGTGTCGCTTTGCCAGGAATAGAAGATATGGTGCGGCATTCAGGTAGCGATTCTCGTCGTTATGGTGGTCGCCCTCGCTAACATGCCTGCCTGGCCCAAGCATCATGGACGCACTTTCCCTCGTCGAATGATTGTCATCAATGACACTCTACCAGGCGTTTCGGGGTAAAGTGTCATTGATGGCATCTTAGGTTCTGGTGGGGCGGGCCGCCCCGGTCAAAGCGGCGCTGGTCGAGAGCCCATCATCCGCGTCTCCAGATTGCCGCCGGGCCGACGATGCAGGTCGATGACGTGACCCATCGTCGGCGTGAACTCTATCAGACTGGCCACCGTCTCGTAGGATGTGTTCGGCCCGAAATAGCGCTTCGCGCCGTGCCACTTCCGCCCCTCGATCAGGCGGACCCGGTACGTACCCGCAGGCACCGGCAGGGACACCCGGTCATTGGCGGCAACATAGATCGACAGTGCATGGGCGTTCGTATCCGGGTCCACCAATTGCACCACCGTGTTGGAATCGGCTGCCTCGATCGTGAGATTGCTGCGTTTGATCAGACCGATAACATTGGCCCCAACCGTAACCGACCCGCTCTCCGGAAACGGCTGCGCCGGCTCGAGATCAGGAATCCAGCCATGACGCTGCGCGTCCCCATAGAATGGGATCAGGATCAGCAGCAGGCTCAGCACCGGCAGGGCGAAACGGACAGCGATCGCCGCCGCAGACGGTTGTCGGCGATATCGCTGGTGGCGCGGATCAAGCCAGGCCGCCTCGATCCGCCCCCTACCCTCGTTCCATCTCGTCCGGTTGGCGCGCTGTCTGTGGCGCGCTCGCATATAGTCGCGATCATCGATGCCCATTGGACAGCCGCCTCCTGCCGAATGTCCGGGCCGCCGACGTCCGGATCAAAACCAACCGCCCTTGCGGCCTTCGCCCGCGTCACGAAGGTTTCGGCCGTCGATGGCGGAGCGGCGGATCTCCAGCTCGACCTCATCACCCTTGCGCCGGGTGCGGAAGTCCGCATTGCTGAGGCCGTTGCGCCGGGCATAGTCCTCGGCGGCCTTCTCGCTGCCGAACTTGCCGCCTTCGTCAAAATCCCATGCCATCGTCACTCTCCTTGCTTTCAGCCGGCACCGCGCCGACCGTTCGTCATCAAAGATCAAGGCCCAGGCTGCGCTCGGGCAGCGGCGGCAGCAGGTCTGCCTTTTCGGGCTTGAGATCCGGGGGCGCCTTGAGGCCGTCGCCCTTGATCGGTGCTGCGGGCTCAAGCGGCCCGTCCGGAATGGGGGGAAGATCAGCGAGGATGTCCGGCTGATCCGCGAGGTTGATCCCGTCGATCGGGCCGGGATCGAACTTCACCGGCTTGGCGCCGCCCTTCTTGCCGTCGATATCGAGGCGGCCGACCGTCTCTAGGGCCGAGGTCTTGTTGCCGGCATTGTGGTCGAGCTGGCGTTCGAGCTTTTCCTTATCGTCCACGATCATGGTGAGTTCGTCGCGCACCCGCGTCACGCCCACATTGAACAGGCGCTGGTTCGACAGGTTGCGCTCATGGCTGTCCATGACCGTGATCGCCTTGTCGGTGGTGATGCCCTGCGCCATGTGCATGTTGAGCGCGTAGGCGAGGTCCAAACGCGAGAGCATCGGATCGCCCGGCGCCAATGTCAGGGTCTGATTGCCCGCCGTCTCGACGGTGATGCCCGAGGCATCGGCCGAGATGATCCGGGCGAGCGCCGCGTTGTGCAGGTCGCGCGGCTTGTCGTTCGCGGTCCAGCGGATGCGATCCCCCTCGCGGACATGCAGATCCTTCTTCTCGGTGAGTTCGAGCCGGTCCCGCTTTTCGGTGGGCGAGAGGCGCTGCGGGTCGAAGCGAATCTTGCGGCGCCCATCGACCAGTTCGACCTTGCCCGAGGGCAGCACCCTGGAGACGTCATAGCGTCCCTGCGCGAGCCCGACGTCCTGCGCGCCGCCGCGGCCGACATCGAGGGTGAGGCCGGGCCGATAGCTGGCGGCGTAGCGAAGCTCCTCGCGGGTCAGGTTCACGCGGTCATAGACGATGAGATGGATGCCCTCGCCCCGCACGGTGCCCTCGGCGGCAAGGCCGTCCTGGATGCGCTGGTTGATGATGGCGCGGGACTCCCGGCCAGACGCAAACACCTGGGTCGCGGCACGGTCGTCCGCCCCCAGCGCGAGCCACCTGTCGGCGGCCTCTTCGGGCGGGTTCGCGCTTTCGTGGACGTTATCGCCCAGCACCTTCATCGCCTCGCCCGCCTTACCGACATTGGCGAGCGCGGCGACGGTGCGCAGCGTGTCGGTCCGCTGACGGATATTCTCGTCCATTCGGGCCATCGTGCCGCCGGCGGCCTGGATCATCGCGAAGGACTTGCCGGCGTCGATCGAGGAGAGCTGCTGGCGATCGCCAACCAGCACGAGCTTGTCGATGCCGAGCGCCTCGACGATGCTGTGAAGCTTCAGCATGTCGGCGCTGGAGACCATCGAGGTCTCGTCCACGACCAGCATCGCGCCGCCGAGCCGCTCGCGCGCCTCCTCGTAGCGCGGCGTATCGCGCTCGGTCAGGTAGCGCTCGTTGGCGAGCACGAACGAGGCGATCGTCTGGCTCTTGATCCCGGCCCCTTCGGCGAGGTCGGCGACCATCTTGTTCTGGAAGGCCAGGCCCAGCACATCCTTGCCTTCGCCTTCCGCGATCCGGGCAACCGCCTGCAGCATGGTCGACTTCCCGGCGCCGGCGACGCCCTGGACAGTCACGGTCCGATCTTCGGAGGAGAGGATCAGGGTCGCGGCTGCGAGCTGCCCCGCATTGAGCGGGCGATCGGCGACCTCCTGCAGGCGGGCGGGCCCATCCTGCGCGGGGAGTATCGGCACCGCCTTGCCCACGCCCGCATCGACCGCCTTGAGAACGGCTTCCTCGGTGCGCAGCGCCTCCTGGGTGGTCACCATCCGGACGCCCTTGTCGCCGGCGCGGGCGACACCGGGGATTAGCTGGCGGTTGTCGTAGAGCTGCTCGATCCGGTGCTCGACCGTCTCGATGGTGACGCCCTTCAGGCCGAGGTCCAGCGCGGTCTTGGAGAGCTTGTTGACGTCGAACGCCGCCTCGCGTTCGGCGAGGATGCGGACGGCCGAGGCTACCGCCAATTGCGTCCGGGCGACGGCCGGCGATTTGGTGGCGCGGGCAAGGCCGCTGTCGATCAGCGGATCGGGCGAGCGAAGGAAGCCGCCGATGAGATCGCGCGCGCCGGCGATCGCGTCGGTGACCGCCCGGAAGCCCCGCTCCAGCTTGTTGTCGGCGGCGCCCTGCCCTGCCCGGGCCAGCGCCGAGGCGAGCAGTCCTTTGCCGTCGAACCCGAGCTCCGCCGCCTTGTCGATCCATCCTTTGAGGAGCCCGTCGCGGTCCTCGACATTGAGCTTGGGATCGCGGGTGGTGGTGGTCACGCCGTCGCGCCCCTTGGCCGAGACGATGCCGAGCTCGGCCGCCTTCTCGAGGATCGCCTCGCGCCGTTGGCTGAAGGCATCGATGATCGCCTTGGGCACGCCCATGATCTCGAACGTGCCGTGCTTGCCCTTGAGCTCGACCTGGTAGCCGAGCTTCTCCAGCCCGGCGCGCAGGTAGGCGTGGTAGATCGCCCCGACGACCGCGTTATTCGACCAGATCTTGTCGGCGTGCAGCGCCTGCCATTTGCCGTCGGGCATCTGGGTCAGATTGGCGATGACGGAGTGGACATGGGCCTGCGGATCGAGCGCGCGACTGGTGTCGTGCTGGAACAGCGCATAGACGAGCTTGCCGGTCGGCACCGGCACCTTGCGACCCTCGACGTCCTTGCGCCCTTCGGCGAGATTCTTCTCGACCCAGGCCATGGTTTTCTGGACCGCGACCATGTTGGCGGCGAGCACCCGCTTGTCGCCGGCGACATAGGCCATGACCGACACGGACTTGGGCGCGGAGAAGGTGAGGTCGACACCGTTGCGCCGGTTTTCGACCTGGGCGACGCCCTCTCCGCTCGGCAGGACGCCGCTCAGAATCTGCTCGAAGCTTTCGCGGCTGACTTCGCCTTCAAGCGCGAGGGCTTCGGCCCCTGCCCCGCCCCAGGCACTGACCTCGGAGGAGCCATCGGCCGTGTAGTAATTGTCCTTGAAGTCGTCCTTCGCGAAATAGTTCGCGGCGCCTGATGCGGAACGGACGGCGGCGACCGAGAGCATGGATCAGATCCCCATGTCGAGATCGTCCTGGTCACGGCCCGCGGCGAAGCCCTGACGCAGTTCGATGAGGGTCTGATCCTCGACTTGCGGCGCCTGCGGTGACGGTCCGCGCCGGTCGTCGGCGGGCCGCTGGCCGGTCTCCTGCTGGGCGTCCCTGCCGCGCGCGCCGTCCTCCTTGCCGCCGCCCGCTCCCTTCGCCTGCGGGGGCACCGGCCGGTCATCGCTACGCGGGGCGGTACGATGGGTTTCGGCGGCCTGGTCCTCGCTCGGCGACTGCAGGATCCGCGCCGCCATTTCCTTCGCAAGATTGGTTGGCTCGACCACCTCATCCACGATCTGGACGGCGCCGTCCCTGCCGCCGGCCTCACCGCCCTCCTCGTCGAAAATCTCCTCCCCGCGCTTGGACCGGACGGGCTGCATCACGGGACGCTTCAGGAAGCCCGGCGCCACGATGGGGTAGTTCTTCCATTCGAGAAGGATGCGCGCGGCCGGGAAACCGTCGGGGAATTTCACGAACCCGTGCATCGAGGGCAGGTTGGTGATGTCGTCGGGGATCACGAGGGGCTCGACCTGCTTGCGCGGAGTCAGGGTCGAGGCGTCGCGATTGTTGTTGTAGCCGTAGCTATAGGCCTCATCCATCTGCCGCACTTCGCGGTTGCCGATGTACTGCGAGCACTCCTCGGCGGTCTTGAACTCGCTGGTCGCGAGGATGAGCTTGGAGCGGGCGAGCGAGGCGAGATTTCGCGCGCCTTCCTCGCCATAGACCTCGACCAGCTTCTGGAAGCTGTGGAGCCCCAGGATCATTGCGCCGCCGAAGTTCCGCGCGGTCTGCAGGCCCTTCTCGATCGCAGGCAGGCGGTGCAGCGCGCCGACCTCATCGAACATGAACCAGGTCCGCAAGCTGCGCGTGCGCGGCAGCGTCATGAGGCTGGTGATGGCGATGTTCATCCAGAGCGTCAGCAGCGGCCGGTTCATCTCCAGATCGTCGTAGTCGGAGGTGACGAACAGGATCGATCCGGGCGCGCGCTCGGTGGTCATCCAGTGCCGGATCGAGAACGGCTCTCCTTCGTCGGGCAGGAAACGCAGGACCTGCGCATTGGTGTTGAAGACGGCGCGGATCGATTCCGCCATGCGGGCCGCTTCCGGGGCGGTCAGCGGGTCGGCGATGGTGTTCGCGAGGAAGCGATGCACCCGCTTCAAATCGGCGGTCATCAGGTTCTCGGCGAGCGCCAGGTTGGTGGTCTGGCCGCGCTCCTGAAGCCGGACGCACATCTCGATGAACAGGGTGCGGGCCGCGAGCGCCCAGAAGGGCTCGGACGAGCCGCCATCGGAGGGAATGAGCGCCGCGGCGGCCGACGTGAAATGGCTGTAGGTCGAGCAGTCGTTGAAGATCGACCAGGCCGGGCAGCGCTGGTCCATCGGGTTCAGGATCGTGTCGCGCATGGGATCGTAGAAGGCTTCGACATAGGCGCCGGTGAGATCGAAGATCACGGCGCTGTCCTGGCGCTGGCGCATCTGGCTGACCAGACTCCTGAGCTCGGTGGTCTTGCCCGCGCCGGTGGTGCCGATCAGCATGGAATGGGACTGCTCGAGGCGGTGCGGATAGGGGATGCCGGCGAGCGTATAGGGATGGTGGATGCCGCCCGCCTTCCGTGTCGCGAACGGCAATTTGAGCACGGCGGCGGACGAGCGGCCGGGGAAGAACTCGCGCGCGTCCTCCGCGAATTTTTCCGCATTGTGCTGCGCGATTTCGGAGACCAGCACGGCGCGATCGACCAGCATGGCGCCGCGCTCATGGCGTTCCTGAAGGATCGAACGCCCACGCCTGCGCGAGATGTCGACGAACCAGATGGTGAGTGGCGCGACCACGAAAACCGAGACGAGGATCGAGCCGATCAGCGCCCGGATGGTGGTCTCCCAGGCCTGCTGCACGGCCGGGATATAGGGCACCACGGGCATGACCGTTTTGTAGATCTCGCCATTGGGCAGGGTGACGTTGACGCGCTTGTTGGGATTGAGGTCGACCCAGTTCCAGAGCGCCGAATAGATCTTCATGCAGACGAGCTGGAATCCGTGCTCGTCGAGGCGGATCGAGAGGATGACGAACCAGGCCGCGAGGAAGGCGAAGAACCAGACCATGATGGGCAGCCGCGCGCCCGAAAACCACATCAGCATCTCGTGGGTGAGAAGCTGTGAGCCGCGGGTGAAATTGCCCGAGTTTCGCTGCACGCGGCCGCGCGCAGAGTGGTGGGTCAGCGGGATGTTTTTCCCGTTCGAGCGGATGTCCTCACGCGCCATGATATTGCACCAGGCGCTTGTCGGTTTCGGCAACGAGGCGGTCGCGAAGCTCAGGATATTGCTCGCGCAGAATGACGTCGAGCACGAGCTGCTGGAACTCGCTGATCCGGGCCAGGCGGCGCTGGCTCGCGGTCAGCACGTCGGAGGATGAAAGGAAGACATTGAGGGCCGACCGGATGACGTCGGCGACGCTCAATTTCTGTTCGGCGGCGATCACGCTGAGGCGGTCCCATTGGGCGCGCTCCAGGCGGACGTTGTAATGCCGGTAACTGGTAGCCAAGACCAACCTCCTAGCAGGGAGGCTGGTGGGGACTGAAGAATGGCTCTATTTATAGCCGAGCGGCCCGGTTCCGGCAAGTTGATCGTCATGGACCAGCAGGCCGTAGTCTCACAGACTACGCGCGAATGGCTGATTTCCGCCGTTTTTGCCCGCCCACCAGCTCGTACTACAACGTAGTCTCCTTTCCTTCCGCGCTAACCCGTTGTGAAACAACGGAACTCATGCACCTTCAGGTGCGTAGGGTGTGCTAATCCCAAGAGCCCGATCCCCTGTCCCTGGGCCTGTTACGATGTCGTCGGAGAGGAGCCGGTTGCCGGGACCGGCGAGGTACGCGCCGCCGTGAGGCGGAACGCGCGAGGCCGGTGTCACCGATCCGATCAGGGCGCGAAAAGCCCCGATGCGCAGCATCAACGTCGGCCAAAGGGCCGCGTTGGAAAGGCGAGGATCGTGACCCGAAGGGCGGAGACAAGGCGCATGCCTTGGCTCCGTGAGGTTGGGCTCTCGTTGCCTGAAGGGCATCGGGAGCCCTAGCGAATAGAGCCGTCGTCGGGCGCAGGCCCGATGCGCCCAGCCCCATGAATCTTCTTCTTCCTGCCCTCACCAACCAGCGCTATGTTCAGCCAGTTCATAGCCCGATTAGCCTTCACAAGAGGCACCTATGGCAAAGACACTGGAACAGGAGAGACAGGCTCTCGAAGAGGATCAGCGCCGGCTGGAAGAGCGGCGCAGGAAGCTCGAAGAGAAAGAGCGCGAGCAGGCGATCGCGACGATCGAGAAATCCGGACTGCTGAAGCTTGAACCTAAGCGGCTCGCCGATCTGACGGCCCGCATCAAGACACTGGGTTTCGAGGAAGTCGAAAAGCGGCTCAAGGCCTGAATCATCCCCCGCCGCGGCAACGCCGCGGCACGGTCATGGGGGGCTCGATGCCCCCCGTGACCGTTCCTCTCCCAGCAAAAAAAGGGGAGAGGCCGCAGCCCCTCCCCTATCGTTCAGAATTCGTCGATGATGCCGCCCGGCGCGGTGTAGACGATCCGGTCGATCATCGCCTGTCCGAGCGCGCCGTAGTCGCCCTCGTCAATGGCGAGGAACCCCAGCTCATCGTCCTCGACCACATGCTGGTCGAAGTAGCTGTGCATCGCGCGGCGCTCGGCATTGGCGACGGCGGCGAAGTAGGCGGCGTGCTGATCGGCGGCGGCGATGTTCGTGATCGTCTGCATGTTCGTCTCCTGTCGTCTTGAATGACAGGGGAATGGCGTCGGGCGGGCGGGACCGTGTCAGGCCTCGCCGGCTTGCCGGCGACCGCAAAGCGGCGGTGGGGGTCACGATTTTCTTCGGCGGCCACCGTCGTTCGAGATTGATGCGCAGCGCCCGATCCGCCGAAGAAAATGGTGGGGCCCCGCCGGGCTTGAGACGGTCTCGTCCGCCCGACAGAATGGGAAGACTGTGAGAGATTTTTCCTCTCGGGGAAGCGCCTCCGGCAAGGCGTAGCGGCGCGCGGACCGACGGGTCCGTGCGGCACGCGAGCGAGCCGGTGTCGTCACGATGAAACGCCGCCCCATCATGGCTTTTGCGAATTATGAGAACGGCGTGCACGGACCCTTCACCGATCTCGGCCAGCGGGCGGAGCGGATGGACAATCCACTGATCCGGGAGGGTGCTGGACAGGGCCGAAACGACTTCGCCTTGGTGTCACAGGAGGTCTGTGTTAGGCGCCGGATTGCGCTGCGAAGGCTGCGGCGCCGGGACTGGTAATCCCGTCGAGAAAGGCAGCTCGGTGTGATCTCACGCCGGGGTGCCTGCGCACATGTCCAGGTGCCTTGGCACTAAAAGCGTAGGCGCATGTCTCGACGTGTTACCAGCCCCGGCTCCCGCGCACGGCGCGGGAGCTCTCCGGGGAGGAGCGACGGCCCGGAAGCTCGCGAGGATGGACCGCGCTCGAGGTAGCGATATGGACCTCTCGGAGACGGACCCGACGGTGACACGGGCGCTTGCGCTGGCATTGATGCGGCAGGCCAAAGAGTATCTGGCGGCGACAAACGATGTCGATGCCGCCGACCAATTGCAGCGCGCGATCGATACCCTGCTGACACCGCGAACGCCGGTCGCGGCATAGGCTCGCAGCGGCATTGCGGGGCGCGCCGCGCGCGGCGACGCGCCCCTTCGCGACGTCTGGTCCGGGCGGAGGCTATGCCCATTCCAGACGGGAACTGTCGTCAAGATCTCCGGTCGCGATCAGGCGGTCGAGCCGGGACAGGTATGGGGCTGCACCCTGCGCTTCGACGCTGCGCCGGATCGCGGGATCAGCGAGGCGGGCACGGACATTGTCGACCGGGATTTCGCCGACGCTCTCCGGTCGCAGTCCAAGCCCTTCGAGCAGCGCGAACGCATTCTGATAGGCCAGATCGAGTTCGAGGCCGAGATCGGAGGTCAGCCCGACCGACAGGGTGATCGGGCCAGTGTCGCCCTCGCGATAGACGCTGACCCGGCGGCCGCGAAACTGGGCCTCATCCAGCACCGTGATGACATCGGTCTGATAGTCGAAGATGCGTGCGATGCTGGCGAGCGCCAGCGGGCAGACACGCGCCTCGAACCGATAGGAGAGATAGTCGTCCTCCGCGAAATCTGGATCCAGCAGGGTCATGTCGAGACGCTCGCCTTGGCCGCGCAGAAATTCCCGGAAGGCGGCGAGCTGGCGGGCGTTGATGACGGCGGTCTGGCGTTCCTGATGGTCGGCCGATGTGGTGATGCGAAACACAATGGACATCTCGTCCTCCCTTGCTGAACGCAGCACCCGTCCCTTCTCCCCTCTGGCCGCCTGGCGGGGCGAAGTCGGTGCGAATGGTGGCCATTGCGCGAGCGCGCCAGCGCTCAGTCCCCCGCGGCGCGAAGGGGCTCGATGCCCCTGAGCGCCGCATGTCCACGCAGAAAAAGATGGAGAGGCCCCGGCCGAAGCCGGAGCCCCTCCAAGCGAGCACTCACGCGCTGCGCTGGGTGCGCTGGTGCGCGAGGCGGACGATGTGCAGCGGCACCCCCGCCTGCCGCAGCTTCTGGGCGAGGTTCTGCTGGATGCCCGAGCCTTCGCAGATGACGGCTTCCACCGGCTTGAGACCGAGAATGCGGTCATTGCGGACGAAGGCGGCGCGGTTGCCCTGACTGCGATCGAGGCGGAACTGGATGACCTTGACGCCGCGCGATGCCGCCCATGCGTGCGCCACGGCATCGCAGCCCTTCGCTTGCGCGGTGGTCGCGAGGATCATCTCCGGGATGCGTGCCTTGATGCTGTCGAGACCGTTCCAGAGCAGGTCCACGTCCTCCCACACCTGACCACCGGAGAACGCCACGACCGGGCCTTCGGGGGCGAACTGCTCGCGGCGCTCCCGGGCTTTCGAGGCAAGATAGTCGCGGGCCTCGATCATCGATGCGGTAAGCGCGCTGGAAACCCGGCTTCCCCGCACCGGCGAGAAGGGCTTGCCGGTTTCGACCCGATAGACCTCGGCGGCATGGTCGCGCATGCATTCCATCGCCTCGCGGCAACCCTGGAGGGTCTGGCAGAGGAGCTGGGTGTCTTCGAGTTCGGTCGCGTAGATCTCGGACGGATCATAGCTGCGTGCGAGATCGCCGAGCTTCTTGGCGGCGTCATCCTCGCGGCCCTCGATACGCTTCGCCACGACATGGAAGCTGTTGGCGAAACCCCACGCCAGATCGGCCGCAAACGGCTCCATGCGGGTGTCGCGCAGCACGTCGAACATGGTCTGCATCATCATCTCGGTGGCGGCCCGCACCTGCTCGGGATCGGGCATGTCAAGTGCTTCGGGCGCTTCGACGATGCTGAGCTTGGCCATCTCGCTATGTTCGATGAACGCGCCCTCGTAGGTCTGGGTCAGTCCGTCATTTTCACGCGACGCGGCGACGAAGCTGGCAAGGTCGGCGAAATTGTTGAAAGAAGTCATAAAAGCCTCCGAACAAGTCGATCTCTCATCCGGGATTGGATGAAAGATGAAATCTCATCGGATGGGCCGACGGGGCTTTGTCAGGGACGCGGGGACAAGTCCCCGCGCCGCCTCGGCGGGGCGTGGGGGAACCGATTTTCTTGGGGCCAGAGCGCAGCGACGGTCCCGGGAAAATTGGGGGGACCGCGCATCCTTGAGAAAGCCCCCCAAGGCACATCACACTACGGCGATGAAGCTTGTCTGATACCGAGATGTTAGAGAGAGAATTGGATTTGCCCCGGCCGCGCGGCGGCCGGGTTAACAGCAAATCGCTCCATACTGTCCCAGGAGAAACCCCCTCCCCATCACCCCCGCAAGGTGATCGTAACCCGGCAGGGCGGAGACGCGGCAAGGCCGTGGCTCCGGGAGCCGCAGGCGAGTAGAGCGCCGGTCCCGGCCTGAGCCTGTCGAAGGGCCGGGATGCGCCAAATGATCGAGCACCGACGCCGCAGGCAATGTTGAAGGAATGAAGAGTGAAGGCCCAGATTCAGGCGAACTATGAGGAGCGTCTATCGCGATATGCTGCACTGTTGCATGGCAATGAGCCACCGGGGCTGGTGGCGAAACTCGCCGTCTATCAGCAGCTCCTGCGGCAACGTGATATTCATGGCGACCGCCTGTGGCAGATCGAGCCGATCCTCTATCCGCTGGCGGAGCAGGACGTGATCGCGCTGGTGAACAGCGTGATCAAGGTCGTCACCGATCAGGAGTGGAAGCTCCGGGATGGGGCGAGCTTCCATGTCGGCGAGTTCTACGCGATCGGCGTCGAGAACATGGTCCACAACCTCGAGACGGGGCGACGCGCGAACTTCCCGGGCCAGTTGAGCTGAAGGGCGGCGCCCGCAGGCGCCGCTCTACCGGGTCAGAAGAAGTCGATCTTGTCGGCGATGATCTCGCAGCCGTACCGGGTGACTCCGTCGCGATCCTCCCAACTCGAATAGTGCAGCCGGCCGGTGATGGCGACGACATCGCCCTTCTTGCGCGAGGCGCCGGCCTTGCCGAGGCCGTTGAAGCAGGTGACCTTGTGGAACTCTGTCTCTTTGGCGGTGTAGCCGGTGGCGTCGTCGACATAGGTCTTGCCGTCCCTGAGCTTCACGCGATCGGTCGCGACAATGAGGGTGGTGACGGCGCCGCGGGTCTCGGGGTCCTTGGCGACGCGGCCGGCGAGATTGACGTTGTTCATGGTAGTGCTCCTCGTTGGGTCCAGCGGCCTTCCCGCCGGTGACACCGAAGAGCGGCGTGCGGAGAGGGTCCGCACCGTAGCGTCAGCGGAGGGGAACCCCTGGAGGGAGTTGGCGCGGGCAGCCGCGAAGCGGCAACACGGGCGACCGGATGGGGTTGCGGGACGTCTTCGTCTCGCCGCAGGTGTCAGGAACAGGCGAAGGAAGGCTGCTGGCCGCGGCGGGGCTCTACCCGATGGACGATCGCGCGGCGCGCTGCTCTTGACCCCGGCGCCGGCGGCGGAGCGCCCTCAGGAGTTCGTGCTCAGCAATCGGTGACGGGCAAGCCCGTTCGGCGAGGCCCGCTAGACGCAGCGATCGGGATTGAGGGCAGAGCCTCGTATTGCTCGGCCTCGGCGGCCTCAGGCGCGAAATGGCAGACGGAGTTTCGCGCGGCGGGACCTTTCGCGCGCGGTATCATGCTCATCAGCCCATCGGTCGGCGGCGATCTCTTCGTCCGTAGGTCGCGCGCCCGCGAGATCGGCCCGCTGCTTGTCGCTCAAGGTCTCGGCCGTGCTCACCGCCCGATTGCCGTGCCGCTGGTTCGTTCCCATGTGTTCTCACTCCGAAGTCGCGATGATCCGCGCCGCGTGGCAAATGCGGGCGCGGCCGATACTGGTCAGGAGGTACGCTTGACCTGCGTGACCTTGCCGGCGTCGTAGGCGGCGAGCCAGCGGGTGCGGATGGTTTCGTAGAAGGCGGTTGGAAGCTGACCGTATGCAACCTCGCCCAATGGATCGCCGGGCACCGTCCGAAGATCGGGCCCGGGCCATTGAAAATAGTTGAGCTCCGTGAGGACGACCCACGAGCGATCATCATCGAGCCCGAGACGAACCTTCGTCGCGTGCGGAATTTCAACGGCAAGGCTCGTGTCGGACGGCGGCGTATGGGTCACTGGCAGGATGGTGACCATCTTGGCGCCTGCCTTATTTGTCGTCGCGAGCAGCACGGCGCAGGGACGGTCTTTGCTGCCTTCTTCGTGACCTGCCTTTGCTTCATGGCTCCAGAGATACGAGTAGCGAATTACGAGGCCGGGAACTGGATCGGGAATTTGCACTCGTCAGGACTCGACCTCGTGATCGAAGGCAGCGGCTTCTGCCGGCGCTCGCGCCGCTCGAACCCCCTCCACGATTTCCTCCGGCACGTCAGTCAACGTGAAGACCTCGCGATCGCGCCGCTTGAGCCGCTGATATTCGGCGGCCGACATCAACACGAGGCTATCGTGGCCATGATGCGTGATGGTAAGGGGCGCAACCAGCGCCTGGCGGCTGATGCGGCCGAAGGCCTTTGACGCCTCAACGGAACTGACAGTCTGGGGCATGGTGATTCTCCTGTCCGGAAAGTACGGAGTTTCCGGATAAATTTCAAGTCCTCTCTGTCGCGCGCGCGAGGACGATAGCTGAGGACACGGTCACAGGGAAACGAAGGCAGGGCCCGCTTGCCGTGAGGCAAACGAGCCCTGCGGGGTTGCCGCGCGCCGGAGGGACGCGCGCGGCAGGGAGAGAGGATCGTCAGTCGGCCATCTCGGGCGTGCGGCGACGGCGGCCATTGCCCTGCGCGGGCTCGCCGCCGAACGCGCCCTCGGCCGAGGATTCACCCAGGCCATCCGTACCGGCGAGGCCGTTCGGCTTGGCCGGCTCGTCCGCACCGGGCAGCGGCGGCAGGCTGTCGTCGGCCGGGGCGGTGTCGGTCGGCGCATCGCGGCGGCGGTTGGGACGCGACCAGACGATGTTGTACGAGCCGTCGTCCTGACGGAACGCCGAGATGTAGAGCGGCTTGTCGAGGCTGGGATCCTCGATCTTGCCGTTGAGGAACATTTCGCCGGTCGCATTGGACGCCAGCTCGAACAGTGAGCCGACCTGGACCCACTGGCGTGCCGCCGAGAGCGCGAGGATCTCGAACTTGGGCGCACGCGGATTGGCGGAATGGACGGTGCGAAGGGCGATGACGATCGCGACCGTGAGCGTCGAGATTTTGCCGGTGTAGGTGCCGCTGGCGTTCTGGGTGATGGTGCCGATGTTCATGGGAAGTCTCCTGAGAAAGTGCGCTCGAACCCCTTGTCCGAACACCTTCTCTCACCCGCTCCTCTCCTCGGCCGTTCGGCCGAGTAAGGCGCGCCAGCGCCGCTCCGACGCGCCACTTCGGCGCCGTCGGGTACTTCAGGGCCTCGCAATCACGCGATGCGTGTCAAGTCTGGGGAGCGCTTGCCGATGGCCGCCACAGGGCAATGACATCCTGCATCTCTTCGGCGAAACCGAGACCGTCGATATAGACGGCGCCGCGGTCGTTCTGGCCGAGAAAGCCGATCACGCTCGTGATGTCGTTTGCCACGTCGATGTCGAGGCCGAACATGTCGGCGATCTCGAAATGACCAAGCTCCGGGCCATTCCACCAGGCCATCAGAAAGTTCGCGACGCGGCGCGCCTGCCCGGTGTCGCCCATGGCGAGCGGGATAAGCCGTGTCAGCGCCGCACGGGCGGAATCATAATCTGTCGGTACGGACGTCATCGGTTTTCTCCGCGCGCAGAGGGTATCGAGGCGAAACCCGGGCGCAAGCGTTTCTGCCTCGAACGGCCCGATCCTAATGAATCGAGCCGAACAGCCGCCGCTTGACCTCGGCCTGGTGCCGGCCATCCTTCTCGCCGATCGTCGCGGTCATGTCGGCGAGGAGCTGTTCGGCAAGCCTCGGCGGGATTTCCGCATAGGGCGTGATAACGGCGATCGCGGCCTCGGGCGTGGGAAGCTCGCCCGGTTCCGTGCCCCGCCAGATCAGCGCTTCCCCTTCATCGGGCTCATCATCGGTGCGAAAGCACACCTGAGCATAATAGGTCTGGAGCGGTCGGTCCCAGCCTACCGCCGCGCAGATGACGTCGGGATGGCCGGCCTTGGGCGGGAGAATGTGCCTGCTCATGCGTGTGTCCTCCGCATTCTGTGCGCGACGTGCCGCGCGGCGCCTTCGGCGCTGTTGATGGCCTGACCTGCTGCCGATGCCGCGCGGCGCGCGCCCGCCCTGCGCAGCAGGTTACGGGCTTCGCGCAGGCGTTCAACGGCAATCGCAATGGCTTGTCCGTCCTCGGACGTCGCGGGTGTGATGCGGCGCAAGATTACCTCCATTTTGGTTGGAAATTGGCGAGGCGACTGATCGGCTCAATCGTCGCAGGGGAGCATGATCGTCAGGACACGGACGGTCACCGCGGCGTCGGCAGGATCTTCCGAGCCCCATTCGAGCGAGGGATCGTAATAATCGATGCGAAAGCAGACGATGTGACCCTCGAGCTCGAACTGCCCGTAGTTGCGTTCCGGGCCGTCATCAGGCTTGAATTCGTAGCGCCGGACGGCCGCGAGTACCGCGGCCTGGGCGACGGCTTCGCTGACGATGCGGTCGCCGCCTGCCAATGTGGCGAGACAGGTCGCCGTCATCACGATCCGCGCGTTTCGATCGAGGCCGAGCCGCACGCGGTCATTGAGCTCGGCGATCCGGGATATGGTGCTGGTCATGCTGCCTCCATCAAGCCGGCGTTGAAACTCGCGATCCATTCTTCCATCGTCGGCCGCTCGGCGATCGGCACGATGCTGGCGGCGTCCTGGAAACGGATGAGATCGGTCGGCGCATCGCGACGGATCGCGTCGATCTCGGCCTCGGGGAGCAGCCGCTCGGCGCGGATGAAATCGGTGATCCTGCCGGGCCGGGTCCTGGTCGATCGGCGCCACAATCCCTCGACGGTGCGCAGGCGCGGTTCGGCGCGGGCCTCAATCAGGACAATCAAGCGAAGGCACCACGCCGGCAGGGCGCGTACTTCATCGGGCCGGATGGCGCCGCAGAAGAAGCAGCTCGACTTGGGCGGCACCGGGAGACCGGCGGCCTCGATCCGGGCGATGCAGCGATCGCGCGTCCAGTTCCATTCGCGCAGCGGATAGCGGCACTGGAACAGCGGATCGTCCAGCCCGGCAGCATGGGCATGACGCCGGGAATCGGAGGGCGACGTGTCGTAGCCGATCAGCCGCTCGACCTTCTGCCCATTCGCCCATGCGGCGCGAGCCGGTGCCCATTGCTTCAGGAAAGCGTCTTGCGGCGCCACCTTCCATTTGAGGCTGTGCCGTCCAAGGCTGATGCTCGGCAGTGTCGCGTTCGTGAGGACATTGGCGAGGATCGAATAGTAAGGCGGCCAATGCTTGAAACGCGTGGGCACATAGCGGACCACCTCGTAGGGAATGCCGCGCGCCGCCATCCAGAGCGAGATCACTCTCTGATACTCGTAGGTTTCCGGCTTTTCGGCACCGGGATCGGCCGTCAGGACCAGGTCGGGCGGCTCGCCGCGCGATTCGAGTTCGACGAGGAGAGCGGTTGAATCGACGCCGATCCCATAAGCAAGAACGACCGGCGGGGGCGCGGCAACAAGGATGTAGTCGACCGGCGCGCGAGCCCCAGCGGACTCGACAGTTGGATGTGGAAGCATGGGGCTTCGAGTCCTTGAGGGCGGCAAAATTGCCGCCCCGCCCGGCCCCCCTCCCCTCTCTGCTGGAATCGGAGCAGGCATCGTCCGATCCGCAATCGGACGGAAGCACGATGGTCATTACGCGGATGATCCGCTCATGCGGCCTGGGCGGCGGCGCCTATTGCTTGGAGAGGGCCTCCTGCAGCGCGGCCTTCACCTTTGAGCCAGTACCGAGACAGAGAGTTACAGGTAGCGCGAGATCGCCTTGAAATCCTCAATCGCCCTGGCCGCGCCGCCTTCGTCCGCGGCATGGCTTAGGCAATGGTCGATATGATCGTTGATGAGGGCGCGCTTCGCGCTCGCCACGGCCTTCTCGACCGCATCGAGCTGCTGCGCGACGTCGACGCAGGTCCGCCCCTCCTCGATCATGGTGACGATGCTGCGGAGATGCCCCGTGGCGCGATTGAGCCGCTTGATGATCGCCGGGTGGCTGGCGTGCTTGTGGTTGCTCATCGGTCTATCTTTCACCACCCAAAACGCTTGTCGAGGAATTCATACATCCCCCCCAAGGGGATGTTGCACACATCCCCCCAGGGGGATAGGGAGAGACCATGCTTCATGTGCTCGCCAACCGCACCTATCGCCACCTGTTTCTGGCGCAGATGATCGCGCTCGTCGGGACGGGCCTGGCGACGGTCGCGCTTGGACTGCTCGCCTATGACATTGCCGGCGGCGATGCGGGCGCGGTGCTGGGAACGGCGCTGGCGATCAAGATGATCGCTTATATCGGCGTTGCGCCGATGGCGGGCGCCTTCGCCGACCGGGTGCCGCGCAAGGCGCTGCTCGTCTCGCTCGACCTGGTCCGCGCCGCCGTCGCCATCTGCTTGCCGTTCGTCACCGAGGTCTGGCAGGTCTATATGCTGATCTTCGTGCTGCAATCGGCCTCGGCGGGGTTTACCCCGACCTTTCAGGCGACCATTCCCGACGTTCTGCCGGAGGAAGCCGATTATACCCGCGCGCTGTCGCTGTCCCGGCTCGCCTATGACATGGAGAGTCTGACCAGCCCGATGCTCGCGGCCGCGCTGCTGACGGTCATCAACTTCCACTGGCTGTTCTCGGGCACCGCGATCGGCTTTGTCGCTTCGGCCGCGCTGGTCGTGACCTCGGGCCTGGCTAAAACGGTGGCCGCAGCGACCCGCAGGATGGGCATCTACGACAAGACGACGCGCGGCATTCGCATCTACCTCAAGACGCCGCGGATGCGCGGCCTGCTCGCCGTGACGCTGGCCGCGGCGGCGGCGAGCGCGATGGTGATCGTCAATACCGTCGTGATCGTGCGCGGGCTCGGGCTCGGCCAGCGGGACGTGGCGCTGACCCTGGCCGCCTTTGGCGGCGGCTCGATGTGCGCCGCTTTCGCGCTGCCCCGCATCCTCGATCGCGTCGCCGACCGCGCGATCATGATCGGCGCCTCGTTCTTGCTGGTCCTCGGCTTGGCCGCGTTGACTGCGATCAGCGCCATGATTCCGCCGGGGCAGGCTTATTGGCACATTCTGCTCGGTGGCTGGCTACTACTCGGCGTCGCTTATTCGATGAGCGTCACGCCGGGCGGCCGGCTGCTGCGGCGTTCAGCCAGTTCGGAAGACCGGCCTGCATTGTTCGCGGCGCAGTTCGCACTCAGCCATGTCTGCTGGCTGATCGCCTATCCGCTGGTCGGCCAGCTTGGCGCGCGGGTGAGCATGACCGCCGCATTCGGCGGTATGGCCGCGCTGGCGGCGGTTGGTGCGGTCGCGGCGCTGCTGCTGTGGCCGGCGAACGACCCGGACTCGGTGTCGCACCGTCACGATGATCTTCCGGCCGATCATCCCCATCAGCGTGACGCTCACGCCGACGGCGATGCCAAGCACGCCTTCGTGATCGATGACCTCCACCCGCGTTGGCCGACGACATGAGCAACACTCGCGCATTGCCAGGGCGATTACTCTCGCGTTACCAAAGAGCGGTGATCGCGACACCTTTCCGCACCAAGCTTGTTCGGGGCCGCCCTTTGGCGTTGCTCCTGATGCTGCTCGCCCTGGTGGGGATGGTCGGCATTGCGAGCTGGCACGATTCGAAACCCCACGTTCATGACATCGCGAGTGCCGAGCATGTGATCGAGCTTAGCGATCATCATCCCGGCGACCTGCCGCAGCCAAGCGATCCGCTGCACCTCGCAGCGCATGTCGTCCTGCAAGGGCTCGCCATTCCGGCCGAGCCGGCAGTCATCGCAACCGCGCCCGCTCTCGCGGTCGTGTGGACGATGGCGGGGCCAGCCGCGGTCGATTCTCTCCCGCCGATATCGATCCTGCGCCCCCCACGGGACTGACGGTCCGACGCGGCATCGTCGCAGCGGGAACCAGTCAGCTCGAAGGGAATAATCATGAATGGCGTAAAACGCCGGCTGGCGCGTTGCGCGATGGTCGGCATGACGGTCGTGCTATGGGGCGCGGCCTTGGGAAGGACGGCCTATGCCCAGGAGGCGCCGCCGTTCCCCACATTGCTCAAGCAAAGCGAAGGGGCACCTCGTGCAGCCGCTATCGCCGCCGATGTCGCGCAGGCGGAGGGACTCGCCGAACAAGCGCGCGCAAGGCCCAATCCGAGCGTGAGCGTGCAGGCCGAAAACATTGCCGGCAGTGCACCTTATAGCAGATTCGACGCGGCGGAGACGACGCTTCAGATCAACCAGCCTTTCGAGCTGGGTGGCAAACGTTTTGCCCGCATCGCTGCTGGTGAGGCAGGTGTGGGTGCGGCAAAGGCGCGTGGGCTCAATGCGCGGGTCGCCTATGCCTATGATCTTGCGACCGGCTATGCCGCCGCGGAGATCGCGCAGCGCCGGATCGAGCTTGCCCAGGATGAAGTTGGGAACGCCGAGGCCGACCTGAGAGTCGCCAATGCCCAGGTCGGCGCTGGCAAGGAAGCACGGCTGCGCAGCCTTCAGGCGGAAACCGTTTTGCAGGCGTTGCGGGCCGATCTGGACCTCGCGAGGGCCAACTACACTGGAGCCCTTGCCCGCCTGTCAGCGCTCTCTGGCGTTGCGCAGCCCTATACCGGCGTTTCCGGGTCCGTGCTGGCGCTTTTCGATACGTCTCCGGCGGTCGGTCCTGTCGATCCGGGCCGTTCGACGATCTATCGAACCGCCCTCGCCGAACGGGAGGCGGCAAACCAGCGGCTCGCTTATGAGCGCAAGCGTGCGATACCCGACGTCACCGGCTCGCTCGGCGTCCGGCGGCTCGAACGCGAGGGGGCGAACGCGCTTGTCGTCGGCGTCTCGGTGCCGCTGCCGCTGTTCGACAGCAACCGGGGGAATATCGCCGCTGCGCGCGCCGAAGTAGCCGGCGCCGAGGCACGCGCAGAAGTCGCCCGGACCGAAGCGGAAGCAGAGCTTCGTGGCGCCATCGCGCAGGCAGAGGCATCCGAAGCGCGTGTTAGAGCCGCGCAAGCGTCGCTCGCGACCGCGCAGGAAGGCTATCGCCTTGCCCGCATCGCCTACGAAGGCGGCAAGGCGCCGCTGATCGAACTGCTGACCGCGCGCCGCAACCTTGGGCTGGCCCGAGGCGTCGTGCTCGACGCCCAGGCCGGCCGTTTCACCACTTACGCCATCCTGGCCCGCCTTCAGGGCCGCACCATCACCGGAGACCCGATCCAATGACCTCCGAGAAGAACCGGCTCTATGCCGGAGCCGCTATTGCGCTTGCCATTGCAGCCGGAATCGGATTCGGCATCGCTCGCCTAACCCAACCCGTTCTGCCCGCTCCCGAGGCCGCTTCCGCCAAGGCCGACACACCGAAGGATAGTGTCGTCATCACCGCCGAAGGCATCCGCATCTCGAAGATCGGCATTGCGCCGGCCGCCGCAGGCGGACTGGATGCGGCGATCAGCGCAAGCGCCACCGTTGATTCGACGCCCGACGCCGAAGCGGTGCTGACGGCGCGCGCGGCGGGGACGGTCACGCGCATCTTCAAGCGGATCGGCGATCCGGTGCGTGCCGGAGAAACGATCGCTTTGCTCGAAAGTCGCGACGCCTCGGCAATCGCCGCCGACCGCGGCGCCGCGGCCGCGCGCGTCACGCTCGCAGAGCGACAGCTTGCCCGTGAGAAATCGCTGCTCGATCAAGGCGTGAGCCCGCGCGCCGACTATGAGACCGCGCAGGCTAATCTTGCCGTGGCGCAGGCCGATGCCCGTCGCGCCGCCGCCGCCGCCGGTGCTGCACGGGTGGCGTCTGATGGCCGCTCGGTGGCGGTGGTCAGCCCGATCACCGGGCGCATCACCTCGGCAACCGGAACCCTCGGCACCTTCGTGTCGGCCGAGACGGAGCTGTTCCGCGTCGCCGATCCGACACGCCTGCAAATCGCGGCAAGTCTGCCGCCGGCCGATGCGCCCCGCGTGCGGGCCGGCGATCACGTAGAATTGACCACCACTGACGGGCGCAGGATCGAGGGGCAGGTCCGCTCCGAGACCGGCGTGGTCGATCCGACGACGCGCGCCGCGACCGTCATCATCGTGCCGAGTTCGGGCGGCAGCACGCTTGTCCCTGGCCAGCTCGTCCAGGCGCGTATCTTCGCAAGCGGAGGCGCGGCCAAGGGCGGCGTGAGTGTACCGCAAGATGCCGTGCAGACACTCGGCGACCGCACCGTCGTCTTCGTTCGCACCGCGACCGGCTTCAAGGCCACGAACGTGCAGGTCGGGAGCCGCTCCGGCGGGCTGGTCGCGATCATCTCCGGCCTCGTCGCCGGTATCCCGATCGCGACCTCCAATGCCTTTCTCCTGAAGGCTGAGATCGAGAAGAATGAAGGAGGTGAGGAATGATCGCCGGTATCCTCGCGCTCTCCGTCAGGATGCGATGGCTCGTCGCGTTCCTGACGCTCATCGTAGTCGGCTTCGGTGCCTGGCAGATCACCAAACTGCCGATCGACGCGGTGCCGGACGTCACCAACCGCCAGGTGCAGATCAGCACCTTTGCCCCGACGTTGGGTCCGGTCGACATCGAGAAGCAAGTCACCTTCCCGGTGGAGACGGCACTCGCAGGTATTCCCGGCCTGGAGATGACGCGCTCCTTCTCGCGCAACGGGTTCAGCCAGGTGACGGCGGTTTTCACCGACGACACTAATATCTATTTCGCGCGCCAGCAGGTCACGGAGCGGCTCACTCAGGCCAAGGACAGCTTGCCCGCCGGCATCCAACCCAACCTCGCGCCGCTCAGCACCGGCCTCGGCGAGATTTTCTTCTATTCTGTCGCGTTCCGGCATCCCGACGGCAAGGGCGTCAAGGTCGTGGACGGCAAGCCGGGCTGGCAGTCCGACGGCAGCTATCTCACCCCCGAAGGCGAGCGGCTGACGACCGAATTGGCCAAGGCCGCCTACCTGCGCACCGTGCAGGACTGGATCATCCGGCCGCAAATGCGCAACGTGCAGGGTGTCGCCGGGGTCGATTCCAACGGCGGCTATGTGAAGCAATATCTGATCGAGCCCAATCTGAACGCGCTTGCCAGCTATGGTCTGTCGATCACCGAGCTTGCAGACGCGCTGGAGCGCGCAAACCTGTCGGCGGGCTCCAACTATGTCCGGCGTGCAGGGGAAAGCTTCCTTGTCCGTGCCGATGCACGGCTCAAGTCGATCGAAGACATTCAGGAAGCTGTGGTCGCCACCCGCGCCGGCGTGCCCGTGCGGGTGAAGGATGTCGGCCAGGTCGTGATCGGCGGTGCAGTCCGTACCGGATCGGGCAGCCGTATGGGCTCGGAGGCGGTGATCTCGACCGTGCTGATGCTGGTTGGCCAAAACAGCCGCATTGTCGCAAACAGTGCGGCCGAGAAACTCGACCAGGTCAACAAGGCGCTGCCGCCCGACGTGTTCGCCGAGCCGGTCTATAACCGCTCCAAGCTGGTCAATGCGACCATCGCGACGGTCGAGAAGAATCTGGTCGAAGGCGCGCTGCTCGTCATCGTCGTCTTGTTCCTGCTACTCGGCAATATTCGCGCGGCGCTCATCACCGCCGCGGTGATCCCGATCACCATGCTGATGACGGCAGCGGGCATGAATGGGCTCGGCGTCTCGGGCAATCTGATGAGCCTGGGCGCGCTCGATTTCGGTCTCATTGTCGATGGCGCGGTCATCATCGTCGAGAATGCGCTGCGGCGCCTCGCCCAACGCCAGGAGCATGAGGGGAGGCTGCTGACCCTGCGCGAACGCCTGGGCGAAACGATCGAGGCATCGCAGGAGATGGTGCGGCCGACCGTCTATGGCCAGCTCATCATCTTCCTCGTGTTCGTGCCCTTGCTCACCTTCCAGGGCGTCGAGGGCAAGACCTTCTCGCCGATGGCGATCACGCTGATGGTGGCGCTCGCCAGCGCTTTCGTGCTGTCGCTGACTTTCGTGCCGGCGATGCTCGCAATCCTTATCAAGGGAAAGGTCAGCGAGACCGAAGTGAAAGCAATCCGCTGGTTCAAGGAGAAATATGCACCCATGCTGCGACAAGCAGTCGCCCGACCGCTGCCGTTCATTGCAGGCGGCGTCGGCATCTTTGCGGCGGCGATCCTCTGCTTCGGCCTGCTCGGCGAGGAATTCATGCCGCAGCTCGACGAGAAGGACATCACCGTTACGAACTTCCGCGTGCCCTCGGCCTCGATCGACCAATCGACGCAGATGCAGCTCCAGATCGAAAATGCGCTGAAGTCGCTGCCAGAAGCGGCGCTGGTCTTCTCGAAGAACGGCAATGCCGATCTCGGTACTGACCCGATGCCGCCCAACGCCTCGGACACCTATTTCATCCCCAAGCCGGAGAAGGAATGGCCGGCAGAGGTGAAGTCCAAGGAGGATATCCTGCGCCGCATCGAGGAGAAGATGAAGCCGCTGATCGGCAACCGGACCGAGATCCAGCAGCCGATCCAGATGCGCTTCAACGAGCTGATCGCGGGCGTCCGCGCCGACGTTGCAGTCAAGCTCTACGGCGACGATCTGGATCAGATGAGCCAGCAAGCCCAGCGCATTGCCGGCATCCTCCGCGCGATTCCCGGCGCAGGCGATGTCAGCGTCGAGCAGACGGACGGCGCCCCAACTTTCGACGTAAAGATCGATCGCCAGGCAGCGGGACGCTACGGCCTGTCGGTCGAAGAGGTGGCGAACACCGTCGCCGCAGCACTTGGCGGACGGGAAGCCGGGCTCCTGTTCGAGGGCGACCGGCGTTTCGCCGTAGTCGTTCGGCTGCCCGACGCCCAGCGCGACGATCTGGAAACGCTCGGCGCTATCCCGGTCATGCTGCCGGCGGCCGAGGGACAGGTCGCGCGGTCGATCCCGCTCCGGGAGGTGGCCCGGTTCAGCTACACCCAGGGGCTGAACCAGATAAGCCGCGAGAACGGCAAGCGCATGGTGGTCGTTCAGGTCAATGTGCGCGGGCGCGACCTCGGCGGATTCGTTGAGGAGGCGCAGGCGAAGATCGGCCAACTCCAACTCCCGGCCGGAATGTACACGGCGTGGGGCGGCACATTCGAGAGCCTGCAATCGGCGCGGCTACGACTGCTGATCGTCGTGCCGATCTGCTTCTTGGCGATCTACGCGCTGCTCTACATGGCGCTCGGGGGCCTGGTGCCGGCAGCGATCGTGTTCAGCGCGGTGCCCATGGCGCTGGCGGGCGGCGTGTTCGCGCTACTGCTGCGCGGTATCCCGTTCTCGATCACGGCCGCGGTCGGGTTCATCGCCTTATCCGGCGTGGCGGTGCTCAACGGCCTCGTGATGATGAGCGCGATACGCAAGCGCCGTGAGGATGGTGTGACCGAGGACGAGGCGATCATCGGCGGAGCGATGGAGCGTGTACGTCCCGTACTGATGACCGCGCTGGTGGCCAGCCTCGGGTTCGTGCCGATGGCGCTCGCGACCGGTACTGGCGCCGAGGTCCAGCGGCCACTGGCGACCGTCGTCATTGGCGGGCTGATCACTTCGACCGCGTTGACGCTGCTGGTGTTACCGGCAATCACCGTGTTTGTGGGTCGTCGCTCGCGGCGAAGGCAGGCGGGGCAAGCTATCGCCCCGTCTGCTGCTAGCTGACCACTACCGAACGGCGAGGAAATGATCGAGCAGGCCGGGGCACAAGCTATTAGGATTGGCGTGTCACCAGGCCTGCTCGATCAAGGAGAGCGCCTGCCAACAAGAGGTCGACAGCGGGTAGACCAAAGAGCTGCTGCGGTGCCGCCCAAGGCCGATGCTTGGCGGGATGACATCGGGAGGCGTCGAGCGTGAATGGTCTCAGATCACCACCCCGCCAGCCCCCCTGCTCCGTCAGCGCGCGGGCCCGCCGCGCTGGACGGCCTCGGCGACACCCTGGATTTCGGCGACTGCCATATCGAGCCTTCGCACCGCTTCATCGCGACCGTCGCAGCCCTCGCTCGAGGAGAGCTCGATCATCAGGAAGGTGAAGAGCGTGTCTCCGGCCTCACGGGCGTCGCTCAGGCTTTCGACATGGGCGAAGTCGCTCCCGCCATAGACATCCGCGCAGGCGCGTTGGAACTGGTTCAACATGACGGGGGCTCCTGATCGGGAGTTGCGAAATACGCCCAACAGATCTCGATCCCGGCATCGAGGGTGACACAGTCGGGCCTGCGAAGCCTTCCCCTGCACCGGACACGCCGCCGAGTGGCATGTAAGGTCACCGCGATGGTACGGCGATGCGCGAAGCGAGGATTTCGGCGACGGCCGCCGTCAGGTTGGCGTGGCGGGCGCTGAAACGGATTCGGGTGGCACCGCGGCGATCGTATCGGAGATCGCGGCGTAGAAGGCCGTGAGGAACGGCAGGGTCTGGGCAAGAAGCGCCGCAGGCCATTCAACATCGTTAGGTCGCCGAAAACCGCCTTGCATGTAGAAGGGATGGACCAGCGTCAGCACCGGTTCGGCGGCGTCGGGGAACGAAAGCCCCTCGATTTCCGCCAGGCTACGCGCGATAGCGAGGTCATGCCCAACGGTGCGGCGCATTTGGTCGTCGGTGAAGCCGACAAGGCTAAGCCACGCTTTGAGCGCCAGTTCGATCGAGATGGCGGTCCAGTAGTAGCGGTGCTCGGTGGTCATGGGCGCATAGTCGGCAACTGCTGACTGCAGGAAATGTTGGGCCGCGTCGATCAGGTGACGCGCATAGGCGCGTCCATCGGTGCGGGACATGGTGGTCTCCTGCGATGGGCTGCGGTGCGGGTGTTCGATGACCTCGAAGGCCTAGGCGGCGGGATCGATGACCGTGAGATCGCGGTCCACAGAGCAACGGCGTCCGCGCCAGCGCTGGCTGCGGGTATTTCACCCCAGGGATTAGCGAGCGCCGAATCTCGTCGCCCCGCCGAACAGGCGAAGCGCCCGTGCCATCTCCTCGCGCAGCCGGGCCTTGCTACCGACGACAACCGTGGGATCGAGGAGTTCGCCGTCAGGATCGATGAAGCCATACGCGGGCGCACCGCCCTGCTCGATCGAAACCATATGCCCCCTGTCGGGGCCGGGCCCCTGATAGCGGGCCGTCAGCTCGCCCAGCTTGGCGGTGAGGCCTTTGGTCGCCTTGGACCAACGGATGTGGCCGGCGCCGACATTGCTTCCGGCCTCGCGGCCTCGGTCCATCCAGAGCTTCAGGTGCGCTTTGACCTGCGGCGGCGTGTTGCGCGTGCGCTCACGATTTCGACAGGTCGGCAGGGCTGCCGAATGGGCGTCGAGAACCCGCAAATAGTCGCCATGCAATGCGACAAGAATGTCCTCAACATCGCTGTCCGCCAGGAGGGCGCGAAGGCGGTCTCCCTGCTCGGGACTGGCAATGAGTTCATCGGCGCGAGCCGCCGTCAATTCCTCGGCCTCAGACAATGCCGACGCTGACGAAGCGAAGCCCCTGGCGGCCGTGAGGACGATGGCGCGACCGCCGCAGCGACCGCCCGTCTCCTGAAAGCGCTCGAAGATGTCGCCGCGGCCGAGTGCGGCTGCTGGGTGATCACCGAGGATGATGACCCGCCGTGGCCACGGTGTCGGCCGTGGTCGATCGCTCGGCTTCAACCAATCCGAGGGCAGACATCGTGCCGCGACGAACGGTCGCGACGGCGCGCCTGTTCTTGCCGCGGCAAGATTGGCGCGGCGGGCCGCATCGAAGAGATCATCGACGTCACCGCCACCATCGGCAAACCCGCGATCATAGGCCGAGCGTTCTGCGGTTTTGGACGGTGGACGGTGATTCCAACCAACGTGGGCCGCATACCAGCCATCGGCATAGCGGATCGCCTGATTCCAGTCATAGCCGTAGCGCTCTCTGCCGCGCAGGATCGCCGCATCGCGCTCGTCGCCGCGTACCGAGGCGGCTCGGTCCTCGGTGAAGCTGAAATTGCGTGCCTGGCGCTCGGCCTCGGCAGCTGCGGCGATGGCGTCGTTGACCGGCTTCATCGCGACGACACGTTCGCGGGTACGCGCCATGCGGTCTGCCGCCGTCGATGTTGGCGGCAGGTCGGGATAGTCGCGCCAGGCTTTCGCAATCGCCTCGGCTTGATCCGGTGCGCGGCCTCGGGCAAGCTAGGTGGCGGCCGAGCAGGGATCGAAGGGCGGGATATTCTCGGCACGTGTCATGTGCTCGGCCTCCGTCGACATCAGGCAAAGAGGCGCATGGGCTGTGCGACCGGCGGGGGCAGGCGCAGGTCGCGCTGCAGGCGGGCGGCGAAACGGTCGGGCGCCATGAGGTCGTTGACCGATGCCCAGTGATTGCGATCGCCGCAGTGGTCGTCACGGCCGCGAACGCGGCGATAGAGGACTTCCCGGCCCGGGCCCGAACAGCCGAGCGAGAGCTGCACCCACGCCTCCTCGCCATGGAGCGTGATTTCGCCGGAGACCGCGGGGCCGCCCTTGTTGGAGCGAATGTCGTAGGTCCCGTCGCAGAGGCCGAGGGCGTCGGCCAGGCGCCGCATCGCGGAGCGGCCCTCGGAATGGAAGAGCCGCTTGGCGGCCTCGTCATAGCTGACGCCGCGATAGGCCAGATTTCGCAGCACCGGGGTGCGGCGGATTTCGGCAATCTGGTCCATGCAGGTGCGCCGAAGCTCCAGGCTGGACGGCCGATCCTCGCACACTGCGCTCAGATGGCGGACGAGCAGGATCACGGCAGGATCGGTTTCCGCATCCTTGCCGGCGTTGCGGCAATCCTTGATTGCGGCGCCGATGGCGTGGAGGGTGGTGAAGACCGTGATCAGCGAGCTGGGATCGAGCGCTTGCTGATGGCGCATGGCGACGTCGTAAGTCATGGGGAGGCCCTCCGGTCTTGAGCGAAAATCCGCTCAAACGGCCCTCTCCCCCTCCCCTTTCTCCCGTGGGCGGCCTCGGGGAGCGCTGACTCTCAGGCGGCGATCGGCAGCGGAATGGGAACGCTCTGCCCCGTGGCAATGTTGATGAAGGCCCCCGCATGCCCGATCGATCCTCGACCAATGAGGTCAAAGAGCAGCGCCAGGGCATGGCTCGCCACGACTCTGTTCACGAAGAGCGATTGACGCTCCAGGGCCTCGGCCATCGAGCATGACGGCGCATCGTCATCCGGTAGGGTCTCGTCCGCGATCTCCGGAAAATATTCGAGGACCGTGGGAGGTAGTTGATGGTCGGCCTCGGCCTCGTGGTTCGGGCAGCCGAGAATGAATTGTCCATCGCCCGCGCGATTGCCGAGGTCCATCCAGTAGGTCGGCGGGCTCCGCCCGGCCACCAGTGCTGCTCCTATGGCCCGGCGCGCGGAGGCGGTATCGACGCAGGTGATGAGAATATCAGCGCCGTCGAGCTTGGCGGCCTCGGGCGCCCGTCCGTGTACCGCCGTCCAGGCAAGGCCGTGAGCGAGATTGACCCGCTCGGTCAGGGTCCGGGCCTTGGAGTTGCCGATGTCGCATCGATAGAAGGGCTGTCGGCCGAGATTGGCTTCGCTGACGATGTCATCGTCGACGACGGTCACGTCGAGCGAGCGAGAGGAAATGGCGCGCAGTGCGGTGTCCAGCGAGGCGAGGCCCATCAGCATCTGCGCTCCGTTGCCGCCGCAACCCACGAGCACGACCTTGATCGCCCCGCTGCCAAGGGCCGCGGGCAGATAGTGGCGGGCAGGCGGATCAGAGCTCATGATAGTCTCCAGAAAATGGGCTGCGCGGAAGCGGCAGGAACATCCCGCCGGCGCACAGCCGGGAGGCGATTGTCGGGCCATCCGCGTGACCGAGACGTCCGACCACCATGGAAATCTTGGTCGCGTGTGCGTCGTCGGCGTCGTCGGTTGCGCTGAAGAAGGCGGGAGCATGGCCATGGCTGTGGATGTCACAGACGATATGCCGGTGCGGCGGCTGCACGGGTGGACGGTAGGTGAGGTGCGACGGCGTCGCGTGGTCGATCTGGGGGAGATCGAGCGTGAATTGCCGATCGTTCTCATCCCAGACGATGAACGCCGCGGCCTCGTTCGGCAGAGCGGCCCGAAAGTGCTTGAGGACTTGTGCCAACAGCTCTGCCGGTATCAGTCCGCAGCGCAGATCCGCGCGCCCGGCGCCAATGCTTCCATACGGGAGATAAGCTGGAATAGGCGGTGTGACGGGCAGGTCCAGAGCGAGCCAGGCCCGGCGCAGGATCAAGCAGACACCGTCGCGGCCGACGACGAGGCATTGACCGACACGGGCTTCGCGAACCGCGTCGATGGCAGGGGATTGCCCACTGGGCGGCACCGGATAACATGGCGCGGCCGCCAGGACGGCAGCGGAGGTCGGGTCTTCGGCAAGGGCTATCATCGGCGGGACTTTCCGTAGATCAAGTCACCAAGCGTCATCGGCTCGGCCTTGGTGCCCCCTCGTGGGACGGCTTGACGACGATCGCCAACGAACGCCTTCAGGCGTTTGACCGGGAAGCGTGTCGCGCGGGTCGCCGCGAGATTGTCCCAGAGCCGCACGAGACCGCCCTTTCCCGTGACGGTCAGCTCCTGGCCCGGATTGGGGTGCGTCGACCAGGAGTCAAAAAGCGCACGTTCGAATTCGGGAATGGCCGCCACCTCCAGCGATGTCGGCCTCGGAATGTTGCCCCAACACAGCGAGCCATTGAGGAAGACGTTGAGGATGGGCGAATGAAGCAGGATGGTCTCGGCCGTGGGCCGCTCGCTGCGGCCAAGGGCATAGACACCAAGCCTACGCCGAGTGGCGACAAGGACGTGCGCGGGATATGCGACCGGGACAACGGTACGGCCAGCAAGCGCACGAAGGCCCGCCGGCGGGGTCGACAGGTTGAAATATGCTGGCCGCACCTGCGCGGGCACCCACCAGACGAGCAGATCGGGATGCGCAACGAGCACCGTCTCGGGGAGAATTTGGGGCGCGGCGACGCGGCCGAGCGCCTGCGACCAATGCCGCAAATGTGCTCGTGTCAAAGGCGTCCCGGCGGCGATAGTCGGTGCGCCGGCGGCGTCATGGTCGATCTGGTGGATGCTGGCGAAAGCGTCGGCATCCTCGTCGGGGGTAAGATGGGAACCGAGGCCGCGGGCCCCGTTGCTTCTGTAAAGCAGGATGGCGTTGGTCAGCACCAATCCGCCGGCAGTTCGCTCGAACTGCACGCAATGGTCGGTCATGTCGGCCTCGCTATTCGGGGGGATAGAGTTCGATTAGGTGTCTGGCAGCGCGCAGAAGCCGGGCGCCAACCGCGAGCGAGGCAAGCCATGCATCGATTGCTGCGATTTGTGTCATCGGGCAGAGACCCGTCACGTCCATGAAGCCATACTCCATGCCGTGGCGCCCGACATCGTCGACCTCGACCGCGAACTGCTCGACGGGAACGAGGGTCAGCGGCGGCAGTGGCGAGCATTCCTCGATGCCGGGGACATATTCGTAGAGAACGTCCATCTCTACGCGCCAGGCATGATGCTCGTCGGGCAGATCGGTGAGTGCCGCGTGAGCATCGCGTAATTCGCGCAAGGCCCGGCGAAGGACAATCGGTAGCTTCGACTGAGGCGCCGCCTTTGCTGCGAACATCCATTCCGGCCGCTTGGCATTCATGGCGGACGGCATGATTTGGGCGTCGATTTCGCTGGGATCAGCCCCGTGGTAGGCGATCAGGGCTTCGCGGGCGGCCCCATCTTCGGTCTCGCCATCCCAATAGTACATCGAGATATTGTCGAAGAGATCGTCATAGCAGAACACCGGGAGAGCGCTTCCGAGCGTGCGCTCGAGCGCCCGGTAGGCCGCCGCGCGCCACGGGATCGGCCGATTGCTGTCCTCGATCCATCCAAGATCCAACTGTCCGACGCTATCGCAGACGATGGCGATCGCCGGCGCGCCGCAGGATTCCCCGTTGAGGAGGACGACGCGCAAGTCCGCGATCGTACAGCTTCGCAGGATGTCCAGGACCTTCGCCGTGAAGACCTGCTCGATGCGCCGCCGTGCCTCGGGGCGCGTCAGACGCGCTGTCGCCCCCTCCTTCGACACCACCCAGCTGCCCACCAGCTTGTGATGGGCTACGAGCGAGCGATCGAAGATCACGGGAATATCGGGCGAGAAGCGGACGGACCGTCCGGCGAGGTCAGCCGAGCGGTGGGAGGGGCAGGCCGATGGGTGGAGCGATGGGATCGGCGGGACCGTCCTCTTGCGTGCCCGCGCAAAGGACGATCTGCGCATGGAGGGCTTGGGCCTGTTTGCTGCAGGTTGGCCGGGAAAGTCCGGAAGTGTCGCCATGGTCGTTCTCGATCCATTCGAGGAGCGTGTTGCGCGGTGCTGCGGGGATGGCCGCTGTTCGCGGGCGTGCCACCTCAGCCCTTCGTGCCGACCGCGCGGCGATATTCGGTGACATGGACACCGCCGGTAACCCCGGCATCCACCAGGTCGGCATTGAGGATCGCCGGGTAGAGGGTGGCGTGATAGGCGCGCAGCCCTTGCGGGTCGTTGGCAAGGTGCGGCGGCTGCGGGAGGTCGATACCGTCATAGCGGTAGACCCGGGCAAGGTGATCGATCTGCATCGTAATGTCCTCGTTGGAATGGCAAAGGGGCGCCGGTTCATCCCGTCACCAAAGACTGGCGGGTTCCTCCGATTTGGCATCGGCCGGAAGGGCGCCCGGTGCTGGCGCAGCCGGCGCGATGGTCGTGGGGCCTGCCGACTTGGGAGGCGTCGATGCCGCCTTTGCCTTCGCCGCCTCGGCGGACGCTGCGCGGGCGGCCTCGGCCGCGCCCCGCTGGGTGGCGATCTGGTCAGCGAGCGTCTTGCGCGCGGCAATCAGTCCGCCAAGGGCGCCGTCGGCACCCTTCGAGAGCTCGGCATCGATCTCAGCGGCCGTCGCTGTGATCGAGATCGGACGCAGCTCGCCGGCCTCGGCCTTGTGCGTTTTCCCCTCGGCGATGCGGGGAATGATGATGAGGGTGACAACATCGTCAGCGCCGGCGACGAGATCGAAGGCGAGCGAATAGCTGCCCAGCAAGGGCAATAGGCTTGAGATCAGCATGTTGGTGGTTCCTTGATTGGAAGGCTGGTGGGGTCAGGCGGCCAGGTCGGCGACCACCTCCTCGGTCTCAGCGGGCGGAAGAAACTGGGGCGGCGAATAGCGGCCATTGAGGGCCATCGCGCTCGGCACCCGGTCGGCCCAGTCGAAGCCAACCGCATTCAACATGCCGGAGATGAGGTCGGCCTTCTTGGCGCCAAGCAGTTTGGCGAAGGCTTTCTCGCCCATATGCGCCACCAGGCCGCATTCGCCGGCGATGAATTTGAGCTCGTCCTTCGTGTAGCGTTCGAGGAATGAGCGATCGACCTGCCAGACCGTCCGAATGTCGATGCCGAAGGCGCTGGCAAGATCGGCGACATGCGTAAACGACTGGACGTCCCGGGCATAGGCGGCCCCGATCGCGGCGAGCACCGTCGTGGCTTGTCCCTCCGACAGCTCACGGATCTCTGCGATCTTGTCCTTGAAACCGCGATCGGGGAACGCGGCGTCGACCAGCAGCGCGGCGCGCGAGGTCAAAGTGCCTGCCTTGATGTGCGACAGTGTGCCGGTCAGCGCCGCCACGAGGATCGCCGCCTGCGCAGCCGATGGATCGTCAGCCAGCCCGCGCGCGAGTGCCGTCCGCCAGGTCGCCTCTCGCAGGTCGGCGGTGCGACCCGCGATGGACTTTGCGGTGATGCTCGGCCCGGTGCTGGTGGAAACCTTGCGCACGACGGTCCCGCGGCCGGCCAGAGGTGCCACGGGCGCGGCGTCATCGATCAGGCTGCCAGTTTCTCCGCCATCCTCGATTTCGTCGCCATCGTCGGCAAGATCGGCCTCGTCGCCATCATTGGACCCGATTGCTGCGGCGGCATCCTCGGCCTCGGCGGCCGCCTCCGCTTCACGGCGCGCGGCTTCGACGACTTCGGTCTTGAGCTGGAAGCAGGTGGCATTGGTGCAGTGACCATCGTCGACATGGGTGTCGAACAAGGCGCGCTGCGTCCCCGAATTGAACGGACAAGTCATGCATTCCGTCTTGTCGAAGAGGGCGTCGGCCAGACGCTGGGTGACACGCATCAGGAGGTCGCGGGTCTTGGCGATATCAAGGCTAGCCGCGATGATCGTCTCGAGCGCCTTGTCCTGCTTGTCGGCGGGAACGGCGGCCAGCAGCTCGGCGTGTCCGACCTTGATGCGGCGCTCGTCGAGCGCGGTTTTGACGGTGTCGGAAAGGTCGGCGAGCGCGAGGCGGCGATCGAGCTTCGCCCGAGACCAGCCAAGCCGCCGGGCAGCCTCGGCGCGGTCGCCTTGACACGCCGCGAGGTAGCGAACGGCCGCGTCTGCCTGCTCAGTCTCCGAGGGGTCATCTCGATCGTCGTTTTCGGCAATAGCGGCATCGAGCGCCTCCTGATCCGTCATCTCCCGGATCAGGACCGGCACCTCCCCGTCTTCGCCGAAGGCTTCCATGGCGGCTCGGAAGCGGCGCCCACCGGCGACGATCGTGAAATGCTCCGGCAGGTCGGCAGCGGGCCGAACCAGCATCGGCTGCAGCATGCCTCGCAAACGCAGGGAGGCGACGAGTTCGTCATGCTTCTTCCGGTCGAAATAGCGGCGCGGATTATAGCCCACGGCAATCCGGGCGAGCGGGACCATGGCGGTTCCGACAGGGTGCGATGCGGTCAAGGCGGTTCTCCTAGTGAGAATGGCGGTGCACGCGCTTGCTCGCGACGCGCACCCTTTCGGTGAGCCTGATGCTCACCCTTCCACTCCCCCTCCCCTTTCACCGCTCCGCCGTCTGGTCATGGAAGATGTCGGCCGCCCATTGCTCGAGCCACGGCTCGAACATCTCATCATGATCAAGATCGCCGGACTCGATGAGATCGCGGATTTCGGTACGGGCCTGCGCGATTGCGGCCTCCCAGGGATCGATCGGCGGAGGATCTGCGTCAGCAGGCCGTTGCTGCGGAAGGCGGCGCGGCCGCTCGGTTAGTCGGTGGTACTGACCGGCGAGCCATTGCTCCATGTAATCGGCCACGACGCGATCGGTCTTGGAGATCCCCGCCTTCAGGGCTGCCCGACGCGCACCGACGCCATAGGCCTGGCTGTCGATCGACGCGACCCGGTGTGCGAAAGGCAGAAGGAAGGGCAGTGCCGTGCCCTTGACGCCGAATGCGTGGAGCAGAACACCGGCCGGAAGAATCTGATCGAGATGGTCGATGACCGCGATCAGGCCTTCCGGTCCGTGAATATCGCGCCGGCACATGCTTCCGACACCGATCAATGCGCCGGGGCGGAGCGAACCCCAGAGCGCATCGACACAGCGCTCATAGTCGGATGGTCGCCGGCCCTGGATCACAGGCATCAGTCTGTCGGCTATTCCGGCATCCTCGCCCAGGATGCGGCAGTCGCGATTGGCGCGGATGGTGCGCGACAGGCGGTCGAAGACTTCGTCGCGATCTCGCGCGATCTCAGCCTCGACGCAGTAATCGGCACTTGCCCACCATTGGAATGGATAGGCCGCCGCGAGCGATACATAGTCCGACAGGGACCACGGGAAGCCACCATAGCGCGCAGTCGCGACGAAGCCTGCGGAGTCCAGGCAGAGGCCGGACAAACCCCGTGCATTCTGGAGTTGCCCCAGGCGCCATCCGGTCCATTCCCGCCAGCCGCGCTTTTCGGACCAACGTGAAAGCGCGTTCGCCGAGATGAGCGCGGTCCGGCCAAGCGCGCGTGCCCGCTGAAGGATCGGCCCATCGTTCAGGTGCGGAAGGCCGACGATGACGTTGATGGGCATGATGCGCGCTCCGCTCGCAACGGAAGCACGCGGACAATTGACGGTCGCGCATGTTCACGTTACGTTCTAATGAGTAGGAGATTTGCCATGACGACGCCCAGCATCCGACACCTGTTCGATCTCGACATAACGCTGCGGGATGCGGCGCTGGATATGGAGAACCGGCCGACCCGTCGGATGATCGCCAATGCGGCGATCGGCATGCATGTCGAGGACGCCTACTATTCGGTGCGGGAGCTGCGCGAGGCGGTAAGCTGGGTGCATGAAGGGGTTTCGGCGGGCAAGCTGAAGCTGGCGGAGATCCTGGGCAATGATGGTGCCGACGATTTTCAGCGCTGCATCTATTTCTGCCTCGCCGGCCGCGGCGTGGTGTCGATGCTCGACGATCTTGAATGGCTGGAGGATCTGCTGGAGCGGCGCGGGCGCATCGCAGGCGAACAGAAGCGCCTGAAGGAGACGGTGATGCCGCTCGTGAACCCCTATGTGGCCGACGCGCCCGATGGGCCGTTGGTCAGGATGGACGGAAATTTCGAGCAGGGACCATCTTGGTGGGCCGACCCGACTTTGTCGGCCTGACCATCAGCGCTCGCAGCTCAGGCGGTTCCCGTGCCGCCAGCGCGACGGTTCGATCCAGTCTCCGGCAAAGGCCCCTGCCCTTTGCCTCCTGGCCGAAGCGAAGGCCGCATTATATGCGCGCAGGCGAGCGGGATCGTCTCTGAGATAACTCGCCTGCGGGGTCGCGAGACCCGCGCGGATAAGACGCTCTCCCAAATCCGCGCCGTCGACTGTAACGACCGCAACGGGGCGGCCATAAGAAGACGAAGACACGAGCCGGATCGTCGCGGCCTTGGAGCGCAGGGCGTTCGCGGCGAAATCCTGTGCGGCCTTCCCACACTGCCAACATCCCGAGGCGCGCCGACAGAGCTGCCCGCGCTCGAATGCGTCGACCCCAAGCAACCGGAAATCGACGGCCACGGTATCGCCATCGAGCGCCCGCGCCTTCGCGTCGAAACTCTGAGACCATGAGGGCGATGTGAGAGCGGCTCCGCCCGCGAGGATGATGGCCGCCGCGATCCGGATCAAAATGTCATCTCCACCTCGACATGATCATCGGCCGCCGGCGTCGTGCAGACCCGGAATGGTTGCAGCGGATCGCCAGTGCGGACGATCGACAGCCTACCCGGCCGCTCGTCGAATAGGCGACCTGCGACGCGATTGGCGTTCTCGCGGCTGCAAAGCTGCAGACGCTTGGGCGACAATTCAAGACACGCGGCAAACATGATGGCTTCTCCCTGCTGCGGGAATGATACTGGCTGACGCACTCATGCAAAGATCGTCTTGTGAACCTTAGTGACCGGCAGGATCGTCCAGTCGCGCTCCATGAACCGGCTGATCGCATAGCCGCAGCGAGTCGCGGGATCGCGGAAACTCAGGCGGCGGCCGCGCTTCACGACGATAAATTCGTCACCCACATGACCATCGGAGAAGGTCAGCGCCTGGGCCAGTTTGATCCGGTCGCCGTCCTCGATCTTGCGCGATCGGCGGGCCAGGTTGGCACGGCACCGCGCGCGCCAGTCGAGGGCGTGCTCCCGGTCGGTCGGGGTCAGAAGGTCGAGAATGTGGCGGGGACAGCTATCCTCATAGGGGCCGACAGATTCGTCCATATCCTTGTAGCCGAAATGCTCGCCGGACTTGCTTTTGGGATTCCACATCACCTTGCAGACGATCGCGAAAACCTCCTTGCCGACGCCGTCGATCATCACCTGAGCCGCAGCATAATAGGTGCGATTCTGGGGGCAGGATGAGGCGAGCACCTTCAGTCCCTTGATCGTCCCGTCCGCCTCGCGGCTATAGGTGAATTGCGCGTCCAGATAATCCTTGGCGGTCTTGTGTCCGCCCATGTGGAAACGGGACATGGTGAGCCAGCCCATCGGTATCTCCTGTGATGTCGGGGAAAATTCGGATTAGCGGCGGTCAGGCCGCCTCGAGGATCTGCCTGACCCCCTCGGCCGATGACGCCGTGTCGTCGCTGTCGCCAAACGCCAGAAGGTAGTTGAAGGCCTGCTCAGCTTTCGAGGCGGCGTGAATGATTGCGGTCTTGTCCGCGCGCAAAATGCCGAGCCAGTGGGCGACGTAGCTCGCATGATTGTCGTGCAGTTCGTTCGGCAGATCCAAATGCGCGCAAATCAGGCCGCTTCCGATCTCAGCCACAAGCTCCTCGAAACTATAAGCTTTGTCGCCGAACCGCTTGCCGAAGGTCCGGGCAAGGCGCGAGCTGCCGCCTGACCAATGAACGGTCTCGTGTGCCCTCACCGAGGCGTAATGATCCATCGTTGTGAATGACCGCCGGTGCGGCATCTGGATGAAATCAAATGTCGGGTGGAAGAAGGCGCGATCGCCGCCATGTCGAACATCTGCCGGCACATGATCGAAGAACTCGTCGATGGCAGCTTGCCGCGCAGATGGATCGATCGGCGCAGGGGTCGCGTCGTCCGGATAGAAATAGGCGGGCAGCCCATCGATCTGATCGGCGTTGAACACGAGATAATGGCGAAGGAAACGAATGCTGCGTTCGCTCTCGGCACCGGTCACCCGGTCCGACTCGGTCTTTTTGAAGCTCGAATAATAGACCGAGAGCGAGCCGTGCTCCCCCCGGCGAACATGGCCGCCGAGCGCTTCGGCCTGGCGATACGTCATCCAGTAGCGCGAGCGATAGCCGTTCGCGTCTGCGATCGCCCAAAGATAGACCGTGTTGATCCCGGTATAGGGCGTGCCGCAGTGTCGGAGCGGACGGCCACCGGCGCCGGCAACCCGCCAGGGCCGAGTCCAGGGCGGGACGCCTTCTTCCAGCTTTCTGATGATGAGGTTGGTGATTTCGGCCGCGACGTCGCGGCTCGGACGGGCTTTCGCAGGCATGGCTGATGCTCCAGCGGGATGACGATGGGGTTCGGGAGAGGCAAGCGTGCGGGAGGGGACGATCGCGCAAGTGGCGCCGACCGCCCCCCTGTCCTGCTGGGTCAGGCTTCGACCGGCTCGATCACCGTATCGTCCGCGACCGAAGCGCCTTCCGCCATGTGATCATCCGACAACGCAGAGCGATCCGGCTCGCCACCGAGACGATCGGTCGGGCACGGGGCCGCAGCACCAAAGCGCATCGCGTCCGGCACCCATGCGAGCACAGCGTCCTTCGTCTCGGGCTCGACAATGGCCGCCCCGGCGAAGAGTTTTTCACAGCTCTCCGAGATCTCCGCCTTCTTCAGGGTGGCGTGCCGAGCCGTCAGCGCGCCGCCGCCGACGTCATGAAGCAGGCTCAAAATGCTGCCCTTGTTGACCCGATCGAAGAAGTTTTCCGCGGTCGGACGCCACCAGCTCGCAACGTCGATCTCGAGGATCGAGGCCAATCGATTGTGGATCGCGACCTGGCCGCTGGCCCCGCGCGGCTTGGCCTCGATCGACATGGCAACGATATAGGCCAGCCACTGCGCCTTGCTGTCGTCATCGAGCGCGCGAAACCCTTCGAACCGATCGATTTCGTGATCGTGGTCGCACCATCCGGCATCAAGGCCATCATGCGCTTCGGCCAGGTAGGACCGGGCGCGTGAGCCGGGCAAATCCGCCGTGACGGGATCCTGCGGGGCATCAGCGCAGATGGTGGTGCCATATTGAACGATCTCGTCGGCAGAACCGCCGCCGGCGAAAACCCGGGCGTCGATCATGACGAACAGCGCGTAATCGAGCGCGAGCGCCGGCTGAGCGAGCAGACAGGATGCGAGAATATCGCGGCGTTGTATGGCAAGCTCGTCGTAGAGCCGATTGCTGAGCGGCTTGCCGCCAGGTGCCACAGCTTCGGGTCGGCGAGCTGGCTCGGGCGAATCCTTCACGCAGACGCGAAACCTGCCCGCCCCGCCCTCGTCGGGTTCGCCGGGATTTCCGCCGCCCGCATCATCGATCGCGTCGGGTTCTTCGACGATGAGCTCCTGCTCGCTATAAAATTGGGTGTCGAGACGCATCTCGCCCTGCGGCGTCAGAAGCAGAAACGCGCCGACATGCGGCCGCAGCTCATCTGGCAGCACGGGCGCGCGATGCTCGATCGCCTCGGCCTCGGCGATCAGTCGGTCATCCTCCTGGTCCAGGGCCTTGTAGGCATCGGGCGAGATGGATTCGTCCTGCATTTCGGCCTCGAGCTCGGCGCGGCGCGCCTCGATCTCGCCAAGGCGGGCGGATTGCTCCTCGGTGAGCGCGGGCGGCTGCAGGATGGCACGGTAGAGGCCGTGGGCGGCGTTGTGGGCGTAGTTGCTGGCGATCGGCCTGATCCAGGCAAGGCCCGTCTCCTCACCGATGCGTCTCGCTTCGGCCTCCATGATGTCGCCGGCGAGACGGTGCGCGATCTCGGGATTGTTCCAGCGGTCGTTGCCGTCGGTGAAGAGGTCGCCATCGACCTTGCCGCCTGCCGCGCGATACCGCTCCTCGCCGACCAGAATCGCGATCGGATCGCTGGCCTTGAGCGTCTCATTGGCGATGACGCGGCGGATGGTGTCGGCCGTTACGTGGCCATTCTGGTAGCTGTTCCAGACCAGAAGCTGCTTGTCGTGGCTTTCGGTCGACGCATAGGCTTTGGCGATGTCGAGCGTGATCTCGCTTTTGCTCAAGGCGTCGAAGATCGGCGCTGCCAGCGAGGCGAGGCGCAGGCGCCCCTCGACGAAGCGACGTGTCACGCCGAAACGCTTTGCGACAGCATCGAGATCGCCGGTCGAGCCGATGAAGTGCTGAAAGGCGCGGCATTCCTCGGCGGGGGTCATCTTGAGCTGATGGAAGTTGGTCGCCGTGGACGTTTCGGACAATTCGGCATCGTCGCCGGTAAGGATCATGACGGGGACATCGAAATCGGCTTCCGAGATCGTACCGCGCTCGGCGAGCAGGCGAAGCGCGCGCCAACGGCGTCCGCCATCGAAGACCTCGAAGGTGCCGCGCGGCTTTTTGGCGGGCGTGACGAGCAGATTCTGAAGGACGCCCTTGGCCTCGATACTGGCGGCCATGGGTTCAATCTGAAGCTGTTCGTCCGGTGCGGTACGGACGTTGATCGGCGAGAGCCGCAGCTTGGCGAGTTTGATGGTCTGGATCACCGGGGTCACTCCTCTTGGCGTCCGGCAATTCCCGGACACCACCCCGTTCCCCCTTCCCTCTTTCCCAAGAGCGGCCTCGGTCGTTTGACCAAGGGCGACCCGCGCTCACCCAGGATCGGCGAGAATGCGCCCAAGGATGTCGGCGGCGATGCTCACCGGAAGGAACACCCGTGTCCGGTACTGAATGATCTCGGTGAAGCAGCCCAAGGATTTCAGCCAGGCGAGCTGATCCGACGGCGCCCCGACTATCTCGATGCGATGATTTCGGTTCACCATCGCGCGGCGGATCGTCATGGGGAATGGGCGGGCAACATCAACGCTTCGACCGGAATGGGCCGATTTGATGATGTCCGAGGGCGGCAGGTTCTCGGCGCGATCGATGCCGAGCTTGGTGAAAAGCTGGACAACGTGCTCGTCGAAAACGAGGCGGCCGAGCCAGCTATTTCCCGCTTTGTCAGCGATGCGGTTGACCACCAGATGATCGCTGGGCAGCGCCGACCAGATCGGCAGAAGCAAGCCGGTCGCGAGGCGGATCGTCTCGGTGTCGACCTTGTTCGCCGCTTCATCGGCTTCGGCCTGCCATTTCGCGCAGAAGGCGTCCCGATCGACTATTTTCCAGGCGCTCTCGAAGAGCTCATGCTCGCGGATATATTCCCGCCGGGTCGGCCTCGTCAGCTCGAAGCGCGGGATCGGCGTTCCGTCCTTCTCCTCCATGAGCGCTCGGGCGCGGGTCTGCAGCGCGACCATCCCCGACTTGGCGTTGAGCAGAAATACGGCGGTGCTATCGCTGTCGGCGATACGCAGCACGCGCTCCAAGGTGACAGGGGTCCGCCGCCGCGCGATCTCGATGGTCAGCAAGTGCGACGTCGCCCCGCTGACCGGGTCGGTCCGGAGCAGTGTGTCGTCGATCAAGGTGGCGGAATCGACGAGGATCGTCTCGACACCGACATCGAGCCGGCCAGCCTCCCTCGCCGCCGATACCCGTGTCTCGACCAGGGACAGAAACTCATCGAAGATGCTGTTCTGCAGGCCGATGGGAAGCGCGAGGATGCGATTTAGCCATCGCTGGATGGGCGGCAGTTCCTCTTTCAGGACGCCGTCCTTGTCGCAGAGCTCGAGACCGGTCCGATCCTCGAATTCCGAATGCGAGATGCTCTTGAGCTTGCCATCGACCAGCAAGTGGAACCACGTCACCAGCGCAGCGCAAGCATATTCGCTCTCCAGATTATCAGCCGGGTCGAAGAGATTCTGACCGCCGGTCTGGCGCTGACCCCGTGTGAGTGCGCCGAGGCTGTCGAGCCGCCTCGCAATCGTGCTGGTGAAGCGGAGTTCGCCTTTGCAGTCGGTCGTGACGGGCCGGAACAGTGGCGTGCTCGCCTGATGGGTCCGATGGGTTCGGCCAAGGCCCTGAATGGCGCGGTCCGCGCGCCAGCCCGGCTCGAGCAACAGATGGACGCGTTGCTCCTGGTTCGGCACGTCCATTGATGCGTGATAGGATCGCCCCGTCCCGCCGGCGTCCGAGAAAATGAGGACGCGCTTCAGCCCCTGCATGAAGGCCGCGGCCTCGGCCTGACTGGTACGGGTCGAACGGGTTTCCAGCTTCTGCCGGCCGTCGCCCGTCGAGATTAGGCGTTTTGTCCGCCCAGTGACTTCCGCGACACGATCATGCCCGAAATGCTCCAGGATGCCGTCGAGCGCCGACATGATCGGCGGCAATGCGCAAAGATGCTCGATCATCAGCGCGCGGGCAGCTTCGGCTTCGGGATTGTAGACGGGATTACCCGTCTCGTCCGTCATCGGCTCGGAGCGCTGCGTGCCTGTGTCGTCGGTGAAGACGCGCATTTGGCGAGTAGGGAAAGCGCGCTCGAGATAATCGATGACATATTCTTTGCAGTCGCAGTTTATGTCGAGCGTGGCGGCGGTAGGCGCAGGTTTCCTTCGGTTTTCCATGATTTCACTCCAGATAATATGAGTGCCAGGGGGTTGTCCGGAGACGG
>NZ_SCMK01000028.1 GCF_005503355.1 Sphingomonas sp. 1F27F7B
CCTTCAAGATCGCGATGATCTGCTCTTCGCTGAACCTGCTGCGCTTCATTCTCGTCCGACTCCTTTGCGTCGGACTCTACTCAAAATCGGTCACATTCCAGGGGCGCACGTCACCGTTAAGTCCCGGCGACTTGAAGATGGAGGCAGGGGCCCGGTGGAAACGCCGGGCCCCTTCTCCTTTGGCGCGAGGTTCAGGCGGCGCGGGCGGCCTTGAGCGCATTGCCCCACCAGGCGATCTCGTCGAACAAGGTGGCGCGGGCGGCGGCGAGATGGGGATAGTCGTCGAGCGTCTTGCCCTGTTGCAGGATGCCGAGGAACGGCTCCATGCCGATGTTCACTTCGGCCTTGATCGGCGCCATGTGCAGCTCGACCGCGATGCCGCGCAGCTGCTCGATCGCGCGCGCCCCGCCGACCCCGCCATAGCCGACGAACGCCACCGGCTTGCGCCGCCATTCGAAGGTGGCGGAATCGAGCGCGTTCTTCAGTACCGCGGTGGGGCCGTGATTATATTCGGCGGCAGTGACGATGAAGCCGTCATATTTGCCGACCTTGTGGCGCCAGGCCTCGGCGGCGGGGTGCGAATAGACGCCCTGGGTCCAGGCCGGCGCCACCGGCTCCTCGAACAGCGGCAGATCCTGGTCGCGCAGGTCGAGGATGTCGAGCGCGAAGTCGTCGCGTCCGGCGGCGCCGGCGGCGATCCATTGGGCGGGAACGTCCGCGAAACGCTGCGGGCGCGTACTGCCGATGATGAGTGCGAGGTTGAGCATGGAAATTGCGACCCTTTCCGGTTACGAATCGTAACAGGGGATCAAATGATGCGGTGGATGCATCGCCACAAGGAGGCACATTTCTGGAACCCAGGCACACCCATGTAAGCGAGGGGCATGTAAGCGAGGGGCATGCACGCGGCGGGCATGAGAGCTGCACCCCGGTCCGCGAGATCCTCGCCAAGATCGGCGACAAATGGAGCATCCTGACGATCATGATGCTGAGTGAGGGAACCCAGCGGTTCAGCGCGCTGCAGCGTGGGATCGAGGGCATTTCGCAGCGAATGCTGACGCTTACTCTGCGCGGGCTGGAGCGCGACGGGCTGGTGACGCGCGAAGTGTTCCCGACGATCCCGCCGCGCGTGGAATATACGCTGACGCCGCTGGGGCGTTCGCTCCAGCAGCCGGTGATCGCGCTCGGCCAATGGGTGATGGCGAACCTGCCCGAGATCGATGCGGCGCGGCGCCGGTTCGACGCGGTGGCGGAGGATCCGGACGCCCATTGACAAGAAGGGAGCCCGGCGGAGGCGCCGGGCTCCCTTCGTCCCGCTCAGGCAAAGGCGCGGCGGAACAGCGACAGGCCGTGGAATTCGAGCGCGGCGAGCCCCGCCACCGCCAGCGCCTGCAAGACGATAAAGGCGGCGCCGAGCGGATTGGGCGCGAGCAGCGCAATCACTGCGAAGCTGGCCGCGGTCCAGCCCAGGTTGAGCAGCGCGATGGCGCGCACCGGCCATTCGAGCCGGTCGGCCTGGCGTGCGGCCCACAGCATGAAGGCGGCCGAGGGGAAGAGCAGCAGCCCGGCCTCGAACAGCAGCACCGCCGGCAGGTCGAACAGCCCGGCGAGCGGCCCGGCGGCGGCGGCGAGCAGCGCGCCCATCCCCAGGCAGGTGATCGCGTCGATCGTCAGCACGGCGCGGAGGAAATGGATCGGATTGGTCATGGGTCGTCTCCCTTGCTGGTGATGACGCAAGGCTGACGGCATCGGCGCGCCGGGTCGATTACGCGGGAGGTAATGGAAGCCGGCGGCCTATGCAGGCAGAGAAGCGGCGAAGGAGATCATCCGTGCAGACAGCCGCCCGCCCGCTCGGCGACCAGATCAAGGAATGGCGCCGCCGCCGCCGGTTGAGCCAGATGGACCTGGCCCTGGATGCGGAGATATCGACCCGGCACCTGAGCTTCATCGAGACCGGGCGCAGCCGGCCGAGCCGCGAGATGGTGCTGCGGCTGGCCGATCAGCTCGCGCTGCCGCTGCGCGAGCGCAACGCGATGCTGCTCGCGGCGGGGTTCGCGCCGCTCTATGCCGAGCGTGCGCTCGACGATCCCGCGCTGGCGGCGGCGCGACGCGCGATCGACCTGGTGCTCAAGGGGCACGAGCCCTGGCCGGCGGTGGCGATCGATCGCCACTGGCACCTGATCGCGGCCAATGCGGCGATCAAGCCGCTGCTCGCCGGCTGCGCGGCGCATCTGCTGGAAGGGCCGATCAACGTGCTGCGCCTGAGCCTGCATCCCGAAGGGCTGGCGCCGCGTATCCTGAACCTCGCCGAATGGCGGGCGCATCTGCTCGAGCGGCTGCGGCGCCAGGCGATGACGACTGGCGATTCCGGGCTCGAGGCGCTGGTCGCCGAGCTGGAGGCCTATCCCTTTCCGGACGGAGCGGGGCAGGCGGAGGACATGGGCGGGTTCGCGATCCCGCTGCGGCTCGCCACGCCGCTGGGCGAACTCAGCCTGATCAGCACCACCACCGTGTTCGGCACGCCGCTCGACGTGACGCTCGACGAGCTGGCGATCGAGGCCTTCTATCCTGCCGATGCGATCACCGGGGAACGCTTGCGGGGGCTGAGCGGCGGCTAGGGGGCACCCTACCGCCCGTCGTCGCTCCAGTGCGGCGGGTCCGAGACCAGCTTGATCACGCCATAGCCGGCGCCGATCCTGTGGAGGTCGGGGTTGGTGTCGCCCGAGCGCGGTGCGCCGACCTCGCGGGCCTTGCCCTGCCGGTCCTTCACCTTGATCGTGCCGTTCCAGCCGATCGTCATGTCGATCGCGCGGCCTTCGATATGGCGCGACGTGAGCGAGGGCTCGAAGGCGATCTGGAACAGGTCGCACATCGCCTGCGCGCCGGCCTTCGACCTGGCGAGGTCGCCATGGTCCCACCGGATATCCAGGCCGGGCAGGGCAGGGACCTTGTTCGGCGCGACCAGCCCCTTCGCCACCCGCCAGCTGTAATGCATCAGCTGCGCACGCAGGGCGTTGCGGCGCGTGGCGGAGATAGTGACGCTGGCGCCCGCGTCCTTCAGCGCCTTGAGAAAGGCGGCGACGTTGTCGCGGAAGGGCTGGGCCAGATCGGCGACGGCGGCGCTGTTCGGATATCTGGCCTGGTTGGCGTTCCACCAGTCGGCGCCCGAGAGTGGCGGACGGGCGCCCTGGCCGGCGGCAAGCGCGAGCCAGGTCCTGCCGCCGGGCGAGATCAGCCCGTCCGGTCGGGCAGCGCCCAGCACCTGCGCCTGATAGCCGGTGATCGCGGCAATGGTGCGCGTGCCGCACGCGCCGCTGGTGGGGAGCAGCTGCTGGCCGGTGGCGCCGAGCCAGTCGTTGAGCAGGTGCTGGACGACGAGCACGTCGGCCAGCTCGTTGACGCCGCCCTTGCCCACCGATGCGCCGATCGCCACCCGCCTGCCCCCTTCTCGATTCGGGGACAGGCCTATCGGGCGAAATCCTACATTGAAAGCGGGTCCGGGATCGCGGACGCAATGCAAGCGCCCGGATGACGCGCGGCGGCATGATGGGCGCGGGGAAATCCCGCAGCCGGGCACCCCGGTCATCAGTGGAAGCGGGGGCAATGCGCAGCGCGCTGGGAATTGGGGTTCATGCGGCGCTGCACCGGAAAGACATGGAATCTCCGTCAAACATCCACGCCGCCAAACATTTCGGCCGGCTAGGAGGGCGCCGTGACGCTGCGCCGCCTGGCCTTTGCGACTCTGCTGCTCTGGGCGGTGACGCTGGCGATGCCGGCTTCGATGTCGGTGGCCCCCGACTGGCGCGGCGTCGATCGTCCGGAGCGGATACCCGGAGTGATCCTCCTGGTCTTCGGACCGCTGGCCCCGCTGGCGAGCGACGCGGCCGGCCGTGATCTGCCGGGATACGAGCATTGGCCGCGCTGGGCGATCGGGGGCCATCCGCTAGCGGCATGGGGCTGGTACGCGCATCCCTTCTGGGCCTGGGGCATCGCGCGGATGCTGCGCGGGCGGGGCCCGCGCCTGCTTCCCGCACTGCTCTGCGCCGCGCTCGCGCTGCTGGCGCTCCAGCCCTATCATTCCGCCATGGACGAGCATGGCCGAGAATCGGAGACTGTTCCGCTGGCTGGTGCATTCGTCTGGGCGGCAGCGATGAGCGGGCCGCTGCTCGCGCTGCTTGGCATGCGGGCGGGCGGATGGATTGCCCGCCCGCATGCGCTGAGTCCGATCAAGCGAAGACGCGCTGGAAGATCGTGTCGACGTGCTTGAAGTGATAGCCGAGATCGAACTTGTCCTCGAGTTCCGCCGGCGAGAGCGCGGCGGTCACTTCCGGATCGGCCTTCAGCAGCTCGAGCAGCGAGAGCTGGCCGTCCGATTCCCACACCTTCATCGCATTGCGCTGGACCAGCCGATAGCTGTCCTCGCGGCTGACGCCGGCCTGGGTGAGGGCGAGAAGCACGCGCTGGGAATGCACGAGGCCGCCCATTCGATCCAAATTCTTCTGCATGCGGGCCGGGTAGACGAGCAGCTTGTCCATCACCCCGGTGAGGCGGGCGAGCGCGAAATCGAGCGTGATCGTCGCGTCCGGGCCGATATAGCGCTCGACCGAGCTGTGCGAGATGTCGCGCTCGTGCCACAGCGCGACATTCTCCATCGCCGGGATCGTCGCGCTCCGCACCATGCGGGCCAGGCCGGTGAGGTTCTCGGTCAGCACCGGGTTGCGCTTGTGCGGCATCGCCGACGAGCCCTTCTGGCCCGGCGAGAAATATTCTTCCGCCTCGAGCACTTCGGTGCGCTGGAGGTGGCGGACCTCGACGGCGAGGCGCTCGATCGACGAGGCGATGACGCCGAGCGTGGCGAAGAACATCGCGTGGCGGTCGCGCGGGATGACCTGAGTCGAGACCGGCTCGACCGACAGGCCGAGCTTCGCGGCGACATGCGCTTCGACGCGCGGATCGATATTGGCGAAGGTGCCGACTGCGCCCGAGATCGCGCAGGTGGCGATGTCGGCGCGGGCGGCGAGCAGGCGCTCCTTGCCCCGCTTGAACTCGGCATAGGCCTCGGCGAGCTTGAGGCCGAAGGTGACCGGCTCGGCATGGATGCCGTGGCTGCGGCCGATCGTGGGCGTGAGCTTGTGCTCATGGGCGCGTCGCTCGAGCACTTCCAGCAGCCGGTCGAGATCGGCGAGCAGGATGTCCGAAGCGCGGGCCAGCTGCACGGCGAGACAGGTGTCGAGCACGTCCGAGCTGGTCATGCCCTGGTGCATGAAGCGCGCTTCGTCACCCACCTGTTCAGCCACCCAGGTGAGGAAGGCGATCACGTCGTGCTTGGTCACCGCTTCGATCGCGTCGATCGCGGCGACGTCGATCGCCGGGTTGGTCGCCCACCAGTCCCACAGCGCCTTGGCCGCGCTCTTCGGCACCACGCCGAGTTCGGCCAGCGCCTCGGTGGCGTGCGCCTCGATCTCGAACCAGATGCGGAAGCGCGCCTCGGGCGACCAGATGGCGGTCATTTCGGGGCGCGAATAACGGGGAACCATTGCAAGCCTTTCGCCGGGGGTGTGCCGGCCCCCTAGCAAGCGCGCCCTAGACTTTCCAGCGGAAGCGCCCGGTGATCGGCCAGTCGAGCAGCGCATCCTCCTCGCGGGCGCCCCGCCCGATATTGTGGAGGATCATCGGCGCTCGGGCACCGGGCAGGTCCGAGACCAGGCCGATATGGGTGGCGGTGCCGCCCATGCCGTTGGCGGGCGCGGAGGTGAAGATGTCGCCCGGCAGCCAGCCCTTGCCGCCCGCGGGCACCGGCAGCGCCGCGCCCATCCGCGCGAGGAAGCGGGCGAGGTTGGGCACGCGGCGATGGTCGATGCTCGGGTCCGGATGGGTCAGCCCCCATTTGCGGGGATAGGCGGCGAAGGCCCGCTTCATGTCGGCATGGACCAGCGCCTGGAGATCGATCCCGAAGGCGTCGCGATAGGCGCGGATCACCACATCGGTGCACACGCCCTTTTCCCGCGGTACGTCGCCATTGGGAAAGGCGAGCCGGGTATAGGCCGAATCATAGCTGCGCGTGACGCCGACCTGGGTACGCGCGGCGGCGACCAGCCCGGCGGCCGGGTCGTTGGCGGCGAGGCGCGGCGGCTTGGGCTCGTCCGGCTTTCCCGACGCCCTCGGGGCGCCCCCGCAACCGGCGAGGCCGGCGGCCATTCCGAGCAGCAAGGCGCGGCGATCGAACATCGCGCCATCCTGCACCGCCCGTGACGCGTGCGCCACAGGGCAAATGAAATGCGGCAAGTCGAGCGTGTAAAGGGTTGATTCGAGGCTGAGTGCGACGAAATCGGGAACATGATCGTCGGGTCATAGGTTGGTATGGGGAGTTGATCGAAATAACATCGGGAGAAATGTAAATATAACTTCCGATGAATGCAGGAGATATATTCATGATTAAGCCGATTCTTCTCGCTACTTCGATGTTATTCTCCGTTCCTGCCTTCGCGCAGGAGGTGCCCGCGCAAGATAATACGCGGCCGGCACAGGCGGCTCCGGCGCCGAAACAGGCCACTCCGCCGACGACAGATGACAAGGCGCCGGGCGTGCAGGACCAGGCCGCCGCTGCCCAGGCAGCCCCGGCGACTCAGCCGGCCCAGGGCGTGGCGCAGGAAGCGTCGCCCGTGCCCGGCCAGCCGGCGGCTGCCGCCTCGGCGGCGACCGGGCCCGCCGCGACTCCGGCCGCCACGCAGGAGCAGGTCGCCCAGGCCGTGGGCCGTGACTTCGGCAGCTATGACAAGAATGGCGACGGCAAGCTGGACGCGACCGAGTTCGCCGCCTGGATGGGCGCGCTGCGCAAGGCGGCCGAACCCAGCTTCCAGCCGGGCAGCGCCGAGGCGGCGGCCTGGGCCAACCAGGCCTTCGCCAGCGCCGATACCGACAGGAATGCATCGGTGAACAGGCAGGAGCTGACCGTCTTCCTCACCCCGAAGCAGCCGGGCTGATCCCTTCCCACCGCGCCTGCGCATGGCGCTTGCTCCCGAACGGCCGCCGGGCTTGCCTCCGGCGGCCGTTTGGCTTGTCGGGGTGTCATGCGGAGCAGGACATCCTTACCGGCCGGATCAGCAGCGCCGCGTGCGAGAGCAGGTCGAAGCCGATGTCGCGCGGCGGGCCAAGCCGCAACGATACGCTAGATCAGCCCCTGGCCCCTGAGCGAGGCATGTCCCTCGCGCCCAAGGATGATGTGGTCGTGCACCCCGATGCCCAGGCCCTTGCCCGCCGCCGCGATCTGGCGGGTGATCTCGATGTCGGCGCGGCTGGGCGAAGGGTCTCCGGAGGGATGGTTGTGGACGAGGATCAGCGCTGCGGAGCCGAGCTCGATCGCGCGGCGGATCACTTCGCGGACATAGACGGCGGCCTCGTCGATCGTGCCTTCGCCCATCAGTTCGTCGCGGATCAGCATGTTCTTCGAATTGAGATGGAGGACGCGGAAGCGCTCGATCGGGTGATGCGCCATGTCGGCGCGCAGATAGTCGAGCAATGCCTGCCAATTGGCCAGGACCGGCCGCTCGGCTACCTCCGCGCGCAGCAGGCGGAGCGCGGCGGCATGGACGGTCTTCAAGGCGGCGACGCTGGTCTCGCCCATGCCCTTCACCCGCGCCAGCGCTTCGGCATCGGCAGTCAGGAGGCCGGCGATGCCGCCGAATTCGTGGAGCAACGCCTTGGCGAGCGGCTTGGTATCCTGCCGCGGAATCGCCAGCGCGAGCAGATATTCGACCAGCTCGTGATCGAGCAACGCGTCCGGCCCGCCCTCGAACAGGCGACGGCGCAGGCGCGCGCGGTGGCCGCTATTGTCTGGCGTCTCGGACATGCCCGATTTGTTCCTGCAAACGCCGCGTTATTCAAGGCGAGGATTTCGCCGAATTGGCGATAGAGTTGACTCGGTCCGCGAGCGTTCCTAAAGCGCCCGAGCAACGCGGTCGCATGGCCGGCGATGCTCAAATGTCGTCGGCGTGTGTCGGCGGCTTTTTTCATATCTGGATCGCCTTGACCGCCTTGACCCAAGACCGTGCACCTAGCGACCTGGACCGCCGCATCGCCGATGCGAAGGCGGCCGAGGCTGCGCGCACCGGCGAGGGCGTCAAGGCGCCTGCCGATGCCAAGGGCTACAAGCAGGGCTCGCGCGTGCTGATGGACCTGATCGGCATGCCGCTGGGCGGCGGCGTTCTGGGCTTCGCTCTCGACAGCTGGCTGAACACCAGCCCGTGGTTCCTGCTGGGGCTGGTGGTGCTGTCGTTCGTCGCGGCTTTCCGCAACATCTACAAGATCTCGAAGGAGCGCGTTGAGTGAGCGCCGGCGCAATCAATCCGATGGAGCAGTTCGAGGTCGGCAAGCTGATCAAGTTCGATCTGCTTGGCTATGATCTCTCGTTCACCAACTCGGCCCTGTTCATGTTCGTCGTGGCGGCGCTGCTGTTCGTGTTCATGCTGGGCGGCATGAAGCGCGCGCTGATCCCGGGCAAGTGGCAGCTGATGGCCGAAGGCGCGGTGGGCTTCATCGATTCGATGGTGAGCACCAGCATCGGCAAGGGCGGCAAGAAGTTCGCGCCGTACATTTTCTCGCTGTTCTTCTTCATCCTGTTCGCCAACCTGGTGGGCATCCTGCCGCTGGCGGTGGTGCCCGGGCTGCACACCTTCGCGGTGACCAGCCACATCACCGTGACCGCGGTGCTGGCCTTCTTCTCCTTCGCCATCGTGCTCGCGGTCGGCTTCTGGAAGCACGGCCTCAAGTTCTTCAGCCTGTTCGTGCCGCACGGCGCGCCGCTGTGGCTGATGCCGGTGATCATCCCGGTGGAATTCATCTCGTTCATGGTGCGTCCCTTCTCGCTGGGCCTGCGACTGTTCGTCGCGATGACCGCGGGGCACATCCTGCTCGAAGTGTTCGGCAGCTTCGCCGTGCAGGGCCTGAATGCCGGCGGGATCGGCTATGGCGTGTGGTTCGCCTCGATGCTGATGATCATCGGCGTGAGCGCGCTCGAGTTGCTGGTCTGCGCGATCCAGGCCTATGTCTTCGCGCTGCTGACCTCGCTTTATCTCCACGACGCGGTGCATCTGCACTAAGTCGCGCTGTTCGTTTGGTTTATTGGATTACGTAGGGAGCTAGAAATGACTGACGTTGGTGCAATGTACATCGGTGCCGGCCTCGCGGCGATCGGCATCGGCCTGGCCGCGCTCGGCGTGGGCAACGTGTTCGGTTCGTTCCTCGAGGGCGCGCTGCGCAACCCGGGTGCCGCCGACGGCCAGCAGGGCCGCCTGTTCATCGGCTTCGCCGGTGCCGAGCTTCTGGGCCTGATCGCGTTCGTCGTCGCGATCCTGATCCTGTTCGTCGTCAAGGGCTAAGGTCGAAGGACAGCCAATGCCGCAGCTATCCCAAATCCCTGAGATCTACGCGTCGCAGCTCTTCTGGCTCGCGATCGTGTTTGCGCTCATCTATTTCGGGATCGGCAAGGCGATGGTTCCGAAGATCGAGCGTACGGTCGAGGACCGCAACGCCCGTATCGCCGGAGACCTCGCCGCGGCCGAGGCTGCCCGAGACGCGGCCCATGCGTCGGATGCCGCTTATGAGTCCGGGCTGGAATCGGCCCGGACCACGGCGCTCGCGACGCTGAGCCAGGCCAAGGACAAGGCGACCGCCAAGGCCGAGGCCGAAGTGAAGAAGGGCGATGCCGCGTCCGAGGCGAAGATCGCCGAGGCTGCGCAGCGCATCGCGGCGACCAAGACCCAGGCGCTGGGCGAGATCGAAGCCGAGACGGTGGATGCCGTCCAGGAGATCGTCGCCAAGCTCTCGGGCGTGAAGGCCGACCGCGTGTCGGTCGCCAAGCAAGTGAAGGCAGCGCTGGCCAATGGCTGAACAACCCCATGGCCTGAAGGCGGAGACCGGCACCGTGGAACTCCATCATGAGCCTGCGGCATTCGGCGTCGTCACCGCACCGATGTTCGTGGCGATCGCGATGCTCGTCGTGCTCGGCATCGTGCTGTGGAAGCGCGTGCCGGCGATGATCGGCAAGATGCTCGACGCCAAGATCGCCTCGATCCGCCAGCAGCTGGACGAGGCCACCGCGCTTCGTGCCGAAGCGGAGGCCGAGCTGGCCAAGGCCAGGGCGCGCAACGCGGCGAGCGAGGCGGACGCCGCCGCGATCGTCGCCCATGCCGAAGCCGAGGCCAAGGCGCTGCTGAAGAAGGCCGAGGTGGATGCGAAGGAGCTGACCCGGCGCCGCGCCAAGATGGCCGAGGACAAGATCGCCGCCGCAGAGCGTGCCGCGATCGCCGAGGTTCGCGCCACGGCCGCCGACGCCGCGGCTGCCGCGGCTGCCGCGATCATCGCGGAGAAGCACGGCGCCGAAGCCGACAAGAAGCTGGTCGACCAGACGATCGCCGGGCTCGGCCGCCTGAACTGACCGCCCGCTTCGGCGAGGCTCGAACGAAAAGGGCGCGCATCCATGGGGTGCGCGCCCTTTTCGCGTCCGTCCTTCCGCGCTGGCGGCACAGGGCACTGGCGGCTAGGATATCCGCATGACCATCCAACGCTGGCTCCAGCTCGCCACGGCCCTCACCGCGCTGCTGCTCGTCTTCATGATCGGCATGGTCTGGCACAGCGCCGTCGAGGAACATCGCCAGGCGAACGACATCGGCGCGCGGGCGCACGAGACGATGGAGCGCATCGAGGCGCGGGCGAACGCGCTGGAGAACGAGGCGGGGCGATAGGGCCGCCGGCGCCGGGCTGGCTCGTAACCTGCCCCTTCATGCTGTCCCGGATCTGATCCGCGGTTCGGCATCTCCTCCAGCGATATCGCCTGTGGAAAATTGGACCCTGAAACAGGTTGGCGCCTGTCCCTTTGAGACAAGCCCCCCTCTTTCGTCATCCCCGCGCAGGCGGGGACCCAGGGTTTCTCTGCCGTATCGCCCGTGACTCTGGATCCCCGCCTGCGCGGGGATGACGGTTATGGGACCATCCTTGTCCAAGCGGGATAGGCCCCAAACAAGTCCAGAGTGAGGGGAACCGGGCGATCGGCACCCGCTCCGGATGCCGATCGCCGTCATTCACGCCGCCGGCTTGCGGAACTTGTAGATGAACTGGTCGGTCTTGCCCCGGATCTCGGGGGTGAAGACATTGGCGGTGTGCGGATCGTTCGGATTGCGCAGCAGCGGGAGTTCGCCGTCGAACTTGAAGCCGGCCGATTCGATCTCGGCGCGCGCGGCGGCGGGATCGATGCGGTGGAGCGTCTGCGGCACCGCGAAGCTCGGATCGGTGTTCGCGACATGGTCGATCACCAGCAGCACCCCACCGGGCTTGAGCGAATCGTAGAGCTTCTTCGCGATTGCCGCGGCAGCGCCGGGCGATGCGGCCTTGAGATGCAGGTCGTGCCAGTTCTGCACCGTCACGATCGCATCGAGCGGCTCGGGGAAGGCGAAGCTCTTCAGGCTGTCGCTCATCGCCGCGACATTGGCGCGGCCCGCCACTGCGGCCTTCTGGTCGTCGGCATAGGCGGCGCGGAACTGGATGAACTCGGCCGGCTGATAGGCATAGACCTTGCCCTTGGGCCCGACGACCGGGGCGAGGATCCGCGTCCAATAGCCACCGCCCATGATGAAATCGGCGACCTTCCCGCCCGGCGCGATGCCGGCAAAGGCAAGGATCTCGCCCGGGTGGCGGGCGGCGTCTCGGTCCTTGTCGGCCGGGGGGCGGCCGGAATCGCCGAGCGCGGCGGTGATCGGGGCGGGAACGGTCTGGGCATGGGCGGCGAGTGGCGCGGCCAGCGCGAGCAGCGCGGCGGACAGGGCGAGCTTCATGGGACGACTCTCCTAAGCATGTGGGCGGAGCATGGCATATCGGTGCGGCCGTTCAAGTTGCGCCCATCGCCATCACCGCGGGGAAAGCCGGGATGACGAACGGGGGAGTGGCGGTCCGTCGCTTCACCCCCTAAATCGCTGGCGACGATGTCCGATCCCAACTCGCCCAACCGCTTCAACGAAGAGGCCGCCACCAATGCCGTGCGCGGCGCCGACGCGCCCGATCTGGAAGCCGGCGTCGCGGCGATCCGCAACGTGCTGAAGACGCTGCCGGCGCGCCCCGGCGTCTATCGCATGCAGGATGCGCGCGGCGACGTGCTCTATGTCGGCAAGGCGCGGGCGCTGAAGAACCGGGTGACCAACTATACCCAGGTGATGCGGCTCTCGAAGCGGCTCCAGCGGATGGTGGCGCAGACGCGATCGATGACGATCGTCACCACCAACAACGAAGCCGAGGCGCTGCTGCTGGAAGCCCAGCTGATCAAGCGCTTCCGCCCGCCCTACAATGTGCTGCTGCGCGACGATAAGTCGTTTCCATTCATCCTGCTGCGCCGGGATCACGAGTTTCCGCGCATTCAGCTCCATCGCGGCGCCCGCAAGGTGAAGGGCGATTATTTCGGCCCGTTCGCGGGCGCGGGGCAGGTGCGCAAGACGCTCAATGCGCTCCAGAAGCTGTTCCTGCTGCGCAGCTGCACCGACGGCTTCTTCAACACACGCGACCGGCCGTGCCTGCTCTACCAGATCCGCCGCTGCTCTGCGCCGTGCGTCGACCGGATCGATCCGGCCGGATATGAGGAACTGGTCGACGACGCGCGCGACTTCCTGATGGGCAAGTCGACCAAGGTGCAGGCCAAGCTGGGTGCGCAGATGCAAGCGGCGGCGGAGGCGCTCGATTTCGAGCTGGCGGCGATCCTGCGCGACCGGCTGAAGGCGTTGACCTTCATCCAGGGATCGCAGGCAATCAATGCCGAGGGCGTGGGCGATGCCGATATCTTCGCGCTGGCCTGCAAGGGCGGGGTGATGGGGATCCAGGCCTTCTTCATCCGCGGCGGCCAGAATTGGGGGCATCGCAGCTTCTTCCCGGCACACACCAACGACGTGTCCGAGGACGAAGTGCTCTCGGCCTTCCTGATGCAGTTCTACGAGGAAGTGCCGCCGCCCCGGACGATCTTCGTCGATCGCAACCTGGTGGAAGCCGCGCTGCTGGCCGAGGCGCTTCGCGAACGCGCCGGGCACAAGGTGGCGCTGGGCGTGCCGCAGCGCGGGCCGCGGCGGCGGCTGCTGGAGCAGGCGACCCGCAACGCAGTGGAAGCGCTCGACCGGCGGCTGGCCGAGGGCACGACCCAGGCCAGGCTGCTCGCCGAGATCGCCGACATCTTCGAGCTGCCCGAAAGCCCGGAGCGGATCGAAGTGTACGACAACTCGCACATCCAGGGTACCAATGCGCTGGGAGCGATGGTGGTGGCGGGCCCCGAGGGCTTCCAGAAGAACCAGTATCGCAAGTTCAACATCAAGCGTGCCGAGACCGTGCCGGGCGACGATTACGGGATGATGCGCGAAGTGCTGACTCGCCGCTTTGCGCGCGCGCAGGACGAGGACCCGGACCGGCAGGGCGGCAGCTGGCCCGATCTGGTGCTGCTCGACGGCGGGCGCGGGCAGCTGAACGCGGCCCGGGCAGTGCTCGAGGATCTGGGCATCGAGGATGTCTGCATGGTCGGCGTCGCCAAGGGCCCGCATCACGGGCGCGAGGGCCGCGAGGTGTTCCACCTGATGGACGGGCGCGAGCTGATGCTGCCGGTCAATTCGCCCGTGCTCTTCTACCTCCAGCGGCTGCGCGACGAAGTCCACCGCTTCGCGATCGGCGCGCATCGGCAGAAGCGCGCCAAGGCGATCGGGGCGAGCCCGCTCGACGAAGTCCCCGGCATCGGCCCCGCGCGCAAGAAGGCGCTGCTGATGCATTTCGGCACGGCGCGGGCGGTGCGCGCGGCGAGCCTCGAGGATCTGCAGAAGGCGCCGGGCGTGAGCGCGGGCGTCGCACAGCAGGTCTATGACTATTTTCACGCCCGATAAGGCGCCAGAACTGCACAGATAATCCTCGCGCCCTGGCTTGCGACGCGCCGGCGAGGCGCTAGGGTCGGTGTCGAAAACGGGGGGGGGGCATCATGGTTCGCAAGGCGCTGGCGTCATTCGTCTTTCTGAGCTGTTCCGGCGTCGCGCACGCCGGCGACAAGCCGCTCTACCAGGCTGCGCCCGCATGGGTGGTGCCCGCGCCGATGCCCGACGCGGCGAAGCTCACCGACGCCGATCCCGCGCTCGTGCTCAACGATTTCCAGCAGCGCGTGAGCGGCGGGCAGGTCTGGGCCTATGTCGACCAGGCGAGCCGCGTGATCTCGCCCCAGATGATGACGCAGCTCGGCACGCTGCAACTGCCCTGGCAGCCCGACGAGGGCGATCTGATCGTCCACAAGGCGGAGATCATCCGCGGCGGCGAGCATATCGACCTGCTCGCAGGGGGGCAGGGCTTCGAGGTGCTGCGGCGCGAGGAGCAGCTCGAGCAGCTGATGATCAACGGCACGCTCACCGCGACGATGGCGGTGAAGGGCCTGCGCGTCGGCGACGTGCTGCGCCTGAGCTATTCGGTGACGAGCAGGGACAAGGCGCTGGGCGGCAACACCCAGACCTTCGTGCCGCTGCTCGCGGCACCCGCGCGGGTGGGGTTCGCGCGGGCGCGCGTCTCCTGGCCGTCGGGCAGCCCGCTGCGTTGGCGCAGCTACGCCGATGGTGCGGCGCCGAAGGTGACCAAGCGGGACGGCTTCGACGAGATCGAAGTGGCGCTGCCGCTCCCCAAGCCGGCCGAGCTGCCTGCCGATGCGCCGGTCCGTTATCGGAAGCCGCCGCTCCTCGAAGTGACCAGCTTCGCCGATTGGAAATCGGTCTCGGCGGTGATCGGGGCGCTCTACCTCACCGAGGGGTTGATCGCGCCGGGTACGCCGCTGGCCGCCGAAGTCGACAAGATCAAGGCCAGGTCGGCGGATCCGCGCGTGCGCGCCGCGCTGGCGCTGCGGCTGGTGCAGGACGAGATCCGCTATCTGTTCGAGGGGATGAACGGCGGCAACTATGTGCCCCAGAAGCCCGCCGATACCTGGACGCGCCGTTATGGCGATTGCAAGGCCAAGACGCTGCTGCTGCTCGCGCTGCTCCGCGCCATGGATATCGAGGCTGAGCCGGTGGCGGCCAGCATGAACCTGAGCGGGCTGGTGGCGCAGCGGCTGCCCAGCGCCGGCGCCTTCGATCACGTGCTGGTGCGCGCGACGATCGGGGGCAAGTCGCTGTGGCTCGACGGCACCGGCTCCGGCACGCGGCTGGCCGATCTCGACGACACTCCGCCGTTCCGGGACGTGCTGCCGCTGCGGCCCGGCGGGGCCGAGCTGATGCCGCTGCCGATGCGTGCGCCGGCGCGCCCGATAATGGAGACCTCGCTCGAATTCGACCAGCGGGCCGGGCTCAGCCTGCCGACACCCTTCACCCTGACGCTGACGATGCGCGGCCAGATGGCCGAGGCGGTGCGGGCCCTGTCGAGCCAGGCGGGCAAGGAGGAGCTCGAGAATATGGGCCAGGGCATGGTCTCGAGCGTGATCGGCGATGCGCTGGTCGTCGATCGCAAGCTCTCCTACGACCCCGAGACGGCGACCGCGACGGCGACCGCGAGCGGTATCGTGGGCTCGCCCTGGAAGCTGAGCGAGCGCCGCTATCGTGCGCAGCTCGACCGCATCGTCTCCGCCGCCGATTTCGCGCCGGATCGGGCCCGCCCCGCCTGGAAGGACATTCCGGTGATGACCACTCCGGCGCCGTTCGCCACGGTGATCCGGACGCGCATTCGCCTGCCCGGGCAAGGTGCCGGCTTCACGCTGGAGGGCGATCAGACACTGCCGGCGCGCTTTGCGGGCATCCCGCTGTCTCGCAAGGTCACGGTGGCGAACGGCGATGTGGTGGTCGAAGACCATATGCAGAGCGATGCGGCGGAAGTGGCGCCGGCGGACCTGCCGGCGGCGCGTGCCCAGGTCGCGCTCGCCAAGTCGCGGTTGCTCGAGGTGCTTGCGCCCATCGATTATCCGCCGCGCTGGAAGATCGTCGCCGATGCCGGCAAGACCGGCTTCGCGCCGATCATGGCCATCTATGCCAAGGGCGTGGCCGATGCGGCGCCCGATGAGACATATGGCTATACCAACCGCGCCGCGTTCCTGGCCGGGATCTGGGACTGGAAGGGCGCCGCCGCCGATTATGACAAGGCGATCGCGATCGAGCCGACCGTTCAGCTCCATCTCGCCCGGGCGCAGATGCGGCTGGCGATGCGCGACGACAAGGGCGCGCGCGCCGATGCCGAAGCGGCGCTGGCGCTGGATCCCGGATCCCAGGCCGCGGCGAACATGCTGGCCTCGCTGCGCTTCCGCGGCGGCGAGCGCGATGCCGCGCTCGCGCTGATCGACGAACGCATCGCAGCGGGCGGCAAGGCCAGGCAGGGCTTCGTCACCGAGAAGGCCGAGCTGCTCGGCGAGGCAGGCCGGGCGGAGGAAGGCGTGAAGCTGATCGACGAGGAGATCCGCGTGACGCCCGGCAACGAGATCCTGCTCAATTCGCGCTGCTGGCTGAAAGGCACGCGCAACCTGTCGCTCGACAGCGCATTGAAGGATTGTACGCGCGCGATCGAGATCGCGGAGAACCCGGCATCGATCTACGACAGCCGCGCCATGGTCTATTTCCGCATGGGCCGGATGGAGGAGGCGCTGGCCGATCTCGACGCTGCACTCGAAGTCTCGCCGATGCAGGGAGCGAGCCTCTATCTGCGTGGCGTCGTGCGCCGGCGGACCGGGGACATCAAGGGCAGCGACGCCGATCTGGCCGCCGCCCGGCTGATGTGGCCGCGCGTCGACGAAGATTATGCCCGTTATGGGATCAAGCCCTGATCCCGCATCGGCCGTTCGGCATTTCTTCACGCCCGTGCGATACTCGGGCACCATGGCTACCCGGGTCTTCATCACGATCGACACCGAGATCATGTGGCGGCACCATGTTGCCGGGCTCGACGTCGACACGATCGTCCAGCGTTCGCTGGAGCCGGCCAATGTGGGCGTCGCCTGGCAGCTTGAGCAGCTCGCCCGGCACGGCCTCAAGGCATGCTTCTTCGTCGATCCGATGCCGGCCCTGGTCTATGGCCTCGATCCGATCCGGCGCGTGGTCGGCGCGATCCTGGAAGCCGGGCAGGAAGTGCAGCTGCATCTCCATCCCAACTGGACCGGCGCGCATGCCGGCGACAAGGGCGCGACCCATGGCGCGTTCGAGCTGATCGACTACAGCTTCGATGAGCAAGTGGAACTGCTCGCCGGGGCATCGGACATGCTGGTCGCCTGTGGCGCGCCCGAGCCGATCGCGTTCCGTGCGGGCAGTTATTCGGCGAGCGACGATACGCTGGGCGCGCTGGCGCAGCTCGGCTTCGAATATGATTCCAGCCACAACGGCTCCGAGCATCCCTGGCCGAGTGCGATCGGGCTGGAGCCCCGCCAGATCGCGCCGATCGCGCATCGCGGGATCGTCGAAGTGCCGGTGACGCTGATCGAGGATCGCGCCGGACACCTCCGCCATTTCCAGATCTGCGCGCTCTCGGCGGGAGAGATGCGCGCGGCGCTCGATCACGCCGTGGTCCGCAGCCATTCGGCGGTCACCATCGTCAGCCATGGCTTCGAGCTTGCAAATCGTGCCGGGACACGGCCTAACGCAGTGCATGTGCGGCGCTTCGCGGCGCTGTGCCGCATGCTGGCCAGCCGCCGGGGGGTGTTGGTGACCGAACATTTCGCCGACAGGCCGAGAATGACGCTGGGGCAGGAGGACGCGCCGCTCGGGCCGAGCCTGTTGCGCACGCGCTGGCGCCAGGCCGAGCAGCTCTGGTCGAACCTGGTCGAGGAGCGCGCCGCGTGAACGCGATGGGCGACGTCGCCGCCGAAGCCCCCCAGGCCCGGTCCACCAGCCTGAAGTTCGAGATCGGCGCGCGCACGCTGGTGGCGATCCAGCGCTATCTGGTCCGCATCCCGCTGACGCTCGACGAAGCGCGTGCCGAACGCCTGCCGGTGCTGCCGCCGCTGCCGCGTGAGGCCCATGGCTATGGCGTCACTTCGCTGCCCGAGCAGCTGGTGCCGGCGCTGGTCAAGGCGTCGGGCGACATGCTGCCCTTCGTCCGCCAGCGCTACACGCGCTACTTCACCGATTTCGGGATCGGCTTCGATGCCTGGTGGAACGGGCTCTCGTCCAACGCGCGCCAGGGCATCAAGCGCAAGGCGAAGAAGATCGCGGCGGAGAGCGGCGGCGAGCTCGACGTGCGCGCCTTTCGCGGGCCGCAGGAGCTCGAGGCGTTCCACGACGTCGCGCGGCGGATCTCGCTGCGGACCTATCAGGAGCGGCTGCTCGGCTCGGGCCTGCCCGACAGCGCCGAGTTCATCGCGACGATGCTGGCCCAGGCTGCCGCCGGCCAGGTGCGGGCCTGGCTGCTCTACATCGCGGGCGAGCCGGCGGCCTATCTCTATTGCCCGGTGATCGAGGGGGGCGTCGTGATCTATGCCCATGTTGGCCATGATCCCGCGTTCAACGATCTCTCACCCGGCGCGGTCCTCCAGCTCGAGGCGATGCGGGAATTGTTCGAGGAGGGGAAGTTCGCGCGCTTCGACTTCACCGAAGGCGAGGGCCAGCACAAGCGCCAGTTCGCCACCGGCGGCGTGGCGTGCGTCGACCTGTTCCTGTTGCGCCCGTCGCTGGCGAACCGCGTGACGATGGCGGCGCTGGGCGGGTTCAATCGCGGCGTGGCCGGCATGAAGGCGCTGGTGCAGCGGGCAGGGCTGGAGAAGCTGGCGAAGAAGGTGCGGCGGGGAGCCTAGTTCCTCCCCCAGCTTGCTGGGGGAGGGGGACACTTCGCGCAGCGGATGGTGGAGGGGCGCGCCGGCCCCTCCACCACGCGACTGCGTCGCGCGGTCCCCCTCCCCGAGACAAGCTCGGGGAGGAAATATATAACCCTCCCATGCACCTCCGCGCCGAAGCCATCATCCTTTCCGTTCGCGCGCATGGCGAGCATGGCGCGATCGTGCGGGCGTTCACCGAGGCTGATGGCGTGCAGCCGGGCTATGTCCGCGGCGGGCACGGGCGGACGATGCGGCCGGTGCTCCAGCCTGCGAACCTGGTGCTCGGCGAATGGCGCTCGCGCACCGAGGAGGCGCTGGCCGGCCTCACGGTCGAGCTGCTCCACAGCCGCGCGGCGATGTTCTCCGAGCCGTTGCCGGCGGCCGCCTTTCAATGGGCGACCGCGCTCAGCGCCTTCGCCTTGCCCGAGGGGCTCCCCTATCCGCGGCTCTATGCGGCGCTCGACGGCGTGCTCGCCGCGATCGAGGCGGCGCCGGCGGCGCGGGGCTGGGCGGTGGCGATGGTCCGCTACGAGCTGCTGCTCCTCGCCGAGCTCGGCTTCGGGCTCGATCTCGAGCATTGCGCCGCTACCGGCCGCAACGACGATCTCGCTTATGTCAGCCCCCGCAGCGGCATCGCGGTGAGCCGGATCGGGGCGGAGGGCTATGAGGCCCGGCTGCTCCGCCTGCCGCGCTTCCTGATCGAGGGCGGGGAGGCCGGGTGGGACGATATCCTCGACGGGCTCCGGCTCACCGGCCATTTCCTCGAGCGCGACCTGCTGATCGGAAAGGGCGCGGAATTGCTCGCGGCGCGGGGGCGGCTGGTCGATCGGTTGAAGCGCGCTGTTGCGTGACGGACACAAGGGCGGCAAAGCAGGCGACGACGACGTGGGGAGCATGAATTGCCACTGATTGCTGTTCTGCCCGGTGACGGGATCGGGCCGGAAGTTACGCGCGAGGCGCGCCGGGTTCTGGAAGCGCTGGCGCTGGGCCTCGACTTCGCGGAGGCGCCCGTCGGCGGCGCGGCTTATCTGGCGACGGGGCGCCCCCTGCCGCAAGAGACGCTCGACCTCGCGAAGCAGGCCGATGCCGTGCTGTTCGGCGCGATCGGCGATCCGCGCTTCGAGGCGCTGGAGCGGCGGCTGCGCCCGGAAGCGGCGCTGCTCGGCCTGCGCCGCGAGCTGCAGCTCTTCGCCAATATCCGCCCGGCGACGCTGTTCCCGGCGCTGGCCGATGCGTCCCCGCTCAAGCCCGAAGTGGTCGCGGGGCTCGATCTGGTCATCGTCCGCGAACTGGTGGGCGACGTCTATTTCGGTGAGAAGGGCCGGCGGCACGATGCCGAGGGCCTGCGCCAGGGCTTCGACATCATGAGCTACAACGAGGCAGAGGTGGAGCGCATCGCCCGGGTCGGCTTCGAGATGGCCAAGCGCCGCCGGAAGAAGCTCTGCTCGGTCGACAAGGCGAACGTGCTCGAGACGTCGCAGCTCTGGCGCGACGTCGTCAACGAGCTGGCCACCGAATATCCCGAGGTCCAGCTCACGCACATGTATGTCGACAATGCCGCGATGCAGCTGGTGCGCGCGCCGGCGGCGTTCGACGTGATCGTCACCGGCAACCTGTTCGGCGACATCCTCTCCGACCAGGCGAGCATGTGCGCCGGCTCGATCGGCATGCTGCCCTCCGCCTCGCTGCGCGCCTGGAGCGGCGACAACGGCATGTACGAGCCGATCCACGGCTCGGCACCGGACATTGCGGGCACCGGCAAGGCGAACCCGTGTGCGGCGATCCTCTCCGCGGCGATGCTGCTGCGCCATTCGCTCGGCAACGAGGAAGCGGCGCAGAAGGTGGAGGCCGCCATCGCGGCGGCGCTTGCCGCCGGGGCGCGGACAGCGGATCTCGGCGGATCGCTGTCGACCACCGAGATGGGCGACGCGGTGCTCAAGGAACTCGCGTGATTCCCAATCAGCTCGAGCTTGCAGTCGTGATCCCGACGTTCAACGAGCGTGCGAACGTGCCGTTGCTGGTGGAGAAGCTGGATGCGGCGCTGCAGGGTCGGAACTGGGAGGCGGTGTTCGTCGACGACGACAGCCCGGACGGGACGGCGGATGCGGCGCGGGCGCTGGGCCGGCGGGATCCGCGGGTTCGGGTGATCCAGCGGATCGGTCGGCGTGGGCTGTCCTCGGCCTGTATCGAGGGGATGTGCGCGACGGCGGCGCCGTTCGTGGCGGTGATCGACGGGGACCTGCAGCATGACGAGACGCTGCTGCCCAGGATGCTGGATGCGCTGGAAGGCGACGATGCGCTCGACGTGGTGATCGGCTCGCGGTTCGTCGACGGCGGCGGCACGGGCGAGTGGGACGAGGAGCGGGTGGCGAAGTCGGCGCTGGCGACGAAGCTGTCGCGGCGCGTGCTGAAGGCGGACCTGTCGGATCCGATGAGCGGCTTCTTCATGATCCGCACGGGGATCGTGCGCGATCTGGTGCCGACGCTGTCGGCGATCGGCTTCAAGATCCTGCTCGACATCATGACTGCATCGCCGCGGCCGCTGAAGTTCCTCGAGCTGCCCTATGTGTTCCGCACGCGGGCGCTGGGGGAGAGCAAGCTCGATTATGTGGTGGCGATGGAATATCTCATCGCGCTCTACGACCGGATGTTCGGCCGGGTGGTGCCGGTGCGCTTCGTGATGTTCTCGGGCATCGGCGCGCTGGGCGCGGGCGTGCATTTCCTCGTGCTCGGCGTGCTGTTCCGCGGCCTCGCCTGGCCCTTTGTCGGGGCCACCATCCTCGCCACCGCGGCGGCGATGACGTTCAACTTCTTCCTCAACAACGCGCTCACTTATCGCGAGCAGCGACTGAAGGGCGGCGGTGCGCTGCTGGCGGGCTGGTTCTCCTTCTGCCTGGTGTGCAGCGTGGGCGCGGCGGCGAATGTCGGGGTCGCGGCCTTCCTGCACAATGTCCAGCATGGCGACTGGCGCTTCGCGGCGCTGGCCGGCATCGCCGTCGCCGCCGTGTGGAACTTCGCGCTCTCCTCGCGCTTCGTCTGGGGACGCTATTGACGGATCAGCGCCAGCTGCCGATCCACATCCAATGGGTGAAGCCCTGGCTGTCCGCCAGCGGGGCGGCCGAGAGGATCGGATAGAAATAGCCGAACACCAGCAGCGAAAGCGCGGCGAACCATTCTTCCCAGCCCCGATTCCGGCCCCGGTCGAAATGCTGGAAGGCGATCGGCAGCGCCATGCACAGGAAGATGCTGCTCGGATGGTAGTAATAATAGAAGCCGATCGACTTGGGGATCACGACATAGATCGCCAGCGATGCGGTCCATAGCAGCGCCACTGCCAGCGGCCGGATCGCCTTGTCGCGGAACCAGGCCCAGTAGCAGGCGGCCACCGCGACCAGCCCGCCCCACATGATCAGCGGATTGCCGATCAGCAGCACGCCGCGCTGGGCGCCGCGATCCCATTCGTAGAAATACCAGATCGGCCGCAGCATCAGCGGCCAGCTCCACCAGCTCGACTGATAGGTGTGGTGCGGCAGGATCTGCGTCTGCATCTGCCACATGTGGAGCTGCTGGGCGAACAGGCCGGAGAGCGAGGTCAGCGGATCGGTGGTGTAGAAGAAGGCCGGCGCGAAGGTGACGAAATAGGTGATCACGCTTGCCACGCCGAGCGCGAGGATCGCCGGGATCGCGGGCAGGCCGGGCCAGTGCGGCTGGCCCTTGCCCGAGAGCGCGGAGAGCAGCGGCCGCTTCGCCAGGCGCGCGTCACGGGCGCGAATGACGACAAAGGCCAGGGCGGCAAGCACGATATAGGGGACGCCCGCCCATTTGACTGCGGTGGTGAGCCCGAGCAGCACGCTCCCTGCGATCCAGCGCCGCCAGCTGGCGGCCCCGCCAGGGGCCTTCATCGCCCAGAGGAACGCCACCAGCGCCCAGACCAGGAAGGCGCCCAGGAATATGTCGAGCATGCCGGTGCGTGCCTGGACATAGACGGTCTGGTTGAGCGTGGTGAGCACCGCGCCGACCAGCGCGGTGCGCATGTTGCCGGCGAGCAGCCAGAGGAACGCGAAGACGCCGAGCACCGTGGCGGTGCCCGCCAGCGTCGAGGCGATGCGCCAGCCGAACGGATTGTCGCCGAACAGCGCCATGCCCGCAGCGATCAGCTCCTTGCCGAGCATCGGGTGCTCGACGTTGCGCGGGCCCGACAGGTCGAGCAGCGCCTGGGCGGCGGGCAGATAGTGCACCTCGTCGAACATGATCACGCTCGGCTGGTCGAGATGGACCAGGAACAGCATCTGTACGGCGATGGCGAGGAGCAGGGCGACGAGCCAGGGGCGGTCCTGCAGGGCCTTGAGGCGATCGAGCATGGCGCGTTGATTAGCCGAGCGTTTCGCAGCCGTCATGCTGAACTTGGTTTCCGGATCCGCGGAGCGACGAAGCAGGACTTGTCGGCGCCCAAGTGACGAGCGGTGTTGACGCCTCGTTCCCTCAGCCGCAAAGCATCTCGCACTATGAAGCGTCGTACCGGCCAAGACCGCAGCGTAACCCGCAACTGGAAACCCGCCACCCAGGCCGTGCGCGGGGGCACCGCGCGTTCGGAATGGGGCGAGACGAGCGAGGCGATGTTCCTCACGTCCGGCTATGCCTATGATTGTGCGGGCGACGCCGCCGCGCGCTTCGCGGGCGAGCAGCAGGGCATGACCTATTCGCGCCTGCAGAATCCGACGGTGGAGATGCTCGAGGAGCGGATCGCGCTGCTCGAAGGCGCCGAGGCCTGCCGCACCATGTCTTCGGGCATGGCGGCGATGACCGCCGCGATCCTGTGCCAGGTGAGCGCGGGCGACCATATCGTCCAGGGTCGCGCCGCCTTCGGCTCCTGCCGCTGGCTGACCGACAGCCTGCTCCCGCGCTTCGGCGTGGAGACGACGGTGATCGACGCGCGCGATCCGCAGCAGTTTGCGGACGCGGTGCGCCCGAACACCAAGGTCTTCTTCTTCGAGACGCCGGCCAACCCGACGATGGACGTGGTCGACCTGGAAGCGGTGTGCGGCATTGCCCGGAAGCACGGCATCACCAGCGTGGTCGACAATGCCTTCGCCACGCCCGCGCTCCAGCGCCCGCTCGAATTCGGCGCGGATGTGGTGGCCTATTCGGCGACCAAGATGATGGACGGGCAGGGCCGCGTGCTCGCCGGCGCGGTCGCCGGCTCGGCCGCATTCATCAACGACGTGCTGCTGCCCTTCACCCGCAACACCGGGCCCACCTTGTCGCCGTTCAACGCCTGGGTGGTGCTCAAGGGGCTGGAGACGCTCGACCTGCGCATCCGCCGGCAGAGCGAGAATGCGCTGAAGGTGGGCAGTTTCCTCGAGCAGCGGGTGCCCAGGATCAACTTCCCGGCGCTGCCCAGCCATCCGCAGCACAATCTCTTCAACCGCCAGATGGATGCGGCGGGCCCGATCTTCTCGTTCGAGGTCGATGGCGGCCGCACACAGGCGCACGCGCTGCTCGACGCGCTGGAGCTGGTCGACATCTCGAACAACATCGGCGATTCGCGCTCGCTGATGACGCATCCGGCTTCCACCACCCATTCGAGCGTGGCCGAGGAGAAGCGCTTGGAGATGGGCGTGACCGAGGGCATGCTGCGGCTCAATGTCGGGCTGGAGGATTCCGAGGACGTGATCGCCGATCTGGACCAGGCGCTGAGGGCCGCCGGATTGTGATGGACGCATTGTTCACCGATGCGGCGGAAACGCGCGGGATCACCGTGCGCGTGTCGGTGAGCTATCTACCCGAGCAGAGCGAGCCCGATCGCGGCCGCTGGTTCTGGGCCTATCACATCCGCATCGAGAATAGCGGGCCGATGACGGTGCAGCTGCTGACGCGGCACTGGATCATCACCGACGGGCGCGGCGCGCGCCACACGGTGGAAGGCGAAGGCGTGGTCGGCGAGCAGCCGATGATCGCGCCGGGGGCGAGCTTCGACTATGTCTCGGGCTGCCCGCTGAGCACGCCGATGGGGAACATGCAGGGCAGCTATCACATGATCGGAGAGGACGGCTCGGCATTCGACGTCGCCATCCCCAAATTCGCGCTCACGGCGCCGGCGGTGGCGGAATGAAGCGCACCCATCTCCCCCTCAATGGTCTGCGCGTGCTCGACGCGGCGGCGCGGCATTTGAGCTTCACCCGCGCGGCGGACGAGCTGGCGGTGACGCCGGCGGCGGTCGGCCAGCAGATCCGTGCGCTCGAGGATACGCTGGGCGTCGTCCTGTTCCGCCGTACCACCAAGGGGCTGGAGCTTACGCCGGAGGCCGAGGCGGGGCTGGCGGCGCTGCGTGCGGGCTTCCTCGAGTTCGAGGAAAGCGTGCGCGCGATGCAGGCCGGGCAATCGTCCAAGTCGCTGACCATCGCCGCGCCGCGCGACCTCACCGCGAAGTGGCTGATGCCGCGCCTGGCCGAGATCGCGCGCGAGGACAGCGACCTGCGCTTCATGCTGGTCCCCGCCGACGAGGCGATCGACTTCACCGAGGCCAATCTCGATCTCGCGATCCGCTGGGGCGAAGGGCCTGGCGAGCATGAGGGCGAGGCGCTGGAGAGCGACGGGATGGTCACGGTCGAGCGGCCGGGCGGCGGCATCGACGTGCGCATCTCCTGGCCCGGCTGCATGGCCGAGGATGCCGGCTCGCTGGTGCGTGTCGCCGATGCCGGCCTCGCGCTCGATGCTGCGGCCGAGGGGCTGGGCCGGGCGACGGTGCCGGAGCTGCTGGCCCGCAGCGACATCGAATCGGGCCGAGTCGTCGTGGTCGGCGAGCCCAAGAGTTCCAAGCTCGGCTATTGGCTGGTCGCACCCTTGCCCCAGTGGCGGCAGAAGAAAGTGAAGACGCTGGTCGACGCGCTCGCTGCGTGAGCGCGCTCCGATCGCGGGCCGATGCGCATCGGCCTTCATCGGTGCGGTGAAGCCGGGTAAGGAGGCGCAAAACCGCAGGAGCGAACACCCATGCCGCAAAGCCCTTGGAGCCATAGCCGCAGCGCCGGCATTGCCGACGATATCGATTTCGAGATCAAGGGGCAGGAGCTCCAGTTCGTCGAGATCGAGCTCGACCCGGGCGAGAGCGCGGTGGCCGAGGCCGGGGCGCTGGTGTGGAAAGATGCTGCGGTGGGCATGACCACCGTGTTCGGCGACGGCAGCGGCGCACAGGGCGGCGGCTTCATGGGTGCGCTGCTCGGCGCGGGCAAGCGGCTGGTCACGGGCGAGAGCCTGTTCACCACCGTCTTCACGCATAACGGCTCGGGCAAGGCGCGCGTCGCTTTCGCGGCGCCGGTGCCGGGAGCGATCGTGCCGCTGAAGCTCGATTCGGTCGGCGGCACGCTGATCTGCCAGAAGGACGCGTTCCTCTGCGCCGCCAAGGGCGTGTCGATGGGCATCGCCTTTCAGCGGCGGATCATGACTGGCCTGTTCGGCGGCGAGGGCTTCATCATGCAGAAGCTCGACGGCGATGGCTGGGTGTTCGTCCAGTTCGGCGGCATGGTCGTCGAGCGCGAGCTGGCACCGGGCGAGGAACTGCATGTCGACACCGGCTGCGTCGCCGCCTTCACGCCTTCGGTGGAGTTCGACCTGGTCGGCGCCGGCGGCGTGCGCAGCGCGATCTTCGGCGGCGAGGGATTGTTCTTCGCGCGGCTCACGGGGCCGGGCAAGGTGTGGATCCAGTCGCTGCCCTTCTCGCGCCTCGCCGGGCGGATGATGGCGGCGGCGAGCAGCCATGGCGGGCAGAATCGCGGCGAAGGCTCGGTGCTCGGCGGGATCGGCGACCTGATCGGGGGCAATCGTTGAGCCGGCCGGTCCCCAACCTCGCCGATCCCGAGCAGCGCCGCGCCTATCGCCGCGAGCTGATGGCGGTCGCCAGGGGGCCGCGCCGCCTGGGCGTGGCGCTGGCGGTGGCCGGGTCGGCGCTGATCCTGATAAACGCCTATTGGACGCCGATCCCGAACATCGTCACCCTGGCCGCGATCGTCGGCGGCTTCGCGCTGATGCTGATGGGGATCGGCATGCGCACCAAATATCACAAGCGGAGGATGCGCGGGGAGATCTAGGGGCCGGGGCGATCGGCATATTGCAGCCGCTCCGGGAAATTCGTCGCGCAACGCGCCGTCAGCTAGGGCGCGATCAGTTCCGCCGCCTTGCCGATCAGCGAGGCGAAGCGCACCTGGTCGACTTCCTTCTGCCCGTCGTTCCAGCTGCCGGTGACGACGTACCAGTCGCCGTTCCGCGCCTGGAGCAGCAGCGTCATGTTCATCACGCCCGGTTCGGATCCGCCCTTATAGCCGACCCATTGCCACTTGCCGCGCGCATCGGGGCCGATACCGGGGTTGATCGAGAGAATCCTGCGCGCCTCGATGCCGGCCGGGCCCTCGGTGTTGCGGCGCAGCCAGTCCATCACCCGGACCAGGTCGTTCGGGCTCTCGAACCATTCGAGCGTGTCGATCAGCTTGGGAGTCTTGGTGGTGAAGCTGGTCGTGTCGACCAGGATCGGCGCGATGCCCGCCACTTCGCCATCGAGCAGCCGGCGCCGCCCGGCCTCGTCCTGCGCGAGATAGCGGTCGGCCAGCCCGGCGACACCCTTCAGCCGGAACATGTCCAGCGCGGCGAGGAAGGGGCGGTTGCGCGCCGGATCGGCGATGCCGAGCACCGGCATCATCGCCTCCACCTTCGCGCGGCCGAGATGATGGAGCAGGATGTCGGTCGCGCTGTTGTCGCTGACCGAGATCATCTGCGTCGCGAGCTCGCGCAGCGACACCTGGGTGCCCTTGGGCTTCGCCGTATAGCCGCCGCCGGGCAGCATGCCGCCGTCGAGCGTGACGAGATCGTCCCATTTGCGCTCGCCCGCATTGGTGGCGCGGACCAGCTCGCCCAGGATCACCAGCTTGAATGCCGATCCGATCGCATAGGGCTTGTCGGCATTGCGGCCGCCGAGCAGCTGCGGCTTGCCCGTGCCCAGCTTCGCGATCGCATAGCCGGTGTCGCCGCGCAGCGCGGCGAAGGCGCCCTCGATTTCGGGCAGCGTCTTCTCCGCGACTTCGAAGCCGCGGACGAGCAGCCCGCCCACCTGGTGCGGCGCCGCCGGATCGACGACGATCAGGACATTGGCCACTGCCTTCTCATACTGGACCCGCACGTTCGCGCGCCAGGGCGTCTCCTGTGCGACGCTCAGGACGGCGACCGGCTTGCCGCTGGCGGCGATCAGCTGCGCAGTGACTTCGTTGAGCTTCGCCTCGGGCACCTGCGCCTGGAAGGCCGGCGTGAAGAACCCCGCATAGTCGCCGCCGCCGTTCAGGATCGCGATCAGCTGGCCGAGGCGCAGGGTGAAGGCGGGGTCTGCCTGGGCGGCCGGAGGCGCCGGGGTCTGCGCGGCGGCGGGGGCGGCGATCAGAAGAGCGGCGAGATACGGTAGCAGGCGCATCGGTGCCTCATCGGCTGTGGATGCACAGCTGATACCGTCAATAAATTATGATATCAACATTTATCGCCGGATGAGGCATCTGGCGCGGGAAGGGCCGCGCCCGATCAGGCGTCGATCACTTCCTCGTCCAGTCGCGCCGCATTCTCCTGGATGAAGGCGAAGCGGTGGGCGGGATTGTTGCCCATCAGCCGGTCGACCAGGTCCTTCACACCCGCCCGCTCCTCATATTCCTGGGGCAGGGTGATGCGCAGCAGGCCCCGGGTCGCCGGGTCCATGGTGGTTTCCTTGAGCTGGTTCGGGTTCATCTCGCCCAGGCCCTTGAACCGGCTGACCTCGACCTTCTTGCCCTTGAACGCCGTCGTCTCGATCTCGAGCCGGTGCGCGTCGTCGCGGGCATAGAGCGATTTGGAGCCCACCGTCAGGCGATAGAGCGGCGGCTGGGCGAGATAGAGATGCCCCTGGCGGACCAGGTCGGGCATCTCCTGGAAGAAGAAAGTCATCAGCAGCGTGGCGATATGGGCGCCGTCCACGTCCGCGTCGGTCATGATGATGATGCGCTCGTAGCGCAGGTTCGAGGGGTCGCAGTCCTTGCGGGTGCCGCAGCCCATGGCGAGGATCAGGTCGGCGATTTCCTGGTTGGCCAGGATCTTCGCCGATGTCGCCGACGCGACGTTCAGGATCTTGCCGCGGATCGGGAGGATCGCCTGGGTCTTGCGGTCGCGTGCCTGCTTGGCGGAGCCGCCGGCCGAATCGCCCTCGACGATAAACAGTTCGGTGCCCGCCGGATCGTCGGCCGAGCAATCGGTGAGCTTGCCGGGCAGGCGGAGCTTGCGCGCGCTGGTCGCGGTCTTGCGCTTGACCTCGCGCTCCTGCTTGCGGCGCAGGCGGTCGTCCATCCGCTCGAGCACATAGCCGAGCAGCGCCTTGCCGCGGTCCATATTGTCGGCGAGGAAATGGTCGAAATGGTCGCGCACCGCCTTCTCGACCAGGCCGGCGGCTTCGGGCGAAGTGAGCCGGTCCTTGGTCTGCGACTGGAATTGCGGATCGCGGACGAACACGCTCAGCATCAGCTCCGAGCCGGTCATCACGTCGTCGGCAGTGATGTCCTTGGCCTTTTTCTGGCCGATCAGCTCGCCGAACGCGCGGATGCCCTTGGTGAGCGCGGCGCGGAGCCCGGCCTCGTGCGTGCCGCCATCGGGCGTCGGGATGGTGTTGCAATACCAGCTGTACGAGCCGTCGCTCCACAGCGGCCAGGCGACCGCCCATTCGACGCGGCCGTTATTCTCGCCCGGGAAATCCTGGCGCCCGGCGAAGAAATCGGCGGTGGCGCATTCGCGCGCGGCGATCTGCTCCTTCAGGTGATCGGCCAGGCCGCCGGGGAACTGGAACACCGCTTCGGGCGGCGTTTCGTCGGCAATCAGCTCGGCGTCGCACTTCCAGCGAATCTCGACGCCGGCGAACAGATAGGCCTTGGAGCGGACCAGCTTGTAGAGCCGGTTCGGCTTGAACAGCATCTCGCCGAAGATCTCGGCGTCGGGAACGAAGCTCACCGAAGTGCCGCGCCGATTGGGCGTGCCGCCGAGATGCTCGAGCGGGCCGAGCGTCTTGCCCTGGCTGAAGCGCTGGCGATAGAGTTGCTTGTCGCGGGCGACTTCGATCGTGGTATCGATCGACAGCGCGTTGACCACGCTGATGCCGACGCCGTGCAGGCCGCCCGACGTCGCATAGGCCTTGCCCGAGAATTTGCCGCCCGAGTGCAGCATGGTGAGGATCACCTCGAGCGCCGACTTGTCGGGGAATTTCGGGTGCGGATCGATCGGCATGCCGCGGCCATTGTCGACGATGGTCAGCCGGTTGCCGGCCTCCAGCGTGACTTCGATGCGGCTGGCATGGCCGGCCACCGCCTCGTCCATCGCATTGTCGAGGATCTCGGCAGCGAGGTGGTGCAGCGCGCGCTCGTCGGTGCCGCCGATATACATGCCCGGGCGGCGCCGGACCGGCTCCAGCCCTTCGAGGACTTCGATCGAGGAGGCGTCATAGGTGCCGGAGGGCACGCCCGGCGCGGCAAACAGGTCTTCAGCGGCCATCGAGAACGTATAGGGGGTGCGGGGTGACGGGCGCAAGGGATGGGAGAACATCCCGACAGCCATCCCGGCACCGGCCCGGGGTGACGAAGAGCGCGTCGAAAGCCCGTTCCCTAGGCCGCCTTGAGCTGGGCGATGAATTTGTCGGTCGCCGCTTCCAGCGCGACCGCCGCCTCGGAAAGCCCCGTCGCGGCGCTGGAGACGCGGTCGGACAGCGTTTCGGTGTCGCTCGCCACGGTGGCGACGGCGCCGATCCGCTCCGCCATGCGCGTGGCGCCCTCGGCGGTGTCGTGCGCGGTCGCCTCGATCATGCCCGCGGCCTGGCGCTGGCCGTCGACTTCGCTGCGGATCGCCTCGGCGGCCGCGGCGACTTCGGCGACGGTGGCGGCGATCTCGTCGAGCGCGCCATGTGCCAGGGTGGCGCCGCCCTGGACGGTGCCGGCGAGGGTACGGATCTCCTCGGTCGCCGAGCCGGTCTGGTTGGCCAGCGCCTTCACTTCGTGCGCGACCACTGCGAAGCCGCGGCCGATGTCGCCGGCGCGGGCAGCTTCGATGGTGGCGTTGAGTGCGAGCAGATTGGTCCGCGCCGCGATGTCCTGGATCGATTCGGCGAAGAGCGTGATCGTGCTGGCCCGCTCGGCCAGCGCGCGCACCGCATTCTCGCCCGAGCGCGAGACGCCGCGCGCCGCGCCGCTCAAATTGGCCTGCTGGTCGACGCTGGTGGCGATCGCCACGATCGAGGCGGTGAGCTGGCGCACGCCGCTGGCGAGCCCGCCCGCAGTGTCAGAGGCCTGGCTGGCGAGATGTGCAGTCGCGGCGAGCTCCACGCTGGCCGTATGGGCGAGCGAATTGAGCGCCTGGGCCGAGCGATCGAGGTCGCTCGCGGCGCGCGTCACATCGCGCACGGTCTCGGCGACCGATTCCTGGAAGGCGGTGGCGAGCGCCAGCATCTCGCGGCGGCGCTCGGCGGTGGCGCTGCGCTCGCTCGTCTCGCGCAGCTCGCGCTCGGTGCGTTCGCGCGATTCGGCGGCGCGCATCGCGGTGAGCGCGGCCTCCGCATCGTCGCGCCGCGCCGTCGCGTCCGCGGCGAAGCGGTCGCTCTGGGCGCGGGCATCGGCCTGCGCCTCGATCAGGCGGACGAGCTGGGTGGTGAGATAGGCGAGCACCGCGAATTCGAGCAGCACCGCCACGGCATGGAAGACGACGCGGCCGAAATTGCCGCCGCCCTCGAACACCCAGGCCGGCAGGGCGAGCTGGAGGACGATGTGATGGACCGCGATCAGCGTGCAGGCGAGCGCGATCGGCCGCCAGTCGTAGAGCAGCGTCAGGCCCGAGAGCGCGACGAAGAAATACATGTGCGAGTCCATCTGCCAGGGATGGCCCGTCAGCGCATAGACGGCGAGCGCCGGCTGGATCGCGGCGAGCGTGCCGACGATCATTCGCGCCGCGGCATCGTAGCGACGGCGTAGCGCGACGACCGTCGGCGCGATGTTCGCGGCCGCGCCGAGCAGGAAGGTCATCCATTCGCGCTGGCTGCCGAGCAGCAGGCCCAGCACGAAGACCACGGCAACGGTGGCCCAGCTGGCCATGACCAGCGTCCGCACGCCGCGGCGGCGAAGGCGATTGATCTCGGTCATGCGGCCACGCTTCCGCACAGGGCCGGCGGCGCCGCGAGGATGAGGATCGCCCGGCCCCGAAGCGCCGAGGCGATGGCGGGATGTGCGCCGATGACGACGAAGCTTCCGGGAAACGGTCCGCCCCCGAGCAGCCGTGCGCCGCCTCCGACCGCATGGGCCAGCATGTGATCGGCCGCGCCGGGCAGCACCGGCACCAGCAGCATCCGCCCCTGGCTGGGAGGCCAGAAGGCCGCGCAGGCCAGAGCCAGCCCGACGAGCGCGAGCTGCGCAGTCAGGGCGTGGCGAGCGAGGATTGCTCCGAAACGGTTCATTCCGCGCGTCTAGCGGCAATTAGGTTAGAAACACGTAAACTACAGTATTTGCGCAGATTACGATATCTCCGGCCGTGTGCGCCGGGCAGTCGCACGCCGGCGGCGCATGCCGATCCAGATCACGGCCTCGGTCGCGCCGCCCACGCCAATATCGAGCACGTGCTGGAGGGCGCCGCCTCGCAGTTGCGCCGCCGAGCGGTCGTGATGCTCTTGCTCTTCCTCGACGATGTCCCGCAACAGGGCGACGGCGACCGGATCATCGGCTTCGAGCGCCTCGATCTGCTCCGCCATATGGCGCAGCACGATGCGCTCGATCGCGACGGTGGTGGCGGCGATCGCATGTCGGCCGAGCAGGCCGGTGACGGTGCCGAGCAAGGTGCCGAGCACTGCGCAGAGCGGATAGCTGAGGCAGCGCGCCTGGCCGCGGCGCGCCAGTTCGGTTGCGAACAGCGCGCGGTGCCGCATCTCGTGTGCGATGAAGTCCTCGATCTCGGCGAGCAGGCCCGGCGCGGTCCAGCGGGCGAATCGCAGCTGCGCCCGATAGACGCATACCGCGCCATGCTCGCCGGCATGATCGACGCGCAGCACGCGGTCGCCCAGCGTCTCGCCGGGCGCCAGGCGTGCCGCGATCGGCATTGGCGATTAGCGGACGCGCGGACCGCCGAAGGGCAGCGGCGGCGGCGGGCGGCGATCGCGGCGGGGCAGCTGCGCCTGATAGGCATGGCCGCAATGCGCGACGCAATAGGGGAAGCCGGGGTTCACCTTGTCGCCGCAGAAATGGAAGTCCGGCTCGCCCGGATGACCGATCGGCCATTTGCAGATCTTGTCGTTGAGATCGAGCAGGCTGGTCTTGCCCGCGATCGCTTCGCTCGGCTTGGCGGGAACGAGCCGCCGCGGCGGTGCCGGCGAGATCGGCGGCGCCTGTTCGCCGGGATTCTGGCGGACGAAGCCGCCCGGGCCGACCGAGCGGAGCACCGGCCCGTCGGAGGCGGGCTTGGGCTCGGCCGGGGCCGATGGCGCGGCGACGGGCGCCGCGGCGCGCGGGGCCGGCGACTCGGCGGGTGCGGCGGTGGCGGCTGGCGCCGGGCGCGGCGCGGGAGCCGGCTTGGGCTCGGCCGCGGCCTTGGGCTCGTTGGGCTTCACCGGCGAGGGGCGCGCGGGCAGACCCAGGCGGTGCGCCTTGCCGATCACGGCATTGCGACTCACCCCGCCCAGTTCCTCGGCGATCTGGGTCGCGGTCAGGCCGCTGTCCCACATCTTCTTCAGCGTATCGATCCGCTCTTCGGTCCAGCTCAAAACTTCTCTTCCTTCACCTTGCAGGCGGCCCGCGCAGCGGTTACGCGAACGCGCGATGAGCAGCCAGCCTGAATTCGGTCAACAGCTCCCCGAGCCCGGCGTTCCGGTGATCCGCAACGTCAACTGGGGAGGTTTGCGCACCCTCTATATCAAGGAGGTGCGCCGTTTCTTCAAGGTGCAGCTCCAGACGGTGTGGGCGCCGGCCGTCACGACGCTGCTGTTTCTGGTGATCTTCACCGTCGCGCTCGGCGGCGGCGGGCGGATGGTGACGCTCCAGCACCGCGAGATTCACTTCGCCGAATTCATCGCGCCGGGCCTGATCATGATGGGCATGCTGCAGAACGCCTTCGCCAATGCCAGCTTCTCGCTGCTCGTCGGCAAGATCCAGGGCACGATCGTCGACTATCTCATGCCGCCGCTCTCGACCACCGAGATGCTCGCCGCGCTCGCCGGCGGCGCGGTGACGCGCGCCTTCTGCGTGGGCGGCACGGTGTGGCTGGCCATGGCGATCTGGGGCGTGAACGTGTGGCCGCAGCATCTCTGGGCAGTGCTCTGGTTCGGCTTTCTCGGCTCGCTGTTCCTTGCGCTGATGGGCGTGCTGACGTCGATCTGGGCGGAGAAGTTCGACCATGCCGCCGCGGTGACCAACTTCGTCGTCGCCCCGCTGGCGCTGCTCTCGGGCACCTTCTATTCGGTCGAGCGGCTCGCCCCCGCCTTCCAGGCGATCAGCCACGCCAACCCGTTCTTCTACATCATCTCGGGCTTCCGCTACGGCTTCCTCGGTGTCGCCGATTCGCCGATCCTGGTCGGCAGCCTGGTGATCCTGGGGCTCGACGTGCTGCTGGGCTTCGTCTGCTACGCGCTGCTGCGCCGCGGGTGGAAGATCAAGAACTGAAGTTCTTTGCGACACGCCTTCATCCAATCCGAACCGTCACCCTGAACTTGTTTCTGGGTCCAACGCGCCTCAAGCGGTATCGCTAGTGGCAGGTTGGATGCTGAAACAAGTTCAGCATGACGCAGAAGGGCCGATAGCGGGCATGCATGCCCCTCGCCGAAACGATTATTGCCTCTCCGCCGAGAGACTCGTAAACACCCGCCTCGGGCGGTCCCGACAGGCCGCCCTTTTGCGTTTCTGGAGTCTCGTTTCGAGCTTTTCACAAGGAGGTACGTTCCCATGACCATCACCCCGCTCATGCCCGTCTATCCACGGTGCGCTGTGCGGCCGGTGCGAGGCGAGGGCGTGTATCTCTATGGCGAGCGCGGCGAGCAGTATCTCGACTTCGCCGCGGGCATCGCGGTCAACGCGCTCGGCCACGGCCATCCGCACCTGACCAAGGTGCTGCAGGACCAGGTCGCCACGCTGATGCACGTGTCGAACCTCTATGGCAGTCCCCAGGGCGAGGCGCTGGCCCAGCGGATCATCGACAATTCCTTCGCCGACACGGTGTTCTTCACCAATTCGGGCGTCGAGGCGATCGAGTGCGCCATCAAGACCGCGCGCCGCTATCACTATGTCAACGGCAACCCGCAGCGCCACAAGCTGATCACCTTCAAGAACGCCTTTCACGGCCGTTCCATCGGCGCGATCTCGGCGACCGACCAGCCCAAGATGCGCGACGGCTTCGAGCCGCTGCTGCCGGGCTTCGACTATGTGAAGTTCAACGACCTCGAAGGCGCGCTGGCGAAGATCGACGACGAGACGGCGGGCTTCCTGGTCGAGACGGTGCAGGGCGAGGGCGGCATGACCGCGGGCACGCCCGAGTTCATCCAGGGCCTGCGCAAGGCCTGCGACGCGCATGGCCTGCTGCTCATCCTCGACGAGATCCAGTGCGGTTACGGCCGCACCGGCAAGATGTGGGCCTATGAGCATTACGGCATCACGCCCGACATCATGACCGCGGCCAAGGGCATCGGCGCGGGCTTCCCGCTCGGCGCCTGCCTGGCGACCGAGGAAGCGGCCAAGGGCATGGTGATCGGCACGCACGGCTCCACCTATGGCGGCAATCCGCTCGCGATGGCGGCGGGCCAGGCGGTGCTCGACGTGATGCTCGAGCCGGGCTTTCTCGATCACGTCACCAAGATGGGCGAGCGCCTCCGCCAGGCCTTTGAGCAGATGATCCCCAACCATGATCACCTGTTCGAGGAGATTCGCGGCAAGGGGCTGATGCTCGGCATCAAGATGAAGGAGCCGGCGGTGAGCCGCGACTTCGTGGCGCACCTGCGCGACAATCACGGGCTGCTCACCGTCGCGGCGGGCGAGAACGTGTTCCGCGTGCTGCCGCCGCTGGTGATCAACGAGGATCACATCGCCGAATGCATCGAGCGCCTGAGCGAAGGCGCGCGCAGCTTCGGGATCCCGAGTGACGATTGATTTTTTCTCGATCCTCCCCCGGAGGGGGAGGGGGACCAGCGAAGCTGGTGGAGGGGGCTCGCCGCAGGCGACGTCCTTGGTGAGAGGGCAGGACGGCGCTGCGCGCCGCCCCCTCCGTCGCGCTTCGCGCGCCACCTCCCCCGCCGCTGCGCTTTGGGGGAGGATTTAAGAATGACCCGCCATTTCCTTGATCTGTCCGACGCCGGCACCGCCGGCATCCAGGCGATGCTCGACGACGCCATCGCGCGGAAACAGGCCCGTGCCGGCTGGCCCAAGGGCAAGGTGGATGCCGATACCCCGCTCGCCGGCCATGTGCTGGCGATGGTGTTCGAGAAGAACTCCACCCGGACGCGAGTCTCGTTCGACATGGCGATCCGCCAGCTCGGCGGCACCTCGATCGTGATGGATGCGGGCAGCATGCAGCTCGGCCGCGGCGAGAGCATCGCCGATACCGCGCGCATCCTCTCGGGCTATGTCGATGCGATCATGATCCGCACCGACGATCACCAGAAGGTGGTCGACATGGCGAAATACGCCAGCGTGCCGGTGATCAACGGCCTCACCGACGCCTCGCATCCCTGCCAGATCATGGCTGACCTGGAGACGATCCTCGAGGCCGGCTTCGCGCTGCCGGGGCTCAAGGTCGCCTGGCTGGGCGACGGCAACAACGTCCTCGCCTCGATCATGGAGGCCGGCGGGCTGATGGGCTTCGACGTGGTCGCGGCCTGCCCCCAGGGCTATCAGCCGAGCGACGCGGACGTGGGGCGCGGCAAGGGCCGGGCGAAAGTGGTCGGCACGCCGCAGGAAGCAGTGGAAGGCGCCGACATCGTCGTCACCGACACCTGGATCTCGATGGGCCAGGCGCATGCCGAGACCAAGCTCGCCGCGATGATGCCCTTCCAGGTGACCGAGGCGCTGATGGGCGTCGCCAAGCCGGGCGCCAGGTTCCTCCACTGCCTGCCCGCGCATCGCGGCGAGGAAGTGGTCGACGCCGTGATCGACGGGCCGCAGTCGCTGATCTGGCAGGAGGCGGAAAATCGCCTCCACGCGCAGAAGGCCGTGCTACGGTGGTGCTTCGGGCAGATCTAGGAGGCGTGCCTTGCCGTCGGTTCGCATCGCAGCGTCGGTTGCCTTGGGTCTCGCGGTGCTGCTCTCGTTGCTCTGGCTCGTGCCTCGTGAAGCCGACTATGCCGATCGGTTGACCTGCCTGGCCGCGCTGTTCGTTGCCGCCGCGAACTCGGCAATGGTTGCCCATCTCGGGCGCATCCGCCGCGCAGGGTTGTCAGGTTCGGCGCTCTGGCTGGTGATAATCGGGGTTGGCATAGCGATCGCGCTCGGAAGCTTCGAAGACTGGGTCGGGCTTGTGCTTCCGAGTGACGGCAGCCTCACCGGCGTCCTTGCGGCCATCGCGGTGGCGGGTTGGATCGCCGTGGCACTCTTCCTGGCCGGCTTGTCCGCGCTGGCCGCGGGATGGGTGCTCTGGTTCGCATCGCGGCTCGCCGGGCGCGTTCGCGCGGCCTGAGTTGTCTCGGGCCCGCAAGGCCCTACATAGCGGGCAACTTCCGACAAACTGTGCCACAAGCGGCAACCCGGCTTCGGCCGGGCAGCGAGGAATTTCGACGTGACCAACACCGCTCCCCCCACCGATCTCGATCGCGTGATCGGTTTCACCATTCCCGGCCGCCACACTCGTGGCCGCGTCGCGCGGCTGGGGCCGGTGCTCGATGAGATCCTGTCGGCGCATGCCTATCCCGAGCAGATCGAGCGGCTGCTGGCCGAGGCGCTGACTCTCACCGCCCTGCTCGGCTCGACGCTCAAGCAGGCAGAGGGGCAGATGACCCTCCAGGCGCAGACCCAGGGCGGCATCGTCAGCCTGCTGGTGTGCGACTACAAGAATGGCGAACTGCGCGGCTATGTGCAGTATGATGCCCTGCGCCTGTCGCAGCTCGGCAAGCAGCCGTCGCTGTTCGCGCTGTTCCACAAGGGCCATCTGGCGATCACCTTCGACCAGGCGACCACCAAGGAGCGCTACCAGGGGATCGTGCCGCTCGACGGCGCCTCGCTGGCCGAGGCGGCGCAAAGCTATTTCCTCCAGTCCGAGCAGATCCCCAGCCTGGTGCGCCTGGGCGCGCGGCGCGACAAGGATAGCGGCAAGTGGATCGGCGGCGGCCTGTTCCTCCAGCATCTGCCGGAGGGCGAGGCGGGGCGCGAGCGGCTGCACGTGCGGCTGGACCATCCCGAGTGGCAGCATGTCGAGGCGCTGGGCTCGACGATGGGCGTGGACGAACTCGCCGATGCGGCGATCCCGCTCGAATCGCTCGTCTGGCGCCTGTTCAACGAAGAGGAAGAGGTGCGCGTCCTCAGCGGCACCGATCTCGCGCGCGGCTGCCGCTGCGATCCGGGATACATAACCGAGGTGCTCGCCAAGTTCCCGGAGGAGGAGCGGGCGGCGATGGCGGACGAGGACGGCGTGATCGCCGTCGACTGCGCCTTTTGCTCGAAGAAATTCCCGGTGAAGCTCGCGGATTTCGTTCCGCCACCGTTGTAATCCGGCGCAATCGCCCCATATCGGCGGCAAAGAGCGTGGGCTTTCGGGCTCGCGACGGGAGGACGTTGCGCATGTTGTTCAGGCGTCTGGTGTGCGCGGCATTTGCCGGCGCATCGCTGTTTATCGTGGGCGATGGGCCGGCGGCGGCCCATCGTTCCCCCGCTCAGGCAGTGCTCTCTCAGATCGAGCGCGGCCAATGGCTGCTCAAGGAGCGGCGAGGCGGCGAGCGGAAGGTCTGCTTCGCCGGGCCGAGCAGCTTCATCCAGCTCGCCCATGGCGCCGCGTCCTGCGAGCAGTTCGTGGTCAGCCAGGACGAGCGCGCGGCGACGGTGCGCTATACCTGCACCGGGCACGGCCAGGGCCGCACCACGATCACGGTGGAGACGCCGCGGCTGGTGCGGATCGAGACCCAGGGCGTGCTCGACGGCTCGCCCTTCGAACAGGAATATGAGGCGCGCAAGGCCGGCATCTGCGGTTGAACGGGATTTAACCCTTATTTCACCGCTGCCGGGCTATGCCGGTACTCGCTCTTAGTGAGCACTTTCCTCTCTGGCATGGGTTTTCCCAAGAAACTGGGCCGCTCACGGGCGGCCCATTTTGCGTCGGGCCATGCGCACCGCGCGATTTTTGCCTCGCGGCGAAATCCGGAGTAGGTCGCGCCGATGACAGACAGCGTTGCAATCATACTGGTTTCCGGCGGACTCGATTCGATGATTTCGGCCGCGCTCGCGCGCGAGGCGGGGTATCGGCTGATGGCCCTTTCGTTCGACTATAACCAGCGCCATCAGATCGAGCTTGCCGCCGCTCGCCGCATCGCAGCGACGCTGGGTGCCGAGCGCCATATCGTGATGCCGATGGACCTGCGGGCGTTCGGCGGGTCGGCGCTCACCGCCGATATCGACGTGCCCAAGCAGGGCGTGGGGGACGACATTCCCGTCACCTATGTGCCGGCGCGCAACACCATCTTCCTCAGCCTCGCGCTCGGCTGGGCCGAGGCTTCGGGCGCGCGCGACATCTATATCGGCGTCAACGCGCTCGACTATTCGGGCTATCCCGATTGCCGCCCCGAATTCATCGACGGCTTCGAGAAGCTCGCCGAGCTGGCGACCAAGGCCGGGGTGGAGGGCGCGCCCTTCCGCATCCGCGCGCCGCTCCAGCACATGACCAAGGCCGACATCGTGCGCGAGGGCGCGCGGCTGGGGCTGGACATGGGCCTGAGCTGGTCGTGCTACGATCCGGCACCCGGCGGGCTGCATTGCGGGCTGTGCGACAGCTGCCGGTTGCGCGCGAAGGGATTCGAGGAAGCCGGCGTTCCCGATCCGACACAATATGCGACGCGCCCCTAGGGTTTTCGTATCATGACCTACAGCGTCAAGGAGATGTTCCTCACGCTCCAGGGCGAGGGCGTGAATGCCGGCGCCCGGGCGGTGTTCGTGCGCTTCGCCGGGTGCAATCTGTGGACCGGCCGCGAGGCTGACCGGGCAAACGCGGTCTGCCGGTTCTGCGACACCGATTTCGTCGGCACCGACGGACTGGGCGGCGGCAAGTTTGCGACCGCCGGTGCGCTGGCCGATGCCGTGCTCGGCCATTGGGGCGAGGGGAGCGAGGCGCGGTTCGTGGTGCTCACCGGCGGCGAGCCGATGTTGCAGGTCGACGATGCATTGGTCGACGCGCTCCATGCCCGCGGTTTCCGCATTGCGATCGAAAGCAACGGCACCTTGCCCGTGCATCCGGGGATTGACTGGGTGTGCGTCAGCCCCAAGGCGGGGAGCGAAATCGTCCAGCGTGCCGGCGACGAACTCAAGCTGGTCTGGCCGCAGCCCGGCACCGATGTCGACGCGCTCGAGCGCTGGGACTTCGCCAACTTCCTCGTCCAGCCGATGGACAGTGCCGAAGCGGCGGACAATATGCGGGCCGCGATCGCCTTCGCGATGGCGCGGCCCCGATGGCGTCTGACCCTGCAGACGCACAAGATGCTGGGATTGCGCTAGGTTGGGGGACTCATATTCCTTCAATCGTCATCCCCGCGAAAGCGGGGATGACGAGTAGAGAAGGCGGGAATGTCGCGTAGAGAAGACTTGCCATGGATGAGTTTTCATCCGAAACTGATCCCATGCTCTATCTGGATGACATACAAGTTGGCGCGAAGCGGAGCTTCGGCCGTTACGAGGTCACGCGCGAGGAAGTGCTCGACTTTGCGCGCAAATATGACCCGCAACCCTTCCACCTCTCCGACGAAGCCGCTGCCGAGACGCATTTCGGCCGGCTCGCGGCGAGCGGCTGGCACACCTGCGCCATGACCATGTCGATGTTCGTCGCCGAGATGGCGGTGCACCCGCAGGCCAGCCTGGGCGCCGCAGGGGTGGACGAGCTGCGCTGGCTCAAGCCCGTCCATCCGGGCGACGTGCTGCGCTGCGAGAGCGAGATCCTCGAAGTGAACCCCTCGCGCAGCCGGCCCGACATGGGCAGCATGCGGACGCAGACGACCACCTACAACCAGCATGACGAGCCGGTGCTGCGCTTCGTCGCGCTGGCGCTGATGCGGCGGCGCCCGGCGGCCGGCTAGGCTGAGAACTCGAACAAGGATCTGATTTTACTACGTCATCCCCGCGCAGGCGGGGATGACGGGGTCGCTGGACGAGTCAACCCAGGGTTAGAACCTGATCAAGGCCTTGATTTCGTTCGTCATCCCCGCGCAGGCGGGGATCCAGGGCCAAGGATGGGGTGCGTGCGGCAGGCCCAGTCCGCTCCGGAGAGCGTTCGCGGGATGGCATCGATATCCCGCACTACCCTGGATCCCCGCCTGCGCGGGGATGACAAGGGTTGCTGAACGAGTCTTGACCCCAGGGCAGCCAGCTAGGCCGCCGGTCAGCGGCGGCGGTTGCCGCCGCGGGGCCCGCGGAAATCATGCCAGTTGTTCCGCCAGTGCGAATCGCCGCGCCAGTTGGTGCGGCGATTCTCCCAATAGCCGCGCTGCACGTCGTTCCAGGGATGGCGGACCCGGGCGCGATCATAGACGTAATAGCCGGTGCCGGGATAATAATAGTCGCCGTACCAGCCCCAATAGGGATCGCCCCAGGCGGCATTATAGCCGACCGCGACGCGGCCGCCATAGCCGTAACCGTCATCGACGCAGCCGCCGAGCGCGGCCGCACCGGCGATGCCGGCGGCGAAAACCATGGATTTGAGGACTAAGCGCATGTCCGGTCTCCTGGCGGGGGACGCGGACCGAGGCGGGATCGCAGGTGCGCGCCCCCGTATCGAGCTAAATGACCTACGGGACGGATGGTTCCGCGCCCGTCATCACCTCTTCAATGCCCGTCGAACGCCACCAGCGCATGCACCCCGATCCCGTCGCCGCGCAGCGCATCCGCACCGCCCAGCTCGGGCAGGTCGACCACGAAAGAGGCCTGGGTGACGTGCGCGCCCGCCTTGCGCAGCAGCCGCACCGCGGCGCGGGCGGTGCCGCCCGTGGCGATCAGGTCGTCGACCAGCAGTACCCGGGCGCCCGGCGCCAGCGCGTCGGCATGGATGGCGATCCGGTCGGTGCCATATTCGAGCGCATAATCCTCGGCAATCGTCGCGCCCGGCAGCTTGCCGTCCTTGCGGACCAGCAGCATGCCCGCGCCGAGCTTCACCGCCAGCGCCGCGCCGAACAGGAAGCCGCGCGCCTCGATCCCGGCGACGAGATCGACGGGCCCGTCCACCGCCGCCGCCATCCGCTCGACGGTGAGCCGCAGCCCCTCGGCATCGAGCAGCAGCGTGGTGATGTCGCGGAACATGATGCCCGGCTTGGGGAAGTCGGGAATCGTCCGGATGCGCTGCCGGATGTCGTCATTCTCAGCCATCGAAGCCCTCAAAAACAGGAATCCCGCCCAGGCGGTTGCCGGGGCGGGATTCGATATGGTCGGTACTGCCGCCGCGGCGGGTCAGTGCTTAACGCCTGCCCATACCGAGCGATAGGCGCCATAGGTCAGGAACGCCGCGAAGATCAGGAAGCCCAGCACGGCGAGGCCGGCCGCGTGGCGCGTCTCGAGCGTGGGTTCCGCCGTCCAGACCAGGAACGCCGCCACGTCTTCCGCCATCTGCGGAACCGTCGCGCGGGTGCCGTCCGAATAATTGACCTGGCCGTCCGTGGTCAGCGGCGGCGGCATCGCGATGTTGAGGTTCGCGAAATAGGGGTTGAAGTGCATGCCGTCGGGCGTCTTGGCGAACTCCGGGAAGTGCTTCAGCGCCTCGGGCGACGGCTTCTGGTTGTAGCCGGTCAGCAGCGAGTGGACATAGGCCGCGCCGTCATGCCGCGCCTTGGTGATCAGGCTCAGGTCCGGCGGCGTGCCGGTGCCGGCATAATAGACCTTGGGGAAGCGATCCGACGGCACGTTGTCGCGCTCGCCCCAGGTGCCGCCCTTCTCGTCGAACACCGGCTGCTTGGTGCCCCAGTCCTTCGCGATCTTCTTCACTTCGGCATCGGTGTAGCCGAGGTCCTTCAGATTGCGGAACGAGACCAGGTTGAGCGAGTGGCAGGTCGCGCAGACTTCCTTGTAGACGAGGAAGCCGCGCTGCAGCTGGCGCCGGTCGAACTTGCCGAGCGGGCCGTCCGAAGCGAGCTTCAGCGCCTCCGGATGCTTGTGCATCACATGCTCGGCGGTCTCCGCCGGGCGCTCGGCCGTGATCGACCCGAACAGGGCGATCAGCAGCACGAGGATGAAGGCACCGCCGACCAGGAACTTGATCGATTTGATGAACAGCGAAGTCATTGTTCCCAGTCCCCCTTACGCGCCGGTCTTGGCCAGCACGGCCTCGGTGATCGAGCCCGGCAGCGGCTTCGGCGTTTCCAGGTGCGAGATGATCGGCACGACGATCAGGAAATGCGCGAAATAATAAGCCGCCGCGATCTGGCTGACGATCACGTACACCGGCTCGGCCGGCGAGCCGCCGCAATAGCCGAGCACCAGCACGTCCACCACGAGCACCCAGAAGGCGACCCGGTACATCGGACGATAGCTGCCCGAGCGCACCGGCGACTTGTCGAGCCAGGGCAGGAAGAACAGGAGCAGGATCGAGCCGAACATCGCCAGCACGCCCCACAGCTTCGCCGGCAGGATGAAGTCCGCGGTAAAGGCGCGCAGGATCGCGTAGAACGGCCAGAAATACCATTCGGGAACGATGTGCGCCGGCGTGGAGAGCGGGTTGGCCGGGATATAGTTGTCCGGATGGCCCAGCATGTCCGGCGCGAAGAAGATCAGCGCCGAGAAGGCGATCAGGAAGACCACCACGCCCAGGCCGTCCTTCGCCGTGTAATAGGGATGGAACGGCACGGTATCCTGCTCGCCCTTCACCTCGACGCCCGTCGGGTTCGACGAGCCCGGGATGTGCAGCGCCCAGATGTGGAGGATCACGGCGCCCGCGATCACGAAGGGCAGCAGATAGTGGAGCGAGAAGAAGCGGTTCAGCGCGGCATCGTCCGGCGCATAGCCGCCGAGCAGCCAGATGCGCACCCAGTCGCCGACCACCGGGATTGCCGAGAAGAAGCCGGTGATCACCTGCGCCCCCCAGAAGCTCATCTGCCCCCAGGGGAGCACATAGCCCATGAAGGCAGTCGCCATCAGCAGCAGGAAGATGACCACGCCCAGCAGCCACACCATCTCGCGCGGCGCCTTGTACGACCCGTAATAGAGGCCGCGGAACATGTGGATGTAGATCACCACGAAGAACATCGAGGCGCCGTTGGCGTGGGCGAAGCGCAGGAACCAGCCCGCGTTCACGTCGCGCATGATGCCGACATTCACCGAATCGAAGGCGCCCGCGGCCGACGAATGAAAGTGCATCGCCAGGACGATGCCGGTGATCAGCTGGCAGACCAGCGCCACCCCGGCGAGCACGCCGAAGTTCCACCAGTAGTTGAGGTTGCGCGGCACCGGATAACCGGCGCCGACGGCGTTGTAGACGAAGCGCGGCAGGGGCAGACGCGCGTCCACCCACTGCATCAGCGGATGCTTCGGCTCATATTGCTTGGCCCAGGGAAAGCTCATCGCGCTCTATCCTCACCCAACCACGACGACAGAGTCGGACGTGAAATTATATTTTGGAACCTCGAGGTTCTTCGGCGCCGGCCCCTGGCGGATGCGGCCGGCGGTATCATAGGCCGAGCCGTGGCAGGGGCAGAAATAGCCGCCGAACGGCCCGCGATTCTCGCCCTCGCCCGCGCCCAGCGGCACGCAGCCGAGATGCGTGCAGACGCCCAGCGTGATCAGCCAGTTGGTGTGGCCCTTCGCCGTGCGCTGCTCCAGCGTCTGCGGATCGCGCAGGCTGGAGAGCGGCACCGCGTCCGCCTCGGCGATCTCCTTGGGCGTCAGGTTGCGCACGAACAGCGGCTGCTTGCGGAAGCTCGTCTTGATTGCCTGGCCCGGCTCGATCTTCGACACGTCCACCTCGGTGGTGGACTGCGCGAGCACATCGGCCGACGGGTTCATCGAATTGACCAACGGAAGCACCACGACGCCGGCACCGACAGCCGCCACCGAAACGGCGGCATACTGGAGATAATCGCGGCGGCGGGGGTTTTCAGGACCGGCCAGATCGCCTTCAATTGCCATGTTTACCCCTTGCACTTCGAACTTGCCGCGGCGAACGCGCGGGTAGGACGTGACGCAGACACGGGCGCTAAGGCCCCCCTCGCGGCCCACCGGTGTCTCCCGATTAAGCCAGCTGGCCTGATAGACGGCGCCCAAGCGCTTCCGCAACAGGGATTTTGAGCGACTTGTTACGCAAGGGAAGAGAAGGCTAGGAGCGCGACCATGCGACTTGCCCTGTTCGAGCCCGATATCGCCGGCAATGTGGGTGCCGTGCTGCGCCTCGGCGCCTGTTTCGGTGCGCCCGTGGATCTGATCGAGCCGATGGGATTCGCCTGGAACGACGCGGCCCTGCGCCGCGCCGCGATGGATTATGGCGGCCAGGCCGACGTGGTCCGCCACGTCGATTTCCATGCCTTCGCCGAAAAGCTGCCGGGCCGGGTGATTCTCTTCACCACCCGCGGATCGATCCCGCTCACCCAGGCGGTCTTCCAGCCGGGCGACACGCTGCTGTTCGGCTCCGAGAGCCGCGGCGCGCCCGATCATGTGCACGAACGCGCCGACCTTGCCGTGCGCATCCCGATCCGCGCCGGCCTGCGCTCCTTGAACCTCGCCGTGTCGGCGGGCATCGCGCTTGCCGAAGCGCTGCGCCAGACAGATGGATTCCCCGAACAATGATCGAGCCGGACGAACAGCAGCAGCGGGCCCGCACCTGGTTCGAGAGCCTGCGCACCGCGATCTGCGCCGAATTCGAAGCAATCGAGGCCGAGGCGGGATCGGATGCGAAGTTCGAATATATCGCCTGGGACCGCACCGATCCGAGCGGCGCGCCCGGCGGAGGCGGCGTGCGCGGCGCGATGAAGGGCAAGGTGTTCGAGAAAGTGGGCGTCAACGTCTCCACCGTGGGCGGCACCTTCGAGGGCGAGTTCGCCAAGTCGATCCACGGCGCGGGCGAGGACCCCAAATTCTTCGCCACCGGCATCAGCCTGGTCGCACACATGGCCAATCCGCACGTGCCCGCCGTGCACATGAACACGCGCTTCCTGACCACCACCAGGCGCTGGTTCGGCGGCGGCGCCGACCTGAACCCGCCCCTCCCCCGGGCCGAGGACACCGAGGAGTTCCATGCGGTGCTGAAGGCGGCGTGCGATGGGCACGATCCCGCGCACTATCCGCGCTTCAAGCAATGGGCGGACGAATATTTCTATATCCCGCACCGCAAGGTGCATCGCGGCGTGGGCGGCATCTTCTACGATCACCTCGAGAAGGACTGGGAAGCGGACTTCGCCTTCACCCAGGATGTCGGCCGCGCGTTCCTGGAGGTCTATCCGCGGATCGTGCGCCGGCGGATGGGCACGGCGTTCGGCGAGGCCGACAGGCAGCGCCAGCTCGAATGGCGCGGCCGCTATACCGAGTTCAACCTGATCTACGACCGGGGCACGCTGTTCGGACTCAAGACCGGCGGCAACATCGACGCGATCCTGATGAGCCTGCCCCCGCTCGCGGCATGGTCGTGACTTCCATTCTCTCCGTCATCCCCGCGAAGGCGGGAAGCCAGGGTAACGGAACGACGACCTGCCCGACTCTGGATCCCCGCCTTCGCGGGGATGACGAAATGGGGGCCGGGACGAAGGAGGGAAGATGGGCCTGATTCCCGTAGCCGACGACCAGATCGCAACCGTCGTCACGTCGCTCGAGATGCTGGAGCGGCCGCGGCCGCGGCCGCTGCCCGATTCGCCGCTGCGGCTGGTGCGCTGGAGCGCGCCCGATCCGGGCAAATATCGCGCGCTGTTCCGGCGCGTCGGCGAGCCCTGGCTATGGTTCTCGCGACTGGTGATGGACGAGGAGCGGCTCGCCACGATCCTCCACGATCCCCGCGTCCACGTCTTCGCGGCGGTCGATCGCACGGGGATCGAAGTGGGGATGCTCGAACTCGACTTCCGCGCCGAGGCGACTTGCGAGCTGGGCTTTGTCGGGCTGGTCCCGGAGCTGGCGGGCAAGGGACATGGCAACTGGCTGATGGCGCATGCGCTGATGCTCGCCTGGACGCCGGACGTGACGCGCGTCTGGGTGCACACCTGCACGCTCGACCATCCAGGAGCGCTCGGCTTCTACCGCAGGCACGGCTTCACGCCCTACAAGCGCACGGTGGAGACGTTCGCGGATCCGCGGCTGGCCGGCGTGCTGGCGCCCGGCGCGGCGCCTCAGATCCCCTGCCTGATCACCCGATAGGCCGCAGCCTGGAGCAACAGCTGGGCAATCCCCGCCACGGTTGCGAATCCACCGGCCAGCAGCGCCGTCACCACGTTGGCGACCTGGCCCTGGGGAGCCGCCGGCAAGAGCTGGCTCAGGAAGGAGAGCGGAATCATCACCGCCATGCTCAGTCCGAGCAGGCGCCAGCCATTGCCGCGGCTGCGGCGCATCGCCTCGGCGAATCCGTCGAACGGCCCGCGTTCGGGCTCGGCAACTATCACCGCCCAGACAAGATAGCAGCGCCCGATCGCGTAGAGCCCGGGCACGATCAGCAGCAAGCCGAGGCCAACGAGCACGCCAGTGGCGAACATCGCGAAGACCAGCCCAGGCAAGAGGCCGGTGACGCGAGCAATGGCCTGCCCCACGGTCGGCCGCTTGGAATCGAGCAACAGCACGAGCATCGCCGCCCCGCCAAACAGCTGCGCGGCGATCGATAGCGCCAGCCAGGGCAGATTCGCAGCATACCATCCGCGGACCGCCTCCATGAGCGCATCGTCCGCCAGCTTCTCGATGGCAGGCCGCGGCACGAACAGGTCGAACGCGAAGACCGGCAGCAGATAGAAGATGCCCGCGACAGCCAGCAACACCTCGCGATTGGCGCGCCACATCGCGGCTGCGTCGGCAAGGACACCGTCATAATTCAGTTTCATGCCCGGAACGCGCCTTCGCGCAGCCCGGCATCGGCCGCGAGCGCCAAATAGAGCTTGGCGGTGAAGACAGGCACCAGCACGGTGAAGCCCGTCTGGACCGCGGCGACGACGATCGAGGTGAGCACCCCGGCCAGCGTGACACCCTCCGCCGGGCCGCCGGCCACGAGCGCGAAGATGCTGCCGAACACCATGTTGGCCGCCAGCATCGAGACCCAGGAGACGAGCGCGAAGAGCAGGATCACGCCGATGATCCGCCAGGTCATGCCGCGCGTGAGCTTCCACGATTGGCGCAGCGCGGAGAACATCCGCTTCTCGCGCACGATCACCGGATTGGTGACGAACAGCCGCGCGCCGACCCACAGGAGAAGCGCGAGCAGCGCCAGCCCGTAGAGCGCGATGCCGCCCGCGATCTGCGGCCCGAGCCCGACATTGGTGCCGCGGGCGATCTCCATCAGGTCGTATCCGCTCAGCTGCAGCGCCAGCGGGATCGGCAGCACCAGCACGAACATCACCGCGAACAGCAGCACCGAGACCGCGAGCGCCGGCAGCAGCCGGGCGCGCCCGATCGCTCCCGCGCCGCGGGCGCTCGCCACGTCGAGCGCCATCGCCGAGATGGTGAGCGAACCCCAGAGCGAGAGGATACCGAAGGCAAGCTGGACGAGATAGAGCGACAGCACCAGCTCGGGGCTGCCCCCGGCCTTGGCCGCCTGGAAGCTGCCCTCGATCGAGGCCGGCACGAAAAAGGCGAGCAGCGCCACGGGCAGGGTCGCGCCCAGATTGTCACCCAGAAACTCCGCCGTCCGATCCCAGACGGTGCCCATCTTCGCCATGCGCCCGATCTCCTCCCTCGCAGGCGGTGTTAGCGGGCGCGCATTATGTTGCCAATGCTTGCGCAATCGCTTTCGGATGCGCAATTCGCATGTCGATGAACCAGGATATCGAATGGCGGGTCGCGCCGGAGCCGATCGAATATGGCGCCGCGCTGGCCGAGATGGAGGCGCACGCCGCCGCGCTGACCGCCGGCACCGCGCCCGAACGCGTCTGGCTGCTCGAGCATCCGAGCGTCTATACCGCCGGCACCAGCGCCACCGACGCTGGCGAACTGATCGACCCGCGCTTCCCCGTGTTCCGCACCGGGCGCGGCGGGCGCTACACATATCACGGACCCGGCCAGCGCATCGGCTATCTGATGCTCGACCTGCGCCAGCGGAAGCGCGACGTGCGCGGCTATGTCCATGCCGTCGAGGGCTGGGTGATCGCCGCGCTGGGCGAGCTGGGGATCGAGGCGTTCCGCGCCGAGGGGCGCATCGGCATCTGGACGATCGACCAGACCGGCCGGGAAGCGAAGATCGGCGCGATCGGCGTGCGGATCCGGCAATGGGTGACGATGCACGGCTTTGCCGTGAACCTCTCGCCGAACCTGGGCGATTTCAACGGCATTGTCCCCTGCGGCATCGCCGAGTTCCCCGTCACCAGCGCCGCCGCGCTCGGCAAGCCGGTAACATCCCGGCAATTCGATTCCGCGCTCCATGCCACATTTTTGCCATTTTTGGACGCTCTCACCTGAGCGCAGGTCAAATCGAGTCTTGAGGGGTTTGCCCGAACCGTCTAATGTCCACTCCGGTTTGGGTATTAAACGGCGTAACCGTAATCCAAATCCATAATCTAGGGAGCTTTCTACATGCGTGCAGTCATTTCGAAGATCGTTGCGGGCTCGATGATCGCCGGCGCGGCCCTCCTGGCCTCGGCGTGCACCAGCAACGAGTCGACCAACGTGACCAACACCACCGAAGTCGTTCCGACCGAGAACGTGACCACCGACACCATGGTCACCAACATCGACGCCGCCGCCACCGAGAACGGCGCCGTGGTCGAGAACACCACCACCGTCGAGACCAACACCACCAACGCGCACTGATCGCGCGCCCGGCAGGGTGTTTGAAGAAAGGGCCGTCCGGGCGACCGGGCGGCCTTTTTCGATTCCGGTTTTGCGATGAAATGCCGGTATGGCACGGCCCGAATGGTAAAAAAGGGGCTTCAACCCGGACTCGGAACGCCGTAACCCGTGCGCACGGGGTCAACTGGTAGTTTCGAGGGCAGCATGCTCGCATCGCGTATCGCACTTATGCTGGCCGGGGGGATCGGCCTGTTCGTATCCGCGCCGGCTTCGGCGCAATTCTTTCTCAAGCCCGCCAATCTGGAGAGCGGGCGAGTCACCGGCGCGGAGCCGGGGATGACCGGCCCGGCATTGCCGGGCGCCACCGCCACCGAGCTGCGCGCCGCGCTCGCCTGGAACCTGCGTGCCGCGCTCAATGTCGCGGCGCTCCAGTGCCAGTTCGAGCCGACCCTGTTGTCGGTCGACAATTATAATTCGCTGATCAAGGATCACGCGATCGAACTGCGTGATTCATACGCTACGCTCGAGAAATATTTTGAACGAGCGTACAAGAACAAGAAGCAGGGCCAGCTAGAGCTCGACAAGTACGGCACCCGTATCTACTCCGGGTTCTCGACTGTTCAGGGGCAGCTCTCTTTCTGCCAGACGGCCGCCGCAATCGGCCACGATGCCGTGTTCGTGAAGCCGGGCAAGTTCGGCGACCTGGCGCAGGACCGCATGAAGGAGCTGCGTGCCAGCCTCGGCCCCTGGGGCGAGCAATATCGTCCGTCGGGCTATATCATCACCGGCATGTACGGCGTGAAGATGCCGCCCTTCGGCAACGAAAAGTGCTGGAAGAAGGGCCAGTACCAAGTCAAGAAGTGCGGCCCGTTGCTGCTCGACTGAGCCGGGGTTGAGAACCCAAACAAGTATCTGATTTTCCTTCGTCATCCCCGCGCAGGCGGGGATCCAGGATAATGCGGGATATCGGCACCACCGCGCGAACGCCGTCCGGAGAGGGCAGCGCCCTGCCGTCCCGGTTCCGCGTCTGGCCCTGGATCCCCGCTTACGCGGGGATGACGATTGAAGGAATATGAGTCCCCAACCTGGGGCCAAGACTCGTTCAGCAAACCTCGTCATCCCGCGAAGGCGGGGTGGGCGGACTATTTGACCAGCACGTCCCGGAACGGCGCGTCGGTGCCGTCCACCCCGGCCTTGGGCGGCAGGCCGATCAGGTCGCGCAGCAGCGGATAGACGTCGACATTGGTGAAGGCCGGCAGCGTCGCCGGGCGGAAGGCCGGGCCGTTGGCGATGAACAGCGCGGTCATCTCCGGGGCCATGTTGTCGAAGCCGTGATTGCCGCCGATCTGGTCGGGGTCGATATCCTTCTCGCCGACCTGCCAGCCGGTTTCCGCCAGGCAAAAGATCGGGGGGATCCGCGGATTGGTGCCATAGTGGAAGCGCGCGGGGATCTCCCCCTTGCGCCAGCACTCGAAATGCGCGTGCTTGCCGAGCAGCGCCTTCTCCACCGCTGCCTCGCGGCCCGGGGTGGGGATCAGGCTCAGATAGGGGCCGGATTCGACCAGATGATAGTCCTCGGCCTTGAGGAGCTTGTTGATCGAGATCGCACGCTTGCCGCTGGTTTGCGCCATGCCGTGATCGGCGACGATGACCAGGTTCGCGGGCTGGCCGAGCTCCGCCAGTCCGTCGAGCAGCCGGCCGATCGTCCGGTCGATGTCCGCCACCGCATCGGTGGTGCGCGCGTCGTCCGGGCCGTACATATGGCCGGCATTGTCGATCGTGTCGAAATAGACGGTCAGGAATTTCGGCCGGGTCGCGGCGGGGCGGCGCAGCCAGTCGATCACCGCGTCGACGCGCTGCTTTCCGGGGATCGCCTGGTTGAACTGCGCCCAGTCGCTCGGCCGCGTGCCGCCCTGAATCTCATAAGGCCATTTGTCCGCCTTCGCGCCGCCGATCGCCACGTTCGCGCCGGGCCAGAATTCCGTCGCGGTGCGGATGCCCGCCTTCTCGGCATCGACCCAGATCGGCGCGGCCGCGTTCCACCAGAACGGGTCGTCGCTCGCCATGGTGAAGACTTCCTTCGGCCGGGCCGCATCCTCCATCTTGTTGGCGGTGATGCCGTGATGGTCGGGATAGAGGCCGGTCACCAGCGTCCAGTGGTTGGGAAAAGTCTTGGACGGGAAACTCGGGTGCATCGGCGCGGTGACGCCGCCGGCGGCGAGGCGCGAGAGATTGGGCGTCACGCCGCGCGTCAGATAATCCGAACGAAAGCCGTCGATCGAGACCAGGATCGTCACCGGCGGGCGCTGCTCCGCCACGGCCGGAGCGGGCGCCGCGGCGGGCGGCGGCGCGGCGACCGGCGCAGTCGCACAGGCCTGGAGAATGGCGGCCAGTGCCGCGGCGGCGATTTTCGAATACCAGCGCATGCGCGGCCCCCTGACAGCGAAATGTTGCCGGGGTAAGTCGTTACATGCCGGCGCCCGGCCGGGCAAACCATGCGCGGCCGGGCGCCGTCCCGCCCTGGGGGTGGCGGACCTCCCGTGCCTACATCGCCATGCCGCCAGGCCCGGCGATCATCCACAGCGCCATGCCGATCATGAACAGATTCTCGGTCAGCGAGACGAAGCCCAGGGGCACGTTGCTGCTGCCCCCCACACAGGCGCATTTGAGCGTGCGCCGATCGACATAGACTGCCTTGAACACCGAAACCGCGCCGATCGTGCCGATGGTCAGGCCCAGCGGCGCGGCGAACCAGGAGAGCGCGCCCGCGGCCATCAGCACGCCCGCCAGCCCCTCCAGGAACGGATAGGCATAGGCATAGGGCACCCAGCGCCGCGCGAGCAGATCATAGTTGAGGAACATCGACGAGAATTTCTCGATGTCCTGGAGCTTGAGCATCGCGAGCACGCACATGCTGAAGCTTACGAACCATTCGGCCGCGCGCACCGTGAAGGGCGAGCCGGTCGCCGCGAAGCTCGCCGCCATCGCCATCGCCGCCGTCATGGCGAACAGCGCGATCACCGGGCGATAGCTGGTCGCGCCCGGCTCGGCGACCTTGCCGCCGAAGAAGCGGGTCAGGTCGTCATTGCCGCCGATCCGCTTACCGTCGATGAAGGTCTGCGGCGTGGTCTGCACGCTGTGCTCCCACTTGAACGCGTCGGTTGCTTCCCGCGTCGTCAGCCAATGGTCGTCCACCGTATAGCCGTGCCGCTCGAGCTGCCATTTGGACTTGATGCCATAAGGGCAGACATGATCGGGCATTACCATGCGATAGAGCGTCGCGCGCTTTGCGTTTCCAGTCATGAGCGCCCATATACGGTCCGTACCATGGTACGGAGTCAAGGCGGAATGCTGACGATCGGAAAATTGGCGGAGGCAGGCGGCGTCGGCGTCGAGACGATCCGCTACTATCAGCGCCGCGGGCTGCTCGCCGAGCCCGAGCGCGGCTATCATGGCGGGGTGCGGCGATATGGCGCGCAGGAGGTACGCCGGTTGCGCTTCATCCGCTCGGCCCAGGCCGCGGGCTTCACGCTGGAGCAGATCGGCGAGCTGCTCGCGCTCGACGCGCGCGACGACCGGCCTCGCGCCCGCGCCCTGGCCCGCGAGCAGATCCTGGTGCTCGACCGCAAGATCGCCGAGCTTGCCGCCGCACGCGACGCGCTTGCCAGGCTGGCGCACGAATGCGGCGGAGGCGATGCGGGGCCGTGCCCGATCCTCACGGCGTTCGAAGGATAAATCCGCCGTTCATTTCGCGCCCGCCACCATGGCGCGAAACGGGGAGGGGCAGATGCGGATTCTGATCGGGCTGATCGTGGCGTTGGGGCTGGCGGGGGCCATGCCCGCATCGGCGAAGGATGCACTTTCCCTCGCGCCGGGCACCGAGACCGCGGCGGACGGCCGCCCGGTCCGCTACGAGATTGGCGCGATCGAAGTGCCGGAAAACCGCGCCAGGCCCGATGGCCGGCGAATCGCGGTGGGCGTGCTGCGGATCAAGGCCGCGAAGCCGAACGGCCAGCCGCCGATCTTCCTGCTCGTCGGCGGCCCCGGCGTTACCATGCTCGACACGATCGGCGACCAGAGCCCGGCGGCCAGGCGCAGGCTGGGGACATGGCTCGACTATAGCGCGGCCAACGATCTCGTGATCGTCGAGCAGCGCGGCTACACGCTGCGCGGCGACATGCTGGAGCTGCGCTATCCGGCGATGCCGCTCGACCGGCCCTCGACGATCGAGGACGATGTCGCGGTGATGCGCGGGCTCGCGCACGGTGCCGCCACCGCCAATCCGGGGCGCGACCTGGCCGGCTACACGATCGCCGAATGCGCCGACGATGTCGACGCGGTGCGCCGGGCGCTCGGCTATTCGAAGATGAGCCTGATGGGCGCCAGCTTCGGCTCGCAATGGAGCTTCGCAGTGCTGAAGCGCCACCCCGGCACGGTGGCGCGCGCGCTGATCGCCTCGGCCGAGCCGCTGAACAACGGCTATGACATGCCCAGCCATGTCTTCGCCGTGCTCCAGCGCGTCGCCTTCGAGGCGGAGCAGGACCCGGCGCTCCGGCCGTTCATCCCCCAGGGCGGGCTGATCGCGGCGGCGCGCACGGTGCGCGATCGCTTCGCGCGGGGCCCGATCACCATCGACCTGCCGGAGGGCAAGGTCGTCATCGGGCTCGGCGACTATCAGCAGGCGCTGTTCGCCAAGGTGGTCAACGCCGCGCGGTGGCCGGCCTTCGTCATCGATCTCCATCATGGCCGCTACCAGGCCTGGGCGCGGGAAGTGGCGGAGGGGCGCAAGGCGGGCACCCAGGCGCTGATCGGCCCGCTGATCGATACCGCAACCGGCGTCACCCCGGCGCGGCTGGCGCAGCTCGAGAGCGATCCCGCGCTCGACATGCTCGGCCGCTGGAACTTCGCGTCCTATCTGGGCTCGGCCGGAATGTGGCCGACCATGGATCTGGGCGACGGCTTCCGTCTGCCGGTGCGCGACGAGACGCCGATCCTGTTCGTCCAGGGCGATTGGGACGCGAACACGCCGATGGAGAATCTGCTCGACCTGCTGCCCTGGTTCCCTAATGCCCGGGCGCTGATCGTCCATCGCGGGCAGCACAACGGCCCGATGCCGCTGCTGCGCGACCATCCGGACGTCGCCGCGGCGGCGCTGCGCTTCCTGCGGGAAGGCGGGATGATGGGGCTGCCCAGCCGAGTCGAGGCGGCGCCGGTCAGCTTCGTGCTGCCCTCGGCCGGCGGCTGAACCAGCGCGCGATCAGCGCGGCATGCGCGCATCTCATGCCTTGCCGGCGCCGGGCGCAAGCGGCGCTTCATCCGATCCGCGCCGCATCCCGCCGCTAACCGGCCGCCGGTTCATTCCGGGTTCAGTCGTCGCTCCGTTCCTCGGGCGAAACGAAGTCGCGGGGAGGGCGATATGCGGGGCGGGAGCAGGGGGCTGG
>NZ_SCMK01000029.1 GCF_005503355.1 Sphingomonas sp. 1F27F7B
ATCCCCAACGGCCCCCGCGAGCCCCGCGGAGCCATTCTTGTGAGAGTAGCCGTGAACAGTCCCATGCCTTTCCGTCTCGTGATCGCCGCCACGCTTCTGACGTTCTCGACCACGCCGTCGGCGGCCCAATCCCAGACGCCGGTTCCGCCGCAGCAGCAGCGCAATGGCGACCATGTCGTGATCGGCATCGGCGCCGGCTATGCCCCCGCCTATCAGGGCTCCGACAAATATCGCGTCATGCCTCTGCCCGTGATCGATATCGCGTGGGGGCCCTTCTTCGCCAATTTTCGCAATGGCATAGGCGTCAATGCGGTCGACACCGAGCACGTCACGATCGGCGCAAGCGTGGCAATGATGCCCGGCTATCGCGGCAAGGACGCGCCCAAGGGGATCGGCAAGCTCTCCTTTGGTGCCGGAGCCCGCGGCTTCATGAGTCTCAAGGCAGCCGGCTTCGTCGCGACGATCGGCGCAACCAAGGGCTTCGTCGGCGGCACCAAGGGCGTCATCGCGGATGCCAGTCTTTCCCGGCCGGTGTCCGTGTCGTCGCGTTTCATGCTCATTCCCACGATCGCCGCGAGCTGGGCGGACCGGAAGCACAACGACCGGTTCTTCGGAGTGAGCGCCGCGCAGTCCCGCGCCTCGGGCCTTCGGCAATTCCGCCCCGGCAGCGGCTTCAACGACGTCTCGGCCATGCTGAGCGTCCAGTATCGCCTGACCGATCGCGTCAGCCTCGGCGCAACCGGCGGCGTCACCACCTTGCTCGGCAAGGTCAAGGACAGCCCGATCGTCGCCCACAAGACCCAGCCGCTCGGCTTCCTGTCGCTCTCCTATCGTTTCGGCCATTGAGGGAGCACATCGACAGGTCCTGAAGCAATCGGGTGAGATGCAGGGGAAGGAACGACCCACCTTCCCCTGCGACCGACGAGAGCGCTTGCATGTTCCGGCACGCCCCCGTGGAATGGGCGCCGCGCCATTGCCGGCGGCGATGGCCACGCGTGACGATATGCCCGGCGGCAAGTTCCGCGAGCACATCCAAGCCGCATCCGGCGCTCATCGCGGAATGCTCACGCCCGCCGCCGCCAGGATCGGCAGCCCGACTTCCCTGCCGTTCACGCTGAGGAGCCGCGGGACCGGCTCGCCGCCTTCCGCCCGCTCCCGCTTGCCCCGCACGGTATCCGCAGCGATCCGCATCCGCCCATGCAGCCCGGCGACATCGAGGCGCACCACGCCGTCGCGCCGTTCGACGATCGCCCCGCTGTTGGCAAAGGCCCGGCGCCAGGCCGCGAAGCCGCGCGCGTCGAGGCCTTCGGCGCCGCGTAGCCACACTGCCGCGACACCCTGTCCGATCGGCGCGCCGGCGGCGTGAACGATCGTGAGGCGCATGGCGGGATCATTCGGATTCTCGCGCACCAGTTCGATCGGCGCGCGACCGCCTTCGGCGGTTGCCGCGCTTGCCAGCAGAACCCGCAAGCCGATCGCCGCGTCCTTCCACCGGACGGAAATCAGCGCACCATCCGGTATCCGTGTCGGCGATTTCGGCGTGCCGGCCTGCACGCGCGCGTCGTTCACCCAGACTTCCGCCTGGGACGGAATGGTGAGATGCGTGAGCAGCCGATCCGGCCCATCGCCGCTGCGCATGCGCGTGTCCGGGCCGGCGGCCAGCAGTTGCAGAATCTCCGGACCGCGCTGGACCGTGGCGAGGAAGGGCACGAGATGCAGCGCCTTCATCGCGCCCTGGCGCTCCGCCTGCTTGTTCCGGCCATAGGGATCGCCGCGCCCGTCCATGAACAGGATCATCTGCGCGAAGGCGGGGGAATCGCCGAGATTCCCCACCAGCATCCGGTCGTCACCGCCGCGCCCTGCGCCCGCGGAACCCAGGCTGAACGATCGGGCGACATATTGGACCGCCAGACGCTCGGGCTCGCTTCCCCATTTCTGTACGACGGTGCGCGGGATCTCGCGGCGGATCGCATCGGCTTCGCTCGGCGCGGGCCCCCATTCGGCCGCGTCCAGCATCGTGACGAGATTGGCGCGCGGCGCCGGAGAGAGCCAGCCCGCCCCCTCCAGTTCGGGCTTGGCGCGAAGCCAGCCGGCCGGCCAGGTCTGCCCCTCGAGATAGCCGCGCCCCCAGAGATAGTCATAGCTGCGCGCGTTGGCCCCGCCGATCCGGTCTCCCGGTGCCCACCAGTTGGCGGCAAGATCGGCCCAGAAATAGCGCAGCGCCATCCTGGCCTTGTCGCGCCCCTCCGGACGCGCGGCATAGCGGGCGATCGCGGACAGCGCCTCGATGTCGATGCCGTAATAAGTGGGCGAATCGAATTCGGTCACGCCATTCTCCCGAGTGAAGGCGAGCCAGCTGTCCAGCTGGGCATAGCCTTCCCCGGCAACGTCCGAACGATTCAATGCCTCGCCGCACAGGATCAGGTTGACCGTCTTGGTCAGGTAGATGTTGGTATAGTCCGGCTTCACCGCATGGCGGCGCATGCCTTCGATTCCGGCATCGATCAGTTCGTCGAGCTTCGCAGCGGCATTGGCCGGCAGGCGGTCGCGGAACAATCGATGGAGCAGCGCGGCCTGAAACATGCTGCTCGACGCCGTTCATGTCGAACACGCCGCTCTGGCCATATCGCCAGCGGAAATTTCCATAGGTTTTCGAGGCCGGGTCGAGATCCTGCATGCGCCGCGCGAGTTCGAGCGCCGGCGCGATACGTTCCGGGCGCCAGTTCAGCCCGGCGCTCTCCAGCGCGAAACGGAAGACGCCGCGGATACCGACCTGATCGGTCGGCTGCTGGATAAGCGGCCACATCGCATCGAGCTCTCGCCCGCCCTCCACCGGATCGGCGTGCCAGCGATTGGACGCGGCAGGGCGCTCCTGCGCGAGGGAGATGCCGGCGACGGCCATCGTCGCGGTGCCGGCCAGGAATATTGCCGCCATGAGCTTGCGCATCGGTTCGATCCTCGTCCGCCTATATGATGCAGGATTCGCGTTCACGGCTGATGCCGCCGAAGAAGCGCAGCGAATCCGCCACATGCGCTTCCCAATAGGACCAGTCATGCCCGCCTTCGAACTCGGCATAGTCATGCGCGACGCCCGCAGCCTCGAGCTGACGATGGAGCATGCGGTTACCCGCGATCAGGGGATCCTCCACGCCGCAATCGAACCGAAGCGCGGGAAGCGTGGCACGATGGGCGAGGATCGTCCGGAGCGCGCACCGGTCCTGCATCCGCCCTCCGGCAAGCCTCGGGCTCTCCTCCACGAAATCCTCGAGCTCTTCCAGGCGGGTAATGGCGGAATGCGCGGAGATGCCGGCAAAACGCGCTCCGTGCTTCGCGCCGATGCGCAATGCGCCATAGCCGCCCATCGAGAGCCCGCAGAGGAACAGGCGAGCCGGCGGATAACCCAAAGCCTCGGCCACCGCACGAGGCACATCCTCGACGATCCAGCGCTCGAAATCCCCCTCCGACCGATCAATATAGCCGGTGCCATCGCCCCACAGCCCGTCGGAGGGCATCGCAAGTGCCATGGGCGGGATCGCGCCTTCGGCGACAAGCCGGGCGGCGGTCCGGTGCACGCCGCCCTTGAGCGCCCATGCCCAATGGCTGCCATGGACACCGTGAAGCAGGATCGCGACCGGCAGCGGCGCCTCCGCCTCGGGAACGTGGAGCGTGATGTCGCCGCGACCGCTAAAGGCGCGGCTCTTCACCGTGATCAGCCGCAGCCGCTCCGTTTCGAAGCGCGGATCCGAGATCTCGAGGCTGCGGAACGCGGACCTCATAGGAATGCGATCGTCTCTTCGCGTTCGGCCCGCACTCCCGCCAGGTGCATCGCTTCGGAGGTTATTTTCATCAGGTCATAATATGACATGAACAATAAGTGACAAGCCGGAATATTTCGGCTAGCCCGGCGAATGGGCCGGCAGGGAAGGAAGCGGATGGAATTGAAGATGCGACCCAGGCGTTCGCTCGCCTCCGAGCTGGTCGACCATCTGCGCGGCCAGATCGAGTCCGGGGCCCTGGCTCCCGGCGATCGCATCCCCACCGAACGCGAGCTGGTGGAAGGCTCCGGCGTCAGCCGGACGGTGGTGCGCGAGGCAATCGCGCGGCTTACCGCCGAAGGACTCCTCGAGCCGCGGCAGGGATCGGGAGTATTCGTCACCGAGGCCCGGTCGGCGGCCTTTCATGTATCGCAAGGCGCGTTCGACGATCTGGTGGAAGTGAGCCGGCTGCTCGAACTGCGTCTGGCGGTGGAAATAGAAATGGCCGGCCTGGCCGCGCGGCGGCGCAGCGAAACCGACGTCGCCGAGATGCGCGCGCTGATCGACCGGATCGCCGCGGACATCGCCGCCACCGGCGACGGCAGCGCTGCGGACGAGGCGCTGCACGGCCTGATCGCACGGGCATCGGGCAATCGTTATTTCGGGCGCTTTCTGGAGTTTCTCGAAATGGGGCTGGTGCCCCGGCGCGGATTGGTGCGGCAATCGGCCGAGGACGACGATACCTATCTGGACAGGGTGCATGACGAGCATGTCGCGCTGGTCGAAGCGATCGCGCGCCGCGACATCGACGGCGCGCGCGAAGCGGTGCGGCGCCATCTCGAGCATGCGCGGATGCGGCTCGAGGATTTCCTCGCGCGGCGAGGCGCGCCGACGGACTCCGGCTAGCTGGCCAGCGCGGGCAGATCCGCCACCGTGTCGGCAATGCGCCGGGCACGCTTGAGGCTGCGCTCGAGATGGCGGCGCGCCGCGCTGCGCGCCGCGCGCGGATCCGCCGCGCGGATGGCATCCACGATGGCGGCATGTTCCTGCTGGATCGTATCGAGATAGCGGCGCTGCTTCTCGTCGCTCCGCTTTACCATCGCGGCATCGCGGCGCGGCACGAGCTTGGCGCCGAGGAACTCGACGAAGCGGACGAAATACTGGTTGCCGGTCGCGCGGGCTATGCTCGCATGCAAGGCGGCATCCGCCTTCACCCCGCCATCTTCGGAACCGCTGGCATCGCGCAATATCTCAAGCCATTTCTCCAGTTCGACGATGTCGGCATCGGTGCGCCGTTCGGCCGCAAGACCGGCCATCTCGGTCTCCACCGCCAGACGCAGCTCGAGCAGCTGGAGAACGTCGTGCAGATCGGCGAGTTCGTTGGGATCGATCTGGAAGGCCTGGGGCGGCTCCTTGATGAACACGCCCGAGCCCTGACGGGCTTCCACCCAACCCTCGGCCGAGAGGCGGGCAACCGCTTCGCGGACCACGGTACGGCTGATCCCCAGCTCCTCGACCAGCGCGCGTTCGGTCGGCAGCTTGTCGCCGGGCGACAGCTCGCCGCTGCGGATCTTCTCGCGCAGCTGATCGACCAGGTCTGCCGCCATCGAGCGACGCTCGGGCATCTTGATTATCGCCATATGGTCTGACCAGTAACGCGGTTTCCGCGCCACGCGCAACCATTCTCAAGGCATGTCGGTGAGCGATTAAATGGTATGATGACATTATAAGTTGATGGACAGCGAAGCCGCACCGGTCTAGGCGTTCCGAAAAATGGAGGACGGGGATGCTGAACGGTAGTGACGCTCTGGCGCGAGTCGATGTCGTGCGGCGCTTCCGCGCGCGGCACGGCGCGCCCGGGATCGATACGCTGATGGATGCCCTGGTCGGCAGCCTGGTCGGTATCGCCGACGATGATGGCGAGTTCCTGGTCAGCGTGATCGAGGGTCGGCGCTACGACATCAAGAGCTGGCACCATTGGGACTGGACCCAGGGCGTGGGGCTCTACGGCCTCGCGCGCATGTACGAACGGAGCCGCGACCCCGGGGTGCGCGCGCATGTCGAACACTGGTTCCGCAACCGTTTCGACGAACCGGCCGTCACCAAGACGATCAACACCATGGCGCCGATGCTCGCGCTGGCCCATCTCGCCGGATGGAGCGCCGACGACAGCTGGCATCCGCTGCTCGCCGAATGGGCGGAATGGGCGATGCACGACCTTCCGCGCACCGAGGAGGGCGGCTTCCAGCATCTCGTGATCGACCTGCCCAACGAACAGCAGCTCTGGGACGACACGCTGATGATGACGGTGATGCCGCTCGCCAAGATCGGCCTGCTGCTTGGCCGCCCGGCCTATGTCGAGGAAGCGAAGCGGCAGTTCCTGCTGCATGTGAAGTACCTCGCCGACCGCGCGACCGGCCTGTGGTTCCACGGCTGGACCTTCGCGGAGCGCAACCACATGTCGGGCGCGCTCTGGGCGCGGGGCAACAGCTGGATCACCATGGCAATCCCGGACTTCATCGAGCTGCTGGATCTGCCCGAGGGTGACGGAGTTCGCGAGTTCCTCGTCGCGACGCTGGAGGCGCAGGTCGCGGCCCTCCGCGCCTGCCAGCGCACCGACGGACTGTGGCCGACCATCCTCGACGATCCGGATTCCTATGGCGAGGCATCGGCCACCGCCGGCATAGCCTATGGTGTGCTGAAGGCAGTGCGGCTGGGCCTGCTGCCCGCCGGATATCTCGAGACCGGGCTGCGGGCGGCCGAGGCAGTGATCGCGCATATCGACGCGCGCGGAGAGCTTGCCCAGGTTTCGTTCGGCACCCCCATCTTCGCGACGGTGGAGGAATATAAGCAGGTTCCCATCACCACCATGCCCTATGGCCAGGCGATGGCGATCCTGGCACTCGACGAGGCACGGAGGCTGCATCCGTGAACGCGCAGGCCGCTCGCGCGCCGCGCCGGATCCGTCCGCACACCTATCTCGCCTATGGCATCACCGACCTGTTCGGCAGCGGCGCCATGGCGGTCATCGGCGGCTGGATCCTGTTCTTCTACACGAGCTTCTGCGGACTGAGCGCAGTGGAAGCGACGTCGATCTTCGCGATCGCGCGCATCCTCGATGCGGTGGGCGGTACCTTCATCGGCCATGTCTCGGACACGATCGGCAACAGCCGGCTCGCCCGGCGGTTCGGCCGGCGGCGCATGTTCCTGCTCTTCTCGCTGCCGCTGATGCCCAGCTTCGCGCTGATGTGGGTAAGCGGCCAGTCCTATCTCTACTATCTCGCCACCTATGTGTTCTTCGAAGTCGTCTATGCGGCGGTGCTGATCCCGTACGAGACGCTCGCCGCCGAGATGTCGGATGATTACCGCACCCGCGCCCGCTTCGCCGGCGCGCGGATCCTGACCGGGCAGGCCGCGGTGTTCCTTGCCAGCATGCTGCCGCGCCTGATCACGGGCGGCACGAAGGACGCGACGGCGGATACCTTCCTGCTGATGGGCGGGATCTTCACGCTGATCTTCATCGGCGCGATCCTGACCACCTATCTCTTCACCTGGGAGCGCGAGCCGAACGAGAGCGACACGGCGGCGCCCTTGCCGGCGCCGTTCGGGCCGATGCAGATATTCCGCAACATCGCGCTCACGCTCCGGATTCGCGCCTTCCGCCTGCATCTGGGGATGTATCTGGGCGGCTTCACCGCCAATGACGTGCTGATCGCCGTGCTGAGCTATTATGTCGTGTTCGTGCTCGGCGGCAACGTCGCGACCGCCTCGACCGTGCTCGGCGTGATGACCGCGACCCAGTTCGTCTCGGCGGCGGCCTTCGTGCATCTCACGGTGCGGCTCCATCCGGGCCCGGCCTTCCGGCTTGCCGCGTCCTTCTATGCGGTGGGCATCGTGCTGATGGCCGCGCTGGCGCTGCCCGGCTTCCCGGCGCCGCTCTGGTGGATCTATCCCATCGCGATGTGCGCGGGGATCGGCCGCGGCGGGCTCGTCTATATTCCCTGGAACACCTATAATTATGTCGCCGATGTCGACGAGATCGTCAGCACCCAGCGGCGCGAAGGCATATTCGCCGGCGTGATGACGATGGTGCGCAAGGCAGTGGGGGCCTTTGCGGTGATGCTGGTCGGACTGCTGCTCGAAGCGGGCGGGTTCCAGTCTTCGGCCCCCACCCAGCCGCACGGCGCCCAGCTCGCGATCATCGCGGGGCTGACGCTGTTCCCGTTGCTGGCGCTCGCCTTCGGCATGCGGATCGCCCGGCGCTTCCGGCTCAACGAGCACACCCATTCGGTGCTGATGGCGGAGATCGCCCGCTTCCGCGCGGGCGATCGCAGGCCGCCGACGGGAGAGGCGGCCGCGATCGTCCGCGACCTGACCGGCCAGCCGCCCGAGAAGCTCTGGGCCGGCCGGCTCGACATGCCCCGCGCGGCACCGGGCCATCCGGACGGCGCCGCCATCGCCGGCTAGGCGGCGGCGTCCATCGCCAGCAGCAGCGCGCCGAGCGTGCCGGCACCCGGGCCGAGCGCGGCGGTTCGCACCATCGTCTCCACCCCGCCGCGCGCTTCCGCGATCGCGCCATAGCCGCCGATCAGCCGCGACAGACTCCGCGTGACCTGGGCGGCGAGGATCGGCCGGGTGCCGATCCCACCGCCCAGGATCACTCGATCCACGCCAGCGACGAGCACGGCGTTGAGTGCGAGATGGCCGAGATAGTGGCCGAGCATGTCCCAGGCGGGATGCCCGTCGGGCAGCTGGTCGGGCGAGACGCCCCAGCGGGCCGTGATCGCGGCGCTGCACGCCATGCCCTCGACACAGTCGCCATGCAGCGCGCAGGCGCCGGGAAACTCGCCGCGCGCAGGGTGGTGCGGCACGAAGATGTGCCCGGCCTCAGGATGCAGCCGGCTGCGCGCCGCCTTCCCGCCAACGACCAGGCCCAGCCCGACGCCGGTGCCGATCGTCACATAGGCGAAGCTTTCGACATCCTGCCCGGCGCCGAGGCGCTGCTCGGCAAGCGCGGCCACGTTGACATCGGTATCGAGCGCGATCGGCGCATCGACATGGCGTGCGAGGGGCTCGATCAGGTCGACCCCGCTCCAGCCCGGCTTGGGCGTGACGAACAGCCGGCCGTGGCTTGCCCCCGGCCCGATGCCCACCGGCCCGAACGCGCCCATGCCCAGCCCGGCGAGCGGCCCTTGTTCCGCTAGCCAGCGCCCGGCGCGGGCCAGCGTTTCCGCGGGCGTGGTGGTCGGGATGCGAGTCTCGGCAAGGATGGTGTCGAGGCCGCTCGCCACCGCCAGCTTGAAGCTGGTGCCGCCGGCATCGATCCCCGCGAAGCGCGGCGGCCCCATGCTCAGGAAATCCGCGGGATCGGCGGCGGCGGGCTGGTCGGCGCGAGCAATTCGATGTCGTTCCAGCGCAGCAGCCGCCCCTTGCCCTTCGGCGTCACTTCGATCCGGTCCCTGCTCACCCCGGCCGAGACAGGAAGGATCTCGATCGCGGCGGGGATGGCGGTGCGGCCAAGCCCGGCCGGAGCGATGCTGCCGCCCAAGGGAACGACATAGGCGACATGCGCCACGCCTTCCTGCTTCTCGATCACCCAACGACCCTGCGCGCCCTCGCCATTGTTCCAGATCGGCGGCCCCATATGGACCACCGCCTTCCATTCCCCGGCAACCAGCTCGACCCGATATTCGTCCAGCGCGCGGGCAGTCGCGCCGACGCCGTCGAGCACGAAGCGCAATTGCAGTTCCTGGCCCGGAAAGCTCGGCGCGCGGTCGAGCGTGATGTGCCAGTCGCCCGAATTGGCGAGCGGATGCGCGGACATCAGCACCCGCTGCCCGCGCTGCGCCGCGACCATGCCGAACGATGCGAAATCGCGCCCGTCCTTCTGGCAGCGCACTCGGAATACCGGGGTCGGGCCGCGTCGTGCCGTGCGCCAATAGGCAATGAGCGGATGACGCTGCGTCCAGAAGCTTTCGGCATTGGCCGAGCCGAGACATGCGGCGTCGTTGAGCCAGGTGGTGCCGCAGACTGATTGCGCATCGTCCACGGCGCGGATGAAGCGCTGGCGCACCACCGTCTCCGGTTCGGGCAGCGCGGCGAAGCGCGAAGCCAGCGCAGGGGGGCAAGGCAGCATCGGCACTTCGCGCGATGGCACCGCCACGCCGGCGCGCAACGTGCGGCCAAGCCGGGCGGAGAGACCGTCGAGCGTGGGATTGGGCGTGCGATCATAATAGGCGCGCGAATGGGGCCCGGCCCATTGATTGGTGCCGGGATGCCAGTGGCCGGCGATCATCTCCCAGATGATGCGGTGCAGTTCTCCCGCTGCCGTGCGTGCTTCGGCGTCCCGGACGAAGGAGAGGATCGCCTCGACTTCCTCGAGAGCGACCATGGTGTAGGTGGGGCTGTTATACTCGTTGAACCCGCCTTGCTGGCGGGTGTAGTCGAGCAGGCCGGTCAACCGCTTGCGGCCATAGTCGAGCAGCTTCGCGTCGCGCATCAGCTCGCCCGCCGCCAGCGTCACCCGCGCGCCCATCACCGAGATGTTGGTATAGGCCGGCCCCACGTCGCGGCGCATGATCGCCTCGCCCGCGCGGCCGATCGCCTTGCGCATGTCCGCGGCGAGAACTGCGTCGAGGCGGTCGCCATGCCGCCCGATCGCGGCAGTGAGCCGCGCGCCGTTGAAGTCCGCCCAGTTCCAGTCGGGCGGATCCATCTTCGTCAGCGGCTCCTCGAGATAATAGGACCAGATGCCATAGGTCGCGCTTGCGGGATCGGCATCCTGCAGCGCGATGACCTTGGCGATCACCGCCTGGGCACGGGCAAGGGCGGGCGCGGAGCCGGTGTCGAGCAGGCGCAGTGCATAGTCGAGATTCGAACGGGTGGCGTGCACCCAGGTCCCGCGTTGCAGACGCGTCGAATAGCCCGCGCCGCCCGACCTTTCGCCGAGCATGCCGACATCCGCATCCCAGCGGCGATCCTTGCCGGCCACATCCGGCACTCCCTCGCCATCCGTCGCGGGTGCGCTTTGCGGCGCCGCCGCGACCAGGCAGGTCGCCCCCGCCGCGAGCAGCATCTCACGCCGCGTCGTACCCAGGCCTTCGCGAACCGACGGACCTTCCATTGCCTCCCTCTCCCGTTGCGACGATTGCCTCGTCTTGCCTGCCGGCATCTAGCAGCGCCGCATGCCGCCGTCACGCAAAATGGTATGATGACATGATGAACATACTAGACAGGCAGGCGCCGGGGAGATAACGAATCGTCAAACGAGCCGCCGGAAGCGCGGCCATTGGGGAGGGTCTTATGTCTGTCAAAGCCGCCATGCTTTCATCGATTGCCTGTGTCGTCCTGGCCATTCCGGCCATCGCCCGGGCGCAGGAAACCCAGGGCGCCGCAAGCGCTCCCGCCGGCAGCCAGGCGAGCGATTCGATCGTGGTGACCGGCGTGCGGGCGTCCATCGAATCCGCAGTCAACGCCAAGAAGAATGCCGATCAGGTGGTCGATGTCGTTGCCGCCGAGGATGTGGGCAAGCTGCCCGATGCGAACGTCGCCGAGAATCTCCAGCGCGTGCCCGGCGTGCAGATCGAGCGCAATTTCGGCGAGGGTGCCCAGGTCACCGTCCGCGGCCTTTCCAATGTTCGCGTCGAGCTCAACGGCCGCTCGAACCTCGGCATCTCGGTCGGCGCGACCGGTTCGGATCCCTCGGGCCGCTCCACGGGCCTGGAGCAGCAATCGTCGACGCTGTTCAGCCGTCTCTCGGTCTACAAGTCGCCTACCGCCGATCAGATCGAAGGCGGGCTGGGCGGCTTCATCAGCATGACCACGCCGCGTCCGTTCGACTTCAAGAAGCCGACGGTCAGCTACCTCGCCGAATATTCCAATACCAATCTCGCCCGCAATCCCAACGGCTACAACCTCGCCTTGTTCGGCACGACCAGGCTGTTCGGCGACCGGCTCGGCATCGCCGTGAACCTGGCCTATTCGGACCGCGAGATCGGTTCGTCGCAGTTCATCCGCGGCGTCTGGAACCCCGGCACCACCACCGGCATGAAGACCGACTTCAACGGCGACGGCCAGCTCGACTACACGCCGCAGATCGCCCGTTCGGAATTCTACAACATCAAGCGCAAGCGCTTCGGCGCGGGCGGCACGATGCAGTTCCAGGCGACCGACAATCTGATGCTCTACGCCGATGCGCTCTACACGCATCTCGGGACGCAGCGGCACATCGAATATCTCGCGATCCAGACCACCGACACCGGCACGAACGCCTCGACTCTCACCAATGGCGTGATGGAAGGCAATTACGTCGTCGCGGGCACCCTGACCAACCAGCGCGTCCGCGTAGGCGGGGTCGAGCGCAACGAGCCGACCTCCTCGCTGGTCGCCGGCGGCGGCGCGGTCTGGAAGATCGGCCGGCTCGACCTCAAGGCCGATTTCGGCAAGTCGGTGGGCGACTATACCTATCGCCAGGACTTCATGGAGCTGGCCTCGCGCGGGCTGACGATCAACTATGACTATCGCACCGGCGACGTGCCGAGCATCACGCTGCCGGCCAATTTCGATCCGACGCTGCGCTCCTCCTATCCGACGCGTTCGAACAGCGCCGCGAACGACACGATCGTGCACACGATCGAAACCGCCTATCGCCTCGACGGCAGCTACGAGCTCGGCTGGGGCATCCTGAAATCGCTGCAGTTCGGCGGCCGCTATGCCGATCTCAGCTCGGACTATCGGGATTATCAGGCCAAGCTGGGCGCGACCAATCCCAACATCGCGACGCTGCCCGACTCCTATTTCGTCCTGACGAACAATCCCGGCTATCCCGGCGCGACCGGCAATTTCCCCAGCGTGTTCCTGGTGCCCGACGTCTATGCGGGCGGCACCGGCGACGATTCGCTGCTGCTTTCCAACTATCGCCCGACGCGGCCGCGGCCGACGACCAGCTATTACATCAGCGAGAAGACCAAGGCGATCTATGGCCGCGCCAATATCGACGGCGAATTGCTGGGCATGGGCTTTCGCGGCAATCTCGGCCTGCGCGCGGTCCGGACCGACTTCGCGGTCGACACCACGGCCGATGTCGGCGGCGGCGTGATGGTGCCGCAGCACAACACCAACCATTATTCGGACCTGCTGCCGAGCGCGAACATCAAGTTCTCGGTCGCCCGCGATCTGGTGCTGCGCCTCGCGGCATCCAAGGTGATGTCGCGCGCCAAGCTGCAGGACCTGGCGCCGCGGCTTGCAGTCAACGGCCCGCTGGGCACGGCGTCGGGCGGCAATGCCGACCTGCACCCGACGCGCGCCGACCAGCTCGACGCCGCGCTCGAATATTACATCCCCGGCGGCGGCATCGTGGCGGCGACGGCCTTCTACAAGAACATCACCGACCAGGTGGCGCGCACGACCATCGTCGAAGTGATCCCGGGCTTCGAATCCTACGGGCCGCTGCAACGCTCGCTGCCGGTGAATCTCGGCGTCGCCAAGGTGAAGGGTATCGAGCTCAACTACCAGCAGGCCTTCACGTTCCTGCCCGGCCTGTTGTCGGGCTTCGGGACCCAGCTCAACGCGACTTTCATCGACACTTCGTCCTCGGACAATCAGCCGGTGCTGGGCCTGTCCAAGACGACCTATAACGGCATTCTCTATTACGAGCGGGGACCGTTCACCGCCCGCATCGCCTATAACTGGCGCAGCAAGTCCGCAGTGAGCTTCACCACCACGCCCGCGACCGGCGAGTTGCGGCCGAACTGGTATTCGTCCGACGATCAGGTCGACGCCTCGATCGGATTGAAGCTCACCAAATACGCGACCTTGTCGGCCGCGGTCACCAATCTCTTCTACAAGAAGTCGGGCCGTACCAACTACAATCAGATGATCGATGCCGTGAACGGATATGAGATCGCCGACCGCCAGTTCCGCATCGGTATCCGCGGGCGCTTCTGAGAAACTGGGGGGAGCGGCGCTTCGCGCACGCAGCTGCTCCCCTTTCCCTGCGGCGCCATCCGGGTGACCGGAACCGGAGCGGCGAGCGGCTCATGGCCCGATGAGGCTGCACGGAGGAGCCGGCGTCGAAGGTCGCCAATGCCGGTGCCCTTCGCATGCCCAGGGCATCATGCGCTCGGACCGGTCCAGGCGCCGACTGTGTCGAGGAAGGCCGCCGCGGCGCGGCTCAGGCGCCGGGCACGATGTGTCGCGACGCTGAAATCCCGGGCCGGCAGGTCGCAATCGAGCCGGGCTATCCTGCCGGCCGCCAGCCGGCAGCCGGCGGCCAGGTCGGAAACGACCGCCACCATCCCACCCGCAGCAGCCGCTTCGAGCGTCGCCTCATTGCTGGGAAGACTCATCCGGACCATCAGGTCGCCCATGGCAAGGCCCAGCTCGGGCAGGCTGGCGGCAAGATGATCGCGCGTACCGGACCCCGGTTCGCGCAGCACCCAGGCCGCGCCGCGTAACTCGGCCGGCCCAATCGGCATTCCGGCAAGCGGATGGTCGGGAGCCGCGTAGAAGCCGGGCCGATCGCCGCCGATGCGGCGGACCTCCAACAGCTCTTCCTCGACTGCGCTCTCGACGAAGGCGAGGTCCGCTTCGCCGATCAGCAGCGCCTGCACCGCCTGACTACTGTTACCGGCGAACAGGGAAAGGTCGACGCCGGGATATTGCGCGGCAAAGCGGGCCATCCGGGTCGGCAGCCAATAGGTCGCGACCGTCTGGCTGGCCGCGATCCGTACCTCTCCGCGCACGAGGCCGGTCAAGTCGTCGAGCGCGCGCCGCGCTTCCTTCGCCCTGGCCAGCACCGCGCGCGCTTCCGGCAGAAAGGTGCGGCCGGCCGCGTTCAGCTCCAGGCCTCGGCCCACCCGGTCGAACAGGCGGGTGCCGTTTCGCATCTCCAGCGCCGCAATGGCTGCGCTGACCGCCGGCTGCGTGAGATGCAGCACCTCGCTCGCCGCGCGCATGTTCAGCGTCTCCGCGACGGCAACGAAGATGCGCAGCTGCTCCAGTGTCATTCAATCAACTTCACTTATTGATTATCAAAAATCAATCGATTGGATTTCGTGCCGGGGCAAGCCGATCCTGGCATCATGAAACCCCGCCCTTTCCATGGACGCATGCTTCCCGGGCTCGCCCTTGCCGGCGCGGTCAGTCTTGGCGCGCTGGCGCTCGAACGGATCGAGACATACGCAACCGGCCGGCCCTGGCTCGAAGCGCTGGTCCTCGCCATCCTGATCGGCACTGCGATCCGCACGGGCTGGCGCATCCCGGCCAGGTTCGACAGCGGCATCCAATGCGCGGCGAAGACGCTGCTCGAAGTTGCGATAGTCCTGATGGGCGCGACGATCAGTTTCGGCGCGATCCTTGCCGTTGGATGGCCGCTGCTGCTGGGCATCGCCGCCACGGTGGTCCTGGCGATCGGGGCAAGCTTCCTGCTCGGCCGGGCCCTGGGCCTCACGCGTGAGGTGGCGCTGCTGGTCGCGTGCGGCAACGCCATTTGCGGCAACTCGGCGATCGCCGCAGTCGCGCCGGCGATCGATGCCGATGCCGATGACGTCGCGACCGCCATCGCATTCACTGCGGTGCTGGGCGTGGGCGTGGTCCTTTGCCTGCCGCTCGCTGCCGCCGGACTGCACCTCAGCGCGGCCGCCGGCGGCGTGCTTGCCGGCCTCACCGTCTATGCCGTGCCGCAGGTGATTGCCGCGACCGCCCCGCTGGGCGCCGTCGCCATCCAGCTCGGCACGCTGGTGAAGCTGGTCCGCGTACTGACGCTGGGACCGGTGGTGACTTGCCTTTCCCTGCTCCAGCGTCGCCGCGAGGGCGCCGACCGTCGCGGGACGAACGGCCTCCTGCTGCCCGGCTTCATCCTGGCCTTTCTCGCGCTGGCCGCGGCGCGCTCGCTGGCGCTGCTGCCGGACGCGCTGGTTCCGCCCGCGCAGGGTGCGGGCAATTTCCTCACGGTGATGGCGATGGCGGGGCTCGGCCTGGGCGTCGACCTGCGCCATGTTGCCGCTGCCGGGCCCCGCGTCACCCTGGCCGTCACCCTCTCGCTGCTGATCCTCGCCGGCATTGCGCTGCTTGTGCTGCGCCTGATCGGGCTTGCCTGAACGATGGGTTTGTCGGGTGGATTCGTTCCGGGCTATGATTCGCGACGCCGGCGATCCAGCTCCCCGATCCGCTCGCCTGGCGGCGCGCCGATCGGGGAGGCGCGCAGTTCGATCGTTGCGCAGCGTGACGGAGGGGAATGGGCATGCGGTGGATCTGGTTTGGAGTTGCTGTGGCATTCGCGTCGCCGGCCCTGGCGCAACGGCCGGCCGAGCGCGATTGGGCGGCTGCGCTGCGGGCGGATGCACGGGCGCTGCACGACGAAATAGCCGCCAATCACCCGGGCGCCGTCAATCCGGAGGATCCGGGCTTTGCCAAGCGCAACGATGCGCAGCTGGCGATGGCGTTGAAGCGCGCGAGGACCGCGAGGACCTATGCCGACTATTATCTGCCGCTGCGGGAATATGTCGCCGCGTTCAACGATGGCCATATGACCATCCGCATCTTCGGGGACGCGCCGAGCGAATATCGCTGGCCCGGCTTCCTCACCAATTACGACGCGCAGGGAAAGATGCGCGTCCATACGCGCGCGGACGACGCGCCGGTGCCGATCGGAGCGGAGCTTGTCGGTTGCGACGGTCGCTCGGCGGAGAAGCTGGCGGCCGATCGGATCGGGAGGATGTGGGGCCGCTGGCAGCTCGAATCGACGCGTCAGCGCTGGGGCCGAACGCTCTTCCTCGACGAGCATAATATTGCAGTGCCGCCGCTCGCACGCTGCACCTTCCGCGTCGACGGCCGTCAGCGCACGATCGCGCTCGAATGGAAGCCGATCGATTCCAACGGCTTCTGGGAACGCGCCTGGGGCGATCGAAAGACCGAAGCGCGCATATTCGAAGCGCGGACGCTGGCCGACGGGACACGCTGGTATGCGATGCCGTCGTTCAACGGCGATGCGCAGTCCGACGCCGGCAAGGCGCTGCCCGGGTTGATCGCGGCAATGCAGGCCGATCGGAACGCGCCGGCGATCGTGCTGGACCTGCGCCGCAACAATGGCGGATCGTCGGACTGGTCCCAGCAGATCGCGCAGACACTGTGGGGGCAGGCAGCGATCGACGGGTTGCCGAAGAGCGACACACAGGTCGATTGGCGCGTCTCCGCCGCCAATCTCGCCTCGATCGAGGAAAGCTACGCCAAGCGCGGGGACGGCGTCTCGCCAGAAGCGAAGCGCTGGTTCGAGGCAGTGATCGCGGGGCTGAAGGGCGGGCTGGCCCGCGGCGACAAGCTATGGCGGGAGGCCGGCACCGAGGACGACGCGCCCAAGGCGGGGAAGGCCATGCCGCAGCCGCCGCTCAAGGCGCATGTCTATCTGCTCACCGATCCGGGATGCGCATCGGCCTGTCTGGACGCCGTCGATCTGTGGCGGGCACTGGGAGCGACGCATGTCGGAAAGACGACCAGCGCCGACACGCTCTACATGGACGTGCGCCAGTATCGGCTGCCCAGCGGCATTGCGGGCGGCGGGATGCCGATGAAAGTCTATCGCGGCAGATCGCGCGGCAATAACGAGCCGGTGGTGCCGGTGCGCAAGTTCGACGGCGACATCGCCGATACGCCGGCCGTGGAGGCATGGATCATGGCGCTGGAGCACGCGGCGCCGCGCTGATGTGCGCCCTTGAATGCCTTCACGGTCCCGGGGGACTGGCGGGCCGCTTCGGCGCGCCGGTCTCGGCCGCTCAGCTGCGCCGGATGATTGCGCGGTAAAGCTTGGCGTCGGCCAGCGAGTAATAGAGCCAGGCCGCGCCGTCGATGACGACCACGGACGCTGCAAAGGCGATATCGGTGGCAGTGCGTTCGAGCGCCGGGGGCGGGATGATCAGCGGTTCGATGCAGCGATCGACGACCCGGGTATATTCGGCGTCGAATGCCACCCAGCCGATGCGCCAGCGGGCATCGCGCGTGGCTCCGTTATAGAACATCACCGGCATGTCCTTGTCATCGGTCAGCAAGGGGCCGGTGGAGAGGTGCCAGCTGTCCCAATTGTCGGGGCGCGGCGCAAAGGGCTGGACCTGATGATCCCAGGGACCCGCGATCGTGGTCCCGATTGCCAGGCCCACCAGCGACGCCTCCGCATGGGCATATTCGTAGAACATCCGCCATTTGCCCGCCTTGGTGCGATCGATCGTGGCTTCCTTGATGTTGCCTTCGCTGTCCGAGTTCAGCATCGCTATGCCGCGCTTCCTGAGGCGGTCCAGCGACGGGCCGACCGCGTAGAGCAGTTCGGCATGCGCGCGCGTGGCATCGACGCCGGTATAATAGACGACGAGATTGCCGTCGGGTTCGACAATGGGGGTAGGATCCTCGCAGCCGCCGATATCGTCGGGGCCGGGGCCGGGAACGAGAACGGCGTCCCCTTCGATTGTGAAACGCAGCCCGTCCGGCGAGACTGCGTGCCAGATCGTGCCGGTGTCGGTGGCGGCGCCGTGATCATAGTCGCCACGCGGCACGGCGCGGAGCAGCATCGAATATCTGCCGTCCGGACGCAGCCAGACATAGGGGCTCATCAAATCGCGCTGCGCGACATCCGGCGGGCCGGAGATGCCGATCGCGTCGATCTGCTCGACGTTGAAGTCCACCACCCGGGGCATCTCAGGCGCCCAGCGCGATGGTGAGCGACAGCGCGCCGTCGATTGTCACGGTGGTGCCGGTTATATAGTCGGCGGCCGGCGACAGAAGGAAGGCGACCAGAGCCGCCACTTCTTCCGGCCTGCCTGCGCGGCCCCAGGGGATGGCGGCCTCCTTGGCCTTCAACTCGGCAGGGTTGTCGAGCGCCGACTGATTCATCGGTGTCAGGATCATCCCGGGTGCGACGCCGTTCACTGCGATGCCCCTCGGCGCCAGCTCAAGTGCCAGCGTCGCGGTAAGCTGCGACAAGCCGCCCTTGGCGGAATCATAATCGGTTCCGCCGGATCGGGGCGCCTTTTCGTGGATCGACGAGATGTTGACGATTCTGCCCCTGAGCCCGCTTCCCTCCAGCCCGCGGACGAAGCGGCGGCAGGTGAGGAAGGGGCCGTAGAGATCGGATCGGACGACTCGATCGAATTGCGCGAGCTCCATCCTCGCAAGTTCGACTCCGCTCATGTTCAGCCCGGCCGAGTTCACGAGCAAGGTTGCAGCCCCGAACATTTTCTCGGCAGTCGCGAACAGGCGCTCCACTTCGCCTTCGTCTGCGACATCGGTCTGGACGGCGACGGCACGGCCGGGCCCGCCGATCGCCTCGCACACTGCCTGCGCGGCCGCGGCATCCTTGAAATAGGTGAGCACGACGCGCGCACCGGCCGCGCCCAGCGCCCTGGCACAGGCGGCACCGATTCCCGACTCTCCGCCGGTGACGACCGCAACCCGATTTTCGAACATCGATACGCCTCGGCAATGACGAATTGTTGAAGCTGTCGAACGCTCGTCAGCGTGCTTCGGACCCAAGGATCCCCGGGCTTCGGGCAATCAACCTGGCCGGCGCCCGTTCCTCACTCGCCGGCGGCAAGGCGCTTCAGCACGGCCTTCGCGTTCGCATTGCCGGGATTGAGCGCAACCGATTTGCGATACATTGCGATGGCGTCGTCCTTGCGCCCCGCCTTCAGCAGCGCCTCGCCATAGCTGTCATAGGCATTCCAGCTGTCGGGATGCAATTCGGTGTTGAGCTTGAGGACGTCGACGGCGATCGGCAGCTGGCCGGGCATCAGGCGGTAGCCCCAGTCGTTCAAATCCCTTTCCGAATGCCTGAACGCAGCCTCACGCCGGCCCGCTTCGTTTGCCGCGCCGACCGCGTGAGCCGCTGCCCGCTGCAGCAAGGCCGTGCGAACCGCCGGCGCCACGATGCGGGCATAGGCCTTGACGATCGCACTGACGATGAGCGCAGGATTGTCGCGGAAGATGTAATGGCCCGCGCCATGGGCCGTGATCCCTTCCCGGTTCGGTGCGGCGCTCGCGAACTGGCGATGGCAGTCGCGCCAGCGCTCGACATCGCCGGGATCGGGAAAGGGCGGGCGCTCCGACACCAGATCGATCGCGGGTATCGTCGCAGGAAAGGGGGTGCGCCGCATCACGTCGACGGTTCGGGGGATATTGGCGGACTGATAATATCTGCCGAGCTCGCCCTGGGCCTTGAGCCCGGGCAGATCGCCATCGATTTCGGACATGAGCTTCCCGACATAGGCCGGCGTGAACCAGCAGGCGTGATTGGCATCGATCAGGACGGCATAGCGGACCCGGCCGGGATGGCGCGCCGCATAGAGTGTCGAATAGAAGCCGCCATAGGAATGCGCCACCAGCACGATCTGCCGATCGTAGCCCAGCGTCTTCAAGGCGCTTTCCAGGTCGGCGACGCCGTTCAGGATGCCGTGATCCTCGATCCGGCCGCCGGCGCGAACCTCGCTCTTGCCGAACCCTGCGCGATCATAGGCGAGGACGGGCGCCCCGGTGACGGCGGCGACCGAGGAGGCGATCTCGCCCCAGACGCCGGCATCGTCGCCGCCGCCGGCTTCGAACAGGATCGGCGTCCCGCGACCCGGGATGATGATGAAGTGGAGACGGTGGCCGCCGACATCGACCATCCTGTCCAGCGACGTGGCGGCGCCCTGCCGGGGCGGGGCGCCCCCAGCCGACGGCGTTGCCGGAAGCAACCAGAACAGCATCGCAACCATCGCGGCGAATCTCGATCGCATGGCGTCGCATCCTTACCTGGACGGTACGGATTGATGCCGTGCAATCGCACTTCGCGCAATTCCCGACCAGGCAATGGAACCCGCGGCGACGATGGGGACCTTCCCCGTTCGGCCCGACAGACCCTAGAAGCGCTTGCTGAGCGACAGGCCGATGATGCGTGGATCGAGCGTGAAGACATTGGTGGTCAGGCCGCTGTCATCGGAATTGATGAAGGCGCCGGTTATCGGGGTCTTGTTGAAGACGTTCTTGACGTAGAATTGCAGGGCGAAGCCGGATGCGGGGCGCTCCACGGTCAGCGCCAGGTTGGTGTTGTCCCATCCGCGCAGGCGATCGTTCACCGTGTTGTAGACTCTCGCCCAGCTTGCGCCCTGCGCATAATAGTCGGCACGGAAAGTCATCTTCCAGTCGGCGACCGGAACCGAATATTGCCCGCCGAGATTGAAGGTCCAGTGCGGCGCGTTGGGCAGTTCCTTGCCCGACAGGTCGGCATAGAATCCGCGCCCCTGATTCTGGCCGACATCGGCATAGGTCAGCGGGTCATAGACGAAGCCGCCGATGCCGCTGCCCGCCGAGCCGGGGATGAAGTTCCCCACGATGAACTCGTTCACATAGGGGCAGAAACCCGTGATCCGGATATCGACGATGTTGCCGAAGCGGCGCGGATTGGCAGCCGTCGCGGCGAGATATTTCTCGACCAGCGCTTTGGGCGCGATGCAATTGGATGCCGTCTGGATCCACGGCTTGATCAGCATCCAGTCGTCATGACCCTGAAGCCGGTTCATGACGTCGATCGATTTCATGCCCTTGCCGATACGGGTCTTGAGCAGGCCGAGATTCGCGTTGAAGCTCAGCCGCGGCGTGGGGCGCCAGATCGATTCCAGCTCCAGCCCGTAGTTGGTCGCGTTGAAATTCTCGTTCTTCGTGGCGCGGTCGATGATCTGTGAAACCTGATAATCCTTGTAGTCGTAGAAGAAGGCCGTCGCGTTCAGCGTCAGCTTGCCGCCGGCCAGGCTGTTCTTGGTGCCGATCTCCAGCGCATTGACATATTCGGGACGGAAGCGCGCGTCGTGGGTGAAGGAACCGATGGCCTGCGGATCGAAGCCGATCCCCGGCGAATTGGTGCCGCCGGCCTTGTAGCCCCGCGCATAGGATGCGTAGATGAGGGTATCGTCGGTGAACGACAGCCGCGGCTTCCAGTCCACCACCAACCGCCCGGTCAGCGCGCCCCATTTCTGGCGGATGTCGGGCGAGGCCGGATAGCCGCTATTGACCAGCCCGACGCCCAGCAAGCCCGGCGTCAGCAGCAGCTGGCTCGGATAGGGCGTGGTGACCTTGATGTCGCGCGTATAGCGCAGGCCCGCAGTGAGCTTCAGAGTGGGCGCGGCCTTCCAATAGACTTCGCCGAAGCCGGCCCAGGACTGGGTATTGGCCCGATTGCGGCTGCGGAAATAATTGTGGCCGTCGCCGTCGATCCGGCCGATCGGATTCGGATCGGCATAGATGCAGGCGAAGCCCGCGTTCAAATAGGGAGGCGTGGTTACGCCCTTCCGGCAGAGGTCGCTCGGCGGCACGTCGGGACTGGCGCGAAGCACGCCGCCGTTGATCACCGATGCGATCAGCGAGAAAGTGTTGCTGAACAGGAAATAGTCTTCGTCGACGTCGAATTTCAGATAATTTACGCCGACGTTGAAATTCAGCTTTCCGGCGAAGGAGGATTGCAGCCGCATCTCCTGCGACCATTGAGAGCTCTTGGCCCGCACCAGGTCGACGGCGAGATATTTGTTCGAGCAGCCGAGCTGCGGATCGCAGAAGCTGCCGCCCGGCAGGAGATTGGTGTTCCCGGTGGGAGAGAGCAGGGACGTGTCGTTGAAGACCGGCAGGGACTGGAAGCGCGCATAATCCTGGGTCGAGTAATAATTGTCGCGTGACCATCCCGTCTGCGACACCAGCTTCAGCCCGTCGTCCAACCCCATTTCGAAATTGAACTGCGCGATGTCGTTCTTCGCCCGGAAGCGAGGATCATAGGTAGTCGCAATCTCGCGCAGATCGTGCGATTGGACCGCACCGGCAAAGGGATCGGTTCCGAACGGAATGGCAAAGACCGCGGCGTTCGCATTCGTGAACCCGACCACTCCGGTGATGCCGACGCTGGCGGCGACGACGTTCGGCAGGCTGGCGCCGTTGGGAACCCCGAACGCGCCATCGTCATAGAGCGACCCGGGCCGGCACCCCTGGCTGAAGAAGCCGCGATTCTGAGGATAGATCGAAACGCCGTCGAGCGCAGTGGGCGAGGGATCGTTGTGGCACAGCTGCTTGCCGGTCCGCGAGCGGTCGTCGTCTTCGGAGAAATGCTCCCAGATCAGGCTGACGGTGAGGCGGGACGATGGCTGCCAGAAGATCGATCCGCGCGCACCCCACAGGTCGCGGCCGTTCACCCGGCGCTGGGTCGCGATGTTGTAGTCATAGCCGTCGCGAGAGGTCCAGGCGCCGGCCGCCCTGACGGCAAGCGTATCGGTGAGGGGTATGTTCAGCATTCCGCTCGCGCGCATCGTCGCATAGTTGCCGGTCTCCAGCTTGAGCGAGCCGGCGAGCCGATCGGGATCGGCCAGAGTCGGGATCATGTTGACCACCCCGGCAGTTGCGTTGCGGCCATAAAGCGTGCCCTGCGGCCCGCGCAGCACCTCGACGCGCTGGACGTCGAAATACTCCTGCTCGAACAATCTGTTGCGGACCATCGGCATCGAATTGAAGCTGATCGCGACTGCCGGGTCGGTCGTCACCGACAGCGCCTGGGTGCCGATCCCGCGGATCTGGAAATTGTAGCTGGCGAAATTGGTCTTGGTGAAGCTGACGTTCGGCGTGCCGCGCAGCAGCTCCGATCCGCCCTCGATCTTCTGATCGTCCAGCGACTTGGCCGAGAAGACCGAAATGGCGATGGGGACGTCCTGGATCTTCTCCCTGGCCTTTTGCGCCGTCACGATGATATCCGCCTCGGCCGGCTGATCCTGCGCGCTGCCGATGCCGTCGGCTCCCGCGCCGGATTGCGACGCCGGTTCGATGAGGATCGCTCCCGAGGATGTCGGGCGGGCGCGCAGGCCGGATCCGACCAGCAGCCGCTGCAGCACCTCGACGATGGAATAGCTTCCCCGCACCGCAGGCGCCTTGCGCGACCGGACGAGATCCGCGTTGAACTCGATCTCGCGGTGGCTCTGGATGGCCGCGCGGTTCAGCGCCGCGCCCAGATCCTGCGCGGGAATGTCGAAATCCGTCCTGGGATCGCCCTGCGCCGCAGCCGGTGCCGAAATCCACAATGAAGCGCAACCGGCAAGAGCCACGGCCCTTGCGCACAGCCCGATGCGACGTGCCATCGATATCCTCCCCTCCAAGGGCGCCGTTATCGGCTGCCGATTTCAGGGACGCATGCGAGCCGGGAACCCGTAACCTCGCTGTCATTTTATTCGGACGGAGGCAGCAAGAGCGGGTTGCCCCGCGCGTCGTGCGCCACGCGGAGATGGAAGACTTCCGACATCGATTCCGCGAAATGCTGCGAATCGCCGGTCCTGAAGACGCCGCTGACCCTGAGGCTTGCGATCTTCGGATCGCCCAGACCGATGGGTCGCGCGGTATAGCGGTTCATTTCGGCAATTGCCTGCCCCAGCGGCATATCATTGAACGACAAGGTTCCCGAGGTCCAGCTGGCCGCGCTCTCCGCTTCCGATGTGGACACGCGCAGCGAGCCGGGCCGGACGGAGTCGAAGAGCTCGCCGGCGGTCATGGTGACTTCGCCCGACCGGCGATCGAGCATGGCGGAGCCGGCGGCCTTCAGCCTGGCCACGCGGACGACGCCTTCGATGAGCGCAACGCTCGTCTTCGGGATCCGGCCGCCATCTTCTATCCGGACATTGAATCGCGTGCCCACCGCCGTCACGCGCTGCGTACCGGCATAGACCCGGAACGGCGTCGGCCGGTGCTTGGCGACGACGAACAGCGCCTGGCCCTTCAGCAGCCGGATCCCCCGCTCCTTGCCGGTATAGGCGATGCGCATCGCACTGTCGGTATCCAGCACCGCCAGGGAGCCGTCAGGCAGCGCGACTTCGGCGCGGCCCCCGACGGTGGTTCGATAGAGCGCGCCCGCCGCGTCGCCGGCGGCTATTCCGTTGCGATGCGTCAGTCCGGGGTGGATCAGGCCGAGAACGACGATCGGGATGAGGACGACAAGCAGCAATGCAGCCGCGACCGCCACGCCGAACATCGGCCCGCGATGGTCCGGCCGGGCCTGCAGCGCCAGCGAGCGCATCGCCAGCAATTCCTCGTCGGCGGCATTGTCGGCAACCGTTTGCAGCGCCGCGCTCACGTCATCCCAGGCTGCCTGGTGACGCGGATCGTCCGCGAGCCACGCCTCCAGGCGCGCGCGGTCCGCGGCGCCCGACGCGCCATTCTCGCCCCGCAGAAACCAGCTGGCCGCGATTTCGTGCGGCGACATCTTCGGCGCTTCGCGCTGGAAATGGCTCATGATCGCCGCCCCGCTCTTTCACCGAGATAGACGATGGCCCTGTGCAGATGCTTCTCCACCGTGTTGAGTGAGACGCCGAGCTGGCGCGCGATCTCGGTCTGCTTCCTCTGCTCGAGCCTCGCCAGGACGAAGATCGTGCGGGTGCGCTCGGGAAGTTCCTTCAACGCCACGACGACGGCGCGCAGGGCTTCCCGCCCCTCGCAGATGGTTTCCGGGTCGAGGTCCAGCGGCGCATGTCGAACATCATCGAACAGCTCGTGCCGGTCATTTGCGCGGACGGTGGCGCGGCGATGCAGGTCCGTCGCTACATTCGCCGCCGTTGCGAAGATATAGCTCTCGGGCCGGTGCACTTCATCGGCGAGCGCCTTGCGCTTGCTCAACCGGACGAAGACTTCCTGCACGGCATCTTCGGCATCGAGCGGCGCAACGCCTCGCCGCCGGAAATAGCGGATCAACGTCGATCGATACTGCCGCGCCAGATCATCGACCACGTGGCGATCGACATCCAGGCTTCGGATCGAGCTCTTGCCTTTCATGGACGGATGATCAGCATTTTTCGGCGCCCCGATATCAGGAGATTCTATCGCAGGGACGTCCGCTGGCGCAAATGCCGTAAGGGATTGCCACGGACAGACGCCGCTATCGCCAGACAGCACCGGTTCATTTTGGAAGGCGCATGTCGAATGAAGCGGATCGCGCCAGTGACGCTTGTCGGCCTTCCGGGCTCAACGGGTTCGTTGCATTGGCCGATCGTTCAGGAATCATCGGCAGATGACGAGAGTTCAGCTCAGCATTCCTGCGGTCGCGATGGCGCTGTGCGCCTTGTCGGTGCCGTCGCAGGGGAGATCGATCGGCACCGTTGACAAGCTGACCTGGGCCGACAGGCTGACATGGGGCAAGGAAACATCGGCATTCGGCGTTGATGCCGTGCCCGGCACGGGTCATTGGCTGGACGCGCAGCTGCGCGAAGCGTCGGTAGCCTCGCCTCCCGATGTCCAGCGTCAAGTCGACGCCATGCGCATCGCGCGCGAACCGTTGGCGCAGTTGGTCGTCGATGAGGACGCCGCCAATCGCGCGGCCAATGCGTTGATCGACCCCGCCCAGCGCAAGGCGGCGCGGGACGCCTATCAGAAGGACATGAACGCACTGGCCGACGAGGCCCGCACGCGATCGATCCTGCGTGCACTCTACGCCCCCGACCAGCTGCGCGAGCAGATGACCTGGTTCTGGTTCAATCATTTCAACGTCTACGCGCCAAAGCGCGACATCCGGGCGATGGTCGGCGACTATGAGGACACGATCCATACCCATGCGCTAGGCAAGTTCCGCGACCTGCTCGAAGCGACGCTGCGTCATCCGGCGATGCTGCGCTATCTCGACAACGACCAGAATTCGGCAGGGCACATCAACGAGAATTATGCGCGCGAGCTCATGGAGCTTCATACGATGGGCGTTAACTCCGGCTACACTCAGCAGGACGTGCAGGAACTGGCGCGAATCCTGACGGGCGTCGGAGTCGATCTCAAGCCGGACACGCCCAAGCTGAAGCCGCAATGGCAACCGCTCTACGTTCGCGCCGGCCTGTTCGAGTTCAATCCCGCGCGCCACGACTTCGGCGACAAGCATCTTCTGGGACATGCGATCAAGGGGCGCGGCTTTGCGGAAGTCGAGGAAGCGCTCGACCTGATCGCCTCTTCACCGGCAACCGCGCATCACGTCTCGCTGCGGATCGCCACATATTTCATGGGCGACGCGCCGCCGGCCGCCGTCGTGGCGCGGATGGAGCGGACGTTTCGGCGCAGCGACGGCGACATCGCCCAGGTGCTGCGCGCGATGATCGAGTCCCCCGCGTTCAAGACCTCGCTCGGCACGGCGTTCAAGGATCCGGCCCATTACGCGATATCGGCCGTGCGCTATGCCTATGGCGATCGGGTGATCCTCAACGCACAACCGATAATCGGCTGGCTCAACCGGATGGGCGAGGGCCTGTACAATCACGAAACGCCCGATGGCTATGACATGCAGTCGAGCGCCTGGTCGGGGCCGGGCCAGATGGCGACAAGGTTCGACATCGCGCGTCAGATCGGTGGCGGCTCCGCCGGTCTCTTTCGCCCGCCCGGCGCCTCTGCCGACCAGCCGGCGTTTCCGCAATTGCAGAACGCGCTCTATTTCGGCGGGCTCGATGCGACACTTCATCAGCCGACGCGCGATGCGCTTGCCAGGGCGACGTCGCCCCAGGAGTGGAATGCGCTGTTCCTCTCCTCCCCCGAATTCATGCTCCGTTGAACAGCGGGAGATGCCTCGATGCTGCCGATCCACCGCCGCGACTTTCTCAGGGGCGGCGCCGCGCTTGCGCCGCTGGTCATTGCCGGCCGCGCCTTCGCCGCGCCGCAGGCCGGCAGCCGGCTCCTCGTCGTCTTCCTGCGGGGCGCCTATGACGCGACCAGCATCATTGTCCCCTCGAGCAGTGATTTCTACTATCAGTCGCGCCCGACGATCGCGCTGGCCAAGCCCGGTTCCGCCGATCCAAAGGCAGCGCTCGCGCTCGACGCCGACTGGAGCCTGCACCCCGCGCTCAAGGATAGCATCCTGCCCTTGTGGCAACAGCGCCAGATCGCGTTCGTGCCGTTCGCCGGCACCGACGACCTCAGCCGCAGCCATTTCGAAACGCAGGATACGATAGAACTGGGCCAGCCCGTCGGCGGGTCGCGCAACTATGGTTCCGGTTTTCTGGCCCGGCTGGCGCAGATGCTGGGCAAGGACGACCGGCCGATCGCGTTCACCGATCAATTGCCGTTGTGCTTCCGCGGCGATCCCGCGCCGGTGCCCAACCTGGCACTCGCGAATGTCGGAAAGCCGATCGACCAGCGCCAAATGGCCATGATCGAGTCGATGTACGGCAAGAAGGGCCAGCTCGCGCAATCGGTCGCCGCGGGATTCCACGTGCGCGAAACTGTGTTCAAGACCCTCGACGAGGAGATGAAGGCGGCTGGGCGTGGTGCCGTGAGCAGCAAGGGGTTCGAACTGTCGGCGCGACGCATCGGCACGCTGATGCGCGACCAGTTCAACCTGGCGTTCGTCGATGTCGGCGGATGGGACACGCACGTCAACCAGGGCAACGCGACTGGCTATCTGGCCGACCGGATCGGCGAACTCGGGCGCGGACTGGCCGGCTTTGTCGATGCGATCGGACCAAATGCCTGGCGATCGACCACCATCGTCGTCGTCTCCGAATTCGGCCGCACCTTCCGGGAGAATGGCGACAAGGGCACCGATCATGGCCATGGCAGCATCTATTGGGTGATGGGCGGCGGCGTTTCGGGCGGGCGGATGGCGGGCGCGCAAGTGGCGCTGTCGGCAGCGACGCTCAACCAGGCGCGAGACCTGCCGGTGCTTACCGACTACCGCGCCCTGATCGGCGGGCTGGTAGCGCGGCAATATGGGCTGTCGGCCGATAGAATGGCGGCCGTCTTTCCCCGTGCGCAGCCGGCCGATCTGAGGCTGGTCTGACGACACCCCGAAGGGAGGCGTTGTTCGCCTCGCCTTCGCCAAGCTTGCCTTGCGCTTGGATACCAGCCCTCACGCCGCCCTCGCACCTCCCGGGATTCCGCCCTTCGCTTCGCGTTGCCGGCCGCCGATCAAGCGATCCGGAACTTGGGGGGCGGCAGGCTCAGCCGGGTGTCCGCCACAGCCTCGCCGCGGAAGAACCGCACCAGCAGCCCCTGCACATCGGGATGCGCCTCGAACACGTTGTGGCCGGCATTCTCCACAATCACGCGCGCCTTCCGCCGGAACTGCGCCGCCACTTCGTCCTGCTCGGCCAGCACGGTGCGGCCGTCCAGCGTGCCGGCGATCAGCAGCGCGGGATGATTGCTGCGGATCGGTGCCCGGAAGCCTTCGCCCAGATCGACGCCCGGAATGGCACCCACCAGTTGCGGCATCGGGAAGTTCAACGCCTCGCCCAGCACGGCGGTCCTGCCCTCGCGCCGCACCTGTGCCAGGCGGGCCGGCGAGATGCCGGAGGCGAGGTCCATCGCTTCGGGCATCCCGCGAAGGCTGAACAGGTCGGCGGGATCGCCCAGGAATTCCGCCAGCATGTCCGTCTTGCCGGCATCCAGCTCCAGGTACATGGCGGGCAGCACCGCCAGGCCGCGAGGATTCGCGATCAGGCCGCTCGCGATCAACTGCACGCCGAAGCCGCCCATCCGGATCTCGCCGGGCGCGCCGTGCAGCGTCACCTTCATCGCCAGCGGCTGCGCCTCCAGCCTGGCATGCACGCGCCGCATCAGCGCCGGCAGGTCGGGCACCGCGGCGCGCGCGGCGGGATCGACGCCGAGCAGCGCATCGACCTGACGCAGATAGACATCGCTGCGCGCCGGCAGCTTCACTGTCTGGTCCAGTCCCTCCAGGCTAGACAGGGCGACGCGGCTCACCCGGTCGCCATGCCGCTTGAGCACGCACAGCGCCAGATGCGAGCCATAGCTGGTCCCCCACAGGCTGATCTTCTCCGCGCCCAGATGCCGGCGCAGGTCGTCGATGTCGTCGGCACTCTGCTCGGTGTTGTAGCCGGCCATGGCCACGCCGGCCCGGATCCAGTCCGCCCAGGCGCTCCGGAGCTCCTCACGGAAATGCGCCGCCATCCCGGCCTCGGTGAATATCGGCAGCGGACGTTTCGATACCGGCCGTTCGGGGATCGTGCTCGACAGGCCGGTGCCGCGCTGGTCGAAGGCGATGACGTCGGCCACTGCCCGCAACGCCATGAAGATCGGAAAGCGCGGCCCGGTCGCCGCGCCCGATCCCTCGCCACCGGGCCCCCCGGCCAGATAGATGATCGGCGGGCCCGGCCGCGCCGCGGTCGAACGGAAGCGAACATAGCCGAGCTTTATCTTGCGCGAGAGCGGATCGCGGCGATCCTCCGGCACTTCGAAGAAGCCGCGTTCGGCGTCGGTCTCCTCGCCGCGCCGGTCCTTGAAACGGAACGGGCCAGCCTGGGGGGAAGGCGCCGTCTGGGCGGAAGCCCGGACGATTGCCAGGGCGGGAAGAGCGAGGCCGGCGGCGATCACGGCTCGGCGATTGAGCGAGGTGTAGGTCATGTCGCCAACTGAGCGCCTCACGGCACCGGCAGCCATGCCCCTTCGGCCAATGGCGTCCGCACATCGGCGAATGGCGGTGCATCTCGGTGAGCTGCGCCCTAGAGGGAGCGCATGTGGCGAATCCTGCTCCTTAGCGTCCTCCTGATCGGGCTCCCGGCCTCGGCCCTTGCTCGGGACATGTCGTGGCAAGCCTGTCAGCCCGCGGCCGGTCCAACCGGTCCTGCGCTGAGCGACTGCCGGCCGATCGGGGATTTCATCGATCCGCAAGGGCGTGAGCTCTGGATCCGCGCCATCATCGGCGCCCCCACCGACAACCGGCCGCGCATCCTGTATGTGGCCGGCGTCGCCTCGTCAGAGGCTTGGCTCAATGATCGACCCCTGGGCAACAATGGTCGCCCCGCCGCCTCCGCCCGGGCCGAAATCCCCGGACGCTACCAGGCGATCTTTCCGATCGGCGAAAGTGCATGGCGATCCGGCGAGAATGTGCTGGTGCTGCACCTGTCGTCCTTCCACGGCGGCCTGCGCTTCGCCCGCCCGATGAGTGCGATAGGTGTAGGGCCCTATCCCCATGCGCAGCGCATCGTGCCGCTGGCGGTCACCTTCGTGGCCGCCGGCATTCTGTTGGCCGCGGCGTTCGGCTTTGGCGTCATCCATGCCATGCGCCGCACGGGATCCAGCCTGATCCTGGCCGCGATGGCAGGGGTCGCAACGCTGCAGGCCATCGTCGAGAGCCTGCGGGCGCTGTTCGATTATTCCTATCCCCTGCATGCCTGGCGAATGAGCGCTATCTGGGTGCTGGCGGCCGCCTTCGCGATTCTGCTGGTCACTTATGTCTCCACTCGGTTCCTGCCCAGACAGCGCGGCGCCATGGTCGGCCTGGCCCTGGGCGCGGTCGGGGCAACGGCGTTGCTTCCGGGATTCGACGTGAAGACGGTTTGGGCGTTGACCGTGGGCGTAGCGCTTGCCGTCGTGCCGGCCGGCGCCGGCGCGCGCATGCGTATCCCTGGCGCGCGGCCGACGCTTGCCTGGCTGGCGCTGTTCCTCGCGCTGGCGTTCGGGTTTCCCAACTGGTTGTCCGACCTGTCCTATTTCCTGCTCGCTGCCGCCCTCGTGCTGCCGCTGCTGATGTTCGAAGTCGTGCGACTGGGCCGCGACGACCGGGGCCGCGAGGCTGCCCTGACCCGCGCCGCCAGCCGTCCGGACCGCTTGACCGTAGCCTCGGCACGCGGCGTCGAGCTGGTGCCGATCCCGGAGATCCTGGCCGTGCTGGGAGCGGACGACTATGTCGAGCTGCGGCTGGTCGGCGGTCGCAGCTTGCTGCACGCCGCGCGCCTCGACGGCTTGGCGGCCCAGTTGCCGCCGGGCTTTCTGCGGGTCCACCGGTCGGTGATCGCCAACCTGTCCCAGGTGCAGCGCCTGGAACGTGACGGCGACCGCTGGCGGCTGCACATGCGCGAAGGCACGCCTCTTCCGGTCAGCCGCTCCCGCCAGCCTGCCTTGCGAGAAGCCATGGACGCTCCTCCGCCGGTGCTTGTCGCAGCCGGACCATAGCCGATCCGCGCGCCGTCCCGCGCCGCCGATCATCATTCACCGATCCCACAGGGGCTTCACCGATCCGGTGTCGGTTTCCCGCCGGAACTGGGGTGCGCGGCCCCGAGTCCATCGGAGAGATCACGGCCGAAAATCGAGCCCCTGCTACCGCGCTGCGCTCGTATCCCCGGTCGCCGATCCGGACGATCGCCGTCGGCGAAGCTGCCTCCGGAAGTGTTCCACCAGGAGCGAGAGACCGCAGGCGCCGCAGAATGCGAGCGGCGCGTAGATCAGATACGTATAGCGCATCACCGGCTGAAAGGGCGCGACCGCCAGAACCGGAACGATGATCGGTATCGCAACGAACAGCCATCGCCGCCCGCCCAGTCCGAGCCCCGCGATCAAGCCCCCGATGCCAAGCAGCCCGACCATGGTCGCCAGCGCCGACTGAATCGGTGCGAGCCCCTGGATTCCCCAGATGCGGAAGATCCAGGGACCCGGAGTGATCATGTCGCCGACATGGGCCAGCATCACGGCGACCGCCCGTCCGGGATTCGCGGCGATCGTCGCCATCGCCTCGTTGCCCAATGCGCGGGAATAGGCCAGCTCTCCTCCCCTGGCCACCATCGTCGCGCGGGCCTCGCGGCTCTGAAGCGGATGGATCGCGTGCAATCGCGCGACGAACGCATCATCGCGATCACCGCGAACAGGGACGCCGGGATAATGCGCAAGGGCGAGTTCCAGCCCGGCATTGCTCCGAAGCAGCACGGGCTCGCCGAGAACGCGCTGGTTGCGAATCGCCCAGGGGACCACGAACATCGCCAGGAGCAGAACCGACATCGTCATGCGCCGGGCAAGGACGCCCAGCGGCACCCGCCCGGCCCATAGGAGCGCCAGCGAGAGGAACGCCGCGGCCCCCATCAGCGGATTGACGAAGAACAATAGCGGCGCTGTCGCGATGACCACATGGACGTGCCGGCGCGGCGCATCCTCGCGGTCGGCCGCCAGGGCCTGATCCAGCATCAGTGCCGACAGAAAGGCCGCCAGCCCCCCTTCCCAGACGCGGAAATCCACTGCCTCCTGCGCGATATAGGTAGGCGCCAGGCAGAGAAAGGCCAGCGCGAGGAGGCGCGGCCCCACGCCGACGCCCAGCCGCGCAAAGGCCCGGTCCAGCAGCAGATAGCTGCCGAGGGCGAGGCCGATCGACCATGCGGCCAGCACCAGCTCCGCGAGCGGCGTATAGCCGAGCAGCCAATAGACCGTACCGGCGAGACCGGGGCTGATCGGAAGCAGATGCGCGGTCGCGCCATGATCCAAGCCATAGGCGGATGCGAAGCCATGCCCCTGGGAGAATGCATAGGCGACGAGGAAGGCTTCGCCGCCGGCGCTCCAGGCGGAGCTTGCGACGCTCCACGCCACGCGCTCGACGATGGCGGCCGCGAGGAGTGCGAATATCACGCCCCTGCGCCAGCGTGACAGCCTCGACGCAATCCGCTCGCCGGCCTGTCCGTTCCGCTCTCCCCCGCCCACGTCCATGCCCTCTCCCAGAAGCCTTGCGACCGCATAGGCTGTAGCCGCGTCCCAGAAGACATGCCCCACCCGTCCGCAGCGTGGGATGGGCATGCGTGCGCACCTAGAATACCGGGAACCCGCCCTCAACACTCCAATGCGGACATGGCGGACGACTTGATAGTCGTTGCCGAAGAAAGTGATGCTCATATCGAGCGCCGGGCACTCGCCCCCCAAGCGGGCCAAAGTCGGTGCATCCGGGTCACGTGATTATATCGGCGCGGCTGCTCTGCTGGACGAATTGCCAAAGGCGCAATGGCTGCTCGCCGACCGGGGCTATGACGCCGACTGGTTCCGGGACGCACTGCGGGAGAAAGGCATAAAGCCTTGCATACCCGGCCGAAAAGCGCGCAACGAGCCGATCAGATGCGACAAACGCCGTTACAAGCACCGCAGCCGCATCGAGATCATGTTCGGCCGCCTGAAGAACGGGCGCCGCGTCGCAACCCGCTACGACCGATACCCAACCGCCTTCTTCTCCGCCATCGCGCTTGCTGGCACCGCCATCTTCTGGCTCTGATCAATGGGCCCTGACCCTAACCATCCCTGTTTGGCCGCTGCCTATTCCGAAATCCTGACGCGACGATGCAAAGCATCCAACGACCAGGCGCCACCTCCACGAAAGATCAGCGGCAACAGGATCGCCGTCCAGCTCAAATGGGTGGGCCAGGCATCGGGATGGACGAAGACCTCGATCACCAAAGTCATGCCAAGCAGCGCCAGCGCCGAGAAGCGCGTTGCGAGACCCAATATCAGCAGGATCGAGAAGACATGCTCGGACCAGGTCGCCGCCACCGCCGCGATCTGGGGCGGGATCAGCGGCAGCGCATATTCGGTGCGGAAGAGTTCTATAGCCACGCATGTCGATCGCGTGCCGCCGAGCAGCTGGACGCTCGACGCCTAGGCGAAGCGGCCGAGCCGGTAATTGGCAAGCGGATCGGCGACTACGCCATCGAGTATCTCCAGCGCGGCCAGCCGGCCCAGCGCGGGCGCCAGCGTGACGCCGCTATGGGTGACCGCGACATAGAGACCGCCCAGGCGCGGCGCGAAGCCGACGACCGGCAAGGAATCCCTGGGGACCACGCGCTGGCCAATACTGACCCGTTCGATCTCGGCCTTCCCCAAAGCGGGAAGATAGCAAGCGGCGGCGTCCTGGATGGTCTTCCCGAAGGCCTCCACTCCGGCACCCGCCGGTGCCCCGCCTTCATGCCCGCTGATGCTGGCGACGAAGCGCCCGTCGGGCATCTGCTTGAAGGTGCTGCGCGGCCCGAAGACGACTCGATCGAGCGCCGGCCTTTGCGGCCTTGTGTGGAGCAGGACGCCGGGCGAAGCGGTGAGCGGCAGTTGCACGCCGGCCTGTGCCGCCAGCGCCTCGCTGCCCAGGCCGGCCGCCAACACCACGGTATCCGCCTCGATCGCGCCGTCCGCCGTTCGCACGCCAACGGCCTTCCCGTCCCGGACGATGAGCGAATGCACCGCCACTGGCGCCCGCAGCTTCGTCCCGAGCTTGCCCGCCCGCTCGATCAGCGCGGCCACGGCACCGGCCGGGTCCACCGCGCCCTCTTCAGGGAAGAAGGCCGCCGCGGAGACCAGGCCGATGGCGAGCCCGGGCAACAACGCCTGGAGCCCGGGCGCGTCCAGGCGACGCCCGGCATAGCCCCATTGCTGCACGATCCGCAGGCTCTCGCCCAGCTTCGCGGACTCGGCTTCGCTATCGCGCCAATAGGTGGCACCACCCCATTGCAGGGGAAGCGCCGCCCCCGGCTCCCGCTGCCAGATCCGCCAGCCGGCCATGCCCAGCCAGTTCAGCTGGAAATAGGGCCGCGAGCCGGTCTTGGTCGAGGCGTTGAGATAGGCGAAGGAATCGCCCGTCGCCCCCGCCGCAGCCTTGGACTTCTCGAGGAGGGTGACCGCCACGCCGCGCTTTGCGAGTTCGTAGGCGATTGCGGCGCCGACGATCCCCGCACCGATCACGATCGCCGAACGGCTCCCCGGTGCAACGGGACGGGCACGCGCTGCCCCGGGGAGCAGTGGAGCGGCGGCAAGCAGCCCCAATGTTGCGCGGCGGTCGATCCTCACTTGCCGGCCCTCGGCTTGGCGAGCGCCTGCACCTGGCCCCAGACGCGCAGGAAGTTGCCGCCCCACAGCTTCGCGATATCCGCCTCGCCATAGCCGCGACGCTGCAGTTCGGCGGTGATGTTGACGGACTCGCCGACATCGTTCCAGCCGATGACGCCGCCGCCATGGTTGAAGTCGGACGAGATGCCGACATGGTCGATGCCGATCTTCTTCACGACATAGTCGATCTGGTCGACATAATCCTTCAGCGTCGCGCGATAGTCCGGGCTGCCGGTGATCTCGTGGAATTCCGCGCTGTACTTTGCGAAGACCTCGGGCGGGAGCACCTTCACGCCCTTGTCCGACAGCGGCTGGATGCCCGCAGGCGTCTTGTCCTCGGGAATGCCGTAGCGGCGGCGGACCGCATTGAGCTTGGCAAGCGCTTCAGGCGGAAATGCCTTCACCCAGGAGCTATAGGCGTTGATCGCGACCACGCCGCCCTTCGCCGCGATCGCCTGCAACGTCGCGTCGTCGAGGTTGCGCGGATGATCGATCACCGCGCGCGCGTTCGAATGCGAGGCGATCACCGGCGCGCGGCTCAGCTCCAGCACCTGCCGCACCGCCTGCCCCGTGATCTGCGACACGTCGATGACCACGCCGAGATCGTTGAGCCGAGCGACGGCCTGCCGCCCGAGCGGCGAGAGCCCGCCATGTTCGCTCAGCTTGTCGCCGCGCAGCAAATTGGGCCGGGCGGAATCCGCCAGGTCGTTGTTGCCGGCATGGGTGAAACCGAAGATCGACACTCCCTTGTCGTGCCAGGCATCGAGCTGGCGCAGATCCTTGCCGATCAGATTGCCGTTGAGGATCGACAGGATGATCGCAACCCGGCCCGAGCCCTCGATCGCGCGCAGCGCATCGGGCGAATGGGCAATCGCGGCCTGTTCGGGATAGCGCGCGACCACGCCCTGGATGGCGGACAGCTTCTGCTGCCCCTTGGCCGCGGCTTCGGCATAGCCGGCGGGCGTCCGGGCGTTCTGAGGCACGAAGATCGCCAGCACGACGCCCTTCAGCCGGCCGCGCTTCGCCTTGACGAAGTCGAACTGGTCGGGGCCGTCCTTGCCCGGATCATGCTCCCCGGTGCCGAAGTCGAAGGGAATGTCGAGATGGTTGTCGAGATTGGGCAGCCGCTCCTGGAGGGCGGTCGCCGCCTGGAGCTGTTCCGGCGTGAAGCTCTGGGCATGCGCGCCGGCAAGGGGCAGCGCCGTTCCTGCCAGCAGCAGGAGCAGCTTCGAACGAAGGGCAAATCGGGCCATGGAATGTCTCGCTTGGAAAAAGGGATTATTGCGCGGGGCGAGTCAGCTGGCGGGCGATGAGCTGCCAGCCGCGCCGACCCTTGGTCCACACGTCGAGGCCCGAGAGGCGCGCGGTGCTGGTGGTGCCGTCGTCCTTGCTCAGGTGGAACGTCCAGCCGGCGGTGACATAGGCGACATCGCCATAGCTGCGGACCCGGGCATCGGCGATGTCCACCGCGGTGAAGCGCTTGCCTGGCGCCAGGGTCCGGTCGATCTGCGCAGCCTTGGAAAGCACCTCGCCATCGGTATGGCCGTAGGAAAGGTCGGGGTGAAACGCGGCGTCCAGCCCTGCCCGGTCGCCCTTCACGACAGCGACGCGATAGGCGTCGATAGCCGCGATCACTGCCGCGCGTGTCTCGGCGGGGCCATGTTCCTCGACCGCTACATGCTCCTGCGCGAGGACGGGAATGGAGGACAGGCTGGCGGCGCCGGAAAGGCCGGCCGCGGCGATCAGCAACGCACTGAGATATCGGGATTTCATGGGAAGGGGCTCCTTAGAAGGACAGGTCCAGACGAGCGAAATAGGTGCGGCCGGCACCGCCTTCGGGCGACAGGCCCGAATAGAGGGCGACCACGGGATTGCGGGCGGCGGGCAGGACCTGGTCGGGATGGCTATCGAGCAGGTTGTTGATGCCGGCCGAGACGCGCGCATTGGCGAACAGCCGGTAGCCCGCGGAGAGATTGACGACCTCCTGCGGCCCGAAGCGCTGGTCATAGGCGACCACCGCATTGCGCGCCCAATAGGTGCCGTAGCGGGTGCCGGAGAGATGCGCGTCGAACCCGCCATTGGTGTAGTCGGCCGCCAGGCGCACGAAGGTGTCGGGGTTCCATTCCTCGATCAGCCCGCGCGCTTCGTGCCCGATCAGCGTCAGGCCGCTGCCCGCCAGCACCGCCGGGGTCGCCTTGATGTGCGTGATCCTGGTATCGCTCAGATTGAAGCCGGCGCTCAGGTCGAGCTTCTGGTCCTGGCCGAGACGCCAGCGATAGCGCGCGGTCGCGTCGATGCCGCGCGTGCGGGTATCGACGGCGTTGGTGAAATATTGCGCGCCCGAATAGGTCGGGAAGCCGGCGCTGGTGAGCACCTGGCGGACCAGCGTGCCGGTCAGCGTCTCGGACAGGGCGATGCGGTCGTCGATCGTCGTCTGGTAGAAATCGACCGTCACCGACAGGTCGCTGCTCGGCGTCCAGACGAGGCCGGTCGACAGGTTGGTCGCCCTTTCCGGCTTGAGCGGCGTCGCGCCGAGCGCACGGGCGACCGCGCTGTCCACGCGGGCGAGCTTGTTCGTCGCAAGCACGCCGTTGGTGATGTTCGGAATCGTGCGCGAATAGGCGGACTGGCCAAGCGACGGCGCGCGGTAGCCGGTGCCGGCACTACCGCGCCAGGCGAGCTTCGGCGTTACTTTATAGCGCAGCGCCAGGCGGGCGTTCGCGGTCGTGCCGAAGTCGGAATAATGCTCGACGCGTCCGGACGCGGTTACCCGCAGGCCCTTGGCGAGTTCGGTCTCGAGCTCGAGATAGCCGCCGCCGACGTCGCGCGTGCTGCGCCCCGCGTCATCGGGCGAGAAGCCGCCAAAGCCCTGCGAAGCCGGAGTCGCCACCTTGCCGGCATTGGGACCGTCGAGGATCGGCACGCCGCCATTGGCCCAGGAGCCATGGTCGCCCTCGAACACCTGGTAAGCCTCGTGGCGATAGGCCAGGCCCGCCGCGACGTTGAGCGGCGCGCGCAGGAAACCGGTCTCGAAGGGGCGCTTCCAGTCGAAGGTGACATTGGCCTGCTCGTTGAGCAGGTCGCCGGTATCGAACGAGGTCGGGCTGGCAGTGCCCAGGCTGGCATTGTTGGTGTTGTAGACCAGGCTCTCCACCCGGTTGCGGCCATAATTGGCCCCCAGGTCGAAATCGCCCGCCTTGCCCGACCAGCGCGCGCCGCCGCCGATCGAGGCGTCACGCGAATGGACACGCAGGAAGGGCTGGAAGCCGTCAGGGAACAATGCGCGCACCGTCTGGTCGGCACTGGGCTGCCGCAGATTGCCGAAGCCCTCGTCCTTCCGCCAGCCATAGCTGCCGCTGAGATAGAGCGTCACCCCGCCAACCGTGCTCTCGGCATTGAGCAGCAGGTTTTCGCGCTTGGTGGCGCCGCTGCCATAGAACCAGTTGCGGTTGGGATAGTTTGCCTCGCGCGCATCGCCGGCGAAATACATGGTGCGGTTGTCGCGCCCGGAAAGGCGCGTGCGCCCGACGTCCCATACGTCAAAGGCCAGCGTGACCGAGCCATCGCCCGGCAGCTTGGCGCCGATCGAACCTTCGATGCTCTTGGCCTCGCCATCGCCCTTGTCGTTGACGCCGTACTGAATCGCGAGATTGCCGTGCCCGGCCTGCTTCTTGAGCACGATGTTGACCACGCCTGCGATCGCGTCCGAGCCATATTGCGCGGATGCGCCGTCGAGCAGCACCTCCACGCGCTCGATCGCGCTCAGGGGAATGCTGTTGAGGTCGACGGTCTGTGCGCCCTTGGCGACGCCGCTGCCGGCATTGAGCTGGGCAGTTGCGTGGCGGCGCTTGCCGTTGATCAGCACCAGCGTCTCATCCGCTGCCAGCCCGCGCAGGGACACGCCCTTGACGAAACTCGCCGCGTTCGACGACGGCACCGAGGTCGGGAAATTGAAGGACGGTACGAGGCGCTGGAGCGCTTCGGACAAGGTGCGGGCGCCGGTGGCCTGCAGGTCTTCGCCGCTGACGAGCTGGACCGGAGCCGAGCTCTCGAGCGCCTTGTTGCCACTGCGCGAGCCCACGACGACGATGGCGTCCTGCTCGTCCGCGGCGGCACCGGACTGTGCCTGTGCCGGGCTGATCAGCACGAACGGCGCGGTGAGTGCCGCAGCCGTCACCCCTCCGAATAAATGGAGGACGTTTGCGCGCCTTCCAGGCATATTATCCTGATTCGCGCAGTCCTTATGTCGCATGACTATGCTATCCCCCTGAATGTACATCAGGCGGGTTGACCAATATGATTTCAGCATAACTTCCCGAATGCGAAGCCCATCAAGAACCTCGCAGAGCGGAATTATCATCCCTTGCGGGAATCACTGCAGAAACGCGCAACCCACCTTTGTTTTGCTTGCAGCTAAAAACCTACCGAAATGGTGGGGATTGGCGAGATAGTTAGACTTTGGGCCCAACTAGGCCAGCTATCGCTCAACTTCGGGCGATATTCGAGCGCGATATGAATGCGGCTCAAAGCCTGCTGGAACAATGGTTCATCGGATATCCAGACTGGACGCCTGATCGGATTTCCCATGAGGGGCCGTCCAATATGGCGCTTCGTATTGAGTACGCTCTAGTCCAAGATGGCGACCCATATTCGCCCGACTGCATGGGGTGGAGCAAGCAATTCGCGACGGTGTGGGAGGCAAGGAAAACCCCCGGCTTTCGCTATCGCAGCAAGCTGCGTTGAGCACGGGCGGTTGGAACGGCCGCTAACTACCCGTTTTTGATCGGCTAGCCGCAGCTGAGCCCGCCCGGGAGCGGACAGGCGGCAACCGCCCCAATTGCGGACGTTCCATTGCCACCGCTATACTCGGCCTGATCGATCCGCTGGTGGTATGCACCCACATGAACGGCGAAACAGAATTTCGGAAACTCAACATCCCACTGAAGGACGTTCGTTCATGCGTGACGGAGGGGGGCTCCAGCGGCGCTGTCATTCTGACTGGCGGAGTTGCGGTCATCGTTGAGCATAGTGCTGAAAGGGCAGCGGCGGTGGCGCGCCTTCAAATAGGCCGCGTCGATCATGATCGTCTTGCGCCCCGTGGCCTGAGGCGTCGCCAGACCTTCCATCATCCGAAGGAAAACACCCTTGTCGCCCCACCGCTTCCAGCGGTCGTACAGCGTCTTGTGCGGCCCATAGTCCTTCGGCGCGCCCCGCCAGCGCAGCCCGTTGCGATTGACGAAATCATCCCGCTCAACACCCGGCGATCATCGACACGGGGCCTGCCGTGGCTCTTCGGAAAATACGGCTCAAGCCGCGCCATCTGCTCGTCCGTCAGCCAGTAAAGGTCACTCAAATCCAGCCTCCTCACCGGAGCCTGAACACATCAGCCCGCCCACATCAATGGGTCCTGACCCTAGCTGGTTCCGGATATCGTTGACAGTAGTCAATCAAAGCACCGACCCCTTGATGTGCAGCAACCTCAATTACTTCCCCTCTCCATCAAGACTATTTGACAATCCTAACCTTGCCAACCGCAATATCTCAGGCAAATTGTTACGAATTTCACATATCAAGCGCGCATTTTCTTCAAAACGATCATCATCGATGATTGCATATGGTGGTGCCTGCAGAAGACAGACAGCAATCACTGAATTGCCTGGCCATCCTCCGGAGCGCATGCTGCCTTCTACCGAAACCGGCGGAGTATTGGCTATTGCAACAGCTCCCATATAATCTTCATCATCCATGTGCCGTACATACCAAGGACCATCAGAAGCTGATTTCTCGAGAGCCGCCAAGGCGTCTATTTCGGATATTTTCATCGGAGCTCCACCAATTAATTCATTGTGGCTTATAAGTTTCTGTCAAAGCAGGAACCTTCCTCGCGAGAGTCCGGATATCGGAAGTTGGTGTTCTAATGCCATGATCGGAACCGGCCGCGACAATGGCGGCGTCGTTGTACGTCAAACCGTTCACCGTCATTAGCCTCACGATAGTGAACAGACTCCCCGGCGCAGTAATTTCCGCCTTCTCAGTAGCAAGGAACGCATTCAGGCACGCCATCGCGGTAGCACGCGATATCCCCTGCTTCGCGCTGCCTTCACCGTATTCCAGCATCGCGTAAGGCGATATCGTAGCAACTCTGCCCCGCAGTGCCGCCATAGCATTCTCTGCGGAGGTTGATCCCGGCCTATCCAAAATGTTTATCAGAACATTTGTGTCCACATTAATGCGGGGACGATTATCCAGTCGGTTACTTAGATCGAGTCCGACGGCCGTACCAATCGTCAGCGTCACGCGGGTGAGCTTCTCGCCATTCGCATAGGTGATCGAGGAGGCATAGGCGAAACCGCCATAGTTCGCGCCGTTGCAGCCGGCGCTGCCGCCCATGCAGAACGGAATCGGCTCGACATACATCGGGAAGAAGCTGACGAGCGTGCCGTCGCGCCCCTGGAAGCCATAGGATTTGTCTGCGGTGCGGGTGAGACGGGCACCGTCTACCTTCGCGATTTGTTGGCACAGCCCGATGGTCGCGCAGACGAAGATTCTGTCTACGCCTTCGACATGCACCTTTATCTGTCGGCTGTTGGGGTTGCCGCTATCGGGTTCCGTCAGCGTGTCGTCGGTCAGATAGGTTTCGAGATTGGTGGTGAATCGCCGCCCGTTGAAGACGGATCGAACCTGCAGATGCTCCGCCCCCGGCGCGCTGAAACCGAGCGCCGAAGCGACGGAGTATTGCGCACTGGCGACATCGACGCCGTTGATATCAGGCTGCGGATTGACCACGGGCTGGTTCTGCGCCGAGTTGTCCTGCGCCTTCGCCGCCGCGGGTACCAGCATCAGGGCGAGAGCGAGCGGGCCGAGCCGCATGATCGCGCGCGCCGGCGATGCAAGCATCGGAACGAGGCGCCTTCCCATCCTGCCGAACATAGTTGTCCTACTGCCCACGATGTCCCTCCTGCCCGAAACCATTTGGAAGATTGCCCGGCAGCCGGGTTCGCGATCGGCGCGTGCCGCACACGTCCGAAATCCCGGCGCCTCTCCGAGCGGCTAGTCGCGAATACTGGAGCCCCGAGCCCTGCCCCGGGCCTCGCCCGTTGCCGTCTGCCCGATGCTGTTCCGGTGGCCGCCGGCCGCGGAGACGCCGGCAACGGCATAGCTCGTCCGGTTTCCGGCCGAATCGAAGCTTGTCGCGCCGGCGATGCCATTGCTCGGGCCGCCGGAAATCCGTGAGGATATGAGGCGGCCGAGCGCGTCATATTGATAGGCCGCCGTCTCCTGGGCTTGCGCGACCGCGGCAAATCCAATCGCGATCATGCTCGCGGACGTCAGCAAACGAAGATGCATGCCTGCCCCCACAGAAACCTGCACGCCATGTGCGATGTACGATGAAGCGCACGCAGATTACTGAGACGCGACAAGGATCCCGGAAATTTGCTCCGATCTCATTGAATCTGGGATTGCGCGCGCAGGTCTACGCTGCATCACAGCAAGCCAAACACGACGGACGGCAGATATCGGGAAGAGTGATCGCCCGCCGGAACGGCGTCATCTGAACGAGCCAAGCCATGCCGCACATGGGCAATGCCTAAGAGGGGGCTGCGGTGACCGGAGAGGCTCGCCAGGTGTCGAGCAACCGATTTTGGCCCGGTGGCGGACTGTCCGGTTTCAGGCAGGCAATCTCGAAAGCAGACGTTCCCAAGCAGCCCCGATGTCATCGTCCGCGCGCCGATGGCGAGCACCGATCGTCACCCGTCGCGGTGCTCGTCCAAGCCGAAGATCTACCCTCCGACGGAGAAAGCGAATGGGTTTGGACAGGACGTATCCGCAAGATGACTCATCCCAGATCGGCTGCGCTGGATCGTTCATCCGAGCCAACGCATTCTCCTCCCTTTCGTGCGGAAACAGGGATGTCGAACTTTCCGTCCGCAGCCGGCGACCTGCGCTTGAGCATGGGTTTCAACGCTCCCCAAATCCCTCGGAGCAGAGCCCGCATATCTCGGCTGACGCGTTGGCGATGCTCGACCCAGGCGCGATCATACATCTCGTCAATCATGGCGGCCCTCTGCTCTGGACTGGAGGCGGACCAGAAGGAGATGCAGATCTTCGGCGGCGGCTTCCAACAAAAGGATCGACTTGCCTTATCAAGAGGCTTTATCAAGCGCCATGCGACGGCTACCCCCGCTTCCTGCAGTTCGGGCATTTGAAGCGGTCGCGCGCAAGGGCACGTTTACGGCGGCCGCCTCCGAACTGGGGATGACCCAGGCCGCCATCAGCTATCAGATCAAGATACTCGAGGAGCGGGTCGGCGAACCGCTCTTTGTCCGGCGAGGAAGACGCGCCGAGTTGACTGTCGGGGGCGCTCGCGTCGCATCACGGTTGGCGACCGCTTTCGACGAGATCGAAATGGCGTTCGACGAGCTGACCGGCGAGAGCGAGACGGTACTGCGAATTGCCACGACGGCGAGCATTGCAAGCAACTGGCTCGCGCGAAACATCGGCTCCTTTCAAGCCGCTCATCCGGATATCGAGATCGAGCTCGAAGTCAGCAGCACCGTGATCGACCTCGCGGAAGCTCGCATCGATGTTGCAATACGAACCGGTCGCGGGGATTGGCCGGCCCTGAAGTCCGAGCATCTGGCTGCGGTGGTTTTCACCCCGATGTGCAGTCCGGCCCTGCTCGAGGGCCGCCGTCTGCCGCTGGATGCGCGGGAAGCCCGGAATATGCAGAGGATCAGCCCGCAGGATCGATGGTGGCCGATATGGTTCCGCAGCGCCGGAGTGGAGATCGGGGGCGATCTCGGGCGCGGCGGAATTCGCATGGACTCGCAGGCAACCGAAGGGCAGGCGGCGATTGCAGGGCATGGAATTGCGCTGATGACCCCGATGCTGTGGAGCACGGAAATCGCGAGTGGGCGGCTCATATGCCCTTTCGCCAACATGGCCGATGAAGGCACTGCCTACTGGTTGGTCTATGCCGAAAACCGCCGGCACACGCGCAAGATCGCGCGGTTCCGCGATTGGGTCGTTCCGGCGTTTCGCGCAATGGCCGCCTCTCCCATGATTGGCGCTATCCAGGGTCAGGACCCATTGATGTGAAAGGCGCGATCTTGATTGAGGCTCCGCAAGGAGACCGGATGTGAGCGAGCTATACTGACGGACGGGCAGATGGCGCGGCTGCAGCGGTATTTCCCGAAGAGCCATGGCAGGCCACGGGTTGACGATCGGCGGGTGTTGAGCGGGATCCTCTTCGTCAATCGCAACAGGCTGCACTGGCGGGACGCGCCGAAAGACTATGGGCCGCACAAGACGCTGTACAACCGCTGGAAGGGCTGGGGCCGGATGGGCGTCTTCACCCGGATGATGGAAGGCCCGTCCTCTGCAAGCGCCGATCGCAAGACGGTGATGATCGACGCGACCTATTTGAAGGCGCACCGCACGGCATCGAGCCTGGCGGTAAAAAGGGGGACCTCGGGCGCCTGATCGGGCGCACCAAAGGCGGTATGAACACCAAGCTCCATGCCGTCACCGACGCGAATGGCCGCCCCTTGCGCTGCTTCATGACCGCGGGTCAGATCAGCGATCATATCGGTGCAGCAGCCCTGCTGGACGAATTGCCCAAGGCGCAATGGCTGCTCGGCGACCGTGCGCACCGAGCGCGGGTGGAAAATCGTGTCGGTAATCTACTCCAACCACGATCCCGTCTAGGGTCAGGACTCATTGGTCATAGCCAGAAGATGATGGTGGCGGCGAGCGCGATGGCGGAGAAGAAGGCGGTGGGGCAGCGGTCGTAACGGGTAGCGACGCGGCGCCAGTCCTTCAAACGGCCGAACATGATCTCGATGCGATTGCGGCGTCTGTAGCGGCGCTTGTCGTATTTGATGGGCTCGTGGCTCCTTGGAAAATACGGCTCGAGCCGCGCCATTTGCTTGTCCGTCAGCCAGTACAGGTTGCTCACAGTCAGTCTCCTTGCGGAGCCTCAATCAGATCGCACCTCTCACATCAATGAGTCCTGACCCTACAGGCCGCTCACATCCAGTCCCCTCACCGAGCCTGAATCAGATCGCGCGCCACATCGATGGGCCCTGATCCTGGATAGCGTCAGTACCAAAAAACGGAACCGGAATGGAATTTCCATGATATTCGTCATAATTCTGCAATTCTAATGCTTATGTCAGTAATTAAATCCTAGTTTTCGTCGCCATGGCTGGTTTGTTATTGCTGCTCGTCGGCATGGGCATACTATCAACTGCGTTGGATCAGAAGTGGGGGCGATCGCGTGCGTCTTGCTTGGCTCAAGGGTGTTGCCTTGATGGGGGCGACGATGTTCGGTACGGCTGCGCATGCGCAAGAGAGCACAACTTACCGGTATGATGCCTTGGGGCGTCTGATTCAGGTGAATGTAGGCAGTAACGCGCTAGTCGAATATTCTTTTGATGCGGCCGGAAGTAGACAGTTAATTGTCACTACGACTTTCGTTCCGCCAGCCAATTGCAATATCGACATCGTAGATTACGGCTTCACTCTTGTGAAGTATGGGCAGCCATATTCAGGATATTCTCAGATCATACCTGGGGCGGGTTGCACCAGTCCCGTGACGATATCCTATGCCACGCAAGATGGGACCGCGATCTATAATGCCAATTATGTAGCCACGAGCGGATTGCTCAGCGTTTCGCCGGGGCAGAGCTATGTGCGCTACCCTCTGTCTGGGCTGGCAATTGGCGGAGCAGAATCGCTCGAGTTCTATGTGAACTTCGCGGTGGTCTCCGGGAATGCCACCCTGAGCAAGACCAGGGCGACCATATGGTTGAATGCCGATTGACTGGCAGAAATTCGTCAACTGTGAACGCATAAATCGCAGAATTATTTGTGGCTATTGTAATGGCGAGATATTAAATGGCTATAATCCCGATCGCTAAACGGATGGTTGCTGCAAAGCTGGTTCTGTTGGCAAGCGCTGCCATTTCTTCGGGGCCGGCATTCGCGCAGAATGCCATATCTCCCGACGGAGAGAAGCCGGCTGCGGCAAATAGCGCTGCGGCCGAGCTTGCTCCCCGGCCTGCCGCCGCAGCGGCGCGAACGACGGGCTTCGCTGCCGGTGGCGCCACCAGCGACCCGGAGTTTCAGGATGCCTTGCAGAGTCTCTATCCCGCTCAGGATTATTCGGATCCGAATGGAGTGGATCTTTCCACTGGGAAGTTTCGAGTCAGTGGCGAATTGCTTTCCGCGGGCGGCAACCGCCTCGGTGTCGGCTTCAACTTCGTCAGTCCCGGATTTGCGGTTACGCATACGCATTTCACCGACTCCCCGCCACTGTCGGTTTCAAACACGATCGGCCAAATCGTCTATGCGAGTTTGACCACGAACTCGATTCTAACATGGAGTCCAGAAGATGAGTCCGGCCCAGTTGCTGTAGCTTTTGTCAACTTCGACTCACCGACTCATCATGATAGATTTCTGCAGATCGCCTCGGTTCAGAACTTCCACAATGTAGCGAATACCTCGTCAGCCCTCACTCCTTGGGGGGCGGGTTATCTGTACACCGCGAAGGATGGCGCGACGGCGGAGATTTCGAGTGATAGAACTTATCTGCAACTCTACACGCCGTTGGTGCCGACCTCGGGATATAATGGGAACGTCGTCTCGAAGATGAACCAGCCGGATGGCGAGGTGTGGACCTATTATTACGACAAGGCATCGATCCGACTGGTGGCGTCGGGTACTATCTTCGATACGTCGCGCATTCGCTCGATTGTCTCCAGTCGAGGCTATGCGCTGCAATTCTCCTATCAAGCGGATGGCACGTTCCTCGATGGAGCCGCGCCGGTGGATCGGTGGTATTCGGTTACGCGTATCGTCAAGTACAACAAGGCACACACTTATTGCAGCGAGGCGTCCGGCTCGCGGTGCGCGTCCTTCGACAGCGATGCGCAGGCCGTCGACATTACCTATGATCGTGTCAGCAACAGGGTTCGGCTCGCAAGGCCGAACGGCGAAGCGATGACATTCGGATTCTCGCTCGAGCCGCGTTGGGGCGCCTGGCGCATGGTAAGCGTGGAGAAGGGGGATATTTCCGCGACGAAGCGCGTCATCACCTATCGCGAATACCCTCTAATTACCTATCCTGGCGGCAGTTCCGTACCCAATCCGTTGACGTGGCTGGATAATGTCGAGAGCGTTGCAGTGGACGGCCGGACCTGGAGCTATGATTTCAAGGGAATCCACTATGCGGGGGATCTCGAATCCTCGAGCGCCATGCGTGCGACGGATCCGACGGGCGCGATCACTTCGTTGGACATGCCTCTCTGGCGGGATCCGCCTGCGCGGATAGCGGATCCACTCGGGCGAGCCACCCTGTTCTCTTTCTACCGATATCCGTGGTCGGCGATCGTGAAGGGGGGATGGCCTGATCCGGATACCATGATTCGTGCCAACTGGGCATTGGCCTATCCCGCCACGGTGACCTTTCCGGAGGACGCGGGCGCCAATGTGAAGAGCATCGAATTCACCTATGACGATCGCGGCAACCGCTTGATTGCCCGGCGTAATCCCAAGGCGGGCAGCGGCCTCGCGCCGATCACCTGGGCCGCAAGCTATCCAGCGTGCGGGAATCTCAAGGTCTGCAACAAGCCCCTGATCGTTACCGATCCGCAAGGCGCGACGACAGTCTATTCCTATGATGCGGCGCATGGCGGCATCGTGTCGGAGATGAAGCCCGCGCCAACCAGCGGTGCGCCGCGGCCTCTCAAATTGAATAGCTATATCCAGAAGTACGCCTATGTCCTGACCGGGGGTGGGGGGCTGGCTCCGGCGGGGGCGCCGATCTGGGTGAAGGCGTCCACTACCCTCTGCCAGACGGCGGCAGGGAGTGACACGCCGACTTGTGACGGCGGGGCACCGCAGACGGTCATGACATTTGAGTTTGGTGCTGACGGCACGGCGGACAACATGCTTGTCCATGGCATATCCGTGACTTCGGATGGGCAGACTCTGCGCACCTGCTATCGGTACGATGGCCAGGGTAACAAGATTAGCATGACCAAGCCGCGCGCTGGGCTGAGCAGCTGCCAGTAAAACCGAGACTATTTCCAATATTCGGAAGAGGTAACGATGCTGTTACGCAGACTGGCGTGGCTCGCCGCATTGGGATTGCTCATGCCATCACTTGCGCAGGGGCAATCCGCTCCCTCGGCGTTCACGTCCGTGGTTCGCTACGATGCCGCCGGACGGGTAACTGGTGCAATTGAGGCGGATCCCGACGGAGGGGGCGCGCTCGGTTACCCTGCGGCACGAAGCTCCTATGATAGCGCCGGCCGTCTGGTCCGGGTCGAGAAGGGCGAGCTTGCAGCTTGGCCGCTGGACAATGTGGCGCCTGCCAATTGGCCCGGCTTCACGGTCTCAAATCGCCTCGACACCGAATATGATGGTTCGGATCACAAGGTGCGCGAGACGATAACGTCAAACGGTGCGGTCTATCAGGTTACCCAGTATAGCTATGACGGTGCGGGACGGCTTGAGTGCACCGCCCTGCGGATGAACCCTGCCTCGTTCGGCAGCCTGCCGGATGCATGCACCCTTGGCGCGGAGGGCGCACAAGGCCCGGACCGCATCATGCGGAACATATATGACAGCGCCGGGCAGTTGCTGCAGGTGCGGCGAGCGGTGGGGACGACGCTCGAGCAGGCTTACGCAACCTATGCCTATACGTTGAATGGGAAGCAGGAGTTCGTCATCGATGCCAGCGGCAACAAGGCTCGATTTCTGTACGACGGTTTCGATCGCGTAGAGCGGTGGCAGTTTCCTGGCGCCGGCCGCGCTCCCTTCTACAATCCCGCCAGCTACGCTTCGGCGCTCGATACCGCGGGCGAGGTGAACACAGGCGACTATCAAGCATATACATATGATTCCAACGGGAATCGCATTCGCTTCCGCGCGCGCGATGGGCGCACCTTCGTCTATGGTTATGATGCGCTGAACCGCGTCACGGCGAAGATTGTCCCGGATGGCTGCGTGGCAGGCTATGCATGTTCGCCCGTTCCGGCTGCCGCGACGCGCGATGTCTATCTCGGCTACAATGTGCGCGGCGACCAGATTTTCGCGCGTTTCGATAGTCCGGCAGGCGCCGATGGGGTCACCAATGCCTTTGACGGGTTCGGGCGCCTGGTCTCCAGCGCAGTGAGCATGGACGGTGTCAGCCGGAGCCTTGCGTACCAGTATGACGGCGACGGCAATCGCGTGCGTGTGACACATCCCGACGGCACCTTCTTCACCTATGACTATGACGGTCTCGACCGGCCGATAGCAGTTCGCGAAAATGGTGTTGCCAGCATCGCCAGCATGGTCTGGAACCCTCAAGGGCTCCGCTCGGGCGAAACGCGTGGCGGAGTCGCTTCGACCTATGGCTATGACGGCGCCTCGCGCCTGACCGGCCTAGTCGACGATCTCGCAGGTGCCGCCGATGATATAGCAACAACATTTGCCTATAATTTCGCCGGCCAGATCACGGACCGATCGCGAAGCAACGCGGCCTATGGCTTCACGGGCTACCTTGCTTCCAACCGCACCTATTTCGTCAACGGACTAGGCCAGTACACCGGCGTCGCCGGCAATGTTTACGCTTATGACTCAAACGGCAATCTCACTTCGGACGGGGTGGGAGCATTCAGCTACGATGCGGAGAATCGACTCGTGGCCACCTCGGCCGGCGCGAGCTTCGTTTACGATCCACTGGGTCGACTCTATCAGGTGAGCCGAGCCGCGACGACGCGATTCCTCTATGACGGGGATCAACTGATCGCCGAGTATGACGGTGCGGGCAATCTATTGCGGCGTTACGTTCACGGTATCGCGCAAGACAAGCCGTTGCTCTGGTACGAAGGCGCCGGGCTGGGAGATCGCCGTAGCCTCCAGACCGATCATCAAGGGTCGGTCGCTTCCGTCGCCGACGCGAGCGGTTCCAAGTTGATCATCAATACCTATGATGAATATGGTGTACCAGGTGCAGGAAACCTAGGAAGATTCCAATATACAGGCCAGGTATGGATCGCCGAACTTGGAATGTATTACTATAAGGCGCGTATATACTCGCCGATGCTGGGTCGGTTCCTTCAGGCAGACCCGGTGGGTTATAAGGACAACATCAACCTTTATGCCTATGTCGGCAACGATCCGATCAATGGCGTGGATCCTACGGGTACCGAATGCGATCCGGACCCCTGTCCGACAGCGGTCGGCGGTCCTAGGAACGGTGAGGTAATCGATCCGTCGACGGCCGTTCATCCCGGCGACTCGCGATGGAATGCAACCGTCGCCTATTATGGCGGCTATTACGAGCAGACTGCCAACGGACTAGTGTGGCACGACAATGCGATCGAAGCCGCCGTGACCATGGGCGGAGCCGCGGTGATGGTGCTGGGCGGCGAGCTGATCCTTCCAGTTTCGGCAAGCGTTCGAGCCTGGCTTGGGGCCAGAAGCGCGCTTGCTGCCCGCGGCGGGCTTGGCGGTCGCTTGGGCTTCTTCTCTTCCTCAACCAATGCGGCGGGGGGCGAGGTCTTCACTTCGACGGGCAATATCGTGCAATCGCAGTTTCGCGGAATCGTGAACAAGGGTCTCTATAAGGGCGAGGTGAACATTCTCTCGGGCGCGCACGGCACTGCGGACGGGGCCATTATCGCGGATAGTGGCTTCTTGGCGGAGGACGTGGCATATTTTGGCGAACATGCCGGCGTGACCATTCATGATGTTTCGAAAATGTCTCCAGCCGAGATCAACCGCGTTCTGAACGGTCCTGGAACGATTGTTGGAGGGTTCTGCAATAGCGGAATCTGCCTGGCACCCTTCCGTTGACAAAGGTGCGAAATGAAACTCTATCATGCGATGATTTGGGAAGCTGATCCGACTGTCCCGGGAAAGCGGGTGACTGTCTATGCAGATGATCTGCAGGAGGCGAAGAGGAAGCTGGAGGCTGAATATGGCGAAGGCCGGGTATTCAACCTCTATAACGAAGAGGACGCCAACCGCATTCGGTAGATGTGCCGGGCCGCATGTCGGGCGCGAACAAAAGTACCGCATTTCTGGAACGAGGCTGCCTCGTGTGCTGTGGCTGCAAGATGCCTCTGCTCGACCATCCGGTGCTTATAGCCACTGCTGGATTTCTGCCATAGATCTTGCCGTCCTCCACCCAGTATTCCGTGGAAATTTTTGATACATCCTTGGGCCCGGGACCATGGTCGTCCGCAGTTGGAGTGAAGTGGAATCGGAGAGCGGCAATGGCGGCGTTGCCGCCTCCGGATCCGATGGGGGGGCACCCCGAGGGGGCGTGAAGAAGCGGATCGGCGCAGAATGCGGCAACGGTGAATGTATTCGCCGTCGGAGTATGGGGTTCGAGCAATTTGGATTGCAGAAGCTTCATGGCATTGAAATCAGATAAATTTGTGAGCGTTTCGCATTGTGGTAATACGCACGCGCTACCTGATTGGCATCGTAGTCAATTTCATCGAAGGATGACGAATGCGCGCCGATATCAGTGCCGCTGTGATTTCATTCATTGTGATCGCGGTAACGATGGTCGCACCATCTTCGGCAAATGCCCAAGAGACTACGGAATATTCATATGATGCGTTGGGGCGCCTGGTTGGCGTAAGTCATAATGGGAGCACTACCGGCGGGGTAACCTCAAGCTATTCCTATGACCCCTCGGGAAATCGTACGAACGTTACGACGAGTACGCCGGTTGCGGGTGGGGATTGTACCTTCGCGGTGCGTGATGGCGGGTTCTCGTATGACTGGGAATTTCCCAGCAATCCCTTCCTGATATGGATTGATAAATCGGGCAGTTGCACCGCTCCTACAACGATCGAGTATAGCTTCTCTCGCCCTGGCTCCCCGTCCGGCACCTTTGTTGTGAATCCTTCACAAGGCAGCTATTATTACTACGAGTTGCCAACGCCGTGTGCGTCAGGTGCGGAGGGTGATTTTACAACTACGATCCGAATGGTCTCAGGCCCAGGTTCAATCGCAAGGGCAACTGCTGCACTTCGTATATGGAGTTGCGCCTGACCGCTCTGGCTGCGGGTACGGATTTCCGCCCTGAGGGATCGAGGAGCGCCGGAACCCATCCCTTTGCGTCGCTGTCACGCAATTTCCCCGACGAACTCGGTGAAGAGGGCTTCGGCGATCAAGATGGGCATCAATGCAGTCGAGGAGGCGCATGAAGGTCCGGCGGCCCTCCATTTCCCCTTGAGCCGGCAATTCGTCCGCACGCCGCCTCACAGCGCATCTCGTCCTTTCCCCATGTCGACGCAGGAGCAGACAGGCGCAGGCCCAGAGTTCTCGCTCGTTGATCATCTTGCTGCGCTGCAAGTCTGGGCGAGCCGAAGAGGCGATGCGACAGGTCTGTGGGGAACGGAGCGATCTGGGTTTCGGCGACGGGCGGGCGGTGGAAAGATATGCCCGGCCGTTATGGCGACGCTGGCGCGTGCTGCAGCCGCTATCGCCTCTGGAAGCGCGAGGGCACCCCGGAAACGATAGCAATGGTTCTGGCCGGGGCACGCCAGCGGCAGGACGGCTAGGCATTGCCCCCGTTCCAGCCCAATGAGGCTGCCAGGATGCTAGCGCCCGCCCGCCAAGCTGACGGCTTCCTTCTTGGAACTCAGCCGCCCGCTTGGCGAGAATTTGGCTCGGAGCGTGATCGCGCTCAACTCGTCGAGCGGCGTGAAACGCGGCAATCCCCGTATCGGCCCCCGATCCTTTCAAGAAATGGTCGCTATCATATCCATCATTAGCCTTACTTGTCCTAACAGGTGCTCCAGAGGCGTCAGGCTTAGAATAGTCTCCGTGAGTATGATAATCGGATTTCAGGCTTTTAGGTGCGGCAAATTTAACGGAATCACCTTTTCCGTTTGATACAGGGTTATAGGCTTGATACTTTCCGCCCTTCATATGCACACATCCGCCACATTCTTTATTCTCTGAAATCGAACGCGGATTGATATACCGAATAGCATCATCGGCCGCCTCTGACACGCTATCGAACGGATCGGACTGGTTTAAAGACCCTCCTGGAAATAAGAGATAGTATAGAGTTCCATATCGGATAAACTATGACTGGCAGCAGACGGTAAACTACAAATGATTAGAAAACTACTTTATTCGATTGCACTGGCATCCATAGCCTGCGGTGGATGCTCCAAAGGCGAAGTCCGCCTGGGAGGGGGGTTGAGGTTAGTTGAGCTGGATAGCGATAACAATGCCATCGTAAAGAATAACGGTGAGTTCGTTGTATATCCAAATATAATCAAAATATCAAAAAATGGATCAATAATAAGAGGTGCCAGAGTTAAGTCAAAATATACTATAGATGACACCGATCCGGATTTTAATAGCGGATTTGGAGATTTTTGTATAGAAATACGAGTCGATAATTACAAATTTTGCTAGCGGCGCACCATAATTCCGGAGGTGCTATAAATAATTGCACGCAGCGTTGGGCCCGGCACCGCCGCCTCAATGGCTAAGCTCGCACGCATCGCGCTTCTCGGTGTTCCGCATCGTGTGACCGAGCGCGGTAGCCGGCGGCAGCCGCTCTTCTTCGAGGCGAACTACGCCCCTAATGTTGAGTTGGCCTCGGCGGCGCGCAAAGCGCATGTGGTACGGTGCGGTGCCTCGCCTGTTGCCCGATCAATCATGTCCACCTTATCCTTGCCCTATCGGCGCCAACGATCTGTCGGCGGACTGGTCGAGGCGCGGGCACCATTCGGAGGCGTCGGCACCTAATCGAAAATTTATGCGCGCAACCCTATTGCCCATAATGTTGCATTCTCGGCGATGTCTGGTCGGCTGCGTTCTCCCTCTCGGAGCGGAACGGCGGCAAAGTCCCCAAACTCAGCCATCATCCGCCGCATGAATGAACGGCGGCTTTCGGGATCAAGGCTTTCCGAGTTGAACGGCTGAGATGGGGCACATAGCTGCCGATCAGCGCCCTCGCATGTCGGCCTTGTCGACGAGTTGCGTGACGGCGAACTTGCTGGCGCGGTCGATGGCGACGAACAGATAGAGCATGCCTTCGGCAGTTTGCACCTCGGCGATGTCCTTGTGGAAGAAGCCGATCGGGTAGCGTTTGAAGCGCTGGCGCCTCAGCTTGTCGCCCTCGACGTCCGGCAGACGGGAGATGCCGTGTCGCTGCAGGCAGCGGTGTAGCGCTGATCAGGTCAGATGCGGGACCGACGGCTGCAACGCATAAAGGCAGTCGTCCAGCGGCAGCAGGGTGTGCCGCCGGAAGGCTACAACCATCGCCTCCTCGGCTTCGGACAGGATGGTGGAATGAGGGGCCTTCGGCCCAGTCTTCAAATCCTCGACCGTCGTCCGTTTACGCCACTTCGCCACCGTCTTGGGATTGATTCCCAGTTCCCGGCTCAGCGTCGCGAGCGAAGCTTGCGATCGCTGTATTACTGCTCTGACAGCGTGCGTGATCGTGGCGCTCCCGTGACGTACCTGTCCCATGCGGCTTCCTTCCAATCCAACGAAAGGATCGCACCATCAAACCGTGGGATCAAACACCTAAACAAACCACACGGCCCACTCGGTGGGGCCGGTTAAATCCACCCGACATGGAATTAAAATATTTCTATCGTCATAGCGATCTAAATTTAGGACTTCCATTTAGAATTTCGTATCCGGATACGATCCGCAATCTATCCAGAAAGCTAGATTTGAATACCCTTAAATCCTCGATTTCCACGATGGATCTCTCTCCGTGACGTGCGCCCCTGGAATGTGACCGATTTTGAGTAGAGTCCGACGCAAAGGAGTCGGACGAGAATGAAGCGCAGCAGGTTCAGCGAAGAGCAGATCATCGCGATCTTGAAG